>NZ_JACWUN010000001.1 GCF_014773365.1 Pelovirga terrestris
AGTTGATGCTCATCTTCGAACCGCACTTCTCCGAAGCGTCCTACGGGTTTCGTCCCAGACGCAGTGCCCAGCAAGCCGTCCGAAAGGCCCGGCAGCATGTTGCTGAAGGCTATCGCTGGATTGTCGACCTGGATCTGGAGAAGTTCTTTGACCGTGTCAATCACGACATTTTAATGGCGAGGATTGCGCGGCGAGTCAAAGACAAACAGGTGTTACGGCTCATTCGTCGTTACCTGCAGGCAGGTCTGCTCGAAGGAGGAACTGTCTCGCCACGGATGGAAGGGACCCCGCAAGGCGGGCCACTCTCCCCGCTGCTGTCGAACATCCTTCTCGATGAATTAGACAAGGAACTGGAACGCCGTGGCCACCGCTTCTGCCGCTATGCCGACGACTGCAATATCTACCTGCAGAGCAGACGCAGCGCACAGCGGGTCATGGACTCGGTGAGCCAGTACCTCGAAGAGCGGCTGAAACTCAAGGTCAATCGGAGCAAAAGTGCCGTAGACCGACCGTGGAACCGCAGCTTCCTCGGCTATAGCATGACCTTTCACAAAAAGCCGCGACTCAAAGTTGCACCAGCCAGCGTGAAGCGTCATAAAGCCAAAATTAAGGGAATACTGCGACGAGGACGAGGGCGAAACCTGACGAAGACCATCGAAGAACTGAAGCCGGTTATGCGCGGCTGGATCAACTACTACCAGTACGCAGCAGTTAAGGGCATCTTCGAAGAGCTTGACCAATGGATACGACGTAAACTACGCTGCATCCTCTGGCGTCAATGGAAAAGACCCTGGACTCGTGCCAAGCGGATGATGCAAGGCGGACTGACAGAAGCACATGCCTTCCGTTCAGCCTTCAATGGCCGAGGTCCTTGGTGGAACGCCGGAGCAAGCCACATGAACCTGGCTTGCCCGACGTCCTATTTCTCAAGAGCGGGACTGTTCAGTTACATAGAGCAGTTCCATCGTTTTCAACACACTTCGTGAACCGCCGTATACGGAACCGTACGTACGGTGGTGTGGGAGGACGGCAGGGGCGACCCTGCCTCCTACCCGATGGAGATAACAATGAAAGTTCTGGTGACCGGTGCTGCCGGTTTTATTGGTTTCCATCTATGCCAAAGGCTTCTCAAGCGCGGCGATGAGGTCGTTGGTCTTGATAATCTCAACGACTATTACGATGTCAATCTCAAGTACGCCCGTCTGGCGCAGATTGAGAGTCAGTCTAATTTCCGACTGGTCAAAATGGATCTGGCCGACCGTGAAGGCATTGCCGATCTGTTTCGCGCCGAGAGTTTTGACCGTGTTGTTAATCTCGCGGCACAAGCCGGTGTGCGTTACTCCCTGATCAATCCTCATGCCTATATAGACAGCAATCTGCAGGGATTTATCAATATTCTTGAGGGATGCCGCCATGCTAACGTGGAGCATCTGGTTTACGCTTCGTCCTCTTCGGTCTATGGCGCGAACACCAGTATGCCTTTTTCCGTGCATGACAACGTTGATCACCCATTGTCTCTCTACGCGGCCAGTAAAAAAGCCAATGAGCTGATGGCCCATACCTACAGTCATCTCTACGGATTGCCGACTACGGGTCTGCGCTTTTTTACCGTCTACGGCCCCTGGGGCCGCCCCGATATGGCCCTGTTTCTATTTGCCCGGGCGATCCTGGCTGGTGAGCCGATCGATGTTTTCAATTACGGCAAGATGCGCCGTGATTTCACCTATATTGATGACATTGTCGAAGGGGTCGTGCGCACCCTTGACCATCCCGCCACCCCCAATCCGCAATGGGATGGAGCGACGCCTGATCCGGGAACCAGTGCGGCACCGTACCGGCTCTACAATATCGGCAACAATAACCCGGTGGAACTGATGTATCTGATCGAGGTGCTGGAGAAACAACTGGGAGTTACAGCGCAAAAAAATATGCTCCCTCTCCAGCCTGGTGACGTGCCGGCGACCTATGCCGATGTTGATGCTTTAACCACCGATGTTGGCTTTAAACCGGCAACCCCCATCGAGGTCGGGGTAGAGCGTTTTGTTGCCTGGTATCGGGAATTTTATAATAAATAAAAGCGCTTGACTTTTTCTGTTGGGATTTGTTAAAAGGACGCCTCGGTTGTTGCAGGCACGTAGCTCAGTGGGAGAGCACTACCTTGACACGGTAGGGGTCGGCGGTTCAATCCCGCCCGTGCCTACCAGCGACTGCAGCGAGATAATTCCAACCGAGTCAAGGCATCTGTTAGATGCCTTTTTTGTTTTGGAGGAAGAACTGATGGCCCGTATCCAAATAGAGCTTCCAGATGGATCGACCAGGGACTTTGACGCCGGCGTAACCCCTTACGATGTTGCCCTGTCCATCAGTGAAGGGCTGGCACGCCAAACCCTCGCGGCGCGTTTTAATGATCTTCTGATCGACACCACCCGCGCCTTGGAAGAATCCGGTAAGTTACTGCTCATCACCCCCAGTTCTCCGGAAGCCCTTGAGATGATTCGTCACTCCTGCGCGCACCTGATGGCGCAAGCGGTCAAAGAATTGTATGGCAACGAGGTCCAGGTCACCATTGGACCGGCGATTAAGGACGGTTTCTACTACGATTTTTACAGCGAAACCAAAAAGTTTATTCCCGAAGATTTTCCCGTCATCGAAGCCAAGATGGAAGAACTGGCCAGAGCCGACATGCCGGTCGAACGCAAGGTGATAAGCCGTGATGAGGCGATCGCCATGTTTCGCTCCATGGGCGAGAGCTACAAGGTCGAACTGATTGAAGATCTTGAGCAGGACACCCTGTCATTGTATCAACAGGGCGATTTTATCGATCTGTGCCGCGGACCACACGTGCCGCGTACTGGAGTTTTTAAGGCCTTCAAATTGACCAGTTTGGCTGGTGCCTATTGGCGCGGTGACGAAAAGAAGGCGATGCTGCAGCGCATCTATGCGACCGCCTTTCTGAATAAAAAGGATCTGAAAAAGCATCTGGAGCGGCTTGAAGAGGCACGGAAGCGTGATCATCGCAAGTTGGGGCGTGAGCTTGACCTGTTCTCATTCAGTGATGAGATTGGTGCAGGGATGGTTCTCTGGCATCCCAAAGGGGCACTGTTGCGAACCCTGATTGAGGATTTCGAGCGTAAGGAACACCTTAAGCGCGGTTACGATATCGTTGTCGGTCCGCAGTTACTTAAAACCGAGCTGTGGAAAACCTCCGGTCACTATGACAACTATCGGGAAAATATGTATTTTACCGAGGTTGACGAACAGGGTTACGGTATCAAGCCGATGAACTGTTTGGCCCACATGCTTATCTATAAATCAAGACCCCGTTCTTATCGTAACCTCCCGATCCGTTATTTCGAGCTGGGGACTGTCCATCGTCACGAGAAATCCGGCGTATTACACGGTCTGTTGCGCGTCCGTGGTTTTACTCAGGATGATGCTCATATCATCTGTCGTCCCGATCAGATTGATGCAGAGGTCAAGGGCGTTATGTCCTTTGTCCGCGATGTTGCCGGTATTTTTGGTTTTGATTACACCATGGAACTGTCAACCCGGCCGGAAAAGTCGATCGGCAGTGATGCCGACTGGGAACTGGCAACCGGCGCTTTACGAAGTGCACTGGATGATGTCGGCGAACCCTATGAGGTCAATGCAGGTGATGGGGCTTTTTACGGGCCAAAGATTGATGTAAAGCTGAAGGACGCGCTTGACAGGGAGTGGCAGTGTGCTACAATCCAGTGCGATTTTACCCTGCCGGAACGTTTTGACCTGACCTACACAGGACAGGATGGTGAAAAACACCGCCCGGTCATGTTGCATCGGGTGATTGTTGGTTCTATCGAGCGGTTCATCGGTGTTCTCATTGAACATTATGCCGGCAGTTTTCCTCTCTGGTTGTCTCCGGTACAGGCCATCGTGCTGAACGTTACGGATCGTCAGGCAGAGTACGCGCAGCAAGTGTTTGAGCAGTTACGTGCTGCCGGCGTGCGGGTTGAGCTTGACTTGCGTAACGAGAAGTTAGGCTTTAAAATCCGTGAAGCACAGGTAGCAAAGATTCCCTACATGCTGGTTATTGGTGATCGGGAAATGGAAGATCAGTCTGTTGCCCCGCGTTTCCGCGATGGCAGCACCCTGGATTCACTAGGTGTTGCGGATTTTGCTGCCTTTGTTGCGGCTGAAGCCGCAGCTCATAAATAAGCATGCGTTGCACAAAAGACCCGTCGTGGGTCTTTTGTGTGTGTGTAAATGCGTTAGTTTGCCAAGAATAGGAGACATGTCATAGCCAAAGAAGCGAACATCAACGAAGACATCAGGGCACGCCAGGTGCGTGTTATTGATGATGAAGGCGGCCAGTTAGGAGTTCTTGATATTGACCGGGCGTTGGAGTTGGCGCGGGAGCAGGGTCTGGATCTGGTTGAAGTTTCACCTCAGGCAGAGCCTCCGGTGTGCCGGATCATGGATTATGGCAAGTACAAATACCAGCAGGCCAAACGTTCATCGGAAGCGAAGAAAAAACAGGTCAAGTTCGAAATTAAAGAAGTTAAGATGCGTCCAAAAACCGACGAGCATGACTTCCTGTTTAAAATGAATCATGCCCGGCGCTTTCTTGACGAAGGGAATAAGGTCAAATTGACCATCATGTTTCGCGGACGCGAAAATGCCCACCCTGATCAAGGAATGATGCAACTCAATAAAGCTGTTGAAGCGTTAAAAGATATCGGTCAGGTTGAGGCCCAACCAAGTAAGATGGGGCGTTTCATGACCATGATGATCGGTCCCATTAAAAAATAGTCTGTGGCTGCAGGCAGTCACATCGGTAACAGGAGAGACTCATGCCAAAAATTAAAACAAACCGTGGTGCCGCGAAGCGTTTCCGTAAAACCGGTACCGGCAAGATTCGTCGCAACAAGGCGTATACCAGCCACATTCTTACCTCAAAAACAACTAAGCGCAAGCGTAACCTGCGCCAGGGCACAACCGTAAATAAGTCCGATGAGAGAAATATCGGTCAGCTGATTCCTTACCTGTAGCACCTAAAGAGAAATGTAACTGCCTCTGGCAGTTAGGGTTGTGAACTGTGGGGACGATCTCCCCCTGCAGATCCGGCCGCGGCACATGCCGAAACCACCATTAATGTGAAGGAGCAAGTGAGATGGCAAGAGTAAAAAGAGGGTTTAAAGCCAGACGTCGTCGTAACAAGATTCTTAAACTGGCTAAAGGGTTCCGCGGTGCCCGGAGTAAATTGTTTCGTTCAGCAACCGAGGCAGTTGATCGCGCCTTGAATTATGCGTTTCGTGATCGCCGGGTTAAAAAGCGTGATTTCCGTGCCCTGTGGATTGCTCGTATTAATGCGGCTGCCCGCGAAAATGGTGTGTCTTACAGCCGTTTGATCCATGGCTTGAAGCAGGCTGACATTGCTCTGGATCGAAAAATCATGGCGGATCTTGCGGTTAATGACCCAGCGGCCTTCAGCGTTATTGCTGAAACCGCCAAGGCACGCCTACAGTAAAAAAATCGCTGTTCTTTTCCGGGAGACCGAGTGTCAGGCTCTGTCTCCCTTTTTTTTTCTCGTTTTCCCTGTTGAAGTCAAAATCAGAATCAAACCACGGGTACGCGGTAGCTCGAGATACGGACGACACCATGATAGAACGTATACAGCAACTTCAGCACGATTCTCTAGCAGCTTTGCAAACTGCAGCATCACTAAAAGACCTTCAGGCCATCAGGGTTCAGGTTCTTGGCAAAAAAGGAAGTCTGACCGATATGATGAAAGGGATGCGTGACCTCTCTGCCGCGGATCGTCCGGTAATTGGCAGCCTGGTTAATACCTTTAAGGATGCTTTTGAGCAGGCATATGCGCAGCGTCAGGCTCATCTTGATGAACTCGAAATTTCCTCCCGCCTCAAGCGTGAGAGAATCGATGTAACCCTGCCGGGCCGTAAAAGCCTTCGCGGCAGCCTGCATCCGGTTTCCCTGGTGACCGACGATATTGTCGATATTTTTTCTCGCCTGGGCTTTTCGGTAGAGGAGGGTCCCGAGATTGAGAAGGATTTCTATAACTTTGAAGCTCTTAATATTCCCAAGGATCATCCGGCCAGGGATATGCAGGATACCTTTTACATCAACGATGATCTGGTTTTAAGAACCCATACTTCGCCGGTACAGATCCGTACCATGTTGAAACAGCCGCCTCCTATCCGCATTATCGCCCCTGGAACCGTCTATCGGCGCGATTCTGACCTGACCCACAGCCCGATGTTTCATCAGATTGAAGGGTTTCTGGTTGATGAGCGGGTGACCTTTGGTGATCTAAAAGGGATTTTGACCCATTTTCTCAATGAATATTTTGGTGCCGGGCTACAGGTGCGCTTCCGTCCTTCTTTTTTTCCCTTTACCGAGCCCAGTGCCGAGGTCGATATCGCCTGTGTGATTTGTGGCGGTAGCGGCTGTCGGGTGTGTGGTGGCACTGGTTGGCTGGAGATTCTTGGGTGTGGGATGATTGATCCGGAAGTTTTTGCTGCGGTCAATTACGACGCAACAAAATATAGTGGATTTGCCTTTGGAATGGGACTTGAGCGGATTGCCATGCTGAAGTATGGGGTCAGTGATCTGCGTCTGTTCTTTGAAAACGATATACGCTTCCTGAAGCAGTTCAGTTAGGCGCAAAGGACCAAAAAGTTATGATTATTACCTATAACTGGTTAAAAGAATTTGTCGATGTTGATGCGCCGCCACAAGACCTATGCCATCGCCTGACGATGGCCGGACTTGAGGTCGATTCCTTCAAAGAATTGGGTGCTGGTCTTGAATCGGTGATCGTTGCCCGCCTCGATCAGGTTGATCCCCATCCGGATGCCGATCGTTTAACTCTATGCCAGGTCAATACCGGCAGTGACGTCGTGTCGGTGGTTTGTGGTGCGACTAATCATAAGGTAGGAGATCTGGTGGCCCTGGCACAGCCGGGTACGGTGTTGCCGGGAGACTTCAAGATAAAAAAATCAAAGATTCGCGGCCAGGTTTCCTGTGGCATGTTGTGCTCTGAAAAGGAGCTGGGGCTGGCTGATTCATCTGAAGGGATTATGATTCTGCCGGAGCAGCTGCCGGTCGGTCAGCCGGTTTTTGATGTGATGGGGTGGCGTGACTATCAGATTGAAATTGGTTTGACCCCGAACCGTCCGGACTGTCTTAGCATGATCGGCGTTGCTCGAGAAGTAGCTGCCTTGTACGGTAAACGGCTAAAGCTCCCGACGATCGAGCTGGCGGAGGCTGATGAAGCAATAGGGTCATACGCCCGCGTTGATATTGAGAACCCCCAAGCCTGTCCACGTTATGCTGCGCGCATGATTCGCGGGGTAAAAATTGGCCCTTCACCCGACTGGATGGTGCGGCGGCTTGAAGCTGTTGGTATGCGTTCAATCAATAATATTGTTGATGTGACCAACTACGTCATGATGGAGTTGGGGCATCCGCTTCATGCCTTTGATTTCCGCTTTGTTGAAGATGGCCGGATCGTAGTTAAGTGCGCACAAGAGGGAGATAAATTCGCGACCCTGGACGGTCAGGAACACCTGCTGTCAGCTGATGATTTGATGATCTGCGATGGTCATAAGGCCGTCGCCCTGGCAGGCGTGATGGGTGGTCTGAATTCTGAGGTTCAGGATGACACGGAGACGATCCTGCTTGAAGCCGCTTATTTTAATCCGGTAGCGGTGCGCCGAACGAGTAAGCGCCATGGTCTGCATACCGAATCCTCCCATCGCTTTGAGCGCGGCGCAGATGTTGATATGGTTCCCGTTGCCCTGGATCGGGCCGCTGCTCTGATGGCAGAATTGGGGGATGGCAAGGTTCTGACTGGTGTTGTTGACATCTACCCGCAGCCGCTGCCACAACGAAAGGTCACGTTGGCGTTGGCGACCGTCCATCGCACCCTGGATCTGCCGCTGGAGGCAGCTACTGTCACGCAATGCCTCGAGTCCATTGGCTTAAGTGTGGCACCGCAAAGAGGGGAAAAACACCTGTTTGAGGTCAGTATCCCGAGTTTTCGCCCGGATCTTGAGCGTGAGATTGACCTGATTGAAGAAATCGCGCGTCTTTATGGCTATGATAAAATTCCGGTAACGATGCCGGTTGGTGCAGTAGACGCGGGTGTCCCGACTGACCATCAACGCCTGCAGAGAAAGCTGCGCGATATGCTGGTAGTTGCGGGATTTTCAGAAACCATCAACTATTCCTTCATTGCGTCACAGGCGGTTGAGAGGATCGGGTTGCCGGAAGGTGACCTGCGTCGCTGTCACGTTCCGATTTTAAATCCCCTTTCGGAAGAGCAGTCGGTGATGCGTACCAGTCTGGTGCCGAGTCTGCTGGAAACCGTTAACCGAAACCTCAATTACCGCAGCACCGATCTGCGTTTGTTTGAATTGCGTCCGGTTTTTTTACCCGGTGAAGGTGGCCAGACCAAAGAACGTTTGTCTCTGGCTGCCGTCATGACGGGCCGCAGAGAGCCGGAAGGTTGGGCACAGGGTGGTGCACTGGTGGATTTTTACGACTTGAAGGGGGCGGTTGAGGGTGTTTTAACCGCTTTTGGCTTGCAACATGTCAGGTTTGCTGAAACGCCGGTTCAGACTTACTTGCATCCGGGCAAGTCCAGTGCCCTGATAACTGACAACGGGGACCTCCTGGGTTATCTGGGCGAAGTCCATCCTCGTACCTTGTCGGCCTTTGATATTGAGCAACCCGTTTATTTGCTTGATCTGGATGCTGAAGAACTGCTTTGCCAATTTGTGTCGCGGCGGTCTTTTGCTCCCCTGTCACGCTTTCCCGATGTCAGTCGTGATACGGCGTTGCTGGTGGATGAAGATGTGCGAGCCGAACAGGTACTGGCTATTTTGCGTCAGCATCAGGCCAGAACCGTTGAGGATATGACCTTGTTTGACCTCTATATCGGCAAGGGCGTTCCGGAGGGCAAAAAAAGTATGGGGATTCGTATTCGTTATCGCGATATGACCAAGACCCTTACAGAAGAAGAGGTTGGTAAGGCGCATGACAGGATGATCAGCGCCTTATGTGAAAAATTGGCTGCTGAAATTCGCTGATAGCACTTGCGGCAACCTTGCCTCTATGGTACAAAACTATTGAAATCAAATAGATACTTGATTCCAGGCTTACTTGAAAAAGGCAGGAGGGTTTATGACAAAAGCAGATTTGATAGAGAATGTTTATCTGACTACCGGGTTCTCAAAAAAGGAATCTGCGGAAATTGTCGAGATGGTATTTGACTTGATGAAGTCAACTCTCGAGGACGGTGAAAAAATCAAGATCGCCGGATTTGGTAATTTTGTTGTTAAAGAAAAAGCTTCCCGGCGTGGGCGTAATCCCCAGACCGGTGGCGAAATTGAAATCTCTGCACGTAAAATTCTGACATTCAAGCCGAGTCAGGTACTCAAGGCAGCTATTAACCAAGCTTCCTGAGCTACTTAAAGAGCAGCTGTGGCAGATATACCCGACAAACTGTTTTTTAAAATAGGTGAGGTGGCGGATCTCCTGGATCTCAAAACCCATGTATTGCGTTATTGGGAGACCGAGTTTGGTTGCCTCAAACCGGTTAAAAGTCGTACCAATCAGCGCCTATATCGCCGTAAAGATGTAGAAACGGCCCTGTTGATCAAAGACCTTCTTTATCACCAGGGCTTTACTATTGCCGGGGCGCGAAATCAGCTGGATCATCAAAACAGTCTCGACTTGCCAGCCTCTTCCAGTGATGAGTCCTCTCCTTCCGCCGAGCAACGGTTGATACAAGTTAAGTCTGATCTGTTGACGTTGCGCCAATCACTGTTAGAAAACCATAGACCTATCGAAAAGTAACGACGTGCTGATATTGGCAACTAACGATGATGGCGTTTATTCACCTGGGCTGCGGGCGCTTGCGGGGGCCATGGCGACCCTTGGCGAGACGGTGATTGTTGCTCCGGATCGTAATCGCAGTGCCGTCGGTCATGCCCTTACCCTGGAACGTCCACTGCGTGCGCAGGAAATTGAACCAGGTATCTTTGCTGTCGATGGAACCCCGACGGACTGTGTCAATCTGGGAATTCATGGTCTGATCATGCAGCGCCCTGATCTGGTTGTTTCCGGCATTAACAGTGGAAGCAACATGGGCGACGATATTACTTACTCAGGAACCGTCAGCGCGGCATTGGAAGCTTCGTTAATGGGGATACCGGCCATAGCCGTATCTCTAGATGCCAGTATATTTTCAGATTCTGACCTGTTGGTTGCCACCCGATTTGTCGTTAAGCTTGCCCGGCAGTTGATGGAAAAAAAATTGCCGCCCGACACCTTTCTGAATGTCAATATCCCCTCCGGCGGTTGTCTTGGGGTGGAAATTACCCGTCAGGGTAAACGCCGCTATGGTAAGGCCGTGATTGTTAATGAAGACCCTCGCGGTCGAAAATATTACTGGATCGGTGGTTCCAGTGTCGGTTTTGAGGACATACCAGGTACCGATTGCTGTGCCGTATCGCGCGGTTATATCTCGATCACGCCGCTGTATACCAATCTGACCAGTGACAGTAGTTGTGAGAGCCTGAAAAATTGGTTACTTCAGTGCGATGATGGAGGCTCGTGATGGTGGACTACACCATCGCTCGGCGGCGAATGGTTGAGCAGCAGATTGTTGCCCGCGGGATTGACGATCCTCGGTTGATTGATGTGATGAACAAGGTACCGCGCCATTTGTTTGTTGATGAAGGGCTACGCGGCCATGCTTATGCTGATGGTCCACTGCCGATTGGCCACAAACAGACCATCTCCCAGCCCTACATGGTTGCTGCCATGTCCGCGGCACTGGGGTTGCAGGGGCATGAGCGGGTGCTGGAAATTGGTACCGGCTCCGGTTATCAGACCGCCATTCTTGCCATGATGACTAAACGTGTCTATTCCATTGAACGTATCTCCACTTTGGCTGCTCGCGCCCGCAAGGTGCTTGATCAACTACAGATCAGTAACGTCAATATCAAAACCGCTGATGGCACCATCGGTTGGAAAGATCAGGCTCCGTTCGATGGAATTCTGGTTGCTGCCGGCGCTCCAGATGTTCCTCATGAATATCTGGTCCAGTTGATTATCGGTGGCAAGCTTGTTATGCCGGTAGGGGGGTATCATCAGCAGAGCCTGATTCGAATAACCCGCCTTGATAAAGATCAGTTTAAGCGTGAAGAACTGATGGGCTGCCGCTTTGTCCCGCTGATCGGTACAGCCGGTTGGTCTGAGGCTGATGAGATATAGGTTGTCTGTGATGAATTCACCATGCTGAAATCTGTACGTCGCCTCTACGATTGGGTACTTACCTGGGCCAATAGCCGCTACGCACTCCTGGCGCTGGGGTTGCTTGCCTTTACCGAAGCCAGTTTTTTTCCGATTCCCCCCGATGTTCTGATTATGGCTCTGGCTCTGTCCATGCCGCAGATGTCCTTCCGCTACGCCCTGATCGCCACAGTTGGTTCGGTCCTCGGGGCGGCCCTTGGTTATGCCATTGGCTGGGGGCTGTGGGATGTTCTGGCGGTCTATTTCTATGCATATGTTCCGGGAGTTACCGAAGTGGGCTTTGCCCGCGTAGGCGAATTGTTCAGCAATTATGATTTTTGGATTATCTTTGCTGCCGGTTTTACTCCGATCCCCTACAAGATCTTTACTATTGCTGCCGGGGTGTTTGCCATCAATTTCCCGGTATTTATGCTGGCCTCCCTGATTGGTCGCGGATTACGCTTTTATCTGGTTGCCACCCTGTTCTATTATATGGGGCAGCCGGCTCGTACCTTGATTGAAAAGTACTTCAATCTGTTAACCATTATTGTTTTTGTTCTTATTGCGGTTGCTGTTGTTGTCTTGCGGCTGACCAGCTGATGGCCAGATTTGAAGATCCAAAGAACAACTTCTTATAATTGTCGGCAGCAGGAAGGTGATAGTGCTTTTGTCCCGTTTCTCATTGGTTTTGTTGATCGCTGTGGCCATTGTGGTTGTTTTGGCAGCCTGTCACCGTGGGGTCTATCATACCGTAGAGCCGGGCCAAACCCTTTTCAGAATCAGTCGTACCTATGGGGTTGATAGTGATTATCTCGCCCGTATCAACAATATATCTGACCCGACGCAACTGCGTGCCGGGACCAGGTTGTTTATTCCGGGAGCAGACCAACGCCGTCGTGTTGAGGTCGTAACGTCGCCGCCGGCTTCCACTACAGCCCGTACAACTCCTCCACCGCGACCAGCATCGACTGCGCCTTCATCGCCCGTTCCTGCCCCGGTCCCTCGTTCTGCTCCAACGCCACCTTCACCTCCTCCCCAAGTAGCCGGCGTGCCGCAAAAAAAGCTTAACTGGCCGCTTAAAGGACCCATTGTGCGGCAGTTCAGTTCCTCAGCCGAGGCAGGGGCGGGACGCGGTATTGAGATTGCCGCAATGCCCGGCACATCGGTGCTGGCTGCCGAAGCCGGGCGGGTGATTTATAGTGGCGATGGGGTCAGTGGTTACGGACATCTGGTGATTTTACAACACGATAATCAACTCTTTACGGTCTACGGATTCAATCAGCGTAATCTCGTTGATCAGGGGGTATTTGTCAGTCGGGGCGACAAAATTGCCTTGTCAGGTGCGCCCCCGGCAGGGGGGGAGCCGCGTTTGCATTTTGAGGTTCGATCGGGGAAGGAACCGGTAAACCCTCAATTGTATCTCCCTTAGTGATCACTGCGACCCGATTAAAAGCCCGGAGATTTGGAGATTATTAATGAGCAGATACAATTTAGAAGAAGATCAGCCGGAAGGGTTGGATGCCTTGCCCGAGGGTGAGGTCGATGGTGAGGACAACATCCAAGATCTTGATACCGATATTGAGGATGAGGATGGAGAAAAGGAATACCAGCCCGATGATCAGCCATCAACGGCTGACGCCATCAAGCTCTATCTAAAAGATATTCAGAAAAGCCAGCTGTTAAGCGCAGAACAGGAACGTGAGTTGGCTGAATTGATCGCTGTCGGGGATGATCATGCCAGAGCACGAATGATCGAGTCGAATCTGCGTCTGGTTGTTAAAATTGCCAAGCGTTATATGAATCGTGGCTTACCTTTTCTTGATCTTATCGAAGAAGGTAACATGGGGCTGATCAAGGCCGTTGAAAAGTTTAAAGTCAGCAAAGGATGTCGTTTCTCCACCTATGCTACCTGGTGGATTCGGCAGTCGATCGAACGTGCGCTGGTGAATCAGAGCCGTACTATTCGCTTACCAGTCCATGTTGCTGATGAAATCAATAAGCTGGTAAAAGTGAATCGCGAACTGGTTCAGACCCTTAAGGGTGACCCGTCCACTGCTGACATCGCAGCTGCCATGGGAGTCAGTGAGCACCAGGTGGAAAAGTTGCAGGTTCTGCTCCGAAAAACCTATTCAATAGAGCATCCCATGGGGGACAATAATGATTACAGTCTGATTGATACCGTAGAAGACAAAAATCTCGTTGATCCTGCCAGCACCATTGAAGATGTTGATCTTTTTGTCCATGTTCTTGAGCTGATGGATGATTTGAGCGAAACCGAACGTGACATCCTGATTATGCGTTTTGGCCTGGACGATTCCGAACCACAAACCCTTGATACCATCGGGCAGCTTTTCGGGGTGACTCGCGAGCGCATCCGCCAGATTGAGGCCAAGAGTTTGGCGACCCTGCGCAAAGCCGCACAACAGAAACTCATATCGTCTGAATCCTAACCATTGTTGATGGGAGAACAGTTAATGGATGATTTAAAAAATATTATTCGTGATATCCCTGATTTTCCCAAAAAGGGGATAATTTTCAAGGATGTTACGACGTTACTTGCCGATGCGAAAAGTTTTCAGCGGATGATTGACTTGCTTGCCCACCGTTATATCGGCGAAAAAATCGATCAAATTGTCGGTATTGAGGCGCGCGGGTTTATTCTCGGGGCGGCTCTGGCATATAAGCTTGGGACCGGTATCACCCTGGTCCGCAAGTCGGGGAAGCTCCCCTATAAAACCCATCAGGTAACCTACGATCTGGAATATGGCAGTGATGTTCTAGAAATCCATGAAGACGCTTTCAAGATTGGCGACCGGGTCATCATTGCCGATGATCTGCTTGCTACCGGTGGCACCATGGCCGCAGTTATTCAACTCCTCGACCGCGCTGGCGCAGAACTGGTTGAATGTGCTTTTTTGGCGGAACTGGAATTTTTGAATGGTCGTAGTAAATTGCCGGAAGGAAAGGTTTTCAGCCTGCTTAAATTCTGATTGCTGGTCGAACCGGGTTGCCGCCAACTGACGTGGTCAAGTAAAAATGGACAGTTTATTAAGCCACTTTTTTCATCGCCATCATCTTCTCAAAATCTCTGGGGCTGAGATATCCCAAATGAGAATGACGCCTCTTACTGTTGTAGAACATTTCAATGTAATCGGGGCTTCCTGAATAAATTTTTGTTGAGCTGGAACTGGGATCAACTCAATTGTTCTGTTCTTTGACAAACCACAGCGGCATTCTTTCGGTTCGCATAATGCGCTGATGCCACGTTATGAACGCCTGTACAGCGCTCCAAGCCTGATACAGAGTGCTCCGGAAGCAGAAAAAAAGGATAAAAAACAGCTTTTTCAGCCATTTTTCCAGGTTCATCACAATGAAGGTAATGGCAATGGCGGTTTCGCTGGTACTGGCTAACTTGGCCATGATCAGGTCAAGGCCAAATCGGCGCTTGCCTTGGCCAAATTTGCCTTCAACGGGGATCCTGTGCCGTTCATCCTGCTGTCGTTGGCGCTTTTTTTCCTGCAGTTCCTGGGCGTTTTCCGCTGTTTTTTGAGGCGGACGACCTAAGGGCGGCCCTGACATCCGGATGCCGTGCTTCTTGCAGAAAGCGCGGTTGTCTCGCGTTCGATAAATGGTATCGCAATGCACTGATTCTGGATAATGTCCAAAGCGCTGCTTGTAGCTATTGACCTGCGGGATCAGATCACCCGATTCGTTGTAAGGGTCCCAGTCGAGGCGATCCAGGAAAACCGCTCCGTCAACCACGCTGGCTGAAATCTTGGCACCGAACTCCACGGGTGCAGAGGTTTTGCCACGAACAATGGGCCGAACATGGGGTTGACTGATACTGACAATCCGGCCACTGATCCGATGGCAGCGATTCTCAAACATCCAGTGCTGTTGACGATATAGCTCCTGGATGACCAGAAGGTTGCGATACTGGCGGCGATCAAGGCGCGTCAATGGTGTATGCCGGGCCAGGTGGCCAATGGTTTTAAGATTGCGTTCCAGGAAGCGCAGCTGTTGTCCTAACACCTTGCGTGTTTGCCGAGCGGAACGCTTGCGGGTTTTGCTATAACTGACAAAAAGACGCCGGGCTTTCTGACGATAGGTGCGCGGCTTTGACATGGTGCCTTTAAGCGGTTCAAACAGAGTGTCGATGATCTCTTCCGTTTTTTCACGCGCTTCGTTGACCAGACTGACATCGGTTGGATAGCGGATGTCAGCGGGTGTGCAGGTGGCATCGATGAGCAGCTTGCCGCTGTTGCCGGTGGACGATGGGGCGTCATCAGAATCATCATCGTCAGGGGCAGAGGATCCTTCAGCCTGTTGTCTTTCGGCCCTCTCAGCCTGGACAATGACTTCATTGATCTGGCCCAGCTGCTCCAGGCTGAAACGCTTGCGAAAATGAACATACATGGACGGATCGAAAGGCGCCTCATCGCGAAACTCGTGGAAGCCGAGAAAGTATTGAAGGTACGGATTTTCGCGGATCTGCTCGACGGCTTCCTCATCACTGACGCCAAGACGCTCTTTGATGATCAGAGCGCCAAGCGCCAGGCGTGCCGACTTGGCCGACGGACCTTGAGGGTTCTGGGAAAACTGAGCGGCATAAAAGTTTTCCACGAGATCCCATGGGACCATGCGGGCCAGATGGACCCAGCGATTTGAACCACTGAGCTTGCCCCCAAAGGGGAGATAAAAATCATCGAAGGCAGGTTGGCTGTCGGGTGTTTTTCGATACATTGGCGACCACCAGGTGCAAGGGTTTTTAAGATAACTGCTTGTTTTCCTTGCACATTCTAACCCAGAAAAGCACAAATAATCAAGTAATTTCAGCACGTTGTGCTATGTTCAGGAAGCCCTATTTATCACCATCTTTCAGACAGAAAAAACTCTCATTCTCCGTACTGAACGCTTTTTCTGCAATGCACCATATTGGGGACGCGTTGCAGGGGATGAAGAATGCCGGTATTCATCCAAGCCCCTCTGGGATAGCACCAAAGGATGTGTTGTCGTAACCCTTGGCAAAGGAAATGGGATTTAAAAAGTCGAGCCAGCGGCATAGAGGAAGAATTTACGCTTCCAATAACCGCCGTTGCAAAAGGGATTGCATATCGCGGCGGCCATCGACAATCAGAAAAACATAGACGTTCTTACTCAAAACTCTGTAGATGATGCGGTAGGGTTTGAAAAAAATCTCACGGTAATCGCGGATCCCAAGTGCCAACAACTCCTTAGGAAAAGTACCTCTCTCTGGAAATTCAGAAAGGCCGGTGAAGATTGTTTCTATCTTGTCTAGGACATCGTTCGCGTTCTCTGGCGCGTCGTGCAGAGAGATATATTCGTAAAGCTCCTCAAGGTCACGTGTTGCGTCATTGGTCAAAAGAACGTTGAACGGCATCAGCTGGCCTGCCGTCCTTCGCGGAGACGGTTGATTACGTCGGTCACAGGCTGAACTTTGCCTTCCTCGATTTGTCGGTTACCAATCGCCAAGATTTTCAAAAGCGCCATAGTCTCCTGGGTCTGTTCATAGCTTTCGATATCCTGCATGACGACCTTGGCTTCGCCGTTCTGGGTGATGATGAGCGGTGCTCGTTGCTCGCCAAAATTCCGCACGATTTCGGCAGCATGAGCCTTCAGATAGCTGATTGGCTTGATCTGACTGGAAAGTTTCATGGTGTGCCCCCCTTTCTCAGGAATGACTGAATATAGTCCTTAAACGGGTCAACTGTCAATATTGAAGACAAAGTTGCTTCATGGTTCATACGGCTTTCTCCCAGCTCGATTCTCGGATCCGAGGGTTTGTATGAATTAAGGCCTCCTCCGCAATGGTGATGCAGTTAAGCTTCAGATCAGTACCTCTCTTTCTGGTTGAATGAAGAGCTGCCGCCTTCTCTCGCGCTTCGAGAAGTGACATGGCACCATATTCGCCAATCCGAACCCTTTGTTTCTTGCCAGCATCAGCATAGATATAGTAAAAGGTCTTTGTTCCCGATGGCTGGATCCGGACAGAGAAGCCATCGCCTTCTCTGTATTCGTATAATTTGGCCTTCGGCTTGAGATTTCTCAACCAGGTATCAGTGAACCGTTTCATTGTTTTTCGTGGTCCTTTAGGGCTGTTATGTTATGGTTTTGTTTAGTACAGCATGATATTAAAACAGGAAAGTGAAAATTGTAAAGCATTGAAATTATAAGCTGAAAACCCCCACGACCCCATAGCTCAGCTGGATAGAGCGACTCCCTCCTAAGGAGTAGGCCGGTGGTTCGAATCCACCTGGGGTCGCCAACAATATTTCCGAATTCGGCAGAAGGATTCGAAGCGCAGCGAACGCTGACTTAATGTCAGAAGAGCGGTCATGGATGGCCGCGTCAGTGAGCGGAGGGGAGCCGACGCAGGAGCCGCCATGATGGCGGCAACGTAGTGGGCGAATCCACCTGGGGTCGCCACAACAAGCAATTGACAGATCAGCAGGATGCTGCTATAAAAACGCCTCATGCGGGCGGTTAGCTCAGCGGGAGAGCATTCGCCTCACACGCGAAGGGTCACTGGTTCAATCCCAGTACCGCCCACCAAAAAATACCAGACTCAAGCCTACGACTTGGGTCTTTTTTTTGTTCAGGCTGAGGTCTGAACGTTTAAAGGATGGAAAATAATGCGTTATATCTGCACCTGTTGTGGCTACATTTATGATCCCGAGCAGGGGGATGCCCTGAACAATGTTCTTCCCGGTACGGAATTTGATGATTTGCCGCCTGAATGGGTTTGCCCTTTGTGTTATGCTGAGCGGGATCAGTTTGATCCGCTGGATTAGCTCGCCGCTTTATAACTCTTCCAATCGTTGCCTTAGTTCGTTGATCTGATCGGTTTCAAGATTACCGAAAGCCAGTCGTAAATAAGGTTCAAGGTCCGGGCCGAATGCTTCCCCCGGTAAACAGATAATTCCCACTTTGTCCAGTAGCTTTCGCGCCGCCTGACGACCGCTGATGCCGTTCCATGGATGTTTGACCCAGGCAAAAAAAGAACCGCTGGCGGTCAACTCGAATCCGTTGATGCCGGTGTCAAAACAAGCAGAAACAGCAGCGTGTCGTTGTTGCATCAATTGTGTTTTTTCCGCAATCCAGCCATCCAGATGATTACAACCATATTGCAGCGCCAGTTGCGCCGGACGCGGTTGGCAAACCACCATGCTGTCCTGAATTTTTAACCCTTGTTCGATCAGTTCTATTGCGCCGATCAGGGCGCCACAGCGCAAGCCGGTGAGGGCAAAGGTTTTGCCGAAAGAGGCGAGGTGAACAAAGTGCTGCTGCCAGTTGCTCCGGGCAAAGAGCTGGTGCGGTGCGGCACCGATGAAACAGTTATAGGTTTCGTCAAGAATCAAGACAATTGAGCGCGCTTGCGCCAGATCGAGAAGCTGTTCCAGTTGCTGAGGCGGTATTGTCGCCCCGGTCGGGTTGCTGGGGGTAACCAATAGTAGGGCACGGGTTCTGGGGGTGATCTTTTGTTCGATGGTGGCAAGGTCCGGGATGCCACTGCTGTTTGGATCGAAGGGAATATATGATGGTGTTACTCCGTAACTTTGCAACGCCATCAAGTGATCAAAATAAGCCGGCAGGGGTACGATCACTTCATCACCCGGTTGACACAGACACAGCATTGCCAGCCAGAAGGCCTGACTGGCTCCAATGGTCAGACAAACCTGGTCTGGCTGTGGGCCACTCTGGTAGTGACGCTGATACCAGTTGCATAGATCCGTTCGTACCTCCGGCAATCCTTCGTCCGGGCTGTAGCGATAGGTGGCCGGATCGTCGAGCGTCTGGTTCAGATGAGCGATGAGTTGTGGAGCCGGAGGGTAATTTGGTACCGCTTGACAGAGATCAAGTAACGATGATTCTTTTGAACTCCGATGCTTATCAAGCCAGCTTTTGACTTCGGTGATTGGCGGTGGCTGCACCTGGTATAACCGGCTATTGATCTTCATGACTTAAATATCCACCCGGGGGTTCGAAACCTGTCCCCTTAGATAATGCCGTGCAGATACTTGATGATATCGGTCTTGATCGGCATGAAATACACATTGTCATCATGGTGATGGGCAAATTCAAGGACCTTGCGGGCAAATTCTCGATTCCATTCCAGGGTCGGGGCAAAATCTCGCGGGAATATGGCGTGGTTTTTGTTCTCCCAATAGCTGCGACTACTTTCCGTAAGGACGGGTGAGACCCCCCAGTAGATGGTGGTATTGCGTAAAAATCCCTGAAAAATCTCCATCAAGCGCAAATCAAAAAACGGCTGGGTGAAAAAACCATCAGCTCCGGCGTCCTGCTTGGCGCGCAGGTAGTCGATCTCGGCTTTGATGCCACTGCGATAGGGGTCAATTCCGGCGTATATCGTCAACTTTGGACATTCGCGTTTGAGTCGCCGAATCATTTCCAGAGAGCTGGTACGGTAATAGGTATGTTTCATCTCTTGTGGGGGGTCGCCGTTGATTATCAGCACCGCCTCAACATTTTCCTGACATAACTGGTCAATGATTGGCAGGGGGGCGTCAGGGTTAAAGTCGATAGCGCGCAAGTGGGGGATGGTGCGAGAAACGTACTCTCCGGCAATGGCGCACCCCTGCCAGCTGCGCATATCAAATCGCAGGATATCAGGGATATTGATCCGTTGCACCAGCGGGAGGTGCCGGCGCACCAGTTCCAGCTCTTTACGCAGGGAAGATTCACTCCGGGGTACAAGTTCCAGGGAAATCTCAGTCATTCTATCTCCAAACATTCAATCCAGATTATTTTTTTCAGCGATGATCTCGCCACTGAAGCGATAAATCTCGGCATCAGGCGCTTGCCACATATCTGCTGACAGCCCGGCTTTGTTACAGGTCTGACGCAGAAAAGTCAAGGCATCCCATTGATGTTCGGTAGCGACTTGGGGCAGCAAAACACCCCGATTGATGCCATGTTCCAGATAAATGCCATGCTCGCCAATGGTGATGTCGTCGGGACCGGAGATTTTTTCCAGCGGTGAGAGGATGGTGATTTCAAGATGAATCTGATCCAGCTCGGGCTTGGTCAGGGGTGAAAAACGCGGATCCTGGGTCGCAGCAGCAGCGGCCATCAGTGCTACCTCCTGAAATAACGGGCGGCGGGATTGAAAATTGCCGATACAGCCGCGTAATTGACCGTTCATTTTAAGGGTGACAAAGCATCCTGCGCGTTCATTGAGTGACTGTTCTTCCCGCGGCGGCGGGTTGAAGGATTGCTGGTTGATTTCATGCGCAATCGCAGTTCGTGCAATGTTCAGCAGCACCTGTGCTGCAGTATCGGTGATCATGGCGGCTCCTTATTTTAAAAGATGGGTATCTGTTCAGCACCAGATCTTCGGATCCTCTGTCAAGGGACGCGATTGTTTCCCGATGGGTCATCCCTGACCGCTTGTTGTTGCGACAAACACCCTTGCCACAGAAACCCCGACCCTGCGCAAGGATAGAGCTGAATAGTTACAAAGATGGAAAAAGTTGTTTTTAGCCGACGAGATAACTTATAGTTGCTGCTTGTTTTTGACGCAACCGTTTTAATATCAGGCACCAGATTGATGACAATCTGAGCATGACTGAAAGGGGTATCTGTTGGTACGGATTTTTCAGTTTATAGTGATTTTTTGCCTCCTGTCTGTTGTCGGAGGATGTGCCCCGCGGCCGCTGGTTGTGAAGGTTACTGATGATACGCCTCCCACTCCACAACAGGAAGCACAGCTTGGTCTGATCTTGAGTGGTATGCTGATTCAATATCTGGGAGGGGGTTATCCGGAGATCGGTCTGGAAAACTATGTCAATCAGGTGGCCCGGCGCTTGCTGACAGCTAACAGCAGCCGGCGCGTACAGGTTAGGGTCGCTAATCATACCGACCCATATTTTCTTGCCGTGCCGGGGGGGAGTTTTGTTGTTACCCGTGGCTTGTTGCAGGAGCTTGAGTCTGAATCTCAACTCGCTGCCCTGCTGGCTCATGAGATCGGCGATTCTCAGCCAGATCTTGTCACTGAAAGGATGACGGCTATAGTGCGGGGTCGTGCCGCTTTTTTGCAGGATGTGCGACCTGGAGAGGCCCTCTATTCACAACGATTATTGTTGACCCGTGAACTGACGGATGTTGCCCTGCACTGGGGTTATGGAAGGGATAAAGGTCATAATGCTGATATCGCTATGATCGATGCACTGGTGCGGAGCGGTTATTCTTTAAACGGTGTTTTTGAACTGGACCAGCTGTGGCAGCATCTGAAGCGGACAGCCAGTAACAGCGAACGGTCGGCTTCTCCCGATCCGTTGTCTGGGCAGCGTCTGCAGGCGGCACGTGATTATATCGCCGCAACCTATCCCGATTATCGTGGATCTAGGGGGGTTCCTTCAAAGACTGGTCTTCGTCAGCTGGAAAGCTCTGATCAGCTGACGAGGGCCTATCAACTTTATCATCAGGCCCGTTCTGCTGAAGCAGCCGGAGAGCAAGCAAGGGCTCTGCAGCTCTATCATCAGGCGATTCAGGAACAGCCCCAAAGTCTGTTGCTGACAGGGCTGGGGATGGCTTATCTGCGTGGTGAGGACCTGATCCCGGCCCGCCGTTATCTGCGCCAGGCAGTTGCCGCCGATGAGGAATTTTATCAGTCTCGTCTGGGCCTTGGTTACATTCATCTGCAGCGTTCCGAATGGTCGGATGCAGCTGCAGAACTGGAGGCTTCTCTGACATTGTTACCGACCTTGCAGGGAGTTTTTCTGCTGGCGGAAACAGAAGAAGGGCGGGGCAATCTGGTACGGGCGCGCAACCTGTATCGCCATTTGCTCGAGGTAGATGGTCAAAGTGCCCTTGGGCGTGCAGCCGCTGAGCGTTTGCGCCTGTTGCCGCGCTGATCTCAATGCTGATCTGGCCGCTGGAACAAGATGAGGTTTTGCTCTGGCAGGGGCGCCCGGCACCCCGTTGTTATCTGTTTCGCTGTTGGCGCGGCCAGCTGGTCACGCTTATTGTATTGTTGTTTGTGGGTGCGTTCTTCCGGCAAGTCCGGCAACAAGACGTTACCTCTATGACCCTGATCTTTTTTCTGGCGTTGTTCCTGTTGGCACTGGTATATGGACCCCTTCGCTTGATCTATTTACGTTGGCATTGGGAGACCCTTTTTTATGCTGTCAGTGACCGGCGGTTACTGGTCCGCAGTGGAAGCAACAAGCAAATGGTCAGCTATCCCTGGCTGCTGCTGGATGCCATCGTTGTCCACCCCTACACAGATCAGCTGGCCGATATTGAACTGACATTTGCCGATTCGCGGCGGGTGGTGCTTGCATGTCTGGAAGAGCCCAGGACTTGTCTTCGCGCCTTGCCGCTACCGGCTGCTAATTCCCCGGAAAAAAATACCTCGGTTTGACTCGGACCAGTCCTCATGACTATGATGCGAAGTTATTTACAATCGATGCTGAAAAGCATATTAGCAATGAAGGTGATATGAAGTCTTTTTACCTGGAAACATTTGGTTGTCAGATGAATGTGGTTGATTCCGAGCAGATTACCGCGCTGTTGCAGGAGATCGGCTATCAACCAATTGACGCTCCCGATCTGGCTGATCTGGTGCTACTTAATACCTGTTCGGTGCGCGATAAAGCAGAACGTAAGGTTTACGGACATCTTGGGCGCTTCAAGCCAATCAAGGATAAACGCCCGCAGCTGATTATCGGGGTCGGGGGGTGTGTCGCCCAGCAGGAAGGGCAGCGCATGCTTGATGCGGTCTCCTACCTCGATCTGGTTTTTGGTACCCACAATATCCACCGGTTGCCGGAGATGGTCCAGCAGGTCGAACAGACCCGCCAGCGTGCCAGTGAAACCGATTTTCTCGATCGCGAAACGCGCTTGAATCTGTTCCCGGAGCGCTCGGCCAGCGAGAGTGCCACCCGCTTTGTTACCATTATGCAGGGGTGCGATAATTTCTGTTCCTACTGTATTGTTCCCCATGTACGCGGTCGCGAGATCAGTCGCCTCAGCGCTGAAATCCTCAACGAAATTGAAGCCCTCGTTGCTGCCGGGGTCAAGGAGGTGACCCTGCTTGGGCAGAACGTCAACTCCTACGGGTGCAAAAATGACGGTGAGTTGTCTTTCCCCCAGCTGTTAGCGGCGGTAGATGCCATTCCCGGTCTCGAGCGCCTGCGCTTTGCAACCTCTCACCCCAAGGATATTACGGCTGAGTTGATTGACTGTTTTGGCCGCTTAGAAAGTCTTTGTCCGCAAGTCCATCTGCCGGTACAAAGTGGTTCAGACCGGATTCTGGCATTGATGAATCGTGGCTATGATGCTGCTGATTATCTGGACAAGGTGCGGCGCTTAAAAGCTGTGTGTCCGCAGATCCGTTTGACCACCGATATCATTGTCGGTTTTCCCGGAGAGACGGAAGAAGACTTTCAGGCCACCCTTGATCTGGTGGCCCAGGTCCGCTATGCCGATGCCTTCACCTTTCTCTATTCGCCCCGGGTGGAAACAGCCGCAGCCTCCATGCCGGATAACGCCTCCGCGCGGCAGAAACAACAGCGTTTTGATCGCCTACTGACCTTACAGCAGCGGATCAGTGGTGAAATCTGGCAGGAAGATGCTGGAAAGATTCTGCCGGTGCTGGTCGAGGGGGCAAGTAAACAGGGGGAAGGTCAGCTTTTCGGACGCAGCGTCTGGAATCGGATTGTTAACTTCAGTGGACCACCAGAACTGATCGGTCAGGTTGTCCCCGTAGCTATTAATAAGGTGCTGCGCAACTCCCATCTGGGTGAATACCAGAATAACTGCTGATGACAGGAATACGATAATGATGGATCTTCATACCCATACATTTTTCAGCGATGGTGAACTGGTGCCGGCTGAGTTGGTACGGCGTGCTGCTGTTGCCGGTTATCGCGCTATGGCCATTACTGATCACGCCGACAAAAGCAACATCGCCTGGCTATTGGCCAATATTGTCCCTGTGGTTGATGAACTCGGTGAGGCCAACGGGATGCAGGTTCTGGCCGGTGTGGAACTGACCCATGTGGCCCCTGCAGCCATTGCTGATGCCGCCCGTCTGGCCCGCGATCATGGAGCCGAACTGGTGGTTGTGCACGGCGAAACCATTGTCGAACCGGTCATGCCGGGAACCAACCTGGCCGCAATCAAGGCGGGTGTTGATATTCTCTCTCATCCGGGTCTTATCACCCCTGAAGAGGTCCAGCTGGCAGCAGAAATGGGCGTCTGTCTGGAAATTACCACCCGTAAAGGACACTCCCTCACCAACGGTCATGTCGCCAAACTGGCGCACAAATACGGTGCCAAGCTGGTTATTAATAATGATGCCCACGGGCCCGGCGATCTGGTTGCTGCTGAGCAGATGCGCCGGATTGCCCTGGGGGCGGCTATGACCGAAGAACAGTTTCTGCAGGCCCAGGCCAACTCAAGGGCTTTGGTTGCTCGCGCCAAGGGGTGATGGCGTCGCAAAAACTCACCAACTGCGGCGTTGTTGCGATTATTTCACTGCTTCGACGTACGAAAGTACGCCTCATTGCTCAATAATCGCGCGCCTTGCATTTGGCGCTTTTTGCTTATCCATCCATGTTGATGTTTTTTGCGAAACCAGCAAAGGGTAGTTGATGAACAATTTGTGTCATTTTGATTTTCTTAAGCAACTGGTTGAAACTCCCAGTCCCTCCGGTTTTGAACAGCCGGTGCAACGGCTGATACGTCAGCAGCTTGAGCCTCTAGCTGACACTATTGAAACCGACATCATGGGCAATCTTATTGCCCTGCTCAAAGGGACTGGCGGCCCGACAGTCATGCTTGCCGGCCACTGCGATGAAATCGGTTTCATGGTCCAGTTTGTCGATGATAAGGGATTTATCTATTTCGGAGCGATCGGTGGGGTTGATCCCCACCTGTCACCGGGACAGCGGGTGGCGATCCACACTGACCAGGGCGATATTGCCGGGGTTATCGGTAAAAAAGCCATTCATCTGATTGACAGTAAAGACCGGGATACCGTCATTAATCTGAAAAAGCAGTACATCGACATCGGTTGTACCTCACGCGAAGAGGTAGAAAGGCTGGTCTCTATCGGCGATCCCGTTACTTTTGCCGTTGGTCTGCAGCCGCTCCAGGGGCGGCGGGTTACGGCGCGAGCCTTCGATGATAAAATGGGGGCTTTTGTTGTCACTGAGGTGCTCAAACAGGTAAAAAATAATGGTGGTATGGCTGCCGATCTGTATAGCGTTTCGACGGTGCAGGAAGAGGTCGGGTTGCGCGGGGGGATCACCAGCAGCTATGGGGTCAACCCCGATATTGGTATTGTCGTTGAAGTGACCCACGCTACTGATTGCCCGGATGTCGAGCACAATGGTATTGGTCGGGTTGAACTGGGCAAAGGGCCGGTGATCGCCCGTGGCGCCAATGTCAATCCGATGCTGTTCAGACTGCTGGTTGAAACGGCAAAAGCAGAAAACATCCCGGTGCAGATTATCGGCGTACCGCGCGCTACCGGCACCGATGCCAACGTGATGCAACTCTCCCGAGGCGGGGTGGCCACGGCACTGTTGGGTATTCCTTTACGCTACATGCACACCCCGGTAGAAACCCTCGATCTGAACGATCTGGAGTCGGCCATCAGGCTGCTCACAGCCAGTCTGACGAGGATCCACCATCATACCAGCTTTGTTCCCGTTTGATAAATCCATGATGGCCATTGATTCTGAAATACCTGACCAGCAAGCGCAAGCCGCGCGCAAGGTCACCCTGATTGGTCTGGTGGTTAATACCCTCAACGCATTGATCAAGGTTGTTGTAGGCTTTTGGGCCAACTCCTACGCCCTGATCGCCGACGGTATTCATTCTGCGTCGGATATGCTCAGTGATGTTCTGGTGCTGGTGGCCAGTCATTATGGGCGTCAGCGGCCGGATAAAGACCACCCCTACGGCCATGACCGTTACGAAACCCTGGCAACCCTGATCCTGGGGGCCCTGTTGATTGCCGTTGCCGGCGCTTTGGTATGGGATAGCCTGATGCGTCTGTTAACCCCGCGCGAACTGGTGACTCCCGGAGCGGTCGCGCTGGTTGTTGCCCTGGCCTCGATTGCCAGCAAGGAATGGATCTACCGTTATACCTTGCGGATCGCCCGGCAGATCAACTCGCGCCTGCTTGAGGGTAACGCCTGGCATCATCGCACTGACTCACTGTCTTCCATTGTGGTCTTTGTTGCCATCGGCGGGGCCCTGTTGGGCGTCACCTGGCTGGATCAGCTGGCGGCCGTGGTTGTCGCATTGATGGTGGCGCGCATCGGTTTTACCCTGATCTGGGACAGTCTCAAAGAGCTGGTTGATACGGCCCTGCCGCAGGATGTGGTTGCCAATATCCGTGCCAGCGCTCTGACCGTTCCCGGGGTCAGGGATGTCCACGATCTGCGTAGTCGGCGCATGGCAAATCGCACACTGCTTGATATCCACCTGCAGGTGGATCCGCACATCAGTGTTTCAGAGGGGCACGAAGTTGGTGCCTGGGTTGCGCGTTTGCTGCGCAATCAATATGATCACATTTCCGATGTCATCTTTCATATCGATCCCGAGTGTGATGAACAAGTTGATGTCACCGAAGACAGCCGCCGGTTGCCATTGCGCCCGGACGCAGTTGCCCAATTGACGCATTGCTGGCAAGGGGTGCCGTTGTTTGATCAGCCCCACCATACCGTGCTCCACTATCTTGATCTGGCGATTGATGTGGACTTGTTCTATCGCTCAGCTGATGTGCCCGCTGATCATATTGAGCCCTTGCAAGCTACCTTGATGAGCCGAGCAGCTGATCTGTCCTGGCTCAGAAAGGTGAGCGTCTGGATCGGTGAACCGCCGGATAGTGATCAACCCTTGCCGAGTTAGATTAGACCCACAGGTGCTGATTCCCTATTCGCAGACACAGCGCCGGCTGAGATCTTCTTCGCTCACCAGGGGCGCTTCTGTCGACAATTCCAGTCCATCGGCAAGGATTCTGTCACCGCAGGTTTGGAGCAGTTTTAAAAAATTCAAGGTTAGATGGGGGTTGAGTTGACTGCCTGCCACCTCCATCATCCGGCCACTGATCCGGGGTAGATCCCAGGGCTCTTTATAGGCGCGGCGGGTCCTGAGGGCATCAAAGGTATCGGAGATCATCGTCATCTGACTGCAGAAGTTGAGTTGCCAGCCGGGCGGGGGTGTCGGATAGCCGGTTTTGTCATAACGCATGTGATGTTCAAAAGCGGTTAAAATCGCGATCTGCGGCACATCTTCCTGACCCATCAGATACTGGGCTCCACGCGCAGGGTGTTTCTTGATCTCCTGCCACTCGGCGTCAGATAGCTGATGCGTCCCCCTGATGATTTCTTTATCGACAAAAATTTTACCGGCATCGTGCAACATCCCGGCCACGCCCACATCATGCAGCAGATCTTGGTTTAATCCCAGTGATGTTGCCTGGGCGATATTGAGAATGGAGACATTGATGGAATGGGCGAAGGTATACTCGTCTTCCACCTTCAGTGGAACCAGGGCCAATAACGGGTTGCATTCCTGTTGGAAGGCCGCAACAAACCCGGAAATGATGGCAGAAATCTGACGCAGGTCAACGTTTTCCTTGTCGGCAATTTTTTCATAAAGGGTTTTGATGCTCGCCAGTTCCTCGGGACTTAAATCTTCAAAGCGGGCAATCGCCAGGGGACTGTCCGGGTCATCCTTGACATCAATTTTACCATAGTCGATATGGGGAGCGCCGGTATCAACCTGCTGGAGCGGCTGGTTGCCACACACGACATCGATGAACAATTCGATCTCGTTGCTCCTGATCCCGTTTTTCAGAGTAACGTAGCCAATGTTACGACCGTAAAGAGAGCGGGTGATGCGCTCACAATGGAGGGTTTGTTCCAGAGGGGTTCCGTCACACAGAAGTTCCTTTTTGACGATCATAAAGGTTATTTCTTTATGCTGATTGAACAGAGCCTTCAGACATTCCAGAATCCGGAGGACCTGGGTCTGCACTTGCTCATGGGTCAGAGAATAGAGGTTGGTCGTTGCAATGGCGGTTGATAAAAGGCGCAATAGTTCGTCGATTTTACTGCGATCAATGCCCGATTTCATGGGTTTTTCTCCTGCTTATTGCGCTGAAGAATTTGTCTGGCCAGGTTGGCCGCCTCAACGTTCCCTTTGTTAAGTTGTTGTCTAAGCAGCGGATCGGCCTGGTCCGCAGGGTATTTGGCAAGGACCCTGATGATTTCGATCTTAAGTTGCTCAATTCCCTGACGATGAAATAAGTTGCGCCCGTTCAAAATTTTGGAAAAAACCCCCAGGGCCCCGGGATGAACTTTTTCTGCCAAAGCTTGAACCAGATTTTTTTTCAGTTCCAGATCGAAATTGAACAGAGATTTTTCGCCCAGCATGGCCAACAGGTGCTTCGTTATCTCCGCATGATTAATTAATTTTGTCATAAGAATAGCATTGAGCGCTTCCTGCCGGTTCTTCGAGTGGAGCCCGGCCATAATCTCCTTGATGGAAAGGGTATCACCCAGCAACAGACAGGTTTTTAATGCTTCCTGGCGGACTTTGGTGTGGCTATGGTTGAGCAGGGGTCTGATCCTGGGGAGCTGCTCTTTCGCCTCCAGTTCACCGAGGAGTAGGAGCATATTGCGGACCACGTACCATTGATTATTATCAAGGTATGAAGCCGCGGCATCGATGACCTGTTGCCCGAGCTTTTTAAGGCAACTCAGATAAAAAAACCGGTTAGTGCGATTTGTCTCGCTGATCGTCAGTTCGAGCAGAGGAGAAATAAAGGGTGAGCCAACCAAATCAATAATATCACCAAGCATGATTCGATGATCTTTGCCCTGGTAACAGGCTGCCGTCACCGCCTGTTTCAACAAGGAAGAGGGGATCATGTTGCTCGGAAATTGGGTATCTTTGTGGTTCGCCTGAGTGAAAATCGACCGACAGAGGGCCAGTGTTCCGGCGAAATCGCCCGCATCAAGATAAAATTGCAACGATTTGACAAGCTGCTGATACAATGCCGGCATCTGGTTCTTGTCGGGTCCATGCTCTAACAGATAGAGCGATAACTGCGCGGTCTGAAGGTCGATCTGGAAGTGTTCCAGACTGGTTTTGAGGCTTTTCAATTCGCGGCTTAGAACGGTCGGAGGCTGTTGGTCGGCGAGAACATCCAGCAGGGTCTTCTGGTATTCCGCCGGGACGTATTGGGCAATATCTTCATTGCTTAACAGTTCGCCTGCTTTTTTTAAAAATCCTTTTTCATCCCGTGACAGTCGGTTGATTTCCTGCTGGGAGACAACTTCTCGTGATTCCGCCAGTTTCATTACCAACGACAGCATCATTGGTGATGAGTAGTTCTGCCCGGAGGTGGCTTGATAGAGTGCGTTGAGGATCACCTTGTTGGATAGATTATTACATAGATCCTCGGCAAAAGTCTTAGGAATCGGCAGCTTACAGAGCTCCTTGACAATTTCTTGCCTGGGCTCATCATCAAAGTGGTTGATCAGCTCTGCCAGCTTAATAAGGATTTCCAGGCGTTCGGATTTTGGATAGTGAGCCTGGGTCGTAGTAATACAGCGGATCAGGGCTTTGTTAAACTGAGACTGCTCTTCCCCGGTCGTTCCTGTTAAGAGCAGGCTGAGTCGGCGCGCCAGGAGGGCGGGATCAAATCCTGTTTGCGCCAAGCTGTCAAGATCGGTATCCGCAAAAGCAGATATGAGCGAGCGGGCGTAGCGTTCCCAGAAGTGATCGGCCACGCTGCGGATCTTGTTTTTGTCAGCCTGATCCTTGCCATCGACCAGCAGAAAGTCCTTACGTGACATCTGGGTAACGATAATCCCGTCAATTTGTTTCTGTTCGAGCAGGTTAATGATACCATCAGCTTTCCAGGTGTCATCAGGGCTGCCCATGATAACGCGCAAAAACCGGTAGAGGGAAGGTATGGTGAGTTCAGCGGTTAGGGTGAAGGTGGTAATGCCATGCTGAAACATGCGATAGGCGTATTTGCTGAAGAGCTGGTTGTTGGGGTTCAGCAACTCCCCCAACACCATAAAATTGTTTTTTGCGACAGAGATCTGTACCGGCAGGTTGGCTGCTTGAGCGGCCTTAAGACCGCTCAGCAGTTTGGCGCTGGCAGTCTGGACAACAGCATTATCCTCATCGTATAAACTCAAATGCTTGCTGAGCACTAGCATGGTTTTGAGGATGTTTTCATGTTGATTGATGATGACATCTATGTTCAGTTGTTGATTCATCTTCAAGTTTTTCCGCTTTGATTCAGCCCTATATAAGCAATTGTCTCCCTATGGTATCGCATATAGTGTAGCTCATATGGTTCTGACCAGCAGCTACCGATACACATTATGGGTGGATAATGCGCACCGGATGTCCATTTTTCCTGGATCGAATCAGCTGCGTTTGGTCGATCTGTTGCGTGGCAGTGTTTTTTTAGGGGCCGGACTGCGCCCTTTGCCGACAATCCGCTTACCACGATTGGTTTTTCTCTGGGTGTCCGCCTGAGACGCCCCTTTGGTATCCAGACTGATTAATAAAGGGTGTTGGTTGATGTTGATGTCTCTGATGCGTTTGAGCTGCGCAGGGTCCAGGGGGGTGAGCAAATCGACCAGGCAGAAGTGCTCAAAAATATTGATGCGCCCGATTGAGCGACTGTCGATACGTCCTTCGTTGCTCAGGGCACCAACTATATTGCCCGGTTCGATTCCGTGACTGCGACCCACCTCGAGCCGATAACAAGTCGCCTGCTCGCCTGACCTGCGTTCAGTTCGCTGGCTGAAACTGCGTTGCTCAACTGGTTCCTCCTGAATAAAATGATCCTCTTGCATCTGCAGGGGGCGTTCTTTTTGCAGCAGAAACGCCAGGGCCGCTGCAATGCGGCGGTGGCCAATATCGTAGTCCGTTTGAATGTCATCAATCAGCTCTTCGAAGAATTCAAGATCCTGGGATTCCAGGGTCGCATTGACCTGTTCTTTAAACTGACCAACCCGCCGGTTGGTAATTTCTTTGCGGCTCGGCAGGGCCATGGCTTTGATCGGTTGCCGGGTGGCCCGTTCAATCGCCGCCAGCATTCTTTTTTCACGCGGGGCCACGAACAGAATGGCTTTACCTTCGCGGCCGGCCCGGCCGGTGCGACCGATGCGATGGACATAGGATTCGGTATCGTGGGGAATGTCATAATTGACCACATGGCTGATGCGCTTGACATCCAGTCCGCGGGCCGCCACATCGGTAGCGACGACAATATCGAGACTGCCTTCCTTGAGGCGTTCAACTGTTTTTTCACGCATCACCTGGGTCATGTCACCGTTTAAGGGAGCACTGGAAAAACCGCGCGCTTCGAGCTTTTCCGCCAGTTCCACGGTGGCGATCTTGGTGCGCACAAAGATGATCATGCCATCAATTTCTTCCGCCTCAAGAATGCGGGTGAGGGCATCCAGCTTATGTAGTCCCTTGACCTGCCAATAGCGCTGGGTGACCTGTTCAACCGTCGAGGTTCTGGATTTGATGCGAATCTCCACCGGCTCCTTAAGATGGCGCCGGGCAATTTTCAGCACTTCCTGCGGCATGGTGGCTGAAAAGAGCGCGGTCTGATGATCAGCCGGGGCGTGGGAGAGGATTTCTTCAACCTCATCGATAAACCCCATTTTCAGCATTTCGTCAGCTTCGTCAATTACCACGGCAGTGAGTCTGTCGAGTTTAAGTGTGCTCCGGTTCAAGTGGTCCTTAATCCGGCCGGGGGTGCCGACCACAACCTGTACGCCGCGTTGCAATTGGCGCAACTGCTGGACCATGTTCTGACCACCGTACACCGGCAGAACCTGAAAACCCGGCAGATGGCGGCCGTAGGTCTGTACGGCTTCAGCCACCTGGAGGGCCAGCTCGCGGGTCGGGGTCAGAATCAGCAGCTGCGGATATTTCAGCTCAGGCTTAAGGCGGGTCAAAAGCGGCAATGAAAAGGCCGCCGTCTTGCCGGTGCCGGTCTGCGCCTGGCCAAGCAGATCACGACCTGCAAGCAGGGGGGGGATGCTTTGGGCCTGGATGGGCGTTGGCGTTTCGTAACCGACCTCGTCGATGACTTTAAGAATGGCCGGTGCCAGCCCCAATTCGCTGAAAGAAAGTGCTTCGTCGCTGCTCATGCTGTTCCTGTCTTTTAAGAAGTCGTATTAGTTGATGGCAAAGTTTTGAACATTAGCCTGTCCGTCAGCTTAATGCCAGTTCTTTATGTCGGTTTTATACCGGTTTCTGTCGCGGCTGCCACAATAACAACAGCAGTGCCAGCAAGGTTAAGTTGGCAAACATGGCGACAATCATGGCCAGGCCGGTAAACAATCCAAAGTAGATCGTTGGATTGAAATTGGACAGCGCCAGAATCGAGAAACCAGTAATAATGGTAACCGATGTGTAGTACATGGCGCGTCCAACACTGTCGTGGGTGCGTCTGATCGCCGCCAGAGAATCGCCATCGATTCGCAGCTCGTCGATATAGCGATGGATATAATGGATGGTGTCATCCACCGCAATGCCGATGGTGATGGCAGCTATAGTGATGGTCATAATGTCTAACGGGATCTTCATCAAGCCCATGAGCCCCAATACGGCAGCAGCCGACAGGAGGTTGGGGACAATAGCAATGAGGGCGAGCCGCATTGAGCGGAACTGGATCAGAAACATGCCGACAATCACCAGAAAGACCACGCCGATGGTCATGATCTGCGATGAAAACAGACTCTGCAATACATTATTGTAGAGGACGAACATGCCGGTCAGGTGGACCTGTTCCGGTTTGAGATCGAACAATGCAACCAGGTCCTGTTTGATCTTGCCGATCAGCTGATTGCGCTGCAGGCTCGGGTCGGAGTCGATAATCCGCAGATTAAATCGGATCTGGTTGCCATCCGCAGCCATATAGGGGCGGAAGAGGGCTTCGTCAATGACCTCAGGCAACTTACGGTGGATCACCGACAATGCCATATTGTCCAGAGGTTGCCCTTCATTGACGTGCTCCATCAGGGTAAAGGTGGTCGCCATGGACAGCACCTTGCCCGATTCAGGAAGTTGATCCAGGTAGTGATGAATAGCGTGAATATCATCCACCCGGAAACTGTTATACCAATAGCTGCTGCCGGACAGGCCGGCTTCAACCGTATCCTCAGCAAAGAAATCGTCAGCAAAGGGGTCATCTTCAGCAACGGCCGGTTCTTGTTCGAGGGCGGCTAAAAAGTCGGGATCGGCATCAAGGATAACATCGAGGGGGGTAGTCCCGCCCAGTTGCCGGTCGATCAGTGCCATGCCCTGATAGATTTCCGTCGTCGGTTTGAAGTAGTCAATAAAGCGGTTTTCAACCGATAACTGGCTGATGCCGTAAGCGCTGATCAGGGTGATCAGGGCAAAGGTCAGTAAGGTTGCCCGGCTGTGATGTTCCACCAGATGACCACATCCCCTGGTGATATAACCGGTAATGTCGAGGCGCGGGGCAAAAGATTGTGGTTTTTTTAACAGCACCAGACCCGCCGGAAAGATGATGAGGCTTATCACCAGAGCAAATCCGATGCCGATGGCCATCATCCAGCCGAAGTCGATAATGGGTCGAATATCGCTGGTGAGTAACGAGGCGAAAGCGGCGATGGTAGTCAATGCGGTAAAAATGCTCGGCAGCGCCTTGGAGCGGATGGTTTCACGGATCAGGGCAGCATGGCTGGCCTCAGGCTGCTCGGCCAGCAGTTCGTTGTACCGAACAATCAGATGAACACAGAGGGAAAGGGTGATGATCAGCAGCAGGGAGGTGAAGTTGGAAGAAACAACCGTGACTTTCCAGCCGACCAGTCCCAAAAAACCGAACATAAACAAGACTGCCAAAAAGCAGCAGGCCATAGGCAGCAGTACCCATTGGAGGCGCCGGAAAATCAGCATCAGCATGGAGACCAGAAACACCAGGACGCCAAGGCCGAATTTGACCAGATCGTTGCGAATAAAATCGATCATGTCGACAACAATCATCGGGATTCCACCCAGAAACAGCTCAGCCGTATCACGATGCTCAGCCATGATGGCACGGATGGTGGCGATGTCACGAGCTTCCTGCTCATTATGGGCACGGCTGACCTGGTCATAGCTAGCTGAAACCACTGCCAGTTGTTGCTCCTGGGCGGCGGTGATCATGCCATCATCGCGTTTTTCCCGCAGTTCGGTGCGTTGGCGATGTAAAGAGCGCAGTTCTTCATTGGTTTTCAGCATGACCTGAAGGGCGGTGGTGCGGCCATCGGCACTGACTAATAGATTTTGATAGATCGGCCCATCGGTAAATTCGGTCATCGCCAGGCCGAGGTCGATACCTGGAGTTTCGATCGTACGGATCTCGCGACTGAGTTCCGCCAAGGTGACCCGTGGGCTGTCGATCAGCGGCGCATCAAGGATGCTCATGACCTGGGTAACCCGTTCAATTTGCACCAGGCGATCGCGCAACCGGCGAAGATCGGCAATGGTTTCGGGTGCCAGCAGTTCCCCTTGCGGGCTATAGCTGATAATCAGGAAGTCGCTGGTGCCGTACTGGGCGTTAATCTGGCGAAAATAACGCAGATCCTGATCGTGCTCGAGCATCAACGAATCAGCAGAAGCATCGAGGTGAAAGTCTTTGGCAAAAACGCCCACGCTTGCAATCAGTGCTAACAGCAGTGTCAGGGTGATCAAGGGGTGGTGCAAGACCAGACGTTCATAGATCGAAATGATCGTTTGCTTCATCAGTTTCCACCTCTATTGTGGTGGTAGGGGTAACATTGACAGTAAAAAACAAAATTTCACTATAGCGCCACCAGGCCAAAAAGACAAAAGCCCCGACATGGTGTCGGGGCCATTGCGCAGTTACTGGTTACAGGTGACTAGAGGCCAAGTTGCTTGAAGAAGTCGTTGCCCTTGTCGTCCACCAGAATAAAGGCCGGGAAGTCAACAACCTCAATCTTCCATACGGCTTCCATCCCCAGTTCGGGGAAATCGATACATTCGACCTTCTTGATGTTTTCTTCAGCGAGCACGGCGGCTGGTCCACCGATCGAACCAAGGTAAAAACCACCATGCTTGGCACAGGCGTCTGTAACCTGCTGACTGCGGTTGCCTTTAGCTATCATCACCATCGAGCCACCGTTACTTTGGAGCAGATCAACATAGCTGTCCATCCGACCGGCTGTGGTTGGGCCAAAGGAACCGGAGGCTTTGCCGGAGGGGGTTTTGGCCGGGCCGGCATAGTAGATTGGATGTTGTTTCAGGTAGTCCGGCAACGGTTTGCCACTGTCGAGAATTTCTTTGAACTTTGAGTGGGCAATGTCCCGGCCGACAACGATAGTTCCATCGAGCAGTAGGGGTGCTCCAACGTCAAGCTTGGACAGATCGGCAAGAATCTCCGGCATCGGGCGGTTGAGGTCAATACGGGTTCCCTGGCTGGTTTTGCCACGATATTTTTCCGGTATCAGGCGCCCGGGATTACGATCCATCTCCTCGACAAAGAGGCCATCGCGGGTGATCTTGGCCTTGATGTTGCGGTCCGCCGAGCAGGAAACCGCCATCCCAACCGGGCAGGAGGCACCATGGCGCGGGAGACGGATAACGCGCACATCGTGAGCAAAATATTTCCCCCCGAACTGAGCGCCGATGCCAAGCTCCTGAGCGGCCTTGAGAAGTTTCTCTTCCAGTTCGATGTCACGGAAGGCCTGGCCGTGGTCGTTGCCGCTGGTCGGCAGGCCATCGAGGTAACGAGCGGTTGCCAGTTTAACGGTCTTCATGCAAGCATCAGCTGAGGTGCCGCCGATAACAAAGGCCAGATGGTAGGGCGGACAGGCGGCGGTGCCGATGGTTTTCATCTTCTGAACGAGGAAGTTATAGAGGGAGTCCGGGTTGAGCAGGGCCTTGGTTTCCTGATAGAGCATGGTTTTGTTGGCGGAACCACCACCCTTGGCGATAAACAGAAATTTATAGGCATCACCATCGGTTGCGTAGATGTCGATCTGAGCCGGCAGGTTGGTGCCGGTATTCTTTTCCTTGTACATATCAAGAGCGACGGTCTGGCTGTAACGCAGATTTTCTTCGGTATAGGTTTTAAAGACACCCTCTGAGATTTTCTCTGCGTCGTTACCGCCGGTCCAGACCTGTTGCCCCTTTTTCGCAACGACGGTTGCGGTACCGGTATCCTGACAGGTGGGCAGTTCAAACATGGCAGATATTTCTGCATTACGCAAAAAAGCCATGGCTACGCCACGATCATTATCGCTGGCTTCCGGGTCGCTGAGGATTTTGGCGACTTGTTCGTTGTGGTCGGGACGCAGCAGAAAAGAGACATCGCGCATAGCTGCGTTGGACAGTACCTTTAACGCTTCCGGATCGACCTTGATCACTTCTTTGCCATCAAAGTTGCTGACCGTGACGTACTTTTCAGACCCTTCAATCTTGTAGTACCTGGTGGTGTCTGCTCCCATCGGCATGGGATCCTGATAGGTAAATTGCGGCATCTCTCTCACTCCTTGGTCAATGTTAATAAGATGTTATGGCCATTACGCCCGACAAAAATAATGCAAATAACTATAGGTGATTTTTCTTCCAGTGTCGACCGATAAGTACAGTGTTCCGGTGTAAAACAACAGAACAGTTCAATTTGAAGTTCAGGGATGAAAATACCTGACTCTTTCTCTTTAATAAGAAATTGACAGAAACAGTCAGGTATGATAGTGGTTCAAGGTAGTTTGTAGCGCTTAAAGTCCGTCCTTGTCTGATCTATGTACCCTGTTAGTGCGGTTTTTCAGGAGGTTGTTTATGTTCGCTTTTTTAAAAGACGATATCAGGGCAGTTTTTGATCGTGATCCGGCCGTGCGCAGTGTTTTTGAAGTAATTTTCTGTTATCCCGGTTTTCATGCCATGTTGTTTTATCGGCTTTCTCATTGGTTATGGAATAAAAACCGTACCTTTATGGGACGCTTTGTCTCCCACCTCGGGCGATTTTTTACCGGCATCGAAATCCATCCCGGGGCAAAAATCGGGCGTGGATTTTTTATTGATCATGGTATGGGCGTCGTCATTGGCGAAACCGCTGAAATCGGTGAAAATTGCACCCTCTACCATGGCGTGACCCTGGGAGGTACATCATGGGCCAAGGAAAAGCGCCACCCGACCCTCGGTAATAATGTTGTGGTTGGCTCCGGGGCCAAGATTCTGGGCCCGTTCAAGGTTGGCGATGATAGCAAGATCGGTTCGAATTCTGTTGTCGTCAAGGAGGTTCCAGCCACGGCGACAGTGGTCGGGATTCCCGGTCGTGTTGTGTTGTCAGGGGAAAAACGGGTTGGTGTCGATCTGCAGCACGGTGAATTACCCGACCCCGTAGCAAAAGCAGTAAGCTGTGTGTTTGATCAGATTCAACGGTTGGAAGAGCAGATAACCAGTTTGCGCACGGAACAGGCCAAACTTAACTCGGAGCTGGAGAGATACCGCGCCGATGAGGAGGATACGGTTTCATGAGACTGTCAACCAAAGCCCAGTATGCTGTACGTGCTCTGGTCAGTCTGAACTTGGCCAGCGGCGGCAACCCGGTAACCATCAAGGATATTTCCGAGCGAGAAAAAATTTCACTGACCTATCTTGAGCAGCTTTTTGTCAAACTCAGGCGCGGTCAGATTGTCAAAAGTGTCCGTGGTCCCGGTGGCGGCTATCTGCTCGCACGCGCGGCTGATCAGATTCGCGTAGACCAGATTATTGATACCGTTGAAGAGATTCTCGTGCCGGTTTCTTGTATGAACGATGATGGTAGTTGTGGTTGCGACCTGGAATGTGCGACTCATTTTGTATGGCAGGGATTGGGAAATCAGATCCGTACTTTTCTCGCCTCCATGACCCTGGAAGATCTCACCAGAGATGCCAGCCGCCGTCTTGATCAACATTTTAGAGAGCAAATTTGTATTTGACGCTTTTATTCACGTAACCCCGGAGGATTTTTGTGAAGCAGATTTATCTTGATAACAACGCAACAACAACAGTCAAGCCGGAAGTGCTGGAAGCCATGCTTCCTTATTTTCGAGAGCAATTCGGCAACCCTTCCAGTGTTCATTGGGCCGGCCGCATGGTCAGTGGGGCCATTGAAAAAGCTCGAGAGCAGGTAGCACAATTGCTCAATTGTTCGTCGGCAGAAGTTGTCTTTGTCTCCTGTGGCAGTGAAGGAGACAACTTCGCCATCAAAGGGACAGCTGAGGCGTTGCGCCACAAGGGGAACCACATCATCACCACTACGGTGGAGCATCCGGCGGTATTGGAGACCTGTGAATACCTGGAAAAAAATGGTTTTGAAGTAACCTATCTGCCGGTCGATAAGGACGGTATGCTTGATCTGGCCGATTTGGAGGCCGCAATTTCTGACCAGACCATCCTGATTTCGGTCATGTGGGCCAACAATGAAACCGGCAACCTGTTCCCCATTAACGAGATCGGTGAGATTGCCCGTCGCCACAAGGTGCGTTTCCATACCGACGCGGTTCAGGCGATTGGTAAGGTGCCGGTGGATGTACAGGCTGCCAAGGTTGACCTGCTGGTCCTGTCGGGTCACAAGATTGGCGCGCCCAAGGGTGTCGGCGCCCTGTACCTGCGTCGTGGTACCCGCATGACGCGTTTTATGCATGGCGGTCATCAGGAACGTAATCGACGAGCCGGAACCCATAATGTACCGGGCATCGTCGGCCTTGGCGTGGCTTGTGAACTGGCCCGCCTCAATCAGGAAAAGGACTATGCCTATGTGCGTCGCCTGCGTGACAAGCTCGAGCAGGGGATTCTCAGCACGGTTCCTGATGTCAAATTGAACGGTCATCCGAATCCTGATCTGCGGCTGCCCAATACCCTCAATGTCAGTTTTAACTTCATCGAAGGGGAATCGTTGCTGTTGTTTTTTGATATGAAGGGGATCGCTGCCTCCTCCGGTTCAGCCTGCACCTCCGGCTCCCTGGAACCCTCACATGTAATGAAGGCGATGGGTGTTGATATTGTCCTTGCTCACTCGAGCGTGCGTTTCAGCTTCAGCGCTGACAACACCGAGGAAGAGGTTGACTATATCCTGGCGGAACTTCCCCCGATAGTTCAACGCCTGCGCGAAATGAGTCCTCTTTATCAACGTGAAGAGCCGACCCCGTTGCATTGCGATGAGTGCCGGATGGTTCATAAGGCCAGCTGAGGTAAGTGTTACGAGCCTTAGCTGAGAATACTAAAAAAACAGGAGAATGACGGATGTACACAGAAAAAGTCATGGATCATTTCAGTAACCCTCGCAATGTGGGTGAAATTGAAAACGCTAACGGAGTCGGCGAAGTCGGTAATGCCTCCTGTGGTGATATCATGAAGATCTTCCTCAAGGTTGAAGACAATATAATCAAGGATGTTAAATTCAAGACCTTCGGCTGTGGTGCGGCGATAGCCACCTCCTCCATGGTGACGGAACTCGCTATCGGCAAGACCCTTGAGGAAGCGCTGGTATTGACCAATCAGGCCGTCGCTGAGGCTCTTGATGGTCTGCCGCCGGCCAAGATGCACTGTTCCAACCTGGCCGCCGATGCCCTGCATGAAGCGATCAAGGATTACCAGGCCAAGAATTCCTGATTTGTCAGTGGTACGGCAAACAATTTTTTCAATAGGCTCCGCTTATGCCGGGGCCTTTTGTCTGAGGTGGATGTGAAAAGACGTGTTGTCGTTGCCATGAGTGGTGGCGTTGATTCCTCGGTGACAGCCGCTCTGCTGAAAGAGCAGGGGCATGAGGTTGTTGGTATGACCATGCAGATCTGGGATTATTCTCAGTATACCGACAAGCACGGCGAGACCTTCGGCAGTTGCTGCTCCCTTGATGATGTCTACGATGCCCGGCGGGTTGCTGAACAACTTGATATCCCTTTTTATGTCATCAATTTTGAACGACAGTTCAAGCAGCAGGTCATTGACCGTTTTTGTGATGACTACCTGACCGGCCTGACGCCCAATCCTTGCGTCCTGTGCAATCAGGTGCTCAAGTTTGAATTGCTGATGCGCAAGGCGCGTGAACTCGAAGCGGAATTTCTGGCCACCGGCCATTATGCCCGGATCCTTCCCACGGAAGATGGCGGTTATGCGCTGCATAAAGGGATTGACGGCGATAAGGATCAAAGCTACTTCCTGTTTACCCTGACGAAAGAGCAGATGGCGCTGGTACGTTTCCCTTTAGGTGGCATGACCAAAGAAGAGGTGAGGGGACATGCGGCGCGCTTTCATCTGCGGGTTGCCGAAAAAGCTGAGAGTCAGGATATCTGCTTTGTTCCTGATGGCGATTATGTCCGGTTTCTGGAAGAAGAGCGGCAGCTCGATGATTGTGCCGGACCGATTATCCATGTCGCGGGTCAGGTTCTCGGGCAGCATCAGGGCTACTATCGCTATACCGTCGGCCAGCGCAAAGGCTTAGGTATCGGCTGGAGTGAGCCTCTTTATGTCGTCCGTATCGATGCCGCCAATAAGACAGTGATCGTTGGTGAAAAGCAGCACCTGCTGTGCCGGGAAATGATTGTCGGTAGCTGTCGATGGAGCATGGAACCACCACAACGGCCCTTCGCGACCAACTGTCGGATCCGCTATCGTCAGCACGAACAGCCGGCTCAGGTTGTCCCCCTGACGGATGGCCGGGTTAAGGTGACCTTTGCGATTCCCCAATCAGGGGTAACGCCGGGTCAGGCTGCTGTGTTTTATCAGGGAGATCGGGTGCTGGGGGGGGGATGGATTCAGTAACCAGATCAGTGGCGGTTGTTACCCTTGGCTGTAAGACCAATCAGTTTGAATCAGCGGCCATGCTTGAACAATTGGTGGGCAACGGTTATCAGCAGGTGGACTTTACTGCCGGAGCTGATCTGGTGATCGTTAATACCTGCAGCGTGACGGCGGCTACTGATTCCCAGTCACGTAACCTGATTCGTCGCGCCCAGCGCTTAAACCCCGCGGCCCGAATTGTCGTCACCGGCTGTTATGCCCAGATCAATCCCGTCGAACTGCAGAAGCTTCCCGGGGTCAGTTTGATCATCGGCAATGAGGAGAAAAAAGAACTGCTGCGGCTGCTGCTCCAGACCCGGGAAAACAGCGCCAGCGAGGCCTTCGTCGAAGTGTCTGATATCCGTGCGGCCGAAAACTGTCACCCTCTGGATCTTCAGTCCTTTGCCCAGCGCAGCCGCGCTTTTGTCCAGATCCAGAACGGTTGTGATGCCTTTTGCTCCTACTGTATTATTCCTTACGCTCGTGGTAAAAGTCGTTCGGTGGGGGTTAAGCAGGTGGTCGCCCAGATTGAGCGCCTGGGAGCGGCCGGCTATCGGGAGGTTGTGTTGACCGGCATCCATATCGGTGGCTATGGTCAGGACGTTGCGGATGGCACCAATCTGTTGACCCTGTTGCAGGCGATAGAAACCTGCGAGTTTGGCGGTCGTGTACGTTTAGGGTCGATTGAGCCGACGGAGTTGCCCCCCCGGTTGCGTGACTACATTGTTCAGAAGCCGTGGCTCTGCCCGCATCTGCATATTCCCCTGCAGGCCGGTGATGACGCGATCCTGAGGCGCATGAATCGTCATTACGATACGGCTTTTTTTGCTGATCTGCTCGCTGATCTGCATCAGCGTCAGCCTGATATGGCGCTTGGACTTGATGTCATCTGTGGCTTTCCTGGTGAAACCGAGGCGCATTTTTCCAACACGTTCAGATTATTACAGCAGCTTCCTTTCAGTCATCTGCATGTTTTTCCCTTCAGCCGCAGACCCGGAACCCCGGCTGCGTCCATGCCCGATCAGGTCGCTCCAGCGTTGATTAAGGAACGTGCAGCCAGGTTGCGCGGGCTGGGGGACGAAAAATTACAGCAGTTCAGCCGTCGTTTTATTGGAACAGAATTGCAAATGCTGGTTGAAGGGGGTGTTAACCAGGGGCTGTACAAGGGACTGTCGGAGAACTATCTGACCCTGCTGATTGATCAGCACCAGGCACAAGCAGGGGAGCTGTGCCTGGTGCGGGTTATCCATCAGACCAACGACGGGTTGACGGTGGAACGAGTGAACTGATCAGGCACACTCACTGAAGCCGCAGGCGTGGCAAACGCAGCAGCCTCCCTCATGTTCAACCGGACCACCGCAATCGGGGCAGGCACCACCGCCATTGTTGACTGCAGTCAAGATGTCTTCTGAATCTGCCATGTGCAGCTGAATCGCTTTGGCAACCGCATCGGCACAGGAGGTGATGCGGTTATTGCCGAAGCCGCTGGGCTTGTGACAGGTAATCCCGATCAATTGTTTAACGCTCTGGCGCGCCTGCACGCCGCTGCGCCAGGCCAGGGACACCAGGCGACCGATCGCTTCACATTGTGATGCGGCACAACCACCGGCCTTGCCCATGGTGGTGAAAAGTTCAAACAGCCCCTTTTCATCCTGATTGATGGTGATATAGAGTGGCCCACAACCGGTTTCCATCTGGTAGGTGGCGCCGGTCAGGGCCCGCGGGCGTTCACGTTTGCGCAATCCCTTGCGGGTTTCCATCGGGACATCTTCTTCGGTCTTGGCTTCTGCTTTGCCGGCCACTGAGAGAACCTGCATGGAACGCGAGCCGTCACGATAGATGGTCACCCCTTTACATCCCTGTTGATAGGCCAGACGGTAAACGGTGGAGACGTCTTCACGGGTGGCACTGTGGCAGAAATTGACGGTCTTCGAAACGGCATTGTCGGTATGTTTCTGGAATGCCGCCTGCATCATCACGTGGTCTTCCGGGGTTATGTCGTGGGCGGTAACAAAGATCCTGCGGATATCTTCGGGGATCGCTTTCACCTCCTGTACCGACCCTTTTTCGGCGATTTCCTGCATCAGCTCTTCCGAGTAAAAACCACGTTCGCGGGCAATGCGGGCGAACATTGGATGAACTTCAATCAGCTTGTTGTTGTCCATGACCTGGCGCACGTAGGAAACGGCGAACAAGGGCTCAACTCCGCTTGAACAGTTGGCGATAATGGAAATGGTACCGGTCGGTGCAATGGTGGTGCAGGTCGCATTCCGCATGGCACGACCTTCAGGATGATCAAAAATGCTCCCCGGGAAGTTGGGGAAGGAACCCCGCTCTGCCGCCAACTGCGTAGACTGTTGGTGTGCGGCGTTATTGATAAAGCGCATGACTTTTTCGGCCAGGGCCACCGCTTCCGGGCTGTTGTAGGGGATCTTGAGCAGAATCAACAGGTCGGCCCAGCCCATAACCCCAAGCCCGATCTTGCGGTTGGCACGGGTCATCCGGTCGATTTCCGGTAGCGGATAAGCGTTGGCTTCGATGACGTTGTCGAGGAAGCGGGTCGCCAGTTCCACGGTTTGCTGTAGTTTGTCCCAGTCGATCTGCCCGTTGTTGACCATCCGCGCCAGATTGATCGAGCCCAGGTTGCACGACTCGTAAGGCAGCAGCGGCTGCTCACCACAGGGGTTGGTGCTTTCAATTTCACCGACCAGTGGGGTGGGATTGTCACGGTTCAGACGATCGAGGAAGACAATACCGGGTTCGCCATTGTTCCAGGCCATGTCGACAATCTGGGTAAAGACCTTGGTGGCATTTAACAGTTTGACCTGTGCGCCGGTACGTGGGTTGATCAGAGGGTAGTCATCACCGGCTTCTACCGCCTGCATAAAGGTTTCGGTAACGCCAACCGAGATGTTGAAGTTTGTCAACACCGTCGGATCGCGCTTGGCCATGATAAAGTCCATGATATCGGGATGATCTACCCGCAGGATGGCCATATTGGCACCGCGGCGGGTGCCCCCCTGCTTAATCGTTTCCGTTGCCGCATCAAACACCTGCATGAAAGAGATGGGACCCGAGGAAACGCCGCTGGTCGATTGCACTTCGTCATTGGCTGGACGAATACGGGAGAAGGAAAAGCCGGTACCGCCACCACTTTTATGAATCAGGGCGGTGTGTTTGATGGCATCAAAAATGCTTTCCATGGAGTCACCAACCGGCAAGACAAAGCAGGCCGAGAGTTGTCCTAAGGGCCGACCGGCATTCATCAGGGTCGGCGAGTTTGGCAGGAAATCAAGCTGCGACATCATGTTATAGCAGGCCGCTTCAAACTGCTCACGTCGATTGCCGTCTTTTTCCACACCGGCTATGGTGCGCGCAACGCGGCGAAACAATTCTTCGGCATTTTCCAGGGACTTGCCGTTGGCATCGCGGATGAAATAGCGTTTACGTAAAACTGTGAGGGCGTTAGTGGACAGGTTGAGGGTGTTTTCCGGGTGATTATCGGTCATTTTCAGGTCCTTCTGGTTTGGATGGATAGACAGGATGTTGATCTTCTTGACACTATATATGTGAAGCCAGAAACTCTAGCGACTATATATTGTGGTTTCAAGTTATTTTTTATTTATTTCCTGTAACCCGACAAGCGGGTCAGGACGGGGTTTGCTTCGGTATCCATCGGGTCAGGAATCGGTTATAGTAAAAGACAAATCTGTGGCATTATTTTGCCGGCGCGAGAATGTCTTGTCGTCACCATGAAATTTAAGTATTGTTCGAAGTTTGACGGGGCCTTACAGAACTTTTTTCGGATCTGTTTAGCACCGGATCCAAAGGCTTTGCGCAAGGATAGAGCGGAATAGTTACCTTTTTCTTTAACCGGATCAACCTCAACCATGAATCTGCTTTATCTCGACAACGCTGCGACCAGTCACCCCAAGCCGGAGGCCGTTTATCAAGCAGTTGATGCCGCCCTGCGCAGCGGCGGCAGTGCCGGGCGCGGCAGTCATCAGCAGGGAATCAGTGCCGATCGTGAGATTTTTTCCACCCGCGAGCTTCTCGCTGAGTTGTTCGGGGTTGCCTCATCAGAGCGCTTTATTTTTACCGCCAATGCCACCCAGGCACTGAACACGGCACTCTTTGGCCTGCTGAAGCCGGGCGATCGGGTGGTTACTACCAGCATGGAGCATAACGCAGTAACCCGGCCATTGCGTGCTTTGCAGGACCAGAGTGTCGAAATTGTCAAGGTCCCTGCCGATGCGCAAACCGGCGTGACAGCAACGGCGGATATTCAGACCGCCTGCCTGGCAGCGCCCACCCGCCTGCTGGTGGTCAATCATGCTTCCAATGTGTTCGGTTCACTGCAGCCGCTGGATGGTTTGGGGCGCTGGTGCCGTCAGCAGGGCATTATTCTGCTGGTTGATGGTTCCCAGACTGCGGGGCTGTTGCCCATCAATCTTGATGAATTAGCGATTGATCTGTTTGCCGCTCCCGGTCATAAGGGCTTGTTGGGGCCCCAGGGAACCGGTTTTTTATATGTCCATCAGGGGATCGAGTTACGTCCTCTGATTTATGGCGGCACCGGTGCCAATTCCCATTCGTCGCAGCAACCGGATGTTCTGCCGGAACGCTTCGAAAGCGGCACCTTCAACATCCCCGGTCTGTCCGGTCTCGGTGCCGCTTTGCGGTTTTTGCTCGCAACCGGTGTTGAGCAGATTCGCACCCATGAGTCCCGGCTGGTGTGCCGGCTGATTAATGGTCTGACGCAGATCAACGGCGTTCAGCTTTACGGTCCGTCTGCCCAGCAAGCCCGAGGATCGGCCGTTTCTTTCACCCTTGAGGGCATCGATCCTTCAACTGCGGGCTATCTTCTTGATCAACGTGGCATTGCGGTACGGACCGGGTTGCATTGTTCACCCGACAGTCATCGCAGTTGTGGAACGTTTCCCACCGGAACGATTCGCGTCAGCCCCGGTTTTTTTACCACGGAAAAACAGATTGATGATTTTATCGAGCAGGTTGGCAGCCTGAAACTGACTTTGTGAATTGGACCACTGGCGTTCCGATTCCCCGGAGAGACATGTGATGAAGTATTATATTCTGGATACCAATGTTGTTCTGCACGATCCCCAGGCTATCTTTAAATTTGATGATAATGTGGTCGTCCTCCCGTTAACGGTGATTGAGGAGATTGATCGGTTTAAAAAGGATCAGAGTGAAACCGGACGCAATGCGCGTCATATCTCACGGATGATCGATGCCTTTCGCTCCCAGGCCAAACTGGTGGAGGGGGTAACGCTGGAAAATGGCGGCATTCTCAAGGTAGCTATCTATAAGCAGGAGTTTATGCAGAAGCTGCCGCCTGAGTTGCGGGTTGATCGTGGCGATAACCGGATTCTGGCGGTGGCAAACGATCTGATGGAGTCTCTGCCTGATAGCCGGGTGGTCCTCATCTCTAAAGATATCAATCTGCGCATTAAGGCGGACACTTTGGGCCTGCAGGCGGAGGATTTTCTCAATGACAAGGTGCCGGTAGATGAGTTGTATACCGGGACGGTGGAGCAACTGGTCAGCAAAGAGCAGGTTGATCGTTTTTACGAAGAAGGCTCTATTGATATCGAACTGGACTTTTATCCCAATCAGGGGGTTACCCTGGTCGATGAAACCAACCCCTCCCACACCGCCCTCGGCCGTTTTTTTGCTGCTCAGCAGCAGATTGTTCCTTTGATCAAGGTGCCCAAGGAGGGGGTATGGGGGATTCATCCACGAAATCGTGAGCAGCAGTTTGCCTTTGATCTGCTGTTGAACGACGACGTTCAGCTGGTATCTCTGGTAGGCAAGGCCGGTACCGGGAAAACCTTGCTGGCTATTGCTGCCGGTCTGCTTAAATCCGCCGATGAAGGAACCTATAACCGTTTACTGATCTCGCGCCCGGTTTTTCCGATGGGGAGGGATCTCGGTTTTTTGCCCGGCGATATAGAAGAAAAACTGTCACCCTGGATGCAGCCGATTTTCGATAATGTTGAGCTGCTGCTGTCTTCCCATGACGAAGGAGGGAAACGCAAACGTGGTTATCGTGAGCTGATTGATCTGGGATTGATGGAAATTGAACCCCTAACCTATATTCGTGGACGCTCGATTCCAAAGCAGTATCTGATTGTTGATGAAGCGCAGAACCTGACTCCCCATGAAATAAAAACGATTATCAGTCGTGCCGGTGAAGGGACAAAAATCGTCCTGACCGGAGATCCCTATCAGATCGATAATCCCTATGTTGATTCGGCCAGCAACGGACTGTCTTTTTCAGTAGAACGGTTGAAGGGGCAGGAGCTGATTGGTCATGTCACCCTGACCAAGGGGGAACGCTCGGCTCTGGCTGAGTTGGCCGCAAATTTATTGTGATAGATAGGGACTTGTGATGTTGCTTCTGGCTTTGGAAAGTTCCTGTGATGAGACGGCCGCCGCCGTGGTCCGAGATGGCCGTGAGGTGCTGTCGAATATTATCTCATCGCAGATTGATCTGCATGCAGTCTATGGTGGTGTGGTACCCGAACTGGCCTCGCGCCGCCATCTGGAAGTGATCAATCCTCTGGTTGATGAAGCCCTGCAACGTGCCGGTATAACCGCCGGTGATCTTGAGGGGGTCGCAGTGACCAGTGGCCCCGGTTTGACCGGTGCCCTGCTGGTCGGTGTGTCCTTTGCCAAGGCTTTTGCCTATGCCCTGAATATCCCCTTTATCGGGGTGCACCATATCGAGGCACACATCCAGGCGATTCGCCTTGAACAGGAGGTTGCTTATCCGTTTCTGGGCGCGGCAGTTTCCGGTGGCCATACCCACCTGTATCGGGTCGATGGTATCGGTTCTTACCGTTTGCTCGGACGTACCATCGATGATGCAGCCGGTGAAGCCTTTGATAAGGTAGCCAAGATGCTTGGACTTGGTTACCCCGGGGGGCCGCTGATCGATAAACTGGCCGTCAGGTACGATAGCGGTGAGATTAAATTTCCTCGCCCCTTGCTCAATCGAACCAATCACGACTTCAGTTTTTCTGGTCTGAAAACCGCTGTACTGAGTTATATCCAGGGGTTGCCGCAACCGCTGAGTGAACAGCAGGTGGGGCAGGTTGCCAGTGCCTTTCAACAGGCTGCGGTCGATGTGCTCACGGCCAAAACGTTACGCGCGGCGCAGCGCGAAGAGCTGGAGCGGATTGTTGTTGCCGGCGGGGTTGCCTGTAACTCAGGCTTGCGGCAACGTTTTGCTGATTTGACTGCAGGATCCGGGATCCAGGTTTATTTCCCCAAACCTCTGTTGTGTGCTGACAACGCTGCGATGATAGCGGTGGCTGCCGACTATTATCTAAGCCACGGCAAGCGTTCTGGGTTTGATCTTAATGCGGTGTCGAGTTGGCCTCTGGAGCAGGTCTCCCTTTGAACGAGCCTTCTGTCAATCGCTGGCAGCGTTTCGGCTTTTTTCGCCAGTTCAAACTTCATTTGATCCGCCTGGCACGCATTAAATCTTCCCCGGATGCCGTAGCCCGGGGGATGGCTCTCGGTGTTTTTATCGGTTTCACCCCGTTTTTTGGTTTTCATATCCTGATTGCCCTGTTGTTCGCCTTTGTTCTGCAGCAGAACAAGATTGCCACCTTCGTTGGCGTCTGGGTTACCAATCCGCTGACTGCTCCCATTATCTATGCCCTTGAATATGAAATCGGTCGTATGCTGATGGGAATGCCACCCATTGGTATTGCAGTGTTCAGCCGTGAATTAACCTGGAACACGGCGTTGCAGTTAGGTTTGCCGTTAGGACTTGGTTCTGTCGTCCTTGGCTTGCCGATGGCCCTCATCAGTTATGCCCTGACCCTGCGCTTTATTCCCTGGTTGCGCCAATACCGGATACCACGCTGGCCCAAGTCCTTGCGCAAACTGTTACCCAGCGACAGCAAGAACGAGAAGCCATGAGTTATCAGACCAAAAAACGTTTCGGCCAGCATTTTCTTCATGATCCCGGCGTGATTGACAAGATTATTGGTGCCGCCCGTCTCGAACAACAACAGCGGGTTGTCGAAATCGGTCCCGGTCTGGGGGTGCTTACCGACCAACTGCTGGACAAGGTGGGCCGGGTTGACGTAATCGAAATCGATCGTGACCTGATTGCCCTGCTGCACCAACGTCAGGACGAGCATCTGATCATCCATGAAGGTGACGTTCTTAAGCTGCCCTGGCCCGATCTGTTGATTCAACCGCCCTATACCCTGGTTGCCAATCTGCCTTATAACATCTCCAGTCAGATTCTGTTCAAGCTGTTGGACCATCGCCACCTGTTTGCGCGAATGGTCCTGATGTTCCAGCGTGAGGTGGGTGAACGTCTGATGGCCCGGCCCGGCACCAAAGATTACGGTATTCTCTCGGTACTGTGCCAACTCTGGTATGATATAAACAAGGTCGTGCTGGTCAAGCCCGGCGCCTTTAATCCCCCACCCAAGGTTGATTCCCTGGTGCTCACTTTTATCCCGCGGGCAGAACCTCGGGTGGATCCGGGTGATGAGTTCCTGTTTAAAAAACTGGTGAAGGGGGCCTTTACCCAGCGCCGTAAAACCCTGCGGAACAGTCTGCTGGCCAGTGGGATCAACGCCACAGCTATCGATGCGGCGCTAACCCGGGCTCAGATTGATCCCGGCTGTCGGGGTGAAACCCTGAGTCTGCCACAATTTTCAGCGTTAACCAGGGCGTTTCTGGCGATTGAAGCAGTCGCGTAAATGCCGCAGGCGCCTTGCCCCTCGGCGGCGACTATTCTATATTTTTCAGGTCAACATGGTATTATTTTTAATCAGAGCTCATTTCACCCACCAACAAAGGAGTCGGTAATGAAAGTAACGGTTCTAAGTAGCGGATCAATAGAAGAAAATGAACGGCTGTTTGAACCGGATGCGATTAAGAAGGAGTTGCAGCGGCAGGGGCAAAAAAGAAATCTTGATACCTTTGTGACTTTAGCTCAGATCTTGCGCACTGAGATTCCCGAACATTTACTGGCTCAGTTGAGTTTTGCCGAGTTGACCCAACAATTGATCGAGGCTGGACGCTTTCTCTTTACTCAGGATCATGAGGTCAGGGCGAAACTGTTTCCCCTGAAAGATTCCGGAAAATATCGTCTGTTCACCAACTCCCCTGACGCCAATCATATCTTTTTCTCGTTGCAGGAGTTCCTGCACCGCAGGGCCCTGCAATTTCACGTGGTCTGTCATCCCATTCTGTCGGTAACGAGAAAAGATGGAAAAATTGAAAGTCTCACCAACGCATCCGGTGACCTGCCACGTGAGTCCTTTGTCTGGATGGAGTTTGAGCGTCTTGCAGAAGGGCAGGTTGAGGAGATTGAAGCGGCGCTCAAAACCATTATTTCAGCGGCCCTGACCATCTACCGCGATCGTCCGGCGATGCTGAAAAAATTCGATGAACTACTGAAAATAAAAGAGTTTGCGGGCCATCAGGCCCTTTTTGAATGGTTGAAGCAGGAAAACTTTATCCCCGTGGCCACGCGTAATTTTACTTATGCTTCAGGTGACGATATCAATGGTTTTAAAGAAGAGGACAGTAAGGCCCTGGGATTGAGGGAATTTTATCTCCAGCCTTTCCACAAGGCTGATAAGCCGTTCACCCTGAGTATGGAGAAGGCCTTTTCACTGCTTGGCCATGGGAAAATGGTCGATGTTGAACGAACTGAATTGCGTTGTCCGCTACACCGTTTTGAGCGTCTGACTTATCTTGGTTTTCGCGAAAAGATCAAGGGTGGCTACCGTGAACACTGTTTCTTCGGTTTTTATACCCAAAAAAGCATTGATGAAAACAGTTTTATGATTCCGGCCCTGCGTCAGCGGATCGAAAAGGCCCAACAGCAGTTGAACATTGTTCGTGATAGTCACAACTATCGCAAGACGGTCCAGATCATCAACAGCTTCCCCAAAATTGAACTTTTTCTGATGGAAGAGGATGAATTGCGGCGCATGTTGCGCTCCTTCATCCAGATGCACCGCCAGGCCGGCGTCAAGGTGGTAATCGCGCCGACAACCGCCGAGCAGGGGTTGACGCTGCTGCTGATCATGCCGAACGAGTATTATCTGCCTGAGCATATTGAGCGTCTTGAGGCGTATCTGCGCCGCTATTTCAAGGCCGTCAGCGTCGATATTCGCCTCATCCATGCCGCTTCGGATTATTTGACCCTGCATGTTAATCTGCAGTTGCGCCATAAAGAGGTACAGGTTGATCTGCTCAAGCTGGAACAGGGATTGACCCGCCTGACCATGCCGTGGAAGCTGCGTTTTCGTACCTTGCTGGAGAAGAACTTCAGCAGTGAATCCTATGCCACCTGGGATACCTACATTAAGGCCTTTGATAAGGAATATCGTGCCCGCAATGAGCCGCGTTTTGCTATCCGGGATTTACGTAACATTGAAAAGCTCCTGCATTTTCAGCAGGATGTTTTTGATCTATGGGGCCCGTTCCATGGTAAACGCGATTATTATCGGTTGCAGTATTATAGTTTGAACCGCAGCTACCTGAACGATCTGATGCCTTATCTGCAGAATCTCAATCTGTATGTACTGCACCAGGTTGATTCCGATCTGGTCATCAACGATCAACCGGTCTATATCAAAAGTTTTTCCGTGCGCGCAGACGCCGCCAAAAGTTTGCCCATGGCACAGGTTAAAACACCGTTGATCGAGACCCTGCGCGCTCTGAACAATAATGAGGTGGAGAATGATTATCTCCACCAGCTGTTGTTGCCAACCGGACTCTCATGGCGCCAGATCGATGTCTTTCGTGCCTATCGTAATTACTATCTGCAGCTAGGAAGTCCTTTCTCCAAAAAACGGGTCGCTGAAACCCTGACCAATAATATTGCCGCTACACAGTTGTTGTATCGTTATTTTGAAGGGCGTTTCAAGCCGGCACCAGAGTGGGACGATCCGATGGTGCGTGAGTTGGAGGTGCTCTCGCCGGTGCGGCAGGAGTTGGTCAAGGTGCTGGAAAATGTCACCAACCCCAATGAGGACAAGATCCTGCGCACCCTGTTTAATCTGATTGACTCCACTATTCGTACCAACTTTTTTGTCCGCTGCGACAAGGATGATTACTTTATTTCCCTCAAAATCAGTTCTCTGGGTGTCATCGATATGCCTGCACCGCGCCCGCTCTATGAAGTCTACGTCCATTCGGCGCAGATAGAAGGGGTCCATCTGCGTGGTGGCAAGGTTGCTCGTGGCGGCATCCGCTGGTCCGATCGGCCCGATGATTTCAGAACCGAAGTGTTGGGACTGGTCAAAGCTCAGATGACCAAAAACGCCGTGATCGTGCCGGAAGGTTCCAAGGGGGGATTTGTCACCAAACGTAGCAGTGCCGATCGCGAGCAGCTGGGGAAGATCGTCAAGGAGGCCTATCAGACCTTTATGCGCGGCCTGTTGGATATCACTGACAACCGGGTTGGTAACGATATCGTCCGTCCTGCCGGGGTGATTGCCCATGATGACCAGGATCCCTATCTGGTCGTTGCGGCCGATAAGGGCACGGCTCATCTTTCCGATGTCGCTAACGCGATCAGTGAATCCTACAACTTCTGGTTGGGCGATGCCTTTGCTAGTGGTGGTTCTCATGGTTATGACCACAAAAAACTGGGAATTACCGCTCGTGGAGCCTGGGAGAGCGTTAAACGTCTGTTCCGGGAGATGGGGCACGATATTCAAACTGAGCCCTTTACCGTGGTCGGTATCGGCGACATGAGTGGCGACGTGTTCGGCAATGGTATGCTGCTGTCGAAAAAAATCCGCCTGTTGGCGGCTTTTGATCACCGCCATATTTTCCTTGACCCTGATCCTGATCCGGAAACCTCCTGGCAGGAGCGTCAGCGCCTGTTCAATGTGCCGCGTTCAACCTGGGAAGATTACAACAGTGAACTGATCTCTGCCGGTGGCGGCATTTATTCACGCCAGCTCAAGGAGATTCCTTTGACGCCGCAGGTTGCCAAGTGGCTTGGTGTGCGTCAGAGCAGTATTGATGTGCCCGGCCTGATTAAGTTGCTGCTCACTGCGCCGGTTGATCTGTTGTGGAATGGCGGTATCGGTACCTATATCAAGGCCTCAACCCAGAACCATGAAGAGGCTGGTGATCGGGCCAATGACGGATTGCGCGCCGATGGTATTGAGGTGCGTGCCAAGGTGATAGGTGAGGGGGGGAACCTCGGCTTGACCCAGGCCGGCCGCATTGAATTTGCCTTGAATGGTGGGCGGGTAAATACCGATGCCATCGACAACTCAGGCGGTGTCGACAGCTCCGATCACGAGGTTAATCTGAAGATCCTGTTACGTCTGTTGCGCCAGGAAAAGAAAGTTAAATCACTTCAGGCCGGCTACGCTTTACTTGAGGAGATTGAAGAGACCGTTTGCAAGGATGTGCTGGCGAACAACTACACCCAGACCTTGTCTATTTCGCTGGATGAATTACGCATCGAAAAGGATGTGGAACCGCATCTGGACCTGATCGATCGCCTAAGTCGCGCCGGGCTGCTTGATCGTCGCGGAGAGGGGTTGCCGAGCCGCAAAGAAGTGGCACTGCGCCAACCCAATCGCCTGACTCGTCCGGAACTGGCAGTGCTGCTGGCCTATAGCAAGATGTTTCTGTATCGCGGATTACTCGACGCCGAACTGCCCGACAATAAGGTCGTCAAGCAGCTGCTTTTTGATTATTTTCCGGCAGAAATTGGCGAGCGTTATGCCGAACAGGTCCCCCGTCACCCTCTGGCGCGAGAAATTACTGCGACGATGCTCACCAACCGCGTCATTGACCAGGCCGGAAGTGCATTTTTGCAGACCGCCAGCCGTTTGACCGGGCGTTCGCAAGTCAGTGTCGCTAACGCTTATCTGATTTTTGACAGTCTGCTTAGTGGCTCGGAACTACGCCATGCGGTGTATTCACTGGATAACCGGATGGCGGCTGCGCGTCAATATGAGTTATTGCTGCTCCTTGAGAATATTTTGGCCACTTTTTGTGTGTATGCTCTTGGTAACGGCATGGCGATTCCGGCGACCACCGCTGACCTTGAACGGATCAGCGCCCAGCTTCATGATTACGCAGGACTGTTGCCCAAGGTGCTGCCGGCCAATGCCTGGCAGGAATGTCGTCAAGGTAAAAGCACTTTGCAAAATGAGGGGTTGAATCCGGACATTGCTTATAAATTTTCGGTGTTGGACAGCCTCGTCGACTTTCTCCCACTCTTGTGTATGGCTGACAGCTCCGGGCAGAGTCTGGAAACTCTGGCTCAGATCAAGGTGCTGGTGGATCAGCAGGTTAAAATTGATGTGCTCCTGGGTCAACTGGCGAAAGTGCCGGTTCGTGACAGTTGGGATCGTCAGGCCCGTGAGTCTTTGATCAGCAGTCTTCACGCTGTCAATGTCAACCTGGTGGACCAGGTGGCGACGCAATCAGCAGACCAACCGGAGGCCTTTTTCAGCCGGCGACGGGCAAAAATACGCTTCCTTGACAACGCACGCCAATCGTTGATTGCTGAAGAACCGCAGAACTTTCATCCATTTTCGGTGCTGCTGCATCATCTGGAGGGGCTGGTTAAATCCTGAAGAAACACCATCAGATGATTGGTGGTCAGATGGTGGTCTGGGCGGTACAGAGGGGAAAAGATGGTGGACAGCTTTTTCCCCTCTGTGGTATATCCGGGGCGGTTTTGTTCCTATGGTTGGCAGCGCAATTGGTGGTGTGGTATTTATCTTAATAGCCATTGTTTGAGGTTTTGGCAAAAAAATTAACCTGGCGACCCGGAACGTGTGCCGGAGTCATGCCCGGTCGTTTAACCGAACACATATCGCCTGGATCATCAAGACCGGGACGAAACGGTATTCTTTTAAGCGAAGTCTGGTGCTTCGACTGTTGCCTTTCGTTACGACGGAGGGCTTTTTTGTTGGAAACACAGGATCCATTATGGTGCAAAAAAGAAAAACCATCCTTGATATTGCCCGGATGAAACAGGACAAGAGCAAGATCGCGGTCCTGACTGCCTATGATTACCCTTTTGCTCGTTTGATGGACGAAGCGGGCATTGATGTTATTCTGGTCGGCGATTCGGTTGGTTCGGTGGTGTCCGGCTATGATAATACCCTGCCGGTCACCATGGATGAAATGATCTACCATACCAGGGCCGTCATGCGTGGTAGCCGACAGGCGCTGGTGGTCACCGATATGCCTTTCATGTCCTATCAGAGTGACATTCGCGACGCCCGTATTAATGCCGGCCGTTTGATTAAGGAGGGTGGGGCGCAGGCGGTCAAACTCGAGGGCGGTGTACCAATGGCCGCCACCATTCGCGCTTTGGTCGATATTGACATCCCGGTGGTTGGTCATATTGGCCTGACCCCACAGTCGATTCATCGCATGGGTGGATTTCGCGTCCAGGGGCGGGCCGATGACCAGGCCCAGCAGCTGATTGCTGACGCCCGCGCGGTGGAGGAAGCGGGAGCTTTTGCCCTGGTGCTGGAGGGCATTCCGGCGCCGCTGGCGCGTGAAATTACCCGCCTGTTGACCATTCCAACGATTGGTATCGGTGCGGGAATCGGCTGCGATGGCCAAGTGCTGGTGATTCATGATCTGCTGGGACTGTATGACAAATATGCACCCAAATTTGTCAAGCGTTATGCCGATGTTGCCCCGGTGATTTCGCGCGGTATCGAGGATTACATTCAGGAAGTCAAGCAGGGGATATTTCCGACTGATGATCACTCCTTCAAATAGGTGTTAAGGGATGGAGATTGTAGAATCCATAGAGTTGCTGCAACAGCGTATGATGAGCGCACGCGCTGCTGGTAAAACCATCGCCTTTGTTCCCACCATGGGGTTCCTCCACGCCGGGCATTGTTCACTGCTGGAGGAAGGTCGTCGCCGCGGCGATCTGCTGGTGCTGTCGATTTTTGTCAATCCGACCCAGTTTGGCCAGGGGGAGGACTTTGAAGACTATCCGCGTGATCTGCAAAAAGACTGTACCCTGGCCCAGGAAGCCGGGGTCGATCTGATCTTTGCGCCGTCGGCAGTTGCTATGTATCCTCATGGTTATGCGACCGAGGTCAATGTCGCGGGTATTACTGCCGGGCTCTGTGGCGCCAGTCGCCCGTCCCATTTTCGTGGCGTCTGCACCGTTGTTACCAAGTTGTTCAATATTGTTCAGCCCCATGTTGCCGTGTTCGGTACGAAAGACTTTCAGCAACTGGCGGTGGTCAAACGCATGACCCGGGATTTAAATCTTCCTATCGAGATTATCGGTATGCCGATCTACCGCGAAGCGGACGGTCTGGCTTTGAGCTCGCGCAATGTCTATCTTGATCCTGAGCAACGTCAGCAGGCCCTGGCACTGTCGCAAGGAATAACCCTGGCGCAGGAGCTGGTCAAGCAGGGGCAGACAGATGCCGCAACAGTCATCGCTGCTGTTTCCTGTCATCTGGGGGCCCAGTCACAAGTTCGCAGCGACTATGTTGCCATCTGTCATCAATCAACCCTCGAGCCGCAGCAGCAGATAGATGGCGATTCGGTGCTGCTTGTCGCCGCCCTTGTCGGCCGGACGCGTCTGATTGATAACGGCTACCTGATGGATCTGTCATGACTGAAACTGCAAGGGCCAATCTCGAAAATCTCTACCGGATCTTTACCGTGCCGGAAGCTCCCGATTCAACCCTGGGGGCCATCGATCAGGCGATCAGTAAAAATGTTGCTGATTTTTTGCAGAAACACGTGGTTGCGCTGGAGCGTAGCCTGGAGGATATCGAAAAGGATTTTTCTCACAGTCAGATCCCGGATGAGCCAACCTTTGTGTCCGAATACACCACCTTCGTCAAGGAAAAGCTTGTCGCCCAGTCGGTTCATACGGCGGCCCCTGGTTTTATCGGCCACATGACCTCGGCGTTGCCCTATTTTATGTTGCCCCTGTCGCGCATCATGATGGCCCTGAATCAGAATCTGGTCAAAGTTGAAACCTCCAAAGCCTTCACTCCGATGGAGCGGCAGGTGTTAGCCATGTTGCATCGGTTGATTTATGCTGGTGAGGACAGCTTTTATCAGCAGTGGATCCACGACAGCCGCCATGCCTTGGGTGCCTTCTGCTCCGGTGGCACTATCGCCAATATCACTGCCCTGTGGGCTGCCCGTAATCGCCTCTGTGGGCCTCGGGACGATTTCGCGGGCTTGGCCATCGAAGGTCTGCCGCGAGCTCTTGACTCCCTGAATTGTGCCGGCCTGGCGATCCTGGTGTCACGCCGAGGTCATTATTCCCTTGGCAAAGCTGCCGATCTGCTGGGTATTGGGCGCAAGCAACTGATTCTTGTCGATACGGATGCTAACAATCGGATCGATATGGCGTCCCTGCGTGAGGCATATAACAGGCTGCAGCAGCAGAATATCCGCGTTCTGGCACTGGTGGGTATTGCCGGGACTACCGAGACCGGGCACATTGATCCGCTGGTGGAAATGGCTGATTTTGCTGCCGAGGTCGCATGTCATTTTCACGTTGATGCGGCCTGGGGTGGGCCAACCCTTTTTTCCGATACCCATCGCCATCTGTTGCGTGGTATCGAGCGGGCCGATTCCGTTACCATTGATGCCCACAAGCAGCTCTATGTGCCGATGGGGGCGGGGATGGTTCTCTTTAAGGATCCACACACCCTGACCGCTATTGAGCATCATGCCAACTATATTCTGCGTGAAGGGTCCAAGGACCTGGGCAGCCACACCCTTGAGGGCTCACGACCGGGCAAGGCGATGCTGGTTCACGCCGGGTTATCGATTATCGGCCGTCGTGGTTACGAGTTGTTGATTGATTTGGGGATTGAAAGGGCCAGACGTTTCGCCGAAATGATTGTTGCTCATCCTGATTTTGAGTTGGTCACGGCACCGGAACTGAATATTCTTACCTACCGCTATCACCCTGCCTGGTTGCAGCAGCAGATGGCGAACCTTGACTCGCAACGTCGGCAACATATTAATGATGTGCTGGACCAGCTGACCCGCGAGGTGCAAAAACGTCAACGGGAAGCCGGCAAAACCTTTGTTTCCAGAACCCGCTTGCGTAGCCCGGTTTATGGAACGCAGCAGATTACCGTTTTTCGTGTCGTGCTGGCTAACCCCCTGGCCACCGATGACATCCTTGAAGCGGTACTGGCGGAACAACGTGACATTGTTTCCTCCCCTGACCTGCAAGAGCTACTCTCTTCAATAACCGACATCTGTCAGTTGACAGCACCGAACTGCTGCTGATGCAACCGCAGCAAGAGCTGATTATCACTGCCAAATTGCTGGTGACGGCTGACCGCTCCCCGTTCGAAGGGGGAGCCTTACTCTGTCGTGGGGATCGGATCGTCGCCGTGGATGATTTGACCTCCCTGAAAAAAAACCATCCTGATGTTGTGGTCAAAGACTATGGCGATGCCGTTATCCTTCCCCTGTTGGTCAATGCTCATACCCATCTGGAGCTTACCGATTTTCCTGACTGGGCTAATAAAAAAGGGCGGCAGGTGGATGAACACAAAAGCTTTGTTGACTGGATCCTTCAGCTGATCCAGGTCAAAAAAAAGATCGATCCCGACAATTATCGCCATGCGGTTATTAACGGCATGGAACAATCGATCAGAGCCGGAACCGGAGTGGTCGGAGATATCCTCGCTCATCACAGTGCTCGCAGCGCCTATCAGAGCGCACCACTGGCCGGCGTTGTTTTTCTTGAAACCCTCGGTCAAGATCCGGCGATGATACGTCGCCTGAAAAAATCTCTGCACCAGGTTCTCGACGAGCCGTTTGCAGCTGAGACTATGCTCGGCATTTCCCCCCATTCTCCCTACACCATCAGTAATGTTTATTTGCGCCATATTTACGATTTATGCAAAAGGCGCGGACTGCGCTGCTGCACCCATGTTGCCGAATCAGAAGAAGAAGTAACTTTTACCCGCGACAGTCGGGGGGCAATCGCCGAACGTTTTTATCAGGCCATCAACTGGCAGGGATTTATTCCTCCACCGAGTGGCTTGCGTCCGGTAACGTACCTTGAAAAACTCGGAGGGTTGTTCCCGGAGAATCTGCTGGTTCACGGTGTTCATCTTGATGACAGAGATATTTCTCTGTTGGCGCGCAACCGGATGTCCCTGGCGTTGTGTCCGCGCAGTAACGAACGTCTGAAAGTTGGGAAAGCACCGGTCGGCCTTCTGCTCAAGGCGGGTGTTAATCTGGCTCTTGGTACCGACAGTCTGGCCAGCAATGATAGCCTGTCAATCTGGGATGAAATGCACTTTGCCGCTCACTGGTTTGCCGGAGAGCTCGACGCGCCGACCATCTTTTCCATGGCGACTCAGCAGGGAGCCGATGCCCTTGGGGTTGGCAAGGATTACGGTAGCTTGAGCGCGGGCAAAAGGAGTAGCTTCCAGATTGTCAGTGCGCCTGCCGGTGCAACTGCAGAAGTATATGAATATTTCACCTCCGGGATTGCCACGGATGATATAATGCAACTCTACCGTGATGGAATTCCACAGCTTTCCGGGGTAAAGTAGCCATGATTGAGGAGCTCGGAACTGTTATTGCGTTGCGTGAAGGTGGGCGTATCGCTCTGGTGCAGTGTCACAAACAAACAGCCTGTGCTTCGTGCCAGGCCGTAAGTGTGTGTTGCTCTGGTCAGGGAAAACTGCGTGAGGTCGAAGCGCGCAACGATGCGCATGCAAGGGAATCTGACCGGGTCAGGTTGGCGACCAGCAGCAGGAACTTTTTGCGTTCCTCTTTTATCCTCTATATCCTCCCGGTATTGGGGTTGCTGGGCGGTGCCGGCTTTGGTCATCAACTTGGTACGGTGGGGTTTTTGACCATAGATCCGGAATTAATGATGGCGCTATCTGCCATTATCACCATGGCGATTGTGTTCGGTTTGATTTATCACTTGACCCGACGTCTTAAGCGGGATGCTTTTATGCCGATCATCGTCGCGGTAGAGATGAAAAAACAGCAGTAAAGGAACGTTTGTCCTCATGGGAATCAAAATTATCGCCACCAACAAAAAAGCCTATCACGATTACTATATCAGTGATGTGTTTGAGGCCGGTCTGGTGTTGACCGGGACGGAAGTCAAGTCGATTCGGGCCGGCAAGGTCAATTTGAAAGAAGCCTTTTGCCGGATCAAGGACGGCGAGGTCTATATCAACAACATGAATGTGGCCGAGTACACCCATGGCAACCGCGAAAATCATGATCCGACCCGGATGCGCAAGTTATTGTTACATCACGCTGAAATTGACAAGCTGATCCGCATGACCGAGCAGAAAGGGTTGGCCCTGATTCCGACTAAAATTTATTTTAAAAACAATTATGTGAAATTGGAGATTGGCCTCGGGCGCGGGAAAAAACTTCATGATAAGCGTGAGACGTTAAAACGCAAGGAAGCTGACCGGGAGATGGCCAAGGCGGTGAAACAGCATACTCGATAGCCAGGAATGGCTAGACCGGTTCTTAATTCCGAATCGCTATCGGGAGCGTTTTTGCTGTTGTAGATAGCCTGACCCTCTCTGACTAGCGAGTTATGTGTTTCGATTTCGATTTTGATCCCGATAGCGATTTGGATTTGGATTTGGATTGTCCTAACGTTTGTTTAGATGGAAAAAACAAGCAGGATGGATTTGCTATTTTTCGCTATTTTTGCGATAATTACTACATCAAAGTTAAACAACCTTATCAATGGGGGTGTCAAGGTTTCGACGGGGGAAGGAAACGAAGTGCCGCATGCCGGAGTGGGCAGGCTCCGTAAAAAAGCCCAACTTAACTAAACGCAGACTCTGACGTTAGTTACGCATTAGCAGCTTAATAGCTGCTACGTCCTGTCACCCATCGCCTGTGTGGCTGTCGGGACGTTAATTGAAGCGGGCTGGTTTTGAAGAAGGACTGTGGCTTCGAAACGAGACTAAAAGCAGACTCGCCTGATCCGTATCCTGTCTGTAGGAGCCTGATCAAGGTTAAATTTAAACTACAGACTAAGCATGTAGACGCCTTACGCGGATAGCTTTCGGACGCGGGTTCGATTCCCGCCACCTCCACCATTTAAGTAGCTGAAATCATTAAGTTTTGTGGTTTCAGTTACTTACCAATCACAAGACTTTTCAACTCTTCTAAAACTGATAGTACGCCCAAAACTGTGACACAAACTCTCAAGCTCAGCTCATAAAGTTTGTGTCTAAGGGGAGGTACTATATGACCAGTGGAAGAAGAACAAGTGAACCCCTGGCCTCGAATCAGGGCAATCGCCTTGATGAGAGTCCGTGTCGCATCGCGCAGCAACACCCAATCCACCGGAAAATGGATATTGCTCTTCACACAGGTCGTATCCGCAAAGATCTCATCGAACGTCAGAGCGGTATCCGCATAAAGCAACTCCTTTGCCCTGACGGGATCAGCGGCCGCCCTATTGCCATCGTGAATCAGTGTTGAAATCTCTTCGCAGGAGAAATATTTTTCATAACGCTCAATGCTGCTCTTGGAGAGAGGGCGCACCCCGTCGACCTCAGAGGTATGAGTAAACCACTGAAACAGGGCACTATCTGCAACGCGATGCGAGAGGGCGCGGTGTGAAAGTCCGGTCAGAGCCAGAAGAATGGTGTAACGCAGCGCTTGGCGTAACCGTTTATAAGCGGAAGGGCGGTGGTTTTCGGGGTAAGCGTCATCTGCAGAGGTCAAATGGGCGACGAGCAGACGATGTTCGATGCCCGTAGCCGTAAGAAAATGATCGACCTCTTCGATCGTCTCGCGAAACTCACGATAATCTTTTGCACCGAAAACAACAGGAAGTTCTGGACGAAGTTCAGTCTGAAATGCGATAGTTTTCATAGGACGCCTTTGGTTTCGTTGTGGTGACAAAATTATAAGGCATCTGTTTCCACTAAAGGAGGCGAAAATGCTTCCTTTAGTGGATTATTTTATCCTGCTATCGCAGACGGACAGGGCGTTTGCGCTAAATGGGACAGGCTCTAAATATGGTGACAAGCTGACGGCTGAACGTGTCGCTGAATTGCCCTTGATCAGCCAAAGACTTTTTATCTATGGGCAACGGCAGACGGTTCACTATCGCAGTTGCCTTGTACGAGCCCGCTTTCTTGATGGACAACAGGTTCGGGCGGTCTGGTCGCAGATTGAAAACAACGATGGATCCTTGCGTCAGCCCCGGCTCATCTTGAGTACTGATCTGGGCTTGTCGGCAACCCGTATCCTGCTGGCGTATAACCGCAGGTGGTCCATTGAGGACCTGTTCAATCAGCTCAAGAACCGTTGGGGCTGGAAAGACGCCTGGCAGCAAAGTCGTCAGGTGCTGCATCGTTGGACCCAGATTCTTTCGACCAGCTATGCACTGCCCCAGTTGCTGGCCCAGAAAAACAGTGATGAAGTTAAGGATCTTGCTTCCACATCGCCTTGGCGGAACAACCAGCCGATCACTGCCGGGCGTGTTCGCCAAGGACTACAAAGGATTTTTCGCCATGTCGATATCCGCAGCCATTGGCACCCGAAGTCGGGAAAATTCATGCCCCAAAGCCGGGGCAAAAAGCCGGATCGACCGCCAGATCTGCGCAACACACCTTAACTTCGACAATTTTCTGTTATCAATGAACGCTCCACCTCACCGGTTCAGGCCGGTTTGGGGAGGGGTGTAATTCTAAACTTCAGATCAGTGTTTATCTGCGTTCAATTAGCCGTACTTGAGTACTGAGGGGAAAGTTTATGTCCAATATTTTAATCACCGGTGCTACTGGCTTTGTTGGTCGTGGACTTTGTTCCCGCTTGCTGGTGGAAGGGCGTAATCTTCGCTGTGCTGTTCGCCAAGCGTCATCGATAGCTAATTCAGTGGCGATCGGTGACATCGGCCCTGATACTCACTGGGATGAAGCACTCAAAGGAATCGACACCGTCGTCCATCTCGCCGCTCGTGTTCACGTCATGAAAGACAATAGCAGTGATCCGTTAGCCGGGTTCCGCTGTGTCAATGTTGATGCTACCCTCAATCTGGCACGGCAAGCAACTGTTACCGGCGTCAAGCGCTTTATTTTCCTCAGCACCGTTAAAGTTAACGGCGAAAAAACGACTTCAGATCATCCCTACACCGAACAGGATGCGCACCAACCGCAAGACCCTTATGGCATTTCCAAGCAGGAGGCAGAAGATGGGTTGCTGCGATTGGCGGAAGAAACCGGTCTGGAGGTGGTGATTATCCGTCCGCCCTTGGTTTATGGTCCCGGCGTTAAAGGAAATTTCCAAAGCATGATGCGCTGGATCGGCAAAGGCATCCCTCTGCCGCTGGGTGCTATCCACAACCAGCGCAGTCTGGTCGCCCTCGACAACTTGGTCGATGTCATCATCAGCTGTATCGATCACCCCGCCGCCGCAGGTCAGACTTTTCTCGTCGCCGACGGCGAAGACCTCTCGACTACAGATTTATTGCGCCGTGTCGGCCAGGCGATGGGCAAACCCGCGCGCCTGATTCCGGTGCCTATGTCGGTGCTCAAGCTCGGAGCGCGACTGCTTGGCAAACAGACCATGGCCCAGCGTTTATGCGGTAATCTGCAGGTGGATATTTCCAAGGCACGGGAGGTGCTGGGGTGGACACCGCCGGTGAGTGTGGATGAAGGGTTGGGAAGGGCAGTGAGAGAGCGAGGTGGCGAGGTAGTAAGGTAGTAAGGTCAAAATCTCTCTCGCAATCTCGCTATCTCACAGCTTTCCCACTCTCGCAATCTCGCTACCTTACAATTTCGCTATTTAGAAAGAGCGCCCATGCAACAAAGACTCATTCGGACCTTAGATATCCTGTTTTCCGCCATCGGCCTCATCCTTGGTGCCCCTGTTTTGCTCCTCATCACTATACTGGGCTATTTCGACACTGGTTCTCCTATCTTTCGTCAGGAGCGGGTAGGGCAAGACAAGAAGCCATTCATTCTGGTGAAGTTTCGTACCATGAAAGTCGATACAGCCTCGGTTGCAAGCCATCTGGCATCAACATCTTCCATCACCAGGCTCGGTGGTTTTTTACGCAAAACCAAGCTGGATGAGCTGCCGCAGCTGTGGAACGTGCTCAAGGGCGAGATGAGCCTGGTGGGTCCGCGCCCCAATCTGTTCAATCAGGAAGAACTGATCGCTGCGCGTGACAAGCTTGGTGTTTATTTAGTACGTCCCGGTGTTACCGGCCTGGCACAGGTTAATGATATCGATATGTCGACGCCGCAGTTGCTCGCAAGAACTGATGCGCTGATGATCAAAGAACTGACCATCGGAAAATATTTTACCTATATCCTGCAGACGGTTGTCGGCAGGGGAGCGGGTGACCGGGCTCGAAAGTGAAGCGCGAAATCTGCTTCAAATAGGCCTTGGCTATTTTTTTAATGTGACATAGTATCCCGGTAGTTTGAGAGTTTTTTTTTGCCCTGGGGGATCTTCTTGGAACAATCATTTTTGCGCTATCGTTTATTCATCATTCTGGCGTTTACCCTAGTGTTATATACGGGCTCTCTGCTGCTCGCCTACCTTGTGCGTTTTGACTTTGCCATTCCTCAGGAATATTTGATTCGATTTCTGCAACTCCTGCCGGCGGTTTTGGCCATCAAGCTTGTTGTCAGCTGGTTTTTAGGAGTATTTACTGGCTGGTGGCGTTATGTATCGATGCCGGATGTGGTGCAGATAGCCAAAGCGACATTGTTGAGTACCTTGCTGATTCTGGCCTATGCGGTTGTTGTGCATCGCCTCCACCTTATTCCACGTACCGTCATTTTTCTTGATGGCGTTTTTGGGTTTGTCTTTGTCGCGGGTGTTCGTCTGATTACCAGGACAATTAGAGAATCTTTTCAGGCCCTTCATCAACAGGTGAAGCCGGAACATATCAGGCGTATTTTTGTTGTTGGGGCCGGTGAGGCCGGCCATGCGATTGCTAGAGAGTTGCGGCTTAACCCCCACCTCGGTATGCAGCTGGTTGGTTTCATTGATGATGATCCGATTAAAAAAAACACCACCATTCAAGGCATACCGGTATTGGGACCATGCAGAAAACTGAATGGCCTGATCGAAAAACACAAGGTCGATGAGATTATCATCGCTATCCCTTCGGCTACGGGGAAACAACTACGAACCATCATCAATTTTTGTAATGAAAGCAAGTGTCTTTTTAAGGTGTTGCCCGGTGTTGGCGAACTGATTGACGGCCGCGTGACGGTACAGCAGATTCGTCAGATTGATCTGAATGATCTGCTCGGGCGCGATCCAATTGATTTTGATACGGAAAATGTTAAAAGTTATCTGCAGGGTAAAAGGGTGTTGGTGACCGGTGCGGGGGGGAGTATCGGTAGTGAAATCTGTCGCCAGGTTATGCGTTTTAATCCGGCCAAGCTGATCCTCTTTGAAAACGGTGAAACGCCCCTGTTTATGATTGAGCAGGAGCTGGCCAAGAGTTATCAAAATATTCCCATTGTTCCGGTGATCGGGGATGTGCGTAACCGCTCACGGGTCAACGTGATTTTTGATCAACAGCAACCCCAGGTGGTGTTTCATGCGGCAGCCTACAAGCATGTACCATTAATGGAGGCGAATCCGGCGGAAGCAGTCAACAATAATGTGCAGGGTACCGTGTTGCTGGCGGATGCCTCTGATTATTACGGGGTTGAAAAGTTTGTCATGGTGTCGACGGACAAGGCGGTACGTCCCACCAATGTGATGGGAACGACCAAGCGCATTGCCGAAATGTATGTTCAATCCCTGAATAATAGATCAAAAACCCGTTTTGTTACGACCCGCTTTGGCAATGTGTTGGGCAGTAACGGCAGCGTTATTCCAACCTTCCAGCTACAGATTGAGGCCGGGGGGCCGGTGACGGTCACCCATCCGGAAGTCACGCGCTTTTTCATGACGATTCCCGAGGCGACCCAGTTGGTGCTGCAGGCCGGTAGCATGGGGCAGGGAGGGGAGGTGTATCTTTTTGATATGGGAGAGCCGGTTAAAATTACGACTCTGGCCGAAGAGATGATCCGCCTCTCGGGGCTGATCCCGTATGAAGATATCGATATCGTTTATGTCGGCCTGCGTCCCGGGGAAAAACTGTACGAAGAATTGCTCCTTGCCGATGAAGGGGTGCTACCAACCCCTCATAAGAAAATCTGTATAGCCCAGTCGGTAACACCGCCTCATGAACAGCTGGTTGAGCAGATTGCCCAACTCGTAAACGATGCCAAGATCCTTGATTTCCAGGGGGTTGGCAGAGGCTTAAAGCAGCTGGTGCCTGAATATACCCCGACACAGAACAAAAAACTGATGTCTACGACCAACCAACATCCCTAGATCTGTTGACAGGAAATCATGCTGACAGAAATCCTCCTCTGGTTAACTATCCTCCTCTGCCCGCTAGCGGTGCTGGTCCTTCTGGCGCGTCGTTGCTTTACCGTTGCGACCCTGTTCTTCATCGCAGCGCTGATCAGCCTTGCCTGGCTGAGCTATATTGATCTTTCCTCCCTGCGCTGGCCGGAACGTCTCTATGGCTTACGCAATATCGGCCTGCCGCTCGAGGTTGTGGTGGTTTTTGCGTGCTACTTTTATACAAAAACGTCCTTTCGTGATAACTCGCGCATTTATCGTGGTGTCGGCTTCTGGCTTGCCATCCTGTTATTTATCGCACTTTTTGTCTATGCGCTGGTGACCCCGAGCCTGCACTTGATCTTTTCTCCCGACTTTGCTGATGAGCTGATCCTGTTTTTGACCACCCCGGGATTTTTTATCTACTTAATCCTGATGCTGGTGCTGGTCTTTGGCCTGGTGCAACTCGAGCGTACCCTGGCTGGTTTGCACGAGCTGCAACGCTGGAAGGTCAAGCTCGAAGTCCTTGCCAGCGGTCTGTTGATGGCGGCCTTTGCCTTGTATTTCAGCCATAGCTTGCTCTTTCGCTCGATCAATGTGAATTATCTTTCCATTCGCTCGGTAGCTGTGGCTGTGGCTGTGGCCCTGTTCTGCTATTCGCGTCTGGCTCGCGGCGATGGTGCACGTTTGGCGCTGTCACGCGGGATCGCCCATCGTTCATTTGTGCTGTTGCTGGTGGGGGGCTATCTGATTTTACTGGGCACCATCGGTGGTGGCTTGCGCTATCTGAATATCGGTGATGCTAAGGTTCTGATCAATATTCTGTTGCTGGTTGGAAGCCTCGCCCTGGCAGCGGTGTTTCTATCGGAGCGGTTGCGGCGCAAGCTGAAGGTTCTGCTGCAAAAAAACTTTTATCAGAGTAAATATGATTATCGCGAACAGTGGGAGCGGTTTTCTCATTATGCGACGGGCGGTGGTAGTTTAACTGAAATTCAGAATGCCATTCTTGATCATTTTTGTTCCGTTCTGGCATGTAAAGGGGCGGCGCTGTATCTTTACGATGATGAACAGAATCATTTTGCTCCGGCCGCTTCTTTTAACTTTCCTCGCGACTGGCGCCCGTTTCTTCCTGATGATCCGGTGATAGGTCAGTTTGCTAAAAAAGACTGGATTCTCAACCTGCGTGATGATTCCCCTGACCTTCAGGGGTCGTTGCTGGAGACGATTTGTGAGCCGGATATTTTCCTGATAGTACCATTGTTTTTTGATGATGAGCTGGCAGGTTTTATTCTGTTAGGTGAGCAGGTTAATCCCGATGAGTTATTAAGTTTTGAAGATTATGATATGTTGCGCATGCTGGCACGTCAGTCGATTGCAACGATTCAGGGACTACGCCTGGCGGATCAACTGGTGGTGGCGCGCGAGCTTGCAGCTATCGGCAAAGTATCGACATTTGTTCTGCACGATCTGAAGAATCAGGTTTCCGGTTTGTCCTTGCTGATGGAAAATGCCGCCGAGCATATTGAAAATCCCGAATTTCAACAGGATATGCTGGAAACCATCGGCAACACCGTAAGTAACATGAAATCCCTGATTACGCGGTTAAAGGGATTAAAGGAGAAACCACAACTGGCTGTTTCGTCGGTACCATTGAGCAACATTATCGCTGAGGCGGCAGGCACGATCGGGGGAACAATCCATATCGACGGTGATCAGGACATTTTAGTTGCGGTTGATGAGGAAGAGATTTACAAGGTTATTGTTAATCTTCTGGTCAATGCCAGAGAAGCAACGTTAGATGGACGTTCTGTTGATATCAGTTACGGTGCCGATCAGCTACAGGCTTGGATCAAGATTAAGGACGCAGGCTGTGGAATGAGTGCGGAATTTATCCGGACCCATCTTTTTAAGCCGTTTGAAACCACAAAAAAACATGGCTTTGGCATCGGTCTGTATCAATGTCAGCAGATCGTTACGGCTCACAATGGAGAAATACTGGTTGCCAGTCGTGAGGGAGAAGGGACGGTGTTTACTGTCAGGTTGCCTCTGGCCTTTGATATGAGGCCGTCTTGACGGTTTAACCAGCGAAGCGGGGATAGTAATGAACGATTTGCTTATCGTAGATGACAGCCCTGAAATCCGCAAGCAGCTCAAGTGGGGATTGGCCAAAGACTACCGGATCCATCTGGCTGAAAGTGTCACGGAGGCCCTGTCTCTGTTTGACCAACACCAGCCGCAGGTGGTGTCACTGGATTTGGGGTTGCCACCTGATGTGGATGGTGCGACCGAAGGACTACGTTGTCTCGAGGAAATTCTGAAGAAAAAACCGGATGCCAAAGTTATTGTGCTGTCGGGCAATGAAGACCACAAGAATGCTCTGGCTGCTGTTGATATGGGAGCCTATGATTTTTATCACAAACCCATTGATCTGAATGAAATCCGGATTATTCTTGAGCGCGCTTTTCACCTGGCAACACTCGAAGAGGAAAATCGCCGCCTGCATTTATCAGCTCAGCAATCGGGAAACGATTACAGCGGTATTATTGGCCAGTGTCCGGCGATGCTTGAGGTATTTGCAACGATTAAAAAAGTGGCCTCAATCAATGTGCCGGTGCTGATTTTAGGTGAAAGCGGTACCGGCAAGGAGGTTGTAGCCCAGGCGATCCATCAGCGTGGCATACGCCAGGGCAAGCCCTTTATCGCTATCAACTGTGGGGCTATTCCAGAGAATCTTCTTGAGTCAGAGCTGTTTGGTCATGAAAAGGGGTCTTTTACCGGTGCCGGTAATCGGGTGCAGGGCAAGGTTGAGTACGCGCAGGATGGTACCCTGTTCCTTGACGAAATTGGTGAAATGCCGCCCTTGTTACAGGTAAAAATATTACGTTTTTTGCAGGAGAAAGTGATTCAACGGGTTGGTGGGCGTGAAGATATTCCCCTTGATACCAGGATTATTGCTGCAACCAATACAGATATCACGCAAGCTATCAGCCAGGGTGACTTCCGTGAAGACCTCTATTACCGGATTGGGGTTATTACCATCAGCCTGCCGCCGCTGCGTGAGCGGGGAGATGATATCGAGTTGCTGGCCAACTATTTTCTGCGCCGCTTCGGTCAGGAATATGGTAAAAAAATTCGTGGGTTCAGCATGGCGGCGCGCAACGGATTGCTTGCCTATGATTGGCCGGGCAATGTGCGTGAGCTGGAAAATAAAATCAAGCGGGCTATTATTATGGCCGATCAGCCGATGATTGCTGCCGCGGATCTGGGCTTTGAAAGTGATGAAAAAGTTGATGCCGCGGTGACTGACTGTGATCAGGAAGAAAAAGCCATACCGCAGGAGTTGCTTCAACCGGTGCGCGGCATGACCCTGAAAGAAGCACGCCTGCAGATCGAAAAGACGTTATTGGTCCAGGCCCTGGAAGACTCTGCCGGCAATATCCAACAGGCCGCCGAACTGCTGGCTGTAACCCGCCCGACTTTTTACGATCTGCTCAAAAAACACAATCTCTTTATGCCGGGGCAGGGGTAGCCCTGGTTTTTACTGGGTAGTGAAGCTATAGGTTTCACTATGATAGACCGTCCCCGGCTCGGTTGTACTTTGGGCATTTACCTTCCAGTAATAAGTTGTTCCTGACTGCAGGTCATCGGTCTGGTAACTTGTGCTATTTCCGGTAGCAACGCTCATCAGCGTAGTTGAGGAAAAATACGCAACATCTCCCGACGAATCAGATCCACCACCGCCACAAGCCACCAGTGAAACGAAAAACAGTCCGGCGACGGCTATTCTGCGTGGATAGGCGGCACGCCATCCCCTCGGGCCGGTCGTCGACAGCAGGGTCAGCATAACTATCAGCGCTATAAGGATCAGTTGGCTGTTGGTCACAGCGGGCCAATGTATGTTGGAGCTGCTGCCGGGGCGGTAAGGGGTAACTCCGGCATTGATCACCATGTCTTTGTCTGTACCATAATAGAGGGTATAGTTCAGGTAGTGCTCGTAAGGTCCGGCATCCCACTGAAAAGCGACATTCCAGGGGACAACGAGACTTTCTTTTTGCGGGCTGAGCAGGGGAGGCATCCAGGTCGTACTGACGATGTTGGAAAAAGTGCTTTCATTATAGCTGGAATCGTAAGCGGTCACGGAAAAATAATAAACAACGCTTTCATCCAGGCCACTGATCGACACCATAAGGGAATTCTCAACGTCAATGGGTGAGGTGCCCTGGTCCGCTTCGGTTCCGCTCAGTGGAAGCTTGGGTGCTCCCTGCTGGTAATAGACCTTGTAGCCGATAACATCGGGGCTGGGGCTGGGCTCCCAGTAGAGGGTGACTTCGCGCGCAAAAGCCGGCAGGATAACGTTGACAAGTAGTAGTATTGTCATTATAAGTACTTGGATATATTTCATCTTTTCATTTCCTCACTTTTAATTTCGGGCACCATAGCAAAAGTGTTAAAAAAAGAAAACCCTTGATTTGCGCGGATTACAATATCATGAGTTTGAACTTATCTAACGTTTTGAAACAATGTCATTTGTTCGCTGGAACCTCTGAAGCGGATCGGCAAATGCTCCTGTCCATCAGCAAGACGCGAGAGTACAACCGTGGTGAACTGCTATTTGAAGAGGGACAGGTCGCTGATGGTTTTTATGTGGTGGTCCGTGGCAAGGTAAAGGTTTTCAAGCTTTCGCCCGACGGTCGGGAAAGAATTCTTCACGTTATTCATCCGGGTAGTAGTTTTGCTGACGCTGCCATCTTTGGTGATGGGGCCTTTCCAGCGTTTGCCACGTGTATTGATCTGTCTTCCCTGCTATTTTTCCCGAAGGATCAATTTTTAGGGCTGCTCCACCGGCATCCGCAATTAGCAATCAACATGATTGCCGGGTTGTCCCGTTTTTTACGTAATTTTGCTACCCAGATTGAAGATCTGACCTTTCGGGAGGTTCCTGCGCGTCTGGCGCGTTTTTTAATCAGTGAATGCGACAAAGACAGCGGGCAAGTCAATCTGGCCGTCTCCAAGGCGCAACTGGCATCTAATCTGGGAACCACCAGTGAAACCCTGTCGCGTACGTTACGCAAACTTGCTGATGACGGGTTGATCACTGTCCAGGGGCGCACGATCAGCTTGATTGACACGAATCGGTTACACGATCTGGTAGATGCTGAGCGATGTTAAACAGGTGTAACTATTCAGCTCTATCCTTGTACCGGGCCTTTGAATCCTATGTCAAGGGACGCTTTTCGTCATCCCTGACCGCTTTTTGTCGCCGTCCATGGCGACAAATACCCTTGCCACAGGATCCCCGACCCGGTACTGAACAGATACAAACAGGTTAACAAAATGTCGGTGGTGCTGAAGCGTTTTTGCCCTATTAAATCCTCTCCCAACATCCTTTTCTGATGATGAGCATGTAACATGCAGTAATAATTCATTTTCATGTTGAGACTTGCGCTCGACCCTGCTATTGTTCCAGTGTTGCTTTCTGTTAATTAGTTTCAAGCCTGAGGCACTGGTTGGACACGGTAAGAGTTGCCAGGTCGAAAACCGCTTGAATCAAGGTTTGCTTCATCATTAAGACGTTGCTTGATGTCTGTTGCTATCGGGTAAAGGAGAAGGACCTATGCATATTCTTGTCGTAGAAGACGAACAAAAGGTTGCTGGTTTTATTCAGCGGGGATTGGAAGAAGAAGGCTACAAGGTTGATCTGGCTTTTGACGGTGATGCCGGAATTGAAAAGGGGCTTGCCGGCATCTATGATCTGATTCTGATGGATATCATGCTGCCAAAAAAAGATGGTATTGCCGTTATTCGCGAACTGCGTGAAAAGGATATCAAGACACCGGTGTTATGTCTGACCGCGCGCGATTCGGTTGAGGATAAAGTCGTGGGTCTGGACATCGGCGCGGATGACTATCTGGCCAAACCTTTTGCATTTGCCGAGCTGGTGGCACGTTGCCGTGCCTTGATCCGCCGCGGCACCTCAGATCGTGGTGCGGAAATCCACTTTGCTGATCTGCGTCTTGATCCGGTAACCCATAAGGTCTGGCGTTCCGGTAAGGAGATTGAGCTCACCTCTAAAGAATACGCTCTAATGGAATACTTTATGCGGAATCCCAATAAGGTGCTCACCCGCACCATGATCGCTGAAAATGTCTGGGATTACTCATTCGATTCATTCACCAATATTATCGATGTTTATGTGAACTATCTGCGTAACAAGATTGATCGCGATTATGATAAAAAGCTGATCCATACGGTGCGTGGTTCCGGGTATGTATTGAAAGAGTCGTAATCCTTTACAAAACTCATTTCGTCTGGTTAAAGGGCCTGGTTATTTATATGATCAGGCCTTTTTTTCTTCATTTTTTCCCGTGTCAGGATACCTGAATGGTTGCTGATTTTTATTTCGCCCTGACCATCACTGCGCCTATTTTTACCATTTTGGGTTTGGGCATTGTCTTCAAGCGGATCGGGCTGATCACCGAGGACTTTGCCCGGGTTGGTGCTGAGTTGGTGTTCAAGGTGACGCTGCCCTGCCTGTTGTTTGTCAAGCTGGTTGAAACCGACTTTCGCCACGATCTTCCGATTATCCTGATTATTTATGCGCTGCTGGCAACGATTGGGGTATTTGTTATCCTGGATCGTTTGATGACTGGATTCATCACGACTCCCGGTGACCGAGGGGTGTTTGTTCAGGGAGCCTTTCGCGGTAACATGGGAATCATCGGTCTGGCATTTTGCCTGAGTGCCTTTGGTGATGGGGTGGTGGCGGTTGCTTCCATCTATCTGGCGGCGTTGACCACTCTGTTCAATATCCTGTCAGTGATCACCCTGACCCGTCACCAGAACCGCACTATCGACGTTTCCCACCGGTGGCGGGTGTTCCTTGAAATTGGTAAAAATCCCCTGATTATTGCCATTGTCATTGGGGTCCTGGTGTCGTTAAGCCGGATTCCGGTTCCCGCGCTGCTATTGACGACCGGGGACTACTTCGCCCGCATGACCTTGCCATTAGCCCTGCTGTGTGCCGGCGCCTCAATTCGTCTGCTTGAATTTAAAGGGGATCGGGCTCTGTACTGGGCATCGGCGGGGAAATTGTTATTTGTGCCGCTGGTGATCACCGCGGGTGGAGCCCTGATCGGCCTGCGGGGGCAGGAGTTGGGTGTGCTCTACCTGATGAGTGCAGCGCCGACCGCCGCCGCAAGCTACCCGATGGCGCTATCCCTCGGCGGCAATCATCACCTCGCCGCTGCTATTATCGCCATGACATCGTTGGGGTCGGTGTTTTTCATTACGGTGGGGGTATTTGTGCTGCGTTCGCTGGGGTTGATATAGGTAGTGGGGAGTGGGGAGTGGGGAGTGGGGAGTGGGGAGTGGGGAGTGGGGAGTGGGGAGTAGGGAGTGGGGAGTGGGGAGTGGGGAGTAGGGAGTGGGGAGTAGGGAATAGGATTTACCCCACTACCCACTACCCACTACCTATTTTAAGATTCAAACTTCACAATGCGGATAAAATCCTCGGCTTTAAGGCTGGCGCCGCCAACCAGGGCGCCGTCGATATCGGTCTGTGCCATTAAGCCATCAACATTGTTGGGTTTTACGCTGCCACCATAGAGAATGCGGGTGGCTTCGGCTACTTCCTGACTGTACAGTCCCTGCAATAATCCGCGGATAAAAGCGTGGGCTTCCTGTGCCTGCTCATCGCCGGCGGTGACCCCGGTACCGATTGCCCATACCGGTTCGTAGGCGATGACAACCCTGGTCATCTGTGTAGTTGATATCCCGGCTAGACCCTCTTTGATCTGGCTCGTCAGGACCTCAAGCATCTGATGGGTTTCTCGCTCGTGCAGGGTTTCGCCAATACAGAGGATAGCGCCAAGACCTGCGTTGATGGTTGCGCTGACTTTCTGATTGATGAACTGATTGGTTTCGTTCAGGAGTTGGCGGCGTTCCGAATGGCCACTGATGATGTAGTGACAACCGGCATCCCCCAGCAGGGCAGGGGAAACCTCGCCGGTAAAAGCACCGGTTTCAGCCGGATAACAGTTTTGCGCTGCTAGCTGGATAGGTGAGTTGGTGATTTTTTTTGAAACACTGGCCAGGGCAGTAAAGACCGGAGCAATGACAATATCACGATCGTTGATGGTAGACAATTGTTGAACCAGTTCTGCCGCCAGTTGACTGGACTCTTCAAGGGTTTTGTGGAGTTTCCAGTTGCCGGCGATCATTGGTTTACGCATGGTGTGTCTCCTTGCTTCCTATCATTCAATGAAGAGCTTGTAAAAACATAGGATGGCTAAGCAAAAATTTCGTCCTGCACCGTAACGCCGGAGGGCGGACTTTTTGCGACGCCATCATTTTTTTATCTGAAAGGGCGACGACTCCCGGCAACGCTTTGCCTTCGAGAAATTCCAGAGAAGCACCGCCACCGGTGGAAATGTGGGTCATCTTGTCCTGCAGTTTGGCTTTGTTGACCGCTGCAACGGAATCGCCGCCACCGATAATTGACAAGCAATCACTTGCTGCCAGTGCTTCAGCAACAGCAACGGTGCCCTTGGCAAAGGCAGGGAATTCAAAAACTCCCATCGGTCCATTCCAGAGCACGGTTCTGGCTGAAACGATCTGCTGTTGATAGGTGGCAATGGTTTGAGGTCCGATATCCAGCCCCATGCCGGTGGCCGGAAACTGATCGTTGCTGACAACAGTGAAGGGGCTGTCGGCAGCAAAGGTTTCAGCGGCCAGATGATCGGTCGGCAGGAATATGGTGACCTTTTTCTGTTTGGCTTTAGCCAGTAGGTCGAGGGCCATATCCAGACGATCCTCTTCCACTAGAGAAGCACCGATGGCATTGCCTTGCGCCTTAAGGAAGGTGTAGGCCATGCCTCCACCGATCAGGATAGTATCGACCTTTTCCAGCAGTTTTTCGATGACGGTAATCTTGTCGCTGACCTTGGCCCCACCAAGAATCGCCACAAAGGGGCGCTCCGGGTTATCGAGGGCGCTACCAAGGTATTGCAATTCATTCTGCATCAATAAGCCGGCAACTGCCGGTTTAAGAATCCGGGCGACCCCTTCGGTTGAAGCATGGGCACGATGGGCGCTACCGAAAGCGTCGTTGACATAAACGTCGGCCAGGGCCGCCAGTTGCGCAGCAAAGGCGGGGTCATTGTCGGTTTCACCGGCATGAAAGCGAACATTTTCAAGCAGCATCACTTGACCGGCTTCGAGCTTTTCAGCCAATGCTGTCGTTTCAGGGCCAATGCAGTCGGGAGCCATCAGCACCGGTTGTCCAAGCAGCGATGCTAAATAGCTGGCGACCGGGGCCAGACTTGCCGCCGGATCAGCTTTGCCTTTGGGACGCCCGAGGTGGGACGCCAGGATCACCCTGGCACCATGTTGGAGCAGGTAGTTGATCGTCGGCAAGGCGGCGCGGATGCGGGTATCATCGGTGATTGATCCCTGCTTGTCGATGGGTACGTTAAAGTCTACACGACAGAAAACCCGCTTGCTGGTGACATCAATATCTTCGATGGTTTGTTTGTTGAACATGGTCATTCCCCAAATTTCTCACTAGGAGGATTTTACTGCTTTTTAGCGACATAGTTAACCAGGTCAACCACACGGTGGGAATAACCCCATTCGTTGTCATACCAGGTCAGTACCTTAACCATTTTGCCGCCGATGACATTGGTGTTAAGGGCATCGAGGGTTGATGAGGCGGGAGAGCCGTTAAAGTCACGTGAAACCAGGGGGAGTTCACAGTAATCGAGAATCCCTTTAAGTTCATTCTCGGATGCTTTCTTCATCGCCCGGTTGACCTCTTCAATGGAGGTTTCTTTTTCGGTTTCGACGACCAGATCGACCAGCGAAACGTTGGGGGTCGGGACGCGGATCGCCATACCATCCAGCTTGCCTTTAAGTGCCGGCAGCACCAGGGACGTCACACGGGCAGCACCGGTGGTGGTGGGAATCATTGACATAGCGGCAGCACGGGCGCGGCGCAGATCTTTGTGGGGGAGATCCAGGATGCATTGGTCGTTGGTGTAAGCATGAACGGTCGTCATCATGCCACGGACAATGCCGAAGTTTTCCAACAGCACCTTGGCGACCGGGGCCAGGCAGTTGGTGGTGCAGGAGGCATTGGAAATGACCTGGTGGGAACGCTGGTAGTCTTTTTCGTTGATCCCCATACAGATGGTAACATCAGCATCCTTGCCGGGTGCGGTGACGATAACCTTCTTCGCGCCGGCAGTCAGGTGCATAGCGGCCTTGTCGCGATCACTGAAGATGCCGGTAGCTTCGATCACAATGTCAACCCCCAGTTGTTCCCAGGGGAGCTGCAAGGGGTCGCGCTGGGAGAGGATCTGAATTTTTTTGCCGTTCACGATCAGATTCGCGCCATCGGTGCTGACGTCGCCGGCAAAGGTGCCATGAACAGAATCATATTTAAACAGATGCGCCAGGGTGGCGGCATCGGTCAGGTCATTGATGGCGACAACATCCATGCTGTTGGTTTGTGCAGCAATCCGCAGGACATTACGGCCGATACGGCCAAATCCGTTAATCGCAATTTTTACAGACATTCATTTCCTCCTTGGGGGTAGATATACAAATGATATTAGGGGTGAGCCTTGGTGAACGAAAAAAAAGAATTCTTTTAACGTACATTTCAACGAGTGAAATACGTTGGTAATTTTCTTCGAAACAGCCTTCAACTTACATTAAAAAGTCCGTTTTGACTATCTATTTCCTCCTCTTTGGAGAAAAATGTCGGGACAGTTTATGGTTGCGGCAAGCGGCTGTTTTCGGTATAAGGACAACGCTTGCGTGGGGATGAAAGGACACAAAAAACGGTGCGCGTCTGTTTGCTGGCTAGTGGAAGCCGTGGGAATAGCACTCTTGTTGAGGTGGATAATACCCGTCTGCTGATCGACGCCGGGTTGTCCGGTAAAGAGACGCAGCGGCGTCTGGCGCATTTAGGTTTGTGCTGCGACGATCTCGACGCCATCCTGGTCACCCATGAGCACCACGATCACGTCGGTGGCATCGGACCATTGGCCAGGCGCCATCAGTTGCCCGTGTACGTTGACAGCAAGACCTGTTCAGCCATGTCGCAGCTGGGAACAATTCCACAGTGCTGTGAGTTTGATGCCGGTGACAGCTTTGAGCTGCGCAACCTGTTGATTTCATCTTTCTCTACGACTCACGACGCCATTAATCCTGTCGGCTTTACCATCGATTCACGTGAGGGCAAGATTGGCTATGCGACTGATCTGGGCATTGCTACCCGCCTGATTGCTGATCGCCTGCGCCAGTGCCGGGTGCTGGTGCTGGAAGCCAATCACGATGAACAGATGTTAATCGACGGTGTTTATCCATGGACACTGAAACAGCGTATTCGCAGTCGTCATGGTCATCTTTCCAATGAACAGGCCTGCCTGCTGCTGGAAGATATCGGCTGGCCGGGTCTCGAAGCCCTTTTTCTGGCGCATTTGAGTGAAGACAATAATTGTAGCAATCTGGTTTCATCACTCTTTGCGCAATTTGTTCGGGATAACGTCTATCAGACCCAGGTGATTGTTGGTTGCCAGTCTCGCATCAGCGCGTGTTTTAATGATACGGGCGCGACTGTCGCTGTTCCTTAGATTGATCAACCCGGTATTTAAATTGAAAGCAGGATCTCCCTCGCAGCTTAAGGTCACGGAGTCATTAACATGATCTGGAAAATAATTGTCGGTCCCAAGGCCGGTGTCACCGATGCCCGCGGCAATCGGGTCCAAAAAGATATTTCCGAACATCTGGGGATTGAGCTGGAATCTGTGCGCACCCATGATGTCTACACCGTCGATGCGACGCTAACTGAGGCTGATATCGAACGAGCCGCTCAGGGCCCGTTCAGCGATCCGGTGATCCAGGATGTCGCCGTCAATCAGCCGTTGACCAATGACTATGACATGCTCATCGAGGTCGGATTTCGTCCCGGGGTCACCGATAATACCGGACGTACAGCCAAGGAAGCGATCCAGTATCTGGTTGATCGACCATTTTCCTCGGAAGAGGGTGTTTATACTTCTACCCAATATCTGTTCAAGGGGTTGCACGACAAGATAATCGCCGAACAGATCGCAGCTGATCTGCTCGCTAACGGCCTGATTCAGCGCTGGACCATTCTGGCTAAAGGGGAGAGTGAGCCGCCTGTCGATGCCGCCGCTATCCCCCGGGTTGTTGGTCGGGTATCCGCCGAGGTGCGCCGGATTGACCTGAATGTCAGTGATGATGCATTGCTGCAGATCAGCCGTGACGGCATGCTCGCCCTGACCCTGGAGGAGATGCACACCATTCGTGATCATTTTGCTGATCCGCAGGTGATTGCGCAGCGCCGGCAATGTGGACTGGCGGCCCAGGTCACCGATGTGGAACTGGAGGCCCTGGCCCAGACCTGGAGTGAGCACTGCAAACATAAGATTTTTTCCGCCCGGGTTTTTTATGAGGATGATCAGGGCAAGCAGGAGCAGATCGATTCCCTGTTTAAAACCTTTATCGTCGGGGCGACGCGCGAGGTACGCAAAAACCTCGGAGAGAAGGACTTCTGCCTGTCGGTTTTTAAAGACAATGCCGGGGTCATCGAATTTAATGACGACTGGAGCCTGGTGTTCAAGGTCGAAACCCACAACTCCCCCAGCGCGCTTGATCCTTACGGCGGCGCCCTGACCGGTATTGTCGGCGTCAATCGTGACGGCATGGGAACCGGCATGGGAGCTCGTTTGATCTTCAATACCGATGTCTTCTGTTTTGCTTCCCCCTTTTATGATCAACCGTTGCCTCCGCGTTTGCTGCATCCGCGGCGCATTTTTGAAGGGGTGGTCGAAGGGGTCGAACACGGCGGCAACAAGAGCGGCATCCCTACCATTAATGGCTCGATCCAGTTTGATGAGCGCTTTGCCGGCAAGCCGCTGGTCTATTGTGGCACCGCCGCGCTCATGCCGCGCCTGCTTCATGGCCAACCCTGCCATGAGAAAAAAGTCCATGTCGGCGATCATATCGTCATGACCGGTGGCCGGATCGGCAAGGACGGGATTCACGGTGCCACCTTCTCATCGGAGGAGCTACACGCAGGCTCGCCGGTCACCGCGGTGCAGATCGGCGACCCCATCACCCAGCGCAAGATGTTTGATTTTCTGCTGCTGGCGCGTGATCGCGGTCTTTACCATTCAATAACGGATAACGGAGCGGGTGGCTTATCTTCATCCGTCGGTGAAATGGCTGAAGATACCGGTGGTTTTGAGCTGCACCTGGATCGCGCACCGCTTAAATATCAGGGGCTGCGGCCATGGGAGATCCTCATCTCCGAAGCGCAGGAGCGTATGACCCTGGCGGTGCCGGCGGACAATCTTGACGCGTTCATTGCGCTCGCCACAGAGATGGATGTCGAGGCAACCGACCTTGGGGTATTTACCGACAGTGGTTATTTTCACTGCCTCTACCAGGGGCGCACGGTCTGTTGTCTGGCGATGGATTTTATCCATGCCGGGCTGCCGCAGATGCAGCTTCCCGCCAAGTGGACTCCACCGCCGCTGAGCGAGCCGGTTATTGCCGCAGCGCCGGATTACAGCCTAATGCTGGAACAACTGCTCGGGCGATTGAATATCTGTTCCAAGGAATCGGTCGTGCGTCGTTATGATCATGAGGTGCAAGCCGGGACGGTCGTCAAACCGTTGACCGGTGTGGCTAACGATGGTCCGTCGGATGCCGCCGTTTTTCGTCCGCTGCTCGATAGTTTCGAAGGGGTGGTGGTCGCTCACGGCATCTGCCCCTCCTACAGCGATATCGACACCTACCACATGATGGCCTGCGCCATCGACGAAGGATTACGCAACTATGTGGCGACCGGCGGAAATATCGAACATGTGGCCGGGTTGGACAACTTCTGCTGGTGCGATCCGGTCTTGAGTGAAAAAACCCCCGATGGTCCTTACAAGGCGGCCCAGCTGGTGCGGGCCAATCAGGCTCTCTACGACTATTGTGTTGCCTTCGGTGTGCCGTTGATCTCCGGCAAGGATTCGATGAAGAACGATTACCAAATCGGCGACCGCAAGATCTCGATTCCCCCGACGGTGCTGTTTTCCGTCATCGGAAAGATCGCTGATGTGCGTCAGGCCGTCACCATGGATGTAAAAAAGCCGGGCGATCTGGTCTACCTGCTGGGGCGCACCGAGGATGAACTGGGCGGCTCGGAATATTACGCCCAATTGGGGCATCTGGGTGCTAACGTCCCCAAAGTCGATGCAACAGTGGCACTGCAACGGTATCGCACGCTGAATAGGGCCCAGCAACAGGGGCTGGTCGCGTCCTGTCATGACCTTTCTGATGGCGGGCTGGCTGTCGCATTAGCGGAATCGGCCTTTGCCGGTGGCTTCGGTATCGATATCGACCTGACTCGGGTCGATGCGCCGTCGGGTTTGCGGGGCGATCAACTGCTGTTTTCCGAATCTCAGAGCCGCTTGCTGGTGACGGTTCATCCACACCATCAAAAAACATTTGAGGGGTTGTTCCAGGGGCAGAGCTGTGCGTTGATCGGCAGGGTGGTTGAACCACCTGAACTGAACGTATATGCCGGTGGCGACGATGTTCTGATTCAGGCACCGCTGGATCGTTTGAAGAATGCCTGGCAGGCAACCCTGAAGGAGATGTGATATGACGGCAAGGGTCAAGGCAATTGTACTATCCGGCAATGGCACCAACTGTGAACGGGAGGTAGCCCACGCCTGTCAACTGGCCGGCGCGGATGCCGATATCGTTCACATTTCGGCCTTGTTGGCCGGTCGCGTACGACTCGATGATTATCACTTTCTCAACCTCGCCGGTGGATTTCTTGATGGTGATGACTTAGGCAGTGCCAAGGCCGGTGCCAATCGTTTAATCCATGCCCGGGTGGCCGGGCGTCAGGATTCGCTGGCTGATGATCTGCGCCGTTTTATTGCCGCCGGCAAGCTGGTGATGGGCGTCTGTAACGGCTTTCAGTTGCTGGTCAAGATGGGGCTGTTGCCATCCTTTGATGGCGATTTCCGCCAGAATTGTACCCTGACCTTCAATGATCGCGGACGTTTTGAGAATCGCTGGAGCCGGCTGCAGGTCAACGGCAGTTCTCCTTGCGTCTATACCAAAGGAATGGCCGACATCTACCTGCCGGTGCGCCACGGGGAAGGGAAATTTGTGACCGACTCGCCGGCAACACTGGCGCGCCTGGAACAGGAAGATCTGATTGTTGTCCGTTACGCCGATGTGCAGGGTCGGCCCACACAGGATTACCCCGACAACCCGAACGGCAGTGTGGCTGCGATCGCCGGTATTTGTGACCCGTCAGGGCGGATTTTCGGTCTGATGCCGCACCCGGAAGCCTATGTGCATCGTACCCACCATCCGCGCTGGACCCGGGAAGACTTGCCGGAAGAGGGGATGGGTCTCCAGTTGTATCGCAATGCAGTCGACTTTATTGCTGCCGAGCTGCTCTGAATCGAATCCTTTTAAGGGAGTATTAACGTCCTATGTTTGACAAGTTTCACGATGAATGCGGCGTTTTCGGTATTTTCGGCCATCCGGAAGCCGCCAATCTGACCTATCTCGGACTTTACGCCCTGCAACATCGGGGACAGGAAGGGTGCGGTATTGTCGCTTCCGACGGTCTGCACTTAAAGGCGCATCTGGGCATGGGACTGGTTGCCGATGTCTTTCGCCGCGATGATATCTTTGAGCGTCTGCCGGGCAGCTCTGCCATCGGCCATGTACGCTATTCAACCGCCGGCGGTAACGACATGAAAAATGTTCAACCGATTGTGGTGGATTACTCACGTGGCAGCATCGCCGTAGCCCATAACGGCAACCTGGTTAATGCCCAGGAAGTGCGCAACGCCCTCGAGAAAAGCGGTTCAATTTTTTCGACTACGTCGGATACGGAAACCATCATCCACCTGCTGGCCCGTTCCCAGTCCGATTCCCTGGTGGAGCGGTTATGTGAAGCGCTGATGCAGGTCAAGGGTGCTTACAGTTTAGCCATTCTGACCGAAACCAGAATGATTGCCGTGCGCGATCCGAATGGCTTTCGCCCGTTAAGCCTGGGTACATTGGATGGCGCCTTCGTTGTTTCCTCCGAATCCTGTGCTTTTGACCTGATTGAAGCGGAATATATCCGTGAGGTTGAACCGGGCGAGGTGATTGTTATTGATAAAAACGGTATGCAATCGTATTTTCCTTTCCCCAAGGAGACTCGTAACACCCCTTGTATCTTCGAGTATATCTACTTTTCCCGCCCGGATAGCCGGATTTTCAACCGCATGGTCTATCCGGTGCGCAAGGAGTTCGGTCGCCAGCTGGCGCGCCAGTATCCGGTCGATGCCGACCTGGTGATGGCGGTGCCGGATTCGGGTATGGCAGCCGCTTTGGGGTATGCCGAGGAGGCAGGAATACCTTTTGAGCTGGGATTGATTCGCAATCACTATGTCGGGCGGACCTTTATCGAACCCCAGCAATCGATCCGCCATTTCGGGGTCAAGTTGAAGCTCAATCCCATCCGTGAAGTGATTGAAGGTAAGCGCGTTATTGTTGTGGACGATTCGATCGTCAGGGGGACCACGTCCCGGAAAATCGTCAAGATGATACGTAACGCCGGTGCCAAAGAGGTTCATGTCCGTATTTCCAGTCCGCCCACCAGCTACCCCTGTTTTTATGGTATTGATACCCCGTCGCGCAAAGAGCTGATCTCCGCCTCCCATACCATTGAAGAAATTGCCCGCTATATCACCGCCGATTCCCTCTGTTATTTGAATCTTGATGGCCTGCATGCGGCGCTGGCGCAGTTTGGCGATCACAAAATTGATTTCTGCGAAGCTTGTTTCAGCGGCAATTATCCGGTTAAGTTTCCGCGTCTGAGAGAATCAAATCAGTTGGGCCTATTCTGATATTAAACAGTAGGTTGAAATATGGTAGTTCATCTAGTTTCGAGGAGAAGGCAATGAGTGTTAAAGAGGAATTAAAGGCAATAATTCGTGAATTGTCCTATGAGGAACGTGAAGTCACCCTGGTCTCGGGGCGCAAAAGTAATTTTTATTTTGATGGTAAACAAACCACCCTGCATGCCCGTGGCGGCCTGTTGGTTGGCAAGGCTTTCTGGGAAGAGGTCAAGGCTTTTGCTGGCCAGATCGATGGCGTCGGCGGTTTGACCATGGGCGCTGACCCCATCGCCACAGCAACATCCATTGCCGCTGGTCTGGAAGGTACACCGGTACATGCCTTTATTATCCGTAAAGAGCCCAAAGGACATGGTACCGGTCAATGGCTGGAAGGGCGCAAAAACCTTCCCCCCGGTTCCCGCGTTGTGATTGTTGAAGATGTCACTACCACCGGTGGTTCCTCATTAAAAGCAGTGGAACGTGCCCAGGAAGAGGGTTTGGTGGTTGCCGGCATCGTCACCCTGGTCGATCGCGAGGAAGGAGCCCGCGAGATGATTGAAGGGGCAGGGCAGGTGTTGCGGGCCGTGTTTACTAAAACTGAGGTTGTAGGGAAATAGGTAGTGGGGAGTGGGGAGTGGGGAGTGGATTTTCCTACTCCCTACTCCCTACTACCCACTACCTATCCCTCATCCGGTATTTTATAGATGTCGAGTACGCCGGTGAGGTTTTTTAAACGCTCACGATCGATGCGGCGGGTGTCGCCAACGACGCCGAGGATGATGCGGTCGACGCCCGTTGATTGATGAAAATCACAATCCTGTTCCACCAGAAATTCCTTCACCTGCTCAACTTCCTCTTCTGTTGCATGTTTCTTCATGATAACCAGCATCTTTATTTGTTCCCTCTGGCATGAGTTCTTTCCAGGCTACGGCTTTCATCAATAACCCGTTCAAATAGTCTGACGATAGCAGCGTTATCGAGGGGGCCGGGGTTATTTTTGTGCATCCGTTCAAAAATCAGTTTTTCTCGCTTGGGGTCATAGATAGCAAGGTTCAGTTCTTTTTTTAGCTCACCAATCTGTACCGCCAGAGCAGCGCGTTCGTTAAATATTCGTAGTAACTGGTCGTCCAGTTGATTGATCCGTTTTCTTAGCTTGTCGATATCCAAGATCCATTTCCTTTATTTGTTTGCAGTAACGATCTGGCGTCTTGATTCTTTAATGGGCTGATTTAACCCTCTGATGACGGTGTCGTGGAGAAAGCGTTCATCATCTTTTTCCGGGTAATCGATGGTATAATGCAAGCCGCGACTTTCTTTGCGCATCAGCGCGCTTTGAACGATCAGCCGGGCCACGGTGGTGATGTTGCGCAACTCAATAAGGTCAGACGTCAGCAGAAAGTTCCAGTAGTATTCGTTGATTTCACGCTGGATCAATTTAATGCGATTCATGGCGCGTTGCAGGCGCTTGTCGGAACGGACAATGCCGACGTAGTTCCACATGCAGCGGCGGATTTCATCCCAGTTGTGGGCAACAATCACTTCTTCGTCGCTGTCGGTGGCATCACCCGAATCCCAGGCTGGAATGACTGCCGGCGGAGTTGGCGTTTGTTCAAGGCGCGACAGGCATATGGCGGCCGCCCGATCGGCAAAAACGACCCCTTCAAGCAGACTGTTGCTGGCCAGGCGGTTGGCGCCGTGCAGGCCGGTACAGGCCACTTCACCGATGGCAAACAAGTTGGTGATATTGGTCTCACCGTGGGCGTCTGACTGCAGGCCGCCACACAGGTAGTGAGCAGCGGGAACCACCGGAATCGGTTCGACCTTCATGTCGATACCGTAGCCCAGGCAGGTTTCATGGATCATTGGAAAATGGTCGATAATATATTCGGTGCTTTTGTGGGTAATGTCGAGGAAGACACAATCATCACCATGTTTTTTCATTTCGTTGTCGATGGCGCGGGCAACAATGTCGCGTGGCGCCAGGTCTTTAAGCGGATGGTAGTCTGCCATAAAGGCATAGCCGTCAGCGCGCCGCAGAATCGCCCCCTCACCACGCACCGCTTCTGAAATGAGAAAGGATTTTGCATGAGGGTGATACAGGGTCGTCGGATGAAACTGCATGAATTCCATATTGGCAACGTGGGCTCCGGCGCGCCAGCCGATGGCGACGCCGTCACCGGTGGCGATATCCGGGTTGCAGGTGTAGAGGTAGACCTTGCCGGCACCGCCGGTGGCAAGAGCGGTAAAGCGCGCTTCGAAGGTGATGACCGTGTTTGAATTCTTGTCCAGCACGTAGGCACCGAGGCAATGATTTTTAGTGGAGCAGGCCAGACCGATTTTGGCCGAGGTGATCAGGTCAACAGCTATGTGATGTTGGTAGAGGATGATATTGGGATGTCGCATGACCGCCTCGACCAGGGCCCGTTCGATTTCCCTTCCGGTGGAATCCTTGGCGTGGAGGATGCGGCGGAAGCTGTGGCCGCCTTCACGGGTCAGGTCGTATTGCTGGTTGTCGTTGCGGCTGAAGTTGACGCCCCAGTCGATCAGGGCCTGAATTGACTTTGGGCCGGAACTGATCACCAGATCGACGATATCGGGATGGGACAGATAGGAACCGGCGACGATAGTATCGCGGGCATGGTCGGCAAAGCTGTCTTCCGTCGAAAAAACCGAAGCGATCCCTCCCTGCGCCAACTGGGTAGCGGTTACATCGATATCGCGCTTGGTGACCAGCGCAACCGTGCCCCGGTCCGCGACCTTAAGGGCGTAGGTGAGTCCGGCTATGCCGGTGCCGATAACCAGAAAGTCGCTGACAATTTTCATATGGGTAAGCTCCTTGGACTATCTATCCGGAGGGAATGCCGGCGTCATTATCCGGTTGCTAATTATCCTTGTCAACCTCAACTCTGGCGCAGCGGCTATGAAAAATGCAGCTTGACATGGAAACAGGGTAAAGTTATAAAAATTTCATGATACTAAGGGCGTCCATCCTACTCCTGCTGTTCATCTTTTCTTCGCTTTGTGCTGATGCGGCGATCTACCGCTATGTCGATGAACAAGGCAAGGTTCATTACACCAATGTGCCGGATAGTGGCAAGTACCGTCTCTATCGTTCGGAGGGCGAAACCTTCCGCCTCGAAACCCTGGTTGGTCATTACGCCCAACGTTTTCAGCTTGAACCTTTCCTGTTGATGGCCGTCATCAAGGTCGAAAGTAATTTTGATCCGCGGGTAGTGTCACGCAAAGGGGCCCAGGGACTGATGCAGTTGATGCCGGAGACTGCCCGTGAGGTCGGGGTCCGTAATCCCTTTGATCCTGCTGAGTCGATTTTTGGTGGTGCCATGTATCTGCGTAAAATGCTTGATACCTTTGATCATCTCGATCTTGCCCTGGCCGCCTATAATGCCGGTCCCGGGGCCGTCCGCAGATTTGGCGGAATTCCCCCCTATGAAGAAACCGTCAATTATGTTAAACGAGTCAGATACTATATGAACCATTATCAACTGAACGGCAACCAACGGTGACTAAATCCTATCAGCAACTGTTGAACCTTCCCAATATCCTCACCCTGTCGCGGATCGTTGCCGTGCCGGTGGTGGTGGTTCTGTTGATGTTTGAATCGAAGCAGACGTGTTTCTGGGCTGCTATGGTTTTTCTTGCAGCGTCCTTGACCGACTGGCTTGATGGCTATCTGGCGCGCAAATGGGAAGTTGTGACGGTGCTGGGGAAGTTTCTCGATCCCCTGGCGGACAAATTGATCGTTATGGCGGCCCTGATCATGCTGATTCCTCTGGATCGTGTCCCGGCCTGGGCGGTGTTTATTATTCTTGCTCGCGACATTATTGTTTCCGGTATTCGCTCCATTGCTTCGTCTGAAGGTATCGTTATCGATGCCAGCCCGTTGGGTAAATACAAGACTATTTTCCAGATGATTGCTCTGGTTATTTTACTGCTTCATTATCAATATTACTGGTTTTTTGGGGTTCAATTTGACTTTCTTTATGCCTCGATGCACCATGTCGGCATCATTATCTTTTATATTTCACTGGTTTTGACAATCTGGTCAGGGGTTGATTATTTCGCAAAATTCTTCAAGATCTTTGCTCGCTAGATAACTTATTGAAATATAAAGATTAATGGCAAAAATAAAAAAACCGGTTTTTTTATTGACAGTCATCAAAGCGTTTTGCTATACATACATCCGCTCTGGCGACAGACACCACGAACGCGGGAATAACTCAGTGGTAGAGTGCAACCTTGCCAAGGTTGAAGTCGCGGGTTCAAATCCCGTTTCCCGCTCCACTATACAACAAAAGGGCTGAGTCGAAAGATTCAGCCCTTTTGTTGTCTGTGCCGCTCCAGTCACTTCCCTGCCATTTTCTATCTTGCCGTGCTAAAAAATGCTCAATAGACCTTGCCATGTAGAAACTTTTGGTGGGATAATCCAGAGTTTATTGAAGTAACGACTTTTTAACTTGTTGCGACGAAAAGCTTGAACACTAACCAGTGATTTCGTGGGCAAAGACGAGGGTTTTTGAAATATATGAATGTCGTACGGGCGCGAAGTGCCGGGTTCTGTATGGGGGTCAGTCTGGCACTGCGCAAGCTCGATGAAATGATCGAAAAAGAAGGCACTTTCAGCGACAATATCTATATCCTTGGGTCCATTATTCACAATCCGCAGGTGGTTGAGGAATATTCTGCCAAAGGGGTTATTACGGCTGAATCGCCTGACGATATCCCTCCCGGATCTACCGTCGTTATTCGTGCTCACGGCATTCCCAAGCGGGTTCAGCAGTCCCTGATAAATCGCGGTATTCGTGTTGTTGATGCGACCTGTCCGAAAGTTAAAGATGCCTGTCTGCTGATTGAACAGCACACGGCAGATGATCGTATCCTCCTGTTGTACGGAGAGCAAACCCATCCCGAGGTGAAATGTCTGCTGAGCTATGCTGCGTCGGGTTCCTTTGTTTTTGACAATTTGGACCAATGTCGCGCGCAGCCTCTTGATACCAGTAAAAAATACTGCCTTGCCGCCCAGACGACCCAGGATAAGGGGATTTTTGACGCGATCAGCGCTGACCTGGCGGGTCGCCAGGATCTCGACCTGACGGTGCTGCATACGATCTGTGACGCGACGAAAAAGCGCCAGGGGGAAGCAATTCGTATTGCTGAACAGGTCGACTTTATGATTGTTGCCGGCGGCTTTGAAAGCAGCAACACCCGGAGGCTGGCCCAGGTGATCGAATCGCATGGGACAAAAGCATTGCACGTCGAGACAGCGACGCAGTTACCACTGGATGAGTTGCGCTGCTATCAAAGTATCGGTTTGACTGCCGGCGCTTCGACCCCGAAACAGATTGTTGATGATATTCAGTCTTTACTGGAATCCCTGTAGGAGTTCTTTGTGAGTTTCACTTCTTTGAGCAGTGGCAGTCCAGTCGCCAGGCATTTATCGAAGCATAAATCAACCGGTATATCTGATTTGCTGCGCACTATTTCCATGCCATTGTGGCTGATTAAATCAGACGGTCTGGTGCATCTGGTCGCGGATCAGGTCCCCAGGACAAAAGCAGAAGATAGTTTCGGCATGGTGCCTGCTTGTTTGCTGGATTCTTTAGGTAGCCGCTCTTTCTGTCATGATCACGGTGTGCAATACGCTTATGTCGGTGGCTCCATGGCCAAGGGGATCAGCTCGGTTGCTATGGTCAAGGCGTTGGGCGAGGCCGGCATGCTGGGGTTCTTTGGTTCTGCGGGTCTCTCCTTTGATCAGGTGGAGGCGGCGATCGATGAGCTCCAGCAGCATCGACCCGATATCCCTTTTGGCGTCAATCTGATTCACAGCCCGACCGAGCCGGAACTGGAAAAAGCCTTGGTCGAGCTGTATCTGCGTCGAGGTATTCACCTGATTGAGGCCTCGGCCTTTTTAGGACTAACCTTGCCGCTGGTGCGCTATCGCACCCATGGTATTCACCGCGACGAACACGGCTGTGTCGTTGCCCCCAACCGCATCATTGCCAAGGTTTCGCGCGAAGAGGTGGCAGCGCGTTTTTTTGAGCCACCAGCGGAAAAGTTGCTCCAGCAATTAGTGGCTGCCGGTGATTTGACCAAAGAGCAGGCACATCTCGCTGGACACATTCCCATGGCTCAGGATGTTACGGCTGAAGCTGACTCCGGTGGACATACCGATAACCGTCCGGCCCTGTCGTTGTTTCCGACTCTGCTTGCCCAAAAAGACCAGATGCAGCAGCATTATGATTATCCTCAGCCATTACGCATCGGTCTGGGTGGCGGTATTGCAACCCCGGCGTCTGCGGCAGCTGCTTTTGCCATGGGTGCCGACTATCTGGTCACCGGGACGGTGAATCAGGCTTGTGTCGAGTCCGGAACCTGCGATGCCGTGCGGCAGATGCTGGCTGAAACCCGGCAGGCGGATATCACTATGGCACCTTCGGGTGATATGTTTGAGATGGGGGTCAAGGTTCAGGTGGTCAAGCGTGGCACCATGTTTGCCATCCGTGCCCACAAACTTTATGAGCTCTACCGTGCTTATGAGAGTATCGACGCCTTGCCGACTGCCGAACGGGAGAAGATTGAAAAGACCTTTTTTAAAGTGCCTCTTGACACGGTCTGGCAACAGACCCAAAGTTACTTTCAGGTCCGTGATCCACGCCAGGTTGAAAAAGCTCTGAACGATCCAAAATACAAGATGGCACTGGTTTTTCGCTGGTATTTGGGACAAACGCCGGTGTGGGCCAACCAGGGGATTGCCGATCGGAAAATTGATTATCAGATCTGGTGTGGCCCAGCCATGGGAGCTTTTAACGAGTGGGTCAAGGGCAGCTTTTTAGAGCCACCCGCCGCCCGCAAGGTTGTGCCGGTCGCTTACAATATCCTTTTTGGCGCTGCGGTGTTGCAGCGTGTACGCTTACTTAAGCAGCAGTGGGGCACGTATCGTGTCGATCCGAAGATCGCCACGCCATTGCCGCTTGAGCAGATCAAGGAGTTTCTCTGTTGAAAACCGATCAGCAAACGACAGATTCGACGATGACACCGCTGGCGATTGTCGGCATTGGTAGTATGTTCCCTGACGCCGAGAATTCACAGCAGTTCTGGACCAATATCAAAACCGGCGTCGACAGTATCCGCGAGGTTCCTGCAAGTCACTGGCGCGCTGACGACTATTTTGATGCCGATCCCAAAACCAGGGATAAGGTCTACGCTAAACTGGGTGGTTTTTTATCGCCGGTCCGTTTTAACCCGATGGATTACGGGATACTGCCTAACGCTCTGGAGGCGATCGATACGTCGCAGCTGTTGGGCTTGCTGGCGGTGGAACAAGCGCTTCAGGATGCCGGTTACGGCGCCGGTAAAGAATATCATCGCGAACGAGTCAGTGTTATCCTCGGAGTGACCGGTACCCTTGAACTGGTTGTGCCCCTCGGCGCCCGTTTGGGGTACCCGCGCTGGAAGCAGGCGCTGGCTGAAGCTGGGGTGGATGAGGAGACAGCCGCTGATGTCATGGACCGGATCTCCGATTCCTATGTGCCCTGGCAGGAAAATTCCTTTCCCGGGTTGCTCGGTAATGTGGTGGCCGGACGGATCAGTAAACATTTCAATTTTGGCGGCACCAATTGCGTGGTTGATGCCGCTTGCGGCAGTTCGTTAAGCGCCCTGAATCTTGCTGCTCTGGAACTCGCCGCCGGACGCTCCGACATGGTGATCACCGGCGGGGTTGATACCTTCAATGACATTTTCATGTACACCTGCTTCAGTAAAACACCGGCTCTGTCACCTTCGGGCCATGCCAAACCTTATTCTGACAACGCCGACGGCACCACTCTGGGTGAGGGATTGGGGGTGGTGGTTATCAAACGCCTGGCGGATGCCGAGCGCGATGGCGACCGTATCTATGCGGTGATCAAGGGGATCGGTGCTTCCAGTGACGGTCGCGGCTCTGCCATCTATGAGCCGAGCGCCCAGGGTCAGACCAGGGCCCTGCTGCGCGCCTATCAACAAGCCCAGGTAAGCCCTGCTACGATCGAGCTGGTTGAAGGGCATGGTACCGGCACCAAGGTAGGTGACGCCATTGAAGTCAATGCCCTGCGCCAGGTTTACGGAACAGCGCAACAGCCCTGGTGCGCCCTGGGTTCCATCAAATCTCAGATCGGCCATACCAAGGCGGCTGCCGGAGCTGCCGGACTGATTAAGGCGGCTCTGGCCCTCTATCACAAGGTGCTGCCGCCAACTATCAAGGTGCAACAACCCGCCTCCGTGTTGCTTGAAAAGGATTCTCCCTTTTACGTCAATACCGAGTGTCGTCCCTGGTTTCCGGCCGGCAATCACCCCCGTCGGGCTGCGGTCAGCGCTCTGGGTTTTGGTGGCAGTAATTTCCACTGTCTGGTGGAAGAATACACAGAAGAAAAAAACGAGGTTGACTGGACCGGAGATGTTCAGATTTTGCCGTTTTCTGCTGATGACAAGGCTACGTTGAAACATCAGCTGCAGGCGTTTCCTCATGATGCGCAGTGGCAGCAACTGCGTCTACTGGTTGCTCAAAGGCGCCTTGATTTTGATCGCCAGGCCCGGTGTCGACTGGTGATGGTGATTGAACGTGGCACCTTAAGTGAACCATTGGATATCGGTCGGCGAATTGATGCTGCTGTTGCCGTGCTCGATCAACCAAAAGAAGGGTGGCATGAAACCCCGGATGGAATCTATTTGTCGACCGACGAGCCAGCCGACAATATCGCTTTTCTCTATCCTGGACAGGGGGCACAGTACCCGGGCATGCTCAAAACCCTGGCCTTACAGTTTCCCGAATTTCAGCGGGTGGTCAACGAAGCTGATCAGGTTTTTGCGGAAAAGGCCCAGGTTCCGCGCCGGACCTTGACCGATCTGATCTATCCCCGTCCGGTTTATTCATCCGAACAACAGGAAGCAGCAGTCACCGCTTTGCGCGCCACCGAAGTCGCTCAGCCGGTCCTCGGTGCGATGGAGTGTGCCGGTACTGCCGTGCTGCAACGTTTTGGTTTATCACCTCAAGCGGCTGCCGGGCACAGTTATGGTGAGCTGGTCGCTCTATGCCATGCCGGGGTTTTTAGTGCCGCCGATCTTCACCGTCTGTCACGCCTGCGTGGTGAATTGATGGCAGCCAAAGGCTCTGAGCGTGGCACTATGCTGGCAGTGTCGGCACCACTTGATGCTATCAGTAAATTTATCCAGAGTGAACATCTCGACCTGGTACTGGCCAACCGTAATACCCCGGAGCAAGGCGTGTTATCGGGCTCCCATGCTGAAATCGAGCGCGCTCGGGCGGCACTAGCCGGACAAGGTGTTTCCTGTGCCCCCTTGAGTGTAGCGGCGGCCTTCCACAGTCCTCTGGTGGCAACTGCGGCCCAGCCTTTTGCCCAGGCGCTGGAAACAACGACCCTGACCGCGCCGGCTTTCCCGGTCTATGCCAACACCAGTGGCGATCGCTACCCCCAGGACGTCGGCGAGCTCAGGTCGCTGCTGGCGCGACAACTTGCCAGTCCCGTTGATTTTGTCACAGAGATCGAAGCCATGTATCGCGATGGCCTGCGAATCTTTGTTGAAGTGGGCCCGGGGGCGCGTTTAAGTGGCATGGTCAGAACGATCCTCAAGGGCAAGGATATTCAAACCCTGGCCCTCGATTCTTCTAACGGCAAACGCTGTGCCCTGGTTGATCTGGCCCGCCTGTTGGCAAAATTAGCCGCCCTTGGGGTGACTGTTGCCTTGACCTCATGGGATGAAAATGTCCTTGAGCAGGCAGCGCAACAACCGGTCAGGAAGAAAGGGTTAACCGTTACCCTGACCGGTGCCAACCATTTCAACAAACCGCAACCGCGTCCACCGCGGCAGCAGAAAATGGCCGGAAAAAGTGTCATTCCATCATCTCAGCCACAAGAACAGCAAGAGGAAATACCCATGCCCGATCAACAAGTCCGGCCTCCAGTAACCACGACGTCCCAAGCTAGGCCGGCGCCTGTCCCGGATAGCGGATTGTCGGCAGCGTTGCGCCTGAGCCAGCAGAATATTGAGGCCTTGCAGTCGATCTCGCAGCAGACGGCCAAACTCCATCAGCAGTTTCTCGAGGGACAGCAGGCCGCAACCCGATCCTTCATGCAGTTGGTTGAGCAGCAGCGACAACTGCTCGGCGGAAGGGCCATTACTCCCGCTGTGCCGGTGGCCATTGCTGAGGCTGTTCCCTCAATAGCTACGCCGCCGGTTGCTGAACAACCAGCACCGTCTGAATTGACCCCTCCTCCTGTCACCGCCGACCCTGTAGCAGATCCTTCGCCGATTTCCGGTACACCCGCAAGCCATATTACCAGCGCGTTGCTCGCTGTCATCGCCGAGAAGACCGGTTATCCGGTGGAGATGCTGGAGCTGGGGATGTCGCTGGATGCCGATCTGGGGATCGACTCAATCAAGCGGGTCGAGATCCTCTCGGCCCTGCAGGAACGTCTGCCGGAACTGCCGGCGGTCAAGCCGGAAGACCTGGGCGTATTACAGACCCTGGGGCAGATTGTTGACCACCTGCAGCAAGGTGCTGCAGGGACGGTCACCGGCCCGGGAAGCAGCGGAGCGGCAGCAGATGCGGGCGCTGATACGGGTAAGGTGACGTCGGCGTTGCTCGCTGTCATCGCCGAGAAGACCGGTTATCCGGTGGAGATGCTGGAACTGGGGATGTCGCTGGATGCCGATTTGGGGATCGACTCAATCAAGCGGGTCGAGATCCTCTCGGCCCTGCAAGAACGTCTGCCGGAACTGCCGGCGGTCAAGCCGGAAGACCTGGGCGTATTACAGACCTTGGGGCAGATTGTTGAGCACTTGCAGCAAGGAACAGCAGGGATGGCAAAGACCGCTGGTATGACAGTGTCAACAGGGGTGGCTGGTCCGCAAGTGACCACCGCGCTGCTTGCTGTCATCGCCGAGAAGACCGGTTATCCGGTGGAGATGCTGGAACTGGGGATGTCGCTGGATGCCGATCTGGGGATCGACTCAATCAAGCGGGTCGAAATCCTCTCGGCCCTGCAGGAGCGTCTGCCCGCATTGCCGGTGGTTAAACCGGAGCATTTGGGCACCTTGCAGACCATCGATCAGATTGTCGATTTTCTCAGCAGTGTCTCCGGCTCGGAAAAAGCGGCTTTAACCCTTCCAGACCGGGAGTCCGAGCCGTTGCCGATCATCAAGCGGCAGGAGGTTTGCCTGGCCAGTTTGCCTAAGAAAAGACCAGTTAAAAGCTTTTCTTTTGGCGCCGGAGCCCAGGTCTGGATCACTGATGATGGCTCAGCCCTGATTGATGCCCTGGCGACAGCCTTAACCCGCCATAACCTGATTGCACGAAAGGTCAAGCTGACTGACATTACCACCCTGGATGCTCCGGCAAACCTGTGTGGCCTGCTGATCGTTGCACCCCTTAAAGGCTGTAATGATCACTTTATCGCCGAGAGTTTTCAGTTGTTGCAGTTGGCCGCTCCCCAGTTGCGCAAGCAGGGAACTGGTCAGGGAGCTTTTTTTGCTACCATTTCGCGCCTTAACGGCAGCTTTGGTCTGCCCGCACGTTCCGGCTTTGGCGACCCCCTCTCTGGGGGATTGGCCGGTTTGAGTAAAACGGCGGCTCTGGAGTGGCCTGAAGTTCACTGCAAGGCTCTGGACCTGGGCTTGGGGATGGAGGTTGTTCCGGCAGCGACGACTCTGGTCGAAGAAATCTTTACGACAACCCCCCTTGAGATTGGGGTGTCGTCAACCGGTTTGACTACTTTGGAGCTGGTGTCTGAGGACGTTACTGTTGATACCCGGGAGTTGGCGCTGGAAGAAGGGGACCTGGTTGTGGTGAGCGGCGGTGCTCGCGGTGTTACCGCGGCTGTTTCCGTCGCTCTGGCACGTAAATATCGTCCCACCCTGGCATTGCTGGGACGCAGCCCGCTCCCTGCGGATGAGCCGGATTGGCTGAAGGGCCTGGATACGGAGGCAGAAATAAAAAAGGCGGTGTTGGCTCATACTGATAACCCTCCGGCGCCGAAAGAATTGCAGCAACAGTATGACCAGATTCTGGCTGGACGTGAGATTCGTTCTACCCTTGACGATATTCTCAAGGCGGGCGCCACACCTTTGTATCTACCAGTCGATTTACGCGATGAGCAGGCGGTAACTGCTACCATAAACAACCTGCAAGAGCAGTATGGCGCGGTTAAAGGTGTGATCCATGGTGCCGGGGTGCTGGCAGATAAGTTGATTGTGGATAAGAGCCGTGAACAGTTTGCTGCGGTCTATGATACCAAGGTCAGAGGATGTCGCCATCTGCTGGCGGCCATTAACGTCGACCAGCTCGCATTTCTGGTCATGTTTTCTTCATCAACCGCTCGCTTCGGTCGTATTGGCCAGGCCGATTATGCTATTGCCAATGAAGTATTGAACAAAATAGCCCAGCAATTTGCCCAGAGTCATCCCGAAACCAGGGTGTTATCCATGAATTGGGGCCCTTGGGATGGCGGTATGGTGAACGCTGCGTTGAAAAAAATGTTTGCGCGCGAAGGGATCGAGGTGATCGATCTGCAGGCTGGTGCGGCTTATCTGCTCAAGGAATTGACTGCGACAGACAAGACCGTTGAACTGGTCATTGCCGGAGGTCATGCCCAGGATGCGGTTACTGAAGAGCCTGAGCCGGCGCAGAACCTGTACCTTTCAAGCGCTTTTGATCTCGATCTGAACATCGATCAATTTCCCTTGCTCAAATCCCATGTTATTGACGGTAAAGCGGTTGTGCCCGCGGCATTGATGGTTGAATGGCTGGCTCATGCCGCGGTGCATAATCATCCGGGGCTTAAATTCCAAGGGTTTAATGATTTCAGGGTGCTTAAGGGAATTATTCTTGAAGCGGGGCAGACCTACAATCTGCAAGCGATGACCGGCAAGGCGATCAAGAGCGATGGTTTGCATGTGGTGCCGGTTGAGCTTTCAGGTCATGATGAACGGGGGCGCGCCGTCGCCCACGCCCGGGCCCGGGTGGTTCTTGCAGCCGGCTACAACCCTGCGCGTCAGGCCCGTTCAAGACTGGATCTGGAGACCTACGCGCAAGCGTCAGCCGGCATTTACGCTGACCAGAAGCTGTTTCATGGTGAAGCCTTCCAGGGATTGCGTGAGATTCTGGGTTGTTCGACACAAGGGATCAATGCCTTGGTGAGCCCGGCCCCGCAGCCGCAGCAATGGATTGAACAGCCTTTGCGCAACAGCTGGTTTGCCGACCCATTGGCCCTGGACAGTAGTTTTCAGATAATGATTTTGTGGAGTTTTGATCAGTATCAGGCTGGATCCCTGCCGGTTTTTGCCGGTCGTTACCGTCAGTATCGGGAGCGTTTTCCCGCTGACGGGGTGGAGGTTCGTGCCCGGATTATCAGCAACAGTCCACATCGTGCGACAGCGGATATTGATTTTGTCGATCCGAACGATGGGCAACTGGTTGCGCGACTGGAAAATTATGAATGCGTTATCGATGCATCCCTTAATGCCACTTTTCAGCGCAATAAACTCACAGGAGTTGCCTGATAATGGCTTATGCCCAATCGGTTGCTGTTGTTGCCATGGGGGGGGAGTTTCCCGATGCAGCAACCCTTGATGATTACTGGGAACTGATTCTCAAAAAAAGAAACTGTGCGCGTCGCCCGCCCGCCGGACGCTGGCTGCTGCCGGTGGAAGAAATTTACCACCCTGAGGTTGGCGCAGCGGACCGGGTGTATTCGGACAAGGCCTGTTTTCTTGCTGATCCAGCAGTTTCATCGGATCTGCCTGGACTCAATATAGATGCCGGTTTTCTCCGTCAGCTTGATCCCATGTTCCGTCTGTTGCTCCGGGTCGGGCAGCAAACCTTGACCAGTGCCGGCACACCGTCGTTTGATCCGTCACGGGCCGGAGTCATCATCGGCAATCTGGCGCTACCAAGTGAAACCTCCTCCGCTCTGGCCCGCCAACTGCTGGGTAAAGCCTTTGCTGAAAAGCTTACGGACCAGCCTTTGTCGGTTCATGAGGATCCAATCGTACCACAAAACCACCACGTTGCCGGATTGCCGGCTGCTGTTCTGGCCCGCGGCCTAGGCTTTGGCGGCACCTGTTTTACTCTTGACGCAGCCTGTGCTTCCTCCCTCTACGCGATCAAACTGGCGGTCGATGAACTGCTGTCCGGGCGCGCCGATCTGATGCTCGCCGGGGGCGTGTCGCGCCCGGACTCCCTTTATACCCAGATGGGTTTTTCCCAGCTGCGAGCCCTGTCGGCCAGCGGTCGTTGTGCGCCTTTTGACCGCTCCGGTAACGGGCTGGTGGTCGGGGAGGGGTGTGGCCTGCTATTACTCAAGCGTACCCGCGACGCGCAGCGTGATGGCGACCGGATCCTGGCGGTAATTCGTGGCATTGGACTTTCCAATGATCTGCAGGGTAATCTGCTGGCACCTTCGTCTGAAGGACAACTGCGGGCGATGCGTGCAGCTTATCGGCAGGCCGGTTGGCAGCCCAGTGATGTTGATCTGATCGAGTGCCATGCTACCGGTACACCGGTAGGAGATGCGGTTGAGTTTTCCAGTTTACAGCAGCTATGGGGCAACAGTGGTTGGCGTAGTGGCCAATGTGTTATCGGTTCGGTTAAGGCCAACATCGGTCATCTGTTGACGGCCGCCGGTGCCGCAGCGTCCATCAAGACGATCCTTGCCTTGTCGCACCGGACATTGCCTCCACAGACCCATTTTGAGCAACCGGCCGCCGGGGTTGATTTGGACCGGAGTCCGTTTCGGCTGCTTGGCCAGGCATGCCCCTGGCACCAGCGCCGTGACGAGGTGCCGCGTCGTGCAGCGGTCAGTGCCTTTGGTTTTGGCGGCATCAATGCTCATATGTTGCTTGAGGAATGGCAACCGGAGCGTGCAACCCGCAAGAAGGTGACCCTCCATCCATCCTTCTCGGCCCGTCAGACCCCGATTGCCGTGGTTGGACTGGCCGCTCACTACGGCCCCTGGTCTGAACTTCAGGGGTTGCGGCAGCGGTTTTTCGGTGTTGATGACAAGACCAAATCCGTTACTCCCAGCCATTGGTGGGGTGGCGGCGAGAGTCGTTGGCTTCAGCAGATTTTCCCGCAGGGGTTGCCGCAAGGGTTTTGCCTCGGGCAGATCGGTGCAGCTGCCGGTGAATTTCGCATTCCACCGAACGAGATAGCAGAAATGCTGCCGCGCCAGCTGCTGATGCTGAAGGTTGCCGCCGCAGCCCTGCACAATGCCGATGCTGACCATGACGATCATCTGTTTACCGGGGTTTTTATCGGTTGTGGTCTGGACCACAATGCGACCAACTTCAGTTTTCGCTGGGGACTGGCACAGCAGGCCCGGATCTGGGCCCAAGAGCTGGGCTTCAAATTAACTGAGGACGAACTGTCTGCCTGGATAGCCGGTTTGCGTGAAGCCGCCGGACCGGCACTGACGGCCAACCGTACCATGGGAGCGCTGGGAAGTGTTGTCGCCAGCCGGATTGCCCGGGAATTTGGTGTCGGCGGTCCGAGTTTTACCATTTCCAGTGAAGAAAATTCCAGCCTACGTGCCCTTGAGGTGGCTATCCATGCGTTACAGGAAGGCTCCATCAAACGCGCCCTGGTCGGTGCTGTAGATCTCGCCGCTGATCTGCGGGATGTGGTCTGTCGTCAGCAGCTGACCCCTTTTAGCGGCGCCGGCTACTCACGTCCTCTTGACCGGGAAAGTCAGGGTATCCAGCTTGGTGAAGGGGCGGGTGCACTGGTTCTTAAACGTCTGGAAGATGCCCGTCAGGATGGCGATCAAATCCATGCTGTTGTCAGCGGGATTGGTACCGCCATCGGCGGTGCTGCTGATCAGTTACTGCCGCTGGCCGATGTTTTGCGTAAAGCGGTGACCCAAGCGTGCAACAGTGCCGCTGTGAAACCTGCAGATATCGGTTACCTGGAAGTTGATGGCAGTGGTGATCCTGAGGCCGATCTCCTCGAGGCAGTGACGCTGTCCGAGGTGCTCGGCGGTGGTAACCGCAATAGTTCCTGCTGGCTTGGTAGTGTCAAGGCTGATATCGGTCATGCAGGTGGTGCTGCGGGGATGGCTGCGGTGATCAAGGCCGTTCTGTGTTTAAAACAACGACTGCTGCCGCCTGTTCGCAGCTTAACTGCGCTGCGCTCTGAATGGATAACCTCTCCACCCGTGTACCAGGTGGCTGATGCGCCCCAGTACTGGTTAACCAACCGCGTTGCAGGTGTGCGGCGTGCCATGGTTACCGCGTTGGGCAACGATGGCAGTTGTTCTGCCCTGATTGTCGAGGAGCATCAGGGCAACCTGCCCGCACCAGGTGTGGATCGCCCTTTAGGTGATTTGGCTGCCGGGTTGTTTGCTCTTAACGCCGATAGTTTGGCTGGTTTGGGCGCAAAGCTAACCGAGCTGAAACAGCTTGCGGCACAGTATCACGATGAATGCTGTGATCAACTGGCCCGACGCTGGTATCGCAACCACCCACCTCCCACTGATGTTTCACTGTGTCTGACGCTGGTCATAGAAACGCCTGCCGAATTGAATGCCCAGCTTGACCAGGTGGCTCGCCACCTCGAACGTCTTGCCGTTGATAAATCCCTGAGGTTCGCTGATTTGTTATCTCCGGCACAACGTGAACGGGTATTTTTCAGCGCTGACCCCCTGGCGACGCAAGGGAAGATCGCCTTTATCTTTCCCGGATCCGGCAATCATTTTGCCGGGATGGGGCGCGATCTGGCAGCGCGGTGGCCGGAAGTCTATGGTGCCCAGGAAGCCGCCAATTCCTGTCTGGCCGATCAGTATCAGCCCCATCTTTTCTGGAAGAGTGCTCTAAGTGATGCGCTATTGGAAGATCATAACGCCCTGGTTATTTCCCATGTATCCCTGTGTACTGCCCTCCACGATCTGCTCAGCCGATTCGCCATCAGGCCCCAGATGGTCAGTGGTTACAGCCTTGGTGAATCTTCCGGGTTATTTTCAACCGGTGCCTGGCGCGAGCGTGATGCCATGCTGCAGCGCCTTAAGGATTCACCGCTGTTTACCAGCGAGTTAGCGGGTGAATGTCACGCCGCCCGCCGGACCTGGGGATTGCCCCCCGGTCAGCAGGTTGACTGGTGTCTGGGAATTGTTAATGTTTCGGCTGATCAGGTCAAAAAGATTCTGGCCGGCAAAAAACAGGTATATTTGTTGATTGTCAACACCTACAAAGAGTGTGTGATTGGCGGCCGGCGACGTCAGGTTGACCTGGCGGTTAAGGAACTGGGCTGTCATTTTATCCCCTTACAGGGGGTCACAACGGTTCATTGTGAAGTAACCAGAGCGGTGGCGGACGCCTATCGTAACCTTCACCTGTTTGACGTCAGGGCACCGCGAGGTATCGATTTCTACAGCTGTGCTTTTGGCGGAAAATATCCCCTGACCACCACCAATGCCGCCGACGCGATTCTGGCCCAGGCTCTCGACACCATTGACTACCCACGAGTGATCGAACGTTTGTATGCTGACGGCGCCAGAATCTTCCTTGAAGTTGGGCCTGGCTCGTCCTGTACGCGGATGATTTCCAGTATCCTCGGTGAGCGTCCTCATCTGGCCCGTTCTTTCTGTGTCGCGGGACAAGATGCGTCGGTGCAGTTTCTGCGCTTGTTGGGGCACTGCCTGGCTGAAGGGGTCAAGCTGGATCTGTCACCACTCTATCCAGCCGACAAGGGCGAATTGCCCGTCAGTACTGGTCGAAGCCCACAGATTGTTACGACTACCGGGGGCGCTGCTTTTGCTCCAACGCTACCCGTTACAAATAATCCGGCTCCCCGGGTTGATCTGCCGCCGGCGGCAACGGCTAACGAAGCTCCTGGTTTACCCCCGGCACCACAGCAACTTCCTGTGGCCCTGCAAGCTGTAACCCATGAGGACTCTGTGCCGGCCCAGTTAACCATCGGATTTCGTGATGTTCATACCGCTGGAGCAGCGGCCCATGCGGCCTTCCTGGAACTCTCTGCGGACCTTGAACGCTCCCTGGCTGAGCAGATTGGGTATCAGCAGGCTCTGTTACAACAAGCGGATGGCACCTTGTTTGACCTGGATCAGTCATTCTTCCATCAAGATCCCTATAGGGATCAATCTTCACCGCCGCTTGCTCAGGGGGCAGCACTGGAACCGGAGGGTAAGGGGGGTACCCCGGTTTTTGACCGCCAGCAGTGTATGGAATTTGCGGTCGGATCGGTGGCCGGAATGCTTGGTCAGGAGTTTGCCGAGGTTGATACCTTCCCAACCCGGGTACGACTGCCCGATGAGCCGCTGATGTTGGTTGACCGGATTGTTGCCCTTGAAGGTGAGCCGCGCTCTATGTCCTGCGGACGGGTGATCACCGAACATGATGTGACGGCGGATCGCTGGTATCTTGATGGTGGTCGCATCCCCACCTGTGTCGCGGTCGAAGCCGGTCAGGCTGATTTGTTTCTGTCGGGTTATCTCGGGATCGATTTTATCACCAGAGGGCTGGCGGTTTATCGATTGCTCGATGCGGTGGTCACCTTTCATCGAGGGTTGCCGACGGTCGGTGAAACGATCCAGTATGATATTCATATCGATAGATTTTTTCGACAGGATCAGACCTACCTGTTCCGTTTTCATTTTGAGGCGACGGTCAATGGTGAACCATTACTGAGTATGCGTGATGGTTGTGCCGGATTTTTTAGTGCGGCAGAGTTGGCGGCCGGCAAGGGGATCGTCCATACCCGCCTTGATCTTCTGCCGCAACCGGGTCGCATGCCCGCTGATTGGCGGCAGTTGGTGCCAATGGCCGTTGAATCCTATAACGATACCCAGGTTGCGGCCCTTTATGCCGGTGATCTGGCCGGCTGTTTTGGCCCTTGTTTTGCAGATTTGCCCCTGAACAGGCCCTATACCCTGCCGGGCGGCAAATTGAAACTGGTTGATCGGGTGATTGTGCTTGACCCTGAAGGTGGACGCTACGGCCTCGGCCAGATTCGGGCGGAAATGGACATTCAGCCCGATGCCTGGTTTTTGACCTGTCACTTTGTTGATGATCGGGTCATGCCGGGGACCTTGATGTACGAATGCTGTATGCACACCTTGCGGATCTACCTGCTGCGCATGGGGTGGATCGGTGAGAACGGTGCCACCTGGTGTGAACCTGTACCCGGAGTACAAAGTGGTTTGAAGTGTCGCGGTCAAGTCATTGAAACGACGAAAAAAGTCACCTATCAGGTGAGCATCAAGGAACTGGGTTACCGCCCGGAGCCCTATGCTATTGTCGATGCCCTGATGTTTGCCGATGACCATCCGATCGTCGAAATTCCTGATATGTCAGTACGCTTGAGTGGTCTTGATCGTTCCAGGGTTGAGGCCTTATGGCAGCGTCAGTCATCATCGGTAAATCATCAAGATCGCCAGGTTCTCTACGACCGTGAACGGATCACCGCCTTTGCCGTCGGCAACCCATCTGACGCATTTGGTGAACCCTACCGGATGTTTGATCAGGAACGCAAAATTGCGCGTTTGCCCGGACCACCGTTCCAGTTTCTCGACCGGATTGTTGATGTTAAAGGTCAGCCGTGGAAGCTGGTTGAAGGAGCAGCTGTCGTAGCAGAATATGATGTGCCGCCGGATGCCTGGTACTTTACTGCCGGACGGCAACCGGAAATGCCCTTTAGTGTACTGCTTGAAATCGGCCTGCAACCCTGTGGCTGGCTTGCGGCCTATCTGGGCTCGGCCTTGACCAGCGATACCGATCTGTCATTCCGCAATCTGGATGGTCAGGCGACCCAGCACAAAGCGGTGACGCCGACTAGTGGCACTCTTACGATCAAGGTGGAGATTACCCGGATTGCCAGTAGTGGCGGGATGATCATCCAGGGATACACTTTTAATGTGCATGACAGTGATGGTCCGATTTACACCGGCACCACTGTGTTCGGGTTCTTTTCAGCGGCCGCACTGGCTCAGCAGGTCGGCGTAAGGGGGGTAACAAGCTGGCAACCACCGCCAGAGCAGATCGGCCGAGCCGGAACCTTTGAGTATCCGGTCGCACCACCATTCCCCGATACGATGCTGCGCATGGTTGACACAATTGACCTGTATCTTCCCGACGGTGGCCCGCACCAACGAGGATTTATCCGTGGCAGCAAAATAGTCGATCCCGATGAATGGTTTTTTAAGGCGCATTTTTATCAGGATCCGGTCTGTCCCGGCTCACTTGGGCTTGAGTCTTTTCTGCAGTTGCTCAAGGTCGTCGCCGCTGAGCGCTGGGGCCTATCTGCCGACAGCCGCTTTGAAACCATGGCGCTTGGGGTGGACCATCGCTGGAATTACCGTGGCCAGATTATTCCGACCAATCAGCGCGTCGAGATCGAAGCGCTGATTACCGCGGTTGATGATCAGAACAGAACCCTTAAGGCGGATGGTCTGTTGTCGGTGGATGGTAAAATCATCTATCAGATGAAAGATTTTGCCCTACGTCTTCACGGTTGATGGCTGCTGAACGGCTGGTGCTTCACCTGCCGGGTAAATTATGTTACAAGATGCCCTGGTATTTGATAGGTTTGAAGTTTCGCTAATGCACCGGATCTTTGGATTCTATGTCAAGGGACGCTTTTCGTCATCCCTGACCGCTTGTTGTCGCCGTCCCTGGCGACAGACACCCTTGTCACAGGAACCCCGATCCAGCACAAGGCCATAGCTGAACAACATTCATTAGACCCACTACTTGAAGCGGGGCAGTTTAAAAACAATGAAGTTCATTTATCAATGAAATATACCCGTGTCCACATTGAATCGGTCGGTTATGAACTGGCCCCCATTGTCGTCACCTCGACTGAGCTGGAACATCGGATAGCACCGGTCTATAAAGCCCTGCACATTGCCCCGGGACAGTTGGAATCGTTGACCGGAATTCGTGAGCGGCGCTGGTGGAAGCTAGGCACACCTATCTCTCATGGTGCCATTGCAGCGGCCAAAAAATCCCTGCAGGAACGTAATATTGCTGCTGAAGATATTGGTGCGGTGGTTTATGCCGGGGTCTGTCGTGAACATTTTGAACCCGCTACCGCCTGTCTGGTTGCTTCGGCACTAGGCATTCGAGGCGATGCGGCAATCTACGATATTTCAAATGCTTGTCTCGGTGTTTTGAATGGAGTACTTGATATAGCCAACCGGATTGAGCTGGGGCAGATCCGTGCCGGATTGGTGGTTGCCTGCGAAAGTTCGCGCGAAATCAATGAGATCATGATTCAGAAGATGCTCGACCATCCGACCATGCCCCTGTTTACCCAATCCCTGGCGACCCTGACCGGTGGTTCCGGTGCTGCTGCGGTATTATTGACCGATGGTTCTTTTTCCCCCTCACGCAGACCAAAGCTGCTGGGAGGCGTGAACGTTGCTGAGCCCCAGTACCATGAACTGTGTCGCTGGGGTCTGACCCAGGAGTCTGCCGCCTGTCAGCAGCCGTTCATGCAGACTGATGCCGTCGCTGTCATGAAGCACGGGGTTGAACTGGGTAAACGGACCTGGGAGCTTTTCAGCAGTAAGCTCGGCATCACGGCAGATAAAATCGACAAGGTTATTTGCCATCAGGTCGGAGAAGCGCATCAGCGGCTGATTCTCCAGAACCTTGGTATTGATCCGGCGAAGGATTTTCAAACCTTCGAGTTTCTCGGTAATATGGGCACCGTGTCCCTGCCGATCACTGCGGCTATCGCCAAAGAGCGCGATCTGCTGCGCCCTGGTGACCTGGTCGGCTTTCTTGGTATCGGCAGTGGTCTGAACTGTCTGATGATGGCTATTCAATGGTAATCGATTCTCCGCTGTTTAAATCCGAATATCCCTTTAAAAGCAATTTTCTCGACCTGAATGGTCTGGCTTATCATTATCTTGATGAAGGCAAAGGATCACCGGTGGTTATGCTCCATGGTAACCCGACCTGGTCGTTCTACTATCGTAATCTCGCGCGCCAACTTAGCAAGCGTCATCGCGTGATTGTGCCGGATCATATCGGCTGTGGTCTATCGATGAAACCGGCCGATTCCCTTTATCGCTATCAGCTCAAGCAACGGGTCGATGATCTTGAGCGGCTGATTGATCATCTTGATTTGCCGGAAAAAATCACTCTGGTTGTTCATGATTGGGGGGGGATGGTCGGCTTGGCCTGGGCGATTCGCCACCCGCAGCGCCTGGCGCGACTGGTGCTGATGAATACCGCTGCGTTTCATTTGCCCGCCGGTAAAAAACTGCCATTAGCCTTGAAAATCTGTCGCGATACCCAGCTCGGTGTTTTTCTGGTGCAGGGTTTCAACCTCTTTGCCCGCGCTGCTGCCAAGGTCGGATGCCAGCGCACCCCGATGCCGGCGGAACTCCGTCAACTCTATTGCAGCCCTTATGACAACTGGCAACACCGGATCGCTACCTTACGTTTTGTTCAGGATATTCCCCTTCAACCTGAGGACCCCAGTTATGCTCTGGTGAGCGATGTTGAGATGGGCCTGGCCCAGTTTGACAAGATACCGGTCTGTATTCTTTGGGGGGAGAAAGACTTTGTCTTTGATCAACATTTTCTACGGGAATGGGAAAAACATCTTCCTCAGGCCGAGGTGCATCGTTTCCCCGACTGTGGCCATTATGTCCTGGAAGATGCAACCGAAGAGATCATTCCCATCATCCGTGACTTTTTGCGGAAATACCCGCTGGAAAAGCGCCCTGCCAACTAATGAGTTCCGAATCCTTCGGTAATATTGCCGCTTATCTCCCGGCCATGGCCAAACGTCAACCGGATACGGTTGCGGTATATTGTCCGGTCGGGCGTTTCTCGCCCCAGCAACGCTATTCTCGCTATACTTACGCTGAACTTGATTGTCAGAGTAATCGCATGGCAGCGGTTCTAGCTCATCTTGGCATCGGTCGTGGCGTCCGGACGGTGTTGATGGTGACCCCCAGTCTGGAATTTTTTGCTTTAACCTTCGCCCTGTTCAAGGTTGGAGCGGTGCCGGTGCTGGTTGATCCCGGCATGGGGACAAAAAACCTGAAAACCTGTCTCGCAGAAGCGCAACCAACAGCGTTTATTGGTATCCCCAAAGCCCATTTGGCACGCCGCTTGTTGGGTTGGGCGCGTTCTACCCTGACGGTTAAACTGACGACCGGGCCGCGATTATGGTTTGATGAACATTCCCTGCCCAATCTCCTCGCCGGGACTGACAAGCAGGTGACATGCACGCCGATTGATCCTGCGTCTGATGAGACTGCTGCTATTCTTTTTACCAGCGGTAGTACCGGTGTTCCCAAAGGGGTGGTCTATACCCACCAGAATTTTATCGCTCAGGTACAAGCCCTTAAAGATATCTACCAGATCCAACCCGGAGAAATTGATCTGCCGACTTTTCCTCTTTTTGCCCTTTTTGCACCGGCTCTGGGTATGACCGCGGTGATTCCGCAGATGGATTTTGCCCGCCCGGGAGAAGTCGATCCACAAAAGATTATCAGCGCCATCAAGCGTTTTGAAGTGACGACCATGTTTGGGTCACCGGCTTTGATCCGCCGGGTGGCTGTTTTTGGTAACCAGCATGGCGTTACGTTGCCGACCCTCAAGCGAGCGATCTCCGCCGGGGCCCCGGTGGCCGCGACAACCCTTGTGCAGTTCAGTCGTCTGCTGACTGAAGACGCACGTATTTTTACCCCCTATGGTGCGACTGAAGCTTTGCCGGTCTGCTCGATTGACAGTGCCACCATTCTTGGTGAAACCCGTCAGTTAACGGATCAGGGGCACGGGGTATGCGTTGGTCGACCGGTACCGGGGGTTGAGGTTGGTGTCATCCCCATCTGTGATGAGGCAATAGATCCGTTTGATAACGAATCATTGCTTGCTGTGGGCCGGATTGGTGAAATTATCGTTACCGGTCAGCAGGTGACCCGTTCCTACTTCAACCGGGCAGAATCAACCCGGCTGGCGAAGATTGCCGATCCTGCCAACCAACGGTTTTTTCACCGCATGGGCGACCTTGGTTACCGTGACGTCATGGGACGAATCTGGTTCTGCGGGCGCAAATCTCACCGCGTCATTACTGAACAAGAGACCTTGTTCACCATCCCCTGCGAAGGGGTTTTCAATACCCATCCCCAGGTGTTTCGCACCGCACTGGTTGGTGTAGAAAGTGGCGGCAAGAGAGTGCCACTCATCTGCGTTGAACTCGAAGCTGGGATCCCTCGCGCCCAGCATCAGCAGATTATTCTCGATCTGCGTGACATCGCTGCCAAATTTCCGCATACCACTCAGATTGAACGGTTCCTGATCCATCCGGCCTTTCCTGTCGATATTCGCCACAATGCCAAAATTTTCCGTGAAAAGCTGGCGGTATGGGCCCAGCAGCAGCTGACAGCATGATATTGGTCACCGGTGGGCGCGGTTTTCTTGGTGGTGCTATTGTCCGCCTGCTGTCGCAACAGGGTGAACAGGTACGCTCTTTGGCACGGCATCATTCAGCTGAACTGGATGCCATTGGGGTCGAACAGTTTATCGGCGATTTGACTAACCAGGCTCTGGTGGATCGGGCGGTTCGTGGTTGTGACCTGGTCTTTCATGTCGCGGCCAAGGCCGGGGTCTGGGGCCGCTACGGCGATTTTTACCGCAGCAATGTTATCGGCACGCAAAACGTCATCACCGCCTGTCGCAAAATTGGTGTAACGCGTCTCGTTTATACCAGCTCGCCAAGTGTTGTCTTTGATGGTACCGACATGGGAGGGGTGAACGAGTCGATTCCCTACCCGCATCATTTTCATGCCAGTTATCCGCAAACCAAGGCCCAGGCCGAACAGCTGGTTCTGGCGGCCAATGGCGATCAGCTTGCGACGGTAGCACTGCGCCCCCATCTGATCTGGGGGCCGGGGGACAATCATCTGGTTCCAAGGATCCTGGAACGTGGACGGAGCGGTCAGCTGCGGCGCATCGGCAAAGGGGACAACCTGATCGATGCGGTCTATATTGATAATGCCGCAACCGCACATCTGCAAGCCGCGCAGCAACTGGCGATCGGTTCCCGGGTTGCCGGCAAGGCATATTTTATTGCCAACAACGAACCGATTCCGCTGTGGGACCTGGTCAATCAGATCCTCGCAGCCGACAATCTGCCGCCGGTCACCAGAACCATCTCACCGCGGCTTGCCTATCTGGCCGGAGCGATACTGGAAATAATCTACAAAAATCTGCGCCTGGCGGGGGAGCCCCGCATGACCCGGTTTGTCGCTCGTGAGCTTGCAACTGCTCACTGGTTTGACCTTTCCGCCGCCCAACGTGATTTCGGCTATCTACCGCAGGTCAGTATTGAAGAGGGGATGGCGCGACTGCGGCATTGGTTGCAGCAGGAGCCGTTAGGTGGGCGTTGAGATAGCGCCCTGGCAGGCACCGCCAGCGTCCTTACTGATTGGGACTGGAGACCTTCATCTGTGGCGTTTTCGTACCGACATCTCTGCCCGCACTGCTGATACTCTGCGCCAATCACTCTCTGCAGATGAATGTGCCCGCGCTGATCGGTTTATAAACCCTCGGCATCAATTACGATTCATTGCCGCCCGGTACCGGTTGCGACGGACTCTTGCCGGATACCTGAAGTATTTGCCTGCTTCAATTGTTTTTACTAACAGTCAGCAGGGGAAACCTTCTCTGGGCAAGGAGCATCGGTCAGACATTAATTTCAATCTGTCCCACTCGGGGGACTGGGCCGTACTCGCTGTGACCTCCGGGCCTGACGTCGGTGTTGATGTCGAAGAAATAGTGGTTAAAGACAATGTGCAACCATTGACTGACTATGCTTTTAATGAGGTTGAAAAGACGTTGTTCTCCGCCTTTCCTCCAGCTCGCAAACAACGCGGATTCTACCGCCTGTGGACAGCTAAAGAGGCCAGGTTGAAAATGCTGGGTATCGGGTTGGGCGAGATGAAAAAGGAAATCATGCCGGGGTTTGGGTGTTTTTTTGTTCCGGCAAAAGGCTATGTCGCTGCCGTTGCGGTTACTTGTCAGGTGGCTCGGATTATTCGTTATCATGATGCGATGAATTAAGTGATTGCCGCAGGGTTGATCGATTGCGTTTGTTTCTGGTGCAGATATCCCTTTATAAACCCCGCCTTTGTGCTAACCTTAAAAGCATCACTTGATTCCATAGGCCATATTTATGATCAAACAGCTACAACGGCTGATGGTGTTTCTGCTGCTGTTATCCGGCTGGCTCAGCGCCTTTCTGGTGACGGGACTGTTCGGCCGTACCTCACTCTATCTGTTGTTGCCGGTTTTTCTGCTTGGCAGCGGGATGGGGTTAATGCTCAAACTGACCCACATCAGGGCGACCGTGCTCACCCTGGCGGTGACGGCAATCGCTGCTCTGGCACTGCTTAATCAATTTTTCCCCCAACACACACCGCGTCTGTCCGCTCTTAAGGGAACCCCTCCTGATTTCTTTCCGGCCAGCATTGAGGTCCCGGTTGTTGATGAATTGTCAGCGTTCATGACAGAACGTTCCCTTGCAAGCTCATCAACCGTCACCATCCAGCTGATTGCCCGTCTGCCGGCCCCGGCTCGCCGGATGCTGATTGTTGATGACCGGATGTACGTGACCTTGTCGGATCTTGGGGCCATCTATCTGATTGATCAGATCAGCACAGGGCAACCGAGTGAACACCCCATCCTTTACCATTCCGGTTTGGATCGTCCTTTCGGTTTGGCCTTTAGTAACGGGCGACTGTTTGTTGCTGAACCCTATCAGGTGCTCGAACTGATCGATACCTCTCTTGACCTGCTGGTTGATACTGAAAAAATCCTGTTGGATGGTTTGCCGGATGACGGTGGTCACTGGATGCGTGCGCTGACCAGCGACAGTGATGGTTTTCTGTATCTGTCCATTGGTTCACGCTGCAATGCCTGTGAAGAGGAGGATCAACGGCGGGCGACCATTGTCAGGATTGATCCCGATACCGGTGAAACTCGTGAATTTGCCTATGGTTTGCGCAATAGCCTGGGCTTGGCAGTGGCCCCGGATACCGGTCAATTATGGGCAACCGACATCAGCCGTGAACTGCAGGGACGGGTTCCACCACCGGATGAACTCAATCGTATCAGTGCCGGGGAACACTACGGATGGCCTTATTGCTATGGTCAACAGACGCCCGATCCGCTACTGGGTTTGGAGCATTTATGTCGTGATAGTGTGCCGGCTACTGTCGACCTGCCTCCTCTGTGCCGACCCATGGGCCTGGTCTTTGGTTCCAGCTTAGCCGCGCCCGAGGAGTACCGGAACAGTATCTACCTCCTGTGTGGTGGCAGCAGCTATCGCGCTAGCCATCCTGGTCCGAAAATTATTCGTCTACCCTATGACCAGGGTACCATCAGCGGGCCGGTGATGGATTTTGTACGTGGCTGGGATCCTGAATGGGGGGCACCGATTGCTCTGGCCGTTTCAGAACAGGGTGATTTGTTTTTCAGCGATGAACAATCTCAAGCCATCTATCGTGTTCGCTGGCCTGTGGCGACAAAGCAGGGATTAGAGCAAGGACGTTAAGTTGACTTATTGTCTGCCGCTTGTTGTAAACGGAAGGATTTTATCCTTGACACTCTACGGTCTATTTGGTACTTCAATCTCCACGCCCGATCGGCGCATATCGGCCCCGTCGCCAAGTGGTAAGGCAGAGGTCTGCAACACCTTTATCAGCAGTTCGAATCTGCTCGGGGCCTCCAGTAACCCAAAAGTGCCAGCCTGTAACGGCTGGCACTTTTTTTTCGGTTTTTCCCCATGGATATTCTGAGTCCACAGGTTGTCAGTCTGACGATCACCTTCGGCATAATTGCCGGTTTTCTGGCCGGACTGCTGGGGATTGGCGGCGGTGTTATTCTGGTGCCGCTATTTTTGTGGCTTTTTCCTGTAGCCGGATTTTCTCCTGAGCTGGTTGTCCATACCGCTTTTGGTACCAGTCTCGCGATTATCCTGCCCACTGCGGTCAGCAGTACCCTCGGCCATCGCAAACGTGGCAACATCCATGGTGAAATGGTACTGTACTTGTCCATCGGCGGGATCATTGGCGGATTACTTGGAGCTACCATTGCGTCCATGGTTTCCGGCAGTATTCTCAAGGTCTTCTTTGGGCTGTTGCAGATTGTTATCAGTGCTCGATTACTGTTTTTCAAGCAACCCTATCTGCCACCTGAGTGCATTGATTGTGCCCGCCCCTGGCAATTTGTCGCAGTCGGTTTTATCGGCGGATCTTTTTCTGCTTTTTTTGGTATCGGGGGCGGGATCGTCACCGTGCCGCTGCTCCTGTTACTGCTGCATCTACCGATGCGGTTGGCGGTTGGCAATTCGAGTGCTTTGATTGTCGTTTCATCCCTCGCTGCGGTCTCCGGTTATGTTTGGCATGGTATGCAGCAGTTAGCCGTTGCCCCTTATTCCATCGGCTATGTTAACTGGTTGGTCGTCCTTCTGGTGGCCCCCGTAACCATGGTCTGCGCGCGTTTGGGTGTGCGCCTTGCCGGTAGAACCAGTCAAACCAAGCTGATTCGGATTTTTGCCGTGGTACTGATGATGATCGGGGTTAAGATCGTGTTTAATCTATAGCAGGTTGTTCGTTCACTGGAGGTGTTATGATTCGTCAACCCGTTGTTGCCGGTCTGTTTTATCCGGCCAGTGCTGTTGAACTAAAACGTCAGCTGGCAACCTTTGTTAGCGAGGAGGACCAGCAGCAGGCTGCGGCGGTGGTGTTGCCCCATGCCGGCTATGGGTACTCCGGTGATGTTGCCGGCGACGTGATATCCCGTATCCGGGTGCCGCACCAGGTGATTCTCCTTGGTCCGAACCATCACGGCAGTGGGAAACAAATGGCCGTCAGTGCCGTTGATGCCTGGGCCACCCCTTTGGGGGATGTTGCCGTTGCAGCAGCATTGCGCTCCCATCTGCTGGACGAAGTTCCTCAACTGGAACTGGATGACAGTGCACATCAGCAGGAACATTCCCTTGAGGTGCTGCTTCCCTTTTTGCAATATGTACAGTCGCAGTTGCAGGTTGTTCCCATCGCGATAACGCATTCCAGCCCGGCACAGTTAATTGAGCTGGGTGCAGGTATTGCCCGCGCTATTAACAACTGGAATGAACCGGTCCTCCTGATTGCCAGCAGTGATATGAATCATTTTTTGCCGGCTGCCGAAAATGTCCGGCTTGATAGTCTGGCCATCGATGCCATGACCGCCTTTGATCCACAGCGGCTTTATCGTATTGTGGCTGATCAGCAGATCAGCATGTGTGGTATGTTTGCTGTGGTTGCGGTGATGGAAGCTGCCAAACTGTTGGGAGCTCACAGCTGTGAGCTGATCCGCTACAGCCATTCCGGAGAAAAGAGTGGTGATAATAGTCGAGTTGTCGGCTATGCCGGTATGATAATGAATTAAGCATTGAAGAGTTTGACAAGTAAGAGCTGATTCTAACCAAGGAGTTTTCATGTCAACATTGCGCGTACGCTTTGCTCCCAGTCCAACCGGATATCTGCACATCGGTGGCGCCAGAACGGCGCTGTTTAACTATCTGCTGGCAAAAAAAGAGCAGGGCACCTTTGTCTTGAGAATCGAAGATACCGATCTGGCGCGTTCAACCGAAGAATCGGTTCAGGCTATTCTGGCTGCCATGGAATGGCTCGGTTTGAGCTGTGATGAAGGCCCCTATTATCAGACCGAACGTTTTGGGCTTTACCAGCAAAAAGTCATGCAGTTGCTGAATGAAGGCAAGGCCTACCGTTGCTATTGTACTCCGGAGGAACTTGACGCCAAGCGTGAACTGGCGATGGAACAGGGACGTAAGCCCAAGTATGACGGAACCTGTCGCAAACGTAGTGATCACCCTGATGCGCCCCATGTTGTTCGTTTCAAGTTGCCCAATCCGGATGGTGAGACTGTCGTCGCTGACCGGATCAAGGGCACAGTGACCTTCCGTCATGAAGAACTGGATGACCTGATTATTCAGCGCAGCGATGGTAGTCCTACCTATAATTTTGTTGTTGTCGTGGATGATGCAGAAATGGCCATCAGCCTGGTGATGCGCGGTGATGATCATCTCAACAATACCCCGCGGCAGATTTTGCTCTATCAGGCTCTGGGCTACCAGGTTCCTGAGTTTGCCCATGTACCGATGATTCTTGGTTCTGATAAGAAGCGTCTGTCAAAACGTCACGGCGCGACCTCGGTTATGGCCTACAAAGATCTGGGCTATTTACCGGAAGCGCTGGTTAATTACCTGGTGCGGCTGGGCTGGTCGTTGGGGGATGAAGAGATCTTCAGCATGACCGATCTGATTGACAAATTCAGCCTGGAAGGGGTAGGTCGCTCCGCCGGTGTATTCAATCCGGAAAAACTGCTGTGGCTTAACAGTCATTATATTAAAACGGGTGATCCTGAACGCCTGGCTCAGTTGCTGCTGCCGTTTCTTGGTGCAGAAGGGGTCAGTATTGCAGGTGGTCCCGATCTGGTAGCGGTCGTAAAAAGTTTGCAGGAACGCGCTGCCACTCTGGTTGAAATGGCTGCCGGAGCGGCCTTTTACTATCGTGATGAAGTCATTTTTGATGAGGTGGCCAAAGCCAAATTTATTACGATCGAGCAACACAGCATGCTGACCTGTGTCAGGGATGTCCTGGCGCAGCAAAATGCATTTGATCACGATGCCATTGAAAAGGCCTTTGCCAAAGTGATGGAAGCCACCGGACTGAAATTCGGCAAGATTGGCCAGCCCCTACGAGTGGTATTGACCGGCGGCACGGCCAGTCCCGGGATTTATGATATTGTTCAGATCCTTGGTAAGGAGCGCTCGATCAGCCGACTGGAACGGGTGTTGACGATGATCAGCAACGGTTGAGCCTCTCGATTCTGGTCAGGCCCCTTATTTTCACTGGAGTAGATTCACCCTATTTTTTTTGACGAGCCAAGCCGTGACCTTCAGGGTTACGGCTTGGCTAGTTCCTGCGCCAATATGTTGCTCAATTCTTCCAGGCCACGATTCAAGGATCCAACAAATTCCTCATAGCTGTCATTGATGGGTCGCTGATCAATGAATTTGCCGCGGCGTTGTTCCCCGTGTTTATCGACGGTTTTCCAGCGAATATCGATATCGGTCTGTTGCCCCAATACCCCTGAAAGTTTTTTTACCGATAGTTGCAGAGAATGATCTGTATGGCGTTTGCTCTGCCAGGGGTTGATGTAGATGGTTGCCTGGGGCAGTAGTAGTCCAAGATTACTGGTTATCAGGGATAGTAGCTGTTCTTCCAGCGCCGTCGCCCATCGTTTTGTATCAGTAAAATAAATGACATTTTGTTGTTGTTGAACAATTTGAGGACGTTTTAAGTAGTCAGGAAATTCCGTTAGTTCAACCGTAATAGTTACATGTTTATCTGGATATGATTGGTTGGTGGTGGTCATGGATTCGAGGACATAATACTGACTGGGAACAACGGATTCTCCCAATTGGATACAAGCTGACATTGATACTACGATCAGGGTCAGGATCAGGTAACGATATATCTTCATTTATTCCTCCACCGTTCGACCCCGCAAAAGTATTTGCGGATTGCGTTCAATTTCATCCACCAGAGTGCGCAGACTGCGCAAGGTACGATTGAGTTCCAGCATGGTGATGCTGAACTGCTGCAGCAGGGGAGAGTCTTCGGCGGTTAGGGAATCGAGCTGTCCCATGGACGCAGTGACCTTGTCCGAAGCTTCAGTAAAAGCCTCCATGCCACGATCAAAGGCTTCTGCCAGCGGATCAACCCGTTGCTCCATCGCCGCAAGGGATTGCCTCGCGGATACGAGGGTTAGCCGAATGTCTTGGAACGCCGTCTCTAGGTTAGCATCGATGCCGGTCAGGGATTTTTGCGATCGGTTCAATGTCTCTTCAACGTTATCCATCAGTGCTGGAATCCCGGCGTTCATCGCGATCAGCAGCTCGTTGAGCAATGCGGCAGTGGTGTCAAATTGTTCAACGGCATTGTGGAGATGAGATGAGTTAAACAGCCGCTGTACCCCATCAGCAGATTGCATCAATTTGTCGACCAGCTCCTGCCAGGGAAGATCCTCAAAGGTTTTTGTCAGTTCGGCCAGGCTTGAGCTGATAGCAGGAATCTGTGGGTAGTCGCTCGGCAGGTCAACCTTTGAGGTCGGTGATTCCGGAACCATATCCAGATTCACAAACAGCTGACCGGTCAACAAGCTGTCAAGCTGCAGCTGAGCTCTTAAGCCTTCAGCGATCAAGGGTAAAATAGGATCCTCCGCCTGAACGCTGGTTTTTAATGTTTCAAATAGGCCCTGCTCGGATCCTTCTGCCCGGATTTTTTTAGGATCCAGTTCAATCACCACAGGGATATGAAATTCGAGATCATCGGGGCGAACCCTGATACTGATTTCTCTGACCTGACCAATCCTGACCCCGCGAAAACGTACCGGTGAGCCGACGTTTAAGCCCTTAACCGAGCTTTCGAAATAGATGACATAACGACTGGTTTCGGTGAACAGTCCGCCGGGGCCAAAAAAAATCAATCCTCCGACAATCAGGACAACGGCACCGATAACAAAGATACCAATCGTGCGCGGATCAACCTTTTTTCTTGTATGCATGGTGTTCCTTTAGCCCCCGGATTGCAGTAGCAGGATCAAGCGCTACGGGTGAGAAAATTGCGGACTCTGGGGTCGGTAGATTCTGTTAATAGCTGTTTTGGTGGACCTGATGCAATCATGGTTTTTTCATCAGTATCCAGAAAAATTGCCGTATCACCTACCGAAAAAATACTTTCCAGCTCATGGGTGACCATCACGATGGTTGTGCCCAAGCTCTCCCGCAGCTCAAGTATCAGCCGGTCGAGCAGTTTTGCACTGATCGGATCAAGTCCCGCTGAGGGTTCATCGACAAACAGGATATCGGGGTCCAGAGCCATCGCTCTGGCGAGACCGGCACGTTTACGCATGCCACCACTGATTTCCGAAGGGTAGTAGTCCTCAAATCCAGCCAGCCCAACCAGTGACAGTTTATAGGAAGCAATTTTTTCAATCTCGGAGGAAACCAAAGATGTGTGTTCGGAAAGAGGTAACGCAATATTTTCGCCGAGGGTCATGGAACTGAATAATGCACCACTCTGATAGAGAACACCAGTGCGGCTGATCATCTGTATGCGCTCATCGACGGTGGTGTCCCAGATATTAATGTCATTGATCAGGATCTCGCCCGCGGCCGGTTCCATCAAGCCGATCAAGTGGCGCAACAGGGTGCTTTTACCACATCCGCTGCCCCCCATAATGATAAATATTTCCCCGTGTTTAACGCTAAAACTGAGGTTCTGCTGAATCACTGTGTCAGCATAAGCCATGGTCAGATTTTTTACCTGAAGGTGAGTGGACTGTGACATTAAACCCCCAGAACCTGACAGGCAACGGTAATAATAGCGTCGGCAACGATAATCAGCACCAGCGAGGTAACGACCGCACTAGTGGCTGCAAAACCAACCGCAGAGGCACTGCGACCACACTGTAAACCACGAAAACAGCCCGAGCCGGCCACCAGCACACCAAAGACCGCAGCCTTTAGAATTCCGATAATGAAATGTTTTAATTCAACAAAGTCCTGTATCTGCAGGTAATACTGATAAAAAGAAACATCAAAAAGACCGGCACTGACAACAGCACCGCCAAATATCCCCATAAAGATAGAATAGATACATAGCAGGGGCATGGTGATGCAAAGCGCCAACAAGCGTGGCAAAACGAGAAATTCAATAGGAGAGATCCCCATGGTTCTGAGTGCATCAATCTCTTCGTTAACCTGCATGGTACCGATTTGCGCAGCATAGGCCGATCCGCTGCGACCGGCCATGATGATCGCCGTCATAATCGCACCCATCTCACGCGCCATCCCCAGTCCGACCAGATTGGCGATAAAGATTTCGGCACCAAAAAGACGTAGCTGCACAGCGCCAACAAAAGCCAGAATCATGCCGACCAGGGTGCTGATCAGAGTGATAATCATCAAGGCGGAAGGACCCGCGGCTTCAATCTGGTAAAACAGATCAGAAAGGCGCAAACGTGCCCGCCCACGCGCGAGGTTGAGTGTCGCTTTACCCATATCCCCTATAAAGGTCAGCATATCGTTCCAGGAACGATGCATCTCAATCGTCACAGTGCCGATTTTCGCCAGCACCGGTTGCCCCAGTATCGTGCGGCGCGCCCCCTTACGTTCAGGAACCGCATAGGCCAGTTTCAACAGGCGTCTGGCTCCCTGAGGCAGATGCGTTTTGTCAATCAGGATATTGTTTTGTTTACAATGATCGATCAGCTCGATCAGAAAGGTCATCAAGCCACTGTCCCACGCCTGAAGTTGCTCCGCATTGAAGGCGATAGTCGTTGTTTTCGTGTTGTTGATGTGATGTAAAAGAGGAGGGACGGCAGGAATGCCGGCAGAATACGACCAGTCGCCAACAAGATGAAGCAACATGCCTTTTTCAGTGGATTCAAACCGGTATTTTGCAGGTACTGATTCAACCATGGTATCCCTGTCATTGTGGGGAATTCATCACAATGAACAAGAAGTTACCATGTTAGCGGCTGGGTATCCAGCCGGATTCTGTCCGAAATCGGTCTTGTTTCGTCCAAAAAAAGGTCTTTTCCACCCCACTGGCGCAATCTTCAGCTGTCAATGTGACGTATATCCAGAGTAGATATCTGATTTCTGCCACTACTTTTTGACAGCATCAGGGCCTGATCAGTGGCTAAGATCAATTCGTCCTTAGAAACCTCATTGGTCTCCGGGGTGGTCGTGGTTAAGCCGGCACTCATGGTGACGTATATCACCTGATCCAGATGATTGGTTACAATCCCTTCAACACAGCATCGTAAGCGTGAGGCAAAGACCCGTGCTCCTTCTGCCCCGGTTTCAGGAAGAATAATCGCAAATTCATCGCCACCATAGCGGGCAACAATGTCACAGGGTCGCACAGCTAAACAAACAGCCTTGGCAATATTCATCAGGATAACGTCACCTACCGGGTGGCCGTAGCGATCATTGGTTTTTTTGAAATGATCAATGTCAAAGATGATCAGGGAAAGAGAGGAATGATAGCGCCTGGCGCGCGAGAGTTCCTTGTCCAGGGTTTCATGAAAATAACGATGGTTATAGAGCCCGGTGAGCCCATCGCGGTATACCAGCTCACGTAGACGTTCATTGCTTTCCTGCAGCCGGCGCGTCATCCGTTCTGATTTGGTCCGGGCAACATTGAGTTCCAGGACCATCTGTTCCTTGCTCAGGTTGATACGCGTCAACTCGGCATTGGCCTGCTGTAAAAGCACTGAATACGGCACCATTTGTTCTGATTTGATATCAAACAGCTTAATAATAGCATTACTTTCCGTTGCCGTTTCGTCAAGCAGACGGTAGGTCTGTTGATCTGTAAGACCGTAATCTTTTTCCAGTTGTTCCTGCAGCACCGGGGCGGTTGTGGTGGCTCCGTAATCACGACAAAGGGACGCCAGCTCACCGGCAAAATAAAGGATTCCAGCCGTTTGTCGGTTTTCTTCAGGCGCACGGTCAGGATGAACATGATGGAGGATCGGTTCACAGATATCGTCCGGCAGGTTCCAATGCTTCAACAGTGCATATCCGACTTGTGCGTGGTTATAGCCATACATGTTGTTCTCTGCTTTAACCAGATGATTATTATCACTAACTTCTGCGATCAAGCGGTTATATATGTCGCCTTTTGCCTGGGCGATCACCAGGATACCAATATCTTTCAACAGGGCAGTGATAAAAATATTATCGTTTTGTTGATTCAGTTCCCGTGACAAAAGTTCTGCGGCCACAGCGGCTGCTACCGACAGTTGCCAGAATCGATCCATATTAAAACCGGATTTTCCACTGTCGCGGTAGTCAGAAGAGATAACAAAGGAAAGAGCGATATTCTTGATGACATCGGTTCCCAGTGCAACCATGGCTCGTTGAATATTGGATATATTGCCTTTTGAATAGAACATTCCGGAATTGGCAATCTTGAGCATCTTAGCTGTTAACGCCGGATCCTTGGCTATGACATCACCGAGCGCCGTAAGGGGTGCTTCGTCTTTTCGAACAGCATTCAGGATATTGACGGCAATCGCAGGGGGAGTTGGCAATTGCAGATTATTCTCTATCAACTTGATGATGTTGGCATGTTGTGACGTTTTTTGCATGGTATATCCACCGATTTTTTATGACGTTTCAGATAACTGACTAGCGTCATTCTATCATAAATAGTTAGTCGTTGGTAATAAATCTTGCTCAACATATGTCAAGGGAATAAATCTTGATGCTGGACAGGGCCATTGGCTCTAGTTACTATAGCGACAATTTTGCCGGGCAACTGGTGCTGGTCGGCACTGGTCTTGAGGTTTTCTGGCCTAACCCTACGCTATGGATTTTTTGATGAAACTGACGGAATACCCTGTTCTAATCTTCGATGGTGCCTGCGGAACTAATCTTCAGCTGTTTAATATTCTCCCGGCAGAATGGAATGGCTGTGAAGGATGTAACGAGTTCCTCAATGTAACCGCCCCCCACCACATCGCGCGACTTCATGGTGAGATGCTTGATGCCGGTGCCATGGTGCTTGAAACCAATACCTTCGGGGCTTCACGTATTGTGTTGGCTGAGTACGGTTTGCAGGACAAGGTGCGGGATATCAATATCCGGGCGGTAGAGATTGCCAGACAGGCCATTGACGGCAGGGAAGGGCGTTTCATTGCCGGTTCGGTCGGGCCGGGAACCAAGCTGCCGTCTCTGGGCCATATCGATGTTGATGCTCTGAAAACCGCAACCTCCGAGCAGATTGCTGCCCTGCTGGATGCCGGAGTGGATTGCCTGATTATTGAGACCTGTCAGGACATGCTCCAGACTAAAACTGCGTTAATTGCTGCATTTGAAATGCTTGAAGTTGCCGGGTTGGAACTGCCGGTACTGGCCTCGGTGACCATTGAACAGCAGGGGACGATGCTGGTCGGCAGCGATATTGCCGCCGTTGTAGCCACCCTGGAGCCCTTTCCTGTCCTTTCGTTGGGACTGAATTGTGCTACCGGTCCCAAAGACATGGTTTCCCACGTTCATTATCTCAGTCAGCATTGGCCGGGACGGATCTCGGTGATTCCTAACCAGGGGATGCCCGAGGTTGTTGATGGCAAAACCCATTATCCCTTGACGCCCGAAGATTTTGCTGAACAGATGTGGCGCTTTGTTACCCGGCAGGGGGTCAGCATTGTCGGTGGCTGTTGTGGCACCAGTCCGGGCCACATCGCTGCTTTGGCCGCGCGCCTTAAAGACACGACTCCGGCCCGGCGGGAGGTGATTCAATGAAAGCATCGGTAGCCAGCCTTTATCAGGCCGTAGAGTTGCATCAGGAAATCCCGCCTTTGTTAATTGGCGAGCGTTGTAATCCTAATGGTTCCAAGGCTTTTAAAGAAGCGCTAATTGCTGAAGATGATAACGCCTGCCTTAAGGTTGCTCTGGATCAGGAAGCCCGTGGCGCTCAAGTCATTGACCTGTGTGTTGCCTATGCCGGTCGGGATGAGTTGACCGACATGATGCGGCTGACCCGGTTGTTTGCCGGATCCTGCAAGGCCCCCTTGATGTTTGATTCCACCAGCCCCGATACCCTGGAAAAGGTCCTGCCCTTGTATCCGGGTCGTGCCATTATCAATTCAATTAATCTAGAAGATGGCGGTGCGAGCCTTGATCGCATCTGCAAACTGGCAAAAAAATACGGCGCTGCGGTGGTCGCACTGGTCATCGATCTAGAAGGAATGGCTTTGACCTCGGTCAGAAAGTTGGCTGTCGCTCGGGAAATCTACCATCGTGCGGTAACGATCCATGGACTGCGGCCACAGGATCTATTGTTTGATCTGCTGACCTTTACTGTCGGTTCCGGCGATGAAACCATGCGCCGTTCAGCGATTGAAACCCTCGAGGCGATCAGGCTGGTGCGCCGTGAACTTCCTGGCGTTGGTTTTACCCTGGGGGTCAGTAATGTCAGTTTCGGGCTGCGCCCGGCCGCGCGCAAGGTCCTCAACTCCATTTTTCTGCATGAAGCGGTTGAGGCTGGTTTGAACACCGCTATCGTTGATGCGGCCAAGGTCCTGCCTTATTCGGCCATCAGTGAAGAGGACCGCAAGATCTGTTTTGACCTTTTGTTCGATCGTCACCCTGACGCCCTGATGGCATTTATTGATTATTATGAGCAAGCAACCACTAATGACGATCAGAATGAGGATGCTCCGCAGTTGCGCCTCGAAGAGCAATTACGCGAGAAAGTGCTCAAAGGCGACAAGAATGACCTCGAAGACCTGCTTGCCGAATTGCGCGGACGCTGGAAACCTCTTGATATTGTTAATCGCCTGCTGGTGCCGGCAATGCGTGAGGTCGGTGAGCTGTTCGGTCGTGGCGACTTGCTGCTCCCCTTTGTTCTGCAGTCGGCCGAGGTGATGAAACTCAGCGTCGCCCTGCTCGAGCCCTACATGGAAAAGCTCGACCAGCAAGGACAGGTCAAGGTGCTCCTTGCCACTGTTGCCGGTGATGTTCACGATATCGGTAAAAATCTGGTTGATATCATTCTGACGAATAACGGTTACAAGGTGTTCAATATCGGCATCAAGGTTCCGGCTGAGGAAATCCTTGCTAAAGCTAAAGAATATCAGGTTGATGTTATTGGTCTTTCGGGATTGCTGGTCAAATCAGCATTATTAATGAAGGACAATCTGGCCCAGTTCAACGATGTCGGCCTCAACCTGCCGGTGTTGCTTGGTGGCGCCGCGTTAACCCGTAAGTATGTCGCTCTGGATTGCGTGCCACAATATCAGGCTCCGGTCGTTTACTGCGCGGATGCTTTCGATGGTCTTAAGGCCATCCGTGCCTTTGAAGCCGGTGAGTTAACATCTACAAGCTGGTCCGACACTGCCGTTGCTCCCAATCGTCCCGGTGCACAGATCGCCGTTATTGACCGTCAATGGGAGTGCCCACCAGTTCCTTTTATTGGTGACCGTCAGGTCCTCGACATCGACCCGGAGATGCTCTTTAATTATCTCAATCAGCCGGCCCTGTTCCGCGGCCGTTGGGGTTATCGACGTGGAAAGATGGCTAAAGATGAGTATGAGCGTCTGCAGGCTGAGACCGTCCTGCCCCTCTTCGAGCGACTTAAAAACGAAGGGTTAAGTGATGGCTGGTTCGAGCCTAAAGTCACTTATGGTTACTTCAATTGCTTCAGTCGTGAGAACCAGTTGGTCGTTCAGCATGATGGGCAGGATTACACTTTTGACTTTCCGCGCCAGCAAAGCGCTGCCGGCTTGTGTATTGCCGATTTCTATCATAGTGAGGAAGAGGGTGGGGATAAGGCTGGTTTTTTTGTCGTCACCATTGGCGAAAAACTGGCGCGGGTTACCTATGAGCTCTACGCCGCAGACAGCTACCACGATTACCTGATGCTCCATGGATTAGGCGTCGAATTGACCGATGCCCTGGCCGAATACTGGCATGAACAGATGCGCATCGAGATGGGGATCCAAGCCGGACATACCGACATGACGGCCTACGTGGCGCAAGGGTATCAGGGTTCACGTTACGGTTTCGGTTATCCCGCCTGTCCTGACCTGGCGGCCCACGGGCCGGTTTTTCAGCTGCTGCATCCCGAGCGGATTGGGGTCAGCTTGACCGAATCCTTTGAAATGGTGCCGGAGATGACCACCTCGGCGATTGTTGCCTATCATCCCCAGGCCAAATATTTTGCGGTCTGATCTGTTGCTCGCCGGCAATGGCAGCACTCTGGTTGACCCATGACCCTGGATCTGTCATTTCTTCTGGCTTTCTTCGCAACCCTGGCCGGCATCTTTTATCTGGCCTGGGGGGGGAAGGCCCGGGCGACCAATGGTGCTGATTACGTCTTGACTGGTCGCAAAGCATCGAGCCTCAATGTGTTTGGTGCCATTACCGGTACCCTCGTCGGTGGGGCCTCTACCATCGGTACCGCCCAGCTGGCCTTTATGTATGGCTTGTCAGCCTGGTGGTTTACCTTGGGAGCCGGACTGGCCTGTTTATTTCTTGGCTTGTTTATTGCCGTCCCCCTGCGGCAGAGTCAAGCCCAGACCATCCCTGAGTTTATTGCCCTGTATCACGGTGAACGGGTACGTACTGCTGCCAGCCTCTTTACCGCCGCCGGCATGTTTATCCAGATTGTTGCCCAGCTGTTGGCCTGTGGTGCTGTGATGGCAGTTCTTTTTGACCTGTCGATGGTGGCCAGTGCGACTATCTCTGTCCTGCTGGTAGCTTTTTTTACCCTTGGTGGCGGGATGAAATCTGCCGGCGTGACCGGTATGATCAAAATGGTGCTGATCTACTTGACTATGGCGGTGGCGGGCCTGGTTGCCCTTAATCTGGCTGGTGGTTGGCGTGGTTTGACATCAGGTTTTGCCGCCTGGCCCTGGTTCAGCCTGTTTGGGTACGGGATCAAGGAAGGGGTCTCTGATTTGGTATCGATGCTGGTAGGCGTTATATCGACCCAGACCTATCTGCAGGCAATTTTTTCTGCCAACAATAGCAGTGTAGCCCGGCGCGGCACCCTGCTCAGTGCAGCGCTGATTCCTCCTTTAGGGCTGTTCGGTATTCTGGTTGGTCTGTTTATGCGCCAGACCATGCCGGAGATCCAGAGCGCCCTGGCGCTGCCAACCTTTATTCTGCAGCACTTGCCGTCAGGTTTTGCCGGTATTGCCTTTGCTACCCTGTTGATTGCCGCAGTGGGCACTGCGTCAGGCCTCGCCCTGGGTGTAGCGACAACCTTGAAAGTCGATCTGCTCCGTTACTGGCTGCAAAACAAGCCATCCGAATTGTTGATATTTCGATTAATCACCCTGGCTGTTGTAGTTGGAGCTTTTATCCTTCTGCTGAGTAACCTGGGTTCTGCGATTATGGACTGGAGTTTTTTGTCCATGGGGTTGCGCGGGGCCACCCTCTGTTTCCCTTTACTTTTTGCAGTCTTTTTACCCAAAACCAACTGGCGTCAGGCCGGTTTTGTTTCGATTATGGTAGCGCCAACAGCGGTCGTATTGCTAGGATTTTTCCCCATAACCGGCATCCCCCCGTTGTTTTTTGGTCTGGGTTTGTCGTTGCTGGTCTTTTTGTTGACACTGCCCTTGCCTGGGACAAAGAGTTAAGGTCGGTTAGAGTTAATTCATCGGTTAACTTCTTTGCCTGAAAACACCACAGTCAGATCAAATTAATGCTATATTGATAGTATCTATTCAGCACCTGATCTTCGGTTTCTATGTCAAGGGACGCTTTTCGTCATCCCTGGCCGCTAGTTGTCACCATGGACGGCGACAAACACCCTTGCCACAGGATCCAAAGGCCCTGCGCAAGGACAGTGGTGAATAGTTACATTGTTTTTTTAGCCTGTTATTTGACGATGTTATTAATGATTGCGGTTCTGAGCTTTTGACACCTGATGCGTCTTGTTACTCTGTTTCTGTTTTTTTTCATCATCACAACTTCTACCGCTTATGCGACCCGCCTTGACGTCGATGTGCGCAGTAGTGAGCCCTCTTTGCAGCAGATTGTCAAAGGTGCCCTGACTACGCCTCTATTGTCGCAAAAGGATGAGCGTCTTAATCGCCAACGTCTGGGTTCATATCAGCGTCAACTACCTACAATAGTTAAAGAAATAATCGAACCTTACGGATACTTCTACAGTACTGTCTCGACCCGACTGGAACAGCCAGCCGCAGACCACTTTCGTATCATTATTGAAGTGGAAGCCGGGGAGCCGTTGGCGATCACCAAATTCAATCTAGACCTTTCTGGTGCCGGATCAAATCATCCTGCGCTGCAACGGCTCATCAATCAGTTCCCGTTGCGGATCAATGATATTCTCCGTCAGGATCTCTATGAGCAGGGCAAGGCTGGTCTGCGTCAGGCAGCGGCGGCCCTCGGTTATCTGGACGCTTCCTTTGAGGTCCATCTGATAGAAGTTTATCTGCAGGAGCGGCGTGCCGAGATTGACCTGCGGTTTAACACCGGTGAGCAGTATCATTTCGGCGCAATCCGTTATGTCGATCGGGCCGGCTACCCTGAGCGATTCCTTAAACGTTTTGTCAGCTATCATCAGGGTGATGTTTTTTCTTACAGTCTGCTGGGTAAAACCCAGGTGAATCTGATGAATGCAGATCTGTTCAGCTCCGTGTCGGTTCAGGCCAAGGCGCATGAGGCGGAAAATTATCAGGTGCCGGTGGAGATTGCATTGCTGCCATTGCCACGTCATCGTTTGCGTCCGGGAATCGGCTATGGCACGGATACCGGTGGTCGGGTATCCCTTGATTATCGCCACCTGAACCTGTGGGAGGCTGCTCACGAACTGGTAGGTAAACTGCTTATTGCCCAATGGCGTCAGCAGCTACAGACAACCTACATTATCCCTGATCGCCGGCGCCTTGACAGTCTGACTCTGTTGACCGTCGGTACCGAACGGGAAGATGTCGATGCCTACTATCGGCGTGAAGTCTTTGGTGAAGCGGAATATCGGCGTTCTTTTGGCCGAGGATACAGAGGATCCCTGTTTGTTCGGGCGACGTCGGAACGCTCGCGCGTTGCTGATAGTGACAGACGCACCCAGCTGTTATTGCAAGGATTCCGCCTGAGCTGGCAGCAACTTGATCACCCCATGACTCCGGAGCGTGGCAGCAAGATTCAGCTTCAGGTGCAGGGCGCTGATGAAAACTGGTTTTCAGATACTTCCCTGTTGCAACTCACCGTTGATGCCGCGACCCTGATACCCCTGCCACAACGCTTTTCTGTTTTTTTTCGTTTAGGTGGAGGGACAACCTGGCATCGCCAGGAATTTAATATCCTGCCGGTTTCGTTACGCTATTTTGCCGGCGGTGATCGTAGCGTCCGAGGGTTTAAATACAATTCCCTCGGCCCCGTCAATGAAGACGGCGAGGTAGTTGGTGGCAAACATCTTCTGGTAGGCAGTGTCGAACTGGAAAAAAGGTTTCTGCAACGGTGGGGATTTGCTACATTTTATGATGTCGGAAATGCCTTTGACTCGTTCAACGATTATGAACTCAAACAGGGAGCCGGGCTAGGTATTCGTTACTTTACCCAGATAGGTGCAATCCGCCTTGATGTCGCCAGACAGCTGGGGGAAAAGGACAACGGTTATCGTCTGCATTTCAGTCTGGGGTTGGCATGGTAAGAGGATTGACCGTCACCTTCGTGGTTTTCTCTCTGGTTGTCACCCTGATGGTTGGTGCTGCTATCTGGCTATTCTACACTTCTGCCGGCGCGGACTTCGCCTTGCGGCGATTGGCGCAGCAGCTTGATGCCCGGATCACAATGTCACAACTTAGCGGCTCTTTGGCACGCGGGCTCAGTATCACAGAACTGGCGTTCGAACAGGCAGACGTCGGCTTGCAAGCTCGCCACATCCAACTGGATATGGCTGTTTCTTCCCTTTATCCCTTCCATTTATCCCTGTCTACCGTTGCCCTGGCTGATGCTGACTTGCTCCTGCCTCAAGCTGAGCCAAGTGGACAACAACCGGGTCTTGCCCTGCAGATTCCGCAGTTGCCGGCAATCCTTGATCTGTTGCAGGTTGATATCGCGCGGCTTGATGTAACAAATATGTCAATCATCCGGGGTGATGACATTCGGGTGGTAGAAGAGTTGAACGCGGCTATAGATTTTCACTACAGAACATTATCAATAAGCGATCTTCGTTTGCGTATTGATGATCTGTTTGTTGCTGCAACATTGAATCTGGATATGGCTGATTCGGCCTTGGATCTGGCGGCAACGGTAGAAAACAGTGGTGTCGACCAGCCCTGGAGAGCGATCAGGGTAAAAAGTTCACTAACCGGTATTGATGCTGACACTATGGCTGGAAAAATTGATTTAAGGGTGGATCTGGTTGATCGGCAGCCCTTTTTTCTGCAGGCGGATATGAGTATTAGTGAAAATTTTCTGGGTATAGAAAATCTTCGGTTACATCAGACCCAACGGCCCGGTTCCGTTACGGCTGCGGGACAGCTGCAGTTTAAAGAAAATGGACCGGCCCTGACGGTCGATATTTTCCTTCGGAATCTTGATTTAAGCCAGGAAGCAGGTCTGTCTATAGCTGTGGACGGAAAAATAGCCCTGACGTACGCCCAGATGCAGTATCACGGTCAGCTCAATCTGAGTACCCAGGGTGATGAGTTGGCCATGACTGAGCTGGCTGCTGACTTTTCCGGTGATCATCAGCATTTGCAACTGCAGCAGATCAATGCCTCCTGGCTGGCAGCGCAGATTAGCGGCAATTTCGACCTGGATTGGTTGGAAACCTTGAATGTGGCAGCGCAGTTACAAATCGAACATCTCTGCCTGGAACCCTTTCTCCCTGATAGTAACAGTCTGCTCAATGCCCACCTGGAGGCCAGTTACCGTCATGACGAGCAATCCCCTCAAGCTCATATCAATGTCGAGCTGTATGATTCAATCCTTTACGAATACCCTCTGTTTGGTGTTGTCGCAGCAGACTACAAGGATGATAGTCTGATCCTTCACCACTTGAATCTACTCAGTCACAGTGCGCAATTGCAGGCGCAGGGGGATTTACAGAACAGCATCGATTTTACTCTGACACTGCAACAAATTGGAGATTTTTATCCGCCGGCTGCCGGTGCCCTGACGGCGCAGGGATGGCTGACCCACGGGGAGGAAGGCAGCGCAGCAGATCTTCATCTTGCCGGCTCGGATCTCTTGTATGATCAGTGGCAGTTATCTTCCTTCAACACCCACTTCAGTCTTGATCCGGATCAGAGCGTCGAAGCGGTTGCCCACTTTCGTCAGTTAAGCTCCATCCCGCAACAGCTGCTGGTGAATGCGATTGATCTACAGGTTTCAGGTTCACTGCTCAATCATCAGATCGATATTAATGCCCGAGCCCAAGAAACGACCCTGAAAACAAAACTGCAGGCGAGCTGGTCCGAGTCCTTGTGGACAGCGCTGCTACAGCAATTGGATATCAATGCCTTAGGCAGTTATTGGCGTCTTAATGATCCTGCTTCAATTGTCGTTGGATCACAGATTGTCAGGGTGTCTGACCTGAATCTAGATGCTGGAGCACATCAGTCAGTGCGCTTACAGGGAGAATTTTTACCTGCAAAAGAATCCATCACTATTGTCCTTGACTGGTCGGATCTGTCACTGAGCCTTTTTAGCCCCTGGCTTGACCCATCTTTGATGCAGGGGCATACAGGCGGAACCTTGTCTGTGGATCATGATCCTGAACATACTAAAATCCACCTCTCTGCGAAATTAAATGCCGACGTTCAGTACCAACAGATGCATCTGCAGGACACCAGCACCCGATTAACCCTGGATTGGGGGAGGGATGGGCTGACGGGAAATGTCCGTATCGATATCGGCTTGCCGGCGCATCTTGAGCTTAACGTTGATTCTCCTGCCCCGGCAGGGATGGCGTTACCTGACATCACCAACGTTACATTGGCGTGTCGGCAGGTGCCCTTACAGTTGATCCAGCCCTGGTTGCCGGGAGAAATTATTTCCAAGGGGATTTTAACATGCGATATGGAAGGTACGTGGTCCGCAGAAAAGACCTTTGCTCTCCACGGAAAGGCCGATATCAGTGCGGGTTCCCTGTTTTGGTATGATGATGAACAAGAAATTGAGCTTGGTCTGGAAACCGCCATGTTCAACTTTTCCTGGGAGGAAAAGTCCCTGCGCGCTGAGGTGAATCTGGTTCATGATTTTGGTCATATCAACGGCCATCTCGAGCTAGGGCTTCCAGCGCAAGTGCCGATCAATCTGGAGGGCCATACCCCCGTTGCCGCTGATGTCGGCTCATTGCTGCAAGAAAGCGGGTTGCTAACTCTGTTATTTCCTCAGTATGTTTATGACAGCAAAGGGGAAATCGAGCTGCAGGCGACCATCGGCGGGACCATCGGTGATCCGTTGTTTGCCGGTACAATGAGCGTGCAAGGGGCTCAATTGTACGTACCGGCAGCTGGAATACGTATTGCGGACATTCATGCATCGGCACAGCTGGATGGACAACAACTTAACCTGTCAACGTTGCGGATGACTTCTGCCGGCGGCACAATCAGCGGTCAGGGACGTTTGGATCTGCTTGGATGGTCTCCCGACAGCTTTCACCTTTCACTGTCGGGCGAAGGTTTCCAGTTGATCAATGTAACTGACCTGGCTGTCCAGATCAGCCCTGAACTTGTCATTGATGGTGATTTCGATCTCATTCGTGTCCGTGGAAGTTTACGCCTTCCGCAGGTGATGATCAAAGATCAAACCCGTAGCCAGGTCGTTCAAAATAGCCCTGATCTGGTTATTGTCGATCGTCAGGCGCCCGGACGCAAGGCAACCGCTATTCGTCACGATATTGATCTTAATCTGATTCTTGGTGAGCAGGTGTTGCTCGATGTTGCCGGGCTGCAAGCGCGAATTGCCGGGTCATTGCGTCTGTACAGCGATGCACAACAGGATATTGCGGCACAGGGACAATTATTTGTAGAACGTGGCCGTTTTTCAACCCTTGGTGTTTCCCTGGATATCGAACGGGGTGATCTGTATTTTGCCGGCGTCCCCTTACGGTATCCTGCCTTAGATATACTGGCAACCCGCCGCGCCGGCGAAGTCCGGGCCGGGGTGCGAGTGACCGGAACGCCCCAGGACCCACTGGTCAGTCTCTATTCGGAACCGCCTATGCCCGATGCGGATGTGTTGTCGTATGTGGTGCTCGGTCGCCCCCTCGACAGCCGTGGCGGCGATACGGATCTGTTGATGTTAGCCACTGGAGCATTATTATCGCAAGGGGAGTCCATTATTTTACAGGAACGGCTGAAAGGTCGTATGGGGCTGGATGTGCTTGAATTTTCTGCTGGGGATGGTAATGCCAGCGATGCTGTTATCACTACCGGGAAATATGTTACCCCCGATCTTTATGTGAGTCTCGGTTATTCACTGTTCAATAACAGCAACGAGATCAAAATACGTTATCGGCTTTCATCCAGACTGGAACTGGAGTCAAGTTTTGGCCAGGAATCCGGAGTGGATCTTTTTTATCGTTTGGAAAGGGATAGGCTGATTAAAAAGTGAAAGGCCCGCCATGGTAGCGGGCCTTCAACGATTACTGTGTCGTACCTTCAGAATCCTCCCTGTCACGGGAATTGCCGGTGTCTCGAAACACCGGTGTGGTGGAAAACCTTCTCAACTGCTGTATCTCGTCTTCGATAGGCATTCCTCCTTTCTGATGTTGTTTTTATTATAGCGAACTTGAAAAAATAATCAAAGGGGACAGAACCGATTTTAACAAAGCAAGCGGTCAGGGATGATCCAACGGGAAACAATCGCGGCCCTTGACCTGGGAACCGAAAATCCGGTGCAAAGGGTTTATCTTTACCGCTTTTTATATTTGCTGTACCTTGCTGTTGGCGCGAAATTGGTTTGTTAAAAAGCTTCAGTCCATTGGCTGAGCTGACATGAAAGGTTTTTTAGTATGACAAACAGTGTCCCTTTTTTTGTTTTATGGGTTGTCATGGCCTGTGGGGCTTATGCTGTGGCCAAAAGTCGGGGGCGTAACTGCCGTCTCTGGTTTGCGATTGGATTGATGATCGGACCCTTCGCCGTCCTGATTGTGGCATTGCTGCCATTGGGGCCGAATGCCAAAAAAGGGTACCATTAATTCTTCAATGAAAAAACGTTTCTACAAATTACTCCTCTTTGTCACCGTGGCTTCACTTGGCGGCGCATTTATCGGTTACCTCGGACACTGTGTCGGCAGCACCTGAGGTGCTTTTGTCAGCCCCTGGTCAGGGGCTTTGTTTGGCGCATTGATTGGTTTTTTCCTTGGCCTGCTCCCGTCAGATCAGGGTAGGTGAAATGTCATGGTCCGTTTTGTTGCTGGTCTGAGAGATCAACCTGTTTTTTCTAGGTTGTCCTGGAGATAAATCACCTTGATCCTTCCTGTTATAGCTCTGATATCCGGTTTAATATTACTGGTCTTTAGTGCTGATCGTTTTGTTGACGGTGCCGCAGCGACTGCCCGCCATGCCGGGATGCCGTTGCTGCTGGTCGGGATGGTCGTCATTGGTTTTGGTACTTCAGCACCTGAAATCCTGATCTCCGCCATTGCCTCTGTTCAGGGGAACCCCGGCCTGGCGCTGGGAAATGCCTATGGTTCGAATATCTCCAATATTGCCCTGATTCTCGGGGTCACTGCTCTGATCAGCCCAATTCCGGTCCCTGCCAAAATTCTCCGTTCTGAACTACCGGTCCTGGTAGCAATTACCCTGTTAACAGTTGTGCTGCTGTGGAATCTGTCCATCAGTCGTCTCAATGCCATCCTGTTGCTGGTGGCGTTTGCTGCGGTTATTGTCTGGTGGGTCATCATCGCTTTGCGTCATAAGAACGCTGATAAGTTGCTGGCCGCATCGGAACATGGAGAAGATGCATTTTTGCCGCTAAAGCCGGCAATTTTCTGGTTGGTTGTCGGGTTAATCATGTTGGTCGCAAGTTCCCGGATACTGGTTTGGGGCGCGGTTGAAATTGCCACGTCCCTGGGTGTCAGTGATTTAATGATCGGCCTGACAATTGTCGCAGTAGGTACCTCTTTGCCCGAATTGGCTGCTGCTGTTGCTGCCGCCCGCAAAAAAGCTCACGATCTGGTTTTGGGCAATATTATTGGTTCCAATATTTTTAATACCCTTGCGGTCGTGGGTATTGCCGGTGTTATCCACCCCCTTGAGATCGGCAGTGAAGTTCTCTACCGTGATTGTCTGATTATGGGTCTGCTGACCTGTTGTCTTTTTGCGGCGGCATGGCGCGGCCGTTATCGTTTGTCTCGCCGGTTTGGCGGCATACTGGTGTTGAGCTATGTCGCCTATCTGGGATTACTGGGATTCCAAATTCTTGGCTATCTATGAAAAAAAAACGGTGGCTTACCCCTTGACACATCGTTGAATATGAATGATTTTGATAGATTATAAAATCCATCTTCCAGCCCACTAAAAACTTTTAGTTACAAAATATTGACGATTAAGGAGTCATTATGCCGATTTCTGAAGATTTTAAATCACGTTTGTACCCTGTCGCCAACCAGTTGGTGGAACACTATGGGACCCCTTTTCATATTTATGATGAGGTCGGAATCCGACAGACCGGTGAACAGCTCAAACAAGCATTTTCTCATCTGGCCGGCTTTCGCGAATATTACGCGGTCAAGGCTTTACCTAATCCACGCATCCTCCAGTTAATGGCCGAAATGGGCTTTGGTTTCGATTGCAGCTCCATTGCTGAAGTACTGCAAAGCCGTCAGGTTGGTGCGCGTGGTGAAGACATCATGTTCACCTCGAACAACACTAATCAACTGGAATTCGAAACTGCTCTGGCGGACGGTGGATGTATTTTAAATCTGGATGATATTTCCCTGATCGACAAAGTAAAGGACTTTCCCGAGTTGATTTGCTTCCGCTATAATCCGGGTCCGAGACGATCAGGCAATGTCATTATCGGTAATCCGGTTGAAGCCAAATACGGGGTAAGCTACGAGCAGATTATTGATGCCTATCGCCAGGCCAAGCAACGTGGTGCCCGTCGATTCGGCCTGCATACCATGGTTGCCTCCAACGAACTGGATTACACCTACATAGTGGAAACGGCGCGCATGGTGCTGGACATTGTTGAAATGGTCAGCAATGAACTCCATATCCGGTTTGAATTTGTCAATATCGGCGGTGGTTTCGGCATTCCCTATCGTCCCGAGGAAAAGCCTCTTGACCTTGCCGCTATGTCCCGTGAGATGGGCGATATTTTTACGGCCTTTAAGGCCAAACAGGGTTATGTCCCGAAAATGTACATGGAAAGCGGCCGTTATATGACCGGTCCCCATGGTTGCCTGGTGACCAGGGCGATTAATCACAAAAATATCTATCGCAACTATATTGGTGTTGATGCTTGTATGTCTTCTCTCATGCGCCCGGGCATGTATGACGCCTATCATCATATCGAGGTTATCGGTAAAGAAAACGAACCCGCTGATCAGATCTACGATATCGTCGGCTCTTTGTGTGAAAATAACGATAAATTCGCTATCCAGCGCCAGTTTCCTCGAATCGAAGAAGGAGACATCCTGGCAATTCACGATACCGGTGCCCATGGTCATTCGATGGGCTTTCAGTACAATGCCAGATTGCGCCCACAGGAGCTGCTGCTGAAGGCTGATGGCACTGTTGAGTTGATCCGTCGGGCCGAAACGCTTGAGGATTACTTTGCTACCCTGAATTTTAACGCTGATCATTTTTCTCCAAGTCGGTCATAGATGTGTCGTTAGAACAAAGTCGAACAAGGCGGGAACACCAGATATTGCCGCCATTGACTGTGGAAACCCTGGTCAATGGCGGTTCCGGTCTTGCCCGTTTTAACGGATGTGTTGTGTTTGTCCCCCACACCAGTGCCGGTGATCTGGTTCGTGCCAAGGTGGTGCGCTCCAAAAAAAATTACCTTGAAACAGAATTACTTGAGGTGCTGGAACCGGGCCCGGACCGTCATACCCCTGTTTGTCCGGTGGCAGGGGAGTGCGGCGGTTGCCAGTGGCAGCACCTTCCTTATGACCGACAGCTTCATTGGAAACATCAGCTCTTTGTTGAAACCTTGAGCCACCAGTGTCAGATTGATGTTTCCATCATCAAACCAATTATCCCTTCCGCAGACCAATGGCACTATCGCAGCCGTGTCCAGGTGAAATGTTTTAACCGTGACGGTCATTTTATCACCGGTTTTTATCGGCCCCGTAGTCGTTATGTCGTTGCTGTTGATCAATGTCCGATCATGGATCAGCGCCTTAACCGGTTGCTGACTGACCTTAGGTCTCAGATCAATGGCTCTGCCTTTGCTGATAAAATTCCACAGATCGATCTGGCGGTCGATGATAGCGGCAAATGCGTAGCTGTTGTGCACTATCTAGGCGGGCAGGACTCAGGTCTGATCGATTGCTTGCGCCATTCCGGCTTGAAGGCGGATGTTCTCGTTCAGTTTGGCTCCAGAAAAAACAACCAAACGATTTGTGGTGACGGGATGTTGGAGATTCAGGTCGATAGCCCACCAATATATCTCAATTACCGCGCGGGATCTTTTGCCCAAATCAACCTGCAGCAGAACCGGGTGCTTGTCGATAGTCTGATCGCCACTCTCCCCTGGAGCAAAAATCAACGGGTGTTGGAGCTTTTCTGCGGCATGGGGAATTTGTCTTTTCCTCTGGCTCGCCGGGTAAAGCATCTGACCGGCATTGAAGAATCGGTGACCTCAATCCGCATGGCACAGCATAATAGTCACAAAAATGCCATCACCAACCTGACGTTTGCCGCAGCTTCAGCCGAAGATGTCTTGGCCACTGCAATCGCTCAGGAACATTTTGATATTGTTGTGCTTGATCCACCCCGATCGGGGGCCTATGCTGTGATAAAGGGTCTGGTCACAGCAGGAATTCCTTCTCTTGTGTATGTGTCCTGTGATCCACAAACCCTGGCTCGCGACTTGAAACCTCTGGTACATGGCGGCTATCAAGTCGTTGTCACTCAACCGCTTGATATGTTTCCGCAGACACATCATTGCGAAAGCATCACATTGTTGCAGAAGATCAACTGATTCATCATTGTCTGTTTTCTGTGCAAACCTGATTTTGATGATTATTATTTGTGCAACTGTTTGTTGGCATCCTTGTACTTCAATTTTTTCAACCTTCAAATTTGATGTAACTGTCCGATTATATTCAACAATATATTTTTCATCATTTTCATATCGTTATGGCAAGGTCTTTGCTTTTTTTAGGTGGGTGTTGGCGGTTGGGATCGACGCCCGGTCGAAATATTTATCTGGTGACAGGAGGCAAGTGTTATGCGCAAGGTCGAAGCAATAATTAAACCGTTCAAGTTGGATGAAGTCAAAGAGGCGTTGAACGAAATCGGCATCCAGGGAATTACTGTAAGTGAAGTGAAAGGTTTCGGGCGGCAGAAAGGGCATACCGAACTCTATCGCGGGGCCGAATATGTTGTCGATTTTATTCCCAAGATCAAAATGGAAATTATCGTGGCTGATGATCTTGTGGCTAAGGTTGTTGATACCATTGCCGAAACTGCGAAAACCGGACGTATCGGTGACGGCAAGATTTTTGTCACAACCATTGATGAAGTTGTCAGGATCAGAACCGGTGAGCGGGGAGAAGATGCCCTTTAATTATTGATCCATCTACCCACAGGATCCATCAGAGTAATTATTTGTGTATCTGTTCAGCACCGCGTCTGTGAATCCTATGTCAAGGGACGCTTTTCGTCATCCATGACCGCTTTTTGTCGCCGTCTATGGCGACAAAAAGCCTTGCCACAGGACCCCCGACCCTGCGCAAGGATAGAGCTGCATAGCTACTTATTTATATCGTCATCATATTTTCAGCTTGTAAGGGCTGTGAAGCGTTCCAACAGTCCCATACTATTCAAAGGAGAAGGAAACAATGACACCAAATGAAGTCGTTAAGTTTGCCAAAGAAAATGATGCTAAATTCGTAGATTTCAAGTTTCTCGATTTTGTTGGAATTTGGCAGCATTTTGCCACTCCCATTAGTGAGTTCAGCGAAGATATTTTCGAAGAAGGTCTGGGATTCGATGGTTCGTCTATACGTGGTTGGCAGCCCATTCATAATTCCGATATGCTGCTGATCCCCGATCCCACTACCGCAAAAATTGACCCTTTTATTGAAATGACAACCCTAAGTCTGATCTGTAACATCTTTGATCCGGTGACTCGTGAAGGCTATACCCGCGATCCGCGATTTATCGCTCAGAAAGCCGAAGCGTACCTCAAATCAACTGGTATTGCCGATACGGCCTATTTCGGTCCGGAGCCTGAGTGCTTTATCTTTGATGATGTGCGATATTCCTCCAGCTCTAATGAGTCTTTTTACGCCATCGATTCCGTTGAAGGGATCTGGAATACAGGTCGTGAAGAATTTCCTAACCTGGGGTACAAGCCGAAAAACAAGGGGGGTTATTTCCCTGTTGCGCCAACCGATAGCATGGTTGACCTGCGCAATGAAATGATGATGGTACTGCAGGAAGTCGGAATGGTCGTTGAGTGTGGCCACCATGAGGTTGCTACCGGCGGTCAGTGCGAAATCGATATGCGTTTTGATTCACTGCTGGCGATGGGAGACCATCTGCAGTGGTTTAAGTATGTCCTCAAAAACGTTGCTTTCCGTAATGGTAAAACCGTTACCTTTATGCCGAAACCGATCTATGGTGACAACGGCTCCGGCATGCACTGTCACCAATCTCTGTGGAAAGACGGCAAGAATATGTTTGCTGGTGATGGCTACGGTGGCCTTTCTAAGATGGCCATGTACTACATCGGTGGGATTATGAAGCATGCCAAGGCGCTCTGTGCTTTTACCAACCCAACCACCAACTCCTACAAGCGTCTGGTTCCAGGTTATGAGGCACCGGTTAACCTGGCTTATTCCAACCGCAACCGTTCAGCCTCATTACGAATTCCGGTAACCAGCAATGAAAAGGCCAAACGGGTTGAATATCGTACTCCGGATCCTTCAGCCAATGGCTATCTGGCCTTCGCCGCCATGCTGATGGCCGGTCTTGACGGTATCGAAAACAAGATTGATCCAGGTCAACCTCTCGATAAGGATATCTATGGCTTGTCCCCGGAAGAGTTAAAGGATATTCCCAATGTTGCGACTTCCCTTGAAGATGCCCTGAACAATCTGGAAGCAGATCATGCCTTCCTCCTCAAGGGAGATGTCTTTACCCCAGATGTTATTGAGATGTGGGTCAACTACAAACGCAGCGCTGAGGTTGATCCGGTCCGTATGCGTCCGGTACCCGAAGAATTCGCTCTCTACTTTGATTGCTGATTTTCAGTAAGATCTTAATCACAGATAAAAAAGCCTCCGGTACCACCCCGGAGGCTTTTTTTACGATCTTCTGCTGTTACTTTATCCCGATTCAAACTTCCATCCCAAGTCGGTTTCAGGACCTGGCTGCCTGGACTAAACCGATCAGGTTTTACGCTGCAACAGTGTCTTTTGGGTTACTGACAATGTGGATATCTCGTTGTGGAAAGGGAATGCTGATACCTTCAACATCAAAACGCAGCTTGATCGCCTCCTGCAGATCAAATAATACCGGCCAATAATCACCGCTGTTAACCCAGGGACGGACAGCAAAATCAACACTGCTTTCACCAAGCGCCAGCACCCCGATGGTAGGTTGCGGTTCCGGTAAAATTCGTTCCTCTGTGGCAAGCACTTCGTTTAGTACCGCTTTAACTTTCTGCAGATCATCTCCATAGCCAACCCCAATAACCAGATCTAGCCGGCGGGTCGGTTTGGTTGAGTAATTGGTAATGGTCGTTCCCATAACCTGGGAGTTGGGTACAATAATCTGTTTATTATCCCCAGACCGCATCAGCGTGCTAAATATCTGAATTTCTTCAACAATCCCTGAAATGCCAGCAGCCTCTATAAAGTCACCTGTTTTAAATGGTCTGAAAACAATCAGCAGAACACCAGAAGCAAAATTGCTTAAGGTTCCCTGAAGTGACAGACCAATAGCCAGACCGGCGGCTGCGACGACAGCAGCAAAAGAGGTTGTTTCGACGCCCATTTTGCTGATAGCGGCGATAACAACAAAAACCATGATCGCCACAAACAGCATATTTTTGGTGAATTTGACCAGGGTTTCTTCGACCTTGGCCTTGGTCATGGCTTTCGCTACAGCGCTTGAAATAATTCTGGCAATCATCCGACCGACAATAAAAATGATCACTGCCCATAGCAGTGGCAGGCCGTAGGTCTGAATCAAGCCGTAAAACATGTCAGGTGAAATGTCGTTCATGGTGCCCTCCTTGGAGAAGATTGACTGTCGTAATGGGAGTAATTTTTTGTGATTTTATGATTTAGAGGAATTTCGCGCAACCATCTCTTTAATTAAGCTGGCATCAGCAGCAAGCCGTTCACAACGGCGGGGTAAGCCACGTAATCGCTCGATGATCTCAAGGGGTGGCCGTTTATCCTTAATCGCCTTGTTGATGGCTTCCGGAAACTTGGCCGGGTGAGCAGTTGCCAGGCAGACCAGGGGGACATCTTCGCCAACCTTACTAGCGGCCTTAACCCCGACCGCCGTATGTGGGTCCAAGAGATAGCCAGTGTGATGGTAAAAGGATGAAATCTGCTCGAGGGTTTGCTGATCATCGACGCTGGCAGCAACGAAATCCTGTTGAATTTTAGTCTGCAACGCTGCAGAAAAAGTGATTTTTCCGGTTTTTTTAAAACGATCCATGGCCGTAACAACTGCCGCAGTGTCGCCCTCATACAGATAATAGAGATAGCGTTCAAAATTGCTGGCAACCTGAATATCCATCGATGGAGACAGGGAATGGTGGACATCGGCAAGGGAATAGTCACCTTCATTGACAAAGCGACAGAGAATGTTATTGGAATTGGTGGCCAGAATAAAACGACGGGTTGGTAAACCCATCTTTCCGGCGATATATCCGGCAAAAATATCACCGAAATTACCCGTTGGCACACTAAACTGGACCTGTTCACAGGCCGTTTGTTCACGGACGCGGAAATACGCATAAAAGTAATAGACGATCTGTGCCAGCACGCGTACCCAGTTGATTGAATTGATCGAACCTAAAGCGTGTGTCTGTTTGAACTGTTGATCATTGAAAATCTCTTTGATTATCGCCTGGGCGTCATCAAAGGTGCCATCAATCGCGACATTGAAGACATTGTCATCAGTAACCGTCGTCATCTGCATTTCCTGAACGGAAGAAACCCGACCGAAGGGAAATAGAATGAATATGTTGATATTTTTCTTGCCACGTACGCCGGCGATGGCAGCGCTACCGGTGTCGCCACTGGTGGCCCCGATGATGTTGAGATTCCTGTTATCCCTGATCAGATAGTATTCGAACAGATTGCCAAGAAACTGCAGGGCCACATCCTTGAAAGCCAGGGTCGGGCCATGGAAGAGCTCCAGAATGTAGACATCATCCTGCTTCACCACCGGTGTAATTTCAGGGTGATTAAATGATGCATAAGACGTGTTCACCAGACGGCGCAGATCGGCAGCAGGCACATCGGTTGCGTAAAGGGAAATAATCTCGTAAGCCAGATCGGTATAGCTGAGGCGGCTAAATGACTCCAGTTGCGGTTGCGTAAGCTGAGGAATCTGTTCCGGCAATAATAAACCACCATCGGAAGCCAGCCCCATCATCACTGCGTCACTGAAGGATAAATCCCGAACCTGGCCACGTGTGCTGCAATATTTCATAGGTTTAGAATCACTTTCCTGAAGTATTTTCTAGCGCCGGTTTTATGCCGGCATGTCAACCTGCCCTTGAATCTTCTGAAAGTATTAAGCAGGTTCAGATATAGTACTGATTATCATAGCCGAATAAAAGTCGTCAGCAAAAAAAAAGCGTAAGGCCCTAAGAGGACCTTACGCCTGGTATTGATAAGGAAAAGTTACTTAGTTGTGCTCAGCTTCCTGAGCGTCAACCACAGCAACTGCAGCCATATTGACGATGTCAGCAACATCGTCACCGCGCTGAAGCACGTGAACCGGTTTTTTCATCCCCATCAGGATCGGACCAATGGCCTCGGCGCCACCCAACTTGTTCAGCAGCTTGTAACTGATATTGCCTGACTGCAGGTCGGGGAAGATAAAGACGTTGGCATCACCCTTAAGCATGGAGAAGGGGTATTGTTTTTCAGTCAGTTCCGGATCAAGAGCCACATTCGCCTGAACCTCACCATCAACAATCAGATCAGGATCAAGTTGCTTGACCAGTGCTGTCGCTTTTTTAACTTTCAGTGCTTGTGGTTCGGTACTGCTGCCAAAGTTAGAGAAGGACAGCATGGCAACCTTGGGGACGATATCAAACTGGCGTACTTTTTCAGCCACCAGAATCGCTGTTTCCGCCAATTCTTCCGGTGTCGGGTCGATGGCGACCGTAGCATCGGCAATAAAGACGACCTGTTTTTTGAACACCATCATATACATGCCGTGAACCTTGGACAGGTTGTTTTGCTTGCCGATGATTTCAAGTGAGGGTCTGATCGTTTCCGGATAGTGATGGTTGATACCGGAGAGCATGGTGTCAGCATCTCCTTGTTGCACCATCAGGGCACCAAAATAATTATAGTTGCCTTTGAGTTGACTTAAGGCCCCGTTGTGGGTGACGCCTTTACGCTGGCGCAGTTCAAACATTTTGCCGACGTAATCATCGCGCATTTCGCTGGTAGCTGGATCAATAATAGTGATCCCGTGTAAATCAATATGCAGAGTGGTCGCCTTGGCAGCGATGTTGTCTGGATTGCCGAGAAGAATCGGAGTCGCAATGTTTTCGCTGACCAGGATCTGGGCCGCACGCAGGATTTTATCTTCTTCGCCTTCAGGGAAGACAATGCGTTTTGGCGCCGCCTTTGCTTTATTGATCAGGGTACGCATGACCTCCTTGGATCGGCCCTGCATCGCTTCAAGTGATTCACGATACTTTTGCATATCCTTGATCGGACGGCGGGCAACGCCACTATCCATCGCTGCCTGGGCGACAGCCGGAGCCACATGCAGCAGCACGCGCGGGTCGAAGGGTTTAGGGATAATATAGTTGCGCCCGAACTGGATATCTTCACCTGCGTAGGCTCTGCGGACAGAGTCCGGCACATCCTCCTTAGCCAGATCGGCAAGAGCTTTAACTGCCGCAAGTTTCATTTCGTCATTGATAGCGCTGGCGTGAACATCAAGTGCTCCGCGAAACAAAAACGGGAAACACAGAACATTATTGACCTGATTCACATAGTCGGAACGACCGGTACCGATGATGACATCATCACGAACTGCCCAGGCTTCGGGGGGGGTGATCTCAGGATCAGGGTTTGCCATGGCGAAAACTATGGGATCTTTTGCCATTGTTTTCAGCATTTCTGCAGTTAGGGCACCCTTTGCCGATACGCCGAAGAAAATGTCTGCACCAACTATTGCATCAGCAAGGGTTCGAGCCTCGGTGTCGGCAGCCAGGCGTTCTTTGTATTCATTCATTCCCTCGGTTCTGCCCTTGTAGATGACACCCTTGGTATCACAAAGAATGACGTTATTCTTGTCAATTCCCATGGTGACCGCCAGGTTGGCGCACGCAATGCCTGCCGCTCCGGCACCATTAACAACCATTTTAACGTTGTGGACGTCTTTGCCGACAATTTCCAGAGCGTTGATCATGCCGGCTGCGGAAATAATCGCCGTGCCATGCTGGTCATCATGAAATACCGGAATATCCATGATTTCCTTGAGCTTTTCTTCAATGTAGAAACACTCAGGCCCTTTGATATCCTCAAGATTGATGCCACCAAAGGTCGGTTCCAGTAGTTTCACCGTACGAATAATTTCGTCAGAATCTTTGGTGTTCAGTTCAATGTCAAAAACATCAACATCGGCAAAACTCTTAAACAGAACACCCTTGCCTTCCATCACCGGTTTACCCGCTAACGCACCGATGTCACCAAGACCAAGTACCGCCGTGCCGTTAGAGACAACCGCGACGAGGTTTCCCTTGGCTGTATATTTGTAGGCATCAGCGGGGTTTTTTTCTATTTCCAGGCAGGGCTCGGCCACCCCGGGACTATAAGCGAGAGACAAGTCCCGGCTGGTCGCGCAGGGCTTGGTGGTGATGACTTCGATTTTTCCTTTTCGACCGGTACTGTGATAATCAAGAGCATCTTGGCGCATTGACATGGATGTATTTCCTCCTGTAAGAGAGTGTGAAGTTAACGGGTGTGACGAGAAATCAACGCATTTGATTTTTTTGCACACGACATTATTCAGGGTAAAAAATTATAGTTTTACTAAATATCTGTCAAGCTGAAAGGTCATAACGTATAGAATATAAACTATTTCTGCTAATACGCAATGCCAATGCCAAAATTGTGGTTATGCTAAAAAATAGATAAATTCGTTAGTTGCAAAATCTTGTGCGACTTATGGTAATAAATGCACTCAAAGATGTGCTTATTTCCGTGAATTCAGGCGCTTTTTCGCCATAAAATGAATTCAGATCGAAGGCAATTGTTGTGAAAATTGGTGTCCTGACAGATATTATCGATCTATCGTAGTCTCGTCATACTGGAACACCACTTGACCTGGCTGTTAGTTCATCCGCTTGTCAGTTCTGACCTCAATATGTAAGGAAAGTTGTTTTTATGCTGGATATTTTTTTTCGTGGTGGCCCGTTGATGTATCCGATTCTTTTTTGCTCGATCATCGGCTGGGCAATTTTCATGGAACGCTTTGTTGCCTACGTGCAGATCCGCAGGGAGTTACTTCGCCTGAGAACCAAGGTTTCAGATCTATTAAGCAACAATCGGCCCGAAGATGCCCTTGAACTTTGTCTGCAGGGGAGATCACCGCTGGCCCGTATTCTGGTGGTTGTGCTTAAAAATCGTGGTGCTTCACGGGCTCACCTGAAATCCCTGGCAGAAGAAGTAGGGGAGCGTGAAGCCGTATTTCTACAGCGCTACCTTGGCCTGCTGGCCACTATTGCCAACGTATCCCCCTTGCTGGGACTGCTCGGGACGGTGCTGGGGATGATCAACGCATTTAATGTGATTGCCGTTGAAGGGGTCGGTACACCGGCTACCCTGGGCGGTGGTATTTCAGAAGCATTGATCACCACCGCTGCCGGACTCAGTGTGGCAGTGCCGATGCTGCTGGTCCATCGCTACCTGTCTGCGCGCTCCGATCGCTTGACCCTTGAGCTGGAAGAAGCCTCCATGAAGATCGTTGACCAGGTTGAGGGTTAACATGGGATTTCGGCGTAAGGACAGTGAATCTCCACGGGTCGAATTGACCCCGATGATCGATGTGGTTTTTCTGTTGTTGATTTTCTTCATGATCTCAACAACCTTCATTGAGCGCCCGGGGGTGAACATCGATCTGCCGGAAGGAGGAGCCCAGCAGGTTGCTACGGAAAAAAAAGAGGTTGAAGTCTATCTGACTGAAGAAGGAGACCTTTACCTGCAGCGTGAGGCTATTACCCTGTCTGAGTTGAACGAGCATCTGGTCGGATTAGGAGTTGAAACGACCAGGGAAATGACTTTTTTGCTGATGGCTGACAAGTCAGCCCGTCACGGCTGGGTTATTGAGGTGATGGAAATTGCCCGCCGCAACGGTTTTGTCCGCCTTGCTATTGCGACGGATAAAACGATAGATGAAAAGACGATCAGGCAAGGGGAATGACTCTGGATTAATGCCACGCCAACGCATAGTAGTCATTTTTCAATTTGTTGGGCACTGTTCACACCACCCCGGATAATCATCACCGGTCAAGGCGTGAAAGCTGTCGATACGTTCACGAAAGTAATCTAGATCGCAGCAGATCTCAGCAATCTGATGGCAAACGGTTGTCTCTGCCCAACTATTATTTGCACAGTAGCAATAAAACTCCCGCACGCCCTTGAGTATCGTCTCAAGCTCTTTCATGTTGGGTTCAAGGTTACGATGAACGTACCAGTTGCCGGCGAAACCGCGTACTTGCCTGGCGGTGATATGAAAAATATTAGCCCGCAACGAGTCGATGACAAAATCGCGGAGAAAGTAATCCGCCCCTGAGGCCATGGACCCGGCTTCAAGCGGGCTGAACTTGCCACTATCGAGAAGATGTTGATGGAAGTGCTTTAATAGTTTCTGACACAGCTGCTCTACGCGGATTTCATCACTAAGGTGGTTGATGTAAAAATTGTCGGGCTGGACGTTTAGCTCAGCCGTTTTGTTCAGCGAGTTCATTTTCGTATATCCTGTTCCTATTTGTTGACGTATAGTTGTGCTCTTTTACCCCGTCAGATATTTACGGTCAAGCTCCAGCACCTGGTTACCGACAATCCCTGATTTACACCGTCACCGTCCTTTGCTAGACTCACGGCCTTGTTTGCCGTCTGTATCCTTCTGTCACTGGAAAACTGCATGTCAACAACCACTCCTTTGATGCGTCAATTTCTCGAAATCAAAGCTGATTACCAGGATGCTATCTTGTTTTTCAGGCTTGGTGATTTTTATGAAATGTTCATGGATGATGCCGTTATCGCCGCAAAGATTCTCGGTATTACCCTGACCTCGCGCAACAAGGGGGATGAGGATGCCGTTCCCCTGTGTGGGGTCCCGTATCATAGCAGTCAGGGATATATCGCCAAATTGGTAGCAGCCGGCCACCGGGTGGCTATTTGCGAGCAGGTAGAAGACCCGAAAACCGCTAAGGGTATTGTCAAGCGCGAGGTGGTCAAGGTTGTCACTCCGGGTTTGATTACCGATACCGACACCCTGGAGCCTAAAGAAAACAACTATCTCCTCGCTTTAGCCGCAACCGCTGATGCTTTTGGGATGGCCTGTGTTGATATCACCACCGGCGCTTTCCGCGTTACCCAGGTCGAAACCATCGCCCAGGTGGAGAGCGAAATCAGTTCCATCCGACCACGTGAAATCGTGATGGGTGAAGGGGAGGGTGGCCAACGCCTGCAACGTCAACTGACCCAATTGCTTGAGCCCCTGATGTGTAACCGGCTGCCGGAATGGATCTTTACTGAAGATTATGCCAGGGAGCAGATCTGTTCCTTTTACGCCGTGGCGAATCTGTCCTCTTTTGGTTGCGCCGATCTGCCGGCGGCACGTCAAGCCGCCGCTGCTATTCTTTATTATCTGCAGCAGACCCAGAAGGATCAGCTTAAGCATCTGCAGCCTCTTAGCACTTATCACGTGCGCGACTCGATGGTGCTTGATGATGCCACCCGACGTAATCTTGAACTGACAGCGACCTTGCAGGACGGCAAAAAGAAAGGATCATTGCTGGGTGTGCTGGACCGCACGGTAACGGCGATGGGTGGCAGAACCCTGCGGCACTGGATCCATTATCCGTTGCTTGACCTCGATCAGATCACCAAACGCCAGTCCGCGATTTCCGAACTGGTGGACAACAGTCTGCTGCGCCTGGATGTACGGGAAGCCCTTGATGGCGTTTACGATCTCGAACGCCTGAACGGCAAAATCTCCATGGCTGGTGCCAATCCGCGCGATCTGGTGGCGCTACGTGATTCCCTGGCACGCATCCCGGCGATTGCTGACTACCTTGATTCTTTTGCCGACCCCTATCTGAAGGAATTGCAATCCCGGTTGGACGCCTTACCCGACTTGAATGCGTTACTCACCCGCGCGATTGCAGATGAACCACCCTTTGTCGTGCGTGACGGGGGGATTATTAAGGATCATTACCATGAAGATCTCGACGAATTGCGGGTGATCAGTCGCGAAGGCAAAGGCTGGATCGCGGCGATGGAAACCAGGGAGCGCGAGCGCACCGGCATTTCATCTCTGAAGATTAAATACAATCGGGTGTTCGGCTATTTTATCGAGGTAACTCATCGTCATCTTGAGCGGATACCCGATCATTATCAACGAAAACAGACCCTGGTCAACGCCGAGCGCTATATTACTGCCGAGCTCAAAGATATTGAGGCCAAAGTTCTTGGTGCCGAGGAACGCATGGCAGAACTCGAATACAGCCTGTTTCAGGACATTCGTCTTCATGCCGCTGCTCAATCGGAGCGGATCCAGCGCAGTGCTGAGGCCCTGGCGATTGTTGATGTATTGACGGCGCTGGCCGATCTATCGCATGAACGACGCTATGTCTGTCCCCGCATGGATCATTCCGGCAAGATCCGGATTGACGCCGGACGCCACCCGGTCATCGAAGGGATGCCTCTGCAGGAGGCCTTCGTGCCTAATGATGTCCTGCTTGATAAGCAAGAGAATCAGCTGCTGATCATTACCGGTCCGAATATGGCGGGCAAATCAACCTTTATGCGGCAGGTGGCGCTGATCACTCTGATGGCACAAATTGGCAGTCATGTTCCGGCTGATGAAGCGCAGATCGGTGTGGTTGACCGGATCTTTACTCGGGTTGGGGCAAGTGATAATCTGGCTAAAGGTGAATCAACCTTCATGGTGGAGATGAATGAAACCGCTAATATTTTGCGCCATGCGACACCGGATAGTCTGATTATCCTTGATGAAATCGGCCGAGGAACCTCTACCTACGATGGTGTCAGTATCGCCTGGGCGGTTGCTGAGTATGTGCATGATCATCCCGATGTTGCCGCCAAAACCCTGTTTGCCACTCATTACCACGAGTTGACGGATCTGGCGTCAAGTTGCACGCGGGTTAAAAACTTTAATGTTGCAGTCAAGGAGTGGAACGACCAGATTATCTTTCTGCGTAAGATCGTCGCTGGTAGCGCCAGTCGCTCATATGGGATTCAGGTCGGCCGTCTGGCAGGTCTGCCGGAAGCGGTTATCCAGCGCGCAAAAAGCATTTTAAAGGACCTGGAAAGTGGCGAACGAGACCATCGTGGCAACCATTGTTCAAAAAAAATACGAGAAAACCAGGCCAGTTTCCAGCTTTCCTTATTTGAACAGGATCTTCACCAACAACTCCGTGAGCGGCTTGAAGGCATTGATATCAGCCATCTAACCCCTCTGGCAGCATTGAATCTGCTGGCCGAGATGAAAAAGTTGATCGAATGAGAATTGTTCTTTTTGTTGCCTTGTTACAACTGCTACTGCTTTTTTCTGCGGTCGATTCCGGTCAAGCCCAGGGAACGTCCTATGTGGAACTGCGACAGGATTATCAGCAACTGATCACATCAGCGCAGCTACAGCGTCAGCGCACCAACTGGGAACGTTTGATCTCAAATTTTGACCGTTTTATCGCTCAGCGACCAGGTGATACCGCCATCGAAAACGCTTATTTTCTACGCGCCCGTACCTGGCACGGTTTATCCCAGGCGTCGGGTGGACGTAGCGATGCGGAAGAGGCTATCCGACTTTACCTGGATCTGGCAAAGCGCTTTCCCGCCAGCCGTTTTGCCGATGATGCCCTGTTCCATGCGGCCGAGATCGCTCAACAACGTCTGAACGACCAGAGCCGTGCTATCGGTCTGTATCGTCGGGTTATTCATGATACCCCAACGGGAGACATGGTATCTGAAGCCCGTAAGAAGTTGACCGCCCTGTCGGTTACTGTACCGCCTGAGCCGGTGACAACCAACGTCGAGCAACATCAATACGAGGAGGTCGCCCAGGCCCCTCTGCTACAGTCAATCCGATATTGGAGTGGTCCCGAGTACACTCGGGTTGTTCTTGATCTGTCGGCGCCGGTTGTAGCCAAGCCCAATCTTCTTAGAGGTAATTCACCGCGTCTTTATTTTGATCTGGTTTACACCGATCTGTCAGGTCAATTACCTGATGAAATCATCATCAATAATGGCCTTGTTCAACGAGTTCGTGCGAGTCGTTTCGACACCCAGCGTTCTCGTGTCGTCATTGATTTGGAGCGTGAACTGGAATATCGTATCACTACTCTGGACAATCCCCATCGTCTGGTTGTTGACATTATGGGCTCACCTAGTCGTGCGCCGCAGGTCCAGATCGCCCGACCGCCAAGTACGTCTCCTATTGCTGATGATTCGATTGCCCATATCCTTGGCTCCTCTGCCTCTAAGCAACCGGTCATGCGGATCAAACAACAATCCAACGGCGATGGTATCCGCCTGATTGTCGTCGACCCCGGTCATGGTGGCCGGGATCCTGGAGCGATTGGCCCCAATGGAACCAGGGAAAAAGATGTGAATCTGGCAATGGCAAAGATTCTTGCGGCAGCGCTACGTCAACAATTGGGAGTCAAGGTGCTGCTAACTCGTGAGGATGATCGCTATCTGGAATTGCGCGAGCGTACTGAATATGCCAATCGGGTTGGAGCCGACCTGTTTATTTCCCTCCATGCCAATGCTACGACCGGTAGCCGCGCTTACGGTGTTGAAACCTATTTTCTTAACCTGGCAAAAACCGATGAAGCTGCCGCGGTTGCAGCACGAGAAAATGGAATGACCCTGCAGGATATCAGTAACCTTGAGGCGATTCTTTTTGATTTGATGGCCAATGCAAAAATCAACGAATCGAGTCGCTTGGCGGCAGAAGTTCAGCAGTCTCTGGTTGCCGGGCTATCTTCTCGCTACAGCAATATCCGCGACCTCGGGGTCAAGCAGGGGCCCTTCCATGTCCTGCTCGGTGCTACCATGCCGTCGGCCCTGGTTGAATCGGCCTTCATTACCAACCCGCGCGAAGAAAAACGTTTAAATTCTGTAGATTATCAACGCCATGTAGCTAATGCTATCGTCCAGGGTATTAAAAAATATGCGGCAGCTATGGGTCAGGTAGCGTGGAAATGACCTACCAGGTAACCTCCATCAGTCACGATCTTATTCCGTTTAATGCTCCGGCAAATTACACAAATTTCGAATCGGTGCGGCCCCAGGTGGTTGATGCGGCGCGTGCTTATATCGATGAAAATTTTGCGATCTTGCAGAAAAAATGTCTCGATGGGGCATCAAGCCGGTTTATTATCAAACAATTCAGCCTGCTGTTTGACCAATTGAACCAGAACCTGTTCCGCATCGCGGTGACTGGTTTTGACCACGCGGCGGTTTCCGATTGCGCTTTGCTGGCGGTCGGTGGTTATGGGCGCGAAGAGATGAACCCGCGCTCTGATCTTGACCTGATGTTTTATTATCTCCCCGAAGGCGAAGATCGTATCCGGGTTATTGCTGACCGCCTCTTGTATCTACTGTGGGATTTAAATCTCGATGTTGGTTACAGCATCCGTTCATCATCCGACTGTCTAGAGCAGGCCCGTGATACGACGGTTCGCACAGCTCTTCTTGACGTGCGTCTGATCGCTGGCGAACAGCGGGTTTACCAGGATTTTGTTAACGATGTCGGACAGGCGCTGCAGAAGCAAGATCCCCAAGGCTTTATCAAAAGAAAACTGGAAGAACGAGATGAACGTAAAAAAAAATACGGGTCGTCCGTCTATCTGTTGGAACCCAACATTAAGGAAGGTGAGGGCGGATTGCGCGAGCTTCAAGACGCCCTGTGGATTGCACGGATAAAATACAAAGCCGACAGCTTACACGAATTACTCACGCGTGGCATTGTTACCGAACAGATGGTCGAGTCGTATGTCCATGCCCAGGACTATTTGTGGACAATCAGGAACTTTCTTCATTTTTCCACCCAGAGAAAATCCGAACAGCTTACCTTTGATGTGCAGCAGCAGATTGCTTCATTTCTGGGCTATGCCAACGTATCAACCGGTTCCGCGGTTGAACAGTTTATGCAGGATTATTACGCTTACGCAAATCAGAATGAATATCTTGCATCAAAGATGATAGTTGACGCGACCATGTCACGTGGCGCCCCGATGGGGGTGTTTAATTTTCTGGTCCGGCGCAATTTGGATGACGGCTTTTATTTGTTGCGCGGCGAATTACGGGCGGCAAAAAACCTGACCCTGCTTCAACACCCTGAGTTGATGATGGTGGCTTTTGAATTGGCGCAGAAACACCAGGCTGATCTATGCCTGGAGTTGAAGCAGCTGATTCGGGAAAACTTGCATTTAATCACCGACAAGGTACGGCGTTCAAAGCGCATCAACGACTCCTTTATGGTTATTTTGCGCGATGTTAAGGGGGCGGGAAAAACCCTTCACAAGATGCATCATCTTCAGTTTCTTAACGCTTTTATTCCTGAGTTTAAGCACATTTATTGCAAGGTCCAGTTTGACCTCTATCATATTTATACCGTCGATGTTCATACCCTCTTTGCCGTTGAAGAGGTAGAAAAACTCTGGAATGGTGATTATCAAGATTCTCAGCCACAACTGAGCCGGCTGATTCATCAGATTGAAAAACCGGAACTGTTGTTGCTGGCCATTTTGTTCCATGATATCGGCAAAGGTAGCGGAAAAGATCACAGCATCCGTGGGGCGGAAATGATTCCGCGTATTGCCAGAAGGCTGAAGCTTAATCGTGAAGACAGCCAGCGCATGCAATTCCTTGTCGCTCATCATTTGAAAATGGCGCACATCTCGCAGCGGCGTGATCTGCAGGACCTGAAAATGATCGCCCAGTTTGCTGAATTGCTGCAGACCAGTGAAAATCTACGCATGCTTTATTTACTGACCTTCGCTGATATTAAGGCCGTTGGGCCGGATGTCTGGTCGGAATGGAAGGGAACGCTGCTCCAGGAATTGTATGAAAAAACCTACGATGTCCTTGAGAAAAAGGATTTTTTCCAGGAACAGCGCACCGAAAAAGTACGCAAGCGCAAGCGCAAAATTCGTCAGGCATTGCTTGGCGAATTTTCGGAAAAGCGTCTGGTTAAAGCCATTAATAGTCTGAACAACAGATATCTGTTAAGTAATCGCTCTGCTGAGATCATCCCGCATTTGCGGTTGGCGCTGAATCGCGGACGTAACGCTCTGGCTATGCAGATTGAGCACATGGATGAGGCTAAATTTACCGAGGTAACTATTTCGACTATAGATTCACCGGGACTTTTCTCACAGATCGCCGGGGTCATGGCTGCTCACTCAATCAATATTCTGGGAGCGCAGATCTATACCCGTAAAGATGGTGATGTTCTTGATGTGCTGCAGGTTAATAGCGTTCATGGTGAAATTGTCAGTAAACCGGAAAAGTGGCGCAAGCTTGAGGATGACTTAACCGCAGTGCTGGAAGGGCGCGTGATGGTTGAAGATCTCGTTGCCAAGCTCCAGACCCCGAGTTTTTATACGAAAAAGAACAGACAAGTGCCGCGACCGAATCGGGTAGAGTTCGATAATGAGGTCTCCGACAATTATACGGTTATCGATATCTTTGCTACCGACAAGGTGGGCCTGTTGTACCAGATCACCAGTACGATAAAAGAGCTTGGGTTGTATATCGCTGTGTCAAAGATAGCTACCAAGGTAGATCAGGCAGCTGATGTGTTTTATATCCACGATATTTTTGGCCAGAAGATTGTTGATCCGGTGCGGATTGACACCATTCGCCAAACCCTGCTGAACCGATTGGAGTAAAGTGACCCACTGACAATGAATACTTGTGTTGATCATTTTCTGAATTTCATCAGTGTCGAAAAAGGGCTGGCTGCCAATACCATATCTGCCTATGCGCGTGACCTTGCCGCGTATAGTGAATACCTGTGTCGTTCTGAACAGGTTGAAAAACCCGGAGATATTGAGCCGTTGATGATTGTTGGTTTTCTCACCCATTTACGGGAACAGGGGTTGGCCCCTCGCAGTCGGGCTCGCGTATTAAGCACCCTGCGGCATTTTCATCGGTTTCTGTTACGTGAGGGGCATGCACCGTTAGACCCTACCACGCGCATTGATGCACCAAGAACCCGATCACCATTGCCGCACCTGCTCAGCACGGTTGAGGTTGAGGCGCTGCTGGAAACACCACGCGCTGACACCCTGGTTGCTCGCCGGGATCGAACGATGCTGGAGGTCCTCTACGCCACCGGTATGCGGGTCAGTGAGATAACCGATCTGCGCCTGGCAGATTTGAAGCTCGACATCGGTTGTGTAAACGTCATGGGGAAGGGGTCAAAACAACGCTTAATCCCTTTAGGTGAAGTTGCCCTTGAATTTCTCAACGATTATTTGCAGAATGTCAGGCCCCTGATAAAGAAGGGCAAGTCGCGCCAGGAGGTTTTTTTAAATACCCGCGGCGACAAATTAAGTCGCCAGGGGTTCTGGAAAAAACTCAAAGGCTATGCGCTTTGCGCGGGTATCAACAAAACCGTCTATCCGCACCTGTTGCGCCATTCTTTTGCTACCCATCTTCTTGAAAACGGGGCAGACTTACGCGCGGTCCAGGCGATGCTCGGTCATGCGGATGTGTCAACCACCCAGATTTACACCCATGTCATCCAGGAGCGCCTGAAGCAGGTGCATCAGCAGTTTCACCCGCGCGGATGACCAGACGACAGGATAAAGCATGAAATACATTATTCTCCTCGGCGACGGCATGGCCGATGAACCAATGACGGAACTCGATGGAAAAACGCCTCTGGAGGCCGCACACACACCTAACATGGATCAGCTATGCCGTAAGGGTCAGGTTGGGCTGGCAGCAACTGTCCCGGACGGTTATCCGCCCGGCAGTGATGTCGCCAATTTGTCAGTGTTCGGTTACAACCCGGCGGACTGTTATTCCGGCCGTTCACCCCTGGAGGCCGCCAGCATGGGCGTTGAGCTGGGGCCGGACGATGTGGCATTTCGCCTGAACTTTGTCTGGCTGGAAGCCCATTTTGGTAAAATCTACATGGGCGATTTTTCTGCCGGTCATATCAGTACCGAAGAGGCCACTGAGCTGATTCAGTGCCTGCATGGTGAACTGGGCGGTGATGAGTTCCATTTCTACCCTGGGGTTTCCTACCGTCACCTGATGGTCTGGAAAAATGGTAAAGATCAGCTAAAATTTACTCCTCCCCACGATATTTCAACCCAAAGCATCGAAGATCATCTGCCGCAAGGGGAGGGGGCAGCTATCCTTCACGATCTGATGAATTCAGCCCAGATGCTCCTGCTCGACCATCCGGTCAACAATCGCCGCGTCGCGCAGCGACAGTTGCCGGCAAACTCCATCTGGCTGTGGGGTCATGGCCGCCGCCCGACCATGGAGACCTATCAGCAGCGCTATGGCTTGAGTGGCGCCGTCATTTCTGCCGTCGATCTGATTCGCGGCATCGGGGTCAACGCCGGCCTTGATATCATTCAGGTACCCGGAGCTACCGGTTACATTGATACCAATTATCGTGGCAAGGCCGAATATGCTATTGACGCGTTGAAAAGCCGTGACTTTGTCTATCTCCATGTTGAGGCCCCGGATGAAGCTGCCCATGGGGGCTTATTGAAAGAAAAGATTGAAGCGATAGAACATTTTGATCGTGAGGTTGTCGGCACGATCATCAATAGTCTCGAGCAAATCGGAGACTGCCGGATCCTGGTCACACCTGACCATCCCACCCCGATTGCCAAACGCACCCACACCCGTAATCCTGTTCCTTTTGTCCTCTACGATTCACGCTGTGATTTCGCTTCTTCAGCACGTGCCTATTCTGAACAAGAAGCAGCCAAAACCGGATACAAGGTTAACGGGCATGAACTGATGAATCTCTTGCTTGATCGTCCTTAAGTAATGACTCTGCCGGCTATTTTTTTTGTTCGACTGGCACGGCAGGAAAAAGCCCTGCATATCGCTCGCCTCACGGAAATGCATTTCAGCCGTGGTCAGCGTGTGGTGGTGGTTGTTGCTGATGATGTCATGGCTACGGCCCTTGATCGTTATTTGTGGGCCTGGAAAAAAGATTCCTTTTTGCCCCATAAGGTGATGAGTACCGTCGGCGAGTTCTGTGATGACGCGGTAGTTATTTCAACGGTTGAGTTTAATCCCAACAGGGCCACGGTGTTGATCTGTGCCACTCCCTGCTCACCGGACTTTTTAAAAAATTTTCAGCAGATTTATGATTTTGCCGAAACCTATGATCCGCACCTGGCTGAAGCAGCGCGGGAACGGTTTCGTCTGTTCCGCCAACAGGGGTTCGATCCACAACTGGAACCACCTGCAACCGACACCTGAACGATATATTAGCGGGCAGCTGTTTTTAGTTGGTAAATGGGGTTGTTTTCAGAATGCTACACGACAAAAAGGGATGACCGGCAACGGTCATCCCTTTTTGTCGTGTAGCGCTAAAAAAGGTGCGTATTAAACGACCTTTTGAACCTTGCCGGAACGGATACAGCGGGTACAGACCTTCATGGTTTTGATGGAACCTTCGTGTTGCGCCCGGACTTTCTGCAGGTTTGGATTCCACACCGTGCGGGTTTTGTTGTGCGCGTGACTGACGTTGTTTCCGGTAATCGGCTTTTTACCGCAAATTCCACATTCTTTAGACATCTCGTTATCCTCCTGAAAGTTTCGAACGCGATTAACTAACACAGATCTTCAATAGATGCAATTATTTTAAGCGCGTTATGCTAAAAAAACTGCATATTTCCGTATTACATGCCAGCAATCCAGGCCGTTAAAAAGTACCTCTAAAATCCAGAGGAATTCATAAAAAACAGGTTTTCTGTATTCTCAGTGGCTCTAGTGAGCGATGCGCACGGGTGCTAAAAAGGGTCGCTGATCTCAGTTAGTCGGATTAACAAGAGCAGTTTTGTCGCCGCTGGTGTTAGCGATCAGCACGTTGCGCCCCTCAATCTTCACCCGCCCCTCGGCCAACCACTGAATCGCCTGTGGATAGATGCGGTGTTCCTGTTCGAGGATACGTTCTGCCAGGGTTGCAGCTGAATCATCGGGTAAGATCGGCACCACCGCCTGAATGATAATAGGCCCGGTATCCACCCCGGCGTCAACAAAGTGGACCGTACAACCGGAGAAGCGCGCACCATAATCAATCGCCTGCTGCTGCACGTCAAGACCGGGAAAAGCGGGCAACAGGGCTGGATGAATATTGATGATCCGTTGCGGAAAAGCTTGCAACATGACCGGGGTAAGAATTCGCATAAATCCGGCCAGAACGATCAGATCAATGTCCGCTTGCTGCAAGGCATTTACCAGCTCCCGATCAAAATCTTCTCGATTGGGATAATTGCGGTGGTTGATGCACAAGGTATTGATGCCGGCCTGCTGCGCACGAACCAGGGCCCCGGCGCCGGGATTATTGCTGATCACCAGAGTGACATCAACAGGCAGCCTGCCACATTGCTGTTGATCGATAATCGACTGCAGGTTGGTACCCCCGCCGGAGGCCAGGACCGCTATGCGAAAAGGCTTTTTCACTGAAGACTTCCGTTGCTACAGGATATCGACACAGGCGGTGTCAGCATCAGCAATATGACCAATATGCCAGGCGGTTTCACCCAGCGTTGACAGACGTTGCAGGATGTGGTCGGTTTGTTCCTGGGGTACAACGAGAACCATGCCGATTCCATAATTAAACGTGCGGTACATTTCTTCAAGCGGGACATTGCCTCCTAGCCGCAGCAAGTCAAAAATGGCCGGCTTGTCCCAGCTGTTCGCGTTGAGCACGGCTTTGCAGTGCTGCGGCAGCACCCGAGGAATGTTTTCGAGCAGGCCGCCGCCGGTGATATGGGCAATTCCTTTGAGCTGAAAATTCTGGAGCAGACTGAGAATGCTTTTAACGTAAATCCGGGTCGGAGTAAGGAGGACCTCACCTAAGGGGCGATCCAGCCCGGCAGGAGTGGCAGCAAGGTCAAGTTTGAGCGATTCAAGCAGGATTTTGCGGGCCAGAGAGTATCCGTTGGAATGCAGACCGCTGGAGGCAATGCCGATAATCTGATCGCCGCTGGTAATAGTGGATCCGTCTATGATCTGGTCCTGGTCGACTACTCCAACCGCAAAGCCGGCCAGATCGTATTCACCACTTTTATACATACCGGGCATTTCTGCCGTTTCTCCGCCAAGCAGGGCACAGCCGGCTTGTTTGCAGCCTTCCGTGATTCCTTTGATAACCTCTACCGCCTGTGCCTGGGTTAATTTTCCGGTGGCAAAGTAATCGAGAAAAAACAGGGGTTCAGCGCCCTGAACAATAATATCATTAACGCACATGGCGACCAGATCGATACCCACGGTTTCATGCTGGTTCATCATAAAGGCGAGCATCAGTTTGGTGCCAACCCCATCAGTTGCTGCAACCAGCACCGGACGCTGGTATTTTGTTGCATTCAATGCAAACAGGCCACCAAATCCACCGATATCGGCAACAACTTCCGGCCGCGATGTCTGCTTGACCAGGGGTTTGATCTGGTTGACAAATTCATTGCCGGCCGCAATGTCAACACCGGCATCCTTGTAGGTCATGGGGGTTTTATGGCTCATTGATCTGACTCCTTGCTTGAGACGCGCGGCATTACAGCATTACCGACCATCCTTGTCAATCAGGTAATGGGGATTGGGTAGTAGCTAATGGGAAGTGATGTCAATCTCAGCTGCCGACTACCCACTACCGACTACCCACTACCGACTACCCATTACCTATAAATAAACAAAACAAACATTTTTCTGTATTCTGGTGCGCAGCTTCTATATTCTACCAGCGTTTTTAGCAGATCCGTCAGCATGGGAGAGGTGATGATCAACCAAGATATGACGATCAGGGCGGCAACCCGGAGGGATATTGACGTACTGTTGGCCATTGAACAAGAATGTTATCGCTTTCCCTGGAGTCGCCGGCAGTTTGTTGATGAACTGGATAACCCGATTGCTGCGCTTGACGTGGCGGTGGTTGATCATCAACTTGCCGGTTATCTCTGCTCGTGGTTGATCTGCGGGGAGTTGCAGATCCAGAATCTGGCGACCTCGCCGCATTATCGGCGTTGTGGTATAGGTCAGGCATTGCTCACCTATGTTATTGAGCGGAGTCAGCAACAGGGACTCCTGGCGGCCTGGCTGGAGGTACGGGAAAACAATCAGGCGGCAATCAATCTTTATCAGGCTTGCGGCTTTAAACTACAGGGGCGGCGCAAAAAATATTATCAGGATGGGGAAGATGCCTTGTTGTTGGGCCGGAAATTTACGTAGTTTCCAGTTCGGAAGCTGCATTATGTTTTGTTTGTCCAGCGTTTCCGGATGAACACTAAGTAACAGATTGAGGATATTCACTCCCTTGGCGGGGTGGTGAAACAGTTATTGGAGACTCTATGAAAAATCACAAGACCATCGTTTTGTCTAACCAGGAAGTTTCGCCGGGTTATTTCCGCATGCGGATTCTGGCACCGGACTATACCCGCTTAGCCAGACCGGGGCAATTTGTCATGTTTCGTGTGCAGCGCGCTCTTCTCCCCTTATTGCGTCGTCCTTTCGGCATTTTTCGTGCCGGATTCATGCCGGCCGATTGCGATACCATGCCGCCAAAGGAATTTATCGAGATTATCTATAAGGTGGTCGGCAGTGGTACCGAGATCATGCAGGGGTTGCACTACGGTGACCCTGTTGAACTGCTCGGCCCCTTGGGTAGCGGCTTCGACTTGAACTTGACGTCCGGCGACAGCATTCTGGTCGGTGGTGGCATTGGTCTGGTGCCCCTGTACATGCTCGCCGAGAGTATAGCTGAGCCATCACGGGCGGAGGTCCTGATCGGTGGTCGCTGCCGTGATGACATTATCACCGTGACGGAATTTGAGCGACTGGGCGTTAGAACGTTTGTATCGACTGAAGATGGCAGCCTTGGTGATAGGGGGCTGGTGACGAAAGTGCTGGAACAACGGATGGAACAAAAACCGCAGGCAAAGGTTTTTGCCTGCGGTCCGATGCCGATGATCCGGGCAGTGGAAAAAATCTGTCGCGACAAAGGGGTTCATCTCCAGGTATCCATGGAAGAATTAATGGCCTGTGGGGTCGGCGCCTGTCTGGGCTGTGTGGTTAAAGGGGAGGGACATACGACTGAAAAACCCAGTTATCTGTGTACCTGTACCGTAGGGCCGGTCTTCAACGCCAGTGATCTGGCCTGGGATGACCATCAAAGCGCTAGCGATGTCGCCGGTGGCGATGGGTGTGAATGTGGAGCAAAACCATGAAAAGAAGAGAAAAGGTCGAAAAAACCGTCAACCTGCAGGTGGATATTGCCGGGATAACTTTAAAAAATCCGATCATGCCGGCATCCGGCACCTTTGGTTACGGCGAAGAATATGCCCCCTATCTGGATCTGAATTCCCTCGGGGCCATTGTTACCAAGGGGCTTTCGCTCAACCCCAAAGCCGGCAACAATACCCCGCGAGTGTGCGAAACGGTAGGCGGCATGCTCAATGCAATTGGACTGCAGAATGTTGGTGTCGAGCAGTTTATCCATCATAAAATGCCTTTCTTAAAACAGTTTGACACCCCGGTTATCGTGAATTTCTTTGGCAACACCCAGGAAGAATACGGCGAGGTCGCTGCCCGTCTTGATGAATTGCCCGGGGTTGCCGGTCTGGAGATGAATATCTCCTGCCCTAATGTTAAACACGGCGGCATCGTTTTCGGGACCGACCCTAAAGCCGCCTTTGCAACCGTTGCTGCGGTACGTAAAAAGACCAGCAAACCGTTGATTGTCAAATTGACCCCCAACGTAACCGATATTCAGGTGACTGCCCGTGCGGTAGAGGACGCAGGCGCTGATGCGATCAGTCTGATCAACACCCTCACCGGGATGGCGGTTGATGTGAAAACCCGGCAGCCGCGCCTGGCCAACACCATCGGCGGTCTGTCCGGCCCGGCAATCCGTCCCATTGCGGTGCGCCTGGTCCATCAGGTGGTACAGGTGGTGAAGGTGCCGGTCATTGGCATCGGTGGTATATCGCGAGCCATGGACGCCCTGGAATTTTTGATTGTCGGGGCAACGGCGGTGCAGGTTGGTACGGCCAACTTTGTTGATCCCAATGCCATGGCGACCATTATCGCCGAATTAAAAACCTTCTGTCTGGAAGAAGGTATCGCTGACATTAATGACCTGATTGGGTCACTGAAGGTCTAACCAGGGCCCCGCATGGATGTCATAGCAACCCACATCAACGCTGACTTTGACTGTCTTGGCGCAATGATCGCGGCAAAGCGTTTGTATCCCGACGCGGTGCTGGTTTTTCCCGGCGGTCAGGAACGTGGACTCCGGCATTTTCTTCTGGAAAGTTCCCTCTATGCTTATGATATCAAACGGCCTAAAGATATTGATCTTACAAAAATCACCCGCCTGATTCTGGTGGACGTGCGCAGTGCCCAGCGGATTGGCCCGCTGGCCGAGGTCGCCCGCCGCACTGATATTGAACTGCATATCTACGACCATCATCCCGCTGACGAAAACAGTCTGCAGGGCACCTTCGAGCTTATTCGTGATGTTGGTGCTACCACGACCATCCTTGCCCAGGTGTTTATTGAACGTAATATCACCCCGAGCGCCGATGAAGCGACCATGATGATGCTTGGTCTGTTTGAGGATACCGGGCAGTTGCTGTTTTCAAGCACTACCCCTGATGATTTCCGGGCGGCAGCTTATCTCCTCGAACAGGGTGCCAACCTCAATGTGGTTGCTGATTTTCTGGTACGCGAGATGACTCCGGAACAGGTTGAACTGCTCAACGATCTGCTTAAATCGACAGAGAAAATCACGATCAACGGGGTTCAGGTTGCCATTGCCAGCGCTTCAACCGACAGTTACAGCGGTGATATTTCAACCCTGGTCCATAAACTTAAAGACATTGAAAATCTTGATATCCTGATTGTCGTGGTGCGGATGGAGGATCGCGTTTTTATTATTGCCCGTTCGCGTGTACCCCAACTACACGTCGGCGAATTATTGCGGGAGTTCGGTGGTGGTGGCCACGCTTTTGCTGCTTCGGCAACGGTGCGGGACAAACCTCTGGCGCAGGTGCTGAAAGAGGTTGAACAGCATCTGCCGCGCTTTGTTCAATCCCATTGTGATGCTCGCCATCTGATGTCGCGCTCGGTGAAAAGTCTGCCCCTTGAGGCATCGATTCAACAAGCGCGTGATCTGATGACCCGTTATAATTTTAATGCCGTACCCATCGTCCGGGACGATGGCAAGGTAGGGGGGATCCTGACCCGTCAGGTGGTTGAAAAAGCCGCCCATCATCGCTTGCACAAGGTGCCGGTGGCGGAAGTCATGAACAGCGATTTTGAACAGGTGGCACCCACGGCCTCATTGCAGGAACTGCAACGGGTGATTGTCGAACATCAACAGCGCAGCGTGCCGGTCGTCGACCAGGGGAAGCTGGTTGGTCTGGTCACCCGTACCGACCTGTTGCGCTACATGCTTGGCAATACCGTCGCAACGGAGGAGGGGCAGAGACAACACCTGGAGCGACGGGGTTTGCAGACAAGACGTAAAAATCTGGATCGCTATATTGCCACCCAGTTGCCACCCAGGGTACGCACATTGCTGCAGCAATTAGGAACGGTTGCCGATCAATCAGGGGTGCGCGCCTATCTGGTTGGAGGTTTTGTCAGGGATTTGCTGTTGCGGCAAAAGAATCTTGATGTCGATGTGGTAATCGAAGGGGATGGCATTGCTTTTGCCAAAGCCTTTGCCGCCAAGGCATCGTGCAGGATCCGCGCCCATGATAAATTCGGCACCGCTGTGATCATCTTCCCTGATGGTTTCAAAGTCGATGTTGCCAGTGCACGGATCGAATATTACGATCGCCCGGCAACCCTTCCGCAGGTTGAGGATGCCTCAATCCGTCACGATCTTTACCGGCGGGATTTTACCATCAACACCCTGACAGTCGCCCTGAATGCTGATCATTTCGGGGTGGTCCTTGATTTTTATGGAGGACAGCGTGATCTGCGCGATAAATCGATTCGGGTGCTGCATAACTTGAGCTTTATTGAGGATCCAACCCGGCTTTACCGGGCTGTCCGATTTGAACAGCGCTTGAATTTTCACATTGGTCGTCAGACTGAACGGTTGATGCACAGTGCCGTTGAGTTGAAAATGGTGCGTAAGGTTGGCGGGGTGCGAATATTAAACGAGCTAAAACACATTCTGAGTGAAGCCCAGATTGTTCCGGCGCTTGAACGTTTGAATCAATTCGGGCTGCTGCAGATCATTGACCCGCGGATTGTTTTTGATGCTGATACCAAAAAACTATTCAAGGCAGCCGAGCAGGCGATCAGCTGGTATGAACTGCTCTATACCGGTATGCCATGCCGCCGCTGGCTGGTCTTCTTAACCTGTCTGCTTGACCGATTGCCGGTTAGTGGTTTGCGCAAGGTGGGCCGGTGGTTTGCCCTGCGCCTGGATGAAAAAGCGGTTATTGTTGATGAATTGCCACAGATCATTCGTTTACATCGTAAAATGTCGCGACTGTTGCGCCGACAACACCAGCCTGCCAACAGCGAACTGTACCATTGGTTTTCCTCTTTCGCGATAGAATCCTTAATCTACCAGATGGCGCGCACAGAGCAGGAGCGTGGCCGTCAGTGGATTTCCCGCTACGTTACCGACCTGCGACGCGAACAGGTGATAATCGATGGTCACGATCTGGTCCGCCTGGGCTTGACTCCGGGGCCTGAATTTCAGACGATCTTCCGACATCTTCTTGCTGGTCGCCTGGATGGTCTTATCACAACCCGTGCCGACGAAATTGACTGGGTTCGCCAGCATGTCCTCAGTGCCGATCGACAATCTGACCACAACACTTCAGTTGACCCGAAACCGCAAGTCAACTAGTATCTCGTATCCCTTGAAATCCTCAAGTCTGCTGCAGGGTTTACGTCACTTTTCGCGCTGTAAAAGGTGTTCATGGAAGCTGTTCTTTCGAAATTAGCCGTCATGCTGGTTCCTGCTTTACTGGCGATCATGATGCACGAAGTCTCTCACGGTTACATGGCCGAGCGCTTTGGTGATCCGACCGCGCGTCTGTTGGGGCGCTTGAACCTGAATCCGTTTAAGCATCTTGATCCGATCGGTAGTATCGCGGTTTTTATTTTTGGCTTTGGCTGGGCCAAGCCTGTACCGGTCAACCCTTCTAATTTTCGCCGTCCACGCAAGGATATGATCTGGGTGGCGCTGGCAGGCCCCCTGACCAATCTGCTGCTGGCGCTGTTTTCAGCGCTGCTGTTGCGAATTCTTGGCTGGTTAGGACCGGGTTCTCCCGCAGACGCCGGCGTGTTCATGCAGATGCTGACACCGCTGAAGATGATGGTTGCCTTTAGTCTCTATATCAATGTCCTCCTTGCAGTTTTCAATCTGTTGCCGGTCCCCCCCCTGGACGGGGGCCGGATTCTGATGGGTTTTGTGCCCGATATGTATGCCGCGCTGCTATCCCGACTGGAACCCTTCGGGCTGATTCTGATTGTACTGCTGGTATTCTTTACCAACCTCTGGTCGTTGGTGCTGGCTCCGATCATCAATTTTCTGGTGCTGTTGATGGCAGGCAAGCAAACGGTATTGGTTGAGCAGGCGATGCGTTTCCTGTTTGGCCACTGACAGGGGGCTTGATGACGGTTGATATCAAGCTTGAAAAATTTTCCGGCCCGCTGGATCTTTTGCTGCACCTGATTAAAAGTCAGGAGATGGATATTTATGATATCCGTATTGTTGAGATTACTGAACAATATCTAAAGATTATTGATCAGATGAAACAGCTTGATCTTGATGTCGCCGGAGAGTTTCTGGTCATGGCGGCGCAACTTATTCATATTAAGTCGCGCATGTTGTTGCCGGTCAGTGAGGAGCTTGCCGAGGAAGAGGGGGACGATCCACGGGCGGAACTGGTCAAGCGTTTGCTGGAATATCAGCGCTATAAGCAGGCCGCGGAATTATTTGATCAGTTGCCGCAACTTGAGCGTGATATTTTTTTGCCCAAAGGTGATGGTGCCGATCTTCTGCTGGAAGATGCACCTCAGGATACCGAGCTGACAATCAGTCTATTCCAGCTCGCCAATGCCTTTCACCAGCTGATGACTCATGCCGCGACCGAAGTGTTTCACGAGGTGGTACGCGAGAATCTGTCGGTGACCGATTACATTGCCATGATCAGTCGCCGCTTGATCGAGCATTCACGCATCAGTCTGCGCGATTTTTTTCAGTCAGGATATCAACGGACCGAACTGGTGGTGACCTTCTTGGCCTTGCTCGAATTAACCCGGATGCGGATGATCAAAATTGAACAGGTAACCACCTTCAGTGAGGTCTGGTTGTCCCGGTTAGCCACCACCGACCAATTGCGGCGTATCTGTCCGGCCGAGGAAGCCCTCGACTATGACTGAGCTGCGGGCCGTGATCGAGGCTTTCCTGTTTGTTGCCGGTTTTCCCTTGACCCTGGATAAACTCGCTGATCTGGCTGAGGCTGATAAGTTGGATATCAAAGAGGTTATTGCCGGATTGTCTGAAGAATACTGCCGTTGCCACCGTGGTATTCGCCTGGTGGAGGTTGCCGGCGGTTACCAGTTTCGTAGCGATCCAGCCCTGGCGCCCTGGCTGCGCCGTTTGCAGAAAGAGCGGGTGCAACGGCTTTCCGCTGCGGCATTAGAGACCCTGGCAATTATCGCCTATCGACAACCGGTAACCCGGGCGGAAATTGAATACCTGCGTGGAGTGGATTCGGGCGGGGTATTGAAGACCTTGCTAGAGCGTAATCTGCTGCGGATCCTGGGGAAAAAAGAGGTGCCCGGGCGTCCTCTGTTATACGGTACCAGTCGCTACTTTCTTGAGCTGTTTGGCCTCAAGGATCTTAATGACCTGCCAACCTTAAAAGAATTTGCTGCCCTTGACCCTGAGCTGGTCGAAGCACTACCGCTTGAATCGTCATAACCGTAAGATTGGAATAATTATGCAGGAACGTTTGCAAAAGTTAATAGCTCGCGCCGGCCTGGCGTCTCGCCGCCAGGCTGAAGAGTGGATTCGGGCGGGGCGGGTTACGATTAACAACCGGGTTGCCACGATTGGTGAACGTGCCGACTTGCGAAATGATCAGATCCGCCTGGATGGAGTTCCTCTGAAAAAAGAGGAACAGAAAATAACCCTGCTCCTCAATAAGCCCAGAGGATATGTCTGCTCCCTGAGCGATCCGCAAGGCCGTGCCCTGGTTACCGAACTGGTCAAGGATCTGCCGGAGCGGTTGTTTCCGGTCGGGCGTCTCGACTATAATAGTGAGGGATTGCTTCTTTTAACCAATGATGGGCAGTTGTCCCACGCCTTGACCCACCCCGCAAAAGAAGTTGAAAAAACCTATCTGGTCAAGGTGCGTGGTCGGTTGACTGTGGCCATAGCAGACCAGATGCGTAATGGTATTGAGCTCGAGGATGGCTTGACCCAACCGGTCAAGGTGGAGCATGCACGGACCTCAGGCAGTAACTGCTGGTTTGAGATGACCTTAAAAGAAGGAAAGAACCGTCAGGTGCGGCGCATGTGTGAATATTTCGGATTGATCGTCGTGCGGTTAAAAAGGATCAAATTCGGCTTTCTTACTCTTGATGGTGTTCGACCGGGAACCTATCGGCGATTGCAGTCGGCAGAGATTACCCGACTTAAAAAAATACGTTGATTTCTAATTGTTCATTAGTGTTTACTTTTCTTTTTATACGTGATAACAAGTGTAAGGAATTTCTGCAATTCAGCAATGTTGTCAATCGTTATCTAGCTGATGATCGTGCCTTGAAACAACTCAAATAGGTAAATTGCGCTTTTCGGCATCCATGATCGCTTGTTGTCGCCGTCCATGGCGATAACAAGCCTTGCCACAGGATCCAAAGGCCCTGCGCGAAAGACGGCAACTGAATAATTGCAATAAATGTAAACGGAGATGTGGGGGTTTTTTTGGCTACAAATAAAGAAAAATTACTAGAATCAGCTCAGAAAAACTTGAGCAAAAAACAGTACACCAAGGCGATCAAGGATTTTGCCAAGATCGTTGAGATGGAGCCGGGCGACATCCGTTCACGGCAGAAGCTCGCTGAGCTGTATGTGCGCACCAACAAGTCGTCGGAAGCCTACGAACAGTATGAAGCCATTGCCCGCTATTATTCCAGTAATGGCTTTTATCTCAAGGCGATCGCTATTTACAAACAGATGCAGCGTCTGGACCCCAGTCAGGTTGCTATCTACAGTCGTCTGGCCGAGCTGAACCAGAAGCAGGGGCTGGTCGGTAACGCGATGGCTGAATATCGTAGCCTGGTAGACTATTATGAACGTAATCAGCTGATTGCCGATGAGATAAAAACCCTTGAAAAAATGCGCGATCTCGATCCTGACAATCTCAATGTCCGGGTCAAACTGGCAGAAGTTCTAACCAATAACGATCGCAAAGATGAGGGGTTTGAAGAAATAATTTCGATTATCGGGGTGCTGAAGGATAAAGGGGATTTTGATAAATGTCTCAAACTCTACACCATGTTCCTGCCCCACTTTCCAGGTAATCGCCAACTCCAAACCGGTCTCGCCCATACGTTTTTTGAAAAAGGTGATTATGTCCGCGGGACAACAATCATCGAAACCCTTCTTAAAGATAAACCTTCAGATCCTGATCTGCTACGTCAAATCAGTAGAGGTTATGCTCAATCCGGAAATTATCTCCGGGCTGTTGCAACCTGTCGGCAATTGTTGCAGATGGACCCCAGCGATCTTGATATTCGTGAAACCCTCATTCAGTGTGAAATTGACAACAAGCATTATGAGTTGGCCCTGAATGAACTGGAAGAGTGGAAAGATACTTTTTTCAAGGGCGGGCGATTGGAGAAGCTCAAAGAGTATTATGAGTTTTTAAATTCTGAGATGCCACATACAACAACGATCATACAAACCCTCGATTCGATTTACGAACACACCGGCGAAGGGGGCAAGCTGCTCGATATTATCTCGGAGCGTGAAGATGATATTGATACCGAGTCTTCTGATCTATTGTCTGACTCTATTCTGGGGTCCGTTGATCTGGATATTGAAGGTGACGAGGACGCATCAGCGGATAGTGCGTTCAGTTATGGCATCCTTGAAGATGACAACATCGATCTGCTGCTTGAGCCTGATGATGAAGAATCATCCGACAATACCTGCCAGGAATTCTCTGACTCTTTTATTGAGCTGGAGGTCTCCAGTAATATCAACCTGACGGTTGCGTCTGCGACAGATGACATTGAGAATGATACCCTGTTTGATCTGGACTTGGATGAAGAAGCGCCAAAAACGGTAAGTGGCGGTCGGGAAAACCTCCAGGCGGATCTTGAGGAGGCCGAGTTTTATTTGCAGCAGGGGCTGTTTGCTGATGCGGCGAGGTTGTGTCAAGACATTCTGGCCTATGCCCCGGAGTCACAGGAATGTCGTCACAAGCTTCAGGAAATTGAAGATCAGCGTAATGCCCAACTAGAGAAGCCCGACTCTCTGACAGAAGTTGTTGTGGACGAGGGAGAGGATTTTGGTTTCGGGGACTTTGATTTTGATTCTGAGCTTGATCAGCTGCAATCCATTGATGGTGACAAGAAAAAAGTCTTTAAAACAGATGTCGATGAGCAGATAGCTGCTGATGACATGGAGTCTCACTACAATCTCGGCATCGCTTATCGTGAAATGGGGCTGCACGACGATGCTATCAGTGAATTTGAAAAAGCACAGAAGGATCCCCTTCGCTACGTTGATTGTCTGACCCTTAAGGGGCTGACCTACTCTGACAAGGGCGATTACTCCAACGCGGAAAAGATGTTTCAACAGGCTTTAGCTTCGCCCCAACTTGAGGATATTCAACAATTAAATCTTGGCTATGAACTGGGCCTGTTATATGAACGCGCCGAACGGCACAATGATGCCCTGGTCAGCTACCGCAATGTGCTCGCGCAGGACAGTAAGTATCGCGATGTGACTGAAAAGGTTGCCACCCTGAAACAACGCCTGGGGATAATTGACGATCCATCCCCCAGGAGCGCGACTACCCCGGCACAAAATACACCGAAGAGCGAACCGGATTCACCAAAAAGACGGGTTTCTTTTTTATAAAAAAATGTTGTTGATCCGTTGAACAGAAAGTGGGGGTTTCATGGGTTACTCAGACTATTTTAATTTTGAACGGGAACCATTTTCCAACGCTCCTAACGAAAAGTTTTATTTTAACAGTGAACAGCACCGTCGGGCGTTACAGCGGTTAAAGTACTCTGTCGATACCGACAAGGGGCTGGCGGTCCTGGTTGGTGGCATTGGTACCGGCAAGACGACTCTGGCTCGACGGATGCTTGATAATCTTCCGGTCGAGCGCTATGAATCCTCGCTGTTGGTTATCATTCATTCAGATATCACTCCGGAATGGTTGCTTTCGCGCATTTGTTTGCAATTGGGAGTGGAGAATCCCGATCCAACCCCGTTAAAAATGCTTAAACAGCTCTTTGAGCGACTGATTGAGATCGAAGAAGAAGGGCGCAAAGCTGTCGTTCTTATCGATGAAGCGCAGATGCTGCAAACCCGTGAGCTGATGGAAGAATTCAGGGGGTTGCTGAATTTGGAGATTCCCGGGAAAAAACTCCTGAATATTATTTTCTTTGGTTTGCCGGCTCTTGATGAAGTGATGATGCTGGATGAACCGCTGGCCCAACGGGTCGCTTTCAAGTACACCCTGACCTCTTTTGAACCGCGTGAAACTGCCGCCTATATCGCTTTTCGCCTGAAGGTCTCCGGCTGTGATCAATCTCCCTTCCTGCCGGAAACCCTCCCCCTGATTCAGAGCTATTCGGGAGGGGTGCCGAGGCTGATCAATACCATTTGTGACAATGCCTTGTTTGAAACCTATCTGCGCCATGGCAGAGAAGTAACCGAAGGGATTATCACCAGTGTGGTCGAAGATCTGGGGTTGAAGATGCTGGCTCCGGTTGCCGCTGATCTGTTTTTTGATCAGGCCGCCGACGATGATGATCTTGAGCTCGTCTTTGATGAATTGGAGCAGAAATAGCGGCAGGCATCAGCAGCAATCAATCTACCAACGGCCGGATATTCCCGGCCGTTAGCATTTTTATGTCAATGGGACAATTAAGCAAAAAATCGATGAGCAATAAACCCAGTATCCAGATTTTACCCGAAGAGTTGTGCAACAAGATTGCCGCAGGTGAGGTGGTTGAGCGTCCTTCATCGGTGGTTAAGGAATTGCTCGAAAATGCTCTGGATGCCGGTGCGACAGAGATTGTGATTGAGCTTGGCGGCGGCGGGAAAACCCTCATTCGGATAACCGATAACGGTTGTGGTATGAACCATCAGGACGCGCTCTTATGTTTTGAGCGACACGCTACCAGTAAAATCAGAAAAGATGATGACCTTTTTGCCCTGTCGACCCTTGGATTTCGTGGTGAGGCCCTCGCATCCATCGCGTCGGTATCGCGCATGCGTCTCAAGACCTGCAATAGTTTAGATGGTCTGGGGCAGCACATCCAGATCGAGGGGGGCAGAATAAAGAAGGTTGAACGACTGGGATTGCCGGTTGGAACGATTGTTGAGGTTAAAAATCTATTTTTTAACCTGCCGGCCAGAAAAAAATTCTTACGCAAAGACCAGACCGAATTAGGTCATGCGGCTGATGTCGTTTCCAAGCTGGCTCTGGCACGCCCGGATGTCAGCTTCCGCTTGCTTCATCAAGATCGTCTGATGCTCGATTTGCGCCATGAAAAGGCACTGCCGGAACGTTTGGCTGCCCTGCTCGGGCGTTCTTTACTGCGCGATATGCTGCCGGTTGATCAAGCGATGGATGAAACCCTCCGTCTATCGGGACTGATCTCACGCCCTGATCTCAATCGGTCGGCGACCAGCCATATCTATACGTTTATCAACGGTAGATATATTCGTGACCGGGTGGTTCAGCATGCGATCATGGAAGGCTATCGACATCTGCTGATGAAAGGGCGTTATCCGGTGGTGGCACTATTCCTCACTCTTGATCCAGCCCTGGTCGATGTGAATGTTCATCCGACCAAGCACGAAGTACGATTCCGTGAGCAGGGCGTGGTTCATGATTTTATCGCTACTACGCTTCAGCAGGTCCTCAAACCTTCCAGCTGGATATCGCAGTCACAATCGAACCATCCGCCGTCAGTAACGTCGCCGGTGTCTTCGGCCTCAGGCCATCAGGTTCAGTACCCACCCATGACAGACAACCTCGATGTCGCTAAGCCATCAGTCAGGGAGGAGCCTCGTTCATTTAGCTTCAACCATGGACCAGTTCCTCCTCCTGACCCTGTCATCCATAGATCAACAGTAGAAGGCCCGCAACCAGGCTCCGCTAACCAGATGCACCAGGAAGAACTGAGAGCCGCTAACGGGAATGTCTTTTTTTCTCATCTGCAGATTCTTGGTCAGTATCATCAGACCTATATCCTGTGTCAGGATCAGGATGATCTGGTATTGATTGATCAACATGCTGCCCATGAACGCATCGGCTTCGAGCGTCTGAAAAAAGCCTATCAAGAAGGTGGCGTGCAACGCCAGCAGCTGTTATTTCCCGAAGTGTTCGAACTTGATTACAAAAGCGCAGCGGCCCTGGGAGAACATCTGGAGGAACTGGAACGACTGGGTTTTGAAGTAGAGCCTTTTGGCGGTAAGTCATTTGCGGTTAAAGCCCTTCCCGCGCTACTGGCCGCAGCACCGATAGTGAAATTAGTCACCGATGTCGCTCTTGAGCTCGAGCGGATCGGGCGCGAAGGTCGGTTAGCGGAATCACTTGATGATGTTCTGATTATGATGGCCTGCCATCGGGTTATCCGTGCTAATCAGGCCCTGAGCCACCAAGAGATCAAGGCGTTGCTGGTTGACCTGGATCGGATCGACTTCAGAGGCCATTGTCCCCATGGGCGACCAGTGCTCGCGCGTATGAGTCTGTATGAGATCGAACGATTATTTCGACGCCACGGATGAGTACCAACAGGCTGGATAAAATACCGGTGCTGGTTATCTGTGGTCCTACCGGTTCAGGCAAAAGCGCCATGGCGCTGGAACTGGCTCAGCATGTTCCCCTGGAGATAGTCTCGGCTGATTCGCGCCAGGTTTACCGAATGATGGATATCGGTACCGCCAAAGCATCGAAAGCCGAACAGGAGCAGGTGCCCCATCATATGATCGACCTGATCGATCCTGATCAGGAATTTTCTGTTGCTGCTTACGTTGATCTGGCCAGACCGCTGATTGAACAGATTCACCAACGGGGACATCTTCCCTGTGTTGTTGGTGGCACCGGTCTTTATATCAAGGCTTTGCTGGGAGGTTTGGCCCAGTTACCCAGTGGTGACCCCCAACTGCGTCAGAGGTTGCATCGGCGTGAAAAGGAGCAGGGTAGTGGCACCCTTCATCGCGAGTTAGAACAACTGGATCCTGAATCAGCTGCGGTGATTCACCCGAATAATCTGATCCGTACGGTTCGGGCTCTGGAGGTTTGTTTATTAAGCGGGCAGAAGTTTTCAACGATTAAAGCGGATCATAATTTCGTTGAAAAGGCTTATCAGGTGGTGACATTGGCACCTGATTATCCGCGTCAGCGCCTTTATCAGCGTATTGATAACCGCACCAGGCAGATGCTTGAAGCAGGCCTGGTTGATGAAGTCAAGATGCTGTTTGAACGCTACGGCAGGGACTTAAAAGCCCTTCAGACCCTTGGCTACCGTGAAGTTCTACACTTTTTGTCCAGCCACTGCCATGCTGTCCAACTCTGTGCCGAGATTCAATTGCGTACCCGTCAGTATGCCAAAAAACAGTTGACCTGGTTTCGTAAAGAACCTGATATCTTTTGGGTTGATTCCACCAACAGGTCTGATAGAGTAAGAAAATACATTGATCATTTGATTTGTCATTAAAGGAGCGGTCATGGCCAAATCACCATTTAATATTCAGGATCAGTATCTTAATCAGGCACGCAAGGAACGAGTAAAGATTGTCATTATTATGATGTCTGGAGAGCGGCTGTCCGGCTACATCAAATCCTTCGACAGTTTTTGTATTCTGGTGGAGAGTGAAGGTGACATCCTGATCTATAAACACGCCGTCAGCACTATCACCTCGTCGGATGGAACCTTCCGACTTCATGGCGGCCGCGATTAATTATTTATCGCTGGCGGCTAAAACTTTGTTGAAATCCTTGCAAGGGCGGTACCGATGGTGCCGCCCTTGCTGTTGCCGGCAGGGAGAAAAATGATAGCAATAGAGCGAATTGAACCCGGTAGCTTTGCTGACGAGGCGGGTCTTTGTGCTGATGATCAGCTGGTCACGATCAACGCCATCCCGATCAATGATCTGATTGATTATTATCGTGCTATGGAAGCCGAGCATCTGGTGATCGAAGTGTTTCGCCTGGGGGAAATACTGGTTGTCGAGTGCGAAAAATTTGCCGATGAAGAGATCGGTCTTGAAGTAGCGCACCCGCAACCACAGCAGTGTGGAAACCAGTGCCTGTTCTGTTTTGTTCATCAACTGCCGAAGGGTCTGCGGCACAGTCTCTACATTAAGGACGAGGATTATCGTTTTTCTTACCTTTACGGCTCTTTTATTACCCTCACCAATGTCAGTGAGGCGGATTTACAGCGGATTGTTACTGACAAGCTGTCTCCTTTGTACATATCTGTTCACGCTACCGATCCATTAATACGCAACCATCTGCTGGGCTGTCAGGTGCCGGCCATCCTTCCGTTGCTTACACAATTGGCGGCAGCAGACATCCAGTTGCATTGTCAGATTGTTTTATGTCCGGGGATCAATGATGGTCCGGTGCTGCAACAGACCATCGAAGAATTGGCCACTTTGTCTCCACAAGTCAATTCGATTGCCGTCGTCCCGGTCGGCTTGACCCGTTTTCGTGAGCGGTTGCCGGTTTTGCAGGTTCCAAATCAGGCAGAAGCTGCACGCTGCATTGGACAAATCAGGGATATACAACAGCAATTTCTGCAAAAGTTGGGAACTCGGCTGGTCTTTGCCGCCGATGAGATGTATCAATTGGCTGACATGCCCTTGCCGGCCTTTGATGAATATGAAGAGTTCCCGCAACTTGATAACGGGGTTGGTCTGGTTGCACATTTTCAAGCGGAGGCGGAAGAGGCTCTGCTTGAGGCGGAACCCCTCGACCTGAAATCCGCTGTTGTTGTTACCGGCCAGTCATTTTTTTTCCATCTGCAGGAAGTCGTCAAACGCATGGGCTTGCGCACCGGGGTTGATATTGAGGTTGTAGCCGTCGGCAATGATTTTTTTGGTTCAAGCGTCTCAGTTGCCGGTCTAGTTACCGGTATTGATCTCGTCCGCCAGCTTCGTGATATGATCAAAGGCAGACCGTTACTTCTGCCCGATGTCATGCTAAAGGCTGATGAACAACGTTTTCTTGATAACATGCACATTGATGAGCTTCGCTGCGCCCTTGGGGTAGCGGTGGTCGTCGTTGAATCCTCGGCCTGGGGACTGTTGGAGGGGTTGGAGCTTTTAGCCGGTGGGCCGGTCGATATCGTTCGTTGTTCATGAGTAGCAATATGAAGCCTTGCTTGAGGTTATTTCATGAAGATAAATAGTCCGGATGCTGCCGTTAATGATCAGCAGCGACTGCGTTTTTCCGTTGGTGGCATGAGCTGCACGTCCTGTGTAGCAACGGTGGAAAAGAAGCTGCGGTCCTTGCCGGGGATCAAAACGGTCAGTGTTAATCTGGCCGGCAACTTTGCCCAGGTCAATTTCGATGCAGATAAGATTTCACCACCGGAAATCTATGCTGCGGTGGAACAGGCCGGCTTTAGAACCCTGGCGCAACACGATGAAGCCAAGGTTGACGGGTCCCGTCAGGACCTGCTGATGGTACTGATTGCCGCCGCCGGCGGCATTCCTATCATGTTGATGATGTTTGCACCAATCCCTGACCGGGTTGAATTAATCACCAGTGGAATCCTGGCTACTATTGTGCAATTTACCGCCGGCTTGGGTTTTTACCGCAGCGCCTGGGGTGCTTTGAGAAATCGCGTTGCCAATATGGATGTACTCGTATCTCTTGGCATCAGCGCGGCTTATGGTTATTCCATGTTGGCCCTGTTTGGTCTGCTGGGAGAGAACGTGGCAGTTTTTTTTGAAACCAGTGTCATGCTGATCCTTTTTATCCGTTTTGGTAAGTGGCTTGAATCCCGGGCCAAAGGACGGGCCGGCAACGCCCTGAAAAAACTTCTGCAACTGCAGGCCAAATCGGCCATCCTGCTGGTCAACGGCAAGGAAAAAAACATCCCGGTTGAGCATGTCAGGCCGGGAGATCTGCTGCTGGTGCGGCCGGGAGATACTATCCCGGTGGATGGAGAGGTGGTGGAAGGGACGGCTGCGGTCGATGAGTCGATGATCACCGGTGAATCGCTGCCGGTCCACAAGGAACCTGGGGCGAAGGTCGTCGGTGCCACCATGAATCGCAGCGGTCTGTTGCAGATCCGGGCGACCCATGTCGGTGAAGAAGCGGTGCTGGCGCGTATCATCCGCCTGGTTGAGGATGCCCAGGCCGACAAGGCACCGATTCAACGCTTTGCCGACCGGGTTTCAGGCTTTTTTGTCCCGGTAGTTGTCGCCTTGTCGCTGCTGACCTTTGTCGGCTGGTATCTGGTGGTCAGTGCCCCGTTTCTTACCGGCTTTCAGATGGCCATCGCTGTGGTTGTCATTGCCTGCCCTTGTGCTCTGGGGTTGGCCACCCCGACCGCGATCATGGTTGGTAGTGCGGTCGGCCTGGAGCGCGGGATCCTCTATAAAAAGGCATCGGCCCTTGAAACGATTTCCAAACTTGATGTGATGCTTCTAGACAAAACCGGTACCCTTACCAGTGGTGGCTTTGCAGTGGATCAGATTGTCACTTGTGGTGACAAGACAATTGACGAAATTCTTGCTCTGGCAGCAGCACTTGAGCAGGGGAGTAATCATCCCCTCGCCCAGGCAGTGGTTGCCGAGGCACGTAGTCGTCCCTCGATTATTTCAGCAAACCCACAACAGCTTGAAGAAATTGGCGGCCAGGGTGTTCGTGGGCGGGTTGGCAACCAGTTCGTTGTCTGTGGTAATCACGCCTTGATGGAAAGCGCAGGAATATCGATTGAACCGCTACACCAGCAGCTGAAAGATGATGAGCTGTTGAACAAATCCCTCATTTTCGTGGCAGTTGATGATAGACTACAAGGGGTTATCGCCTTATCCGATCAGATCCGTCCGGCTGCTGCCGCTGTGATCAAGCGTCTGCACCAACTTGGCATCCAGACGGTGGTGGTCAGTGGGGATCGTCGTGATGTCGTTGAACAGGTCGCGACCCGGTTGGGGATTAACCAGGCGGTTGCTGAAGTGACCCCTGATCAGAAACTTGTATTGGTTAAGGAATATCAGCTGCAGGGGCATCGGGTTGGTATGGTTGGTGACGGCATTAATGATGCTCCGGCCCTGGCTCAGGCCGATGTCGGGATCGCTATCGGTACCGGAACCGATGTCGCCCGCGAAACCGGCGATCTGGTATTGATCGGTGCTGATCTGTTCGACCTTGTCCGGGCCGTGGAATTGGGGCGACAAACCCTAAAAAAAATCAAACAGAACCTGTTCTGGGCCTTTTTCTACAACCTGTCTTTTATTCCATTAGCGGCCGGTCTTTTTTATTCCTCCTACGGACTCTACCTGAAACCCGAGTACGCCGGGCTCGCCATGGCGTTGTCCAGCGTCTGCGTTGTCTTGAACAGCTTGACCCTTAAAGGCTTCGCCCGCCGTTTGCAGGAGATCGGTTAATGGCAGTGCAGCGCCTGATAATTGGCGTAATTGGTGCGGGAGATGCCAGTCCCAGTGGTCTTGAAAAGGCCTATCAGGTTGGTCGCCTGATCGCCCTAAGGGGCGCAGTTCTCGTCTGCGGAGGGCTGGGTGGCATCATGGAAGCGGCTTCGCGCGGCTGTTTTGAAGCTGGTGGCGAGGTCATCGGGATTCTGCCTGGTGACAAGGCCGCCAGTGCGAACCCCTTTATCACCCATCCGATTGTTACCGCTATGGGGCACGCCCGTAATGTTATTCTGGTGCAAACGGCTGCGGCCTTGATTGCAATCGAGGGTGGTTATGGTACTCTCTCGGAAATTGCCATCGCCCGCAAGCTTGACAAACCCCTCGTTCTACTTGACAGTTGGCCGGACATTGATAATACATTGACCACCGACGCTCCACAGCAGGCGGTAATTACCATTTTTTCTCTTCTTGGCAGGAATCTTCAACCATGACTTCCAACGAAAAAACAGGGCAGGCTGATCGGATTGATTGTCCGCTTCAACTTCCTGGTGTTGATTTGGTCGATCAAGTGATCGAATGGGTTCGAGGACGCGGCAAGGTTGTCATCGTAACCCATGACAATCCTGATCCTGATTCTATCGCTGCCGCCGTTGCCCTGCGCCATTTGCTGATTGTGAAAACCGGTCAGAACGCTGTGCTCACTTATGGCGGGGTCATTGGTCGTAGTGAAAATCGCAACATGGTTGAACAACTTGAGATTCCGATGATCCCCATCAGCGAGCTGGAACTAAAACAGTTTCAGGTCGTTTGCATGGTCGACACGCAACCCAACACCGGCAACAATTCATGGCCTGCCGCTCTTCCTGTCCATTTTATTATTGATCATCATCGGCCAAAATCTGACCTGTCCAAGGTGTGCTGGGTTGATATTCGCGAAAGCTACGGTGCGTCGGCAACGATTCTATATGAGTATCTGGTTGCCCAGGGGGTTGCCATCAATACCCGTCTTGCCACCTGCCTGTATTATGCGATTAAATCCGAAACCCAGGATCTTGGCCGCGAATGGTCCAAGGCTGACCGTGATGCGTATTTAAAGCTGTTGCCTCTTGCCAATAATCGAATTTTATTCAAGATCATTCATCCACAGGTGTCTTCCGCCTATTTTTGTGCTTTTCGTCAGGCGATCGATAGTGCCCGTATCTATGACAGCGCCCTGGTTTTTAATCTTTGCCGAATTGACAATCCCGACCTGGTAGCAGAACTGGCAGATTTTTTGTTGCGCCATAAGGGGATTAATTACGTTTTAGGGATGGGATGGTTTGATGACACTCAGATTTTGTCCATGCGTTCCCTTGACCCCGATGCCAAACTGGGACTGGTCATTCAGGAGATGGTCGCAGGTTTGGGAACCGCAGGTGGTCATGGCATGGTGGCCGGGGGGCAGATCAGGACGATGAATAATCAAGCAAAAGCGCAACAAGAACTCGAGGAAATCTTGACCCGGCGCATGTTGAAAGCCCTGAATATGCCCGAGCAACCAGGCAAACCACTGGTACCTTCTTGTGATTGACAGTGGTCAGCAGTTAAGCTATAACCGAGCGCTTTGACGGAGTTGCTATGCGTTTAATCCTGCTTTGTTGCTGTTTTCTACTCATCAGCTCGCCAGTCGGTGCGGCAGTTGAAATTGCTCTGCGTGGTCAACCTGCAATAATTATTGAGGATGTGTATCGTCAGCAGGGCGTCTCCTACGTTGCCATCGAAGATCTGCTTGATCTTGCCGGTTTAGCCGGGCACTGGGATTCTGTCGCCCATACCTATCGTATCCGTACCAGCCGTGGTTGGGTCGTTCTGACCCCTGCCAGTGGCTATATGCAGGTTGGAGATAACTTTTATCCTTTACAGGAAAAACCGGTTTTTATCGATGGGCGCTTGCGGGTCTCTGAAAATTTTATCCAAGCGCAGTTAGCCCAACTTGCCGGCCGGGCGGTATTTTTCCGCCATCTTAATCCCCAGGTGCCGGTTGTTGAGGAAGCAGAACGTGACGGAATAGACGAACTCTTCAGTCGTTTTTTCCGGCGGGCCGAGCGCAGTAGCAGCAGTGGGCCAACCATCCGGGCGATTGCCATTGATCCTGCTCATGGCGGCCTGGATACCGGGGTCATTGCGCCTGACGGATACAATGAGAAACTGGTGACCTTTGAGGTTGCTGACCGGCTTGCCAGGCTGCTGCGCATGCGTCTGGGGGTACCGGTCTATGTCAGTCGTTCGGGTGATTACGACGTGACCCTCGATCAGCGTCTGGAAGCGGCCTTACGTGACGATGTCGACCTCTGGATTCTGGTCCATGCCCAGGCCTCTTTCTCATCTGATGTGCGGGGAATTGACCTGTTGGTGCGTGCTCAGGAGGAATCATCAGGCTCATCCCATGGTAGCCTGGTGCTGGCTCAGCAGCTGTCACAATCGATGCTTGCCTCAGATCTTGCAGTGCGGGGGATTTTCCCTTCCTCGCGCTTGTCGTTGGGTCGCGGCAATCTGCCGACGGTTCAGCTTGAAATTGGTTATCTTAGTAACCCTGATGAGTTACGCTTGCTGCGGCAAGCAGACTATCAGACTCGTCTGGTACAGTCTGTTTTCGAAGGTATCCAGAACTACATCTCTTTGTCCGGGGAAACACGCTAATGCTACATACAATTCAGGATCGACCTGATCGCCGCCAACCTGACCAATTAAGGCCCATCAGTTTCCAGCGCAGCTTTACCCGTTACGCTGAAGGGTCGGTGTTGGTGAGTTTCGGTGAAACCAGGGTGCTGTGCAATGCGTCGGTTGAACAACGTGTGCCTCCTTTTATGCGGGGCCAAGGGCGTGGCTGGGTCACTGCTGAATACAGCATGCTGCCACGTGCTACCCATACCCGTTCCATGCGCGAAGCGAGCAGTGGTAAAGTTTCCGGCCGCACCCAGGAAATTCAGCGTTTGATAGGCCGCTCCTTGCGTGCGGTTACCGACCTTGGATCCATGGGGGAGATCACCGTACAGCTTGATTGCGATGTGTTACAGGCTGATGGTGGAACTCGCACCGCGTCCATTTCCGGCGCATATGTCGCCCTCCATGACGCTTTGTCGGGTCTGGTCAAAAAAGGGCAGCTGAAAAAAATGCCGCTACTCGATAGTGTCTCAGCGATCAGCGTCGGCATCGTCAAAGGATATCCGGTTCTTGATCTTAACTACGAAGAAGATTCCATCGCCGAGGTTGACATGAATTTTGTCATTACCGGTTCCGGGCGGTTTGTCGAGGTACAGGGTACCGCTGAAGAAATTCCCTTCAGCGCCGCTGAGCTCGATGTCATGCGCGATTTGGCTCTGGTTGGCTGTGCAAATTTAAAGCAATTGCAACAAGTTGCGTTGGCCGATTAAATGATGAAACTACTGGTGGCGACAGGTAATGAGGGCAAGTTGCGTGAATTGGTACAACTGTTGGCCCCCCTCGACCTTGATGTGATGGGTCTTGATCAGCTCGACAACCCGCCGGTAGTAGCAGAAGACGGGGCGACTTTTGCTGACAATGCCAGGAAGAAAGCCCTGACTCTGGCCCGCTTTTCTGGTTGCCTGACCCTGGCTGACGATAGTGGTTTGTGTGTGGATGTCATGGATGGAGCGCCTGGAGTCTTTTCTGCCCGTTATGCCGGGGAACAGGGCGACGACAAGGCTAACAACGCCAGACTGGTACGAGAATTGGGGGATATACCACTGAATCAGCGCAAGGCCCATTTTCATTGTTGTATCGCCCTGGCCTGGCCTGATGGTCGCTGTGAAACCGTAGAAGGGCGGGTTGATGGGTTGATTATCGACCAGCAGCGTGGTAGCCACGGTTTTGGCTATGATCCGCTGTTTCTGGTGCCGGAGTATGGCAAAACCATGGCGGAGCTGCCGGCCGACATCAAAAACCGGATCAGTCACCGAGGGCGGGCTTTGCAAAAAATAGTGCCTTTGCTGAAAACAATTGTTCAAGATTGATTACCTGTATTTGTTCAGCACCGGGCCTTTGAACCCTGTGTCAAGGGACGCTTTTCGTCATCCATGACCGCTTTTTTGTTGCCGTCCATGGCGACAAAAACCCTTGCCACAGGATCCAAAGGCCCTGCGCGAAGGACTGCAGCGCAATATTTACGAATACCTTAACCGGTACTGCGAAAACGCATGCCACTATCCAGGAGGAACGAAGAATGGAAAGAACATTTGCCATTATTAAACCCGATGCTTTTGCCGCCGGTCATGCCGGGCAGATTCTCTCTCGTATTTATTCCGAGGGGTTCAAGATTGTTGGTCTGAAAAAACTCTATCTGAGTAAGGTTGAGGCAGAAGGCTTTTACGCTGTTCATAGTGCCCGTCCTTTCTTCGGTGAATTGACCGATTTTATGAGCAGTGGTCCCTGTGTCGTCATGGCGTTGGAAGCAGAGAATGCTATCTCCAAGTGGCGCGATCTGATGGGCGCAACCAATCCGGCTGATGCAGCTGAAGGGACATTGCGCAAGGAATTTGGTACTTCTATCGGTGAGAATGCTACCCATGGCTCTGATGCCCCCGAAACCGCCGCTTTTGAGCTGGGATATTTCTTTAACGGCCTTGAGCTGCTTTAATCGGTCCCTGACATAACTGCTTGTGTATCTTCAAGCCCTTCGGTAAACTGCCGAAGGGCTTGAATTTTATGAATTCCGTTTCTCTTAAATGTACAGCTGAGACTGATTGCTCCGGTGTCAGGTTTTTATTTGCAGGTAAAGTGTGGACGACAAAATTGATCTGAAAAATATGACTCACGCAGATCTGGTAGCTTATCTCGATAGCCTGGGTCAGCCCGCTTTTCGGGCGCGCCAGCTGTTTAAATGGATTTATCAGCAGCGCGTAAGCGATTTTGCTGCCATGACCAATGTCAGCAAGGCCCTGCGCGAGGACCTGTCAGCTCGCTGTCGGATATCCACACTGACCCCCCTGACTGTCCAGGATAGTCAGGATGGTACGCGCAAATATTTATTTAGTCTTGAAGACGGCGCGACCATCGAGGCCGTAAGAATTCCGATGGAAACCGACAAGGCGACGCTGTGTATCTCAACCCAGGCCGGTTGTGCCATGGGCTGTGCCTTTTGTATGACAGCAACTTCCGGTCTGTCCCGCAATTTACGTGCGGGTGAAATTGTTAATCAGGTTTGTGCCGCCCTGGAAGACGGTCCGCTGGGAAATATTGTCATGATGGGGATGGGAGAGCCATTACATAACCTTGACAATGTTATTGATGCCCTGAATATTCTTTATCTCGATGACGGCCTGGGCTTTGGCGCGCGGCGGGTCACCCTGTCAACCTGTGGCCTGGTACCTGAAATGCTGGAACTGAAAAAACGCATCAAGGTCAATCTGGCCGTTTCTCTTAATGCCGCCGATGATGAACTCCGCTCTCGCCTGATGCCGATCAATCACCGCTATCCTCTGGCTGAACTGATCGCGGCCTGTGAGAAATACAGCCGTGAGACCAAACAACGGGTGACCTTTGAGTATATCCTGATCAAAGGGGTCAACGACTCGTTGGTGATGGCAAAAAAACTGGTAAAGCTGTTGCATCCGGTGCGCTGCAAGATCAACCTGATCTGTTTTAACCAACATCCGGGCAGCGACTTCAAATCACCAGATGAGAACACTATCAGAGCATTTCAGAAATATCTGCTTGACCATGGTATGGTAGCAACTTTGCGAGCAGGTAAGGGGCGTGATATTGACGCAGCCTGTGGGCAATTAAAGGGACGAATGGATTCAAAAACTCATTGCACAGCTACAAGATGATGATGCTGGGAGAATAACAAATGAATACACCGGTGGTCGGAGTAATTGGAGGTAGTGGACTGTACGAGATTGAAGGGCTCACGGAGGTTAAAGAGGTTGTCCTTGAAACCCCCTTTGGTGCCCCTTCTGATGTCTTTATAACCGGCACCCTGTACGGGATAACAATGGTTTTTCTGCCACGTCACGGCCGCGGACATCGCTTTCTCCCTTCCGAAGTCAATTATCGCGCCAATATTTACGGCATGAAAAAACTGGGAGTGACCCGGATTATTTCGGTCTCGGCGGTTGGCAGTATGAAGGAGCACATTGTTCCGGGACATATTGTCATCCCTGACCAGTTCTTTGATCGTACCCAGGGACGACGTGCATCGACCTTTTTTGGGGAGGGGATCGTCGGACATGTCCAGTTTGCCGACCCGGTCTGTGCTGATCTGGCCTCAATCCTCGAAAAATCGGCTCGTGAGGTGGGCGCTACGGTACATGCCGGTGGAACCTATATCTGCATTGAGGGCCCCAACTTTTCTACCCGCGCCGAATCACAGATTTATCGCAGCTGGGGAGTCGATATTATCGGTATGACCAATATCCCTGAGGCACGACTGGCGCGAGAAGCAGAAATCTGCTACGCCACGGTCGCCCTGGCAACCGATTATGACTGCTGGCACGAGGGTCATGATGATGTCTCGGTAGAGGCGGTTCTGAATATCATCCGTCAGAATGTAGCAACCGCTCGTGCCATCATCAAAAACGCTGTTGGCCAAATGGGGCAACAGCAGCTGACCTGTCGCTGTGATAAAGCCCTCGAGTTTGCGATTATGACCGATAAGACTCTGATTCCGTCGCAGACACAACAGGCATTGGCGCCTATTATCGGCAAATATCTTGATCAGAATGGATGATTTCCTGTGATTATTCCACCTTCTCGATCCCGGCGCCGCGATTATTACCTCACGTTCCGGCCATGACGCCGTACGCACATTTTAACGAGTTATAAAGGACTTATTACATGAGCATTCTGGTTGTCGGCAGTGTAGCCCTTGATTCTATCGCCACCCCCTTTGGTACGGTTGAAGATGTTCTTGGCGGTTCGGCCTCATATTTTTCCACCTCAGCCAGTTTTTTTACTGATGTTAATTTGCTGGCTGTTATCGGTGAAGACTTTCCCCAGGAGCATGTCGATTTTTTACGCTCGCGCAATATCAATCTTGATGGTTTGATGCGGGCACCTGGCAAAACCTTTCGCTGGCGCGGTCGTTATGAATATGATCTCAATGAAGCCCATACCCTGGATACCCAGCTCAATGTCTTTGAAACCTTCAAACCGCAATTACCGGAACATTACCGCCAGGCGGAGTATGTTTTTCTGGCCAATATCGATCCCGATATTCAACGTGAGGCCTTAAGTCAAGTTGCTGCCCCTGAACTGGTGGCCTGTGATACGATGAATTTCTGGATCGATGGAAAAAAAGAGGCGCTGTTGCGTACCCTGGAGTTGGTTGATATCCTCATTATCAATGAGGCCGAAGTGAGGCAACTGGCACAGGAGCCAAACCTGGTCAAGGCCGCAGCCATTGTTCGCAGTTACGGCCCCAGGACTCTGGTCGTCAAGCGTGGAGAATATGGTGTATTGATGTTTGGCGAAGGATCTATTTTCTCCGCGCCGGCCTATCCGTTAGAGGAGGTGTTTGATCCCACCGGAGCAGGGGACACCTTTGCCGGAGGCTTTTTTGGTTATCTGGCCGCTACACGTAATCTTAGTGAAACAAACCTGCGCAAGGCGATTATCTTTGGTACCATAATGGCGTCATTTACGGTAGAAAAGTTCAGTCTGGAGCGCCTTAAGCAGATAAGTCATGAGGATATTTCTGATCGTTTCAAAAGAATCAAATTATTGACCGACTTTGCCGATCTGGATTAGTTCCTGTGTCTTGAGGTCTGCCATTTTTTCTGGTGATATTGATCGCCACCTCGCCTGGGGCGCTTATGTTTATACAGCATAAACAGTTGACCTTTCTTTCCGCTCCTGCCACCAAGGTCATCTCTCTGCAATCGTCGCCGTCTGCGATCCAGCTGGCCTTCAGTGGTTTTTCGCCTCAGCCCTGTCGTGCCTATCTGTTGCAATTAGCTGGTGGCGGTAAAGCTCTGGTCATCGTTGCATTTTATTTACTGGAGTCGCGCAGAACCATCTTTTTTGTACCGGAAAAAGGCGAGGTTCCCCAGACCCAGGTCAGTAAGATTTACGAAGATGGTAACGAGTTTATTGAGTCAATGGGATTCATTCTGATGGAATCTGATTTTCATCTGCTGCCCCCTGTAGATAAACAGAAATACTGGGAAAAATTGCCCATTACGCAGCCACCCGAGGCGTCAGTCAGCAAGCCTCGGAGCGTTCTGCCCAATAAAAATGAAGAGGACCTGCAGCTGCTGCGAGAAAAAAGTCTGGCCAGCCTTGGCCGTTATCTGGCCTCATTGTAAGTTATCTGGAGTATCTATTTATGGCTAAATTTCTGACCGGTTTTTTCTTTCTTGGCCTGATTATATTGGGCGGATGTGCCGGTACAACCGCTAACATTGACAAAGATCGTCACCAGGCTGATGTTCATCACAAACTGGCAGAAGCTCATTTGCAGGGGAACAACCCAAGTGCCGCATTGCGCGAACTGCTTAAGGCGGTAGAACTTGATTCTGATAATGCCGCTATTCGCGCATCACTGGCCCAGGCCTATCAGGAACGCCGCGCTTATAAAGAGGCTGAACACCATTATTTAGAAGCGATCAGGCTTTCAAAAGGTGACCCACGATATGAAAACAATCTGGCGAATCTTTACCTGGTAACGGAAGAGTGGAACAAGGCCATCAATTATTTTGATCGTGCGGCAAAAAATCTTCTGTTTGACAGTACTCACATTGCCATGACCGGCAAGGGGTATGCTTTTTTACAACAAGGTGATTATGCCTCGGCCCTGCAGGCGTTTCGCGAGGCGGTTCTGATGATGGCCAACTTTGCGCCCGCCCATTATTATCAGGCAGAAGTTTACCGATTGACAGAAGAGGTCCTGTTGGAAAAAGCTGCCTTGCGCCGCACGATTGAATTGGCACCGGAACTGGTGCAAGCACGCTATCGTCTGGCTGTGTTACTGCTTCGGGATGGTAACTATTCCGGGGCACGGCAGCAACTGGAAATTATCATTAACTTTGTTCCTGATTCAGAAGAAGGAACAATGGCGGCAGAACTCATCAAAACCCTGCCAAAGGAGTAACAAGACGTTCCGGATAGTTTTATTCCTTTGGATGATTTTAAAAAAACGAATATATCTGTTCAGCACCGGGTCGGGAAGCCTATGTCAAGGGTCGCCTTTCGTCATCCATGACCTCTTGTTGTCGCTGTCCATGGCGACACAACCCTTGTCACAGGATCCAAAGACCCTGCGCGAAGGGCAGCAGCTGAATAATTACAAATGAATATGTGCCGCAAATGGTAATTTATGAAAATTCAATGTCCCAAATGTGAAGCAAAATATCTCACGCAGTTGGCAATCGATTCCTCATCATCCGTGGTTGTAACCTGTCCTAAATGTCGTCATCGATTTACGGTTGACCCCCTAAAGGACGGAAAACCATCCCCGAAAATACTGATTGTTGATGATGCCCGGTTTTTTCGTGAATTAATCATGGACCTGCTGGTGGATCAAAATGTTGAGCTGACAACGGCTCATTGTGGAGAGGAAGCCTGGAAATTGCTGCAATCGGTCTCCTTTGATCTGCTGATTGCAGATATTAACCTGCCTGATATCAGTGGCTCTGACCTGATCAAGAGAGTACGCAATGACCCGCATTGTGCCTCTTTGCCGATACTTTGTATCAGCGGGGTTTACCGTCAGGATGATGATGCCCGCCAGGCCTTCATCGCCGGGGCCAATGATTTTATGACCAAGTCGTTCCATCCCGAAGATTTTACTGCGCGCATTGATAAACTGTTGGCACGATGATTGTTTTTGATGACATCAGTATTGCGGTGAACCAACTGCGAAGTGCGTTGGGTTCCTTTCACCCTTGATCTAGCAGTTGTTCTTGGTTCAGGTTTTGCCGGCGTCCCTGCCGGAATGGTCGTTGAACTTACCGTGTCCCTGGCAACGTTTTCCGGAGTCCGGGGTGTCCGGACACCCGCTGGCGCCTTGGCGCTCATTGCCAACCCTGCTGCCGGGCGTGGTAATAAATCTCTTGATCATCAGGCTGGGTTGGCGGTTGGCTCAAACAGTCTTGTGCGCTTTCATCGTATTCTGGCCGAAATTCTCAAGCTATGGTGTTGAAACCCAACAAACTCGTGTGATTTCAGCAGATTTCTCAATCAAAGCAGCTTGTCCTTTCTTGACAGGCAGGCTATTGATGCTACACTCTCACTATTAGAGAACTTGCCTAATCTTTATGTGAGGAGGTTATCATGAAAGATTTTACCACCATCCTGGTCGCCATTGATTTCTCAGAAAGTTCCAACAATGCTTTTGCACTGGCTTTGAATATGTCCAAGAAATATTCAGCTCGGTTGGTGTTAGTGCACGTTATTAATGAGCCGGTTGATCTGAGAGGTTTTTATGTGCCTCATATCTCATTTGAAAAGCTGGAGGAAGAGATTGAGCAGGGTGCCGGCAAGCTGATGGAAAGCTTTTGTCGTCAACACCTGGAAGGTTATGAAAATTACGAAACCTTCATTGTGCCGGGGCTACCATACGAAAAGATTATCCAACAGGCCCAGGAGCTTTCAGCTGACCTGATTGTATTGGGAACCCACGGTCGTACCGGTCTCGATCATGTGTTGTTTGGCAGTACGGCCGAAAAGGTCGTACGCAAGTCTCCATTGCCGGTTCTGACTGTGCGCTTGCAGAATGATTGATGGCGTTGCAAAAACGCACCAACTGCTGCGCCGGGACAAGAACAGTCGCCATTGTTTCACTGCTTCGACGAACGTAGGTACGCCTCATTGATCAACCATGACGCGCCTTACATCCGCCGCTTTTTGCTTATCCATCTAACGTGATACTTTTGCCAAAGCATCATGATTGACAGATCAGCTTTCCCCCTCTATAAATAACGTTCGACCGAGCAGCCGCAAGGCTGCTCTTTTTTTGAATGAACAGATCGATATCCAGGACAACCATGGCTTTGCGGATTCGGGATCTATCCCTCAAGCTCGATGAAGAAGAGGCGCAGCTTGGCGACAAGATTGCTGCTGTTCTCGGCTGTCAATCTGATCAAATACAGCACTGGAAAATCCTTCGAAAAGGCATTGATGCTCGAAAAAAGAACAATATATTAAGAGTTTATACTGTTAAGTTTAATGTTGAAGATGAGGTAAAATTTTTAGCTCAATTTGGTTCTCACTCAACGCTTGATCGGGCGCCAGAAGATATCGGACTGATCATTGATAAGGTGTCGCAACCGCTGCATGTGGTCGTGACTGGGATGGGTCCCGCCGGTCTTTTTTGTGCACTGACTCTGGCGGAAAGCGGTTGTCAGGTCACCCTGCTGGAGCGCGGCAAACCGGTTGAACAACGTTTACCTGATGTGCGTCATTTCTGGGACCAGGGCGTTCTGGATGAAAACAGCAACGTACAATTTGGTGAGGGCGGGGCCGGCACATTTTCTGATGGTAAACTGACCACCAGACTGAATCATCCCGGTATCGGCTACATCCTCTCCAGGCTCGTCGCCATGGGAGCCCCGAGAGAAATTCAATATCAGGCAAAACCGCATATTGGTAGTGATCGCTTACGGCAAGTGCTTATCCGTTTTCGGCGGCACCTGATGGAGTTGGGCGTTAATATCCGCTTTTCAAGCATGTTCAGTGGCTTTGCGATGAAGTCCGGCCAGGTTGCGGCAGTAACCATCAATCATCAAGAACACCTTCCGTGTGACCGGCTGGTCATCGCACCGGGACACAGCGCGCGCGATACCTATCAGTTGTTGGCACAGGCCGGGGTCAAACTTGAAGCCAAAGCCTTTGCCATGGGTGTACGGGTGGAACATCCGCGAGAATTGATTAACCAGATCCAGTATGGTTTACCTGATCATCCGCAGTTGCCGGCAGCAGACTATCGTTTGACCTGGAACGACCCTGACAGCGGTCGGGGTATCTATTCGTTTTGCATGTGCCCCGGTGGCGAGGTTATTAACGCTGCCTCTGAAGCTGGTGGTATAGTGGTTAATGGTATGAGTGATTTTCGCCGCGCTGCTGCGCTATCGAACAGTGCGCTGGTGGTTACCGTTTCTCCGGCCGATTTTGCCCACCGCGGTGCGCTGGCCGGGGTGGAATTTCAGCGCAGATGGGAACGTGCCGCCTGGCGGGCTGGAGAACCGGGCTGGCGGGCTCCGGCCCAACCGTTGCTTGAATTTCTTCATGGACGGGGAGGGCGATTACATTCAAGCTGTCGTCCCGATGTTGTTCATGCCTGTCTTGATGATTGTTTGCCTGACTACGTTGCCAATGGCTTACGTCGTGCGCTACCATACTTTAATCGTAAGATGCGTGGTTTTGTCAGTGAAGAGGCGACCCTGATCGGCGTGGAGACACGCACCTCTGCTCCCTTACGGATCCTGCGTAACAGTGCCGGTGAATCGGTCAGTCATCGAGGGCTTTTCCCGGCCGGGGAAGGTGCCGGCTATGCGGGTGGCATCATGAGCGCTGCCCTTGATGGCCTGAACACGGCAATTCATATCCTACGCACAACCCAGATACAATTGAGGTCGAAGTGAAAGAAATTTACGTTAATCAAATAAAGGAACGCGATCGGGTCAGCAGCATTTTTCTAGTGCGCGACAAAATCACTGCCATGGCAAAAAATGGCAAGCCCTATATGACTCTCAAGCTGATGGACAGTACCGGGGAGGTGGAAGCGAAGGTCTGGGATCGCATTGATGAACTGTCAAGCCATTTTGATGCTGACGATTTTATCCGGATTGAAGCTAAAGCTAGCGTTTATATGGGAAAGATGCAGCTGATTGTTCAGCAGTTGGATAAAGTTGCCGATGACGCGGTTGATATTGGTGACTTTCTGCCGGTCAGTAGTCGCTCTGCCGAGGAGATGCGAAACGAGCTGGACCAATTGCTTGATTCGCTGGAAAATCCCTATATCCGTGATTTGTTGCGATCTTTTTTCGATGACCCTCGATTTTATCGTCTTTATTCACGGGCCCCGGCGGCAAAGTCAATGCATCACACCTACATTGGTGGTCTGCTGGAACATTCCCTGGCAGTGGCGGCTCTCGCCCTTGATGTTGCCAAGCGCTACCCTCAGGTTGATCGGGATCTGCTGATCAGTGGTGCGATGCTTCATGATGTAGGAAAAGTGCAGGAGTTATCTTTTGATCGCTCCTTTGGCTATACCGATGAGGGGAAGCTGTTGGGACACATTGTTATGGGTGTGCAGATGATTGAAGACCATGTACGGGCTATCCCCGGGTTTCCAGTGGAACTTTCAATGATGATCAAGCATCTGCTCCTATCTCACCACGGACAGTATGATTTTGGTTCACCCAAAAGACCAAAATTTTTAGAAGCGGTTATCCTGAATTTTATCGATGATCTCGATTCCAAGATCAACGCGGTACAATTGCATGTTGAAAAAGAACAGCAGGATCACGGATGGACATCTTATCATCGGCTCTTCGATCGTTATTTCTACATGGGGCAACAAAATAAGCCGGAGCGGCAACAGCCCCCTGGCGATCCGAAGGTTGTTCCCCCCGCTGCAACGCCAGCATCCCGGCAACCCTCCGACCGTCAGCGTGACAGCCGGTATGAACGCCCCTTGGGTGCAACCTTGGGCGAGCAGCTGAAAAGTCGGAACCTCGATCTCTTTACCCAGATCAATGACAAAGGAGAGCCATCATGATCATGACCAGCTTGCCGACTGGCCCTTTAGAAGTGAATTGTTATCTCGTGGGCTGTGAAGATACCCGCAAAGCTGCAGTGATTGATCCCGGTGGCAATGTCAGCACTATTCTCGAGCTTTTGCGGCAGCATGATTTGACCCTTGCCATGGTGATCAATACCCACGGCCATTTTGATCATATCGGTGCCAATCGGTCATTGCTTGAAAAAACCGGTTGCGACCTGTTGGTCCATCAGGATGATGCCCCTTTGTTACAGCGTGCTGCCGAGCATGCGGCCTTGTTTGGGTTGTCCACCAGCCGTTCGCCGGAACCGACCCGTTTGCTAAAGGATGGGGATGTCATCGAGCTTGGAAATTTGTCATTCAAGGTTATTCATACTCCCGGGCATTCACCGGGAGGTATTTGCCTGCAAGTTGAAGACTGTCTGTTTGTTGGCGACACCCTGTTCAGTGGATCAATTGGCCGAACTGATCTTCCTGGTGGCAATCATCAACAACTGATCAACAATATTAAGAACAAGCTGTTGTGCCTGGCCGCTGAAACCAGAGTCTATCCCGGCCATGGCCCGGCGACAACTATTGGTCTGGAAAAACACAACAACCCTTTTCTGGCAGGCTGATGAGGTTGGCAGATGCTTAAAGGTAAAACCATTATCCTCGGCGTCAGTGGCGGCATTGCGGTCTACAAAGCGGTCGAACTGTTACGCTTGCTGACCAAAGCCGGGGTCAAGGTTCATGTGGTGATGACTCGATCGGCCTGTGAATTTGTTACACCCTTAACATTTCAGACCCTTTCCGGGCAGCCGGTGCATACCGAACTGTTCAACCTTTATCAGGAACAGGAAATTGGTCATATTTCTCTGGCCGACCGGGCTGATTTGTTCATCCTTGCGCCGGCAACAGCCAACCTTATCGGCAGGATCGCTCAAGGACTGGCCGATGATCTGTTGACAACTACGGTGCTGGCTACCAAGGCCCCAGTGTTGATTGTGCCGGCAATGAACACCAATATGTATGAAAATCCACTCTATCAACGCAACGAACAACGGTTGCGTGAGGTTGGTTATCACCTGCTTGAACCGGTGTATGGAGAGCTGGCCTGTGGTTGGACAGGCCAGGGAAAAATGCCTGATCCGCAGGATATCGTTGATGCTGCCGAGGACGTCCTGACCGGCAAAGATCTGGCCGGTTGCCGTATCTTGGTCAGTGCGGGTCCGACCCGCGAAGAAATCGATCCGGTGCGCTATCTGTCCAACCGCTCCTCCGGTCGCATGGGGTTTGCCATCGCCGCTGCAGCTCGTCGCCGTGGTGCCATAGTGACTCTGGTCGCCGGCCCGGTTCAGCTGATGCCACCGGCAGGGGTGGAGGTTGTTTCTGTTGTTTCTGCCCGGCAGATGCATGAGGTCATGCTTGGCCGTTTTGCTGCTGCTGATGTTGTGATCAAAGCGGCCGCAGTCGCCGATTATCGTCCAATGATCCGTCAGCAGCAAAAAATGAAGAAAAAGTCGGAAGAGTTCATTCTTGATCTGGAAAAAACCCCGGATATTCTAGCTGAATTGGGGCAACGTAAAGCGCATCAGATCCTCGTCGGTTTTGCCGCTGAAACAGAGGATTTATTAGAGCATGCCAGGAAAAAACTGGTTAGTAAGAATCTTGACATGATCGTTGCCAACGATGTGTCGATCCCGGGCGCAGGCTTCGATGTAGATACTAATATTGTTCGTTTTATTTATCGTAATGGTGAAATGGAAAACCTGGAGTTAATGAGCAAAACTGACGTGGCCAACCACTTGCTTGATCGTATTTGCCCGCTTTGGAAGAAAACCTGTTAGTTTCTGTAGGGCGGGCAAGCAGTTCACTCCCACATTAAAATACAGGTGTGTTCGGTCCGGAAACCTCAAACGACAGTAAAAAGGGGCAATATCTCATCCGGATTGGTGATTCCGAGGCGGAACCGCTTGCGCAGCTCTTGCAGAATCAGATCAGCGTCTTCCTGCTCCAGTTTGCCGTCAAGCCATAGCAGTTTCATGTTTTTACGAATCAGGTTGGAAGCGGTCAAGGCCCGGTCGCCGGTTGGATCGGCGTTCCAGTAGGGGCTTTGCTCATCACTGAGAATGCTGAAGACCGCTTCCAGGCCAAGAGCCATATATTCATCGTGTTCTGCGCGATCAAAGGGCCAACGGGAATGAGTGGCAATCGTTTTAACCATTTTCTGCCAACGATTTAAGCGGCTGATCAGCATCATCGAATTAAAGATCTGCTTATTGGTACCAAAAGAAAAAATGGTATCAGAGATGGATCCGCTAAGGACCTTGTCGAGCTGACGATTATTGCGTTTGGCCAGTTGCTGGGCAATCTGCCAGGTTTCCTTTTTAACGCCGATATCGGCCCGAATTTCCCAATAGGCGTGGTTGTGAAAGGTGGTGTTGAAGGTCATGGCCAGCTTATAGGGGACAAAATAGTTATGTGCGACCGTATCAGCGGCCAGGTGGGATAAGTAGCCGTAAGCGCAAGCTTCAGCCTCTGGTCCGGCTTTTTTGCCGCGCTCAAGGATTTTACGACCGATCCGCCAGTTATGGCAATGTTCAAGGTGATGAGTGTGTTTTTTCCCCAGGGTGATGTCGGCAGCTATGCAGCCGTAGAGGTAGTCGAGGGGGTAGGCCGCAAGCAGCGCCTGCAGTGCTTGGGGCAAGACCGTCGGCGCCGCCAGAACGCGCAGACAGGTTCCCAGATGGACACCGGCACCCCATGCATAAACAGGCTCCGGCAGTAAAACAAACAACAGCGTCAAGATCAGAAAAGGGAACATATCCAGCCCTTTGTGGTCATTTTTATTACAATAGAAGAGATCTGAGCCATAAGTTCATGACAGATAAATTATACCACGAATGCTACACTCTTGTCTGTCAAGCCCGCCGTCTTCTAGAGGAATTAGAGGAATTAGGTTTTAACCCTCCAGCACCTCTAGACACCAGGCAAAACAGGCTGATTGACACGGTCGCTCCCGCTGTTATGCCACCGTCAGTAGTGGGAGAAACGTTGTCGGATCTGCGCTCGGAGGTTGAGCTGTGTTGTGCCTGTCCTCTGCATGAAACACGCAAAACTGTCGTTTTTGGACGGGGCAATCCGGCGGCCAATCTGGTGTTTGTCGGTGAAGCCCCCGGTCATGAGGAAGATCAACAGGGCGAGCCCTTCGTCGGCGAGGCGGGGCGGTTGCTTGAGCGCATTCTGTTTGCCATGGGATTGTCAGCAGACGACGTCTATATCTGTAATCTGATCAAGTGTCGTCCACCGGCAAACCGGGATCCCCACGCCAACGAGGTAGTGGCGTGTGAACCCTATCTTAAGCGCCAACTGGCGCTGCTTAAACCTACAATCATCGTAACTTTGGGCCGTTTTGCCGCACAAACCCTGCTGGGAGTTCAGACTCCGGTCAGTCGCCTGCGCGGACAATGGCACAGCTATGAGGGTGTTGCTCTCATGCCGACCTTTCATCCAGCCTATCTGCTGCGTTCACCGCAGGAAAAAAAACAGGTATGGGAGGATATGACTAAGGTAAAACAACGGCTGGGACTCGTAAGCGTTACGCCAACAGATTAACAAAACTGCCTGGCGAGGGCAGGTCGTTGAGGTTCTGTCCATAGCGTTCGATGAGTTGCTGGTTGCGTTCGCTAATACCGTATTTTGCGGTATATGAGTGGACCGGGGTATCTTCTTCGAGGATCATATTGCGCCACTGGTTCTGTTGTGCAGGGGGACGCCGAATGGGGTTGTAAAGATCAACATATTCAGCGTCGATGATCGGTTGGGAGGTAGACCGGTAGCGATCCGTAGCAGACGCAACTGTTGCCTGGCGGTTTTTCGGGGTGACCGGGGGAGCGGCATGGCCCTGCTGGGTTGTTATTGCCCGCGCCGCCAGTCCCGCAGTCATGTCAGATCCACTAATATTCACAGCCCGGCTCTTGCTCTGCTGGAGTTAAGGTCGTCGCAAATGGTGTTCTTCTACTACCTTCTGGGATCCTCTGGCAGGATGCGAACCAGCCGCCATCCCTTAGCTTCCATGCAGACGCGGTAGAGTCTGCTAAGTTCTTCCTGATAACGCATTTGGGCAAAATGATCGCGCCAGATCCAGTCATCAACATAGTACCTGTCATGATAATAGAAGGGGCGGTAGAAAGGGAAGAGGGAATCACCATAGGGATAGTAAGGGTAGCGCGCCTCGCGCTGAGCTATTTGGCGACATTCTTTTTGTGCCTGTTGTAATTCCAAATCGCCAAGCCCCTCATTGTGCTCCCATACCAATGCTGGGCGACCGGCACATCCGGTTAAAAGTATGAGCAGGAACAGCATGATTATTTTCATGGGTGCCTCCGACTTGTAGAATTTTCTCTTTATTATACCTTGAGAAGTAACTATTCACCACTGTCCGTGCGCAGGGTCGGGGTTTCTGTGGCAAATTTGGTTCTTGATTCTTTCACCGCTGGGGTTATAATCAGGTTTCAGACGTTGCTTTAATGAAAGGAGAAACAAATGCCGGTTGTTACTGTACGTACAGTTGAGGGAATCAGCGCAGAAAAAAAAGAAGAGCTCATGGAGCGGATTACCACTGCACTAAAAGAGGTTCTTGGCAAAAACCCCGAAGCTACTCATGTCGTTATTGAAGAGATTCCGCCCGAGAACTGGGGAATTCGTGGTAAAACCGTAGCGGCAATCCGTTCCGGAAAATAGAACATTTTGTAGTTTTCATAAAAAACGGTTGTCCTGTCGGACAACCGTTTTTGTTTCAGGGAGTGGTGCTGGTTATTTTGTCGCGGTTACATGTTGTAGCAGGGCAGTAACAATCCGGATCGCTTCCGGTGATGTGACCTGGTAATAAACCTCGACCCCTTCGCGTCGACCGATGATAATGTTTTTATTTTTCAGTAAAGCCAGATGCTGGGATACGGTCGCCTGAGGCAGACCCAGGCATTCCCAGATTTTTTTGACATTGCAGGCCTGGGAAATCAACCCGACAACAATCTTCAGCCGTATCGGGTGACCGAGAACTTTTAGTATTTCAGACTCACGATCATAATCAATTCCACTTTCAAAAGGCGTATCCGATCCTGTTTGCGCCATATTTATTCTCCTGTTGTAACTATTCAGCTCTATCCTCGCGCAGGGTCTTTGGATCCTGTGGCCAGTTTTTTTGTCGCAATGGACGGCGACAAAAGCGGTCATGGATGACGAAAAGCGACCCTTGACATAGGATTTTCGACCCGGTGCAGAACAGATACCTCCTGTTTGGCTTTCGTCCGGAAGCGAATCATTGATACCATCGTGGCATCAATCTGTCGCCTTGCTTGTACGGTTTACATGTATACTCTAGAGGATTAAGGTCTTGATTTTTTCGACCCGAATCCAGCATTCGATTGCCGAAGTGATCGCTGTATGGTATTCATCCTGAGTTTACGGATGGACACTATTTATTTTTGAATATATATTCATATATTAGTTTACAGTTTTACTGCAGGTCAACAGCTGAATGCGATATACGTATGAGTTATTCTTTGTCTACTTCCCTGGTTTTTTCGTTATGCTAATTTCTATCAAGAGAGCTTTCACTGATGCCGAATAACTCCGTTATTTATGTCGTCGGTCACCGCAATCCCGACACTGACTCTATCTGCAGCGCTCTGGCATATGCCCAACTACGACGTAATCAAGGGCTCTCAGACGTACAGGCGGCGCGCGCCGGTAACATTAACCAGCAGACCCAGTTCGTCCTCGATGAACTGGGTGTTGAGGTGCCGGTTCTATTGTCCGATGTACATCCCCGCATCAAGGACGTGGTAACGGAAAAAGCCATTAGTATCCATCAGGACGAGCCGATGGCTCGGGCGATAGAGCTGTATCATCAACATCATATCCGGATGTTGCCGGTAGTTGATGATGCCGGCAGGGCACAAGGGTTGCTGCTTCTCAAACGGGCTACAGAATTTTTTCTGGTGCCGACCGATCCGGACAAGATGCGACGGATTAAGGCCTCCTTGTGCTCTATTCAGATGTGTCTGAATGCCAATGCCGTGAATCTGGTTGCTGCTGACAAGGTTGAAGATCTCAACCTTTATGTAGGTGCCAGGCGCGAGGCCAGTTTTGATAGCTGGATTAAGAAGATGGATCTGTCGCGAGCAGTATTGATCACCGGTGATCGTCCGGGTATTCAACGTCGCGCTGTTGAGGCCGGGGTGCGCTTACTGATTATCAGTGGTGGAGGTGCCGTTGATGATAAATTGCTGGATCTGGCTAGAAAGAATCAGGTATCGATTCTGGTAAGCGACTACGACACGGCAAATTCAGTCTGGTTAACCCGTATGGCTACGCCGGTAAGGGAATTGGCCGATACCGATTTTATTACGGTAAGGCCCAATGATCTGCTTGACGATTTACGTATTAAGCTGATGCATAGTAAGCAGTCCGGTGCCATTGTCTGTACCGGTGAAAAAGAGGTTGTCGGGGTCGCCACCAAGAGTAACCTGATCAAAAGCTCAGCCGTCAAATTAATTCTGGTCGACCATAATGAATTAGCACAAGCGGTTCCCGGCGCGGACAAGGTAGAAATTCTCGAAGTGATTGATCACCATCGTCTCGGTAATTTCCATACAGATCAGCCGATCCGTTTTATCAATCAACCTCTTGGCAGTACCTGTTCCCTGGTAGCAACTCTCTATCAGCAGGCCGGTATCAAGCCCGATGCATCAGTATCAGGGCTGCTACTGGCTGGTCTATTATCTGATACTCTGGTATTGAAATCACCGACGACTACTGAAGTTGATCGTCAACTCGTGCCCTGGCTCGAAGAGTTGTCCGGACTGGAACATGCAGAGTTTGGCGCCAGATTATTTGCCGCCGGCAGCTTGATGGCCAGTGGTGCACCGGCCCGTAAACTCATTTTTACCGATTTCAAGGAATACACTGCAGGGACCTATCAGCTTGGTCTGGGACAGGTAGAGGTTGTTAATTTCCATACATTTTATGCCCGCCAGCAGGAACTAGCTAGTGAGCTGACAGCTATTCGTGCTGAGAAAGGCTATGATCTGGTAGCATTGCTTATCACTGATATTGTTATGGAAACCAGCTATCTGCTGACCGCCGGTCCCAGTGAGTTGCCGTACGTCATTGGCTATCCACAAGAGGCTGATAACCTTTATCGTCTCAAGGGAGTCATGTCACGGAAAAAACAATTGGTGCCGCATTTGATGAAGGTATTTAAGGGCTTGTAGTAGGCAAAAAAATGCCCCGCGCCAGGAGGGAGAACGCGAGGCTAAGCTGTATAAGTTGTTGTCTAACATTACAATGGGCAAATAATTAAAGTCAACCAAAAAATAAAGTTAATTTAATAAATTTTTTTTCAATCTGTACTTCACCGTCAGATTGTCAATCAAAGGGATTCAGTGGTTGGTCGCGCTGGTGAGATTCTGTTACACTCCGCCAACCTCGTCGGAAATGCGGATATTAAGTCATGATGTCATTGGATCAATCATCAGTTGCAGTTGACGGTACAGCTTTACGGCGGATCCGTGAAGAAAAGCGTTTGACCCAATTGTACGTTTCAAAGGTGGTCGGCGTGACCACCGACACCGTTTCACGCTGGGAAAACAATCGCTATCCAACCATCAGGCGTGAAAACGCGATAAGACTTGCTGAAGCCCTTGAGGTTGAACTGGCGGATATCATCAAAAAAGATATCCAGATTCAACCGGTGGAGAAAAAACAGGAATCCAGGTATTTTGACAAACGATTCTGGCTGGTTATCGCCGTCTGTCTTATGGTTGTGTTTCTCGCCTGGTTTTTTATTTCGCAACGCAGGGTCCCGTTTGATGCTCAATTGCAGGCCCGGCGGTTGCTGCCACTTCATGTGGCCCCTGGACATGAACTGCTGGTACAACTTGTCATTTCAACAGAAATCCCTCTAAAGGGGATGATTCTTAAAGAGGAGTTTCCACCGGGATGGCAATTCATTTCTTCTGACCCTGAAGCAGCCAGTGTTGATGTGGCAACCGGGGTCGCCAGATGGATTTTTCGTAACCCGCAAACCCTTTTTACTGTCTATTATCGCCTTGCTGTACCCGATGATGTTCCCATGGACAACGTCATTGCCGTCAGTGGTGAATTGATTGCCAATCCCGAGGGACAACAATTTGTCTTGCCTGTCTCTGCCGATCAACGGGTCAGTATCAGGCCGTTTCACTGGGCCGATACCAATGCCAATTATGTTATTGATGATATGGAAATTCTTGTTTTCTCCGAGTTGACAGAAAACACCTCAGAGCTTGATGATGAATGGTACCTGGTAGAACAAATCTGGCATTCAGGTTCTTATCGTTGGGATGATGATAGCTATCGTTTTGTTCCAACCTCCGAAGAAGCTCCAGCACTGATAGGACCAGATATCAATTGAATTTGACATTGGGTGGGGCCCTTTTTAGAATGCCGCATGTGGTGCAATCACTTATTTGTACCTTTTGTCATGACTTGCAGTCGGGAAAGAAAAAAACATGGATGCAGTTGTTGCCCTGATAAAAGATGAGATGCAGGCGGTTGAAGAGCAGATCAAAAACCATCTGTCATCTGAAGTGGAATTGATCGGCCAGGTCGGGCAGTACGTTCTGTCCAGTGGTGGCAAACGCTTACGCCCGATGCTGCTGATTCTAAGTTCTCGTTTGTGCGGCTATCAGGGTGATAAACACATCGACCTGGCTGGTGTCGTTGAGTTCATCCACACCGCCACCTTGCTTCACGATGACGTCGTTGATAGCGCGAGTTTACGGCGTGGCAACCGTTCAGCAAATTCCGTATGGGGAAACCAGGCCTCCGTCCTGGTCGGAGATTTTCTGTTTGCCAAGTCTTTTTCTGTCATGGTTGGTTCGAACAGCTTGCGCATTCTTAAGCTGCTGGCAGATACGACAACTCAGCTGGCTGAAGGGGAAATCCTGCAATTACTTAATACGTGCGACCTGGAAGTTGATGAGAGCCGCTATCTTCAGGTTGTACGGGACAAAACCGCTATCCTGATTGCCGCCGCCTGTCAGGTAGGGGCTGTTCTGGCTGGCGCCGAGGCTGAACAAGAAGTCGCCCTGCGTGAATTTGGCCTGGAAATAGGAACAGCTTTTCAGTTGATGGACGATGCGTTGGATTATGTTGCCAATCAGAAAGAATTTGGCAAAGAACGAGGCCATGATCTATTTGAAGGTAAGATGACCCTGCCATTAATCCATACATACCACAGCGCATCAGCACGGGAGTGTGCGGAAATCTCCCGAATCGTCGAAGCGGAAGACCTGGTTGCTGAAGATCTTGATTATGTCTGTCGCCTGATCGAAGAAAAGGGGGGTATTACCTACACCCGCGATAAGGCGCTGGAGAGGATTGCACGAGCAAAAAGGGTGTTGGACGTATTTCCTGATTCACCGACCCGCCAGGCATTGTTCCAGCTGGCCGATTACGTCGTTTCTCGCAATAAATAATCATGCTCACATCACCAAACTTAACCACCCAGCAGCCATTCGGGTAAAGGTTATCTGTTTCTTATGATTTGCGTGAACAATGCCGATTGTGCGGCCCAAGGACTTTGGTTTATGCTCTCACCATGCTGCGGATAAAGCTTCATACCAAGGTTCTCGGGGCCCTGCTGTTGTTGGCCCTGGTCCCGTTGATATTGCTCTTGTTCAGTTCGCATCACAGTTTGCGGCTGGTTGAAGATCTATTACGTCAGCGCACCACCGAAACCCTTGACTTCCAGGCAACCAGAGCGTTGGAAAAAAGAACCCAGATGGTTGCCGATCAGATTTCCGCCTTTCTTCAACAAATTGAAGAAAACCTTCTTGACCTGGCCCTACTGGAACCTCATCAGGAAAATTATCAGAAATTCGGCGATAATCACCAGCGTCAGATCTGGTATCGACGTGGCAGCAACCTTAATCCAACGGAAATTCGTGAAGCCGTTCCGCTTTACAGCGAGTTGGCATTTATCGATACGACAGGTATCGAACAGGTCAGGATTGTCAATGGCCAACCCTGTGAACAATTAAGGGATATTACCAACCCCTATCTAACAACGTACCCGGCGGAAGATTATTTTAAGCAGGCAGCGCGACTGTCTCCAGGGGATATCTGGGTCACTCGTCTTACCGGTTGGCACATCTCTCGTGATGAACAATTGCAAGGTGCTGCTACTCCCCTCGAGGCGATTGAAGGGAAAAAATACTCCGGGGTCATCCGTTTTGCCACTCCAGTCTACCATCAGGGTAAATGGCAAGGGGTTGCAGTCCTGTCCCTGGATCATCGACACCTGATGACCTTTACTCAGCACATATCACCGATTGACGATCAGGATACGGTTTTCCCCTCCTATGAAAGTGGTAACTATGCCTTCATGTTTGACGATGAAGGATGGATGATTACCCATCCTAAATTCTGGAATATCAGGGGCTTTGATGCCGACGGAGAGTTGGTTCCAGCCTATACCGTTGATACGCCCCAGGAGGTTGTCGATGCCGGAAGAATCCCTTTTAATTTATTAACCGCAGGTTTTGTCCATCCTAACTATCCACAGGTTGCCAATCTGGTCCGACGCGGCGTGTCGGGTGCTCTGTCAACAGTCAACGTTGGTGGTTCAAACAAGATTATGGCCTATGCGCCAATCCCCTACCACAAGGGTATTTATCAACAATCCGGAGTGTTTGGCGGAGTTACCATCGGCGCTGAAATTGATCTGTTTCATTTGCCTGCTACATCAACGGCACTACTGATTCAAAATGAAATCAATAACTACCTGATGCAATCCTGGCTGGTCATTTCCATCACCGTACTGCTTGTTGCCTTTGTCGCCTATCTGCTGTCGAACAGCATTGTGCGGCCGATTCATATGCTGACCGAGGGGACCCGCAAGATGACCAGCGGTCATCAATTGCGGGTCAAGGTTGACGTAACGTCTAACGATGAGGTCGGGGTCCTGGCAGGAGCCTTCAATCAGATGGTAGAGGAGCTGACTCGACGGCGCGAACGTTTGCTTCGCACCATGTTGGCCTTACGACAGTCTCGCAAGGAGATTATCTCTGAACGAAACTTCAAAAACACCCTGTTTGAAAATATTGAAACCGGCTTGATTACCTTCGACTCCCAGGGGCGTGTCACCTCTGCCAATGGGCCGGCTTGTCGTATCCTTCAGATGTCGCGTCCTACTGATAACCCCGCTTGGCAACAACTGTTAAACGATTGGCCGGAATTAAAAATAACCCTCGACAACTGGTTCAATACTAGTAATTGTGAGCGGAAGAACTCACATCCTGTCTATGTTCCGATTGAACGCAAGGGCCGCAAATTAACCTACCGTACAGCGTTGTTTCCTTTGAGCTTTCGACAACAGGATGGTTGGCTGTTAACCATCGAGGATTTAACTGAACGGGTCAATATGCGCCAGCAGATGGCGCGCATGGATCGGCTGGCGTCTTTAGGCCGGATGTCGGCGGGAATTGCCCATGAAGTACGGAATCCATTGACTGGTGTCAGCCTGCTGTTGGACGAACTCCATGACCGCCTGCTTGGTCAACAGACTGACCAATTACTGATCCGCAGAGCCCTGGAAGAAATTGAACGTCTGGAAACACTGGTCACCCAGATGTTGCGCTTTTCTGCCGCTAAAGCGCCCAGGTTGAATGATGGACGAATCGGCGAGGTACTGAGTGATTCCATTTTTTTGCTGCGCAATCAATGTCAGCGGCAGCAGGTTAGACTGATTGAACAGATCGCTAGCGATCTGCCGGTCCTGTTGCTGGATGCTGACCGGATCAAGCAGGTTGTTCTCAACCTGCTTAACAACGCCCTTGATGCCATGCCGAAGGGTGGTGATCTAACGATCCGTGCTGAGCAGGTAGACAATAACATCCTGATCACCATTGCTGATACCGGTGAAGGAATCAATCCTGATCAACTGCCTTTGGTATTTGAACCGTTTTTTACCACCAAAGGGCAGGGGACCGGATTGGGGCTGTCTATTTGTCACAATATTATTACCGACCATGGTGGTGATATCCAGATTGATAGCACGTTGCAGCAGGGCACGCGGGTTCAAATTATCCTTCCTTTAACAGTGGACCAGCCCGTTTCAGTCAATGAGTCTTTCTGACTCGTTCTTTCCTTTAGCTGGCGAAAATTCACCATTTTGTTTTGGACAGACGTATAAAATAGCGATACTCTGGCGCCACAATACGTTGTGGAGGAACTGTATGGAAAAAATTCTGATAGTGGATGATGAAGCATTCATCCGTGAAAATCTTGAACGGATTTTGACTGAAGACGGCTATCGCACCTGTTCGACCGGTAGCGCAGACGAGGCTATTAATATTGTCACCGATGATGAAATCGGACTGGTTCTGCTCGATTTAAATCTGGGTAGCAGTAGTGGCCTTGATGTGTTGCGTTCCATGCGCGAGATTGATCCCGAACTGCTGGTTATTATTATTACCGGCTACGGCACGGTTGAGAGCGCAGTTGAAGCTCTCAAAGTTGGAGCCTATGACTATATCAAAAAGCCATTCAAAGCGGATGCCATCCATTTGATTGTCAGGCTCGCGCTGGAAACACAGAGTCTGCGGCGCAAGGTCAAACGTTTGTCACCACGCGACGCTGATGGCATCAACATGGTCGGCAACAGCCCGCAGTTGATGCAGATTTTCAGGCAGATCAGGGAAGTGGCCAAGCATGAAACATCAACGGTGCTGTTAACCGGCGATAGTGGTACCGGCAAAGAGCTGGTAGCTCAGGCGATTCATCAGCTGTCACCACGTTGTGCCCAACCCTTTATCGAAATAAATTGTGGATCTCTGCCGTTCAATCTGTTGGAAACGGAACTCTTTGGCCATGAGCGAGGCGCTTTTACCGATGCCAAAAGCCGTAAGATTGGACTCTTTGAAGAATCTGACGGAGGATCTATCTTTCTTGATGAAATTGGCGAGATGGATCTTGGTCTGCAGGTTAAACTGCTGCGGGTTCTTGAGGACAGAAAGATCAGACGGTTAGGCGGTAATCGCAATATTGATATCAATGTCCGTATTATTGCTGCGACCAATGCTGATCTCAAAGGAGCCATTGAACGGCGGGAATTTCGTGAAGACCTTTATTATCGGTTGAATGTTTTTCCGATTCATATCCCGCCCCTGCGCGAACGGCGCGTGGATATTCCGGTGTTACTGGAGCACTTCCTTCAGCACTTCAGCCTCGAATTCAAGAAACGGATGCGATCTTTCAGTCGTGAAGCGCTGGAGCTGATGCTACGCTATCACTGGCCGGGAAACGTACGTGAACTGCGTAACGTGGTGGAACGAATCTGCATAATGAATGATGTCGAGATCATCCAACCGGCTCATTTGCCGCGAGAAATCTGGGGCGAAGCGCCACAAAGTACCTTGCCGGTTCATTGCGATATCCCTCCGGAAGGGATATTTCTCGAAGATGTGATCGACCGCTTTGAGCGTGAGTTGGTGGAAAAAGCATTCAATATCTCAGGCGGGAATGTAGCCAAGACCGCGCGCATCCTCAATGTGCCGCGAGGAACTTTACGTTACAAGCTGGAAAAATATCAGCTCGGTGGCGGCCAGTAGGGGCACGGCGCGCCGTGCCCCTACTTCACAGCAATGTTCACTTGTCACTTGTCATAATAAACAGTGGCTGATGCATAAATGACTCGTACTTTGGTCGCAGCCGCTCGGTGTTGTAGTATTTCTGAACATCGATAATTTTTTTCTGACCAGTGACGGTGGTAATGGGTACCGTATCATAACGTCCGTTGTGAATACTCACCAGTCGCCCGGACGTTCCTGCCAGGACCAGATCCAGCGCCAGATTACCGAAGGCCATGGGCACCATTGAATCGAGGGCATCCGGTTCACCACAACGAACCAGGTAGCCAAGACGCTGATTTAATACATTGATGGTACGGCCATCGTTGTATTTCGGTGAGAGCTCTTTCAAGTGTGCAGCGACCCGGTCGCCTATGCCACCAAGCTTGCGGTGTCCGTACTGATCAGCTTCACTGCTTTCAAAAGACATTTCCTTGTCATTTTTCAACACCGCACCTTCAGACACCAGCAACACCGAATACTTGCTCGGATTGCGGTTGCGATCCTTGGTGGCCAATTCTGCCAGCAGTTCCATTTCAATTGGATGCTCAGGGATCAGGCAGCGATCGGCAGCGCCGGCCATGGTGGGGAGCAGGGCGGTAAAACCGGCATAGCGACCGAATACTTCAATCACCAGATAACGTTCATGGCTACCGGCCGATGTCCGCAAGCGATGGGTCAGTTCGATGGTCCGGGTTACACAGGTTGAAAAACCGATACAGTAATCAGTGCCCGGCACATCATTGTCCATGGTTTTGGGAATCGCAACGACCTTGACCCCTTCTTCATGAAGGCGCTGGGCATAGCTCAAGGTATCATCACCGCCAATCGGAATAAGAAAGTCCAGACCTAGAAAATCGATATTTTTTAATACCTCCGGCGTTACATCATTAATGTTAGCGGTGTAACTGTCCCGCAGATGTTCGGGCAGATTGGCCTTTGGCAGGTGGCTCGGCCGGGTGCGCGAGGTATGCAGAAAAGTACCGCCGGTACGCCCGGCGCGATTGACAATATCCGTTGTCAGCTCAATAAAATTTCCGCTGTTGTCAACGTTTTCGTCACGAAGAATTTCGACCAATCCGGCCCAGCCACGACGAATACCAATAACCCGGTATCCTTCTCGCTTGGCGCGAATTGTCACCGCACGAATGGCTGGATTAAGTCCGGGGACATCACCGCCGCCGGTGAGGATGCCGATGGTTCCTTTGTAGGCCATTAGGTTCTCCTGCTTTGTTAGAGTTGTGTACAAGCATAGCAGCAGCTAGCCCGCTTGTTAATCAATCAAGAGAATCGACGATGCGATCTGCCATGCCGATGTAGGTGGCAGGGGTCATGGTCAGCAATCGCTGCTTGTCTTCTTCGGCCAGATCAAGCTGCTCAATAAAGGTACGAATGGTGGTGGCATCAATGATCTGACCGCGCGTCAACTCTTTGAGCTTTTCGTAGGGTTTCTCAATGCCGGCCTTGCGCATGATGGTCTGGATCGGTTCTGCCAACACCTCCCAGGCCTGATCCAGATCGGTAGCTAGTTTGTCCTGATTGAGTTTGAGTTTACCGATTCCTTTGATGGTGGATTGGCAGGCGATCATGGTATAGCCAAAACCGACGCCCATGTTGCGCAGGACGGTTGAGTCGGTCAGGTCACGTTGCAGACGTGATATCGGTAATTTGCTCGACAGGTGCTGGAAGATTGCATTGGCCAGGCCGCAATTACCTTCCGAATTTTCAAAATCGATTGGGTTCACCTTGTGCGGCATGGTTGATGATCCGACCTCGCCGGCAATGGTTTTTTGACCGAAATAGGCCATGGAAATATAGGTCCAGATATCGCGATTAAAATCGATCAGGATGGTATTCCAGCGCGCCATGGCATCGAAAAGCTCGGCCATATAATCGTGGGGCTCAATCTGGGTGGTAAAGAGGTTTTGTTTCAGACCAAGTTCTTTATTGATCATCTCACCGCTGAGTCGCACCCAGTCGACATCGGGATATGCTGAAAGATGAGCATTAAAGTTACCAACGGCGCCATTTATCTTGCCGAGTAACTCGACCTGAGAGATCTGCTGGATCTGTCGCTGAAGGCGTGCGGCAAAAACCGCCAGCTCTTTGCCGATGGTTGTCGGCGATGCGGTTTGGCCATGGGTACGCGCCAACATGGGTACGCTGCTGTATTCCTTAGCCAGTGAGCTGATCAACTCGACAATCTTTTGCTGCATTGGTAGCAGAATCCGGAGGCCATCCTTGAGCATCAGCGCATGGGATAGATTGTTGATATCTTCCGAGGTACAGGCAAAATGGATAAATTCGCTCAAGTCTTTCAAACTGGTGTCGTTGATCTGTTCCTTTAAATAGTACTCTATCGCCTTGACATCGTGATTGGTGACCGCTTCAATCTTTTTCACTTTTTCCGCTTCAGCGGGAGTAAAATCAGCAATCACCTGGCGCCATCTGCTTTGTTCTGCTGGACTGATCTGCCTGCATTCGGGGATCCCCGGCTCCATACTTAAGGCCAACAGCCACAGGACTTCGACCTTGATGCGATTGCGCATGAGCGCATACTCAGAAAATGCATCGATCAGTGGTGCTACCTTGGCAGCATAGCGACCATCAATTGGAGATATTGCAGTAATCATCTCTTGCTCCTCAGCGTATCCATTAAATTCCGGAAATCGGCACTATAGCGGTGGATGCAGACCGCTGCAACTTCTTTATCTTTTCATCAGGAGTTTTGTGTCCGTCTCTTGTCAAAAGACATTCAGACAGTTTACCCTTGCAGAAAGTACACACATTGCCTTTTTCGAGTGGTGAGGGTCCCGTGGCAACAATAAAAAAGAAAACCGTCTCATTGGTATTGGGCAGTGGCGGTGCCCGGGGTCTGGCCCATATCGGGGTGATACAGGTCCTGGAACAACAGGGCTATGAGATTCGCTCTATTTCAGGTTCTTCCATGGGGGCACTGATCGGTGGAATTTATGCTGCCGGGCAGCTATCGACATATACCCAATGGGTTACGGCCCTCGATCGTTTCGATGTGCTTAAATTGCTTGATCTGTCGTTCAGTGGATCGGCTTTTTTTAAAGGGGAACGTATCATCTCAACGTTGCGTGAGCTGATAGGAGACCGTAATATTGAAGATTTGCCAATTTCCTTCACGGCGGTTGCAACCGATCTAGATGAAAGCAAGGAGGTCTGGTTATCAAGTGGACCTCTGTTTGATGCTATCCGTGCATCGATCGCTTTTCCTACGGTTTTTTCGGCAATGACTTACAAAGGCAGAACCCTGGTCGATGGCGGCCTGCTGAACCCGGTGCCGATTGCGCCAACCTTACATGATCATACCGACCTGACGATAGCCGTTAGTTTGAGTGGCAAGTCCCGACATGTTGCACCCGTGACGTCAAAATCGGTCAATATAAATGGTCGCGGCAGTAGTTATCACCAGAAAATTATCGACTTTATTGAATCCCTGCAACGTAAAGGGAATCATCAGAATGAGCGTCATGACGAGAACTTTTTCGATGTTATTTCTAAAAGTCTTGACGCTATGCAGTCCACCATCGCGCGCCTCAAACTGGCAGCGTACACCCCTGACATGGTGATTGAAATACCAAAAAATGTATGTACTATTTATGAATTTGAGCGGGCGCGTGAATTGATTGACATCGGTCGCCAGGAGACAATTGACGTGTTGCGTCATGTTGTTGAAAATTAAATCCTGAATCAGTCGTCCACCGGCGCTGGAGGTAAATACATGTTACACCGCCACTTTCTCAACATGTTGATGTTAATTCTGGTTTTTTTACCTGTTGGGGCCATCGCCGACAGCCTCAGTGAGAGGGTGCAGGAACATCAGCTTGAAAATGGTTTGACAGTGCTGCTGGTCGAGCGACACACCTCACCTACGGTTGCTGCCTACATCAGCTTCAGGGTCGGTGCTGTTAATGAAAACAGCGAACAACGTGGCATTGCTCATATGCTTGAACATATGTTGTTCAAGGGCACCGAAACCCTTGGTACCCGTGATTTTGAAGCAGAACAACCATTGCTGCAAGAGATCGAAGCAACCGGTGCTCAACTTGACGGCCTTAAAAGACAAGCGGATGCTGATCCTGATGAGTTGGAAAGGTTGCGTACCCGTTTGGATCAACTCCAACTGGAGCACCGCGAATGGGTCGTTAAGGACGAATTTTCGCGGATCTACGCTGAACAGGGGGGCGTTGGCTTCAATGCCTTTACCAGCAAGGATCAAACCAGCTATCTGATCAATCTGCCTGCCAATAAACTGGAGTTATGGGCGGCAATCGAGTCGGATCGACTACGCAATGCTGTTTTTCGTGAGTTTTTTACCGAACGGGATGTGGTTCAGGAAGAACGGCGCCGCGCTGTCGATATCCAGCCCGGCGGAAAACTTTATGAAAACATGCTCGCAACAGCGTTTCAGGTCCATCCCTATCGTCACCCTATTATTGGCTGGGATTCCGATATTCAGGGATTCAGCTTGCCGAAGATTCGTCAGTTTTTTACTGATTACTATGCCCCGGTCAATATGATTATTACCCTGGTTGGTGCTTTTGATCATGATGCAACCTTAGCAATAATTAAAGAATATTTTGGTGATTTGCCGGCCGGGATAAAGGTGCCGGCGGTTACCGATAGCGAACCGCCACAGCGCGGCGAGCGTCGTATTCATGTTGATTTTGATGCCCAGCCACGGATGATGATTGCCTACCATAAGCCGACCCTGCCGCACCCTGATAACGACAGCTTTGACCTGCTGGCCGGCATCTTGTCGCAAGGGCGAACCTCACGGCTCTATCAGTCATTGGTCGTTGACCAGCAGCTGGTCACTGATGTTGGGGTGTTTACTGCTCCGGGATCACGTTACGATAACCTGCTGGTATTCAGTTTGCTGCCGCGTAACGGGGTCTCTTTAATTGAAGTCGAAAAGGCGCTGGAGGCCGAGTTACAACGACTGTTAAGCGAACCCTTCAGTGCTGCCGAGATGGACAAGGCCCGCCGGCAAATTACAACCTCATTATTGCGTGGGATCAGGACCAATAGCGGCCTGGCAAGAATATTGTCGATTTATCAAGTGATTAGTGATTGGAATTATCTGGTCACTTACGAAGATCGGCTTAATTCCGTCCAGTCGGAAGATTTGCAACGAGTCGTCACAACCTATCTGCATCGAGCAAATCGTACAGTGGCAACCCTGGGTCGGGGAGGGGAGTAATGAAATGGCTACGCACAGGTTTTTATGTTTTTTTCCTGTTACTCATGGTTACGGTTCAGGACACTGCGGCCCAGCGTCCGGATCAGTTGACATTTCCTCCGCTTGAGCTGGTTTTCCCGTCCGTCGCTCAGCAGCGTACCGCTAACGGCATGATTGTTTATCTTAAAGAAGACGATGAACTGCCGCTGGTTGATCTAACCATTATGGTGCGTGGAGGCAGTATCCATGACCCTTTGGATAAAACCGGTTTGTCTGCCTGGTTTGCCCAGTCGCTGGAAACCGGCGGCACGGCATTGTTGACCCCGGCCCAACTGGAAGAAGAACTCGATCGCATGGCCGCTCGGTTCAGTGTAACCAGCAGCAGCTATCATTTTCAGATCGATTTGTCCGTTCACCAACGTGATGTGACCCGGGCCGTAGAATTGCTTGCTGATCTGTTGCGGCGACCAGGCTTTGACCGGGAACGGGTGGAACTGGCCAGACAGCAGTTGATCGAAGGGGTCCATCGGCAAAACGATCGTCCAGCCGCTATCGCCGGTCGCTACCTGGCTCGGGCGATCAACCCGGGACACCCTTTCGGCGTTGAGCCAACCCTCGACTCTCTGGATAATCTAAAGCTCACCGATCTGGTTGCCCTTCATCAACGCTTTTTTCAGCCCCAACAGACCTGGTGGGGGGTCTCCGGTGCTATTAACCAAGATGAAATACTCAACCTTCTCGCTATGTATGTCGGTGACTGGGAAAGCAGAGAAACAGACAATCGTTTATTACCGAATCTGCCGGAATCGTTGCCCCCGCAGATTACCCTGGTCGATCGCCAACTCAGTCAAACGACCCTGCTCATGGGGCACCGGGGAATCAGCAAAGACAACCCGGATCTGCATGCGGTCCGTCTGGCTAATTATCTGCTGGGGGGCGGAGGATTTAATTCACGTTTGATGCGTGAAATTCGTTCGAACCGTGGATTGGCCTATTCGATCTACTCCCTTTTTCAGCCCGGACGTTACCTGCCTGAACTGTTTGTTGTCAGCGGAGAAACCCGCAATGATGGTGCCGCCGAGGTTGTTCAGCTGGTTCGTGAAATGATAAAGCAATTGATCGTGTCCGGAGTGTCACATGACGAGCTTGAATCAGCTAAAAACAGCATGATTAATTCTTTCATTTTTGCTTTTGAGGATAGCCATGCAGTGGTAACCCAGAAAATGCGCCTGCACTTTTATGCCTATCCCGATGATTACCTCGAAACCTATCAGGAGCGGATAAGGGCCTTAAGCCCGGCAGACATTCAACGCGTGGCCCACCAGTACTTTCACCCCGACCAGATGCACATTGTGCTGGTGGGAGACAGTGGTATACTGCTTGCTGATCTGCAGGATAAATCTATGGCGATAGAGCAGGTTGAAGTCGACTAAGGCAGGACGATGACAGAAACAGCACCACAGCAATATGGTCTGAAAAAGAAGCTCAAACGACTCATCTGGGAGCAGAACCTGCAAGAGATGTCCTGGATCAGGCGGGCTCTGTTGCGCCAGCTGCAGATGGTGGTTCTGGTGATCCGTGACTTTTACAGTAACCGTAGTTTGTTGCGGGCGGCAGCCCTGACCTATTATACCATCCTCTCGCTGGTCCCCTTGCTGGCGTTGACTTTTGCATTGCTTAAAGCTTTTGGGGTGCAGAATCAGCTGCAACCACTGATCCTGGATAAACTGAATGTTGGTGATGGACAAACAGCAGAAGTCATTGTCGGCTACATCAATAATACCCAGGTTGCCCAGATGGGGGCGATTGGTCTGGTATTTCTGTTGATCGCGGTGATTTCCCTGTTAACCAATATCGAAGCAGCCTTCAATGATATTTGGGGAGTTCATGCCCTTAGACCATTGCTTCGCCGTTTTTCTGATTATCTGTCGGTTATTCTGGTTGGTCCGGTTCTGTTGATCAGTGCCATCTCCATGACCTCATCCTTGATCAGCCACAGCTTGACCCAACGTCTGCTGGAGATGCAGATGATTGGCTCGTTGATTGTTTTCGTGCTTAAAACGACCCCCTTTCTCTTTATGTGGCTCGCCTTTACTCTGCTTTACGTCTTCATGTCCAATATCAAGGTCCAATGGCGTGCGGCCCTGATCGGTGGCGTTGTTGGGGGCACCTTGTGGCAGTTCGCCCAACTCGGTTATGTCCATTTTCAAGTTGGTGTCGCTCGCTATAATGCCATCTACGGGACGATGGCAGCACTGCCGATATTTATGGTATGGGTCTATTTGTCCTGGGTGATTGTTTTGTTTGGCCTCGGCGTCTGCTACGCCAAGCAGAATTTGCGTACCGGCGCGCGCGACCTGCGCCAAGAGGAGGTTAACCGACGCAGCTTTGAACAGGTGGCGCTGGCACTTCTGGTGACTCTGGCTGACCGATTCCATCGTGGAGATCCTGCGATCAATCATGACCAGCTGGCGAAATTACTGTATGTGCCCCCACGGCTGTGCCGGGCCATTCTCACCCAACTTGAACAGCTTGGCCTGGTTACTGAAATCAGCGGCCATACCGGCTGGCCCAGTTTTCAGCTCGGACGTGATGCCGCCAATCTGAGTGTGGCCGAGATCTACGGCATGTTGCGCAATGCTGGGGAGGAGGTCATGTATCTGCATCCACATCCGCAAACAACGGTTGCGCTGGAAACCTGTCGCAGCCTTGTCGATCTGGTTGACAACGAATTTGGCAGTGTCACGTTAAAGGATCTGGTCATGCGCAGCCGGGAGAAAAACAGTGACCCTGTCGATCGACGGGATGATGAGGCCTTGACTCAGCCGGGATAGGATAATAGACGGATCTGGCCGTCGGTTAGTTGGGCGTAGCTACGGCGGGTTTGCCAATCACCCAGGGCAACAACCTCACGTTCATGCTGCTGAAAACGCACCGGGACATGAAAATGTCCGCAGATGATCAGGTCACATGAGTCATTTAACGCATTTGTGTTAAATTGCTGGAGCCATGGGGTGGGGTCGTAGGGTTGACGATGAGAACGTTTTTGTTGCGACTTATCGCTCAACCATATACCGAATTTCCAGACCAGATCCGGGTGAACCAGACGTGACAAAAACCGGACAAAAGAGCTGCGCCACAGTTTGCGCAGACGCAGATAGGCTGGAGCCGGATGAATCAGGTCGCCATGGCAAATCAGCAGGTTGCGATTGTCCCACTGAACCAGGGCCTGCTCGGTAATAACTGTACAGCCCAAGGTGTCGCGAAAGTAGGGACCCATAGAAAAATCATGGTTGCCTTCAACAAAATACAGTCGGGTCCCCTGCTGGGTCAGACGGTGCAGTTGATCCAATACCGGCACATAGGCAGCAAACACCAGGTGGTCATAGCCCAGCCAGAACTCAAAGATATCACCGAGGAGAAAGAGGGCGTCAAGATCATCCTGCTGTTTCAACAGACTCAACAGATCCTGATAATTTTCGTCTGCAAAAGAGCGCAGATGGGCGTCGGAGAGAAAAATTGCTTTCATCACAGCGACTATAATGAGCCGCTGTACCCTTGTCAATGAATGATCATTTGCTGATCAAAGGAGGAATATATGCACTATCCAATGATTCACATATGCTACCGGGTCATGGACCTTGAAGCGTCAGAAAAATTTTATCAGGAAGCCTTTGGATTCACAATTTCACGTAAAAAAGACTACCCGGAAGGGGGGTTTACCCTTTCCTATCTGCAATGCCCCGGATTGCCTTTTGAGCTGGAGTTGACCTACAACTATGATCCGGAAAAACCTTACGTCATTGGTGATGGCTATTCCCATCTCGCCGTTGCCACCGACGACCTGGAAGGATCACACCAGCGCCACAGCGATATGGGACTGACAGTGACCCCTCTTAAGGGACTGACGGCAGGCCAGCCGCGCTTTTACTTTGTTACCGATCCCGATGGTTTTCGGGTTGAAGTTGTACGTAGTACACCCTCCTGACCGAAGAGAGTAATTCATGACTGACGAACGTTTATTTGATGAAGGCGCCCAGGCCCTTGAACAAGGTGACTACCGAAAAGCCATTGATTGTTTTGAGGAGTTGTTAAAAGAAAACCCCACCACTGAGACCATCCTCGCGCTGGTTGAGGCTTACCTGGAAACCGGAGCTCATAAGAAGGGGTATCAGTGGCTAAAAAAAGGCTTGGAACAATTTCCTCAGGATATTGATCTGCTTTTTGCCCTGGCTGACTACTATTTTGAGGATGGTCGTCATGACGAAGCCCTTATAACTTATCAGCAGATCATCGAGCTTGACCCCGAGGAAGCTGAAGCCTATGTCTGTAAGGCAATGGTTCTGCTCAGTCTTGACAAAGCGGAGGAAGCCGTTGTCTTGTGTCAGGCTGCTTTAAAGATCCAACCGGATCAGAGCTTCGCACTTAATGCATTGGGTGATATCTACAGTCAACAAGGGAAATTTGACGCTGCCGTCGATCTCTATCGGCAAGCGGCAGAACTTGATCCAGAAGATTCACAGCCGCTACTCAACCTGGCAGATGCTCTGTACGAAGAAGGCAAGCTCGACGAAGCTGAGAAGTGTTGTATCAAAGGCCTGGAGCTTGATCCTGGTGTTGCTATGGGATATTTCATCCTCGGTTCTATCTGCCTTGATCAGGAACGTACAGGTGAAGCGATAGAACATTTTGAACAATTTTTGCGGCTGGAAAAAAGCCCTTCGGCCAAGGATTTGCGCGCTGAAGTTGTTGCTGTTCTGGATGGTTTGAAATAAGCAGGGCGGATAATAAAATAAAAGGCACAGGCTGAAAAACCTTCCAACCTGTGCCTTTTATAACAGTAACGTTGCTGAAAAAAAATTACTTTTTCTTGCCGGCTGCTGCCCGTTTTGCGGCTTTAAGCGGATTGACACGAACATCTGCAGACTTGATGTCAATCTTTTTATGGGTAGCAAAGTTGCACAGGCCTGCCGCCCATTTGGCTGCGGGATCTGGATAGGATGTGCAGACTTCGCCAATGCTGCCGGTGACGACTCTGTTACATCCCTGACATTGTTCGACAACAACCTTGCAACTTCCGCCCTCTGCGGTGCAACCGGCTTTTTTCCAGAAACTGCACTCTGTGCCGGGAAGAACTGTTTGACACTGCATCTTGTGTTTCCTCCTAAAGATATCTTTGGTACGTTCTCAAGAACGCTAACTATTATCGAATTTGTCTTTTTGAGTCAATGGTTTTTATCGTTTAATTACCAGCAACGGCACAATAGGTGTTTTATGGTTCATTTATTTGCCGGCGTTGCCAATAAACCGTGGCTGCAGCCATAGTGATCAACACGCCGAGGCTGATTAGGGGCAGGTTAAAGCTGCCGGTTTTATCAAAATAGTAACCGGCCACCAGTGGGGCAACCGCACCGGGTATATTGGCTGAAAAAAGCCATCCATAGATCGAGGCAACCCTTTGTGCACCCCATATTTTAGCCACGGACCCTGCATAAATGACCAGAACTCCACCATAATTGAAGCCTGTCAGAATGGCAAACAGCTGCAAACCGGCACCGGTTTTCAGAATAACCGGAGTAAGAAACAAGATGCCGGCCTGAGCCATCAGGTTAATGATAATCGCCTGGACGGTACCGAGGCGATCAAACAGCCCGCCCCAGATGACCCGGCCCGCAGCATTGGCCAGGGCGAAAAAGGAGACGGCACTGACCCCGGTTACCAGGGTCGCAGACTGGTAAAGCTCTTTAATATTGGCATTAACGGCGAATCCTGCGGCCAGACCGGTAAACATACAAAAATAGAGAATTAAAAATCGTCGGTCACGAAATATCGAGCCGGCCTTATGAGTAATACCTGAGGCGATATATCTGATTTGGGGTGGATTCACCATAAAAATGGCGGCAAAGAGGATCAACAGGGTGAATATGATGCCGAAATAACCAAACAAATTAAACGGGGTAAAGCCCTGGTCGAGAAGAAATCCCGCACCTGAACTGACCAGCGCGGCACCACCTCCGAAACCAGCGACGGCAATACCGGTAACCAGCCCCTTGTTGTTGGGAAACCATTTCATGCAGGTAGAGATAGGAACGATATAAGCAATACCGGCACCAATGCCCGCAACAAATCCATTACCGATAATCGTATAGAGGAAGTTATCTCCACCCAATGAGGAAATAAGCCAGCCGCTACCAAACAGAAAGCCGCCACAGATCGTCAAATAGCGCGGCCCGAAGCGTTCAAGCAGGGAACCGGAAAAGATCATTGTTGCCGGAAAGATAAAATAGAACAAGGTAAAGGGGATCTGGGCGTGGAGTTGGCTGATACTGACAAGATCCCGCAGGTGCATTACATAAACGGCCCAGGAATAGGTGGCCCCAAGGCAAAGTTGCATTAACAGTGCTGAAATGACAACCATAAGAGGCATGAAATTGCTCCTGCTGTAAAAAATATTATATCTGCTCAGCACCGGGCCTTTGGATCCTGTGGCAAGGACAGTGCTGAATAGTTACAAAATATTAAGAGACAGCTGCTTGTCTTCTGTTGCCGGATGACAGTAAGCTAAACGACAACCTTTTTTGTCAATCGACTACCATGAAAGGCAATGTCGGATTTGAACTTTTCTGCCCAAGAATGGGAATCTCTTTGCGAACGTTGCGGCCGCTGCTGTTATGAAAAATACGAATATCGCGGGCAATTTTTTTACACCAAAACTTCTTGTGAATTTCTGGATCAACAAAGCCGGCAATGCCGCATTTATCATGAGCGCCTGGAAAAACAGCCTGATTGCACATGCCTCACTCCGGAACTGGTTCGATCCGGGGTGCTGCCGGCGGATTGTCCTTATGTTACCATGTTGAAGAACGATCAGCGCGACTGAGCTATCTTCTACGCCACCAATACCAGATTGCTACCTGAGCCGAGTATGTTTTGATACAGACCGGCAATTTTTTCAAGGAGATATAATAAAAATGACGCAGATTAAATTTGGAACTTCCGGCTGGCGGGCAATTTTATGTGACGATTTTACCTTCAATAATGTCAGAGCGGTCAGTCGTGCCATAGCTGACTACCTGAATCACGCAGGGATTTCTGACCAGGGTGTCGTCATCGGCTATGATGCTCGCTTTATGGGGAAAGATTTTGCCCGGGAGACAGTTGGCGTTCTGGCTGCCGCTGGAATCCCTTCCTTTCTATGTGAGCGCGACACCCCGACCCCGGTCATCGCTCATGAATTGCTGCGGCGTAAAGCCGCAGGCGCCATCAATTTTACCGCCAGTCATAACCCCCACACCTACAACGGCATCAAGTTTTCGCCTGCCTGGGGAGGGCCGGCATTGCCGGAGACAACCAACGATATTGAAGCGCGCGCCAATGCCCTGCAGGACAAGGATATCCCGGTGATGGATCTTGATAAGGCCAAAGCTGAGACCTTTTATACCGAAATCGACCCACTACCAGCCTATTTTGACACGTTAAAGCAGCTGATCGATTTTAATGCCATTGCCGGATCAGGTCTGCGCATTGCGGTTAATCCTCTCTATGGTACCGGGCGTGGTTATCTCGATACCCTGCTTGAGCAAGCTGGCGTACCGGTTGTCACCATCAATGCCCACCTTGACCCTTATTTCGGCGGAGAGCCACCGGAACCTGCTGAAGCCCATATTGCTGATTTTATCAAACTGATAAAGGATGACAACCAAATCGGCCTGGGCCTTGCCACGGATGGTGATGCTGATCGCTTTGGTATTGTCGATAGCGATGGAACCTACATTGAACCAAACTATATTCTGGCATTACTCTTTGACTACATGATCCGCCGTAAGGGGTTGACGGGCGACGCTGCCCGCAGCGTCGCAACCTCCCACCTGATCGATGCGGTCGCAGCTTATCATCAGGTCAAGGTGCTTGAAACACCGGTCGGGTTTAAATTTATCGGTGAATATATCAGTGCCGGAAAGATTCTGATTGGTGGTGAGGAAAGCGCCGGTCTGACGGTTCGCGGCCATGTGCCGGAAAAAGACGGTATTCTTGCCTGCTTGCTGGTGGCAGAGATGGTAGCCGTTGAGCGAAAATCTCTCAAAGAGCTGCTTGCTGACTTGTACGGACGGGTAGGGGCCTTTTACACGCGCCGGGTTAACATCCATCTGTCGGCTGAGTTGGAAGCTAACCTGCCGGCTAAATTGGAAAATCCCCCTGCAGACATTGATGGGCGCAGCATAACCGAGGTGGTCCGCATCGATGGTAATAAATTTTTGTTTGCTGATGGCTCGTGGATGCTGTTTCGTAAGTCGGGAACTGAACCGTTGGTCAGGCTATATGCTGAAGCCTCGAGTGAAGAGATCCTGCAGCAACTGATTGTCGCCGGCAAGAATTTTATTCTCAGTTAGGCCAAACGCATACGCTGCCTGAGGTTATTGATCGGCAAAGGGTTAAGGTAATCGGCACTAGCCACCTTAACCCTTTTTAACTAATCAGCTCTGTCCTTGCCACAGGTTTCTCGACCCGGAGCTGAACAGATACAACCCTTTTTATGTAAGTACCAGTACCTTTAATGGTGACTACGTACCCAATCATCCAGTTTTTCGCTAATCTCTTCAGGAAGATCGATAAATTTTATACCCATCCCGGCTTCAAAAGGAAGGTGGCTGCCAAAGGGGCGTTTCCAGATAACCTCGCACTGACAGCGTGCCGTGCCTTTAAGGGGAGCAGGAAGCTGAAATTCCAATTCAAGTTGCTGGCCCGGCTCAATCGGGTTAGTGGTAGCTATATACATGCCACTGCGGCTGATGTTTTTGCTGTAACCAAAAATCGTTGGCCGGCCTCCATGAACATGGACTTTCTGAATGATCAATGGGGCGCGCAAGTTTCGTCGTAGATCTGCAACTGGTCGTTCAATATCGTTCATTGTTGATAACTCTCTACAGGTTGTTGGTGCTTTTCATTTGATTGAGCGCACTATGCCATAATTATTTTTTGTTGTCTTGGCTCTTTTGTTGACCTGTAGCTGATTTCAGGTAAACTCGACTCAGTTCGAGATTTATCCCGGAGTTTATCATGGGCGGCATAAGAGAACAAAAAAAACAGCAAACCAGGCGGGCTATTGAAACGGCTGCCATTGACCTGTTCAGCCGTAAGGGTTTTGATGCCACCAGTATGGACGATATTGCTTCTGCAGCAGGAGTCGGCAAGGCAACGATCTACGGTTATTTTCCAGCTAAAGACGATATCTTTCTGCATTACTGCGACGATCGTCTGGTAACAGCATTCAATCAGTTTAAAGAACAGCAATCAGCGGATATCTCCTTTGTCGAATATCTGATTGCTTTTTTTATGATCAAGTTTGCTTCTATTACTGAAAATCGTGAATTTGGTCGATTGTTACTACGTGAGATGCTGTTTCCCAGAGAAGCCACTGACAAGGTTCGCGACCATAATCAACGCTACTTTGACATTCTTGAAGGGGTATTTTCTGTCGCTGAAAAGCGCGGTGAAATTTTACCTGATCTCGACCATTTCATGTTATCAGGTCATTTTTTCTCCCTCTATGTGGGCCTGCTGGCCGGTTGGTACGGCTGTTATTTTAATCAACTGGAAGAGGTAGAACAAAATATGCGAACCCTCTTTGAGCAGGTTTGTCATGGGATCAAGCCGTGAAAACGTCATCGGCCGTTTTATTTGCCCTGTTTGGTCTTTTCTGTCCGCTTCTTTCCTGGTCAGCACCATCTTCCCTCAATGAACTGATTGTCCTGGGGTTGCGAACCAATACCGAATTACAGATCAACCAGCTAGAGATTAACAAGGCGCACCAGGCCATTGTGATTGAACAGGCGATGTTCGATCCTGAAGCCTTTACCCTGATCGAATACGAACAAGGCCGGGTTCCTTTTGTTAATGATCCGTTCTATGGACGAATGATGACCCGCCAATACCAGGGTGCCATCGGACTACGGCAGCGTTTCACCACCGGCATGACCGCCTCGGCCCGCCTGCTAACCGAGCGGTTCAGTGGATTTGATGCCTCAAGTACCCTTGATCCCCGTTATCGCAGCTCCCTGGTGCTTGAATTCAATCAGCCGTTGCTGCGCAACGTTGGTCGGGTTGCCAACCGGACGGCAATAGATCGCGCCGGCTATCAGCTGCAACAGACAGAATTGGGATTTCTCCTCCATGCCCAGCAATTGGCACTGCAGCTTGAATACGCCCTGCGCCGGCTGGCCTTGCATCGTCATATTACTGGTTTGAGAAATGAAGCCCTGATATTGGCAGAACGTCTGGTGGAGTTTAATCGCCGCCGCTTTGATGAGGGATTGGTCGCTATCACAGAAATTCAGGGTGCCGAGGCCACCCTGGCGCAACGCCATTTACTGCTGGCCCAGGCACAACAAGAGCACGATCTACTTTACGAACAGCTGAATCGTCAACTGGGAGGACAGCTTCCGGCTGAATTTAATCCACTTCCCCTATTTGCTGATGAGATGACTCCTGGAACCAACGTCAACGCATATCCGGTACTGCTGGAGACTGCCCGCGCCAAGCGACTGGATCGGCAGATTGCCCAATTGTCCCTGGCCAGTCAGCAGCGGCAACTTGACTTTTATCATCAGCAGCTTAAACCCCAGCTTGATCTGCGCCTGCAGGCCGGTCTTAATGGTTTGGCCGGCAGGCAACCAACGGACACTCCTTATCGTGGCGACTGGGGAGATTCATTTACCAGTTTGAGCAGCGCCGATGGATACCAGTGGGGCGTTGCTCTGGAATTTTCCATTCCCTTGGGCAATCGCGCCGCCCAATCACGCCAGCGCCAGGCCCAGGTAACTGTTCAGCAGCAGCACTACCGAATCAGCGATCTTGATCTGAATATCCGTACACAGATTCGAGAAGGGTTGCTGGAATTGAAGCATGCTCTGGAACAGCAGAGAATTAGCGCTGAATTTGAACGTCTGGCGTCCATCGCCCTGAGGCAGGAACAGCGCCGACTGGATGAAGGCCTTTCCGATACCTTCAGGTTGGTATCTTTTCAAGACAAGATGATAGATGCCCGGATTGCGCGACTGCAAGCCGATACCGCCTGCCATCTGGCCCACGCCAATTTGACATTCGTGATTGGCGAAATTTTTGATCGGTATCAGCTTTATCTGGATGCTAACGGGGAGGTTTTTTAAGCCGTGACTATGAGGAAATTATCTATCTGCGTCCCGCTGGTGCTGTCGTTGGTTCTGTTATTGATCAGTGGTTGTGATTCCCCTCCACCGGTTACCGGCGAGACCGACAACCAGCGGCGGGTCAATGTGGTGACCCAATCCCTGGTTCCTGTTGATCTGACCGAAACCTTTACGTTACCCGCGCGGGTACAGGCGCGCGACGATCTGACCCTCTCAGCTGAAGTTGCCGGCACCGTAGTAAACACACCTGTCCGCGAAGGGATGAGGGTGGTTCAAGGACAAGTACTTATTGAAATTGATTCCAGCGTCATTCGTGCCCAATTGGAACGTGAAACCGAGAATGTTGCGGTACTGATGGCGCGGCGTGATCGCATGCAACGCCTGGCAACGGAGGGGTTGGTCAGTCAGCAGGAGCTTGAAGATGTCAATAACGGCTTGACCGCAGCACACACTGGATTAGAACAGGCACGAATTCAGTTAAACAAAACGACCCTGCGCTCACCGATTGACGGCATGGTGGATCGCCGACTGGTTGATGTCGGTGAATATGTCGATCCCGGCAAGCCGCTGCTGCGGCTGATTTCGATTGAGCAATTAGAGGTAATTGCCGATGTCCCGGAAAAAGATGTGGGTTTTTTAAAGCCGGGGCAACTGGTAACCATCACTCCGGCGATTATTCATGGCGATCAGGCTGAGCCCCTCAAGGCAATTATTGAATATATTGCCTTTGTTGCCGATGAGGTTTCCCGTACTTATCACACCCGAATGATAATCGAACAACCCGGCGGCATTTTACGGCCGGGGATGATTGCCCGCGCCACCTTTATCCGTCAGGAGCATCGGCAGGCATTGGTTGTGCCGTTGTTCTCAGTGCTTGACCGGCGTAACACCAAGATCGCCTACATTGTTGAAGATGGTTATGCTCGTGAGGTTGAGGTTGTCACCGGCAGCTCGGTTGGCCGACAACTGGTGGTGCGCAGTGGCCTTGAAGCAGGCCAGCAACTGGTGATCAAGGGGCAGCAGTTGCTGATTGATGGGGTAGCCGTTAACCAAGGAGAAGCACGGTAATGTTGATTACTGATGCCTCGGTTAACCGGCGCAGCACCATCTTTTCATTGATGCTGATCATTGTCATTGCCGGCATTTACAGTTATCTCGCCCTGCCGCGCGAATCGACCCCCGATGTCACGGTACCCTATGTGTTAGTGGTGACTCCCTATGAAGGGGTGGCCCCGGTTGATATTGAAAGTCTGATTACCCATCCGATTGAGCGTAAACTGAAAGGCTTGAAAGACGTCGACAATATCCGTTCGGTCAGTGCCGAGGGCTCATCGATGATCATTATCGAATTTATGCCCGATGTGGATATTGATCTGGCCTTGCAGTGGGTACGAGACAAGGTCGATCAAGCAAAAGGGGATCTGCCAAGAAATCTGGAAAACGACCCGATTGTGCAGGAGATTAACCTGTCCGAGTTTCCTATTCTGATGGTGTCGGTTGCCGGCATAGCCGATGAAACAGTACTGAAGAAAGTCGGTGAGGAGCTGCAGGACTGGATTCAGACCATTCCCGGGGTTTTGGATGTGGTATTAAGTGGCGGGCGCGAGCGTGAAATTCGCGTTGAGTTTGATCCCGACCGCATGTTTGGCTATGAAATTTCCCTGGCTGAAGTGATTCGTGCCGTTGCGCGTGAGAATGTCAATATACCGGGTGGCAGTATTGATATCGGCGAAGCCAAATACCTGCTGCGCATCCCCGGCGAATTCACTGATCCCAATGAAATTGATAATCTGGTGCTGACCAGGCGTGGCGGGCGCATCATCTATTTCAAAGATGTGGCAGATGTGGTTGACGCTTTTGAAGATCGCAGCAGCTATTCGCGTCTCAATGGTGATCAGAGTGTCACTCTAGCTATTAAAAAGCGTACCGGGGCCAATATTATTGACGTCGCTGACCGGGTCTTTGCCTTGCTGGCCGAGGCCGAACCGATGCTGCCACCTGGTGTGGAACTGGCGGTTACCTTTAATCAGTCGGACGATATTCGCAACATGGTGCGCGACCTTGAGAATAATATTATCACCGGCCTGATACTGGTAGTCAGTGTTTTGTTCCTGTTTCTGGGCTTCCGCAATTCTTTTTTTGTCGGTTTGGCAATCCCATTTACCATGTTGATTGCTTTTGCCGTTCTTTATCTGCTCGACATTACCCTGAATATGGTTGTTCTGTTCAGCCTGATTCTCGCCCTCGGGATGCTGGTGGATAATGCTATCGTCATCGTCGAAAATATTTATCGCCACATGCAAAGCGGGACCAGTGGTGAGCAGGCGTCAAAAATTGCAGTGTCTGAGGTTGGCTGGCCGGTGATCAGTTCAACCGTAACAACCCTCTGTGCTTTTTTTCCGCTGCTGTTCTGGCCCGGGATTATGGGTGAGTTTATGGCGTTCTTGCCCAAGACCCTGATTATCACCTTACTGGCTTCGTTGTTTGTGGCATTGGTTATTAACCCGACGATCTGTGCCCATATCATGAAAATTTCCCCGGACCGCCGCCTTAAGGATAAAAAGCTGCCGTTGATTCTTAAAGCTTATGCCTGGTCTTTGGAGTTTGCCCTGCGTCATCGTTTGCTGGTTGTTCTGGCATCATTACTCATGCTGGTTGGCATCACCACCCTCTATATCATGTTTGATCACGGGATAGAATTATTCCCTGATACGGAACCCAATCGCGCCTTTGTCGAAATTGAAGCGCCGGTTGGCACCAACCTCGACACCTCTGATCTGCTGGCACGAACAGTGGAAGCAATCGCATTGGCTGAGCCTGACATCAATTTTGTGATCACCGATGTCGGCACCACCAACAGCGATGATGGTGGCGGTGGTAGTGTGCTCTCCAATTTGAGCAAGATCTCTTTGGAGTTTGTTGATCGTCATGAACGCAAGGCTCTGGCGATTGACGTGCTGGAGCGGATCCGCCAGGCAGTTGCGTCGATTCCAGGCGCGCATTTTGTTGTAGAACAACAGCAACAGGGTCCCCCCACCGGCCCTCCGGTCAACATTGAGGTCAGCGGCGAAGACATCGATGTCATTGAGGGCTTGGTCAAAGAGATCCGTCAACGAATCGTGTCGGTTCCGGGATTAGTCGATCTGCAGGACGACCTGGCGCGGGCGCAGCCGGAAATACGGATAGTTGTTGATCGTGAAAAAGCCAGTCTGCTGCAGCTGTCAACCTCCGACATATCGGAAATGGCCAAGGCCGCCATCAGCGGCACCAAGCTCGGGGTTTTTCGGGAAGGGGAAGATGAGTACGATATTGTCGCGCGCTTCCCGCCGGCACGGCGTCAATATCTTGCGGATATTGAAAACCTGCTGATCCCAGCCGAAACCGGGATACCTGTTCCCCTGTCGACCGTTGCCCACGTGGAAACCGGGGTAGGTTTCGGTTCGATCCGCCATCTTGATTTGAAACGTGTTGCCACCCTGTCAGCTGAAACCTACGGGCGCAACAGCAACGAAGTGCTGATGGAGATTCAGGGACGTCTTGCCGACTTACGCCTGCCCAATGGTTATCTTATCGCCTATTCAGGTGAACAGGAGGAACAAAACAAGGCGACATCCTTTTTATCCAAAGCCTTTATTGGCGCCGTATTGCTGATCATGCTGGTGCTGGTGACCCAGTTCAATTCCCTGTTGCAGGCGTTAATTGTCATGACTACGGTTGTTCTTTCGCTGACCGGGGTCTTTCTCGGTCTGCTGATTACCGCCAAGCCCTTTGGCATTATCATGACCGGGATCGGCGCCATTTCTCTGGCTGGAGTTGTTGTTAACAACGCCATCGTCCTCATCGACTATACCAATCAGCTGATGCGTAGCGGCATGGATACCTTTGCCGCCATTATGCGTGCCGGCATGGTGCGCTTTCGCCCGGTATTGCTCACTGCAGCAACGACAATTCTGGGGCTGCTACCCATGGCTCTCGGGGTCAGTTTCGATTTTCACACCTTCGGTTGGGAAATTGGTGGAGAATCTTCGGAATGGTGGGGCCCTATGGCTGTTGCGGTTATTTTCGGACTCGCCTTTGCCACCCTGTTGACCCTGATTGTGGTACCGGTGCTTTATTCACTGGCCGATTCCCTGCGTAATCGTTTCTGGTCAACGAAGAATGTTTAAATCCACTAAAAACCTTCTAGCCATCAAGACTCCAAAGGCACCAAGAGAGACAAAAAAACGGATAGAGGTTAAAACAATAAAAGCGTTTACCTGATCTTCTTGGAGTTCTTGGTGTCTTGGTGGCTGATTGATTTTGCCGTTTAAAGGTTTTTCCTTGACGCTGTAAATGATCTTTGCTAGAAAATCGTTCTTCCTTCATTGGGGCGTCGCCAAGCGGTAAGGCACCGGATTTTGATTCCGGCATTCCCAGGTTCGAATCCTGGCGCCCCAGCCATTTTCTCAATTCAAAAACAATGTCATCCGCCAGGATTCGAAGCGCAGCGAGCGCTGACTTAATGTCAGAAGAGCGGCCATGGATGGCCGCGTCAGTGAGCATAGGGGAGCCGACGCAGGAATCGCCATGACGGCGATGACGTAGTGGGCGAATCCTGGCGCCCCAGCCAACTTTCTATAATATGGTCCTGCTCGTAAATAAAATTCCCTTCGGTTGATTAATCTTTGGTTTTGAAGTAGATTTCACGGCTGACAAGTGAGGTATTTGCTGATGACTGAAACGCCACCAAAATCACCTTCTGACGACTTTGTGTTCTGGACCCCACCAGCCGACACGACCTTGTCCATCGGCGCGGAGGAGCATCTTAATCTACCCCTGATTCCGTTACCACTATGTGCTGCTGACGCCCCGGATGATCTGTCTGTTGCTCCCTCCGAGCGCCTGATCGGGGAGGGGATTTACGCGTATCTCTGTATCAATCCGGAAACGGAACATGCTTCAGCCTACGCCAATATCCTGCGTCAGGCTTACCCGTTTTTGATTTCCGATATCGGTTCACAGTTGCTGCTGCTTGATCTGCGCCCTCACGACGCAATTGCCTTGCAGAAAAAAATTCCCCTGCTAAAGATACTACTGCAGCTGGACGAAAATAATTTTGGTTTACTCCATAAAATGGGCGTTGCTTTTTATCATCTGGCTATTCACCCTGAACAGATGATTGTGGCTGGAGAGCAACTCAAATATGCCCGCCAGTGGCTTGAAAAGGCCCGCCGCATTTCTCCCCAAGACATCAGTAACCTCAATTATCTCGGCCAGGTCTGTTATCTGTCTGGCAATTATCATCAGGCCAAATTATATTGGCAGACTGTCGTCAACCAGTTGGGCAACCAAAAGGAACAAACGCAATTGCAACAGCGCCTCGACCTCATTTCGCAAGGTGGGGCGCCGCTCCAAGCGTTACAACATCAGCTTGAACACATGGGGCAGGCGAAGAAACTATTCGATGCCGGAGATGTGACTCAGGCCTATGATCTTATTGAAAAACTGGTGCATCAGGGTGGGCTGTTGCAAGAAGTACCGAGTGCTGATTTTTATCATCTTATCGGTATTTGCCGTGAGGCCGCCAATGATCTGGCCGGTGCTTACGAAGCCTTAACCATGGCAACCCATCTTGATGACAAACATGAGTCAGCGCGCACGGCGCTAAAGCGTGTTTCACCCGCCACCTAGAACAACAAAGAGGAACCTATGGCTTCATTCAGATTCGCTGATATTCTGTTGACTTTGGTTGTCCTGCTGATAACATTCGCAATCCTATATCTTGTTGATCGTGGGCGCAAACAAGTTCGCAAGAAGAGGGAAGACGCTTCACTTTCCGTAGAAAAAAAACATTCAGATAATTAACAAGGTGGCCTGTTGCCACATATTCCTGACGGAGGATCATGATGAACCCACTTGCAGTGGAACTGAACGAACTGATTCAAAAAAACAATCCCCGTACCCTCGAAATGCTGTCGGATCTGGGTAAAAACCTTTTTTTCCCCAAAGGCATTCTGAGCCAGTCCGCTGAAGCCAAGGAAAAAGCCCATAAATATAATGCCACCATCGGAACCGCTACCGAAAAGGGTGGCCCCATGTTCCTCCAGTGTATTCAGGATAAACTAAAGGATTTCGATCCTAAGGATATTTATCCCTATGCCCCACCGGCAGGCAAACCGGAATTACGCAAACTCTGGCGTGAAAAGATGCTGCGTGAAAACCCCAGTCAGCAGGATAAGGTCTTTGGCATGCCGGTTGTCACCAATGCCTTGACCCATGGTCTGTCTATTGTTGCTGACCTGTTCATGGATGCCGGCGATCAGGTGGTGATGCCCGATATGATGTGGGGCAACTACAACCTGACTTTTGCTACCCGCCGTGGTGCGGTGGTAAAAAAGTTCACCACATTCACTTCCGCTGGTGGTTTTAATGTTGATGCCTTTAAAGCTTGCCTTAAGCAGACGGCTGCGGAAAAGGGCAAGGCGATTGTCCTGCTTAACTTCCCTAATAACCCTAGTGGGTATACCCCGACCGTGGCAGAAGGGGATGCTTTGGTGGCAACCCTTAAAGAGGTAGCTGAAGAAGGCTGTAATCTGGTCGTTGTCACAGACGATGCTTATTTTGGACTCTTCTACGAAGATTCTTTAAAAGAGTCCTTGTTCGGCAAGTTGGCAAATCAGCACCCGCGCTTGCTCAGTGTCAAGCTCGATGGTGCCACCAAGGAAGAGTTCGTCTGGGGCTTCCGTGTCGGCTTTATCACCTTTGCTGATGGGATGACCGGTGACAGCAAGGAAGTGCTGACGGCACTGGAGAAAAAGACCCTGGGAATAATCCGTGCCACCATTTCCAACTGTCCTCATCCGTCACAAACCTTTGTTATTGACGCCTTGCGCTCACCTGACTTTGACCAACAGAAGCAGGAAAAGTTCGAGGTAATGCAGGGGCGAGCCCTGAAGGTGAAGGACGTCCTTGCCGATGCCAAGTATGCTGATTCCTGGAACTACTATCCTTTTAACTCCGGCTATTTCATGTGTCTGGAACTGAAAAGAGTCGATGCCGAAAAGCTGCGCGTTCACCTGCTTGATAAATATGGTGTCGGCACCATCTCCATCAACAGCAAGGATCTGCGCATCGCTTTCTCCTGTATCGAGGAGGAGGACATTCAGGAGTTGTTTGACTTGATCCATCAGGCGGAGCAGGATCTGGCTTAGCCTGTTTCCCAATCAGAAACCTGTATTTCTGGGACAATTCACCCAAAACAAAAGGGCTGCAACTGATCGCAGCCCTTTTGTTTTATTTGGTTATCCACTTGGCTCAAGCTATAACGGTTAGAAGATCGGGACCGATGCGACCTGCTAATAATCTGGATCCTGCGACTTCGCGCAGGATGACAAAGAAGCACGTTTATGGAAAAGAACCGGGCGTCATTCTGCGCGTAGCGAAGCAAAGTCGCAGAATCCAGATCCTGTTTTCTGCTTTACTGGAGTCAAATAGACAACCAGATTGTTTTATTTATTCCTATTGGTATCAGTAGAATGATTTTCAATGGATAACAGTCAGCTTGTAGCGAAATTGAGTCAACAGATTCCGGCTTTTTCCGAGTTCTTTGACGCTCTGCGGGCCAGCGGTATGACCACCTGGCTGGTTGGTGGCTGCGTACGCGATCTGTTGCTGGGTGAAGAATGTGCTGATATCGATGTGGTCAGCAGCACGGACCCAAGCGATTGGGCACGCAGTTGGGCACAGGGGAGGGGATATTGGTTCTGGCTCGACCAGCAACGTCGGCAGAGCCGGATTCTGCTGGCTGACGGCATTTCTTTCGACTTCGCCCCGTTGCGCGCGAGAACCATCACTTCTGATCTGCAAGCGCGCGATTATACCATCAACGCCATCGCTATCCCCATCAACAACCCTGCTTATCTATTTGACCCTTTAAATGGTATTGCCGACCTCAAAAACCGGCACCTGAAAATGTGTTCAACAGGTAGCTTCAGCGATGATCCGCTGCGGATACTTAAAGGGGTCCGTCATGCTGCTGTTCTGAATTTCACCATTGAGGATCAAACCATTGCTGCCATGACGCAGCAGGCGCAGCAACTGAAACAGGTGGCGGCAGAGCGAATACGGGAAGAACTGCTGAAGATTGTTGCTGTCAGAAATATCTCATACGCACTACAGATGTTATCCCGGACAACGGTGCTCCCGATGCTTTTTGGTGCGTCGAAGACAAGCTGGAGTGATAAGGATTATAGTGCAAATCATCAATCTCTTTTTGATCGCTTAGACGATTTTTGTGGTCAATATCAGCTTGCCGTCAGCAAGGAACTACTCCAACAGCGACCGCTGTATCAGCTGGCGACTCTGTTGATGGCGTATACTGACGCACAACCCTTTTATCCTGACCTGCGCCTGAGCAGGGCCCAGCAGCGTCTATTAATTGCTCTAGGTCATGACCTGCCGGCAGCTTGGCTTCAGCAGTTGCGCCAGGTTGTGTCAGAACGTCAGCGCGCTCTGGCAGTTGAACAGCTGGGACCTTATGGCATGGAGCGGGTTTTTTATCATGGCTGGTGCCGGGGGAAACTTCAGCAAGAAACTGTGATCGCCTTGCTGATGGGCTATGAGCAACACCGGATTAACGGTCGCATTCCGGATCTGATTGACGGTCATGTGATCGCCCAATATGTCGGGACTGAAAACAAAATTATAGGAGAATTGCTGCAGCAGATTAAAACCCTGGAACGAGCCGGACGGATTCGTTCCATAGAGGATGCTCACAGATGGTTACAAGCGCATTTTGGATTTGACAAAAACTGAATGCTATCTCTATACTGCGCACCACCACGCGGGAATAACTCAGTTGGTAGAGTATCAGCTTCCCAAGCTGAGAGTCGCGGGTTCGAATCCCGTTTCCCGCTCCAATAAAATCAAGGGCTTTAGCTGGCAGCAGCTTTGGCCCTTTTTTTTCATCGAAAGGGTTACTTATGGCCACAACAATAACCAACGCGGAGGCTATGGCTGTCGATTTGCGCGGAGAATCTGACTGGACTGCCTTTGATGCACCGGCGCTGGTGGGTAGTTCATTACGATTTGTTTCCGGTGATCCTCAAGGGGATCGTTTCCGCGTCCGCTATTATCGTGATGCCGCTCAGCAACTAAAAGCGCGGGTGTGGTTTGGTCCGGAAACTGAGGGACCACCCGGTCATGCTCACGGTGGTTCCATTGCGGCAGTGCTTGATGAAGTGCTGGGTTTGTCCGGTTGGGCTGCCGGTCACGCGGTAGTTGTTGCCAACCTCAATGTCAGTTTTCGTAACCTGCTGCCGCTGCAAACTGTGGTAACGGTGGAGAGTGAAGTTGTTTCCATTAATGGGCGCAAAGTGCTGGTAAAGGGGAGGGTATGCAGCGGTTCAGCTATCTACGCTGAGGCGGAATGCCTGTGTATTGCTATCGGTCAACCAAAAACCTCAGTTGCGGGGTAAAAATTGACTGATTGATGAATCTTTAGGCCTGTAATCAGGTGTTTTTTTCAACCTTTGAAGGTGCTGTGCAACCTTGTTTTTACTGGCGTTACGTGCTATCCAATGAAGCAGTTAAGTCCTTGAATCATTATTTCTATCGATAATTTTTCCTGCGTTGAACAGTGATAAAGCTGACATAGTGCAAGGAGACCCCATGCAGACCAAGATCATCCTTCCTGAAGCCAGGATTCCACGCCAATGGTACAATATTATTCCCGACATGCCAGGTCCTCTGGCACCGGTAATCCATCCCGGCACCATGCAGCCGGTCTCTCCTGATGATTTGCTCCCCCTGTTTCCCATGCCCTTGATTGAGCAGGAAGTGTCTACCCAGCGCTGGATCGATATCCCACAGGAAGTCCTCGAGATTTACCAGCTGTGGCGTCCGGCGCCCATGTACCGTGCCCATCGGTTGGAAAAGGCTCTCGCTACCCCGGCAAAAATCTATTACAAATATGAAGGTGTTTCACCGGCCGGTTCCCATAAACCCAACAGCGCCATCCCACAGGCTTACTATAATAAAATTTTCGGTACCAAGCGCATCGCTACCGAAACCGGTGCCGGCCAATGGGGATCATCTATTTCCCTGGCCTGTCAGATGTTCGGGTTGGAGTGTACCGTTTACATGGTGAAGGTGTCTTACAACCAGAAGCCCTACCGCAAGAGCATGATGCAGCTCTGGGGTGCCGAGGTTATCCCATCCCCATCGAACCGTACCAATGCCGGTCGTTCAATTCTCGCCCAGCATCCCGACAGTAACGGCTCCCTCGGTATCGCTATCAGTGAGGCGGTGGAAGATGCAGCCACCCGCGACGATACCCGCTATGCTTTAGGTAGCGTGCTCAATCACGTTTGTCTGCATCAGACGATTATTGGTCTTGAGGCCAAGGCGCAGATGGAGATGATCGGCGATTACCCGGATGTGGTGATTGGCTGTCATGGTGGCGGTTCCAACTTTGCCGGTATTGCCTTTCCCTTTATTGCCGACAAAGCCCATGGCAAACAGGTACGGGTCGTTGCTCTGGAACCGGCCAGCTGTCCGACCCTGACCCGTGGTGTCTATGCCTTTGACTACGGTGATACGGCGAAAATGGCTCCGGTGTCAAAGATGTACACCCTTGGCCATGACTTTATGCCGCCGGGAATTCATGCCGGTGGCTTGCGTTATCATGGTGCTTCACCGCTGGTGTCCCAGTTGGTTCATGCCGGTATTGTTGAAGCCAGATCAGTGCAACAGCTGGCGTGCTTTGAAGCGGCGGTGCAGTTTGCCCGCTGTGAGGGGATTATCCCGGCCCCTGAATCAAGCCATGCGATTCGCGGGGCTATCGATGAAGCATTGCAGGCCAAAGAAGAAGGGAAAGAAAAGACCATTCTCTTTAATCTCTCCGGTCATGGTCATGTTGACATGACCGCCTACGACGATTATCTCGCCGGCAAGCTCAATGATTATGAATATCCGGCAGAAGAAATCAAGGAGTCATTGTCACATCTACCTAAAGTTGACTAGAATAGAGGATGATGACTAAAAAGGTTGTTTTAATGGAGAAGATCATCAAATTAAGCTGTCCTTATTGCCGAACCGAAACCCAGTGGCAGAACAACCCCTCGCGCCCTTTTTGCTCGGAACGCTGTCGCATGATTGATCTTGGGCGCTGGGACAATGAGGAATACGCGGTGGCCGGTGAAAAAGTACGGGAACCGGCGGACGATCCGGACGAAACGTCATTCCCATAAACCCAGGAGAATTCCATGTTTCACCTTTCTATCATAACCAGCTTTGCCGCCGCCCATAATCTGTTGCATTATCAGGGTGATTGCGAAAACCTGCATGGGCACAACTGGAAGGTTGAAGTGACAGTCAGTGCTGAAGGTTTGGATAAATCAGGGCTGGGTATCGACTTCAAAATTCTGAAAAAACATACGCGCGAGGTCATGAACTACCTGGATCACAAATATCTCAATGATCTCGATGCCTTCACAGATATTAGCCCATCTTCTGAACAGATCGCCCGGTTTATTTTTGAGCAAATTGAAAAGTCACTGCAGGAATATGAGGTGATCGTGCAGAAGGTAACAGTATGGGAATCGGATAACGCATATGCTGCATATACCCGCAGCTGATCTGATAGAAGTTTTTTCTTCGCTGCAAGGGGAGGGTGAACTGCTCGGGCGGCGCCAGGTTTTTATCCGTTTTGCCGGCTGCAATCTCGACTGCGACTACTGTGATACCAGTTTTTTAAGTAAAAGTATGTGCCTGGTGGAAGAGGATTCCGGATCCGGCGCCCTGGTCGAATATGAGAACCCGGTTCCCCTCGAGCGGATGATCACTCTGCTCAAACAGTGGCTTAAAACAACCCCCGGGGCCCATCACTCCATCAGCATCACCGGCGGTGAACCCTTGCTGCACGCTGAATTGCTTGAACTCTGGCTGCCCCATCTGCGACGACTCCTGCCGGTTTCACTGGAAACCAATGGTACCTTGCCGGCGGCCCTGCGGTTACTGATTCAACACCTCGATTATGTTGCCATGGATATCAAATTACCGTCGGTGACCGGTCAGGTGACCGATTGGCAGGCTCATGCCGATTTTCTTGCTGTTGCCGTTCAAACGCGCTGTTCAGTAAAAATTATTGTCGGTGACCGGACAACCGACAATGAACTGATGCGCGCGACACAACTGGTTCATGACCTCTGCGCTGCGACCCCGATTATTCTGCAACCGGTCACCCGCGATAACAAGGTCGCTGTTTCGGTACGGCGCTTACTGGCACTGCAGGCGCTGGTTTCAGCAACCCATTCAGAAACCTTTGTCGTTCCACAAACTCATATATTTATGGGGGTTAGATAGACCTACCTCGAATTAAGATGATATTTTGGAGTATCCATGATAATGGAAGAAATGACCATGGTGGACTTTGCTGCGGGCTTGCAGCTCACCCGAACGGTTATTATCCCCCTTGGTTCGACTGAGCAGCACGGCAATCATCTCCCTCTCGCCACCGATACCCTCCAGGCCATCGATATCGCCCGAGTCGTTGCTCAAAGACGTCCGCTGTTTGTTGCCCCGCCGGTGCATTATGGTGTGTGCCGCTCTACCGCGCAGCATCCCGGTACCATCGGCATTTCTACTGCCGCCTTAAAGCTGCTGATTACCGATCTGGTCTCTTCCCTCTATGCCCAGGGGCTGCGATATGTTGTTCTGCTCAGTGGCCACGCCGGAACTACCCATATGGCGACCCTGGTCGATGCCGGAGAAGAACTGCTCGGGCATTTTGATGATATCCAGATTGCGGTGATCAAAGAATATGACCTGGCTCTCGCGGCAGGACACAGTCTACTCGAAACTCCAGGGGATTCCCATGCCGGGGAGATCGAAACCTCGCGCCTGCTGCATTCACATCCTGATCTGGTAAGGGGCACATCGCCGGCAGAATATCCATCGTTTCCAATGGGGATTCTGGTGCGCGACAAGCAAAAATACTGGCCGGGCGGGGTTTGGGGCGATCCGTCAAAAGCTCGTGCTGCCAAAGGTGAGCTACTGCAACAGCGAATGGCGGATAAGCTTTGTGAGGTGATTGCTGAGCTGGAAAGAATGGAGACTTGAGACTTGGGGACACAGAGAAAATCCGATGTTGAACAATTTCTCTGTGCCTCTTGTGACTCTGTGGTAAAGACAGAGGTAATAAAACATCTCCTTTGGTCAGCGATGGCCGAACTTATCTATCAGTTTTTCGGCCACCAGTGGCGGCACAAATTTACTGATATCCCCCTTAAGGCGGCCAACCTCCTTGACAATGGATGAGCTTAAATATGCGCACTCGGGGGAGGTCATCATAAAGAGGGTTTCAACTTGCTCACACACGGTACGATTCATCTGCGCCAACTGGAACTCAAATTCGAAGTCGGTAACTGCTCGCAACCCGCGCAGAATGACCCGGGCCTTTTTGCTGACCACATAATCCACCAGCAACCCACTGAAGGTTTCAACCTGGATGCGCGGATTGTCAGCAACCAGTTGATTAATCATATCGATACGCTCAGTGATTGAAAATAGACCCTTTTTTTCATTGTTGCAGGCCACAGCAACAACAACCGTATCGAATATCTCCAGGCCGCGACTGATAATATCAAGATGACCATTGGTTAACGGGTCGAATGAGCCGGGATAGATGGCAATATGTCGATTCATGATGTTTCCTTAAGGTAAACCAAATAAGTGGATTGCGGTTGAGCCATAGTAGCGACGGTCAAGCAGGGTCAAGGTGCCTTGAGGCGGTGGCAGTTCACTGCGTTGTGTCTCGACGCAGATTATTCCACCTTCGGCTAAAAGATTCAATGATGCGACCTTTGTCATGACCAGATCCGTTAAGCCGGCATGGTAGGGTGGATCAAGAAGGATCAGGTCAAATGGTGCATACCGGCATACTTGATCAAGACAAGCTGGAAGCTCACCGATGATCAATCTCACTTGATCCTCATACCCGCAAGCCGCAGTGTTGTCCTTGATCAGCTTGATCGCATAGGGACTATGATCGATCATCACGGCCTTTGCTGCCCCGCGGCTTAAAGCTTCGAGGGACTGGGCGCCGGTCCCGGCAAAGAGTTCCAGCACCGTCAGCCCATTGAGTCCACCAAAGCGACTGGTCAGCATGCTGAACAGGGCTTCACGTACACGGTCCGGGGTGGGACGAATCTGCCTGCCGTCAAAGGCAGCCAGTTTTTTCCCGCGGGCTGAGCCGGCGATAATGCGCATGGCTGATCAAGGCTCCTGTTCATTGTCAAAAATCTTTATCAGATCGGTTTTTTAACAGTCGCAGAGGACTCAGTGCAAGGTTAAATTTGTTGAAACTGTTCAGCACTGGGTCGGAAATCCTATGTCAAGGGACGCGATTGTTTCCCGTTGGGTCATCCATGACCGCTTTTTGTCGCCGTCCATGGCGACAAAAAACCTTGCCACAGGATCCAAAGGCCCAGTGCAAGGATAGAGCTGAAAAGATACAATTTTTTTAATCTTCATACGGCACTCAGTGTGACTTTGATTGTCTTACTTGTTATTTATTCTGCAAATAATCCATTTATTTGCCAGGGGAGGAACGTTATGCATGAAGAGTATTTAGCTGAATATGCTACCAGAAGTGAAACCAGCCGCGGGCGTAAACATGTTGAGGCCTTCAAGGATGACCGCTTACCGTTCGAACGGGACCGGGACCGGATCATCCACTGCGCTGCTTTCCGTCGGCTGGAGTATAAAACCCAGGTATTTGTTAATCACGAAGGGGACTATTACCGCACGCGACTGACCCACTCTCTGGAAGTGGCCCAGATCGCCCGTGGTATTGCCCGCAAATTGAGACTTAATGAAGATCTGGTCGAAGCTCTGGCCCTTTCCCATGACCTGGGTCATACCCCGTTTGGTCATACCGGCGAGCATGTGCTCGACCGCCTGATGAAAGATCATGGCGGGTTTGAACATAATCAGCAATCGCTGCGCATTGTTGAGGTGTTGGAGCAACGCTACCCTGATTTTGACGGCTTGAATTTAAGCTACGAAACCCGCGAAGGGATTATCAAACACACTACGTCCTACGATCAAACGGGCGTCTCTGCTGTCACTCATTATTGTCCGGCCGAACAGCCGACCCTCGAAGCTCAGATCATTGATCTCGCTGATGAAATTGCCTACAACAATCACGATATTGATGATGGACTCAAGGCCGGATACATTCACCTGGACGACCTGGCCGGAGTAGAACTCTGGCAACGTACCTGGGCTGATATCAGGCGTCGATTTCCCGGGATCAGCGAAAAGCGCCAGATCCTCCAGACGGTCAGCCGTTTAATCGGCGAACTGATTCAGGATCTGGTCATCACAACCTCAGCTCAGCTGCAGAACCACAGGATTACCAACCTGGACAATGTTCGTAGTCAGCCAGGCAGGCTGGTGACTTTCAGTAGTGCTATGAAAGAACGCAACAAGGAGCTTAAAGCCTTCTTATTCAGAAAACTGTATCGGCATCACAAAGTCGAGCGGATGCGGGTCAAGGCCGAACGCTTTTTAACCTTGCTGTTTGAAAATTATATGGATAATCCCTTGCTGTTGCCGGAAAAGTACCAGCGTCGCTACGAGCAGCACGGTCGCGAGCGGGTCATTTGCGACTATATCGCCAGCATGACTGACCGCTATGCCCAGGACGAATACAAGCGTTTGTATGAGCCATTTGAGCGCGCCTGAACAGATTGGGTTACAAGGGTACTAGTTGTCTTGAGTCAAGGTTTTCTGCAGGGGGGATGTTGTTGGCAGATTAAGTTCTTTGAGCTGATTATTGCCATCACTGAAAAAAAGCTGTCCATAACGCCCATAGTGGGGGATTCTGCGGGCCACGGAAGCAACATATTCTGATCCATCACTGACAAACCAGGCAGCATGCCGCTCGGGTTGGTAGGGGTTGCGGGTGACGATAACCCCCGCGCTTTCTGTCGTCAAGGCGGTCCCGGCGGACTGAAGGCCTAGCAGTTTAGTGAGGCTCTCGCCCGTGTTGACGGTCGGCATCAACCAATCGTTAACGCCAAAAATCAACAAATCGTGGCGGGACAGTTGTTCCGTGGTTACCTGATCAGCAGCAACTACCGGGATGTCGGCCTGGCGTAGTCCAGCAAGTAGAGTCCGGCGCGCTGCCGGTACGGGTGACAAGCGATCAGCGATAACGGCCATCAGCTTCGTGCTGCCACGGATGGAGGCAACGGTTGACGGAATCTCCGCAGGATCCATCAGGCGAAACAGGTCGATATTCGGATCAATGGTGATATGTTCCGGTCGCCATGGAGTGGTGATGGAGAAATTGTGTTGCTCGCTGGTGATACGGATGGTCTGGCGGTGTTGTTCCTGATGGTTTTCCAGACGGATAGTGATCAGCAGTTGGTAGGGTTCGGCATTTTGCTGTAATACGCCGCGGGTGAGCCAGCCATTGTCGGTTTGTTCCAGCGTTACCTGGGCAAGCTGCAGGTGCAGATCGTCGGTTCTACTGATCCATTGGTCAAAGAAGGGGCGTAGATCACGCCCGGTTGCAATGCTGAAATACTTTGCAAAATGACCCCATCCAATGCGGGAAAACATGTGCTTTTCCGACATCTTGGCCAACACCTGCCAAAAGATTTCATCCCCCACCTCATGGCGCAACATGTGAAAAATCATCATCGCCTTACCATAGCCAATAGCTTGCCCCGGCCGATCGCTGCGATACAGGAAGTTTTTCACGGCAAAGCGATTGGTCGGATTGGTGAGGTTGGCGTAGGTCATCAAGTGGTTAAGGCGATAGCTGCGTGCCTGTTCACTGTTGTTATATTCTTCATAGAGGTGATCCGCGATATAGGTGACCAGCCCTTCAGACCAGTTGCCCTGCTTGAAATCTACCCAGACACCGTTTCCCCACCAGGAGTGGGCAATTTCATGACCAAGGCTGGTGGTAACAACAAAAGGCAGGCGGATAACGGTACTGCCCAGCAAGGTCCAGCCCGGCAGGCCGTAGCCGGTGGGGAAAAAGTTTTCGACAATGGCAAAATGAGCAAAGGGATAGGGGCCAAACAAACGTTCATAGAGATCGAGATAACGACGTGATTCCTTGAGATAGGTTGGTGCCAACTCGGCTGATTCTTCATAGAAATAGGCAAAGATCGGAACGGAGCCGCTGATATCTTCAACCACCTGATAAGGCCCTGCTGAAAGAGTCAGTCCACGCAACGGAGTGTCAATTTTCCAGGCCGAGGTACTGAAGGAACCATCATGATGACGATAAAGCCGTTCACCGGAGGTCACCGCTTCGGTGTTGCCGGGGGCGCTGATGCGCAGATGGTAACTGATATCAGACTCATTGAGTTGTGGATACCAGGCCGTTGAGGCCGAGAGGTAGCTGCCGGCTGGGCTGATTGTCGCTGAAATGCCAAAGCTCGGATCTTCAGTATGAACTGCAGTGGCAGGGACGGGATCATTGAAGGTGGCGGAATAATCAATTTTAACCGGATCCTCGCTGACAAGAAACAGGGTTAAACGGCCATTATTGAACTGATAGTTGATAACCCGTTGACCTTGTCGAACCTGATGAACGCTTGCCTCAGGGGAAAGACGCAGCTGCAGTTGCTGCCCGTCAAACTCTTTGATGCGGATCGTTGCCGTTCCATCCAGCTGGTGCTGAGCTGGATGGAGATGCAGGTCAAGATGATACTCGACAGCCGCCCAGGACGGATGTGAAAGAGTGAACAGGATCGTTGTCAGCACAAACAGCAGAAATCGTTTCATCATCACCCTTACCAGACGAATTCCTTTTCAGTGTAACCTCTGTCGCAAGACAGATTCAAGATGCCGGCAGAAGCTCTCTGTTCACTGTTCACCGCTCACCGTTCATTTGCTGTTGATGCCAGTCGCGCATGGCAAATAGTTCACCATAGGTCAGGCGGGGGCGAAGATTGCGTGATGCCTGTTCACGGTAATGCCGTAAGTCCGGATAGCGTTGGCAGAAAAAGTTGACCTCCTCAACCACCGGGTCATCATCCGGGATTGACGTTAACTGCTCGATAGCAAACATGATCTTTTTCAGCTCACGCCCTAAAATAGTACCGGAGGTGACGATGGTAGCGGCAAGCAGACCGGCAATCATGCTTGCGCCCCAGGGCTGATTCATCGAGATGGCGAGCAGCAGGGTTGAGGCTGCCGCTGTGGTGATAATGGTGACAGCAATGGCAATCAGATCGCTGAACAACAATGATTCACGGGTCGAGGTGGCAAGAATAATGGCAATGACCAGGCTCAAGGCAATCAGCACCAGGATGGCAGGACCGCTGAGGAAATGACCAAAATATAGTAACAACAGCAGCAAAATATGGATTCCGTCGGAAAGACAGGAACGGAACATCAATTTCCGGCGATGTTGCTTCAGCTCGGACATGACACTGTCAAGTTCCTTGCCGGTAGGTGGATCAAGGGTCAAATCAAAGGGATACATGGGAGGAAACCAGTAATGAGTTAGTGGCTGCATTGTTCTACCTGCGTCCATCATTCCTGTTTTGCGGCGGGAAAGCAACCCCTTCTGCCTGCTGAGGGCAAAAGGGGTTGCTCGATTGTTCGCTTGCTTAGTAGCTACGGTTAACCTCTTGTTCAAGGGGCTCATCCAGTTCACGTTCTGCAGCGTTGGCGTAGTGAAATTCTTTTCCCTGGTAATTTTTCAATACAACATCAGCGCCAAGTGACTGCAGATAATCTGGTAGCAGTGGAATTTTACCTCCACCGCCCGGCGCATCAATAACGTAAGCCGGTACCGCCATGCCACTGGTGTGACCGCGCAAAGCCTTGATAATCTCCAGTCCTTCTTCCACCGTGGTACGAAAGTGATCGGTACCCTGTACCATATCAGCCTGATAGATATAGTAGGGACGTACGCGGATCTGCAATAATTTATGCATCAGTTGTTTCATCACCTGAGGGTCGTCATTCACTCCACGTAGCAGTACACACTGATTGCCTAAAGGGATCCCGACGTTAGCCAGGCGTTCACAAGCCTTGGCTGATTGGCTGGTGATCTCGGCCGGATGATTAAAGTGGGTATTCAAATACAAGGGGTGATGCTTGCGCAGCACCCGGATCAGCCCGGAAGTAATCCGCATCGGCAACACCACCGGTACCCTGGTACCGATCCGGATAATCTGGACATGAGGGATAGCACGCACGCGCGTCAGAATGTCATCAAGCTTCTCATCACTGAGCAACAACGGATCGCCACCGGAAACAATGACATCGCGAATTTCGGGGTGGGCAGCAATGTACTCAATCCCGGCACTGATGGTGCTGGCGGTTATCTGCATATCGGCCCCACCAACCTTACGTTTGCGGGTACAGAACCGGCAGTACATGGCACATTCTGAACAGACCAGAAACAGCACCCGGTCGGGATAGCGGTGGACCAGATGGGGCACCGGGCTTTGATTGTCCTCGTCCAGCGGGTCTTCAACGCAGACACTGTCATGACATTCGCGCTCATCCGGAACCGCCTGATTCCAGATCGGATCACCGACATATTTGATCAGGTCGCGGTAATAGGGGGTCACACGCATCGGATATTTTGCAGCAACAGCTTCAAGTGGTGCCGGATCAATACCGTAAGCGCGGGTCAGTTTTTGTGGGTCGGTAATGCTTGCCTGCAACTGTTTTTGCCAGATTTCCATCGTGTTCACCTAGAATCAAAGAAACGTTTAACATAGGTAATGCGGTCATCACCCGGGCGATAAAAGTCACGAATGCGCGCTTCTTCCTGGTAGCCACCCTGCACGTAAAAATGGCGGGTACGCTGATAAAATTCCTGGGACGAGGTTTCCAGACACAGCATCCGGGCTCCCCGCGCCCGTAGGCGTCTTTCAGTCTCTTCCATCAATTGACGCCCGAATCCTTTGCCGTGCAGTTCCGGATCAGTAGCAATCCAGTAGAGATCATAATTCCCTTGGGTCAGGGGGACTGCTCCGAACAACACATAACCCGCGACCCGGCTCTGAGCTTCGGCAATAATGACTTCGTAATCCTGCTGATCCGGGTCAGTCAAAACATTGTCCAGCAGTTCCAGCGCGCAGGCGACCTCGGCACTGGTAAAAGCATTGCAGCCGATCAGGATTTTTTCGAGTTCAGGCCGATCGCCGGGCTGTAAGTTACGCATGACTATCTCCTTTGCGTGCCAGGGCCATATTAAGAATGCGCTGAATCAGAGCCGGGTACTCATGTCCGGCGACGCCAGCTGAACCTGCAAAACCGGCATCGGGACAAATATCGGGATTGGCATTGATTTCCAGGATATAGGGGGTATCGCCCTGCAGGCGGATGTCTACCCGGGCATAATCGCGACAACCAAACAGCCGACAAGCGTCGATGGCAATCTGTTCAATTTTTTTACGGAGTTTTTCGTCAATTACTGCCGGACACTGAGGTGTCGTACCCTGGTAGTCTGCCGATGTTGTCTCCCATTTGCCGGCATAACTGACAATCGGAGCCTTAAGGTGTTTGGCAAAGACAATCTCGGAAAGAGGCAGGGCAGCTGTGGGAGGGTTACCGAGCACTGCAACATTGAATTCACGCCCAAAAATGAAACGTTCAACCAAGGCATCCTGGCAATAGCGATCATGGATATAGCGAACCCGCTTTTTCAGGGCCGTTTCGTTGTGGACAATACTGTCGGGGCCGATGCTTAGGGAGGCATCTTCACTACAGGGTTTAACGATCAGGGGATAACCGATGGTCAACCTGGGAACCGCGTCATTGCGCTTAACACAATAATATTCCGGGGTCGGCAGGCCATGACGTACCAGAATATCCTTAGTCAATCGTTTATTCTGGGTCAGAGCCAGACACAGGGACGGTGAGCCGGTATAGGGGATATCCAATAACTCGTAAAGAGCGGCAACGTGCATCTCTTTCGCACTGTCACCGCGAAATCCTTCACACAGGTTGAAAATAACCGCCGGACGGAGCAGCTGAAGTTTGCCAATAAAGGAAACGACTTCTGATCCCAGCGGGACCATAGCGGCAACATGACCTAAATGTCGCAGAGCCTCTGCAACCGCCTGGGCTTCTACTTCGGCCCCCGCTTCGGAGATCAGGTCCTGACGCTCGCCACGGATCGGCGCTGGTGCAACAAGGTTATAACAGATTGCGACTTTCATCCCTGAACTCCTGAACAAGATTGTAGCGTTGTGATGCGATATCAACCACCTGCAGGATCATCTCGGTATAGGATAATCCTGCCGCTCGAGCTGCTTTGGGGAAGCAGCTGTTCTGTTCGGGCCGAGGAAGAATTCCCGGCAACGGGTTCAGTTCAATAACCTGTGGGCGCCCTAACACATCCAGACGTAGATCAACGCGACACCAGTCACGGCAAGCAAGAGCGCGAAATGCCTTGCGACACAGCTGTTCAATCTGTTGCTGGAGGAAGGGGTCGAGCTTCGCCGGGCAATTAAAAATCTGCAGAGGAGACGCTTCTGTATCCCACACCCACTTGGCTTCATAGGAATAAATCGGGTTACAACCTGCCGGTAAGCTGGAAAAATTGATCTCAACAATCGGCAGAACCTCGATATCGGCGCCATTACCAAGCAAGGCGACAGTGAATTCGCGACCAGGGAGGAATTCTTCGATGATGGCTTTTTGCGCATAGGTCGCGGTAATCCACTCCAGCTGATGGACAAGTTCCTTGCGATTGTAGACCAGGGCATTGTTGGTAACCCCCTTGCTGGAACCTTCCAGACAGGGTTTGACCATTAAAGGGTAACGCAGGTTGCGCGGGATTTCGAGAGGGTTTGCGACAATCCAGAAACGCGGAGAGGGGACCCGATGCTGTTTCAAGATTTCTTTGGTCCGTTGTTTGTCCAGACACAACCCAAGGGTTATAGGATCGCTGCCGGTGTAAGGGATCTGCAGCATCTCCAGCAGCGCAGGAATCTGTGCTTCACGACTCGCGCCATGCAGGCCTTCGGCGATATTGAAAACAAGGTCGGGTTTTAATTCACGTAGTTTGTTGAAAGCATCCAGATCAGCATTGATCAGGGTCACCTGATGGCGTGTCGACAAGGCGGCTTCGACCGCCGCAATGGTATTGATATCATCCCATTCGGCATAGATGTCGTCGGTATTTTCGCTGGGAGGTTGCGAGGGAGGCTCGTCGTCGTTGACGGACTCCTCGCGCAGATTAAAGACAAGCGCAACGTTCATGATAACCCCTTTTTACGTAGCCTGAAAAAATGGAACTCTTGACCAAATGACAGCAAATTCCAGATTCGGGTGCCTGGCGGCAATGGCTATAAAAAGGGGTTACTTTTTAAGCTTGGGTCGTTACGCATTTCCGAACATGAATGCTGTTTTATTTAGCATATACGCTCATGATCGAGCTTCGTCAATAAAAAAAGTATGTCCTCTTAATTAAAAGGAAAAGCGTATACGTCTTAGCATGTTAGAGCTATGTTCGGGGAAGAGCACTCAGGGTTTTGGTAAGGAAATTTGAGGGTTTTCCGGGTGTCTACGATAGAGCAGAAAAGTACGGCCGAGGACCTGGGCGACGCTGGAAGAGGTTGCCTGGGCCAGTTCACTGGCAATCTCGCGGCGGTCGCTGAGGCAACCATCCTGCAACTTCACCTTGATCAACTCGTGGCTGGTCAAGGCTTCGTCGGTAGCGGCAACCACTCTGTCAGTCAATTCATCTTTACCAATCATCACAATCGCCTGCAGATGGTGACCGAGGCCACGTAAATATCTTGCTTGCTTACCTGTCAATTTCATTGTTAATTCCATGGAGAGTGCTTATAAAAAAATGCCGGCCAACCAGTAAAAGAACATCCCGACCAGCACGGTGCCGCCAAGACTACGGGTTTTTACGGCAAAGATCAATGTCGGAATGGCGACCAGAAATTCCAGTTTGCCAAAGGTGATAGCTGCACTGGTGGTATCGATAAAAAGAATCGGGGCCAGTAATGCGCCAAGGACAGCGACCGGAATGTAACCAAGCCAGTCAATCAACCCTTGCGGCATCTTTTTATGGGACAGATAGAGCAAGGGCAGGGCGCGGGGCAGGTAGGTGACCAGCCCCATGCCGATAAAAAGAAACAGATATTCAGCAGTACTCATGAGCTTTTATCGCGTTTTATTTGAAACAGATAGCCGCAGGTTGCCGCACAGACAGCTCCGCCGACAATATAGGAATCGCCTGGAATCAACCAGGCCCAAAGGACAGCGACAATGGCAGCAATAAGCGCGGTGATGACATAGAGTCGGCCATGAAGCTGAAAGACCAACAAACAGATAAACATGCCGACCAGAGCATAGTCGATACCAAAGGCCCCGGCAGGGACAAGCTGTCCGATCAAGACCCCACTGACAGTAGCCAGGATCCAGACGCTGTTGGCCAGATGATTAACGATCAGGGCCTGAAAGCGTGTCCAGCCACCGGCGCGAAATCGCGCCATGTTGACGGCAAAACTCTCATCCGTAATCCCATAGGCAAATAACGACAGAAATGAGCGCCTGACACCATGGAGATAAACGGCCAGGGCAGAGCTCATCAACAGGTGGCGCAAATTCACGATAAAGGTCGTGCCGATGATCGCTCCCAGTGAACTACCGGCGGCAATCATAGCAACGCAGATGAACTGCGCACTACCGGCAAACACCAGTACTGACATCATCGCCATCGCCCACCAGGGGATAGCCGCTTGCTCGGCAAGAACACCAAGGGCCAGACCGATAGGAACGTACCCGAGACAGATCGGCCAGGCGGCATAGATTGCCGACTTAATCGCAGCGGATGAAGGTAGTTGATGATCCATGGAGGGAGGGTTTATCACTAACAGCGAAACAGTTCAAGAACAGGTTTTTTTTGGCCGGATCAATAGCCGGCACCCCAGCGGCTCATCAGGTGAAGACGTTCCTCTTCCGTGATCCAGTTACCGTTAACGACGCGCCCGTGATGCTCCCACACTTTGAGACGGACTGAGCCGATAATCGTCAGCACTGCAACAACCACAAAAATGGTCAAAATCAGATATGTCATGATGGACTCCTGTTAGCCTTGGTCTGGTCGATTATTCATCTCATCCTCAACCAAACACCCCATTTTTTGAAGGTTTACCAGAAAAAGTATTCTGTATGGCTGGATTATTCCATCATCATGATGTATAAGTAAATTACTTAAATATGAACTACAGGATAAGTCATGATTAACCTGCCAGATATGAATCGTTTAAAGATATTTTACTTTGTTTATAAGCTTGGTAGCAGCGTAGCTGCATCTCAGAAATTAAATCTGACCCAGCCGGCGGTCAGTCAACAGCTGAAAAAACTTGAGGAAGAATTAAAAACACCGCTGTTTATTCGAATGCATAAACAATTGGTGCCGACAGCCGCTGCCCAACATCTCTATCGCTTGGTTGCACCACTGATCGAGAGGCTGATCAGTGAAATTGAAGCGATACGCTTGCCCCATGACCGGCCGGCCGGTAAATTGCGCATCGGGGCTCCGCGAGAATTCGGCAAGGAGTATTTGCCGCGTTTTTGTCAGCGATTTCGAATGATTTATCCGGATGTTAGCTTTGAGCTGAAACTCAAGGAAGCCGTACCCCTTTTATCCATGCTGCAAAAAGGTGAACTCGATTTTGCTCTGGTCGATGTCTATTACGAACCGGGGGAATTGCCCGGGTTTCCGGCTGTTTTCAGTATGGAGCCGTTATTGCGGGAAGAAATGATGCTGGTGTCATCGCGAGGTTACTATTATCAGGAGATTTGCGGTGATCACAGTCTGACCAATCTGGTTGGCAAGGATTTTGTTACCGATGAGGATGATCCGTCGATCCTTGATCTCTGGTTTCGTCATCATTTTAACAAACGTCCAGAAAGCTTGGCGGTGGTCATGACGCTGGATACGCATGAGGCCCTGCTGAACAGTTTGCGATTGGGAATGGGGCTGGGGGTTGCCACCGCCCATCTGATCTGGGAGGAAATTCAGCGCGGAGATATTGTTCCGATTACCACGGCGAAAAACAACATGGTCAATATGATTTCCCTGGTGCAGCTACTGGATAAAATTCCCACCTTGACGGAGAAAGTCTTCCGCGAATTTCTCCTGCAGGAAGTTCAGCAACATGAAGTGACAGGGCGTTTTCAGTGTATATCAGGATGATTGCTGCGCGCCGTTTTGCTTGCCTCATTCGTCTTCTTCAGCCAGGGCTTCGTAGAGGTTAACAGTATGGTTTTTGATGCGGCGCATAGCGACCGCCATGTCGCTGAAGGTTAAAGCGGGCAGGGCATTGCAGGATCCGGCCTTCATCCGGTCAAGATGGGCCCTACGGATAGAATCTGCCAGGTCGTTAAGGCGTTTTGCCTCATTGCGAATAAGGCTTTTATTGATTTCAGCCTCGCTATGAAAAACCTTGCAGACCAGGTTATAAAAAGCGAAGAGTTCATGATGAAAATTGTGCAGATCATTCCAGGCATCAGCACTGTAGTCGAGATCGTTCTTTTCCAGGCGGCGCATATAGGAGCATAAAGAAAGGGCATAATCGGCAATGGATTCCAGTTCGTCCGCCGCACGAACATAGGCATAGGCACGATCGGATTGTTCCTTGGTGGATTTGCCCCCTTGCATCAGTGCAACCGTAAATGTCGTAATTTCGTGTTGAATAATATCTGTCTGTTCCTCAATTGCCTTCACCTTACGGTAAAACTTTTCGTGTCCCTTAAGGTCACGCTGGAGAAAACTGCCGGCATGTCGTAGAGCTTTATGGACTCGCCCCTGCATTTTTTTCAACTCCTCAAAAACCATACCGACACCAATAGCGATGGGCATGGAACCCGGAGCACCGACATACTTAAAGGAACCTTTGGGGCCACCTTCCTTATCCGGAACCATGTTAATGACCAGCTTGGCTAATAGTCCGAGAAACGGTAAGACAATAAGAGTAGCCGTGATATTGAACATGCTGTGGGCAAAAGCAATGTGGGCGGCAATATAAGGTCGATCACCGACTTCGTTGGCAAAATTGGCAGTGCCGGGGACCAGTGACTCAACCAGAGCGACGAAGGGGGAGAAGATGATGACGATAATGCATACCCCCACGACATTAAATACACTATGAGCCATTGCCGTGCGTCGCGCAGCGACCGAGCCACCGATAGCTGCTAATTGGGCGGTGATGGTTGTGCCGATATTTTCCCCCATAACCAGCGCGACAGCGGTATGGAAGGGGATAGCGCCGGTTGCCGCCAGAGCAATGGTGATGCCGAGCATGGCCGAGCTGCTCTGAACCGCCATAGTGAGGAGACAACCGATGAAAACACAACCGAGAATGCTGATCAAGGACTGAGCGTCAAGAAGCAGCATCAGGTTCATAAAACGTTCGTCGCTTCGGAGTGGCCGAAACGCATCGCTCATGATTTCCAGTCCAAAAAAAATCAGGCCCAGGGCAACAATGACTCGGGCCGTCGCGGTGATCCGATCATTTTTTGAAAAGAGCATGGGGAAAATGCCGAGGCCGACAAGAAGCAGTCCGTATTTGCCAATTTTTATGGCCAGGATCCAGCCGGTAACCGTGGTGCCGATGTTGGCACCGAGAATAAAACCGATAGCCTGGGTTAACTGCATCAGGCCGGCGTTGACCAGACCAACCACCATGACGGTTGAAATGGTCGATGACTGGACAAATGCTGTTACCGAAATGCCGACAAGAACTGCCAAAAAACGATTACTGGTCAGTGATGAGATGACCTTGCGGATAACACCGCCCGACAGCAACTGCAGGCTGTCAGAGAGAAACTTCATACCAAGAATAAAGATGCCAAGGCCACCGATTGCGGTGTAGGCCATTGTGAAGGGATCAATCATATAGTTTTGTTCAGCTCGTTGGTAGTCTGATAGAGTATGATAGCTGTCGGCAATTTAGAACCCTTTTTTTTTACAGTCAAGGATAACGACCATAGAAAATTTATTTTTTTTGTGAGCTGGAAAAACCTCTTTAAGCTATTACTATCTATGTGAAACAAATGAGAGCAACGCAGCAGTTGGCGAGTTTTTGCGACGCTATCTTCATTGCTAACGTGGGCAAATGCTATTTATATCTTTTATGGTTAACCATCTGGCATTATTTCAACGTGAAAGGGAAACATCATGCTTAAACGAATAGCTGTATTGACCAGCGGTGGCGACTCATCCGGAATGAATGCCGCAGTCAGAGCCGTGGTGCGCGCCGGTCTGGTATCCGGTATCGAGGTCTTCGGTGTGCAAAAGGGGTATCAGGGACTGATCGACCGGCTGTACGAAAAATTGACGACGAAATCGGTCAGCGGTGTGTTGCAACGCGGCGGCACCTTCCTGCAAAGTGCCCGGTGCAAGGAAATGCGCACCGAGGCCGGTCTGCGCCTGGCCTGCGACAACTTGAAGGGGCTCGGGGTCGAGGGATTGGTGGTCATTGGCGGTGATGGCTCTTTGGCTGGGGGGCTGGCTATTCACCAGCAGGGTATTCCGGTCGTCGGCATCCCAGCGTCAATTGATAACGATATACCATATACCGATCTCTCTCTGGGAGTTGATACCGCACTGAACAATATCGTCCGGGCGGTTGACAACCTTAAGGACACGGCATCCTCCCATACCCGCGCCTTTGTCGTTGAAATCATGGGGCGTAATTGCGGCTATCTGACGGTAGCTTCAACTATTGCCAGCGGTGCCGAGTTCAGTCTGATTCCTGAAGAACCTTACGACCTGGGACAAATTTGTAAGGACTTGCGCAAGCGTTATCAGGAAGGGCGTAATAACAGTATCATCATGGTGGCCGAGGGTGCAGGCCGCGCCGAGGATATCGCGGCTCAAATCAAAGACAGTATCGGCTTTGAAACCAGGGTTATTGTTCTTGGCCACTATCAGCGTGGTGGTTCCCCTTCGGCCTTTGACCGTCTGCTGGGGGCACGTTTCGGCCGTGCGGCGGTTGATGGACTGATTCAGGGTCACACCGGTACCATGACTGGTTTGAAAGGTACGGCTATTGCGTTAACAGATCTAAAAAAAGTGACACAGGCCGGAATTCGACCGATTAATCCCATGTTCCCCTATCTGGCCAATAGCCTTTCTGTTTAAACTCTTTGTATCTGTTCAGCACCGGATCGGGGGTCCTGTGTCAAGGGGCGCAAGGATAGAGCTGAATAGTTACCAACTCATTTTGTTGAAACACCTGTTGCGAGTGGTACCTTTTTGGCGCAATCTCTGATATGTTTTGCAAATGGGTAGGACCGGCCCAGTTTGAGGATCGGCCACTTTTTTTTGGCGTATTTGAAAGAAAACTTACAATTAGCCCAACTATCACTCAAAGAATCAAGGAGCAGGTGAAGATGTTACGGAAAACAATTCATGTTATTTTTGTCCTGGGCCTGGTCTTTTCCTCATCAGCTGCACTGGCTGCAATACCAACTCATCCTGATCAGGTTCAGCGGATCAATGTTATCGATCTTCTCGCCCTGCAACGTCAGCACTCAGTGATATTTGTTGATACGCGAACGCCCGGTCAGTGGCAGCAGGCTGTTGATAAGATTCCCGGCGCGCTGCGTATCACATCACAAGCTGAATTTGACGAGTTTAAGCGCACGGTGCCGAGCGATTCGGTCGTTGTCACTTATTGTACCTGACCGAATGAGTCCTCCAGCGCCGGTCTGGCGCTGATTCTTGCCAATAATGGCTACGCACGGGTCTATGCACTCTTAGGTGGGTATGCTGCCTGGCAGGCAATGAAACTGCCGGTGGAGATCAAATAGAAAGGTTGAATCAGGAAAAACCTAAAGCACCTGCTTTAGAAAGAGCTGTGCACGTTCTTCCTGCGGATTGGTGAAAAAATGCTCCGGCGTGCCTTCTTCGACCAGTTTACCGTGGTCCATAAACAGTACCCGATCAGCAACCTCACGGGCAAAACCCATCTCATGGGTGACGACCACCATGGTCATTCCTTCGCGCGCCAGCTGTTTCATGACCTCAAGGACCTCACCCACCATTTCCGGGTCAAGAGCACTGGTTGGTTCATCAAACAGCATGACTTTCGGATCCATCGCCAAAGCTCTGGCGATGGCGACCCGTTGCTGCTGCCCCCCTGACAGTCGAATCGGGTATTCCATCTCCTTCTCGGCTATCCCGACCTTTTTCAACAGTCCCCGCGCTTTTTCTGCCGCAGCGACTTTTTTCCTTTTGCGCACAACCGTTTGCGCCAGAACAAGATTCTCCAGCACGGTTTTGTGTGGAAAAAGGTTGAACTGCTGGAAGACCATCCCAACTTCGCGACGCACCTTGTTCATGTCGGTTTTACGATCCGCCAGGTCGACCCCATCTATATAAATATGCCCGCAAGTCAGTTCTTCAAGGCCGTTTAAACAGCGTAGATAGGTTGATTTTCCTGATCCTGAGGGACCGATGACAACAACTACTTCGCCGGCCTTAATATGAGTAGTAATGCCGTCAACGGCGTGCACGACCTGCCCACGGCCATGAAAAGTTTTCTTCAGATCGATGGTCTTAATCACTGACTGCTAGCCTCCGTTCAACCCAGGCAATCACCTGAGAAAGGACCGACGTGAGGGTAAGATAAAGGAATGCGACAACAAACCAGATTTCAAAGGTGGCAAAGGTCGAGGTGATAACTTCGCGACCGGCTTTGGTCAAGTCGGTGATGGCAATGACCGACACCAGTGACGAGTCTTTGATCAGGCTGATAAACTGACCGGCCAAGGGAGGGAGCGTTCGTTTGAAAGCCTGAGGCAGAATGATGTGGACCATTGCCTGAGGTGTGTTCATGCCCAGAGAGCGGGCGGCCTCCATCTGACCTTTGGGAATCGACTGAATCCCTGCACGGATGATTTCCGCAACATAAGCACCGGCAAAGATGGATAACGCCGCTATGCCCGCAGCCATACGATCAATGTTAAGCACCGTGCCGAAAAAGAAGTAAACAATGAAAATCTGCACCAGTAAAGGTGTTCCGCGGATAATTTCAATATAAATAATCGATAATTGCCGCAGCGTAACGTTTTTGGCCAAGCGACAGAGGCCGGTAATCAGGCCGATGATGAGACCAATGATGCTGGAAATGGCGGATATCCATAGGGTGACCCCGAGGCCGTACAATAATGGGCCTATTTCCCACTTAAACGTCGAGCCGATAAGATCCCCGGCAAAAATATTTTCATCGGGAAAAACCTTTAACGTATCAGAATCGATGACAAAGGACTCCACCTCATCAAATTGATTGCGGATGGTTACGGTGGTTGAGTCACCGATAGCTTCAATCTCGATAACACGACTGTCGTAATGTGCCCGCTTGACGAATTCATGATGGTAAACGAAATATTGGGGAACACGGTTCCAGCGCCAGGCATAATTGACTTTACTGGTTGCGACCCAGAGCCCAGCGCCAATGGTACCCAGGATTAATATCGTCAATAACCGCCAATGCCAGTCTTTACGATAGCTGTTCACGTGAATGTTCACCCTTTTTGGTACGTTAAAAGATGGGAAAGAGCGGACATCCATTGTCAGCGTCGATCAGGATGCCCGCCCCTTAAGGAAAAAATCAGTTCTGGATCTGCTTCAACCACTCATCACTGACGAACCACTTGTTGTAGATCTGCTCATAGGTGCCGTCGCTTTTAATCTGGTTGAGGAAGTTGTTGAGCCAGTTAAGAAAATCGTAATTGCCGCGGCGGATTGCCCAGGCCAGGGGCTCATGGGTGAAAGGCTCATCAAGAAACACCAGACTACCATCATTACGCTGAGCGTTAGTAATAGAGAGCAGCGGAAGGTCATAAACAACCGCGTGAACCTTGCCGTTGAGCATGTCGAGTACTGCTTCCTGCTCGGTTTCAAAAGAAACGTACTGAGCGCGCGGGATCATCCGCTGAACCGCTTGCTCGCCGGTCGTGCCGAGTTTTGACGAGACCTTGTATTTGGGATCGTTCAGATCGCGGTACGACTTGACCTCATCAGCGATTTCCTTACGGATCAGCACAGTCTGGCCGACAACGATGTAGGGATCGGCAAAGTTAACCGACAGGTTACGCTGCTGGGTCAGGGTCATGCCGCTCATGATGATATCAAACTTGTCGGTCAGCAGGGCGGGAATGATACCATCCCAGGCGGTGCTGACCAATTCCAGCTTGACCCCCATGGCATTGGCCATGCGGCGGGCGATATCCACATCGAAGCCGATAATCTCACCACGCTGGTTGGTTAATTCAAACGGCATGTACCCGGGTTCCATGCCGACCCGCAACACGCCGCGCTTTACTATCTCGTCAAGGACGTCGGCAGTAGCGAGGGCAGGAGCCAGTAAACTGACAGACAACAGACAAGCCAGCATGATTTTTACAATGTTCATCGATCATCCTCCATACTTAATCTAATGTTATGTCAGAAGCGTCCTGGACCTCATCTGACGACGAAAAACTCCGTAAGGTATTCAATAGGATTTGCCTTCATCGAGAAGTTCAGATATAGACATGCGGATTCCACACTGTGGGCACAGAGGCAGGTCTTCAACGGGTAGATAGATGATCTCAGTATAACGGCAGCGCGGGCAGACAACCTCGACGGGTTCCCGTTTTGATCGATCCTGGTGGTTCATCAAGGATCCCTTCTAGGTCAAGTAAGCCTGCCGCTTATTAAAGGTTGGTGGTATGAATGTGTTTTGATGGATTTTCGGCAGTCATTGTACATCGTTCTTTTTTTTCTTATATCATGTGAATTTCAATATAAACAAGCCCCTTCCGTTAACGAAGTACAATTTCATGTCACTTTTTGATCCAGCTAAAATCAATCGGCGCCAACTGAACGCTGAATTGATGTTAATTTCAGTGACCCTGTTCTGGGGGGCCACTTTCCCCATTGTTAAGGATGCGATTACCGAAGTACCGGTTTTGTGCTTTTTGTGGGTTCGTTTTGCTATAGCCGCCTTGTTGCTTGCACCACTGGCGGGGCGATCAGGCTTTACTACCCTCGATCGGCGCGGCTGGTTGGCAGGACTTATCCTCGGGGGATTGTTGTTCTTGTCCTATTTGTTTCAAACCTACGGTCTGGCCCTGACCAGTTCTTCAAACGCCGGATTTCTAACTGGCCTCAATGTTATCTGGGTGCCGCTGTTGACCGGCCCGCTACTGAAAAAACCGGCAGCAACCGGTTCTAAAATCGGCGTTGTTCTGGCAATTATTGGACTGTTCATGCTGACCTGGCGATCTCCCTGGAGTGTTAATCCCGGCGATCTGCTGGTGTTGATCTGTTCGCTGTTTATTGCCCTGCATATCCTCGGTCTGGATGTGTTTACCCGTGGCTATGATGGCCGTGCTTTAACCTGTGTCCAGATTGGGACAATGGCCCTTCTGGCAGGGGCAGGCAGTCTGGTATTTGAACCGGTGTCCTGGCCACGAACCTGGACCCTTTCCTTGTTGTCCGCGCTGATGATAACCGCGGTGTTTGCGACAGCCTATGCTTTTTGGGCCATGACCACCTTTCAGAACCGCACGACACCAACGCGCGCGGCTCTTATTTATACCCTTGAACCGGTCTTTGCGGCAATTTTTTCCATCTGGCTGGCAGGTGACCGATTATCAACCTTAGCCTGGTTCGGCGGTGCCCTGATCCTCGCGGGAATGATAGTTGCGGAAGGGTGGAGTCTGACGGCTCGCCATCGCCGCCAACGACGCTCCCCTAACAGCAGTCCATAACAATGGTGTAGGGCTTTTTCGTTTATTCTTTACAAGCAGAACATTACTGCTTAGGATGATAAACTTTTTAAATTTTAACTATTAATCGAGCCAACATGGACCTTACTAAAATTCGCAATTTTTCCATCATTGCCCACATTGATCATGGTAAATCCACCCTTGCTGACCGTCTGCTGGAAGCAACCGGCGCTCTGACTGATCGAGAAAAATCAGACCAGTATCTGGATAAAATGGAGCTGGAAAAAGAACGCGGGATTACCATTAAAGCTCAGGCAGTAAGGCTGACTTATAAGGCTCAGGACGGTCAGACCTATATCCTCAACCTGATTGATACCCCGGGGCATGTTGATTTTTCCTATGAAGTTAGTCGCTCCCTCTCTGCCTGCGAAGGCGCTCTACTGGTGGTTGATGCGGCCCAGGGGGTCGAGGCCCAGACCCTGGCCAATGTGTATATGGCTATTGACCAGAATCTGGAAGTTTTTCCGGTACTGAACAAGGTCGATCTGCCCAGCGCAGATCCGCACCGCGTCTGTGAAGAGATCGAAGAAATCATTGGTATCGATACCAGTGACGCTATTTTTGCCAGCGCCAAAGAAGGGAAGGGGATTCCCGAAATTCTTGAGGCCCTGGTGAAAAAAATTCCGCCACCGAAAGGAAACCCGCAGGGTTTGCTGCAGGGGTTGATCTTCGACTCCTGGTATGATTCCTATCAGGGCGTTATTATCCTGGTGCGCATTTTTGAAGGTACCGTAAAAAAGGGGGACAAAATCCGCCTGATGCAAACCGGCGGCATCTATGAGGTGAACAAGGTCGGGGCCTTCAGTCCGCATCCAGTCGAATTACAGGATCTTGCAGCCGGCGAGGTGGGGTTCGTTATCGCCGGTATCAAGGTGGTAGAAGATGCCAAGGTCGGTGATACCCTGACCCACCACCATCAGCCGGCGGCAAAAGCTCTTCCTGGTTATCAGGTGGTCAAGCCCATGGTCTTTTCGGGTCTTTATCCCATCGACAGTGGTGAGTATGACGCCCTGCGTGATGCGCTGGAAAAGCTACGCCTGAATGATTCTGCTTTTTCCTTTGAACCGGAAAACTCTCTCGCCTTGGGTTTTGGTTTCCGTTGCGGTTTCCTCGGTCTGCTCCACATGGAGATCATCCAGGAACGCCTGGAACGTGAATTCAATGTTGAACTGATAACCACAGCACCTACGGTTGTTTACCGGGTGACTACGGTCAAAGGGGAGGTGTTAAACGTTGAAAGCGCCAACATGCTCCCTGATGTCCAGATGATCCAGCAGATTGAAGAACCCTTTGTGCTGGCTTCGATCCACGTTCCCAATGAATTTGTCGGAGCGGTGTTGGGACTGTGTATTGAGAAGCGCGGTATTCAGCGTGAAATCAAATATCTGACAGCTAATCGCGTGATGATTGTGTTTGAATTGCCGCTGAACGAGATCGTCCTCGATTTCTTTGATCGACTCAAATCCATCAGTCGCGGCTATGCCTCGCTTGATTATGACCATCTGGACTTCCGAACCAGTCGTCTGGTGCGCCTGAATGTTCTGATCAATGGCGACGTTGTCGATGCCCTATCGTTGATTGTTCACAATGACAAAGCCCAATACCGTGGACGTGATCTGGTGGCAACAATGAAGGAATTTATCCCCCGACAGCAATACGAGGTTGCAATTCAGGCGGCAATCGGCAATAAGGTTATAGCCCGTTCAACTGTCAAGGCGCTGCGCAAGGATGTGACCGCTAAATGTTATGGTGGCGATATTACCCGAAAACGCAAATTGCTGGAAAAGCAGAAGGCGGGAAAAAAACGGATGAAACAGGTAGGTAGTGTCGAGTTGCCGCAGGAGGCATTTCTGGCAATCCTCAAAATCAAAGAGTAAATGAGTAAATACATGGCCTTTTTCCGTAAGAAAAAAAAACAGGTTGAATCAAATAAACCCTGGTATCGCGAATGGTCTGAAGCCCTGATTATCGCTGTCGTTCTGGCACTGATTATTCGCACCTTCGTTTTTCAGGCGTTCAAAATTCCTTCCGGCTCAATGCTCGATACCCTGCTGATTGGCGATCATCTACTGGTCAACAAGTTTATTTATGGCACCAAATTGCCCTTTAGTAATAAGCGCCATCTGGCTTTGCGCAGTCCGGAACGTGGTGATGTCATCGTCTTTGAATTCCCCGAGGATGAAGGGAAATCGTACTTTCAGCGCCGTGATTTCATCAAACGCTTAATTGGCTTGCCTGGCGATGTGGTCGAAATTCGCGCCAAGCAGGTTTTTGTCAATGGCGAATTGCTGCAGTTTGAGCAGGAAATCTATCGGGACAGCCAGGTGCTGCCGGCTGCTGTCGGCCCACGCGACTACATGGCCCCATTCAAGGTGCCTGAAAATCAGTATTTTGTTTTAGGAGATAATCGCGATTTTTCCTTTGATGGTCGCTTCTGGGGGTTCGTTGACAATTCCAAGGTCAAGGGGCTGGCCTTTATTAAATACTGGTCTTGGGATGCCGAGGCGAGCCTGCCAGGCAAAATTCGCTTTAATCGTATTGGCCGTCCTATTCATTAAATAAAACTCGTCGTTTGCCCTATTGACAAGATATTAGCAGCATTGTAGCTTTCAAAAATTACTTCACTTTTACCCTTTAAACTGATCCGAGAGGTCGGCAAGGGAGAACCCATGTTTTACAATTCCCAAAAAAGATCCCGAACGCCTGTGCACATCAGCTGTACAGGTGTTTTTTTATGTCCTTTTTGTGGCAGGAGGTACTTGTGGTGACTGTAGCTGTTGAAATACTCGATCAGGACGGAGTGAATCGGGCACTGACCCGAATTGCTCACGAAATTATTGAAAAAAACAAAGGGGTCGAGGATCTGGTAGTGATTGGAATTCGCACCGGGGGGGCCTATCTCGGCGAGCAGATTCAACAACGTATCAATATGATTGAATCCGTAACTGTGCCCTTCGGTAGCATTGATATCACTATGTACCGCGATGATCTGGCCTCGCGTGGGCATCTAGCCGTCGGACAGACTGATATTCGCTTTAATCTTGATGGTAAGCGGGTCGTGCTGGTCGATGATGTTCTTTTCACCGGTCGAACGATTCGTGCCGCTATGGACGCGGTGATGGATCTTGGGCGACCACAGAGCATCCAGTTGGCCATCCTGATTGATCGTGGCCATCGAGAACTGCCGATTCGTCCGGATTATGTCGGTCGTAATCTGCCAACATCCCGCAATGAGCAGATCAAGGTTGATTTTGACGAACAGAACATTCCCCGAGCAATTTATCTGCTCAAAGGCTAACGGCGGAGGATCATCATGAATTTTAATCCAAAACATATTCTGGGCATCAAAGATCTATCAGCGGCTGAAATCCATTTTATTCTCGATAGCGCTGCCAGCTTCAAAGAGATCAACAGCCGCCAGATCAAGAAAGTACCGACCCTGCGTGGCAAAACCATCGTCAACCTGTTTTTCGAAGCCAGTACCCGCACCCGCACTTCCTTTGAGATCGCCGGCAAACGTCTTTCCGCCGATACCATTAACATCAGCGCGTCATCTTCATCCGTGGTTAAAGGGGAAACCCTCGAAGATACGGCCAAAAATATTGAAGCTATGCACCCTGATATCATCGTGATGCGCCACAGTGCTTCCGGTGCCTGTGACTATCTTGCCCAACGCCTAAAGTGCTCGGTCATTAATGCCGGCGATGGTACCCATGAGCATCCCAGTCAGGCGCTGCTTGATGTCTTTACTATCCGTCAGCACAAAGAGAAGATCGAGGGTCTTACCGTAACCATCGCCGGCGATGTTACCCACAGCCGGGTGGTACGCTCTAATATCTATTGCCTGACCAAGCTCGGTGCCAAAGTACGGGTGGCCGGTCCGCGTACCATGTTGCCGCCGGGGTTGGAAAAGCTGGGGTGTGAAGTTTATACCGATCTGCGTGAAGCCATTCGTGACGTTGACTGTATCATGATGCTACGCATTCAACGCGAACGTCAGGGCAAAACCCTGATTCCGTCATTACGCGAATATGCCCGCTTTTATGGTTTAAATCCGGAAAACATCAAACTCGCCAAACCGGATGTCATTGTCCTGCATCCGGGGCCGATGAATCGTGGCGTGGAGATTTCATCCCAGGTTGCCGACGGTCCTCACAATGTTATTCTCGATCAGGTTGAAAATGGTGTTGCTGTGCGCATGGCACTTTTATACCTGGTTTCCGGTGGTGAACCCCTTCAGCAGAATTAAATAATAACTTGAGGTATTGACATGAGAATACTTGTTATAAATGGGCATTTGATCGATCCAAAAAACAATATCGATGGTCAATCTGATCTGTTGATTGACCAGGGCAGGGTTGCTGCGGTTGGTACTGGCCTGCATGCTGATGATGCCGAGATCATCGATGCGGCCGGCCTCCTGGTGACCCCGGGACTGATTGACATCCATGTTCATCTGCGTGATCCGGGCCTTGAGTATAAGGAAGATATTATCAGCGGCACCCGTGCTGCCGCTGCCGGAGGTGTTACCTCGCTGGCCTGCATGCCTAATACCAAGCCGGTGATCGATAACGCTCCTATTGTTGAATACATCATCAATAAGGCGCGCCGCCATGGCAGCGCCAATGTCTATCCGGTAGCGTCGATCAGCCAGGCGATGAAGGGGGATGTCCTGTCGGAGATGGGTGAACTCAAGGCTGCCGGTTGTGTGGCTTTTTCCGATGATGGGATACCGGTGGTCAATGGTGAACTGATGCGCCGCGCTTTTGAATATGCTGACACCTTTGGCGCCCCCATTATCTCCCATGCTGAAGATTTGAGTCTGGTGGGGGAGGGGTGTATGAATGAAGGGGAAGTGGCTACCGAATTGGGGCTCAAGGGAATTCCCTGGGTTGCTGAAGATGCCGCCACCGCGCGAGACATTATGCTGGCGGAATTTACCAACAGCCGTCTCCATGTTGCCCATGTCTCGACCAAAGGAAGCGTCGAGCTGGTCCGGCAAGCCAAGGCGCGCGGGGTCAAGGTGACCTGCGAAGTGACCCCGCACCACTTTACCCTGACGGATGAGGCGGTCCGAGGTTACAATACCAACGCCAAGATGAATCCGCCCCTGCGCCGTCAGGCTGACGTTGATGCGGTGCGCGTCGGTCTGGCTGATGGCACCATCGATGCCATTGCGACGGATCATGCCCCGCATCATTACGATGAAAAGAATGTCGAGTTTGCCGTTGCCCTCAATGGCATCGTCGGGCTTGAAACCCTGCTGCCCTTGACCATGAATCTGGTCAGGGATGGCATCATCAGTCGTCAGCAGGCGATTGCCCTGATGACCTGCCAACCTGCTGCCATTATCGGTATTGATCGAGGTTCTCTTGCCGTTGGAGCGGTTGCCGATTTAACCCTCATTGATCCGGAACTTGAATGGACGCTGGTCGCCAAAGAACTCAAATCCAAAAGTAAAAACACCCCCTTTGATGGTTGGACCATGCGCGGTGCAGCCATAAGAACCTTGCTGGCCGGACGGACGGTTTATCAGCGTTAACGCCAAACAACATTCCATAGAGGCGCAAATGAAAGCAGTATTGGCATTGGCCGACGGCAAGTATTTTGTCGGCACCTCCCTCGGCGTTGCCGGAGAGGTAACCGGCGAGGTGGTTTTTAACACCAGCATGACCGGCTATCAGGAAATCCTAACCGACCCCTCTTACCATGGTGAAATTGTCACCATGACCTATCCGCAGATCGGCAACTACGGCATCAACGACGAGGACGTCGAATCGAGCAAGCCCCACCTGTCGGGCTTTGTCGTGCGCGAAGCCTGCCCTTTTCCGAGTAACTTCCGTTCGCAAATGACCCTCGATACCTACCTCAAGCAGAACAATATCGTTGCCATCGAAGGCATTGATACCCGAGCATTGGTGCGCCACATTCGCACGACCGGCGCTCAGACCGGAGTCATTTCAACCATTGATACGGACCCACACAGTCTGACCAAGAAGGCGCAAGCAGCACCCGGCTTGGTCGGGCGCGATCTGGTGCGCGAGGTAACCTGTGATGCTCCCTATCAGTTTCACCAGGGGCTTTGGGATTTAGCAACGGGATACACTGAGGTGGATCCGGCAGCCGCCCAATATCAGGTGGTGGCTTTTGATTTTGGTATCAAGCGCAATATTCTGCGTAACCTGACATCACGTGGGTGCAAGGTTACTGTTGTTCCTGCTGCTACGCGTGCCGCCGAGGTGTTGAAGCTCCATCCGGACGGCGTATTTTTAAGTAATGGCCCTGGTGATCCTGAACCACTGTATTATGTGCAAGAGACAATCCGTGAACTACTTGGCAAGGTACCTATCTTCGGTATTTGTCTGGGACATCAGCTCTTGTCCATCGCCTGTGGTGGTCAGACCTATAAATTGAAATTCGGGCATCGCGGCGGTAACCAGCCGGTTTTAAACTGTCAGCGCCAACAGGTAGAAATTACCTCACAGAATCATGGTTTTGCCGTTGACGCCCGAACCCTCAAGGCGGATATGGTCAAGGTGACCCATTTCAATCTTAACGACCAGACCGTCGAGGGGATAACCCATCTGGAGTATCCGGCTTTTTCTGTTCAGTACCATCCGGAAGCATCACCCGGACCTCACGATGCCGCCTATCTGTTTGACCAGTTCATTGCAATGATGCAGGAACACAAGTAATTGCCAACGAAGGAGAAATCATGCCCAAACGCGAAGACATTGAAAGCATCTTAATTATCGGCTCCGGCCCGATTATCATCGGCCAGGCCTGTGAGTTTGATTATTCCGGTACTCAGGCATGTAAAGCCCTGCGTAAGCTCGGTTATCGTATTATTTTGGTCAATTCCAACCCGGCGACCATCATGACCGATCCGGGAATGGCCGATGCCACCTATATTGAGCCCCTCAATGTGCCGACCCTGACGGAGATCATCGCCAAAGAGCGTCCTGATGCCCTGCTTCCCAACCTTGGCGGCCAGACGGCCCTGAACCTGTCCATGGCTCTGTCGGAGGCCGGCATTCTCGACAAATACCATGTCGAGGTCATTGGCGTGAATCTTGATGCCATCAAACGCGGCGAAGATCGTGAAACATTTAAACAAACCATGGCGTCACTCAACATTGAAACGGCCGCCAGTGAAATAGCCACCACCATGGACGAGGCGCGTGAGATTATTGGACGCACCGGACTGCCGGTGGTTATCCGTCCCGCCTATACCATGGGTGGAACCGGTGGCGGTTTTGCCTATAACCTCGAAGAATTTGAGGAGATTGCTTCCCGTGGTTTATCGTTAAGCCCGGTCAGCCAGATCCTTATCGAAGAGTCGGTACGCGGCTGGGAAGAGCTCGAAGTGGAAGTGGTGCGTGACGCCAAAAACCAGAAGGTCACTGTCTGTTTTATTGAAAACGTCGATGCCATGGGGGTTCATACCGGCGACTCTTTCTGCACCGCTCCTTTTCTCACAGTGCCCCAGGAATTGCAGGAGCGTCTGGAGGATTACGCCCACCGCATTGTTGAAGCGATTGAGGTAATCGGTGGCACCAATGTGCAGTTTGCTCACGATCCGGTCAGCGACCGTGTCGTCGTCATTGAGATCAATCCACGCACCTCGCGCTCTTCAGCGTTGGCGAGCAAGGCGACAGGCTTCCCCATCGCCCTGGTCTCGGCCATGCTGGCCGCCGGCCTGACCCTGGATGAGATTCCTTATTGGCGCGACGGCAGCCTGGAAAAATACACGCCATCCGGTGACTATGTGGTGGTTAAATTTGCTCGCTGGGCCTTTGAAAAATTCAAAGGGGTGAAAGATCGTCTCGGCACCCAGATGCGCGCCGTCGGTGAGGTGATGAGCATCGGCAAAAACTACAAAGAGGCGCTGAACAAGGCCATTCGTTCCCTGGAAAATGGTCGTTATGGTCTGGGATTTGCTGCCGACTTCAACAAGAAAAACCTTGCTGAATTACTGGAACTGCTGGTCGAACCGAGCAGCGAGCGCCATTACATCCTGTATGAAGCGCTGCGCAAAGGCGCGACGATTGAGATGTTGCACCAGCGCACCCATATTAAAGCGTATTTTCTTGAGCAGATGAAGGAATTGGTTGAGCTTGAGGAGAAGATCCTTGCCCATCGTGGCCAATTGCCACCGGATGAATTGTTGATTCAGGCTAAAAAGGACGGCTTTGCTGACCGTTATCTTGCCCAGATTCTGGGCATAACCGAAACGACTGTGCGTGAAAAACGCCAAGCCCTTGGGGCAGAAGAAGCCTGGGAAGCGGTACCGGTCAGCGGCGTTGAAGATGCCGCTTATTATTATTCAAGCTACAACATCACCGACTCGGTGCCGGTCAGTGATCGCAAAAAGATTATGGTCTTAGGTGGTGGGCCGAACCGGATCGGCCAGGGGATCGAATTTGACTACTGCTGCGTACATACGGCCTTTGCCCTGCGCGATGCCGGTTATGAAACCATCATGGTCAACTGCAACCCGGAAACCGTATCAACTGACTACGATACCTCGGACAAACTCTATTTTGAACCCCTCACGGTAGAGGATGTGCTGGCGATCTATCATAAAGAACAACCGGAAGGGGTGGTAGTCCAGTTCGGTGGCCAGACCCCGTTGAATATCGCTGCAGAGCTGCAAGCCGCTGGGGTCAAAATTATCGGCACCAGTCCAGAAACCATCGACATGGCTGAAGACCGCGAACAATTTAACGCCATCATGGTCAAGCTGGGAATCCCACAGCCGGCTTCCGGTATGGCCTCCAGCATTGATGAAGCCATCCGCATCGCTGCGCGTATCGGCTATCCGCTGATTGTTCGTCCTTCATACGTGCTGGGTGGCCGGGCGATGGAGATCGTTCATGATGAGCAGATGCTGCTTGAATATCTGCAAAAAGCAGTCGACATCTCGCCGGGACGACCGATTCTGATCGATAGCTTCCTCGATAATGCGGTTGAAGCCGAAGCCGACGCCATCTGTGACGGTCATACCGCCTTTGTGCCGGCGGTAATGGAGCATATCGAAATGGCCGGGGTGCATTCCGGCGACTCAGCTTGTGTCATTCCCCCGGTTAATATCCCGGCGCAGCATATCGACACCATCAGCGAATATACTCGTCGCATTGCCGTGGAAATGGGTGTAGTCGGTCTGATGAATATCCAGTATGCCATTTATCAGGATCAGGTTTATATCCTTGAGGCAAATCCTCGCGCCAGCCGTACCGTTCCCCTGGTCTCCAAGGTTTGTGCCATTCCCATGCCACGTCTGGCGGTTCAGGCGATGCTGGGTAAGTCGCTGGATATTCCGGCCTCACTCAAACAACATATTCCTTACTTTGGCGTTAAAGAAGCGGTTTTCCCGTTTAATATGTTTCCCGAAGTCGATCCGGTATTGGGCCCTGAGATGCGCTCCACTGGAGAGGTGCTCGGTCTGGCAAGCAGCTATGGGCTAGCCTTCTACCGGGCACAAGAAGCCACCGGCACCAGCCTGCCCTTAAGTGGCAGGGTCCTGATGACCGTCACTGAAGCGGATAAATCAGCGATTCTTGGGGCTGCGCGAACCTTTGCTGCCAACGGTTTTACGCTGCTCGCCACCTCCGGCACGGCGGCGTATCTGCAACAGCATGGGGTGGACGTTGAACCCGTCCAAAAGATGCATGAAGGACGTCCCAATATTGCCGATCTGCTCAAGAATGGAGAGATTCAGCTGGTGATCAATACCCCGATCGGCAGACAGAGTTTGCATGATGACTCATATATCCGTAAAACCGCTATCCGCTACAAGGTGCCCTATATCACCACAGCCGCTGCAGCGCAGGCGGCAGCGCAGGGAATTGCCGCACGAATTCAGGGGAAAGAACAGATTCATTCATTGCAGGAATATCATGTCACGCTTTAAAACATTTGGTTTTTTGTAACTATTCAGCGCTATCCTTGCCACAGGATTCCCGACCCGGTGTTGAGCAGATACGGTTTCATAACAATTTCTCCAAGGGATCAGCATGCCAAAACGTCAAGACCTTAAAAAAATATTAATTATCGGTGCCGGACCCATTGTCATCGGTCAGGCTTGTGAATTTGATTATTCCGGCACCCAGGCCTGCAAGGCGTTAAAAGAAGAAGGGTACGAGGTTATCCTGCTCAACTCAAACCCGGCGACCATTATGACCGACCCTGATTTTGCTGATCGTACCTATGTAGAGCCGGTTAATCCCGAGGTACTTGAACGGATTATCGAACAAGAACGTCCCGATGCCATACTACCCACATTAGGTGGACAAACTGCTTTGAATACCGCCCTGGCAGTAGCCCAGCGGGGAGTGCTGAAAAAATTCGGGGTGGAACTGATTGGTGCTAACCAGGAGTCAATTGAAAAAGCTGAAGATCGTACCCTGTTCAAGCGGGCGATGGATAAAATCGGTCTGGAGGTTCCACGTTCCGGATTGGCTCATAACTATCAGGAAGCGATGGAGATTCTCGAGTATGTTGGCTTTCCCACCATTATCCGACCATCTTTCACCCTCGGCGGCAGTGGCGGTGGTATTGCCTACAACCGCGAAGAATATGAAGAGATGGTGATGGCCGGGATTGAGGCGTCGCCAACCAATGAAGTGCTGGTCGATGAGTCCATCCTGGGATGGAAAGAATACGAATTGGAGGTAATGCGCGACTGTGCTGATAATGTCGTCATCATCTGTTCTATTGAAAATTTCGACGCCATGGGGGTTCATACCGGCGACTCCATTACCGTCGCACCGGCCCAGACCCTGACTGACAAGGAATACCAGATCCTGCGCGATGCCTCCTTGAAGATCATCCGTGAAATCGGCGTTGATACCGGCGGTTCCAACATTCAGTTCGGCATCAATCCGGTTGATGGGCGCCTGGTCGTCATCGAAATGAACCCGCGGGTGTCGCGTTCATCGGCACTGGCGAGTAAAGCTACCGGCTTTCCCATCGCCAAAATTGCCGCCAAGTTGTCGGTCGGATATCGTCTGGATGAAATCACCAATGATATCACCAGAGAAACCCTGGCATCCTTTGAACCGACTATTGATTATGTGGTCACCAAGATTCCCCGCTTCACCTTTGAAAAATTTCCTCAGGCCGATGCGACCCTGACGACGCAGATGAAGTCGGTAGGGGAGGCCATGGCCATTGGCCGGACCTTCAAGGAAAGCTTTCATAAGGCCCTGCGGTCCATGGAGATTGGCTCTTATGGTCTGGAAAGTCGAATTTTTGCCGATCCGGCGGACGATAAAACACCCTTAACCGAGGAACAACAGGCGCTGCTCTGCAATAAGCTCCAGGTTCCCGGCTGGGAACGGGTCTGGTATCTGGCCGATGCCCTGCGCGCCGGATTTAGCGTTGACAAAATATACCAGCTCAGTGGAATCGATCCCTGGTTCGTTTCCAACATCGCCCAACTGATTCAGATGGAAGGGGATCTACTTGCCGGCAAGTTGCCGACCAACGAAGACAACCCTGCCTTTAGCGATCTGTTGCGTCAGGCCAAACAGTACGGTTTTTCTGACCGACGCCTGGCGACCCTACTGAACAGTTCGGAAAAAACTGTGCGTGAGTATCGGCACGCTCGCAACATTCGTCCGGTGTACAAGCGCGTGGATACCTGTGGTGCAGAATTTGAAGCCTATACACCCTATTTTTATTCAACTTATGAAACCGAGTGTGAAGCGGAGCCTACCGACAAACGCAAAATCATTATCTTAGGCGGCGGCCCGAACCGCATCGGTCAGGGAATTGAGTTTGATTACTGCTGCGTTCACGGTGCATTTGCCCTGTCGGCTGCAGGTTTTGAAACCATTATGGTCAATTGTAATCCGGAAACCGTTTCTACCGATTATGACACCTCCGATCGTCTCTACTTTGAACCCTTGACCCTGGAAGATGTCCTCGAGATTGTTGCCGTTGAGAAACCCGAAGGCGTGATTGTTCAGTATGGTGGTCAAACACCATTGAAGTTGGCTGTCGCCCTGGAGCAAGCCGGTGTGCCGGTGATCGGCACATCTCCGGATGCCATCGACCGGGCCGAAGATCGAGAGCGTTTTCAGGCCCTGCTCAACAAGCTTGAACTGCTGCAACCGGACAATGGCATTGCCCGCTCCTGTGAAGAAGCCGAGGTCATTGCCGAGCGAATCAGCTATCCGGTGGTGGTTCGCCCTTCCTACGTGCTCGGCGGCCGCGCGATGGAAATTGTTTATGATGTCGAGCGTCTGCGCAATTACATGAAGTTTGCGGTAGAAGCCTCTCCCGAACATCCTGTCTTGATTGATAAATTCCTGCAGGATGCCATCGAGGTGGATGTCGATGCGATCGCTGATGGTGCCGATGTGGTCATTGGTGGCATCATGCAGCATATTGAAGAAGCCGGCATCCATTCCGGCGATTCGGCCTGTGCTTTACCGGCCATTTCCTTGTCACAGCAATTGCTCGATGAAATTCGTCGGCAGACCCGGGAACTGGCGCTGGAGTTGAAGGTTGTTGGCCTGATGAACATCCAGTATGCCATCAAGGACAACGCCATCTATCTGCTGGAGGTCAATCCACGCGCCAGCCGTACCGTTCCTTTTGTCTCCAAAGCTACTGGTCGACCGCTGGCCCAAATTGCGGCGCTGGTTATGGCAGGGCAGTCGTTGGCAGAGCAGGGGATATCAGGTGAAATTATCCCCCCTTATATTTCCGTTAAAGAAGCGGTTTTCCCCTTCGTCAAGTTCCCCGGGGTTGACACCCTGTTGGGACCGGAAATGAAATCAACCGGCGAGGTCATGGGCATCGACTTCGACTTTGGTCGCGCCTTTGCAAAGGCCCAAGTGGCAGCAGGGGTCAAGTTGCCAACTGCCGGGGCGGTTTTTGTCAGTGTCAAAGATGCTGACAAACAACCCGCTCTAGCTGCCATCAAACGGTTGGCAGACGCCGGGTTCAAGATTGTTGCCACCGCCGGAACGGCCCGATTCTTCAGCAACCACGGAATTCCGGTTACCTTCATCAATAAAGTCAAAGAAGGGCGACCGCACTGTGTTGACGCCATTAAAAACCGTGAGTTTGCTATGGTGTTCAATACCACCCTGGGTGCCGCTTCGGTTGCCGACTCCTACTCCATCAGACGGGCAGCATTAATGAACGAGATAGCCTATTTCACAACAGTTGCCGGTATTAATGCAGTAACCGACGGGGTGCTGGCAATGCAGCGAGAAACCCTTGACGTTAAACCGTTGCAAGAGTATTATAAAAACCTGTAAGTGAAACAATACATACTTAATTAACCAGTGGGCGGTGAATCACCGCCCGCTGTTTTTTTTTAGGAGAGGACCTATGAGCAATTCGGTACCAATGACCGTTGAAGGGCATCGGCGACTGCAGGAAGAATTGAAAACCTTGATTCGGGTAGAACGACCCAAGGTCGTTCAGGATATAGCAGAAGCGCGCAGCCACGGTGATTTATCAGAAAATGCGGAATATGATGCGGCCAAAGAACGTCAAGGGTTTGTCGAGGGGCGCATTCAGGAGCTTAACGATAAAATAGCCCGTGCTCAGGTAATTGATCCGGCCACCATCAAGAGCGACAAAATTGTTTTTGGAGCGACGGTCACTGTCTTTGATGTCGATACCGAAAAAGAAGCAACCTATCAGATTGTCGGGGAAGATGAAGCAGATATCAAGCACGGCAAAATATCCATCACCTCACCGGTTGGTAAGGCTCTGATCGGTCACCAGGTTGATGAAGAGGTCAGAATCGTGGTGCCTTCAGGAGTGCGAGTCTATGAAATAACCCGCATTTCTTATACTTGATCAATCCAGACTTCAGTTACCAATTATTGACATCAGCAGGATCTAACACCTTGCTTTTTCGCATATTTTCTGGGAGAATTCTAAGGTTACTCTACGGAACTGGAGGTTCTCAATGAATCAGGTTATCACCAAAGACATGACCTTTAACCAGTTGTTGCAGATGCACCCGGATGCAGCGAAAATACTGGCCAACTTTAACCTGGGCTGTGTTGGCTGTTTGGGTGCCCCTACCGAGACCCTTGCTCAGGGGGCGCGTGCCCACGGTCTGGATATTGAGGACCTACTGGCAGCTCTGAACGAGGGCAGCCAGTGATTTTTACGGATCATGCCTGATCTTAAATCGGCAGATCCAGCCTGGATCTTGTCCCAACCTCTAAGTGTCCTGCCGGGGGTTGGTCCAAAAGTACAAACCCGCCTGCAAAAGCTTGGGCTATCCTCCCTTGAAGATGCTATTTATCACCTACCGTACCGCTACGAGGATCGCCGCCAACTTAAACCGATACGTCAGTTAAGCGACGGTTCCACTGAAGTATTCAAAGGAACCGTTCTTGCTTCAGGGGAATCCCGCACCAAACGAACTTCGCGCCGGATCTATGAGGTGATCGTCGGGGATGACAGCGGTACCATTTCGCTTAAATGGTTCCATTATCGTAAAAACTGGCTGGAAAAACGCTTACCCATTGGCCAGACTGCCATTTTTATCGGTGATGTCAAACGTTTTGGCGCCACCCGCGAGGTCCATCATCCTGATGCTGAACTGATTCAGGGTAATGATGATATGGCGCTTTTAAGCCGTAAGGATCCTGTCTCTTTTGGCCGCATCGTCCCGGTATACCCTTTGACCGAAGGGATCAGCCAGAAGCAGATACGCTCAATCTGGTTTCCGCTGATCCGCGATTATGCCCACTATCTGTCGACAACCACTCCTGACTTTATCCGAAAACAATATCAATTACTGGATCGTCAGGACGCCATCCGCCAGATTCATTGGCCGGATAAACAATCAAATCTCTACCAGCTCGAGCAAGGACGTCATCCTGGACGCAAGTCGCTTGTTTTTGATGAATTTTTTTATCTGGAAATGGGGTTAGCCTTAAAACGGGCAGGGGTGCAGCTGCAACAGGGCAGCAGGATGCCCTGCGAACATCGCTATACCTTGCCGCTGAGCAAGATGCTTCCCTTTAAACTGACCGCAGCCCAACGCCGGGTACTGGGTGAGATAAAGGACGACATGGCATCGCCACACCCCATGAACCGGTTGTTACAGGGTGATGTCGGCAGTGGCAAAACCGTTGTAGCCCTGATGGCGGCGTTGATTGCTATTGAAAACGACTTTCAAGTGGCCGTTGTTGCGCCCACAGAGATCCTGGCTGAGCAGCATTATCGCACCTTTGCCCCCTGGCTGGAGAGGTTGGGGCTGACATGCTGCCTGCTGCAGGGGAGCACCAGCCAGGCAGAGAAAAAAAATACCTACGCGCGGATCACCGCCGGTGACATCAATCTAGTGGCCGGTACCCACGCTGTTTTGCAGGAAGGTGTGGAATTTCAGCGACTTGGCCTCGGAATAGTCGATGAACAGCACCGTTTTGGGGTGCGTCAACGGGGCATTCTCAAGACCAAGGGCAATAACCCCGATATTCTGGTCATGACGGCAACACCCATCCCGCGAACCCTGTCCATGACCCTTTATGGTGATCTGTCCGTTTCTGTTATCGATGAACTGCCGCCCGGCAGAAAAACCATCACCACCAGAATAATTCACCAGCGCAATCGTGCCCAGGCCCATGAGCTTATCCATGCGGAACTCAAAAAAGGGCGTCAGGCTTATATTGTTTATCCGCTGGTAGAAGAATCAGAAAAAAGTGACCTGCAAGCAGCAACTATTGCAGCGCAACAGCTCATCGAGACATTTCCTGAGCACCAGATAGGGCTGCTGCATGGCCAAATGAAGTCAGCAGAAAAAGAAGCGGTGATGAACGATTTTCGGTCCGGCAAAATTGCCGTGCTGGTTGCAACAACGGTGATCGAGGTTGGAGTTGATGTGCCAAACGCAACCTTAATGGTCATTGAGCATGCTGATCGTTTTGGCCTGGCGCAACTACATCAGTTACGTGGGCGCGTTGGCCGGGGTGCTGAGCAGAGCTACTGCATTCTGATTCCGTCCGAACATTATAGCGAGGATGCCCAAAAACGATTGGACGTTATGATCAAAACAGACGATGGCTTTAGAATTGCCGAAGCGGATCTCGAGATTCGTGGTCCGGGTGATTTTCTTGGAACCCGGCAAGCAGGGTTGCCGGACTTTCGGGTCGCCAGTCTGACGCGAGACGTATCAATTCTTGAGGCAGCAAGGCAGGCGGCATTTAATTATATCGAGCAGACCGACCACTTGACCACACCAGAAGCCCGACCGGTAAGAGAAGAGCTGATCAAGCGCTGGGGGAGTCGTCTGGAACTGGCCAATATCGGCTAAACAGAAGTTGATGTCTGGAATTCTTCATCTCTTTCTTAGTTTACATAATATATATTATGCGACACACGATTAAATAGTGCGTCCCGTGACGTCGCGATGCTCTGTCCACAGGATCTGCCCTTAACCATTTATAAGCCTGGTGATTCTCTCAATGAGCTGTTGAATGATTGAAGCATCAGTCGCAACCCAAACAACTAACGGCACCAAAGCCCCAAGCAGAAATACGATGAACAATTTACTGCGCTCATGTTTTTTATAGAATTTATCGATTGCAACTGCGATTGAACCGTCATCGTGCACTTGCAAAATTGAAAAGAACTGTTCCACCAGGCTGTCGACCTTCTGGACATGCTTGGCCTGTTCAATGATTGACTCGATATGCTGTTTATCGCTTAGCTTGCGCTGCTCATATGCAGTAATTTTCTCCTTGAGATGCGTTATGTCTTCATCTGGAGTTGCCAGTTCCCTGAGATGGTCAAGTTCCCGGCATTGTGTATCCAATTCTTCCTGTAAAGATTTTATCTTTTGGTTCAGTTCGGTATTGATCTTATTTGCCTCAGCAATTTTCGCTTTATTGATCCATTCTGACATGGCACCTCCCGGAGAGAAACGATCTCATATTACTTATATTCAAGCATTACAGATCTTTATGATCCGGACTAGGTTAAAAGTGTATTCTGAACCGTCGTCAGAAACCCATTGTTTTGTTTGATCAGTCCGTCTTCTGCTGATGATACGCCAGATGTGTGCAATTGTGTGCAATAAAACGCAAAAACGGGGAGCCAGCTTTTTAGCTAACTCCCCGTTTTTATTTGGTCGGGATGACTGGATTTGAACCAGCGGCCCCTTGACCCCCAGTCAAGTGCGCTACCAGACTGCGCCACATCCCGTTGTTGACAGCGAGGCGCATTATCAGTGATTGACCTGCGCATGTCAAGAATTTTGACGATTGATCTAGCCGGTTATTGTTTGCGTTTATCGAGAACGCGTGAAGCTTTGCCTTCGTGCCGCATGATTGATGAAGGTTCAACCAATTTAACCCTGGCACTGACGCCCAGAACCGTTGCCAGACGTTTTTCGGCTTCATTAACAAACTGGCGCTGCCGTTTCATCTCATCAAAGAAGATGTGTTCATTCACTTCGACCTGGACTTCCAGTTGATCCATATTGTTGACTCGATCAACGATCAGTTGGTAGTGCGGCTGACATCCTTCAATTTGCAGCAACACTTCCTCGATCTGGGTCGGGAATACATTGACACCTTTGATAATCAGCATATCATCGGTACGGCCACTGGTTTTTGCCATACGTGCCAGCGAGCGTCCGCATTCACAAGGCTGGTAAATAATTCGGGTGATATCACGGGTACGATAACGGATCATCGGGAATGCCTGCTTGGTCAGGCTGGTGATGACCAATTCCCCTGTTGAGCCCCTCGGTAACACCTGACCGGTATCCGGGTCGATAATCTCAAAGACAAAATGATCTTCAGCCAGATGCATGCCGCACTTTGCCAGACAGTCTCCGGCAACCCCCGGACCCATGATTTCCGACAGGCCGTAATTGTCGGTAGCGATAATCCCCAGCCGCGATTCCAGCTCACAGCGCATCTGCTCGCTCCAGGGTTCGGCGCCGAACAGCCCGACTCGCAACGCCAGACTCGCCGGATCAATCCCCTTTTTCTCCAGTCGATCGGCAATGGTCAGACCATAGGATGGCGTACAAACCAGCGCGGAAGAACGATAATCCTGCATGATCATAATCTGTTTATCGGTGTTGCCGCCGGAGATTGGTATGACCGAGGCGCCGATCGCTTCTGAGCCGTAATGCAGGCCAAAGGCACCGGTAAACAAACCATAACCAAAGGCGATATGGACAATGTCTTCGCGGGTCACCCCGGCTGCCGTCATAAAACGTGCCACCAGTTCCGTCCAGGTACTGATGTCCTGTTTGGTGTAACCAACCACGGTAGGTTTACCGGTGGTGCCCGAGGACGAGTGAATGCGCACCACATCACTCATGGGAACCGCAAACATGCCATAGGGGTAATTCAGGCGCAGATCTTCCTTGGTAGTGAACGGCAGATGTCGGATATCATCCAGTGACTTTAAATCGCCGGGGTTAAAACCACAATCCTTGAACTTGTGTTGATAACAGGGAACATTTCTACAAACTCGTTGCAGGGTCTGCTGCAGCCGTACGAGTTGCAACTGCTCCAATTGCTCACGCGGCATGCACTCGGCTTCGCTGTTCCAGATCAGGGGATGACCAGACATTATAGGCATACTGCTTTCACTGTTAGATCTTAAGTACATATTATATAGATGTTATTTTTTTACCATCAAGAATATTGACGCCATTATTGAGCAATACCTTGATCGCTTGATCGATATTATCAAAGCGGAAAATAATGACCGCATTACTGCCGGAGCGCTCAACAAAGGCATACATGTATTCAACGTTGATCTGATTGTTGTCAAGGATTTTCAGGATAGAAGACAATCCGCCCGGTATGTCAGGAACTTCCACCCCGATGACTTCGGTTTTATTAACGGTAAAATGCTTGTCACGCAGGACACTGAGGGCTTTTTCACTGTCATCAACAATTAGCCGCAGAATGCCGAAGTCCGAGGTATCTGCCAGTGAAAGAGCACGAATATTGACATTGGCATCACCCAGCACACCTGAAACCTCTGCCAGACGACCGGATTTGTTTTCTATAAAAACCGAAATCTGCTCGACTTTCATGGCTTGCTCCTTGGTTATGATGAAATTTTAGTGCGGTTGTCGATAACACGCTGCGCCTTGCCTTCACTGCGGGCCAGGGTTTTGGGTTCAACCAGCCGTACCTTGCAGGTAACACCGAGCAGATCCTTAATCTGTTTCTGAATCATACCGGAAAGTTGCTGCAGCTTACGTACCTCATCGGAAAATGTCTGCTCGTCAACTTCAACCAATACTTCCAGAGTATCCAGGGTCCCTTCACGATCAACCAGCAACTGATAATGGGGTTCGATCCCCTTGATATTGAACAATACCGATTCAATCTGGCTGGGAAAGACGTTAACCCCACGGATAATCAGCATGTCATCACTGCGACCGCTTAGACGTTCAATACGCGCATGGGTCCTGCCGCAGATACAGGGTTCGCGGTTTAAACGGGTAATGTCGCGGGTGCGGTAGCGGATCAGAGGTATCCCCTCTTTGGTAATGGTGGTGATAACCAACTCACCTTTTTCACCGTCCGGCAACACTTCTTGCGTGTCAGGATCAATAATTTCCAGCAGAAAATGATCTTCCCAGACATGCAGACCGTTCTGGGCTTCAATGCACTCAATGCCGACGCCGGGCCCGAGAATTTCGGACAGTCCGTAAATGTCGATAGCCTTGATATGAAGTTTGGCTTCGATTTCCTGGCGCATTTTTTCGCTCCAGGGCTCGGCACCGAGGATACCGACCTTGAGCTTGAGCTTACGGATATCGATCCCCTCTTCAGCTGCGACTTCGGCAAGGAACAGGCTGTAGGACGGCGTGCAGGTCAGCACGGTGGAACCAAAATCCTGCATGATCATCAACTGCTTTTTGGTGTTGCCGCCCGACATGGGGATGACCGAAGCCCCGATCCGCTCAGCACCATAGTGGGCACCCAGGCCTCCAGTGAACAAGCCGTAACCGTAGGCGTTATGAATAATATCCCCTTGGTGGGCACCGGCAGCGTAGAATGAACGCGCCATCAGTTCAGTCCATGTCTCTATGTCGCGTTTCGTATAACCAACAACCGTCGGCTTGCCGGTCGTCCCCGAAGAGGCATGAATACGGACAATCTGCTCCAGGGGCACAGCAAACAGTCCGTAAGGGTAGTTGTCGCGCATATCCTTTTTTAAGGTAAAAGGCAGGCGCTGCAAATCTTCGAGCCTTTTGATATCTTTTGGTTTGACCCCGAGCTGATTAAATGCCTCACGATAAAAAGGGACAGTAGCGTAAACCCGCTCCAGTGTTTGTTGCAGGCGGCGTAACTGTAACGATTCGATCGCCTCTCGAGGTAATGTTTCAAAATCGTCGTTCCAGATCATCCGGGCTCTCCCTGTAGTTTATTTTTAGCCGTTGATTCCGCGTCCTGCCGCAAACGCTTGAAGATTGATATCAACAAGTTTTTCCGGAACCATTTTTTTCAGGGCAGTCAACCACATCTCATGGTCAAAATCGAGAATATTGGACAGTGCGCCGAGCAGAACCGAGTTGACGGTTTTAGCGTTGCCGGTTTCCAGCGCCAGGGTCAGGCCGTCAACCACAGTTGTTAAAGGAAATTGCTGCGCAATTGTAGCAATTAGATTTTCCGGATAAGATTGCTTACCCAGAGCAACAGAAGGTGGAGCGATCTTCCAGTCGTTCACCACAACGCGACCGTTCTTGCGAAGCAAAGGCAGGTAGCGACAGGTCTCCATTAATTCAAAGCTGAAAATAATGTCAACCTCTCCTTCCGGGATAATCGACGAGTAAACTTTTTCGCCATAACGCACATGGGAAACGACACTGCCACCACGCTGGGACATGCCGTGGATCTCATTTTTCTTAACGTCAAGTCCGGCCATCAGACAGACCTCTGATAACACCTCGCTGGCAAGCAGAATGCCTTGACCACCCACCCCGGCAATAAGAATATTGGTTGTCTTCATCTTATTAGGCCTCTATTTCCTTGAAAGCGTTAAAGCCGCAGGTTTGCTGGCAAACCTTACAACCAACGCAGATGATCTTGTCAATATTGGATTTCTGTGACGTCTCATCCCAGGCAATCGCCGGGCAACCTAAGCGCAAACAAGCTTTGCAGCCGGTACAGGCATCATGATCAACATAAAGTGACGGACGCCGCTCAAGATTGTCTCTGGGCACCAAAACGCACGGTCTGGTGGTGATGATGACGGAAACTTCCGGTCGGGCCATCTCCTCACGCAGAGTTTTGCGGGTCAGGGCAATGTTATAGGGATCGATACTCCGCACATGCTTCACGCCAACAGCGCGACAGAGTTGTTCCAAATCGACACGAAAAGCCGGATTGTTGTCGAGGGTGTAACCGGAAGCCGGATTTTCCTGGCGACCAGTCATGGCAGTGATGCGATTATCAAGGATAATGACGGTCGCCGTTGAATTATTGTAGACCATGTCCATCAGACCATTGATACCGGTATGCAGGAAAGTAGAATCCCCGATAACGGCAACGACCTTGCGTTGGTCCTCTTCACTTAATACTTTGGATATACCCGTTGCATTACCGATACTTGCCCCCATACAGACGCAGGTATCCATGGCCGACAGGGGGGGCATGAAGCCCAGAGTATAACAACCGATATCCCCGGCAACAAAGGCTTTGGCCCGGTTGAGTTCCATAAAAACCCCGCGATGCGGGCACCCCGGACACATGTTAGGTGGGCGCTGTGGTAGTTTCAGCGTGGCGCTTTCATCCGGCAATTCAGTACCGAAAAGCTCCTTAGCCAGGCGGCCGGGGGTCAATTCACCGCAGATGGGAATCTTTGCTTTGCCGATAACAGCAATACCCATGGCCAGAACCTGTTCTTCAATGAAAGGGTCCAGTTCTTCCACTACATAGAGAGTTGTGTACTTGGCAGCAAAGTCACGGATCAGTTGTTTGGGCAGAGGATAAATCATGCCAAGTTTGAGAACATCGGCATCGGGCAGGACCTCTTTGACGTACTGATAAGAAACCCCAGCGGTGATAACGCCCACCTCCCCTTTGCCTTTTTCAACCCGGTTGAATGACTGACTGCATCCCCACTCTTCCAGCTTGAGAATACGCTCTTCGACATCGTAGTGACGCTTGCGGGCATTGCCGGGGAGCATCACCAGTTTAGCCGGATTACGTTCAAGGGATGGGGTCGGTATATGGTCAGGTCGCGCACCCAGAGTAACAACCGATTTGGAGTGCGAAATCCGGGTCGTGCTGCGTAAAAAAACCGGCGTATCAAACTGTTCACTGACCTCAAAGGCCAGCTTGGTGTAATCGAGAGCGTCCTGACTGTCAGCCGGTTCAAACATCGGCATTTTAGCAAATTTGGCAAAGTTACGATTATCCTGCTCGTTCTGCGATGAATGAAGCTCAGGATCATCTGCGGTGACCAATACCAGACCTCCCCGCACACCGGTATAGGTGAGGGTAAACAGAGGGTCGGCAGCCACATTAACCCCAACGTGTTTCATCGACACCAGGGCTCTGGCACCACCAAAACAGGCACCAATACCAACTTCAAGGGCGACCTTTTCGTTCGGTGCCCAGGATGAGTTGACTTCTTTATAGCGCGTCATGTTTTCGAGGATTTCGGTACTGGGGGTGCCGGGATAGGCACAAGCGACCAATGCGCCTGCCTCATACGTTCCCCGGGCAATCGCTTCGTTTCCAGAGAGCAGAACTTTATTCATGATCAGCCTTGGTAATGTGAGTAATTGAGAGGTTGATGGAGAAAAATGGAATGGCGATAATAGGCAAAGCTCGAACATCTGTCAATCACGACATGCATCCAGAAAGGTCCCTTCCAGCAGGCCGGCATCAGCAACTTTAAGCTGAGTAATCTCAAAGCTTTTAGCAATAGTTGAGGCCAACTGCAGACCGGGTAAAATCAGATCCCCCCTGCCCTGCTCCATTCCTGTCCATTGCTCACGTTCAGGCGTCGACAAAGTTTCAAGTTGAGCATAAAGAGAGGCCATCCATTCTACTGATAAAACGTGATTATTGATTACGGATGGGTTATAGGAGGTAAGCTTTAAGTCGATAGCAGCCAGGGTAGTCATCGTCCCTGCCGTGCCAATCAGTTCCGGCGGTTCAGAGGAGGAAAACGTGTGCCGTAAATTGCTGCAATAGTCCATCAGTGTTGTTTCAATGGCGTGCTGACGTCGTTCGTGATCGGAATATTCTTCGGCCAGGCGCACTACCCCGAGGGGAAAACTCTGTTGCGCGCAGATGCGTCCCCCATGGATACAGACGACTTCGGTGCTGCCGCCACCGATATCAAAGATCACCACATTTTCCGGCTGAGGGCTGATCACTGACAGGGCACCAAGGGTGGTAAGGCGCGCCTCTTCATCACCCTCGATCACGTCAATACGAATACCCGTCTGTTGCAGGACCTGCTCGATAAACTCCCGGCGGTTGACTGCACGGCGCAGCGCTGCCGTACCTACCGCGCGCAAGAGCTGAGCCTGATGGCCTTCAAGAGCGGCTGAAAAATCTTTGAGAGTGGCTATAGTTCTTGCCATAGCCACCGGCGAGAGCCCCCGGGTTGGGGAAAATCCACCGCCAAGACGAGTGATGCGGCGTTGGTAGACAGAAGGAAGCAATACGCCATCAGCAGATGAACCGATCAGCATCCTAACCGTATTACTGCCGATGTCAATCGTGGCCAACATTACTGGCCACCAACGAGGGTATCAGAAATTTTGAACGTATGATCGCCAATTTTTTCGTAACATTGAAGCATGTCAATGAAAATCAATCCCGGCTGGACTGCACATTCGCCGGTATTAAGCCGGGTAATGTGGTTCATGCGCAGGGAGTCTTCAAGGGCATCGATGCTGTCTTCGTATTCCATAGAGCGCTGCATAATATCTTGATTATCCTGCTCCATAGCATCAATGACAAAACGCAGGAATTCATAAGTTCGATCAGCAATTCCTGCGACCTCATTGGCACCAGTGTGTGAAAATTTTATTTTGTCGTTAATTTTACGGGTATTCAGTTCCCACAGGGTCTGGCAGTGATCACCAATGCGCTCAAGATGATCGACGATGTTCATCAGTTTCTTGATCTGTTCCGAGGTGTCGGCAGATATTGAGCGGTGGGAAAGCTTGGTCAAAAAATTCATGATCTCCTGCTGAAGAAGATCGAGAGTCGCTTCATTTTTTTCTAATTCCGGAATCCGCCGCAGATCATTATCATCTAAAAAGCGGTTCGTTTCTTCGAGCATGGTGAAGGCAAGCTGTGCCATGCGTCGGGTTTCACGGCGGGCCTGGCCGATAGCGATCGGTGGTGTGTTCAGCACCCGATCATCAATAAACCTGACCTGGACAATCTCCTGACGCCCTTCTCCCCGAATAAAATAGGTTGAAAGTTTCGCCAGCACGCCGATAAAAGGCAGGAATATCAGGGTATTGATCACATTGAACAAGGTATGGGCATTGGCTATGTAGCGTGCGATGTGGGGCTTGTCGCCAATGGCCGTGGCGTACTGGTCAGCCTGTGCCTGGGTTTGCACCACAAAATCGGCTTCCCCCGGGGTAATGGAGGTAATCAGCTTGAGGTACAGTTGAAAGAATATCAACATCAGAATCACGCCGATAAAATTGAAGAGAAAATGAGCGAAAGCCGCCCGTCTGGCGGCAATATTGGTGCCGATGGCGGAGATATTAGCCGTAATGGTCGTGCCGATATTTTCCCCGAGAATCAAGGCGACGCCGGCCTCGAAGCTGATCAGGCCGGAGGTCGCCAGCGCCAGGGTCAGCCCCAGCGTGGCGATGCTGCTCTGGGTAATGATGGTCAGGATGGTGCCGATCAGAATACCCAGTGATTTATAATCGCCGACCAGCATAAAAAGTTGCTGGAACCCTTCACTGGTACGTAACGGATCAAACCCCTGGCGCATGATGGTCAGGCCCAAAAAAACCAGACCAAAGCCTAAAACAATCTCACCAAGATAACTGACCCTGCGTTTTTTACTGAAGAGCCTAAGGGCTGCACCAACGCCGATAGCCGGCAAGGCATATTGTGTGACATTAAAAGCAATGATCTGGGCAGTGATGGTCGAACCAATGTTGACACCGAGGATTACCCCAATCGCCTGCATCAGGCTAAGCAGACCCGCATTGACGAAGCCGACAACCATGACAGTCGTTGCGCTGGAGGATTGAATAAGTGCGGTAACGCTGATGCCAACCAATGCGGCAACCAGGCGATGGCTGGTCAAAGAGGAAAGAATCTGCCGCATTTTTTCACCGGCAATCTTTTGCAAACCTTCCGACATGATCTTCATGCCGAACAGAAACAGCCCAAGACCGCCAATTAATCCGAACATCAATTGCTGGTTAAACAGAAAAGACATTATTTCTCCGTGGGTGAAACATCTGAGCAACCATCAAACCGCAGGCAAATGAAAAAAGGGGCCACTAACGGCACCCCTAGAACCTGCTTGATCGTTGAATAATCAACTTTTTTTTCTATTCATACCAGCAATCAGCATGTTGCGATAATCCAGCTTGGAGCGCCGCAAGCGTTCACTAAACGACCTGAAAATATTTAGTGTTAACTGCATGCCAAGGCGCGGATTATTGGCGCAGATCTGATTGTAGTTGTTACGGGACAGAGAAAAAAGGTTCACATCCTCGATCACGCGTGCCGTCGCTGCACGCGGCCCGCCATCAATGACCGCCAGCTCGCCGAAGGTATCACCCGGACCAAGAACAACAAGGGTCTGTTCGTCCCCTTCCGCCAGCATCTGGGAAATACGAACCGACCCTCTTTTAATCAGATAGAGGGATTCTCCGGTCATATTCTCGATATAAATGGTCTTGCCGGCAGACATCTGCTGTTGCCCCAGAGCTGTGCCGAAAAACTCAATTTCTTTCTCAGCGAGGCCATGAAAGAGCGGACTGTCCTTTAATGTATCTAAATTCACATTGTTCACAGGGATCCTGCCACTTAAAGTTAATTGGTTTTTGTCTAATTTTAGCTTTCGTAGGTCTTTACATATTCAAGGTAGTTGTTCGCCGATTGAAGTAAAAAAGCCACTTCTTTGTCCGTCAATTGCCTTTTATAGCGCGCCGGCGAACCGGCATAAAGGGTGCCGGAAGGAACACGTGTGCCGGGGGTTACCAGAGCACCGGCAGCAATCATGGCATCGTCTTCAATAACAACCCCATCCATGACAATCGCTCCCATGCCGATCAGACAACGATTACCGATAGTGCATCCGTGCAGGGTCACATTGTGGCCGATGGTTACATCATTACCTATGATCGTCGGATGGGTTTTATTGGTTACATGAATGACGGTTCCGTCCTGCACGTTGGTGCGCTCACCGATCCGAATATGATGAACATCTCCGCGCACCACAACGTGGTACCAAAGACTGGAGTATTCGCCAATTTCAACGTCGCCAATAATTTCGCTTGAGCCAACCCGAAAAACCGTATCGTGAAGGCGCGGGATAACACCCTGGTAGTGATGCAACATAAGAAAATAACTCCTTGAAATAAAAAAGACTTACAAAAACAACAGGGCCCGATCACAACCGTGATTGGGCCCAATATTGAAGGTCAATGCGCAAGGATATGGCGACTCGATCGACTAACGATCTACTCGTTCTCGCAATCCTTTACCGGCCTTAAAAAAGGGCAGCTTTTTTTCTTCAACCTTGATGATTTCTCCAGTTTTTGGATTGCGCCCCAGATAGGATTTATAATCCTTCACCATGAAGCTACCAAAACCCCTGATTTCGATGCGATCTCGATCGACCAGGGACTGGGACATTGAATCGAAAATAAGATTGACGATTTGCTCAGCCTTTTTATAGGTAAGATTCTTTTTCTGCGATAAAGCCTCAACCAGTTCTGATTTGTTCATTGACCCCCCTTAAAGAATCATGGCATCGATGAATGGGCGGATTTATTGAAAATTTTATTAAACTATACACCAAGTTGCGGCGCTTCTCAACCATCATTCAAATTATGGTAAAGGGGGATAAGGTCCAGATAACCTTGGCGTCAGCATCGCCACAATTTTCCCAGCGATGGGGCAAATGGGACTTAAAACACAGGCTGTCACCACGCGTAAGGATAAATTCCTCATCAACAATGGTCATTCTGAGTTGCCCCTCCAGGATATAAATCAACTCGTCACCAGGGTGATACATGTTTTTGACACCGCTTTGTCCCCCCTTTTTTACGGTACAGTAAAACGACATAAACTGCGGATCACGCAACCTCGAGGTGAAGGATTCCGTGTGCATGTTGTATTCATCATCATAGACGGTCTTATCACGATCACCTGGTCGGGTAAAAACAACTTCGTGGGACGTACTGACATCTTCCACAAAATAATTGATACTTTTATCGAAAACGGTTGCCAGACGCATGAGAATTTCAACCGAGGGGGTGGTCAAGCCACGTTCGATCCGCGAAATCATATTGGATGAAACCTGTGATTTTTCTGCCAGCATCTGGATCGTCATGTTTTGCTTTAAGCGAATTTCTTTGAGTTTCTTCCCGACAATTTTTTTTATCTGCATATAATCCGTTCCATTTTATTATTCATACATTGGGAGGCGGTGAAACAACCCACAGCACCCTGGAATGATGCGAACTGTTGTTTTTCCAGCGATGGGGTATAGAGGCTTTAAAAGCAATCGAATCACCTTCGTTAAGCACATACATGTTGCCATCGATAAAAAACTCCAACGAGCCCTCAAGAACCATCGCAAACTCCTCTCCGGTATGAATCATTCCTCCTTCGCCACTATCACAAAAAGGTTCCAGCATATCAATAAACACTGAAAAACCGGGATCGCGTAATCCTTGCATTAAACTGCTGATCTGATGTTTGTCTTCAAAGAAAAAAACCGGCTCACCCCGTCCGGCTGGGGTAAAAACGACCCCACTGCCCTTTTCCGCCTCTTCGACAAAGTAACTCAAGCTCATCCCGAGGGCGTCGGCTAGTTTCATCAGGATTTCTACTGAAGGCGTTGTCAAACCACGTTCAATCCGTGAAATCATGTTTGAAGAAACTCGCGAAAGGTTGGCAAGTTCTTGAATTGTTTTGTCTCTTTTTAGACGTGATGATTTAAGTTTGCGACCGATAAGCTGTTTAACCATGACAGGCGACTCCAGTGAAAATAGAATAGGGTTCTATCACTGCCAACAAGGCTTGTCAACCCCTATATGAGACAATCCTTACCTCTTCTGGTATGAGGTTGTAAAAAGAATGAAAAAAACGGAAGATACTTGAAACAAAGGTTTGCATCAATGATGATGTTTATGATAGTTTTCTGCGGTTGCGTGGATTCAATGGAGGAATTCTTTTCATGATCAGTATTTTGATTGGCATACACATTCTGGTTTCTATTGCTCTGGTTGTTATTGTTTTGCTGCAGATGGGCAAAGGGGCACAAGCTGGCGCATCTTTTGGAGCCGGCAGCAGTCAAACCATGTTCGGGTCATCCGGTGGCAATGTCATGACGAAAATAACCGCTACCGTTGCAGTAATTTTTATGCTCACAAGTCTTTCCCTGGCATATTATTATGGTTCGTCAGCTTCTAAAACCATCATGCCCGGAACAGTGACAGCCCCGGCATCAAGTGCCCCGATCCAACCGACAACAAATGCGACACCCCAGCAATAGAACAATGCATTGCAAGTTTTTGGTTGACAACAAAAGAAGCAATTCAGTATAAAACCTGCGCTTGCCGAAGTGGTGGAACTGGTAGACACGCCATCTTGAGGGGGTGGTGACCAACTGGTCGTGCGAGTTCGAGTCTCGCCTTCGGCACCAACAGACAAAAAAACCCGATCACGAGAGTGGCCGGGTTTTTTTATTTTGTATCTGTTCTGCGCAGGGTCCGTGAATAATTACATTTTTTTCATATCCTGATTTTTACTGTGAGCGCTACTCAATCCAGGAGGTGTCACCACACCCTTGGCGCAGAACCTCGATCTTGTCGTCAAGCAGGCTGATTACCGTTGAAGCCTCATCCATCAGGATTCCTCCATCAACCACCATATCGACCAATCGCCCCATACTGTTGTTGATTTCGTAGGGATCGGCAGGTGTTGTTTCTCCGGTAACATTGGCGCTGGTTGTCACCAGCGGCTGCCCCAGTGCATTAACAATGGCATGACAGATGGCATTATCGGGAATTCTAACGCCGACGGTTTTCTGCTTGGTACTCAATGAATCAGGAACAATCTTGGAGGCTTCAAGCACAAAGGTATAGGGACCGGGAAGATGGCGCTTCATGATTTTAAAGGCAAAATTGCTGACCTGGGCATAGTTGGAAATTTCCGCCAGATCCTTACAGATAAAGGAAAAAGGCTTGCGGCTGTCGCGCTGTTTTATCTGAAAAATCTTTTTGACCGCCCTGCGATTAAATATGTCACAGCCGATACCATAGGTGGTATCGGTCGGATAGACGATAACCCCGCCCTGCTTCAGGCAGGTAACAACTTGATCAATTAACCGTGCCTGCGGATTTTCCGGATTAATAGACAAATACATGTTTCACTCCTTAGGCTCATAACAACATTTTCAATCCAGCAATCGTCTTTAACTCTGAGTAGATAGCAGTTAATTGGTTGGGGCTGTAAACAGTCAACACAACAGAGACCGATTGGTAGGTGCCATGACGGCTTGACTGGCTCCGTACAGCTTCCGTCGTTACCGGCGCGTGAACCCTGATGGCCTCAACCACAGCGCGACAAAAAACCTCACCACCCTCACCGATCGCCTTAAACTGATAATGACAAGGGAACTCCATCAAATCTTCGGGACCAGATGGACCACTCATCAGTTATTCCGATCCGTTGTGCCTGTGTGACCAAACCCTCCAGACCCACGCTCGGTCGAATCCAGATTTGAGACTTCGAGCAGTTGCGCCTGAACCACTGGGGCCACAACCAGTTGCGCGATACGATCCCCGGGTTTTATTTCAAATACATCACGGCCATGATTGATCACAATGATTTTAATTTCCCCTCGATAATCGGCATCAATGGTTCCCGGGCTGTTGACCAAGGCAATGCCATGGTTGATTGCCAGGCCCGAACGCGGACGCACCTGAATTTCAAAGCCAACCGGTATCGCTACAGCAATACCGGTTGAGATCAGGCAGCGTTCACCCGGCGCCAGCAAGATCGGCTCATCAGGTTCGGCACAGATATCCATACCTGCTGACAGGTGCGTCATATAGCGTGGCAACTGGGCCGAAGGTTTTATCCTTTTAATTTCAATCACCGGGTTTTTCACAGATGGCACCCTCAAATAAACGATGGCCGCAAAAAAAGTCAATTCTTCTGCGGCCATCGATGCTGATGTTATATTGCTACTGCGGACGCAGATTAGCCCTCTTCAGGCATGTCGGCTCCAAGGGCCGCTTTGCGGGACAACTTGATCTTGCCCTGACGATCGACACCGATACATTTAACCAGAACCTGATCTCCTTCTTTGATTACATCGGTTACATTGCGAACACGCTCATTGGCGAGTTCTGATACATGAATCAGGCCGTCGGTACCTGGGAAAATTTCAACAAAAGCACCAAATTCCATGATCTTTTTGACCGTCCCCATATAGAGCTTGTCGACTTCAGCTTCCTGGGTCAGATCACGAATCATCTTGATTGCCATCTTGGCTGCCGCTCCATCAGCTGAAGCAATGTTGATGGTACCATCATCCTGGATATCGATGGAACAACCAGTCACTTCAATAATGCCACGAATATTTTTACCACCCGAACCGATAACCGTACGTACCTGATCCTGCTTGACGCGGATACTGGTGATTTGTGGCGCATATTTGGACAGCTCCGTGCGCGGTGCCGATATGGCCTTGGCCATTTCTCCCAAAATATGGATACGACCGGCTTTAGCCTGCTCAAGCGCCTGCTGCATAATTTCTTTGGTCACACCGGAAATCTTGATATCCATCTGCAGGGCGGTAATGCCACGGGCCGACCCGGTCACTTTGAAATCCATGTCACCAAGATGATCTTCATCACCGAGGATGTCCGACAGGACCGCAATGTCATCGCCCTCCTTAATCAGTCCCATGGCGATCCCGGCGATCGGCTCTGAAACCGGCACGCCGGCATCCATCAGGGCCATGGAGGCACCACAAACCGATGCCATGGACGATGAACCGTTTGATTCGAGAACCTCGGAAACGATCCTCATGGTGTAAGGGAATTTTTCATATTCAGGCAAAATCTGGGCAGTACTGCGTTCAGCAAGCATTCCGTGACCGATTTCACGCCGGCCGGGGAACAGGCGCATGCTGGTTTCACCTACACAGAAGGGGGGGAAGTTGTAATGCAACATGAATTTCTTGAATTCCATCCCCTGGACGTTATCCATGCGCTGCTCATCAGATGAGGTGCCCAGGGTAGCGGCAACCAGAGCCTGAGTTTCACCGCGGGTAAACAGAGCACTGCCATGGGCACGCGGCAAAACACCAACTTCACAGCTGATCGGGCGAATATCTTCCATCCCGCGACCATCGATACGTACCCGGTCTTTAGTAACACTGCGGCGTACAACGGTTTTTTCCAGGGAACCAAGAGCAGCGGAAATTTCTTCTTCACGCCCTTCAAATTCACCGGCCAGTTGCTCTTTAATCTCAGTGCGAATTACACCAAGGGCAGCATAGCGTTCCTGCTTGCTGCGAATGGCAACCGCTTCAACAATACGTGGCTCAGCCAAACTTTTTACCTTGTCGATCAACACCGGGTCTTTTTCTGCGACAACAAATTCACGTTTTTTCTGACCTACCAGTTTGGCAAGCTCCAGTTGCAGATCAATTAAAGGTTGTAAGGCATTGTGACCAAAGAAAATAGCGTCGAGCACTTCCTGCTCTGAGAGGAATTTTGACTCCCCTTCCACCATCATCACCGCATCACGGGAACCAGCCACAACCAGTTCGACATCACTGACAAGCATCTGCTCAAGGGTCGGATTGGCAACAAATTGACCTTCTACCCGACCAACCCGCACAGCCGCAATCGGGCCGGCAAAAGGAATATCAGAGACCTCTACGGCGGCCGATGCCGCCACCATTGCCAGAGTATCCGGATCGTTAATCAGATCGGCTGAAATAACCGTAGGCATAATCTGGGTTTCGTAGAGATAGCCTTTAGGAAACAGCGGGCGCATGGGGCGATCGATCAAACGACAGATCAGGGTTTCGCGTTCGCTGGAGCCACGCTCACGCCGGAAGAAAGATCCTGGAATCCGTCCACTGGCGTAGAATTTCTCTGAATAGTTGACGGTCAGTGGGAAAAAGTCCTGACCGGGGCGGATACTGTGACCTGACACCACGGTACAGAGCACCTTGGTCTCGCCATAGGTGACAATGACTGCGCCATGTGCCTGACGTGCCATTTTTCCTGTTTCAATCGTCAGAGGTTGACCATTGAAGGTTACTTCTACTTTATGATAAGCCATAAAACAACTCCTTGTTAGCACCGACCGGCAGCAGCCGGACGGTACCTTATGTGGTTATACGAAAAGGAGGATGGCCTGAGACAGCAACCGAATAAAGGTCGGATACTCTCTCCGGACAACCTCCACGACAAAAAACAGACTGAAGCGGCATACCTGAGATCAGGCATGCCGCTTCTTTTTAACGACGCAAGCCGAGGGACTTGATCAGGGCCCGATAGCGTTCAACATCCTGAGCGACCAGGTAGCTGAGCAGACGGCGGCGCTGGCCAACCATTTTAAGCAGACCACGACGGGAGTGGTGATCCTTTTTGTGGGTTTTGAAATGGTCGGTCAGGTAAGTGATCCGCTCTGTCAGCAGAGCTACCTGCACCTCAGGTGAACCGGTGTCACCTTCATGGCGTTTGTACTGATTAATAATTTCCTTTTTACGTTCTGTGCCGAGCACTGCTGTCTCCTTTATATTGTTGTTCAATTAAGATGGCACCGCAAAAAAGCGCCAACTGCGATGTTGCTGCAATTGCCGGTTTTTACTTTGCCATCACTTAAATGGCTTTCTTGCGAAAGCATCAATTAAGCCAGTGGCGTGGCTATTAAAAACATCCCTAAGACCTTGAAGATTTACCATAGTTAAGTTGCCAATGTAAAGATTAATCTCCGACAAACTGGTCCTTAAAAAACCCGTATCAAACGGAAATCACCACGTTTTTCGGTGGGACGCAGCGGTTGATAATCAGCCACAGCAACGAGCCGGTGTTCCTGATCTAGCAGGCGTACCCGCTCCCCATCGGTCAGTGGCTGCTGCAGCCGGCACTGCGCTTCCTGCGGGGGTATGCCGAAAGTCAGAGACACAAGCGCAGGCTCATCCAGTTCAACGGCAGGAAAATCTGCCAGGGCGTCACTGTAACTTAACAGAGCATCAGCCGGGCGATCCAATTGTTTGAGATCATCAAGGCGGCGACACTGATCGATAGTGAAGCGGCCGCTACGCAACCGACACAATTCCGTCAGATGAGCGCCACACCCAATAGCGGTCCCCAGGTCATGTGCCAATGAACGAATATAGGTTCCCTTTGAACAGTCGACCTCGATAGTAACAAAAGGGGAAGCAACAGCAACAACGGTCAGGCGTTCAATGGTGATTGAACGATTTTCCCGCTCAACCTCCAGCCCTTGACGAGCCAGCTTGTAGAGGGGCACTCCATCCCGTTTAAGAGCAGAATACATCGGGGGTTGCTGTTCAATTGGGCCGCGAAAAGCCGAGCAGAAACGATCGATAGAGTCAATGGTAAGAGGTGGCACCGGCTTTTTGATCAGTTCCCGCCCCTGAGCATCATAGGTGTCGGTAGTTTCACCAAGTTTCAGGATAGCGCGATAACTTTTATCGTCAACCAACAGAAACTGCAATATCTTTGTCGCATCCCCAACCGCAACAATCAGGACGCCGGTAGCCATCGGGTCAAGGGTGCCGGCGTGACCGACCTTGCGGGTAGAGAAAATCCGCTTTACCTGGCGAACAACATCGTAAGAAGTCAGCCCTTTTGGTTTGTCAATAAGGAGGATTCCGTGCACAAAAAAATCAATTCAGCAACAGATCAAGATGACGATAGAGTTCGCTGCGCGCGACGTCAAGTGATTCGGCAGGAATACGTGCGCCGGCGGCGTTGTGATGGCCACCGCCACCCAATTGGCGCGCCAGGGTACCAACATCAATATTCCCCCGTGAGCGAAAGCTGACCTGATAGATTCCATCAGCCTGTTCTTTGATAAACAAAGCGATCTCAACACCTTTAACCGCACGGGCATAATTCACAAAACCATCAGATTCCTCTGAGGTCGCTCCTGATTGGACAAGAAACTCCTGTTTTAAAGAGACCGACGCGTAACGACCACAGGCTGAGATATCCAGGGTGTTCAGCACCAATCCCAGCAGGCGCATGCGGGTACCGGGGAAACTTTCATAGAGACTGCTGGCAATTTGCCATGGATCAACACCGCACTCCACCAGGATCCCGGCCAGTTCAAACGCTTCCCGGTTAGCGCTGGAGTAGCGAAAGGAACCGGTATCATCAAGCACACCTACATACAGCGCCTTGGCGACATCAATATCGAGGGGCAAATGACCGGCATCAAGCAGACGATAAATCAATACCGCGGTAGCACTGGCTTCCGTGTCAAGATAACAGATATCACCAAAATCAGAATGGGGATGATGGTCGATATTAATCAGCAGATCACAATGCTGCTGCAGAGGAATACCGGCCCGCTTGAGCTCACCGGCATCCAGCAGAAAACCGACATCGAAGCTCTCATCAGGGGCAAGACAGGTGGTAACTGATTGGCTTTCGGGAAGAAAGGACAGATGGGCCGGAACCCCATCAACATTGAACGCAACAACGTCCTTTCCCATTTTTTTCAAAGCCAGGGTCAGGGCCAGGGTTGAACCGATGGCATCACCATCCGGACTTTCATGGGAAGCAATCAAAAAGCGCTGTGATGTCCGTATGCTGCGAATAATATCATTCAGAATCATGCAAATCACCCTGTACCTGACGAAGAAGTTCGTCAATCCGCTGACCCTTACTGACGGATTCATCAAACTGAAACCTGATTTCCGGCATAAAGCGCAGCCTCATGATCTGACTCAGTTCGCGACGGATAAAAGGAGCGGCGCTTTTCAGGCCGGTCTCAGCTTCCTTGCGTTCATCAGGATCGGCCAAGGTGAAATAGATTCTGGCCAGACTGATATCGCGGGAGACCTTGACCCCGGTCAGGGTCACTGCGGCAACGCGCGGATCTTTGATACGTTCAAGCAGCAGTAAGCTTGTTTCTTTGAGAATCTGCTCGCCTACGCGCTCAGGGCGAAAACTACTCAATGTAATAGTTCTCCATAGTGGATAAGTTCTGTTTCCGAATCGATCATTTCAACCGATCCGGAGGTCTCAATCTTTGTTTCAAGCCGGCGAAGCACCGAGTCAATCAATTCTTCACTGGTTGAAACGATGCAGGCACCGATAAGCGAGCGTTGCAGCAGGTCGTTATGACCGACCTCAGCTACTGAAACCGGACAAGATGTGCGCAGCTGATGAAGCAAACGCTGAATCACCGAGCGTTTCTGCTTTAACGACTGCACACCATGCAGACGCAGATCAAAGCGCGCGGTACCAACTATCATATCTGCCCCTGGTTGCTACAGTGACGTTTTTACCTCTTCAATGTCAAAGGCTTCGATCACATCACCCGTTTTTACATCGTTGTAATTTTCCAGACCAATTCCACATTCATAGCCGGTCAGGACCTCTTTGACGTCATCCTTGAAGCGCTTTAAGGAACTGAGCTTGCCTTCCCAGACCACAACATGGTCACGGATCAGGCGCACCCTGGAGTTGCGAACAATCTTGCCGTCAATAATGTAACTTCCGGCAATGGTGCCGACCCGTGAGACATGGAAGGTGTCACGTACTTCAGCCCGGCCAAGATGTCTTTCCTTGAGGGTTGGCGCCAGCAGACCTTCCATCGCATCACGCACGTCATTCACCGCATCGTAAATGACACTGTACAGACGAATATCAACCTTTTCGTTGTCGGCCAGGGTTCTGGCTTTGGTTTCCGGCCGGACGTTGAAGCCGAGAACTATAGCGTTAGACGCTGTCGCCAAGGTGATATCACTTTCAGAAATGCCGCCGACACCGGTATGGATAACATTAAGACGACAGTTGTCGGTAGCAAGCTTTTCAAGCGCATCGCGTACCGCTTCCACCGAGCCTTGAACGTCAGCTTTAATGATAACTGCCAATTCCTCGATGGCACCTTCCTGCATCCGGGCAAACAACTGCTCAAGAGAGGCCTTGCTGCTCTTGGCAAGGTCAAGTTCGCGTTGTTTCGATTGACGATGCTGGGAGACCTCCTTGGCAGATTTTTCCGATTCTACCGCATGGAAAGTATCGCCGGCATCGGGGACCCCGCCCAGACCAGTGACTTCGACCGGAAACGAGGGTCCGGCTTCTTTCACCGGGCTACCATTGGCAGCCGTCATCGAACGGACCCGACCATAGTGTAAACCGGCAATAATAGAATCGCCAACTTTGAGGGTGCCATCCTGAACCAGTACCGTTGCAACCGGACCGCGGCCCTTGTCAAGACGTGCTTCAACAATGGAGCCTTTGGCACGCTTGCCGGGACTGGCCTGAAGTTCAAGAACTTCAGCCTGAAGCAGGACCATTTCCAGCAGCGACTCAAGATTCAATTTCATCTTTGCTGAAACCTCAACAAAGATGGTCTCACCGCCCCATTCTTCAGGAACAAGCTCAAATTCGGTCAGATCCTGTTTGATTCTTTCCGGATTCGCTTCGGGCTTGTCAATCTTGTTCACCGCGATGATGATCGGTACGCCGGCGGCCTTGGCATGATTGATCGCCTCTTTGGTTTGCGGCATAACACCATCATCGGCAGCCACAACCAGGATAACGATATCGGTGACACCAGCTCCACGGGCACGCATTGCGGTAAAAGCTTCGTGGCCGGGGGTATCAAGGAACGTGATCTTACGTCCGTCGAGGTTGACATCGTAGGCACCGATATGCTGGGTAATCCCACCGGCCTCCCCTTCGGTGACATTGGCTTCACGGATAGCATCCAGCAGGCTGGTCTTGCCATGATCGACGTGACCCATAATGGTAACCACCGGAGGACGGGTCACAAGTTCTGCGCTGCTGCTCTCTTTTTCCTTCGGCAGTGCAACATCAAGTATGGTTTCTTCATCAAAAGCTATATTTTCGACCTCATAGTTGAACTCTGAAGCCAGAATCGCCGCTGACTCATAGTCAAGGGGATGGTTGATCGTCACCATCGAACCCTGCCGCATCAATTCCGCAATCAGTTCTTTTGCCTTGACGCCCATCCGTTTGGCCAGTTCACCAACGGTAATCGAATCACTGATCTTGATAATCCGTTTGATCGCTTTACTGATGGTAACTTCGGTATGCTTGGTGGTTTTTGAACCTTTGCCACCGCGTCTTTTCTTTTGACCGGCGCGACCCGGCTCAAACACCTCGACCCGACGACCACGACGCGAAACCTGACCTTCATTTTGCTCAAACTCGCCATCATTACGGCGGCCTTTTTTGCGTTTCTTGGTGTTCCTGCCTTCTTTTTCCGGCAGCGGTTGTTCTATCGGCAACGGTGTTGACAGATCGGCCCGTGTCCGTGCTTTAGCTGGTGCTGGAGCGCCAGGGCGTGTCGCGGTGCCCGGACGTGCCGGCGCACCGGGGCGAGCAGGTGCGCCAGGTCGCGCCGGACGTGCCGGACGTGCCTGCTGCACGGGACGACGCTGGCCCGCTGGAGCTTTGCGTGGCAACTCAACGTGCCCAAGAATCTTGGCACGGTCTTCAGTAGCATCCTGCGTTTCAGGCTGCATGCCGGGCTGGGGGCTGGCGGCGGCGGAAGTATCTTGTGCGGCTCCGGCACCGGCATCTGCTGTCTTTTCCGATGGTGGCGTAACTTCGGCAGCGCTGACTGTTTTTTGAACTGTTTGCGTAGCACTCGCTGATTCGGTTTTGGCAGAAGGTGCAACCGGCGGATCGTCAACCACGCTTGGCGCATCCTTGCTTCCTGCAGGTGGTGCGGGTACGTCTTCAGATGCTGCAACTGGTGCAGGGGTGATTGCGACAGAAGGTTGTTCAGAGGAGTCTTGCGCAGTTTCAGGCTCTTTTGCTGGAACCTCTTCCGGTTCTTGAGCGACAACAGTACGCCGGCGCCGGATCAGTCCTGGTTTAATTCGCTCTTCTTCAACTTTTTCCTGGGGTGGATTGTTGAATTTTTCGAATTTATGCATATCCTCATTACTCAAGGAACTGGCATGAGAGGCAACATCGACACCGGCCTCAGCGAGTTTTGCCAGTAGATCTTTGTTTTCAATGCCTAATTTTTTTGCAAGTTCGTAAACTCTGACCTTGACCATCAATTCTCCCTTACCAGTTCATACCTGTTCAATTCACTCTTGAGTAATGTTGCCAGCTCACCATCCTGGATCGCAACGACACTGCGCTCTTGTTTACCCAACATCTGCCCGAGTGATACCTTGTCAAACAACTGTGTGCAAAAAATCTGTTGCCGTTTTGCGGTACGGTCAATTTTCTGTTTCATATTTTCGGTGATATCTGTCGTCATGACCACAACCGTTGGCGGCGCGGGACCCTTTAACGTATCCAGCACCATGTTACTACCGGCGATCAGCTGCCCCGCCTTGCGCGCCATCAGGATCAACCCTTTGATGCGCTGAAAAAGTGCCCGCCGTAATTGGCCATGTAGCTCAGACAACTCAAGCGGCTGCGTGATGGCACCAAAGCCCCGATGGAAACTCTTTCTTTTAACGGCTTGCGCCGGACACTGCAGATTAAAGCAGGTGTAAAGGCCGCGGCCAGGCAATTGCTGCCGATAATCGACCACAACCTGACCCTCCGGAGCAAGGACAAATCGCAGGAGCTGTTTTTTATCGGCGACCGTGCGGCAGGCGACACAGGTGCGCTGGGGCTGACTTACGCTCATTACTGCCGGCTACACCTCATCCGTGTCGGAATCAGCCGCAGGCAACTCTTCCTCACCCTTTACCGCATCATCTTCATCCGTGACAGCGGCAGGCTTCTCTTTGTTGCTGGGTGCAAACAGATCCTCTGCGGCCTGGCGCTCAGAGGATACCGGTTCTTCATCCTGGTCCTCCTCCTGGGCACGTGACTCACTTTTAATGTCGATTTTCCAGCCGATCAACTTGGCAGCCAACCTGACATTCTGTCCCTTTTTGCCGATCGCCAGCGACAGTTGATCGTCGGGAACGATAATTTCCATCGCCTGATCTTCATCGTCAATATAAACGCGTGATACTTCTGCCGGGGCCAGAGCGGCGCAGGCAAAACGTGCCGGATCATGGGTCCAGGGAATAATATCGATACGCTCGCCCCGCAACTCAGTCACCACATTCTGAACCCGGGAACCACGCATGCCGACACAGGCACCCACCGGATCAACATCAGGATCGTGAGACAGCACCGCCATTTTGGCTCGACTGCCGGGCTCACGCACGGCGGCCTTGATCTCTACAATACCCTCGGCAATTTCCGGTACCTCAGAGGTGAACAGGGAGATCAACAGTCCTGGATGGGTACGCGACAGAATAATCTGAGGGCCCTTGGCCGACAATTTAACTTCAGAAATATAGGCACGAACCCGATCAGATTGACGGTAGTTTTCCCGCGGAACCTGTTCACGGCTGGGCAGCAAGGCCTCGGCCCGTCCCAGGTCGACAATCAGATCGCCACGCTCATAGCGACGGACAATACCGTTCACCACTTCACCGACCCGATCACTGAATTCGTTGTAAATCCCTTCGCGTTCAGCTTCACGAACCTTCTGAATAATCACCTGCTTGGCGGTCTGGGCGGCAATCCGGCTGAACGAACCGGCTTCCATCATCATTCCGAGAGAGTCACCAATTTCAACATCCGGGTCAACTTCCCGCGCTTCACTGATATCAATTTCCTTGTAGGAATCGACAACCTCATCAACGACTGTGACAAATTCAAATACTTCGACTTCACCAATCTCCGGGTTGAAGTGCGCCTCAAGATCACGGGTGTTTCTGAACTTCTTGTTAGCAGCAGACAAAACTGCAGACTCCAGCGCATCGATCAAAACATCGCGATCGATCCCTTTGTCTTTAACAACCTGATCGATGATGTGATTAAGGTTACCCACCATCCTACAATACCCCTTCAAGTGTGATGCGGATGCACAATGCATCGGCAAACGTTTAAAATTGATGGCGTCGCAAAAACTCACCAACTGCTGCGTTGCCACCATAGTCTCACTGTTTCAACGTACATAAGTACGACTCATTGCTCAACCATGGCGCGCCTTACATTTGGCGCTCTTTACCTATCCACCCAACCTGATACTTTTTACGAAAGCATCAAAATTCAGGCACCAGATGTGCCGCATCAATATTGGAAAGTGAAACGCGCACCTCAGTTTGACGATCCTGCAACGCAATCACGATATCATCCTGCTCCAGCGCGATCAGCCTGCCGCTGATGGTTTTTCTACGCTTATCCGTGCCAGCGACAGCTATCGGATCAATTGTTTTAATTTTCACCAGATGATCGGTAAAGCGTTCAAAATCAGCACGTTTTTTTAGCGGACGATCCAACCCGGGAGAGGACACCTCAAGGTTGTAGGTCGTCGGGATCACATCGTCCACATCCAGCAGGGAGCTGATCTGACGACTGGCAGCAGCACAATCGTCCAGGGTGATTCCCCCTTCCTTGTCAAGGAAGAAACGCAGCACCCAGCCTTGCGGTTCACGCCGATATTCGATATCCACCAGTTCAAGATTCATTTCCTCAAACAACGGCAGCACCAGAACTTCAATTTTTCCAATCAGGTCCATCTTGCACCTATTTTGACATAAAAAAAAGCGAGCCGCGAAGCTCACTTTACAAAATCACCGTAAAACGTAGCCCTTTTACCATGCAAAAGAGCCAAATGCAAGGAAAATCTGGATAAAAGCAGAATGCAGAAGATAGGATACAGGAGGCAGGAGGATTAACACCAATATTCCCAATTCTATATTCTTAATTCAATCTTTTGCGCCTCTTTTTCCCTTCTTAATACCCGTAGCAATATCGATCTGATTGAACATGCCGCGCAGGATTCTGACTTCGCGCTCATTGAGACCGGCGCGGCCGAGAATACGGCGATAGGTGCGCATGATGTGATCGGGGTTCTGCGGGTTAAGATAGTCGATATTCAGTAGCGATTCCGTCATGTGCCGGTAAAGGGCTTCGAGTTGCTGGTTGTTTGCCAGTTTCTTGCGTCCGTGCGGTTGGCCCGCGAGCTCCCCCGCTCTTTTGTAAACTTCATAGAGACAAACAACAACGGCTTGCGCAAGATTCATTGAAGGCAGCCGAGCGTCGGTCGGAATCGTGACAAAGTGCTGGCACAGATCAAGCTCCGAAGTAAAGAGTCCCTTGTCTTCACGCCCAAAGACCAGAGCACAGGTGCTTTCAGGCTCCAGGTTAAGCATCAGATCCGCAGCCTCATCGGGGTGGAGCATCCCCTCGCGGTAGCGGCCAAAGCGCCGGGTAGTGCCGATACTTAAGGAGCAATCAGACAGGGCCTCCGGCAGTGACGCGTAGATCGTCGCCCGCTCAAGCACCTCAGCGGCCTTGACCGCCATATTACGGGCTTCACGTCCGAGGTGATCGACCTGGGGGTTTACCAGCCGCAGATCGGTTGCCCCATAGTTGTACATGGCACGACAGACGGAACCAACATTACCGGCCCCCTGCGGTTCAACCAGAACGATGACCGGGCGGTTGGTAGCTAATAGCTGATCTGACATTTTATCGTTTTATCCCTGGAAGCTGTCTCAGCTCAATCCGGCAATGCCGTCAATTTCCACCAAAGCACCCTTCGGCAAGGCCGTCACTTCAACCGTGGCCCGCGCCGGGGGACGATCACCCAGGTAGCCGGCATAAATGTCGTTCACCACCGGAAAATAGCTAAGGTCCGTCAGATAGATAGTTGTTTTAACCAGATCGCCGTAGCCTGCTCCGGCCGCCTTCAACACTTCACCCAGGTTCTTCATGACCTGCCGCGTCTGCTCTTCAATCCCCCCGTCAATCATTGCCCCGGTGGCGGGATCAAGGGGGATCTGGCCAGAGCAGAATAGCAGATCGCCGGCCTGAATTGCCTGCGAGTATGGACCAATGGCAGCAGGTGCTGCCTCGGTGGAAACAACTTTGTTACTCATACACACCCCTTTACGTCATCAGTTTTTGAGTCGATCAACCCGCGTAACCCCCTTAACCTTCTTGATTTCGCGAATAACCCGGTTCAGGTGTTCAAGATTTTCAACATCAACAACAAACAGGTTGTTGCCTTTCTTGTCGCCGCGGGCATGAACCGTGGCACTGACAATATTGGCATCAGCCTGACTGATGGCCCCGGAAATGCCCACCAGCATGCCTTTCTGATCCTCACAAACAACCCGAATCTTGACCGGACGCAGGGTTTTGCGCTGCATATCCCACTCCACGTCAATCCGCCGCTCCGGATCACTGGTCTGAACCTGCAGACAGTCAATGGAATGGACCGTGAGGCCCCGACCGCGGGTAATAAAACCGGTAACCGGTTCCCCCGGCAGCGGATTACAGCAATGGGCAAAACGCACCATCACATTGTCGATACCACCAATCAGAATAGCACTTTGGGATGGGCGTTTTGAGGCCTTATTCTGGCCATCATCAGCACCAGTGCGCTGGGCATCACCGGCCTTTTCATCCCGCGGAATAATGTGGGAGACAACCTGCCCGGGAGAGGTTTTACCGTAGCCGACCGAGGCGAACAGATCATCGGTTGTGCGATAACCAAATTCTGAAGCCGCCTGCTCCAGCTGACCGGACATCAAGGCACGTTTGAGACTGAGGTGGTGCTTGCGCAGCGCTTTTTCCAACAATTCGCGCCCCATGAGGATACTTTTTTCGCGCTGTTCGGCTTTGACCCACTGACGAATTTTATTACGCGCTTTGGAGGTTTTGACAAAGGCCAGCCAGTCCTTGCGCGGAGTCTGGTGGCCGGCAGTCATCACCTCAACAATATCGCCATTTCTCAATTCGGTTTTCAGTGGTGACAGCTTGCCGTTGATACGTGCGCCGACACAATGGGAACCGACATCGGTATGAATAGCGTAGGCAAAATCCACCGGCGAAGATCCACGAGGCAACTCCTTTACCTCACCCTGCGGGGTAAACACATAGACTTCTTCAGGGAACAGATCGATGAAAGAGGACTCTTCAGCAGCATGATCACTGACATCCTGTTGCCACTCCATCACCTGGCGCAACCAACTGAAACGCTGGTCATCGCGACCAACCGCCGGCACCGGCCCACCTTCTTTATATTTCCAGTGGGCAGCTACCCCCTCTTCGGCAATACTATGCATCTGATGAGTACGAATCTGCACCTCCATCCGCTCGCCGAAAGGACCGAGGACCGTTGTATGCAGCGACTGGTACATATTGGATTTAGGCATGGCGATATAATCTTTAAAACGCCCGGATATGGGTTTCCAGGTCGCATGAATCAGCCCGAGAACTTCGTAACATTCCCGTACCGAATCGACCAGCACCCGAAAAGCAATCAGATCGTAGATTTCATCCAGATCAACTCCGGTGCGTTCCATTTTGCGATAGACCGAATAAAAATGTTTAAAACGTCCGGTCACATCCCCTTCAAGCTGGTTGTCAACCAGTAGTTTGCGGATCTGCTCACCAACCTTGGCAATATAATCGCCCCGTTTTTCCTTGTGGGTTGTGATGCGCCGGGTCAAGGCTGCGTACTTTTCCGGCTCAAGCACCTGGAGGGACAAATCTTCAAGTTCTGCTTTAAGCCAGCTAATGCCCAGACGATTGGCCAGGGGTGCGTAAACCTCCAGAGTCTCCCGCGAGTAGGATTCTTTTCTGGTTTGGGCACAGGCCTGAATAACACGCATGTCACTCAGTCGATCCGCCAGATACACCAGCACCACACGCAGATCCCGCGCCATGGCGACGAACATCTTGCGGAAGCTTTCAACCTGACCGCGATTTTTTTGACGATAGGGAATGCTGCTGATCTTGTGTCCAGCTTCAATCAGTTGAAACACTTCAGCACCAAAGAACTTTTCTATCTCAGTGCGGGAGGCATCGGGGGTATCGATCAGATCATGAAGAAGGCCGACCAGAATAGTCGTCTGATCAACCTTCAGACGCGTAAGAATAGCGGCGACTTCAAGGGAATGCTGCAGATAGTCGCGACCATCGGGGGTTTTCTGGTGACGGTGGGCGTGTTCAGCCAGGGCACAGGCCCGATCGAACAGGATTCGATCGGCCTGAGGGTAATAACTGGAAAACTGGGAAAAAACGGCGTCTCGTGTAAGCATATCGGAACCGGGTCAGACGCCCGACCATGGTAACCTGCCAGCCGAATCGTCTTGAAAAAGTGGCAACTGCCGTCTTCTTAACACTCAGCGTGGTGCTAGTTTCTGCGTACAGGGATATCAAACTCTATCTTATTGGCGGCAATTTCACGCAAAGCAACAACCACCTTCTTGTTGGCGGCTTTATTGTCAATCAACGGTTCTCCACCCTTATACAACTGCTTCGCGCGCTTGGCGGCCACCATGGCCAATAAAAAGCGGTTGGGAATAACTTCCAGACAATCTTCGACGGTGACGCGTGCCATATCTTTCTCCTTAATTGATGGTCTTCTTTATGCCTTTGACCCGACCTGGACATATCGGCTTTTTGTGTTGGTGTAGGGGCGCGGTTTCCGCGCGCTGGGCGGAGTTTTCCCGCCCCTAATTACCCGACAATCTGTTGCAACAACTCTCCCGAGGCTGGGCGGGGCAACCCCGCCCCTACTTAATGATTTGCTGCAACAACTCTCCCGAACGCACACTGCGACAACGCTCGGCAGTAACAATCGATTTGATTTTATCAACAGCGCTGGTGAGATCGTCGTTCACGACCAGATAATCATACCACACTGCCTGCGCGATTTCTTCACGTGCCACTTCGTGGCGACGGCGGATCACCTCATCACTATCCGTACCACGAGACCGAAGTCGCCGTTCCAGTTCGCTTAAGTCAGGGGGGAGAATAAAGATAAAGACCCCCTGTGTACAATTCTTTTTTAACTGTGCTGCGCCTTGGTAATCGATATCGAGCAGCAAATCAATCCCCTGTTCAGTAGCCTGCTCCAGGGTGTTAAGCGCTGTACCGTAGAGGTTACCGTGAACTCGCGCCCACTCGGCAAACTGGTTCGCTGCGATCATCCGTTCAAAGACCAAGTGATCAACAAAGTGATAATCAACCCCGTCCCGCTCACCGGCACGCATGGAGCGCGTTGTAAACGAGACAGACTGCCCTATTTCCGGAAAGGTGTCAATCAGTTCGCGGCACAGGGAAGTTTTTCCAGCACCTGACGGCGCCGACACGACAAACAGAATACCCTCACGCTGATCTTCATTACCCAAAGTTCTGCCATTACTCAATGTTCTGCACCTGTTCCCTGATCTTTTCAAGTTCCGACTTCAATCCAACCACATAACGGGTCAGAGTCGCATCGTTCGATTTAGAACCCATGGTATTGGCTTCACGGTTGAGTTCCTGTACCAGAAAATCCAGCTGCCTGCCGACCGGCTCAGGGGTATCCATCAACTCACTGAACTGATCAAGATGACTACGAAAACGTACCAGCTCTTCACTGATATCACAGCGGTCAGCAAAAACAGCGATTTCCTGCGCTACCCGCTGCGGATCCATTTCCGTACCGTTCTGCAAACGTGTCAGGCGCTCGTTTAATTTACGTTGCCACTCCAGCGGAACCGTCGCAGCCTGGGCTTCAATATTGCCAAGTATCTCCCTGAGCAGTCCCAATCGCTCAACCATATCGACAGCGGTTGCCGCACCTTCGGCACTACGCATGCTGACAATAGCAGCAAGAGCATCCGCCAGTGCGGCTTCAAGACAAGAGAGGATCTCCGCTTCCACGACTGATACATCTTCAAGCTTGATGACATCCGGCAGAGACGCCAGATATTCCAAAGGAACAGCGCCGGCAACCCCTTCAAGATCTCCAAGAGCCTGCAATGCCTCCAGGTAGGCCGCTGCCAGGCTCTGGTTAACTACCGGCTTGACCGTCGCTTGGGCGTTGTTATTCTGGGTTACATAAATATCAATTTTGCCGCGCTTGAGAACCGCCCCAACCTGTTTTTTAATGTGCGTTTCAAAAGGTGTCACCAGCCGCGGAGCCTTGATATTCATATCGGCATAACGGTGATTAACCGCCTTGATTTCCACCGTAAAAGACAGATTGTCCCGTTGCGCCTGCCCGCGCCCATACCCGGTCATACTTTTGATCATCTGGTTTCCTTTGTCTGAATATAATACAACGTAAGGGCGCGAATCATCGCGCCCTGCTCTGGCCGGTTACACCAAGCGCCCGACCCCCACATACCCAAAACCGGCGCTCCGAATTAATGCGGGGTCATACTGATTACGGCCGTCAAAAATCAGGCGCTGTTTCATGGTCCGGCGCATGGCATCCAGGTCCGGAATACGGAACGGTTTCCACTCGGTCACCAGCAACATGGCATCAACACCTTCAAGCGCCTGGTATTGGTTATCCACCAGCCGCAAGCGGCCGGAGGCAAACCACTCTGCGGGCAGCTCACGGGCGGCTGTTTCCATCGCCACCGGATCATAGGCCAGAACATTCGCTCCAGCGGCCATCAGATCGGCAAGCAGCACCTTGGCAGAAGCCTCGCGCATGTCATCGGTGCCGGGTTTGAACGCTAATCCCCAGACCCCGAAGGTTAAGCCGGACAAGTCATCACCAAAATGCCGGCGGATCTGACGTCCGAACCATCCCTTTTGGAACTGATTGCGATTTTCCACCGACTGCAGCACCTGCGGTTCAAAACCAACCTGCTGGGCCATGCGGATCAAGGCCTGCACATCCTTGGGAAAACAGGAACCACCATAACCGCAACCGGGATAAATAAATGAGAAACCGATCCGGCTATCCGAACCGATTCCCCGCCGGACGCTTTCGACATCAACGCCCATCAACTCACACAGGTTAGCCATCTCGTTGATAAAAGAGATTTTTGTTGCCAGCATCGAGTTGGCCGCATACTTGGTCATTTCCGCATCACGCACGCCCATATAGATGGTGCGCTCATGATTGCGATTAAAAGGCGCGTACAACTGATGCATCATTTCGCGGGCACGCGGACTGTTGGTGCCGACAACAATCCGATCCGGCTTCATAAAGTCATCAATCGCCGCCCCTTCTTTTAAAAACTCCGGGTTGCTGACAACATCAAAGGTCAGATCGAGACCGCGATTATCCAGTTCCTGCTGTAGCGCTTCGCGAACCGTATCAGCCGTTCCGACCGGCACCGTCGACTTATTAACGATAACCGCATAATCGGTCAGCAACGAACCAATCTCTTTAGCCACCGCCAGCACATATTGCAGATCAGCAGAACCATCTTCCCCCGGCGGCGTACCGACAGCGATAAAATAAAGCTGGCACTCCTCCATCGCCTCCTGCAGATTGCTGGTAAAATGTAACCGACCTTCCGCATGATTGTTTGCCACCAGCGCATCCAACCCCGGCTCGTAAATCGGCAACCGCCCCTCTTTCAACCCTTCTATCTTTTCCTGATCGATATCAACACAATAGACCTGATTGCCCATTTCGGCAAAACAGGCGCCACTGACCAGCCCGACATAGCCGGTTCCTATAATCGTCAATTTCATGAAAAACCCTCGGAATGATTTAAAATTAAATACTTAAAGAGACCAAAAAACGTTGAAAGGATACCGCGCTTTAGCATGAAAGTGAAGAAAATACTACCGCTTAAGCGGTGTCTACCGCTTTGCGGTGTCATTGGTCTGCCGCTTAAGCGGCGTCCATCGCTAAAGCGATGTCACTGAGCTATCTTCGTTTTTGAGGACACACCGTGTATCCTCAAAAACGAAGATAGCTCAAAGATAGTTCACTACCCACTACCCACTACCCACTACCCATCAACCCGTAACCACAACCTTCATCCCCTCCCCCAGCTTCTGCAATTCCGCCTGCAACGCCACCTTGGCCTCCTTGTCACCATGAACCAGGTAAATGGTCTTCGGTTGGTGACGCATGCGCTTGATGAAATTTACCAGATTCTGCTGATCGGCATGGGCAGAATAGCCACTGATGGTATGAACCTGTGCCTTGATGTCGTAACGTTTGTCATCCAGAATCACATAACCACCGCGCGGCCCGTAGCTCTGGATCGCTCGCCCGGGTGTGCCTTCGGCCTGATAGCCGACAAAAAGAACATCGGTGCGCGCATCACCCAATAACGCCTTCAGATATCCAACGATCCGCCCACCGTTACACATCCCGCTGCCGGCAATCACAATGGCCGGGCGCGCGGTGCGCTGCAGATAGTCAACGGTATGGAGATGATCCTGATGGGAGTCGATGGTGATCAATTGGTCAAACGACAGGGGATGACGCCCCGCCGCGACCTTGCGACCGGCTTCAGCATCCCATAAATCCTTGAGCTGCCGATAGGCAGCGGTAAAGCGACTGGCCAGCGGTGAATCAACGATGATTTCCAGATCATCCCAGGACATGCCGGCGGCAACCTCCTCCCGCCGGCAGCGAAAGATTAGATCTTCCAGTTCATACAACAGCTCCTGGGTCCTGCCGATACTGAATGCCGGTATCAGGATAGCGCCACGATCGGCAAATGCCCGCTTGATCACCTGACGCAATAATTGGCGCCGCTGCCGACGATTGGAATGCCGACGATCACCGTAGGTACTTTCCAGAACGACCGTATCGGCGCGATAAGGTGCTCTCGGTGCCGGCAACAGTGGCGCGTAGGGAGCGCCCAGATCACCGGAAAACAGGAATCGCCGTCCCGACACATCACACTCAATATACGCCGACCCAAGGATATGTCCGGCGCGCTTGAACTTCGCCCTGATATCGGTGTCGGCGATATTTGCCCATTGGCCAAAAGGCACAGCAACAATACGTTCTTCGATCAACCGAAGAAAACGCTCCACCAGGCGCTGATCCCTAGTAAAGCCGATCTTGACCGCATCCTCCAGGACCAGCGGCAACAGCTGCGCCGAGGCCTCGGAACAATAGATAGGACCGGCAAACCCGGCAGCCGACAGATAGGGAATCCGCCCGACATGGTCAATATGAACGTGGGTAACCAACAGCGCCCTGATGTGATCAACTGGAAAATCGATCTCCAACGGCCGCTCATCCGCCCCCTGAAACAACCCGCAGTCGATCAGGATTCCGGAATCCTGCGTAACCTGCAGCTCATAACAGGAACCGGTCACCCCGCTGGTGCCACCGTGAAAATGTAGTTGTGGATATTGACTCATTGTTTCCCCCTCTTCATTCTGCCGCTAAAGCGGTGTCCTTTGTCCTTGGTCAGCCGCTAATGCGGCGTCATTGGTATAATCTATCGTGAACAGTAATCGGTAAAAACTTTAATGAACGATAAACAGTGAGCCGTGATCGGCAACTGCTTACTGCTCACAACTCACGGTTCACTAATTTCCCATTCCCTACTACCCACTACCTACTACCCGTTTTTTCTGCCCTTCCCTCTCCGCCTCTCCGTTAATATTTTTCCTCGCTACTCGCCACTTTCACAAACATACAACCGCAACTGACCGGGCGGCAGAACCTTAAAGGGACATAAATCCACCATTGCGAGCAAGTCCTGATCACCGGAGACTAATATATCCGCATGGCCGGCATAGGCAAGGTCGATAAACATCTGATCATCAGGGTCAGAACATATTGGCACAGCGACTCCTGACGCCGGCACTTTGACAACTGTGGTTAACGGCAAATATTCACCGAGCAAACCCTCAATGTCGACAGGCTCAAGTTGAAATTTAGGGTAACTTAAAACCCGCATCAATTCAGCGACAGTGTCCCGTGATACTAACGGATGTAATTCTGCCCACAATTGACGGATCCAGGCCGATCGACCATGAGCAAATAACAATGCCGAAACAACCACATTGGTATCAAAAACGACCCTCAAACTCATTTACGCCGGGCCCATTCAATGGCAGCAGTAACATCTTCTGCCACAATGCCCAGCTCAGCCAGCTTTTCCCGAACCTGATCCGCACTGCCCGGTCGAACCGGAAACAACAGGATCTGACCTTTCTCCTCGCGAACGTCAAAGTAATTTACACCGGGAAACTTGTCGACAATCTTCTTGGGCAATGTAATCTGGTTTTTACTGGTTTTTTTCGCCAACATAAACACCCCCAAAAGAAAGGATTCCTTACATTCGACATTCTATTACATCTGGAGTTTGAACGAAATAGCAATTTTAACGCCGGCGCAATGAAGTTGGTGTTACTCTCTGTCATTGGTGGCCGATGATGCATGCAGATGTTACGCAGATAAAACCGACACAATCAGGTAGTGGGTAGTGGGTAGTGGGTAGTGGGTAGTCTTAACCCACTACCCACTACCCGTTTTTCCCGCCCTTGGCTCTCCGTTAATGTTTTTTTTCCGCTTACTGCTCACCGTTCACCGCTCACCGCTCACGGTTTACTGATTTTATTACCCGTTTTTCCGCCCTTGCTTCATCACTCATCACTCGTCACTGCTTTCACACTCCCCATATACATTGACCACAGCATCTCTTTCATAGTAGACTAAGCCACCAGACTAAGGGAGAATGTCAAATGGAAACGATCAATATCCACGAAGCGAAAACCCACCTGTCCCGACTGTTGGCACGAGTCCATGCCGGCGAAGAAGTCATTATCTCTAAATCCGGAAAACCTTACGCCAAGCTGGTTCCAATCGACCTAGCGACAAAAAGAAAACCCGGAATTGCCAAAGGAAAAGTGACTGCCGATTTTTTTGAACCACTCCCCGAAGAGGAACTGGACGCATGGGAAAGTTGAACTTGCTACTGGATACCCATATTTTTTTATGGTGGTTGTTCGACGCGCCGGACTTGTCGGAAAAAATACGGGCGATGATCAGCTCAAGGGAAAACACCGTCTACATCAGCCCGGCATCGGTCTGGGAAATAGCAACGAAATACCGAATAGGTAAATTACCCCATGCCGATGCAGTAGCCAAAAATGTTCCCTACTGGATTGATCAAGCCGGCTTTACCCCCTTGCCGATCACTCCCGACCATGCCCAGCTAGCCGGCAGCTGGCCGCAACCACACCGAGATCCTTTCGACCGCATGCTCGCAGCACAGAGCAAACTCGAAAGCATGGCTCTGATCAGTGTTGATAAGCAGATGAAAATGTTTCCGATTCAGGTGATTGATAATTAAGGTGTCATTGGTCTGCCGCTATCGCGGCGTCTACCGCTGCGCGGTGTCCCTTGTCTGCCACTTCGTGGCGTCATTTGTCTACCGCTGCGCGGTGTCTGCCGCTAGCGCGGCGTCATTTGTAAAAGCTATGAGCGGTGAACGGTGAGCGGTGAACGGTAAAATCTTTAGATCAAAGGCCGGGCGGGCACAGGGACCCGCCCCTACGGTTTTCCTACTACCTACTACCTACTACCTACTACCTACTACCTACTACCCACTCCCTACTACCCGTTTTTCCGCCCTTTCCTCTCCGCCGTTAATTTTTTTCTACTCGTCACCGCTTTTGCCTACAAAAAGCCGTACATACTTGCTATAGTTGCCGTACAGAACCTATTTCAGCAGGAGATAATGATGCCGGCTCGCAAACTAACCATTCGGTTACCTGAAGAGGAGATAGAATTCGCAAAAGAATATGCCCTACGCAACGGTATCAGCGTCACGGAGATGATAGACCGCTACCTGAAAAATCTTCGTAAACAAACCAGGGCAGAACTCCATCCTGACATACAACGTTTCAGCGGCATTATCAGCAGTAACATTGACGCTGAAATTGCCTACCACGAAGCACTGGAAGAAAAACACCGGTGAAAATTCTTCTTGATCTCAATATCCTGCTTGATGTTGTGCAAAAGCGTCAGCCCCACTACCAGGCTTCGGCAGCCATTCTGGATTTTGCCATCAGAAATCAATGCTGTTGTATATGTGCTCATCAGATAACAACCCTGTATTACCTGGTCAATAAATACGCTGACCATCAACAGGCATCTGAATTGCTGGACTGGCTGCTGCAGAATGTCACCATCATACCGGAAAACAAGGAAACCTTTTTGCAAGCCAGAGTGCTGGTTTTCAGGGATTTTGAAGATGCCGTAACGAGCGCAGCCGCTCAACAACAGCAATGTCAATTTATTATCACCCGCAATGGCAAGGACTTCAAAAAATCACCCATACCCGCCTTGAGTCCATTGGAGTTTTTGGCGATGCAGTAATCGCTGAAGCGGTGGCAGCCGCTGCGCGGGCCCTTTCCTCTCCGCCGTTAATGTTTTTCCTCGCTACTCGCTACTCGTCCCCGCTTTCAACCCTTGCCTTTTTATTCTGTAGACTAATCACCCAAAATCATATAGCTCAAAAACAGTAGCGGTGTTAGAAAGACAGGATACAGGAGTTAGAATTCAGAATTTAGTTAACTGGTATATTTCAAGTGTCAGGTTCTTGCGTGACGAAGATGGTAATGCTAGTATTACCAAAAAGGAGGTCTATTATGCCAACGGCGACGAGTAAAATCACATCCAAATATCAAGCCACGATCCCGGAACCGGTGCGTAAAGTTCTTCACCTAAAAGCTGGAGATGCCATTGCTTTTGACATTGAGAACAACCAGATTCGCCTCAGAAAAGCGCGTCCCATCGACTTCTCCTTTGCCAAAGCACTCGAAAAAACACTCAGTGAATGGGAATCAGCCACAGATGAGGAAGCATATCGTGACCTTTAATACCTTTGATATTGTTGTTGTGCCCTTTCCATTCACTGACAAAACCACAAACAAACGCCGACCCGCACTGATTCTATCCGACGCACAAGCATTTAATCTGCAGGTCGGTCAGGCTGTTATGGCGATGATCACCAGTGCTAAAAATTCAGATTGGCCACTCGATATCGATATCCAGGATTTGGATTCTGCCGGCCTGCCCGCACCTTCAATGATCCGAATGAAATTGTTCACCCTGGATGAAAAACTGATTATAAGAAAAGCAGGACAACTTGCCAAACCTGATCAGAAAAAAGTCATAGAAGCGCTTCGCCTGCTTCTTCCCTTCGTGTGATCACAATAAAGCTGAAGCCCGGCACAAACTCGATCTTTCTCAGACTGAGTTTGCCAGGGTTCTCGGAGTAGCACACGGTTTTCTGTTTTTCTCTGCGATCTCTGCGATCTTTGCGCGAGGCCGGTTTTAAAGATCTGTCTCTCGCCCGTTCGCTTCGCTCATTCACGACGCAACGACCCTACGAGGTCAAATTCTATTTTCTCGTTTCTGCCTGCTTCTTTCCATTAATGTTTTTCCGCTCACCGCTCACCGCTCACCGACTCAGGCCACGCTTAGCTTGCAACCCAGTGCCTTGGCAACTTTGCTCACGGTGGTGAAGTTTGGGTTTCCGCCATCGGCAAGTGACTTGTACAGACTGGCACGGGTGACTCCGGCCTCCCTGGCGACCTCACTCATCCCTTTGGCCCGAGCAGCCGTGTTCAGCGCATGGATAAAATCGACCTCGTCGCCGGTGTCCGCTGCTTCCTTCAAAAACTCTCGGATGTCTTCCGGGGTGTTCAGATGTTCGGCAATATCGAAAGGCTTGGTTTTAATAGCCATGGTTCACACCTCCAAATCTCGTAAAAGGGTGGTTGCTGTTTCAATGTCTTTGGCCTGCGTCGCTTTGTTGCCACCGACCAGCAGGAGAACCACCAACCCATTACGAATTGTGTAATAGACGCGCAGCCCGCCTCCGAAGAAACACCGCAGCTCATACAGGTTGCTGCTTAACTGCTTGAAATCGCCGAAATTACCATTTTCAACGCGACTCAAGCGAGCCAGCAGGCGGTTTCTCACCGACGCGTCCTTCAGACTGGTTAGCCACTTGTCGAACGTGGAAGTACTCTGCAGTTCGTATTCCATGCCCAAATTGTATCCTATAGGAAACGGTAATGCAATCAAAATGCATAAGAACAAACTTACCGCTGCGCGGTGTCATTTGTAAAAACTGTGAACGGTAAACGGTGAACCGTTAGCGGTAACTGCTTATCATAATATATTCGCGCCCGTTCGCTTCACTCTCTCATGCCCGCAAAGGGCGCCAAGAAAAGCACAACCCAAAAATCCTATGGTTTAAAAGCCTTACCCCAAAAACGGTTTTCTGTTTTCTCTGCGATCTCTGCGATCTTCGCGCGAGGCCGGTTTTAAAGATCTGTCTCTCGCCCGTTCGCTTCGCTCACTCACGACACAATGACCCTACGAGGTCAAAGGCAAATGCCTCAACCCCAGGTACTGGGGACTAGGGACTGGGGACTGGGTAATGGGTGAAAGCATTTATCCTATTTCCAACTACCTACTTCCGAGTACCAACTTCCCAACGATTAAATTGACAGATTCAATACTAATCACCTAAAATAATCAAATCGACCGATTCAGAAAGGATAACCTATAATGGATACCCTAACGGCCAATGAAGCAAAAACCCATTTTGGTGATCTGTTGTTAAAAGCACAGAGAGCCCCGGTGCATATCAACAAGAATGGAAAACCTGTTGCCGTGGTCATTTCGGCTGAGGAATATGCAAGTATTGAGGCGCTCAAGTTACGCTTATTGCAATCAAGAGCAATGCAGGCCAGGGCAGATATAGCTGCTGGCAATTTGGTCGATGGTGAATCATTTTTTGATCAACTACAAGCGGGCAATAGCGATTGATGCCATCTCCAACGTACCGCTTAACACCTGAGGCTCAAGCTGACCTGATAGAAATTCGCCGGTACACACTGCAAGAGTGGGGGATCGTACAGGCTCGAAAATACATATCGGATCTGCGAAAAACCATGAATCTCCTTGCTGAAGCGCCCTCTTTGGGGAAACTCAGGCCTGAGGTAGGGACAAATGTGATGAGCTTTCCTCATGTAAGTCATGTTGTTTACTATATCGTAGACGAACAACAAGTCGTCATATTTGGCGTACTGCACAAAACAATGGTGCCGCTCAAGCACCTGATGGAACGCAGGGAAATTTATTAGCCGCTAACGCGGTGTCATTTGTCTGCCGCTAACGCGGCGTCATTTGTTAAAAAAAGTGAACCGTGAACAGTGAGCGGTGAGCGGTAAAATCTTTAGATCAAAGGCCGGGCGGGCACAGGGACCCGCCCCTACGGTTTTCCCACTACCCACTACCCACTACCCACTACCCACTACCCACTACCCACTACCCACTCCCTACTACCCGTTTTCCCCGCCCTTTCCTCTCCGTCTCTCCGTTAATGTTTTTTTCCGCTTACGGCTCACCGCTCACCGCTCACTGATTCCCCACTCCCCGCAGACTATCTGTAAACATCATCATGGCTGCCGACATCCACCAGCAACAGTGAATTGCCCTGAATAATCATTTCAAGGGTGATGCGGTAACTGAAATTAATCGAGACCGAATGCAAACCGGCGAGCCCGCCCTTAAGCCGATGCAGACGCAATGACGGGTGAAAGGGATTCACTTCAAGCAATTGAAGCGTTTTTTCGTACTGAAGGGCCAGGTCCGGATGTTTTTTCAGAAAACGGGCTGCACGTCTATTATAGCCCGGGGTATAGATGATCTGATAATTCATACGTCCAGCTGACGGATACGCGCCATGTGGTCAGCAACCGACTCAACAATCCCCTGCCCCTCGGCAAGCTCACGTTGTGCCTGATAATAGGCGGCTTCCAATTCGCAAACACGAAGCTGATTATAGGTGTCAATATCCATCACCACATACCGTTCCCGTCCACGAACCGAGATCATCGCTTCGTCCTGGTGTTTAAGCGCCTCATGAATCGAGGCCACGCCACGGGTCTTTAATTCATTTGCCGTAATCGACATAACCGCACTCCCTATAGAACGTTAAACAGCACGATTAATAATACCAGGCAGGCTAAAAAAAGTGAACGGTAAACCGTGAGCCGTGAGCGGTGAAAATCATTAGTGAACGGTAAACAGTGAACCGTGAACAGTTTTTAGTTGGGGACAGTACTGGGGACTGGGGACTGGGAAATCTTAACCCACTCCCTACTACCCTTTTTTCACGCCCTTGGCTCTCCGTTAATGTTTTTTTCCGCTCACCGCTCACGGTTCACTGATTTCACTACCCGTTTTCCCCGCCCTTTCCTCTCCGACTCTTCGTTAATGTTTTTTTTCCGCTTACTGTTCACCGCTCACGGTTTACTGATCCCCCACTACCCACTACCCACTACCCACTACCCACTACCCACTACCCACTACCCACTACCCACTACCCACTACCCACTACCCACTCCCTACTCCCTATTCCCTACTACCCGTTTTTTGCCGTTGACCTTCACTGCGTCAATCCGCGTTCATCAGCGGCTAAAAAGATCGGTTTCTCATCAGATTTTTCAGATTGTATCTGTGTCCAAGGGTTTATCGACTTTTTTTGTTCCCAATCTATTGGATATAACCCTGCACATGAATCATCATCTCTTGCACAAATGGCCTTACGGCCTCCTCACCACTTCTACTTTGAATAATGATCACAGCGCCGTTGGTTTTTCTGTTAGTTAATCCATCCCAGAAAGTCAATACTTTACCGGTAAGACTGTCAGTAACAATCCGGTCAGCCAAGATGTACCAGAAGTACAAGCTGTTACCCTCCTCATCACGCTTATTGATAAATTCCGTCCCGGAATCAGTCACCACCGGATATCGACCGGCCCCATCAAACATCCAGGATCGACGATAATCAACAACTTTTTTGTCCCGATCCTGCTCGGCAAAATAGCCGACATATAATGCGAAGCGGTTATCTGAAGGGTCTGTATAAACCCTGATCAGTTCATCGTCAGCGGAAAAGGGTCTAATACGTTCATCAACCCAGAAAGCATCCTCGCCGTAAAAATCACCGATCTCCAGTGGAAATGTCGCAAATGATGCCGGCGGAGTGACCGGTCGCAAATGATACAGGTGCATCATGGCCAAGGTCGGTACCAATAAACTTGCCAGCAGGCAAGCGGCCACCAGATGACGCCGCCCTCCCCGACTATCAGCTGTAATTTGCAACGGTGGTATATCGTCAACTTCATCGACAGCATCTTGCTCTAGCGCAACAGGCATGACCTTCTTCCCTTTAATCAGATGACCGATCAGAAACAGCAACAGCATTCCGAAAAAGAAGATCAGACTCATCCCCATGGTTTCATAAGGGCCGTGAAGATCCGCCCCCTTGTTATAAACCGCATAAAATCCGATCAGGGCGATTCTGACGCCATTGGCAAAAATCCCTACCGGAATACTTAAAAGAACGATCAGGGCCTTTTTATAAACTGATAATTGCAGTACAAAGCCAAGAAAGATGGACAACGAAATTAATGAAACAATATTGGATACACCGGCACATTCAGGGGCAACCTCAAGAGCAATGTGGGGAAGATCGATAATAGTACCCGACAGGATCACCGGCATGCCACTCCAGCCGATCATGTTGGTAGCCAGCCAGGCTGCCGATAATTGCAGATAAATACTAAACTTACCCAGTGCCCACCAAGGTATACCAGTCTGGAAAATCAAATAACAGATGGGGATGAACAACGCCTTGAACCAACTGAACCCACGCAAGAGCAGCACGCCACCCAACAGCACCGGTATCACCGCTAGTTGCTGGGCAACAATGGTGTTGCTGAGCTTGGCGGCAAACAGCATAAAACAGCCCCCTGCCATCATCAGGGTTCCAACCATCAGGTTCGGATGTTGCGGAAGTCGCCTGATATCGTCCCGCTTAAGCCAGACAATGTAGAGAGCTGCTCCGAGGATCAGCGGCCAGTGATTTCCTTCAGGGGTAAACCATTTGTAGAAGGTATAAATGATAACATCATAGAAAAGCGCCACAAACCCGACGAACAGAAGCAAAGCAGAAGTAATCCGCCGGGGTGCGATCTGACGATGTTGATCGATTTCAGGTACTGTTTCAGTCATATGTTTATCTCACACTCAAGAATACTTAGAACCTGTTGCACGCGGATAAAATCTGAAACTTCGGATTTTCACGGATCAAAAACAACATCAAATCTTTATCGAACGCAGATAGACGCAGATGCATCTCAGATAAACCCAAAACCTGATTTTTAGTCTAAAAAACAAGGCTTTTGGTTTTTGTGTTTAAACCCAAGAGCCAGGTTTTAATCATGATTTTATCAGGTCTATCAGCGTTTATCTGCGGCTATATCAGATTTTCATCAGATTTTTCAGATTGTATCCGCGTCCAACAGGTTATCGTCCTTAGCTTTTCTCAGCGATCTCTGCGGGCTCTGCGCGAGGCAGGTTTATAAAATTTTAGTATCGCAACCAATAATACCCCAACTTCACCAGTTCCGTCGCGTAGGTCTTCAACAAATATTGCTCACTGTCCGGGTTTACAGGGACCGGATAAACCCCAATTCTGATATCACTACCATCCAGCACCCGGTTAAAACACCACAGGGTTCTTCTGGTGTGATAATCAGATGTGACTACCAGCACCGTCGAGATGGCGTTATCCGCTCTGATCGCCTGTGCGGCGTGGAGCGCGTCGAAATAAGAACCACTTGCAGTATAGTCGAGCATAGCAATGGCGTCATCTGCCACCCCTTGTTCCAGCAGAAACTCCCTGGCCCACTCAACTTCATACAGGTTGCGCTGATGTTTGGACGACCAGGACGAAAACATCCCGTCATTAGCCAGATAAATACGCTCAGACAGCCCCTGATGATACAATTGCGCTACCGCCGGAAGTCGCAACCTGCGCTCCCCAGCCATCACGACAATAACATCTGCTGAATCGAGCGGCACATCGACGACGACAAGTGCCCCAAGCAAACCGGGCCGAACCGCTACCATGACCAGCAGCAGCAAAACAACAACCACAGCAGCAAGGGCACAACGCCGGAACGTCATGACCTCTGCGGTGTCCACATGGTGTCTTTTTTGCCGGTAAAAAAACGGAACCAGCCCACCGCCTGACCGGCGCAGGTCAACAGAAAAGTCGCACAAACATCAACCAACCGTGACTGGGCATAACCCATCAACCCCAGGGAACCGGCCAGCACCAGAAGGATCATGGCCAAAAAGGCCAATCCGTAAAAGAGCGTCGAGGTCATCAGCGCCAAACCGGAGAAAAACGTCCCAACAACAAAAAACGGCACCAGAAAACGCAACAGCTTATGGGACAGCAGAAAAAAGGCAAAAGAACCAAAGTCCACCGGGACCAGATACTTCAGGTTGCGCCGCATTGCTCCCAGAGTCCTGTTGGTCATGCGCACCTGACGACGATACTCCTTGCCGGCATCCTCGGATGGTTCTTCCAGACAATAGACATCCCCATCCAGCACAACCCGTCGCCTTTGCCCGATGACATTGAGGGGGATGACAAAATCGTTGATATCCTGATCTTCCAATGGTTGGTAAAGTTCTTTGCGGATGGCAAAGATAGCACCATCAGCACCCACACAGGAGGAAATACGGCTCTCCGCATCCTTGGTGATCTTCTCCAGCCGGGCGTAGGCTCCCGGTGCCTCTTCGACATCAGAACCCGACCGCCGGTATCTGGTCCAGCCGGTCACCAGACCGACGGATTCATCGGCGAAATTACGCGTCATCATCTGCAACGCCTGAGGCGGGAACATGGAATTGGCGTCGGTAAAAACCACAATATCCCCGGAGGCTTCTGCCACGGCCCGATTCAAACAGGCCGTTTTACCGGCGCGCTGATAGGCTTTCAGGATCACACGCTCATCATCACAGGCACCAACTATCTCGTGAGTCGTATCAGTAGATCCGTCAGAGACAACCATGATCTGCAAACGTTCCGGCGGATAGTCCAGCGCCAGGGCATTATCGAGTTTGCGCTGAATAACCCCCTCCTCGTTATAAACCGAAACAATCAGAGTCACCGTTGGCTGTTCCGTGCCTTTTGTCCATGCACGCGGAGCCACTTTTGACCAGACAGAAACCAGCAACGGGTAAATCACATAGGGGTACAAGGTCAATATCAGAAAAAACCAGAAAAAATATTCAGCCAAAATTTCAATCTCCCTAAATAAGCAATTTTGCGATATAAATACAATTTGACTTCAAATGACACCATAATTAACATCTAACAACATTGACAACTACCTAAAACAAATATTTTTCTCATCGCTCACGAATCGGGGTTTCAATTGGGAAAGCTACAGAATTTATATGATAAGAGCCCTTATGTTGCGCAACATGTTCTTCTTAACTTGTACGCTTGCAGAATACACGTTGAGCGTTATGGCAAACCCTTTCATGCAGCCCTTGAGGAACTGACAAAAACACAATGGTACACCCCTGATGAAATTGCAGCATATCAACTTGAACGGCTTAAAAAAATCGTTAAACACGCCTATGAAACTGTCCCTTTTTACCGGAAACGCTTCGACGAATACCAGGTGCGTCCAATAGACATTAAAAACCTCAGCGATGTTGCAAAGTTGCCGATTTTAACGCGCGAAGATGTACGGTCCGCCGGCGATCAATTAATCAGCTCGAAATATCCCCAAAACAAGCTTTTTCATGGCCACACATCCGGAACGACCGGGTCACCTCTTTCCTGCTATTGGGATAAACACACATGCATCTACAACAATGCCGCTGATTGGCGCCAAAAAATATGGGCAGGTGTTCAATATGGGGATGGCATCGCTATGTTTCTTGGACGGACAATCGTTCCCACAAATAAAACATCCCCTCCCCTCTGGCAGCATGATCGTATCCACAACATGCTCTGGATGTCTTCATTTCACCTGAGTGAACAATATCTGCCGTATCATTTGGAAAAGCTTCGCAGTTTTCAACCAGCGGCCATTGAGGGATACCCCTCCACGACATTCATTCTTGCCCGTTATTTAAAAAAGATCGGACAAAAGTTACCACTCAAAGCCGTACTGACCTCGTCAGAAACATTGCTGCCGCAACAACGTGAGCTGATAGAAGAAAGCTTTGAAGCGCCGGTATTCGACTTTTATGGTATGGCTGAGCGTGTCGCTTTTGCTTCGCAATGCGCTGAAGCGCACGAATACCATCTTAATTTCGAGTTTGCCCTTAATGAAGTCGTTGACAACAACGGCTTCCCAGTAGAGCAAGGCAAAGAAGGCTATCTGGTCGGCACCAGCCTTCTCAATTTTGGTATGCCGTTTATTCGCTACCAAACCTCCGACATTACCGCTCTGGACAATAAACAGTGCGCCTGCGGTCGCTATATGCCCCGCTTTAAGGGAATTACAACCAAGGATGAAGATATTGTGGTAACTCCGGAAGGTAAACTTGTATCATCTTCAGTCCTTACCCACCCATTTAAACCCCTTGACGCCATCGAGGAATCTCAAATCATCCAGGAAAAGATTGATCTTTTACATATCAAAATAGTTCGTTCACAAAACTACAAAGATAGCGATTCAGCGCACCTGATTAGCGCGCTACATGAGCGGGTCGGCACAAATATGAAAATCGAGCTGGAGTTTGTTGAGTCCATCCCGCGGACCAAATCAGGCAAATTCAGATGGGTCATTTCTAAAGTGCCATTACCGCTGTAAAATAACTCATTGGTCCATACGAAATGGCGATTCCACATGCCCTTTCCAACCGACAGAGGGCTCAAAACAGAAGCTGTCCTCATCTTTTATTTTGCAAAGGAGATTGTTGAATCTATCTATAGTCGATTCAACCTGAATATCTTCGTAAGCACCATCAATAAAAGCGAAGTTTTTCACCGCGAAGGAGTTTTTAGTGATGGGTATCTTCTGCCAGTCAAAACCCATCAACTTTGCACAGACACAATCTACAGAAACCGGATCAGTACCAATAATCAGCAAGCCGGTATCTTTTCTATCTGGAGCATCCGGGCCGTTGCCATCACCCGAGATTACAGCGTCTACCAGACTGATATATTTCTTTCTGCTGGCAGGAACATCTGCGCGAAGACTGCCATCAGTATTGGCATAAAAAAGAATCTTGTTTAGATCCAGCACCATCCGCCAGAGCGTATCATTGCCGAACCAACTGCCACTGCGAATTGTTTTTCGCGTATCACCAAAAACGAATTTCCCAAACTTTTTCAGGGTAATGAAAAACTTCCCCATATGCGGATTTTTAGCAAGAAAATCATACAGAGCTCTGGTAGAACGCCCCTCGGCAAACGATCTGATGCTTTTTTCCGGGAACTGATCGCCTCCCTCGTTTGGAGAACCCCCGGTATGGTGAGGCAACCAGTTTTTATAGGTATTGATTCCAACCAGATTCTTTAACGAGCAGGTAACGCCGGATTTCTTGTGGGTTTTAAGTTTGGGTAAATTGATAAAAACGTCAGCCTCCAGAACGGTTCGTGACACTTTATACAAATGCTTACCGCCAGAATGTGCTTCGTTAGTTTCCTGCTGGTTATAGTCAGCACCAAAAAAGCCAAGTTTACCAATTTCCTTGCCAACAAATTCACTTCGAGAAGACAAATCACAGACAACAGAGCCAAGCGGATCACCCTGCAACTCTTTACGTTCGACAATAATATCACCCTTAATCGTCCACTCATGATCACGCAAATCAAGCACTGCAACGTCGATATTTGCGCTTTTACCCATTTCAATCCAACGCTCAGGCTGCATGATTTCCATCAATTTTTTCCAGCTGGAGCCGGTCATCGGGCCATCTGTGATCGTTACCTTGCCCTTACCTTGAAGCAATTCCAGAACAACCTTCAGTACAGCCTCAATAATCCGGGGATGAGTGACCACCTGAAGCCACTCTCCCTCATTGTACCTATGTGTTTCAGCAATCCAGTTCGGTTTTAAAACAACTGTATCACCCGGCTTAATAGCATCAGAAAAAACGCTTCTCCAGGAAGACACGACATGATCAATGGATGAACCGTCATAATTTTCACATTGTTCTATGTAAACATTCATACCTTTTCCCCAGACTGACCTGATTGGGCCTGCTTGTGTCCACGATGAAGTCGCTTGTTTGTATTAAGAATGTAAATCGGAATAGCAAGTCCTCTGCTGAACAGATAAACACAGGCAACAAGGCTGCGATATGTAAACTCACGCAGTCCTCCGTAGCCAAACTTGATTATATTAAATCCAGCCGGCAACAGCAGAAACGCAAAAACAGAAATGGAAAAAAGTGTCGGGGAAAAAAACAATGAGGTAATTGCCAGCAAGCCAAAAACAATAAAAGCCACGCCAAACCACACCACACGGGAGCGCAGCAGCCGCCCTATGGTGTTACAATCCCCCAAACCATGCCAGATTTCTCTTTTCAAAAAATCAGAATAGTTGTTCGGATAACCCAGATGGAAAACCTTCATATCAGGGTTACTGACAACAGCAACCCCTATTTTTTTAGCTTCGATACAGAAATAAAAATCTTCATTTGTCACCAAAGACTCGTCAAACCTACCAACCTTCTCAAAGGTTGCCCTGGAAACAATCATATGCCCCGTTCCCATATGGGTATCGCGGGTATCTTCAGACAGGCTTTTGTACCAGCAATATAGTGCAGGGCGAATATCATCAGGCACCTGTGGGTGTGAACCTGTTATGAGATTATCATCCTCCATCAGCCGCTTGTAGACATGCCCTAAATGTTGCCCCCAGCCATCCTGAACTACGATATCAGCATCAAGAAAAACCAGAACCGCACCCTGAGATTTTTTTACACCCAGGTTACGAACCGCAGCTACCGGATAGGCGTCGGTTTGAATAAAATCCACGCCATGGTCTTTAGCGACAAGATCACTGCCATCGGTAGAGCCATTATCTACAACAATGATTTCATATTGCAGGTCGGCATTATTCAGCTCGCAAACGAGTGCCGAAAGAGTTTTGCCAATTGTACCAACCTCATTCAAGCAGGGAATGACGATGGAAATATCTAATGTAGACATAAAGTTCTCACAAAAAAATCGGCTACTGCCCCAGACCGATGTGATGATCCAGATAATAACCAGCCGCATCCGGCCCACGATGGGTCAAAGTCGAAGTAGCCCGCTCCAGAAACCCCTGGTCAACCCCCCCACCCATCACCCCATAAATTCCACACATAAAAAAACAACCTCAATCTGAAAACCTTGTCTCGCGCCCGTTCGCTATGCTCACTCAAGCACGCAAAGGACGCCAAGAAATTCAAAACAAACATTCTATGGTTTAAGGCCTTGAACCAAAAAACAAGGCTCTAAGGTTTTCTTAGCGATCTCTGCGTGCTCTGCGCGAGACCGGTTTTAAAGATCATTCACCAGCCTGACAATCCCATCTATCATTCTTTCTTCACCAAAATTCAGCAGATAACCAAGTTTCAAACCAGTCAATTTTAAATATGTAAGAACCTGTTTCTTATGAACTTTTGATATTTTGTCGACCGACTTTAATTCCAGAATAACTTTGTTTTCAACAATAATATCAGCTCGAAACCCCTCGTCGAATTTAATGCCTCTATAATTTAGAGAAATAGCCATTTGTCTTGATACCTGAAATCCCCTGATTTTGAGATCATGCTCCAGGAGTGCTTCGTAAACACTTTCTAGAAGTCCAGGCCCTGTTTCACGGTGTAATTTGATAGCAACATCAACAACAATCTTTCCGATATCATTTTCATCCATATCCCCCCCCTAATTTTGTTTCGCGCCCGTTCGCTTCGTTCACTCAAGCACGCTAAGGACGCCAAGAAATGCTCTTTTTTGTGTTTTCAGGCTTTTAACCCAAAAAAAATGATTTCAAGGTTTTCTTTGCGAACCCTGCGTGCTCCGCGCGAGGCTGGTTTTAGTCTTTGCCTTCATCCGAACTTAATCAGATTTTCATCCAGTCAGAAAAAGCATTTAACAGGCTCAACGCAGATAAAGTCTGATTGTAAAATCCTTACCCCAAAAACAGGGGTTGAATTTAATCCGATTTTCATCAGATTGCCATCCTGTCAAAAAAAACTTTTGAGCCTTTTCTTTAACGGGATTTACGAACTTAACGATTGACGTTTAACGAAGAACGTTATACCATGCCTACATGATACGAAATTTTAAATGCAAGCACACGCAATCCCTTTATGAGGGTGGAAAACCAAAGCAGTTCAGATCTTTTCAGGCACAAGCTGAACGCAAGTTGCAGATGCTAGACAATGCGGTAGAGCTGTTTGATCTACGCTCACCTCCAGGCAACATGCTGGAAAAACTAAGTGGCGACCGATCAGGTCAATACAGTATCAGAATCAACAAGCAATGGCGCATCTGTTTTATTTGGCTGGATGAACCGACTGAAGTTGAAATAACCGATTATCATTAAAAGGAGCAAAATATGAATAACATGAGGCCTGTTCACCCGGGCGAAATCATCCGGGAAGAGTATCTTATTCCTTTAGGCATGAGCGCCAATGCGCTGGCAACAGCTTTGCGTGTTTCCGCTCCACGGATCAACGATATTGTCCGTGAAAAACGCGGGATAAGTGTTGATACCGCCCTTAGACTGGCAAGGTACTTCAATACCACAGCTCAGTTCTGGATGAACCTGCAAACCAGCTACGATCTGAAAGTAGCACAACAAACCATAGAGACGATTCAACAAGAAGTTCGCCCTTTAGAGGTTGCTTAAACTTTGCGTTAAAAGGAATACACTGCTTTGAACCTTTTTTTTGACAGGATAAAGGTCTGATAGAATCTGATGTAGAAGCTTTTACCCATAAAAAGGCCGAAGTTCATCAGATTTACATCCTGTCCAAAAAAAAAGCCTTTGACAGGATCAACGCAGATAAAGTCTGATTGTAAAAGCCTTTAACCAAAAAACAGACCTTGCACTAATGCATATATCCGAAGTTCATCAGATTTTTATCCTGTCAGAAAAAAAGCATTTGACGGGATTTACGCAGAAAAGTCTGATTGTAAAAGCCTTACCCCAAAAACAGGTGTTGAATTTAATCCGATTTTCATCCTGTCAAAAACGCAGTACTTTACGCCGAACCTCAACCTTATTCTCACCGAAGTTGATCAAAAGCCCTATCGTCTTCCCCGTTGCAGCCAGATAATTCACCAACTGAACCTCATGCGCTGCGGTCAAAGTGCGAACAGCTTTCAGTTCAACGATCGTTGTATCCTCAACCAAGACATCAACAACATAACTGCCAACATGTTGATTATCATAATACACATCGACGGGTTTCTGAAACTCGGCAAACACGCCAGCCTTTTGCAATTCAATAGCAAAACACTTCTCATAAACAGTCTCAAGAAAACCGGATCCCATGGTGTTGTACACCTTATAAGCGCAACCAATAATCTTCTCAGTCAGATCAGAATGATCCATTATCTCCCCCCTCCCCTTTTTTGACAGATTTAACAATGACAAAGGCTAATACTTAAATGCATTCATCCGAATTTCATCAGATTTTCATCCTGTCAGAAAAAAAACATTTGACTGGATTTACGCAGATAAAGTCTGATTGTAAAAGCCTTTAACCAAAAAAAGATCTTGCCTTCATGCCTTTATCCGAACTTAATCAGATTTTTATCCAGTCAGAAAAAGCATTTGACGGGATCAACGCAGATAAAGTCTGATGTCTAAAGCCCTAACCCAAAGAGCAACCTTATTTCAGGTTCTTATTCTAAAGCTGTTTTATCCCCTGATTTCTGTTATAAATATAAGCAAGAACCCTCTTGGAGATTATCATGACTACTCAAATGGAAAATACGTTAATTTCAATACTGAAAAAGCACGATGCTGATCGTATTGGTATTTTCGGCTCACGAGCACGTGGAGATGATCGACCCGACAGCGACCTTGATTTACTGGTCGACTTTCGCAAAACAAAGAGCCTTCTTACCCTGGTCAGCATTGAGCAAGAACTATCGGACAGCCTTGGCATCAAAGTCGATCTACTGACTGAAAAGGCTATCAGCCCCCATCTGATTGACCGGATTAAAGCAGAACTCAAGGTTGTCTATCAATGACTCAAAAAGAAGACACCGTTTATCTTCGACATATCTCTGAAGCCATTGAACAAATCAACGAGTATCTATGCGGCGTCAGCCATCAACAATTTAGTGACACAAAACTTTTTCAGGATGGCGTAATCCGACAATTGGAAATTATCGGCGAAGCAACAAAAAACCTGTCCGAACTTACCCGCAGATCAGCACCGGATGTTCCGTGGCGGAGTATGGCCGGCATGCGAGATAAACTGATTCACCAATATTTCGGTGTCGACATTGATGCCGTCTGGTCAACAGCAACACAGGACCTGCCGAACCTTCGACAGAAAATAAAAACGTTATTAGATAGGAAATCGTAATCCAGCGCATTTGTGCTTTGTCCATCGCTACGCGGTGTCATTTGTCTGCCACTTCGTGGCGTCATTGGTCCATCGCTACGCGATGTTATTTGTAAATGAGGCTTTAGTGAACGGTAAGCCGTGAACCGTCAGCAGCACCTTTGATGCGTTCACACACCAGCCTTGCCAAGAAAAACAATATTTTCAGACCTTAGACTTTTTGGTTTTCTTTGCGAACTCTGCGGTCTCTGCGCGAGGCCGATTTTGAGAATCTGGTTTCGCGCCCGCTCGTTTCACTCACTCGAGCACGCTAAGGACGCCAAGAAATGCTCTTTTTTGTGTTTTCAGGCTTTTAACCCAAAAAAAATGATTTCAAGGTTTTCTTTGCGATCTCTGCGTGCTCTGCGCGAGGCAAAATTTTAAGGTTTCCTCAACCGCCTCCCCAAACCCCACCCCCGGCTCCCACCCCAGCTCACTTTTGATTTTCGCCACATCATACACCACCGGGTTCTGCGATGATTCCAGCCGATACATACTAATCACCGGCTCCCGCCTCAACACCCCGAACACCTTCTCCTGAACCGCAACAATCGCCGCAAACAACTTATACGGAAAATACAGACATACCGCGCCCGGATGCAGCTTACGGATAAAGGTGTTCATGTAGGTTTTTTTGTCGACCTGGTCCGTATCGACAACATGGTAAACCTGCCCGCTACTGCTATCTGCTGTCATCGCCAGAATGATCGCATCGACCAGGTTATCAACATACACCAACGGCAGCACAAAGCCCTTACGATCAATCACCACAAACAACTTGTTTTTAAGGGAAAAGCCCACCATCGGTGTGTAGTTTTCACCACCGGGGCCGTAGATGGTGCCGGGGCGAAGTATCGTAGCAATAACATCCCCCTGCTCCATCGCAGCCGTCACCAGTTTTTCCGCTTCGAGTTTGGTTAAGGAATAAGCCCCCCGCAGCTGTGGCTGAGCTTCCAGCGGAGCAGACTCATCCAATAGCGCACTATCAGGTTGCCCGGCAATGCCATACACCGAGCAAGAGCTGATATAGACCAGCTTGCATGCAGCAGACCGACGGCACAGGTCAAGAATATTGCGCGTCCCTTCAATCGTCACCCGCCGCATCTGCTCTTCAGTACCGCTGGTGCCGGCGGCAGCATGGATGACGTAATCGATATCGGTAAAGGCCAGCTGCAAAGAACCCAGATTCGTAACATCCCCGTAAACAAACTCCACCCCTGGCAGATGCAAACCCTGAATATTGGATGTTTGACGGACCAGGGCACGAACGGCAAAACCCTGCTCGACAAGCTGAAGAACAACGCGCCGCCCAAGAAACCCCGTCGCGCCAGTGACTAATACTTTTTTCATTTTTAAAACCATTCCTCTCGCCCGTTCGTTTCACTCACTCAAGCACGCCAAGGGCGCCAAGAAATTCTAACCAAGGATCTCAGGGTTTAAAGCCTTTAACCCCAAAAAAGTTTTTTTCAGGTTTTCTCCGCGATCTCTGCGTGCTCTGCGCGAGGCTGGTTTTAGATCTATTACTCGCGCCCGTTCGCTACACTCACTCAAGCACGCCAAGGGCGCCAAGAAATTCAAACCAAGGAACTTATGATTTAAGGCTTTTAAACCCAAAAAAAGATTTTCAGATTTTAGCTTATCTGATTTTCTTCGCGATCTCTGCGATCTCTGCGCGAGGCTGTCTGGATTATTGCAAAAGCTATGATAGTTTACAGTTCGACATTGCTGTGGTAATTTTTCTAGATACGGAGGACACCATGGGAACAACAAACGAAAAACTTGATATATCTGCTCTCCCCCCGGCATCGCGCCGTGAACTGCTCAGCTACTATCAATACCTGTTGGAACGCCGTCCGGCCAAAAATCCCCCTCGTCAAAAAAACAAAACTTTCTCAGAATTATGCGGCAAACTCTCCTGGGACGGTGATGCTATAGCGACACAACGGAAACTAAGAGATGAATGGTAACCGCAGATATATTCTCGACACCAACGATTCTTACTTTGCCACGGCACCAACCCTGATTATTCAGAACTGCTAGACCATCAACCAAGCCTCCATCTCTCGCCCGTTCGTTTCACTTACTCAAGACTTTAAACCGGTTTTAGGTTTTAGGTTAATGGTTATAGGTTTACCCCCCCAGCAGGTTTTGACGTTGACCCAATCTGCGATAATCTGAGGTTCATCTGCGGCTAAAAACAATCAGATTCTTCAGATTGTATCCGTGCCCGCAAATGTTGCCTTTAGCCCTACGTTGCGTCGTTGCGAGAGGCAGGTTTTAAATTCTTGTTTCGCGCCCGTTCGCTACACTCACTGAAGCACGCCAAGGGCGCCAAGAAATTCAAACCAAGGATCTCAGGGCTTAAAGCCTTTAACCCCAAAAAAGTTTTTTCAGGTTTTCTCCGCGATCTCTGCGTGCTCTGCGCGAGGCAAGATTTTATTGTTCAAATGATCCGCCAACCGAAACGCTAACTGCCCAATCGCCAACCCCGTATTCGCGTAACTATGTTCCTGTAGCACCGACCCGTCACACACATACACATTGTCACAGCAATTCAGCTTCAAGTTGGTATCCACCAGATCATCCTCACCTGAACCCAACGAAATCGTCCCGGAGTGATGCGCAGCCGACCAGAGCCAGTCGCTGGTGATGTTGGTGTTGATGTTGATGGCATCAGCGATATCCCCCAGCATCCCCTCAAGGTCTTTCAACATGGCACGATAGGTTGCCAGCTCGTCGTCAGTAACCGTCCACTTCACCTGGATAGCACCATCCTCTTCATACACCCTGCTCCCCCCCCGTTTCTGCTCGGTAATCAACAGAATGTTATAGATACGGCTGGGAATATTCACACCAAAGAGATGGGCGAATATTTCCGCAATCATATCGGGGTGAAATATCTTCCAGGAAAAGATGTTCCTGATCCGTGCCATACCGTTGCTGGCGCCGAGGGAGGATTTGTATTTGTAGATTGACAGGCGGTTATCCATGGTCAAAGCCGGGCGGAAAAAAGCACAGGCGGTATACTTGCCGCAGGCACTTTTCAGACGTACCGCATTGCGGCTGACATAATCACCACGATCCCAGGCGGAAAGTTTTTTAATAACGCTCGATAGTTCTTTTTTTACTTTAACCTTACCGACAAAACCCATGGGATGATCGATAAAACCAACCCCCACCGACTCATCTGACATGCCGGCAGCTCTTACCACTTTCTGAATCACTCCCGGTGTCCCCAGCGTCCCCGCCGCGACAATAACAACATCCGGTTCCAGCGCGTGCTGCGCCCCCGCAACCCGATAGTTGACCTTGCTGATGCGTCCATCGCGATAAACAAAATCGATGGCTTCAACATCAAAGATGGCCTTCACCGCAGCTGACAGCGTTAACCTCCGGAATTTTTTCGGATATACCAGACAGTCAATGCCCTGGGATGGGGATGAGGATGGGGAATAGGTAGTGGGGAGTAGGGAGTTGGCATTGTTTACAAGCTGTCGGTGGTCTTCGCTAAAAGATGCTCCGGTGTAAAAGAGGGCTGCGGCGGTCTGATCAATGTAACTTTGTGCCTGCCCAAGCACCTCGCGAAACTCGGAACCTACAACATCGTCAGTTCTAATCGGGATCAGCCCATTGTGCCACAGATTGGTACTGCCACCGCCACCGTAACAGCAGGTATGCACTTCGGCGAATTTTTTGTGGTGAAAGTGAAGTTGCGGGTAGGTAATGCTGTTGTGCGGCCCTTTTTCAAGGAGGGTGACATCATGGTTTTTACCCAATTCATTGCCCAACAATGACCCGGCCAGGCCGCTACCGATGATGAGGATTTTTTTTTTCACTGATGACTGATCCAAATCAAAAAAACAAAGTCCGACTCATAGCTAAAGGTAATTTTCCATTTTGAAAAATAAAAAGTATCGAATTTTCCGAAGATTCTATCAATTTTTTTGATGGTTTGCTGTTAAAAACAACTTGGATTTACCCTGCCATCTCTGCTTGTACTTTGTAACAATAAGATAGGTCAAAAAATGATCATTCACGTCAGCGAAGAAAGGATTTATAGTCCTCTATGCGCTTATTAACACAGAAACAGTACAACGACCCATTTAGTCTCTTCCAAAGCGAAGGGATACGCCAATTACGCCTAATGATTCGGGAAACTATTCGTTCGAAATAGTAGATGTATTTATGTCCAGAAAAATTTCTGAATACAATCCAGGTGTTGATACGATGAACGAGAGGGAACAGGTAAAGCTGCCAGCGCGCGAGTACCCGTTCACGTACGAGGTATTCGAAATATAAATTTTTAAGTTCGGCTGAATGCGGCACCCCTGGATTCGGGAATTCTGTCACAGATGCCATCTTCCGCTGTCCGAATAACTCACGCGGCACGCCGGCTTGCTCGGCGATGCGGCGTGGAATAGGGCGATCATAGTCCGTTCCTAGCCGCCAAGGATTCATTTCCTTGGATTCAGTGATACGGACAATATCAGCCCTGCTCCGTGCACCAATGAACGGAACCGGCAACTGTACGAATCCCGCTTCTAAGCGAACCTCCGAAAGTCCATGGCATCCGAGATCCCCGAGCTTGAGTGAATCGTCAATTGGAAAAAAATGTGCCTTGAGGCGACCTTCGGGGAACCAAACTCCCCCGAGAGTACCAGTCAACAATAAAGACGAACATGTAATTTGCCGGACAATACCCAGGAAATTAGCGTCCTGGTTGCTATGGATCGCAGAATGGAAGATATATTCTTCCGGGAAGCCGTGTTCGAATGCACGACGCTCGATTTGTGTTACTTTGAGTCCCAAATGGTTGCAGATCTCCGTCCCATCATCATCCATCTCTTCTCTTTTGTCATGATAAACATAAGCACCACCACCCTTAGATTTGCTGACGGTAAAGACCTTGTCAATACCAAATTCCCTGGCAAGGCCATTAACAGCTGTCGTGTCATATCCCTGAGACTGGGTGGAGTATATTTTTAAAGGGTGTGAACGCGATGGGTCGCGCGCGTTGCTGACAATTTTGGCGTAGTTGTTACGCAAAAAATCGTAATATTCTTGAAAGCAGGAAAAGGAGGGCGTTTGGGGCTTATCGACTACGTTCACAGAATCGAGGGATACCTGCAGATTTTGGTACACCAAACGATTGATAGAGCCTTGCAAGGTTGGAATCATCTTGTTGTACTGTAAAAGACCCTTCATCATGCTTTCATTTATCTCATCGTACTGGCGAAATTTGGGATCCAGCTCGTCACCGATTTCAGCGAGAAGAAAGGGGAGCGAGTTGGATACGATAACTGCGGAATCCGTCTGGCGCCAATAGATGCTGTCCGTGGTCGAGGCGGACGTTACAAACAAGATGCTGCCTTCCTTCACAATAGCGCCCGTGCCAAACATGCAGTTGCTGTTCGCGAAGTCTCCATCGGCAAAGTGGCCGTTCCAGGCGCCTTCGACAAGAAACGAATCCGTTCGCTCCACGTATTGCCCGTGCAGGAACTCAACACGAGCTTTCACAGAGTGGACCCTGGCCAACCAAGCCAGCTTGGGCAGCTCAGTGGAGGCGGAAAAGGTTATATTCATCAGTAGAAGTACCCTTAAATATTCATAGCTAAATGGCTTGAAGTCATGTAAAAAGCGTTCGAAATTCGTTCGTCAGCAATTGCGATGCATCGTATATAAATTTTTTATCTAGGGGACGCTGGCGAACAATCAGCGGCAACAAACTTCACAACTTGACCGTTAAAGTTCGACATTCTAAACCAACAAATGCTGCTGAGCGGAATGTCGTCGAAAACATCTATAACGCAAAAGTCCGGCCAGATCAAACCAGGCCGGACTTTTGTTTCTTCGCTTTATTGAACTAACCGCAATAACGGCGTCGGTGCAACAACACCTGCAGAACCTTCGGCAACCCTCCAAACACGCATCTCATCCAACCACATGGTTTGGTTAACCGGGGAACCATTACCAATATAAGGGGCCATCATGAATTTATCCCATGTAGCACCACCATAACCACCGGCAACTAACAATGCCGATTCATTGCTTATTGCTAAAGCCTCATTGACCCAAACCTTAACAATTCCGTCATAGTTTGCCGTCCCATTAGCAACAGTGTTGGACTTAACATAATAGGTAAGTTTAACCCATTGATCATTAGGCACTACAACTGAAGGGGACCTCCACCCGCTGAATGAATAATAAGCCCCACCGCCCATACTATAACAATCGCCATAATCAGCACCTGCTGCAGCAAGGGGAGTATTACAAAGATTGGCTGACCTGTCCTCTGTTGTGGATGTCAGGTCATTTCTTGGTGTGCCAAATGATGTGTTAACGCGCATCGAATCCTGATGGCCGAATCTCGGTTGAATAGCATAGGGGGCAGATGTACCAGATACTTGCGAAAAATACAACGCACTGTTCGAGTTAGCTCCGCCCTGGTATATGGTGTCTTCAGATGAAACCATGTGCAAGGTATGTGGGTGGTACGCAAGCCCGGAACCTCGCCAACCTGAGTCATACTTGACGTAATATTCAAGAATAAATTCTTCTACAGGCTCAGCCATTATACGACGGATGGTTGAAAATCCAGTTGGCTTCGTCGCACCGGCCATCCAATCCCAACGCAGTGCATTACCAGAGTATCCGCCGGATGTAACACCGGTGGAATCAGTAGCATCATACCATCCTCTGGATGACCAGTTATTATCTTGAAAGTTTTCCGTTAAAAGGAGATCTCCTTTAGTTGGCAAACCACTAATTGTAAAAGATTTTGGTTCTGTTATCGGTTGGGCCTCAAGAGATGTAGTCACAGGAACACTACCCCAACTCATCGGGCCAATAAAAGGGTAACCGTGGGCGTCTAAGTTAGGTGGCGTTAGGTTGTAAACGACCATATCGTCATAATCAATATAAGCACGGTTTATACCTATTGGCCCTCTTTGATTGCCAACTTCAGACTGATTTTCGTTGAATCCAAAATTCATCCAGCCGCTTAAAGCATTAGCGTTGGTTCCTGAATGTTGTAGATCGTTGCGATCTAAAACCAATTCACCATTTATCCATTTCCTCGCCACACCATCTGCTACCCCCAAAGCAGAATTCATTTTAAGATAAACTTCAATTGCCAAAAACTGACCATGCGAATAAGGGCCGCCCATAACATCAGCCCATGTCTTGTTTGACATTACATTTTGACTCTGCCCGATTTGGGGCAGGCCACTTGATGCAATGTACCAAGTATCATTCAAAGCCCCGGTTATTACAGCAGGGTATCTGTCTGCGGTGTAGATATAGAGATTCTTCTCATAGTTTAAAGCTTCCCACCGATAACCCTCTTGGTATCTAATATACCAACGAATCCACAGTTCTGTTTGAGGTGAGGGGAAAATGACACCCACAGTCGGAGTGTGACTGTTTACTCCATCCCAATTCCAAAAACGTGCGCCGTAACCACCTGAATTAGCGGCACTCGCGGATATGTGTGTAAGATTTTCAATCGTGTGGTTATCTTCTTGATAAGCTTGAGGATAACCCGTCCAAGTTGCCCCATCGTTAGCAACATCCTTACAGTATCCGATCTCATCATGAAACTTCCAATGTTTGACGCATTCTTGACCATACTCAAAACTCGTACTCCATTTGCCTTCAGAATCAAAATTGATAAAGGAAAAAGAAGAATTAGTACCTAAGACAAAAAGAATAATAGTCAAAAATATAATTTTTTTCATAAATAACCTCACTTTTCATTTTTATTTACTTACTAGTCTGATTATTCATACTAATATTAAATTAGATGCCGTCGCAAAAAGTATCAATTTGGCTGGATAGGCAAAAAGCGCCAACTGAAAGGCGCGCGTTTATTGAGCAATGAGGCGTACCTACGTACGTCAAAGCGCCAAAATAAGCGCAACAACTCAGCAATTGGCGAGTTTTTGCGAGAGCATCATAGGATCAATAGAAAAGAACTCAACTAAACTATCACCCTTTATCAATTACTTCAAACGGGAGTAATATTCACACAAAAAAGCCAAGAAATTCTGAGTATAAAGTTATTCTCATTTTTTAGAAAGTTTTTTTTTAATAATTTTTGCATTAAAGGTCTGAAATCAAAATTTTGCACTTTTCAATATGACTCAGTTTCTGATTGAATTCATACATGAGCCTACCCAGGGCCAGCAGAATCAAGCAATAACAAACCTATCTGTTATTACTTTATGTATTACATCACCAAACTGCCCTAAGGCTATATTTAGCAATTTATCACTGCATAGCGGTTCAAAGTGGGCTTTTTTTGCAAAGTTGACAATATAAGGGGAGTCGCTTTTGACTATACCAAAATCCAAATTATCAGGTATAGGTGCATCACTAACAATCTGGTAGCTTGAAAGTTCTGTTGATATGCCGGGTGCTATCAACATGTGCGATCTGATTATTTGCGCAAAACCTTCATTGTTGACTTCAGGTTTAACAAACTTTTGAAATAACATTTTATGCTGCTGCCCGGCCCACCTTTTAAGGTTCATATAGAACCCAAGATTAAACAACTTGATCAGTGCTTCCTCAGAAAAACTATCAATCCCTTCGTTTGATATGTTTTTAACTTTTGCAACCTTCACAAAATCTGCAGAACCACCACCACCTAATTTGATAACCAAATTGGGCCAGTTATCAGAATCTTCGGAAATCTGCACATCAGAAAACTTTTCATAGGCATCAACAAATCCAAGACAAGAGTTATTTATGTCTATATAGTTACTAAGCCATTTACTCGTACAAGTTTGGTTTGTAATATAATAATCAAGCGGTGTGTGCTTGGGGTCAAAAACCACATATAAAGTGTCTGGGGCCAATGGGTCCGGTAGTGACAACATCTTTTTGATTCTTTTATCACCATGACGCCCTTGGCTCGCTAGGATAAATTTCACTACACTGCCCTTATTTAAAAGTTCAATTTCATCAACATAAAATTTATCCCAATGACCATCCATACATACGACGGTTTTATAATTATTATTTATTGCAACCTGTTTCAGCTTAGAAAAGAGAGGGTCTATTTCATCTTCATAAAGCACCCTTCTTTCAGTTCCAAGAAAAGCTTTCAAATTTAAATCAATAGGATAATATCTCTGATTATTTTTAATGATGTCTATCCCGACTTGCATGCCAACCGTACTATTTGTTTTTTCGTTGTGATAATACATTCGATAATTTGGATGTTGATCAATCAATATATTGTCGAGTTGAGCACATAAGTTAGGGCGAGCAAAAAATTCAACTATTTTTTTTTGTCTGACACTCTCAATCAGATCAAAACCAGCTTGAAATAATAATTCTGAAATTTTAAAATAATCAGGTTTTTCAGTTAATTTATGGAAATATCTATAAGATTTTTCCTTGAATTTCCCAGAAAATAAAATTCTCCTATTTGTCGATTGATCTTTTAAATCCATAAAAAGCCCTTGTGTAAAAATTTTACTGTTTTATTGAAAATAAATTATATTGTTTATTTCATTTCTTCTTAAAAGTACTTAAAATTCTTTGTGCCTTATAGTATATATAATTAATTTTTGGAAACAATTCCTTTTCTGCAATCCTAAATAGCCTATAGTATTTTCCCGGGACATCAAAATATCCAGGGAAATTTACAATAACAGGCCTGTAAGCTGACTTAAGCATATCTAAATTATCCTCATTGGGATTAAAACCTTCAGTCCCCTGAGTGGAACCCAAATCAAGAAATGTACATCCAGCTTTTTTTGCTATTTTTATTGATTCCCACATTAACAATTTGTTTGGCATCAGTTTTCTGTAGCTGTAGTCATTTGCTAGATAAAGAGCCCAGGCTCTGTTACCAACTATTGTAACAACAAGGCCGGAAATCACTTCATCATTGTATATGGCTTTTAAAAATGTGCCCCTGTTTTGACCGACAGTGTTCTCATAAATCGTATCATAGTAATTTTTAGAATGTATCAACGAGTGACGTCGTTCTTCAAGACCGCACATCAAATTAAAAAAAACCTCTTTATCGTCGGGCAAAGCACTACCAACAAAAGAAACGCCCAATAAACAAGCTTTATTTATATTTTGCCTGTGTGTACGTCGCATTTTATGAAACAATTGCTCCTCACTCTCATTGAGCAACACCCTCGTTGAGTAAACCGCCCTGTTCCACACTGTCACCTTTTCCGGGATGCTAAACACCTGATGTTTCTTCAATAACATCTGTTGTTTTTCAAACCATTCATCAGGTTCTGGATCAAACCTCAGGCACAAACCATTATGACGTTTAACTACCCCTCCAAGCTGACTAAAAAGTTCTTCAACAACTTCACTATTGCTCCAATCGACAATCGGTCCGCGACAGCAATACATAAGGGAGAAAGGTAATCGGCCTAGCTTGCGAATCAGGATTGTAGCCACTGCTACAATCTGAGTATCTTTTTTTAAGGCATAACATGCGCAGTGCCAGCCTGAAGCTTTTTTAATTTCACCCCAATAGGTTGTTTGCCTGAAATTATTATTTTTTGATTGGGAAATAAAACTATTTACAGCAATTTCATCTTTTTTATCAACAAGTTCAAGCTCTAACATATACCTACCTTTGATCAGTCCCACTCACCAGTCAGACTATCGTACGCGACGGGTTGGAATCCTCTATTTTTGAACATTTTATAAAGAGTATGACAAGGCCAGGCAAAGAAAGGCATAGGGTCATCCCAGTAAAATTCATCAGTTTTGGTTTTATCAATGAGAAGATGCAAGTAATGCCCTGCCGCACCAAATTTGCTTTTACTTTTATTGAAATATTCTGGAAAAACCCGCATATCCCCCCAAAACCATCTGGTCTGCACATCGGTTTTATAACAGCCTGGCATAGCTCGTTTGCCTACAGCTATGTCCAGATACATACCGACAATATCGAGGCTGGATGTAATAGCGCTATTGACCCCACCCCAGACTCTTGGATTTATTTCAATTAGATAAAATTCACCGGTTTCAGCATGACTGACATATTCAACTTCCGCCATACCATGCCACCCGATATCATCAAAAAGGTGTTTAGAAATTTCAGTCATCGGCGAAGCATCACATGTTTTTCTCAACACTCCCGATCCGCCACTGAGGGGAAAATCGCGGACATGAATATCAGCAAAATCCTGAATAAATTGTCCATTCTGGTAAATAACGACATGAGAGTACTTTTCCTGGGTTGGAATCCATTCCTGCACGAGAACTCTGGCAATATCAACATTTAAATCTTTTAAATACGGTTTTATTTGTTCGTTGTAGCAAAAAACAGGGTCAGGAAAAAATATTCCCCAGTTGCCCCCACCCTGCCTCGGTTTTAAAACAACCTTGCCAGGTAACTTCATTTTTATTTCATTGTAGTCTGAAAAATCCTTCAGATATAAGGTCTTTGGTGTCTTAATTGATTGCTGTATCAAGGCATCATAAAGCTTATCTTTATTGTGTACGGTCAGGAATGGCTCATAATCAGGTACGGCTAATCCCACATGCTTTTCGACTTCGCTTTTTCTTTTTGAAAGCAGAAAGGTTTCTTCATGTACCGGAAAAACAACATCTATATTTAGTGTTTTAACTTTTTCTAAAATAAATGAAATAAAACCATCTGGGTCAGAATACGGAGAGGGATAAATAAAATAATCTGATTTTTTATTTGAAAAAAAACACATTGAGTTTTTTATATAATCGGCTACGACGACATCATGGCCTTTTTTCTTTAATGCTCTGGTGATACAAAGGGCCATTCTACTGTTTGCATTCGTTACCAGTATTTTCATATGCACTCCGGCTATGATTTTTTTAAAAAAAACTCTTTACCAACTTAAGACTTCTTCGAAGCAATCTGTGTTTAGAGCTTCCCTGATATTCACGGATAAAGTGATACAGGTACCTACCATCGGTATAGATCACTTTACCTTTGCGCTCTATATAGGGGCAGCCAATACGCTCGATTCTGACATGACCATCTACAGGTTGAAAGGTTGAACCAGTTTTATCCCGAGAACCCACCGTAGAACCAAGGTAATACTCTTTCGATATTTCTATCGCTTCCGGATCATATCCGCCACCGGGCCAACATAAAAAAGTCACCTGTTTAGACAATTTTGACTCAATAATCTTCTTGGCCTCACCAAGCTCCCAATGCAGCCTGACGCGGCGCTCCTGATCCGTTTCATAGCGCCCTTCAGTGCGACAAGTTGACATAAACTCCACTGCTTCCTTCTGCAGCACATTTTTCCAGTTGTTATTATCGAAGAAATCAACACCCTGCTTCGCAACAAAAGCTTCGAGATGTTTCTTAACAGCACCGTCTGGATAATAACGCTTTACCTCCAGAGACTTACCGTGCTGGTAAACGGGCGTACCCAAACAATGTGGGATTTTGGAGGCATCCTTGTTCAAATAGTGACATTTTATGTCGGAATGGTCATTCCAGTCCATCCACATATAGTTGTCACCTGGATGTCGAAAATCAACAATGTCGGGTCCGGAAAAATACCAGGTATGGGTCATGGCGTGAGACTGTATATCCATCACACCATCTTCTTCCATTTTACGCATTTCAGCCCAGGATAAAAATCCCTGAGATTGAAGCTCATCTAAGGAACAACGTCCCAACCATACGTCTTCCAGGTTTTTACGTGGTGTTTCACATGGGTCAACAAACTCAGGGTTAACAAAAATGGTGCCTTTAAATCCATATTTTTTCAGGAGTGGATAGGCATAAACCCAATTGTCGAGATAACCGTCATCAAAATTCAAGAACACCGGGTTGGCAGGCAATGCTTCACCATGTAGCAGATGGCGATAATATTGGGCAAAGTCGATAGTGCTGAAATTTTTCTTTTTGAGCCAGCGAATATGATCTGCGAACAGGTCAAATGGAATAGTCAGCTGGTTCCATATCCAATCAGGGTCAGGAACGCCGACTGAATGATACATGATGGTGGGGATGTTATTCATTCATATTATCCAGTGACATCTGAGATGATATAACGGTGTTTACCGCCGATGGTTTTTGGTATTTGTTCTACATATTGCACATCTATCGTCAAATCATCCCAATCAAGAGCCTGCTTGATTTTAGACTCAATACGCAAGATCTTTTGGGCTTCAGCATCATTAAAGTTATGGTTTTTTATCAGACTAAGCCGAATAAATTGGGGATTTATCTGGTGGAACTGAAAACTTTTTATTCCTTCTATATCGTACATTTGTCTGACAAAAAAAGTTCCGTAAATCGTCTTGCCTCTTGAAGTCAAGAATCTATCAGCAATCCTGCCTATTTTCATGTCCAATAAAGGGAAACCTCTGCCACAGGAACATTGCCCAGACCCCGGCATGGCAAAATCACCGATTTCATAACGAATAAAAGGCATCGCATCGTTGACCAGCGAGGTCACAACCAATTTGCACAGGTTTTCCGGATGATCGGGCACAGGCAGGTACTCAACATAAGCGGAATGCAGAAACTGATGCATCTTTCCGGCAGGGCATTCCGAGGCAATACCCGGCACCTCCCTGCTGCCATACTGATCAAATGCCTTGCAGTTAAAGGCTTTTTGAATAAGACTCCTTTGCCAGTCGTGCAGCTTTTCTGCCGACGTCATGACCCCCTTGACGTTGGTAACGGAAATGTTGTTTTCAATGATGTGTTCGGCAACATTCTGCATGACAGACACGTAACCATAAATGAACGTATTCTTCTTTTCAAGAATCTGTTCAATCCACCCATTGATGATATCCCTGTCGTATTGATATGCATTCAAATTAAGGGTTGTTGAAAGGCTCTTTTTAAACCGTTCTTTCATTCCAGTTTTTTGCGTAAAATCACCGGGATTACCCCAGATGGAAATCAATCGTTCATTCTCGTTCCATCCGGAATTTTTTAAACCCAGCATAAACAGTGCCTGGGCCTTTTCGTAGGCTTCGAGGTGGGAATAAAAGTGCAAAGGCTCGCCGGTAGAACCACCGCTGGAAAGCTTGAACAATTGTTCCGGTTTGAAAGTGGCAGACACTAACTCCCCTCTATGCGACCTGATAATATCTTTGGTTAACACGGGCAGGCGGGCAACATCAGATCTGTTTTTGATATCCTTCGGGTGGATACCAAGGTCATCGAACACCTGACGATAGTAAGACACCGTGTCATACGCATGATTAAAGAGTTTTTTTATTCTATCAAACTGATATTGCTCAATCACTTCCAACGGTTGCCATTGCAACTGTTCATATTCACGAAGATAATCATATCTCTTCGATCCACGCCATTTCAGTAGTGCTTTACGAAGGAAGGTTTGCATGACACTTTCCCGATGGCATTAGCAGGTTCATATATTTTTCCATCATGGCTTGTTCACTGAAAGAAGATATAACTTTTTGATACCCCAGCACCGCAATCTTTGTTCTGAGACCTTCATCAGCAACCAACTTCAGTATCGCTTTTGCCAGTTCATCGCTGTTCTCCGGCGGGACAATCATCCCTTCCTCACCGTTGGAGATAATTTCACTCATACCTCCAACATTCGTCGCGACAACCGGTTTACCGCAAGCCATTGCTTCAAGGACAGCAATCGGAAAACCTTCTCTTTTTGAAGGTAAAACAAAAATATCCATTTTAACCAACAACTCAGGAATATCACTACGACGACCAAGCATGTCGACATATGATTTCAAGCCCAACTGTTGGATCATGCTTTCAATATCGGAACGCAACTCCCCATCGCCAACCAACATCAGTCGCACGTCCGGTCTTTTATTGACAACTTCAGCAAAGGCACGCAACAGGTTGCCGTGATCTTTGGGTTCGGAGAGTCTGGCCACGGTGCCGATGATCAGTTTATCCTGATTTTTTTTAACTGATTTTTCTTTATTTTCGACTTGAAAAGCGGACAGATTGACCCCGTTGTGAATCACTTCAATCTGTGAAGCACTCACACCGACATCGGTGATCATAAAGTTTTTCAGGTTTTCCGAAACACATACAACCTTATCGGCAAGGCGGCTGAGATAGCGAGTATTTCGTTTTAATTTACTGGATTGACTTAACGAATACTTGGCGTGCTCGGTGTAGATGATTCTGACACCCGCAAGCCTGGCCGGCAAGGCAGCGTACTGAAGCAGATAGGCACCATGCACCTGGACAACGGTCACATGCTGCACCCTAAACAGACGATAAAGACCCCACATCACCTGTAAGCGCCCTCTATTCTTTTGCGTAAAACAATGCACATTGACTGTGTTGTTCTCGGCATGATCTACCAAAGGGCCTCTGCCGCCAAAAAGGGCGCAGACAGATGTTTGGCATATTTTTGCACTGTTTAGATGTATGCAGATGTTAAGTGCCAGACTTTCTGCCCCGCCGAAGTCAAAAACGTTAATCAATTGCATTACATGATTATTATTCACTGCTCTCACCTTTAGTGTAACTTTTTTCTTGCTGAAACTTCATTTTTGTGGCCAGCACTTCCTCGTAAAGGGCAGCAATTTTTTTGACCCGCTCCTCAGGGTTGAACTCGCTGAGGACTCGTTCTCTACCGGAAACACCAAAATCACGAAGCATCTCAGGATGCTTAAACAACCGTATAACAGCTGCTGATAATTGTTCCGCATTCTGCGAATCGACCAATATACCTGTTTCCCCATCGACAACAACCTCCGGGACGCCGCCGACGCGTGTGGCAACCACAGGTTTGCCAAACAGCATCGCCTCCAGCGCAACGTTGGGCATACCTTCACTTAAGGATGGCAACACAAGCAGATCAATTTCACGATAGAAGTTTTGCACATTGCTCTGGTAACCGGTAAATATGACGTGAGATTTAAGGCCGGACTGATCAACCTGCTGCTGAATTTCTTCTTGTAGCGGTCCGTCACCTATAAACAACACTTTTAAACCAGGGATTTTTTTAATGATCTGGGGCAGGGCCTCGACAAAATAACAATGTCCTTTTTCGTGACTGAACCTTCCAACCACCCCTATCAAAGGGGCCGAACTGCATATTCCATATTGCTCCCTGATATTGCTGGTTGAATCAGTTAGAGCATATTCGTTGGGATCAACAGCGTTATAGATGGTGTAAATTTTATTTTTACCTATCCACCTCTTGTTCAAGCCACTGGCCATCCCATTAGAGACAACCACTACCCGATCAGCAAAACCGAAAAGGAATTTATCCAGATATTTATAAAGCTTTATTTTAAAGCCGCCTGTACACCAACCATGAAAAAAAGCAATCCAAGGGGTACCGGTAATTATTTTCAAACAAAAACAGATAACGTGGCTTTTATAACTGTGGGATTGCAAGATGTCCGGCTTAAAATCTTTTATAATTCGCAATGACTGGAATACAAGCCTTGGGTCATAAGTAATACTCTGAATAAGGCGTACAAATGGAAAATTGTAATTTTTGACAGTAGCCTCAAACACACCTGGTTGTTGATCATAACGACCGAAGCCGGTGATTAATGGGGTACATTTTTCCATCCCCCCACACTTAAAAAACTGCAGCAACCCTTTGCCCGGGCCACCTATTTCTGCTGTAGCTATACTAATAAACACCTTGGGCTTCATACCGCTAATTATTTTCCTTTAGAGTGATATTTGCCTTTAACAACAGTTGGCTCATGACAGCTGAAATTGCAACATAGAAGGCCCAATAAGTAGAATAAGCCTGACTCAAAAAAAGTCCGGCGGTAAACATCCCGGCAAAACCCACCAGGCTCATTTCGGCTATTTTAACCAGCTGAATATCCTGCGAATATTTTCGTACTTTTAAAAAGATACCAACAGCATAAAAGCAAAGCATTAAATAAAGCACTAAACCGAAGACACCTGTTTCTGTGCCAATCTGGACAACAGAATTGTGCGCAGTCTGCCAAACACGCATGGTTGAATCTCGAGATTGTCGGTCCAAACCTACAGCGATACTGTAACTACCGACACCCACTCCGGTAAGGGGGTTTTCTATGAAGGCCTTCAAGCCAATTTTCCATATATCAATCCGCCCACCTTCCAACGTAACATTATAATCTTCTTCAAGATTCAACATCGTTGAATAACGTTCAATATTCAAAGGGGCAAAAGCAATAAAAAATACGCACGCGGAAACCACTAAAAACTTTGCTGAGCGTTTTATTGTTGTGGTTATCAACAAAAAAACAACCATCGAAACACCAAAAGCAATCAATCCACCCCTTGAACCGGATAAGAGAATTAACAAAACACCAGAAGAAAAAAAAACGATCATCAATGAACGTATGATAAATTTATTTTTTTTACTGAAAAACAATAAAAAAAAGGGCAAAAAAACTAAAGCAAAATACGCAAGGTCGTTAGGGTCAAACATCGCTCCAAAAGTTAGTCGCTCTGACCCTGGTACAAATCCACGTAAAGCGTAAAAGGCGTATAGGCCATTACCAAGACAGGCGACCAGCAACACCTTATATAACCGTTCAATTGTATGCACTGTTTTATATAAGACAACGACAAAAACAACGATAATAATATATTCTGTTAACACTCGATCAAAGGACAACCTGGCATAAAGTGAAAAGGGTATGCCGAAAACCATGACTGAATAAAGAGCAAGGTAATACTTAATTTGCCGCTCACGAGACAACAGTGGGCCAGGGAGGTATTTAGATTGAAAAATTGCAACGGCTACAGTCAAAACACTAAGTACCAAGGCTGGTCGCAAAGGGGCGAGAACAGGAAAAAGATCTTGTGGACGACACAAAAGAACAAATGTCCATAGACAAAATAGGAAAAAAACAGATGTTGATTTTTCTGTTAAATCTCTATGCATTATTTTATTTTTTATTATTAAGGCTGTATATTTTACCAGCGCTGATAATATAACCGTAGTTGCGAAGCGATAATAAATGTAAAACCGTCGCTAATAAAAACTTATAACGGCACAAAGGATCTAAACCTTTTGAATGAAGACCCAACTTTATGCCTTCTATACCTTCTCTCATTTGCTTTTTAAACTTATAAGAAAATGGCACAGGTGATCTTTTCCATTGATATGTCAGGCGGCTATCTATTGGCAGAGGGCAAGGAACATGTTCTGGATATGTTTGCCAGGGGACGCTGGTAACAGAAGAAGGAAAGAGCTTGAAGATCTCGTGATACAGTTCGTGGTTTAGTCTGTAGTCAACAGGGATAGAAAAAATAAATTCAAGCAGTTTTGAATCGAAAAAAGGAAGTTGATATTCTGTAGCATGCTGGTCGATGTTTTCATATAAACTGTGAAGATGTCTGCGCTGATCATTGAACATCAGAAATAAAAAAATTTGCTGGCCCTTATCTGAACAATTAATTCTATTCAATTCTTCAGAAATAGTGTTATCGAGAAGGGTCGACATCTCATTCTGTCTATCTTTTCTCATAAATCGCAAAGGTAAACCGTGAATATTTTTTTCTCGAAAATATTGAATAGCAACTTTTTTGTCTGCATAGCGGAATTTTTCAACGATCTGTTTATTTAAATAGACGCAACCCAATCCGACACTTCCCCCATCACCAGACCATATTGTTTTAGGGCGTGTTGTTTTGATTTTTGCTTGTTCAGATATCTGTTTCACCGACGCAGCCATTTTTGGCATAGTCATTTGAGCTAATGGTTTTTCAGGTGTAGGTTTTTCGTGAAATGAGCAATTTATTTTTTTGGCAAACTCTCTGGCAAAAGTCGTGTCCTGCTGTCCTTCATCTGAAAAATTAAAAACATGGACTTGATCACATAGTTCATTAAGGACGGAAACAATTGCGCGAGAGTCCATACCACCGCTCAGATATGAAAGAGCGCATGAATCATTGTTTAACCTTAAACGTATGGAGCCTTTAAAAAGCTCAAAAACCTTAGCGGCGGCTTCCTCTTTGGTAATATTGATTTGTTCGATTTCATCCCATTGCCAATATGTTGTTGATTCACATTTGGCAGCAGCAAATCTAACAACTTCAGATTCTCTTAAAATCTTAATGTGCTTATATTTTGTTCGACTTGCTAATGGGACCCCAAAAGCATATCTCTCAGATAGCGCCAACCGATCTGCATCTTGAGGTATCATTGAGACAGCTTCTAATACCTTAAGCGCTGTAGAAAAAATTACACAATCACCATCTGTCCAATAATAAAGGGGTCTGATGCCCAACTTATCAGCACACAAAACCAATTCAGGCTCTTCCGAATCTTGAAAACTGGCAAGGCAAAAAACTCCTCTGACATCTGAAAAATCTTCGTATTTACAATCCCTCAAAGCAATTGTTAGAGCAATATGATCATTCTCAATACCTGACTGCGTAAGTAGCGGCTCGCCAGCCATCAGAGAAAAACTACCTATTTCATCATTAATAACACCTGAATATTCCGACAACGCTTTGGTACTAGCGCGGATAAAAAAAGAATTTTCACGTTTATTCTGGATAATCTCCAATTCAGAATCTGCAGGGAATACATTCTTGATTTCATTAACTGATCTATCGTCAAAACTTTTTTTATTCAAAGAGACTATGCCAGCAAACATATCATCACCTTACCTATCTTTTTAAAAGATTCATCACTTCATGAAGACCATTTCGATTAAAGATGAGTGTTGTTATCGTATAAGTAAGTGCCCCACCCAAGATCAAAAGAAGCATTTGTAATATATTTAAAGTAAAAACATTAAAGCTCCTCAAGACAAAAACCGATGCATACATTATGATACCGGAAAACAAGGGTATTGAAAATGCTTTAATAATTGATAAAGTTTCAATCTTCAAAACCCGGATTGTCAGCAGCATCTGCAATGTAAAAACCAGTGGGAACACGAATAGCCAAGCCAAACTGACACCCAATAAGCCCCATTGTGCTCCAATGAAGAAAGCGGCTGGTAAAAAAGTAGAATGGATTACAGAAAAATAAAAGGAAATATCAGCGCGCCCTACCCCAAAGACAGCCGTCGACATGATGCCACTGATCATCCGCAAGGGTATAACAATTGCGATGATCTGCATTGGCAGAACCGCTTGTAGCCATTGTTTACCCAAAAACACCTGGATAATTTCCGGTGAAACACACGAAATACCCCATAGTACAGGGATAGACACAAAACTCATAACCCTCACCGCCTTCAAAAAATGGCGATGGAATAATTCCATATCATTTTGAATGTTGGAAAAGGCAGGGAAAGCAACCTGTTTGATAATTCCGGATACCTTATCCATAGGCAAAGTTGCTAACATTAACCCAACAGAATAAAAACCCAAAAGATCTTTTCCAAGATTTTTTCCGACGATCAAGGCATCGGAATTAGAAGATATATACCAAACGATACCCCCCGCTGTAACATAGCTCCCAAATGTTATAAAAGACTTCATTCCCTTAAAATTCGTACTCGGCAAACAGAAAAAAGGGTTAGCTATGTTGAAACCAACAGTGGATATTAACCGAATAGTCAACATACCCCAAGCCAGTGCCCAAACACCTAAACCCATCCAGGCAAGGACAAGGGTTACAATAGAACCGGATATTGCAGAAGAAAAATCCACAATCGCAATTTGCCTAAATTGCATGTCGCGTTGCAATTGTGCCCTTGGTATCAGAGCAAAAATATTAATCAAAAAACCTAGAGCTACAACCCTTAACAAAAGCACTAATCGTGGTTCATTATAAAAATCTGCAACCAAATGTGCAGAGAAAAATAATGCTAAATACAGTAGCAAGCTAACTAACAAAACAAGTCCGAATAAAGACCTTAGTGTCGACAGTTCTATATCTTTTCGCTGCACAATAGCAGCACCTAACCCCATCTCATTCAATAACGCGAGAAACCCTACAAAAACAGCGGCAAGAGCCATCAGCCCATAATCTTCAGGCGATAGCAACCGTATGACCACAATGGTGACACACCAGGTGAACAATTGTGCCAGCAATCTACCTGCTGCTGACCAGGCAAGCCCGGACATAACTTTTTGTTTTAAATTCATGAAAGTTCTGTTCTGCAATTATCAAATGAGGTGAATTTTTTAAAAAAACACATGCCGTCAGGCACAATAAGGTCGGTTGTTAGAAAATTTATCGATGATCTTCATCAATTGCCTTGCGGTCGCCTCGCGGGAAAAATCATTCAGAAAATCGGCATTTGGCTGAAATTGCAATTTCTGACGATCTACAGGCTTGGCCATGGCAGTGATAATAGCTGCAGCTACCTTGTCGGCGTCCTGTGTTCCGACCAGGTAGGACTCAGGGCTGTACTTGCGGACGATATCGCTGGGCTCACCCTCGGGAATGGTTGCCAGCATGGGCACATTGAGAGCCAACCCGTCAAAAATTTTGGTCCCCATGTTGGCCTCGACAATGCGCAACAACTGCAAATCCGCCCCGGCCAGGATATTGAGCATTTTTTGATAGGGTATCATCCCGCCAGTGATGACCAGGTCTTCTATACCGTACTCTTTGGCTTTGTCGCTGATCCGTTGTCCATCGCCACCGTAATAAAGAAACTGAAAGTTGTCAGCGGCAAGATTACCAGCAGTTTTCAAGTAAGCCAGCGCCTGAAAAAACACATCGGACTTGATATAGTCAAAATAAAAGTTGCCACCGTAGACGATGGTGAATTTTGAAAATTCTTCGCGTTCATTCACCTTGACATCATCAGGTTCAATGCCGTTGTAGATGGTACTGATTTTATCGCGGATCCAGGGATACTGCTGGATGTAACGTTGCCTGATCTCATCCGGCGTGACCACAAAAACATCGACATGGCGCAGCAACCAGGCTTCCAGCTTGCGGTTGATCTTGCGCCGATAGGTCGGCACATCGTTGAGAGGGAACGGTGGCACCTCCAGGGCAAAGGGGTCGCGAAAATCGAGAACCAGTGGCTTGCCGGTGAGTTTTTTGAGCAATACGCCGGCAACGGCGGAGCTGAAGGGCGAGCAGGAGACATAAATCAGGTCGATGTCCCGTTTCCTGATCAGCCGATAACCTGTGATGGTTGCCGCAGGTATCCACCCCCAGAACAGATCGGGTATATGGATCAGGTCGTAAAAATGGTTGCGTTTTAGCTGAATACCGAACGGCCGCAGAATTTTTGCCAACAGGCCATTTATTTTTCCAAGAACCCAGTAGGTATTAAACCATGAACGACAATAATGAACATCAACACCTTGCGGGGGAGCATCAGCACCAACCCGGCAGAAGATCGGGTCAGGGTTACTGACACTCAACACCGTCGGGTCCCAGCCGTATTTTTTAAAATAGCGGGAGAAAGCCACGCTGCGACGGCAGCCGACATCCGTTAAGGGTGGATAATAGTAACAGAGCATCAGGATGTTATGTTCTGTTACGCCAGCTTCGCTGTCTGTTTTATCCCCCTCCCCTGCTACTACCATCGTTCACTCCACTTGCGCGCCAGATCATTCGCGGTAGAAAAAACCGCATTTTTTTCGATCAGATAATCCAGACTGTTTTCGTACACATTTCTCCATCCCGGCTCTTCGGCCAGGAGAAAGGTATTGTGCCAGTTAAACACGATGGTTCCATGGATATCGGCCACATGATCGATCATGGCTTTGATCCGCACTTCGGCCTCCGCCGGTTGCAGGTGCTGATAATCACGAAAAGTGCCGTCCATGATCGCCATGGGGATTTCGAGCATATCGACGGTTTGACGTTGCTGCAAATCGAAGGGCTTGAAGGGCGAGCAAAAGCCGGCGCGAAACCCCTCGCGCTCAGCAAAGCCCAGGGTGGAATCGTACGTCAATCCGGTGTCATAACTAACCCGATAGGATTCCGGGATCTTGAAGCGAAGAAAATGGCTTCTTGCCCCGGTGATGAGGCTACCGGAAAGTTGTTCTATCGCTTTTTTTTCAGCGCTGCGTTTTTCCGGGTTCAAATACGAATCGTAACCGGGGTGCAAACCGATCTCATGACCGGCAGCAGCGATACCCTGTAACTGTTTAGCGTACTTTTTATGATCCAACCCCCAGAGGTTGTCGGAGAGCAGAATAAACCAGGTGGATTTGATGCCACGCTGGGCCTGGGTCTGCATGATGTAATCGAAGGTCGCATAGCGGTCTTTTTCCAACCCGGAACGAACCTTGACATAGCTCAACAGGTGGTCAGCACAACTCCCTACCCCCTCTGAATTCAGCCTTGCTTTCGCACCTGACAGCACCGATCTGGCCTTACCGAAATAGTAGGGCACATCAATATCGTGGCTGATGACCGCTTCCATCCCCTCGGAACGCAACGGAATGCTGATGCCGTATTGCTCCTTTATCCATAGCGCTAACTGTTTAGCATAAAGATGCACCAGGGATTTGCCGAGATCTTCATATAACAGGCTGTTGGTATATTTAAAACGTTCATGCTGATCAAGTTCTTCGGTACTTGTATATTCTTCGAACCTGCTTAACAGCCAGAAGCTTGACAGGACAATGTCCTGGCTCGTTGCAAAACCAGACTCATCACAAACATCTTGACGTGTGTTTCTGACCGATTGAAAAATTGAATAATCATTTACTTCTCGTTTGATTATTTCAACCTGATTGCCGTTCGCGTAGCTCTCCCAGAAATCCGTATCCGGTAACATCTTCACTTTGGTTGACTTTGGAAGAAGATGTTCGTTTTTTTTATCTACATAGCCAACAGAAATTTCGCCATCAGCAAGTGGCACATCGCATGATTGAACTATAATTTCTGCTACTAAAATTGATGAAAACAATTTAGCTATGTATTCAATTTCTACAAGGCAAAGAAAATCGTTTGTTAAAATTTTGATTTGCATAAAGATCTCAAAAATAAAAACTATTCAACACTAGTACTTAATAGTAATAGTGCGCCAATTTAATTTAGTCCTTAACACCAAAATCCTATATATTTTTTTAAACCCAATTTTATTTATTCCCCGTAATGCTGCTATGTTATTTATTTCAACATCAGTATAAAGGTTTACTATGCCCTGTTCATATGCATGATCAATTAAAAATGTCAACATAAGCTTTTGCAAACCCAATCCTCTCATATCTTTTTTAACTCTAGCCCAATGAAGGTGTGAGCATTTTCCTGAAATGGGAAGATAGCCATCAGACTTGATAATCTTCGAAGTATTAAAATCTTTTCTCCAGTTATAACCAACTACAATATCATTGTGCATTACGAAAACACCCACATCTTCACTAGATAACATATCTAGGAAAGGGTCTTTCATATGAGGAAAATTAACTAGGACTTTTTCTAAATTATCAATACTTATTTTCTCAAGGGTTATAGTTCCGATTTTGCTATAAAACGGTTTGTAATCATTTTTACTTATAGAAAAAACAATGCCCCTAGTACCTTGTAACAGTTATAAATTCGGATAAAGTCGCGTCAGCTTGATCCTGGCGTCAGCGGTTGTGAACTGCCAGTTAATTTTCTTCGTTTTGCTGTTGCGGTGACTTTCCCAGGCCGCGAC
>NZ_JACWUN010000020.1 GCF_014773365.1 Pelovirga terrestris
GCGCCGCAGGACCTTCCGCAGGGGTTGATAGAGCGCTTTATCCGGTCGCGTAGTGATCCTGTCGCCGGGCTGATCAGGTGTCTGCAGGCGCTTTTGGATCCCGTTTAATGGGGGAGGCGCCATCAAGGGGGGACGGGGGGGACGTTGTTTAATTGTTTAATCGATTGTCTCTCTGTTCCTCTTGCGACTCTCCGTTAAAAACCTTAACGCAGAGAAGCTGAGATGGAGTGCCGCAGAGAAAAACCTTTTTTTGACTGCCGCAATCAACATCTATCAAGGTCTGATCAATTCAAACACAGCCGGATATTCAAGCGGCAAAGGTTTTACCCTCAGATTTTCATCGATTTTCATCGCGGCTAAATGCCTTTAAATCAGGTTATTGCCTTTTCCCCAAGCTTTTCTTGGTGCACTTGGTGGCTGAGCCTGAATAACCCTGCAAAATAGATAAAATCTTTTCAACACGGCAAGGTCATCGGCAGAACCTCGTGACGTTGATTTCAGGTGTTGATCCCGCCGCGTGCGGTTTTAAGGTTCTTACCGCGACACAAGCTTGAATTTTTTTCTCTGGTGCATCTGGATTAAAAAAGCTTGTCGCTGCTCCCGTAAACTTGCTTGCGGTGGCCTATGCGCACAACCAGGATGATCAGCTCCTGATCTGGAATATCGCAAATGATACGATAATTACCAACTCGATAGCGCCACAATCCTTTCAGATTGGCTGAGAGGGGTTGGCCGAGGTCGCGGGGGTTGTCTAATTTTGCCACGCGCTGTTCAAGGTAACTGCGGGGTGGGACCTAGGGGACGTTGTTTATTTGTTGAATCAGCATTCCTCTCCTTCTCTTGCGACTAAATCGACACTCGGATAAAATTTAATCCGATCCTGAGACTAACAGACCGAAACCCTACTATCTAATCGATCCCCTAAAGGTGCCTTTAAATAACTTTTATTCTGCCTCTGAAAAATGCTATGCTTTCAACAAAGGAGGTGAAACCATGGCACATTCAATCTACTCAACCGTCACTGCGAGCATCACCGAGTTAAAGCGCAACCCAATGGGAACCGTCGCCGAAGGTGAAGGTTTCCCCGTTGCCATTCTTAACCGTAACGAGCCGGCCTTCTACTGCATTCCCGCTGCAACCTATGAAGCTATTCTTGATCGCCTTGAAGATGCGGAACTTAATGACATTGCAGATCAGCGAAAACATCAGGCTGAAATCAAGGTGACCGTGGATGAACTATGACCTGAGCTTCAAAGAAGAAGCTTTGCGTGAATGGCGAAAACTTGATCCGACGGTTCGCACCCAATTCAAAAAAAAGCTTATTGAACGCCTTGATTGTCCACGCATAGCTTCTTCGCAATTACTTGGCCATACCGACCGATACAAAATCAAACTGCGCAGCGCCGGTTTTCGCCTGGTCTACGAAGTACGTGATACCGAACTACTTGTCGTTGTCATAGCCGTGGGAAAACGTGACAGGAACCTGGTCTACAAAGCCGCAGAAAAGCGTTAATGCCAAGGAGCAGGGGCGGTTCACGAACCACCCCTAGGGTGGCCAAAGAGGGTCATTCTATATTGTTGAATCAACATTGGATTGTCTCTCTGTTCCTCTTGCGACTCTCCGTTAAAAACCTTATAACAGACGCTGAAAAAGAGAGTAGCGGAGCAAAACCTGTTTTTTCCGCATTCAACATCTATCAAGGTCTGGTCAATTCAAACACAACTGGACATTCTAGCGGTAAAGGTTTTTCCCTCAGATTAATATTGATTTCAGCTAATTTCATCGCGACAACAGGCCTTTAAATCAGATTGTTGCCTTTTCTACAAGCTTTTCTTGGTGGCTACGATGAATTTGTTATTTGCTTAATCGGGTGCTATAATTTTAAACAGATAAGTTTTTATAAGGGGATTGACCATGCCAACCATCAGCATGTTTTATGGAATACTAGTGTCTTTGTTTTATGAAGATAACAACCGACACCATACGCCCCATTTTCATGTTCGCTATCAGGGTTCAAAAGCATCTATCGCGATGGAAGACGGGCGAATCCTGGCCGGCACAATCCCAAAGAAGCAACTGAGGTTAATCCAGGCTTGGGTTGAGCTGCATCAAGATGAACTTTTTGCTAACTGGGAGCTGGTAACGAACGGTGAGGAGCCGTTCCGCATTGCCCCTCTGCAATAGGAGTCAGATGATGGATATTCTTCTCGATGTTGTACGTGTTAAGGCCAAACCTGGACATATCCTGGAGCTGGAATTTGAGAATGGCGAGATTCGTCGTTTTGATCTCACTCCCTATCTGGACAGAAAGCCTTTCAATCGGCTCAAAGATTGTTCCTCGTTTTTTGGAGCACATATTGAATATGGTACCGTGGTCTGGCCGGGGGAGATAGATATCGCCCCGGAAACACTATATGACCTTTCCGTTCCGATCAACGGCACGGAACATCTACGTACAACTCACGCAGAAAACGCCTGACCAGTCGGGGTCACCAAAGAGGGTACGTTGTTTAATTGTTGAATAAAAAAGCTTCAACGGAGAGACGTTGAGATGGAGAGGCGGAGAGAGAAACCTGTTGTTGTTTTTTGCCGCGATAAATATCTATCAAGGTCTGATCAATTCAAACACAAACAGAGATTCCAGCGGTAAGGTTTTGACTTCAGATTTTCATAGATTTTCATCGCGGCAAAAAGCTTTTAAATCAGGTTGTTGTCTTTTCCCCAAGCTTTTCTTGGTGCACTTGGTGGCTGAGCCTGAATAACCCTGCAAAATAGTTAAAATCTTTTCAACACGGCAAGGTCATCGGCAGAACCTCGTGAAGTTGATTTCAGGTGTTGATCCCGCCGCGTGCGGTTTTAAGGTTCTTACCGCGACACAAGCTTGAATTTTTTTCTCTGGTGCATCTGGATTAAAAAAGCTTGTCGCTGCTCCCGTAAACTTGCTTGCGGTGGCCTATGCGCACAACCAGGATGATCAGCTCCTGATCTGGAATATCGCAAATGATACGATAATTACCAACTCGATAGCGCCACAATCCTTTCAGATTGGCTGAGAGGGGTTGGCCGAGGTCGCGGGGGTTGTCTAATTTTGCCACGCGCTGTTCAAGGTAACTGCGGATATCACGACGGACTTGTGGATCAAGTTTTTTGACCTGCTTTTTGAGTGATTCAAGGTATTTAATTGTCCAGGCCATGCCAGAACTCGTCACTCTCTAATACGCAATCATTGCCGCTTTTAAGGTTTTCTATCGCCCTCTCACTCAGATAAATATCCTCAAGAGTGTCAAGGTGGACCTCAATAGCCTCACGGGCATAATAACTCTTGGTGCGACCTGTCGCCTTAGCTAAGGCCTCCAGTCGCTGTTCTGTCTCATCGGAAAGACGGATTCCCAACATGATCATGGCTCCCATATCTGATCTGTTTAACATGTTTACTGTGTTTAACATTGTAGAGTGCAAATTGACGTTAGTCAACCAGCAAACCAGGCTCTGGTTTTGTGTGGGGGGGGGGGCTGTTTAATTGTTGAATCAAAAAGCCTCAACGGAGAGACGCTGAGATGGAGAGCCGCTGAGAAAAACCTGTTTTTTGCCGCAATCAACATCTATCAAGGTCTGATCAATTCAAACACAGCCGGATATTCAAGCGGACACAAGGTGGGACATTCTCTTAATTATCTCAGTACAAACCTATCTCTTCTGATTCTCCAACAAATAATCTACAACCTTGTCGATGGCGATAATTTCTGTACGAAGCCGTCAGCATTCATCCAAATCAAGGGCAAAAGCCAAAGCCTGTGACACTTCCTGCATTTTGCTGCTGGTGAGCGCTGTGACCACTGTTCCCAATCGCGATTTCTGAACGGTCTGGAGATGATCACAGTTGACGGCACACCGTTGCGGCATGCCTTCTTCAGGGGTCAAAACAACTTCTGAAGGGATATCTCTGATTCTGGTAGTGACTGGTGCGATCGTGATGTCGCTTAAGTATTGAATTATGGAATCACGCGTTAACACGAGTACCGGCCGTTTTTTGTCAGGCTGATTAAATTTGTACCAGCGAACTTCTCCGCGTTTCATTCATCGCCCCATTGTTGCTCATTTTCCCAGTCCCCGAATTCTTCTCTGGCGACGGGATGGCGCAGATACCCCTCACGTTGTTGCTGCTCGCGTTGCTGGACATAATAACGCTCGACCGCGTCTTTAAGGGCATGACGGGCGAATGCCGATCTGCTGGTGTTCAGCTTGGTTGATACCAGGTCAACCGCTTCGAGCAGATCTTCGTCCAATGTCATCTGAACGGTTTTCATGATGGCCTCCATGTGGATAATTATAGCTATATTAATCCACATTAGACCTGTCAGTCAATTATACGACGGTGACAGTCCCATCCAATTAACCATATTAAGCCACCAAGGCTCCAAGTCCTCCAAGAAAATCCTATAACAAAAGCTTAGCTTCTCTTGGTCTTCTTGGTGCCTTGGTGGCAATGATTATGGCGATTGAAGGGCATTCTGTGCTTACACTACCTGCTCCATCCCCCAGATGCCGCATGGGCAGATACCGGCGCAGATGCCGCAGCCGATGCAGTACTGACTATCCGACACATACTCAAACTTGCCGCTTTCATCTTCGACCCGGCGGATCGCCCCTTCCGGGCACGCCTCCAGGCACATGGTGCAGTCGCGACAACTGCCGCAGGACATACAACGTGAGCGTTCACCGGCGGCGCCGGCTTTAAAACGGCCGCGATTCTGGGGTCGATAGAGCTCTTTGCTCATACACTCGACCGCAATGGCCGGCGCTTTCTTTTTGGCGACCGGCGTCTCGCCACGCAACCAGGTATCGATATAATCAGCCGCATCACGTCCTTGGCCGATAGCGTGGGTCAACAGGCCGGGCTTGACCGTATCACCGATGGCAAACACCCCCGGGGCCTTGACCAGTTGACCACAATCATCAACCAGTGCCATCCCGCGTTCATCGAGCCAGTCCCGCGAGAGATAGCTTAAGTCGGGGCGCTCGCCGATGGCGATGATGACCATATCGGCAGCAATCAGTCTGCCATCCTTGGTGTGCACCCCCTGTTCATCGATTTTTGCAGTGAATACCGGCCACTCGATGGTGCCACCAAGCGTTTCAAAGTGATCGATCTCTTTTTTATAAGCTGCGGGGCGCTGGATATCGATGGCGGTGACTTTTTTCGCGCCCATGGCATAGGCCCCGAGTCCCGTATCCATGCCGGCATTACCGGCACCGATCACCACCACCCGTTCGCCGACCGCCGGGTTTTCACCACGATTGATGGCTTTGAGAAAATCGAGCCCCTTGACCAGCCGCTCATGACCGGGGAAGGGAATAACCACAGGATTGTGAGCACCGCTGGCGATAACGATGGCATCGTGTTCCTGCTGCAACTGCGCAAAGATGGGGGCATCAACACTGCTGCCGGTATGGATGCTGATGCCGAGCTGCTTGATCCTCGCAATTTCGAGATGCAATGAGGTTTCCGGCATGCGTTCTTTGGGGATGACCTGCCGCAGCTTGCCACCGACCTCGTCATCGGCTTCAAAAACCGTTGCTTGGTGACCCTTAAGGCGCAGCTGCCAGGCGGCGGAAAGTCCGCCGGGGCCACCACCGATAATGGCGACTTTCTTACCCGTATCAGGCGCCGGTTCGGGTGATTGGGCCTCAAGGGATAGGCGCCCGAGGTGCGGCATGGCGACGGCATGGTCGATGAGCTGACGGGTGCAGGCATCCATACAGGGGTTGGGACACACCTCGCCGCAGACACTGCCGGGGAAGGGGGAATACTGGAGCACCAGTTCGATCGCCTCCTTGTGGTTACCCTGACGCAGCAGGGCAATGCGATCCTGGGTCGGGATCGACGAGGGGCAGGCCGATTCGCAGGGAGCGCAGAAGGCTTTATTGCGCCAGTGGGGGATCTTCAGACGGTCGTCACCGGCATTAACCAGCCCGGATATCTGATCATAGTCATCGGTCAACAGCCCGCCGAAAATCCCGCCATCGGGCACCCACTTATTAAGCCGGAACTCGCGCATGCTCGGCCGCATGCTGTGGTAACGCTGGCGTTCCTCGTAGGTCTTGGCGGTAATCTTCTGCCACTGGGAAAAATCGGTGAGTCGGTCAAGGTAGTCACTGCGATCAATGGCATTAAGGAAGACCGGCATACCGGCGCGCAAGAATTCCCGGTCTGCGTCATCGAGATCAAGCAGCCAGACTTCATCCGGGAGGTTTGCCACTGGACCACGCACATAGATGGTGCCACCGACCATGCCGACACAGCTGCGATCCCCCAGGACGGAAGGGTCCTCTTCACAGCCGATGCCGCAGATCACCGACGTTCCTCCCCCCATAAACTCAAAGGAAAACGAACCGGTATTCTTGAATACCCAGAATTCCGGAGGCGGAAAGGCCGGGTCATGTTTCATCAAGGAACCGGATCGGGTGCCGACCCGCCCGGCGACATAGATCTTGCCGCTGGCCGCACAGTGGGCGGTGGTGTCACCGCTATCCCCCTTGATAATCAGTTCAGCGCCGGCGTTGAGCCAGCCGGCATCCGCCGGGGTGGAGCCCTCAACGACAATAGTGGTACCGGCGAGACCAAAGGCCCCGACCCGCTGACCGGGGTTTTTAACGGTAAAGCGCAAGGGAGCGCCATCTGCCGACCACAAGGGACCACCGATCACATGATGGCCGGAGGCAAGGACCTCAAATTCGGTTTCACCCTGGCCCAAGGCTGCATAAATCTGCTGCAGCAAGTGCTGGGTGGAAAGACGCTGGTTGTTGTTATCAAAGCCTATGATCTGAGCTGCCATGCTAAACCTCCTTAACATACATGCTGGATTTTCAAGCGTTCGGCCACCGCGCGGTCGGTGGATACCAGCGCATCAGCACGCCCCACCGGCAAGGTGGAGTTACCGATCGGTGCCATCAATTTTTTTAGCTCCTGATCCATCGCCAGGTAATAGTTGACGATGTTCTGGGCTACCCGGTCCGGGTCAAGACGGCGCACCAGTTGCGGTTCCTGAGTGGTAATACCGGCCGGGCACAGCCCGGTGTTACAGGCGTTACAACGCCCCATATCGTTACCGACACAGCCGGCCATCTGCAGAATCAGCTTGCCGGTAAAGACGCCGTTGGCTCCCAGGCAGATCATCTTGAAGGCATCGGCTGCCAGGTCGCCGGTTTTACCGAGACCGCCGGCGGCCCACAGGGGAATCTGCCCCTGCCTTCCTTGCGTGACCGCCGCCAAATAACAGTCGCGCAGCTTGCTGACGATGGGGTGACCGGTGTGGTCGAGGCTGACCTCGTGGGCCGCACCGGTGCCACCATCGATCCCATCAAGGAAGAAACCGCCGACAATATTATAGGGATCACGCACCAGGTTATTGAACACGCTGACGCTGGTCGCCGACGCGGCGACCTTGATCGCCACCGGCACGCGAAACTTGAAAGCGGCATTGAGGGATAGGAACATCTTCTGGACACTTTCCTCAATCGAGTAGAGCCCCTGATGATTAGGTGGGCTCAGCAGATCGGTCTTGGGCACTCCTCGGATCGCCTGGATATGTTCGGCTACTTTACCGGCCTGGAGCAGGCCGCCATCGCCGGGCTTGGCGCCCTGACCGATCTTGATCAGGATACCGGCCGGGTCTTCAATCATATCGGGCATGCTGGTGGCAATCCGGTTCCAGCCGAAATGTCCGGAAGCAATCTGCAGGATCATGTATTTCAGATATTTTGAACGCAGCAACCGACGGGGTACGCCCCCCTCACCGGAACACATGCGTACCGGCAGGCCACATTCCTCGTTGAGATAGGCGGTCGCCATGGCAACCGCCTCCCACATCCGCCACGACAAGGCCCCAATCGACATATCACCGATAATCACCGGATAGACCCAATTGACCGGCGGCGTCAGTTCGCCCAGATTCATGCCCTGATCGGTCCCGGCTATAAATGGCAGGCGCCCCGGCGGCAGAATCCGCCCGAAGGGAGCGAGCAGATCGAAGCTGTGACGCTGAGCATCCAGACTCGGATCGGTCATCTGGGAGATCCGGCCAACCCGCAAGCGATCGAGGGTACGAACCGCCCCCTCGAGATTTTTGCGTCCCCCGCGCTTGATCGAATCACCACCTAAGCAGCGGGTCACAATCGGATGGCGGGTATCGATATTGCGCTCGGGACGAATAGCATCGTTGGGACAGACCTTTTCACACATGGCGCAACCGCGACAATAATCACGGATCGAAGTCCCCTGACGGATCACCGGCACCGCGGAAAAGCGCGCCTTGGGTTCGGGCAGATCACCTTCGGAGAAGACCATGCGGCGGCGCTCGACCTTAGGTCTAATCGCCCGGAAGGAGCAGGTCGCGACACAGGAGCCACACAGGGTACAGCGACCGGCATCGTAACGGATCTTCCACGGCAGATCGTTGGCCGTGAGATGATTGACTTTCATTGTTTCCACCGCTGCACCTCCAGTTCATCGTTGATAACGACAATTTCCCGTTCGTTGGGGTAGATGTCGTTTTCCCAGTTGCGGTCGGGGAGCACCTCGTTGATGCCACACACCTCTGATGAAATGACCACGGTTTCATCATCGTAACCAACCACCACCGGCCGCAACTTCTTAGCATCACAGCAGGTAAACAGGGTGTTGTCGGGGAGCATGCCGATAATGGTGTTGGGTCCGTTGATCTCCAGATGAGCCAGAGACTGGCGGATCGCCAGCAATTGCTTACGCTCCTGGCGCGCGTCAATCTCATCAAATGGCAGGGGAGTGACGACATGCTTGTAATATGACAGGGGCCAGCCGAGTTCGCGGTGAACATAATGGAGGGTATAGAGAAAACACTGGGAATCTGACTCAAAACCAATATAGCCGCGGTGCAACTGCTGCTGAAATTCCTTGTTCTTCAGGTAGAAGGTGTTTTCACCGTTGGCCAGGGCGGTATAGCCCTGCAGATGAAAAGGATGGGCGGCATAACGGACAATGTCGTAGTTGGTATTCTGCCGGCATTGGGCGGTAATCACCTTGGCAGTAAAGGTGGTGTTGGCCTGCCACAGATTGAAATAGGTGCCGATATCACGCGGGTCACCGATCTCTTTGAGGGTCAGCAAGTCAGGCCAGAACGAATAAACGAAGCCCTCTTGATCTTTTTCCAGCGCCTTGCGTAGACGCAGGCGGGTATCCAGGAGCAGTTCTTCCTTCTCTTTTTGCGTCGATTTTTTGTAACTGCGCGGATAATTGAACGTCTCGAACACATAGTGAGGCATGGCGTTGATATCAAGGCCCGGCTTGTCGTTGACCTCAGGTGACCACTGCATGACCCGGTAAAAGCCGATCTCATGGAGGATATCCTCAGCCATCTTGATCCCCTCGGCGGTACAGGCCATGGACAGGGTCGGCAGGGTCTTATAAGGCTCAAAGATCCCGCCGAGATCCTGCATGACCATGGCAAAACCGGAGTTGTCATGCCCTTTCTGTTGCGACTGCATCAACTGCAGCGCCATACTGGGGTGTACATAGTTCAAACTTTTAATCGCGCCGATTCGACACATGGGAAAACTCCTTACAAGGTTCAAACCCGGGAACAGCATCAGGGTGTAGCTACGCAACGCGCGCCCTCAAAACCTTGGCAGGATCTATGCCAATCGCTAAAACAGGAGCCTTAAAAAGATTTTTCTTTTTTAAATTATATAGTTAAGTGCAAAACATCAAAATAATTATACACCGCGAGAAACACAGACACCTCCCCCGATCAGCTATGTGAGTAAATAAAGACTTGATTTAAGTAGCTAGTGCTTCACAAGACAATGGCGAATCATATTGACTTGCCCGACTTTTTTGTTACTAATTCTAGTGCTGGGGCACAGCCCAAATTTTTCTCAATCACCCTGTTTATTCCCAGAAAGATCGGCTTCATGGCACCGTCTACACCAAAATCCGATCGTCCTACCGCTATCATTGTCACCCTGGTGTTTCTCGTTGTCAGCACCTTCTGGAATATGCTTTCGGATCATCTCTTTGCGATCCTGCTCAATCGCCCTGAAATGAACCAACATTCGACCAATATCGGACACTGGTTCTTCATCATATTTTCTGCGATCATGCTCTACTGGTTGTTACGCTTCTGGGAAGCTTCCGTTGCGGAAACCCAGGAATCCCTGAAGAAAGTCAATCGCTCCCTGCGCAGTGTCAGTGAATGCTCACGAGCGATCACCCGGCTGGAGAATGAAGAAACCCTGATGCAGGAGATCTGCCGCATCTGTGTCGAGGTCGGCGGACACCGCATGGCGTGGGTCGCCTTTAAGCAAGATGACGCCCAAAAAAGTCTCAAACCGGCAGCCCACTGGGGAGCCGATAATATCTACCTGGAAAATCTCAAGGCCAGCTGGTCAGCTGACAGCGACATAGGGCAGGGCCCGGCCGGAATCTGCATTCGTACCGGTGAAATGGTGATTTTTCAAAACCTCCTCGCTGATTTCCGTTTTAACCCCTGGCTCAAGGAGGCGCGCAAGTACGGTTACGCATCCTGCATTGCCCTGCCGCTCATCGACAATGGACGAACCTTTGGCGCGCTGGTCATCTTTAACGGGATAAAGAATGCGTTCGCCCCGGACAAAACAGAACTGCTGGCGGAGATGGCAGAAGATTTATCCTACGGCATCAAGACGCTGCGCATGCAGAAGATACATCAGGAAGAAGTTCAAGAGCGCCTGATGCTGGCGGCCGCCATGGATCAGACATCGGACGGCATCATCACCTTCGACACCAACGCCACCATTCAATACGTCAACTTCAGTTTTCTCCACCTGTGCGGGGTGCCGGAGAATCGCTGCGTCGGGACCTCGCTTCACAACTTTGAGTGCTCACAACGTAATCCCGAATTTTATCGCGCTATCCTCAAGGTGTTTGCAACCAACCAGCCCTTTTCGGGACATTTTATCAACAAGCGGAGCGATGGGAGCCCCTACGATATTGACGCCTGGATCGCGCCGGTCTTCGACGCCGACGGCAGTGTCATCCGCTATGTTGCCACCGTCCGGGACATCAGTCAGGAAATTGTTCTACAACGCCAGTTGCGCCAGGCCCAAAAAATGGAAGCACTGGCCACCCTTTCAGGCGGAATTGCCCATGATTTCAATAATATTCTGGCCATCATCATCACCAACACCGAGATGTGCCTGGAAGACGCCGACGAACACGATCCTCAGCGTCCGTTTCTCGACCTGATCCTCAAGGCCGGACTGCGTGGCAAGAACCTGGTCCGGCAGTTTCTGACCATCAGTCGCAAACCCGAACAACCGCAAAAACCGAGCAACCTGACCCATGTGGTTGAGGAGTGTGTGAGCATGTTGCGCGCGACCCTGCCCACCACTATCGAGCTACAGCAACAAATCCCGGCTCAGCTGAGCCCAGTCTTCGCCGATCCAACCCAGATCCATCAAGTGATCATGAATCTGTGTACCAATGCTGCCGATGCAATAGCTGGACAAAATGGAGTTCTTAATATCAGTCTTGATGAAATCACACTGTCAGTCGACAGCCGAACAAATTATCCAGAACTCCCTGGTGGCAACTACGTCCGCTTGATGGTCACTGACAACGGTCACGGCATGAGTCGGGAGGTGCTCGATCGCATTTTTGACCCCTTTTTCACCACCAAGGAACAGGGCAAGGGAACCGGACTCGGTCTCTCCATCGCCCACGGTATCGTCAAATCCCACAAAGGCCATATTTCTGCCGTGAGCATCCTTGAGGGCGGCACCACTTTTACCGTTCTACTGCCGGCAACCACAGAAATGGTTAGCGGCGGTGACGACAGCAGCAGAGCGCAATACACTTTCGGCAAGGAACATATTTTGTTCGTGGATGACGAAGCCGACTATGCCACCAGCATCAACATCGTACTCGAGCGTTGCGGCTACCAGGTAACAGCCCGCACTGACAGCCGGGAAGCACTTGACCTGCTGCGTCAGGATTCTTTTTCCTGCGATCTGCTGATCAGTGACCAGACCATGCCCCACCTGACCGGTACCCAGCTTGCGGCAGAAGCGCTGAAACTGCGGCCGGGATTACCGATTGTTCTCTGTAGCGGCTCCTCACCTGAAACCGATCCGGCCGTCAGCAATGCCAACGTAGCGGCCCTGGGAATCAGCAAATTATTGCTGAAGCCGGTCAGTCGCACTGAACTGCTGACAACGGTGGAGCAGCTATTAACAGCACCCGGAGCGGGGATCGCAAATGAGTAGCATCCTGATTATTGATGATGATGAAATGATGTGTGCGACCCTGTCGGCACTGGTTCAGCGCAAAGGCCATTCACCAAGCTGCGCGACGACCCTACAACAGGGGAAAACCCTGCTTGAAACGAATGATTTCGACATCGCGTTTCTCGATGTCAGGATGCCGGACGGCAACGGGCTGGAGCTGCTGGCACAGATCAATGCAACGCCGTCAGCGCCGGAAGTGATCATTATTACCGGCTTTGGTGACCCTGATGGGGCGGAGCTGGCGATCAAAAGTGGTGCCTGGGACTATATCGAGAAGGGATTTTCTATCAAGGAAATCACCCTGTCACTGGAACGCGCCCTGCAATATCGCAAAGAGAAACAGGAGGTGTTGCGCGGCAGAAAACCGATTCCTCTGCAGCGGCCCAACATCATCGGCAACAGCCCGGCCCTGAGTGCCTGCCTTGATCTGGTCGCGCAATCTGCCGGCAGCGACGCCCACGTTTTTATCAGCGGCGAAACCGGCACCGGCAAAGAGCTATTCGCCCGGGCAGTGCATGAGAATAGTGCTCGCCGGAGTGAAAGTTTCGTTGTCGTTGACTGTACTGCCCTGCCGGAAACCCTGGTGGAAAGCCTGCTCTTCGGTCACGAAAAGGGGGCTTTTACCGGTGCAGAACGTAGCCGCGAAGGGCTGGTGAAACAGGCCCATAAGGGCACCCTGTTCCTCGACGAGGTCGGGGAACTGCCGATGAGTCTGCAAAAATCTTTTCTGCGGGTACTGCAGGAACATCGCTTCCGCCCTCTAGGGGCGACGCGCGAGATAGAAAGTGATTTCCGCCTGATCGCCGCTACCAATCGCGACCTCGATGCGATGGCTGAGGAAGGCTCTTTCCGGAGCGACCTGCTCTTTCGCCTGCGCTCGTTTGTGATTGAACTGCCTCCTCTGCGTAAACGCAAAGAAGACATCAAGCCTCTGACCCGCCACTATGTTGATCGCTTCTGCGAACAGCACTGCAGCGGGCCCAAAGGGCTGGATACGGAATTCCTCAACATGCTGATGCTCTACCCCTGGCCCGGCAACGTCCGGGAACTGGTCAACACCCTGGAAAGAACCCTCACCGCCGCACAATTTGATCCGACCCTTTTTCCCCAGCATCTGCCGAACCATATCCGCGTTCATGTACGCCGCGCCGCCATGGAAAAAAATAACAGCGAAACGGAACCGTCAGTTCCAGCCATAAGTTCGGAGAGCCTTCCCAAGCTGCAGGATTATCGTGAAGAGGTATTAAACCACGCCGAGCAGCACTACCTGACCACCCTGATGGCAAAGACCCTTACGGATATTGGGCTGGCCTGTGAGATCTCGGGGCTGTCGCAGTCACGCCTTTACGCGCTGCTGAAAAAATACGACATCAGTCGCAAGGGCTAAGCCTAAGCCCCCCCCACATCCATCTGTAGCAATGTTTGGCGCAGCTTATGCATAACTATCTGCCGGAAGCTAAATCACGGGCCCTTTACCAACAAGGTGGACAGACCATGACCCAGCAGTGCGCACCCACCATCCCTGAGCTTAAATCGCTGATAGAGCAACTCTGCTTGAGTCGTGCACATCTGGAACAACTGCTTGACCAATTGTCCGGCCTCACCACCAGGGCAGACTTGGCAAACTTAAGTCCTGCGTCACAGGAAAGAACTGATACCCAGCAGGAAAAGACCCTGCAACCCGGAGATCAGGACCCAGCAACTTCGCCCCCCCCGCAAACAAACGTTATCGCAGCGGATGCCCGGATGCAGATCGCCGCCGGCTTGGCGCGCGCGATGGCGCAGACAGATGCGGCGGTGCTGATTCAGGGTGCTACCGGAACCGGCAAAAACTTTTTTGCCAAACTGATTCACCACCACTCTCAACGCGCCCAGTATCCTCTGATCACCATCCCCAGCCGTCAGTTCAACCAGCCTGACCCTCTGTCGCACATCGAAACCTTCCTGGATGAAGCAGGCAAAGGGAGCCTGATTCTGGAAGATATCGACGAACTGCAACCAGCGGCGCAGGAACACCTGGCGAAGATGTTAAACCAACCTCTTGCCTGCCGCTTGATCAGTCTGAGCTGCAATGACCCCGATGAATTGGTACGCCACGGCTATTTTTCTGCCCTCCTGCTTGAGCAGTTGCGGGAATGTTATATTGCCTTGCCGCTTCTGGCGGGTCGCGGTGCCGATATCGAGCAGCTAGCACGCTACTACTGTCAACAGTTTTGTGCCGCTGCCGGCGTTGCAGAAAAACAGTTGTCCCCTGAGTACCTTAATCTGCTGACGCTCTATGCCTGGCCCGGCAACGTTCGCGAACTGATCAACACCCTGGAGCAGTCGCTGCTCTGCGCCGGTGAACAAAAAAACCTCTATGCCAAGGATTTGCCTGCCCATATCCGCATTCAGACCCTGCACCTGTCCTCTGCCCGCAAAAAAGGGCTGTAACAGCCTAACGACTCAGCTCCTTTTTCTTGCCGCCGGGCCGCTGCTGAACAGATGCCTGACATCACCCTGAAGCCAACGATGCCGGCAGCCGGCGGATTCCTGAATAAAAGGAATTTTCCTGCCGAGCAGGAAATCTTGAGCTTCGGTCCACCTTCACCCTCTCCCGCTGATCGCTCCTAAAATTCTAAGCTGCTGTTTTATCTTGTTTTTTGAAATTGTACGACGGATTTTAAGTTGTGGCACTTAACTTGCTTAACAACCAGATACGATATTTAATCCCTTTCCATACCGGAGATTAGCATGAACAGAATTCATAACCTTTGTCTGGCCCTTGTACTCGCGCCACTGCTCATCGGCGGAATTATTCTGTTGGAGGTGATGGGCTTTGAAACGAGCCTGCTGACCAAGCTCTTTATCGTGTTCGCAGGCACCATCGTCGGCTTTCAATGCGCACCCGCTGTTTTGCTGTTTTCCGGACTGATCAAGGAAACCTGCGAGGGACGTAACGCGCTGGGCGACAAATCAACCCGCTGAACCAACCCAGGGAGGCCACCATGTATGCACGTAAGGTGATGATTGTTGATCGCGATACTTCTGCCCAGAAAAAAATGGCGGGTTTTTTTGAAAAATCTAACTATGAAGTCACCACAACCGCTTCTGCGGCCTATGCCATCGCCCAGATTGTGAAAAAAAATCAGCCGATTGTCATCCTTGGTGACAGCTTTGAAGAAAAAATTTCTGCAGTTGATGTCATCGCCCTGATGCGCCGCTGCAACAAAGACCTGCGGATTATTCTGGTTTCCGATGACAGTTCATTAGAAACCCTGCGGCGAATCCGCGAAGACGGCATCTTTTACCATGCCCTGAAACCGGTCAACCAGGAAGACAATGAGGAACTGATTTCTGTTGTTGAATATGCACTAGGTGGATCTCCGTTGATTGTCAACTGACCCTTTAATTCACCATATTTATTCTCTTAAAAAGGAGTATGTCATGAAAAAAATCAAACAAGTCATTCTGTCGCTGATCCTTACCCTTGGTGCCGTCGCTCCTGCTTTCGCCCAGGCCGGTGCACGTGAAGACAACAGCATGGTGCTGACCTATCTGTTCCTGGGAACCTGCGCGCTGATCATCCTGCTTCAGTTTGCTCCTCTGATGGCCATGGTCTTCGGCATTGTCAAAGGGATCTTCGGTAAAAAAACGCAGACAGAAGCAAAGACTGTTCCGGTGAAAACCAGATGAAAGCACTCTTTCTATGGTCTTTGCGACCGGATTGCCGCACGTTATGCTGTGCACGGGGAGGAATCAGGATGAACTGTTTTTATATAGACAAGCTGTTGCCTATGATCTTGGGGTTGATGTTGTTCTTCATGCCATGTTCCCTGCTTGCCATGGACGCGGATTACTGCCTCATGTGCCATGGTGATACTGACATGGTCAGTGGGTCGCTCCTGATTGAGGCGACAACCTTTGACACTACCGCCCACGCCATACTTGGCTGCACTACCTGCCATGAGTCGATCGACGACGAACACCCCAATGGTGACAGCAAACTGAGCAGAGCGACCTGTCTCGACTGTCACGATCATCTGGGGCAGGAATATATGATGACCGATCATGCCAACTATGCCACCTGCGGTGATTGTCATAATCCCCATGAGGTCCGCGCCATGGACGCGATGGCCGGCTATGACATGAACGACAAGTGCTTTAAGTGTCATGAAGTGCCGGCCATGGTCGACCTGCACAAGCAGTGGCTACCACAGGCCAACCTGCATATTGCTAAACTTCCCTGCATCACCTGCCATACCGGCTCCGAAGGGTACGAGATTGTGCTCAATATTGTTGCCAAGCAGGATGACCGCTTTTTGAGTCGTTATGAACTGCCCGACTATCAGACATTACAGGAAATCAGCGGTGAGGCGGGAATCCTGAGCCTGATCGATAACGACGGTGACAGCTTCATTACCCTAAGGGAGCTAAAAGCGTTCAACCGCAACCCGAAGTACCGTGACCTGCGCCTGGCTGGAACCATGGTACCGAGTGACGTGTCGCATGATTTGTCGACCCTTGACAATCGCTACGACTGCACCTTCTGTCACGTATCCGGGCCCCAAAGTATGCAAACCAGTTTTCTTGCCATCCCGAATCGCGACGGCGGCTACCAACGAATCCAGGTAGAGCAAGGCGCCGTCCTTGACGCTCTCTACGGCACACCCGACTTTTACATGGTTGGTACAACCAGAAGCGCGTCGATGAATATTATCGGGCTGATTATTATTTGCGGTGGTCTGGTGATGCCGGTCGGTCATGGCTTGCTGCGCTTTTTAACCCGCAAAAACCGCCAACACTAAGGGGATTTGGTCATGAGTGAAAATAAAAAAGTTTATCTGCAACCGACACCTGTACGGATCTGGCATTGGCTGAATGCTTTCGGCATCATCACCCTGACCGTTTCCGGGGCGCAGATCCGATTTCCCGAATATATTACCCTGCTTGGCAACTATAAATCGGTCATCTACCTTCACAATACCGCCGGCTTTGTCGTCGCCATATCCTTTACCTTCTGGTTTTTTTACTATGTTTTCATCGCACGGTCGATGGCAAACCTTTATGTTCCTAAAGTTGAAGAGCTGAAAACCGGGCTGTTGCGCCAGATCAAGTTCTACTTTTTAACCTACTTTCTGGGCTGGGAGAATCCGCACCACCCGACCCCCAAGAATAAATTCAATCCGATGCAGAAATCAGCCTACCTCGCCATTATGTTTGTATTGATGCCGCTGGTCAGCCTGACCGGCATCTTCATGACCAATGTTGAGCCGCTGCGGGGTGTGATCGTCATGTTGGGCGGTTTGAAGATTCTGATGAATTTTCATTTCCTTCTCGCCTGCTGCCTGATCGCCTTTCTGCCAACCCACATGTACCTGACCACCCTTGGTCACACCCCACTTGAACACATAAAAACCATGTGGACCGGCTGGGAAGAAGGCGAAGAAGAGGTTTCGGGGAGCGAACATATCGGTACAGTGTCAACCCGCTGATCAGCTGTCACAATCTAATTACTTTATCAAGGGCGACACCTGCAGGTGTCGCCCTGCTGCATTTAAGCCCAACGGAACAAAAACGTTCTTTATTCTCCGGTCCTTTACGCAGAGCAATTCCTATCGATGAGGAAATTTCCCGCCGGGCAGGAAATTTGTTCATGCCCCCGGGAACAACCTTCTTAAAACACCCCCTTAAAACGGCCCACCCTCCCTTTTTTTAAGGGAAAAAAGCCAAACAAGTTGGCACGACTACTGCTTTAAATAAGTAGCAAGATCCGTAGCAACCAAGTCACGATGGAGGCCAACATGACAAAGAATGATCAATCCAAGGGTGGCACTGCTACCCACACCAGCCGGCGGCAGAAGATCCGTGACAATGGTCATCATCTGGCACGTCACAACCTGTGGGAACTGTTTCTTTTCCTCCTGGTAAGCATCTGCGCTTACAATGTACGCGAGTTGAACCTGTTCACCATGGCCTCCGAACCTCTGCGCCAACTTCTCGGCTACCCACCACCGGCCTATATGATCAGCATCGCCCTGGCCGTCTATTTTGGTTCCTCCGTGGTTCTGGGGCTGAAGGCCCTGGCGTATCGAACCAAACCGACAAGCACCTGGAACCATCTCGGCTACCGCAGTGCGTTCTATTTCTTTTATAGCTTCACCGGCAGTATCGCGGAACATTTTTTACCCGTACTGCTGCTTGGGCTGTTGCTCTATGGACTGGATCAGTGTCATCTGCGCCTTTACAACCAGGGCACAATGCATGGTTTTGATGGTGTCTCAGAAAATCTATGAGCAGGGAAGGGCAATGACGAGCAGGAGAAATACGCCAGATGCGCCAGGGGCGCATCTGGTCAAAAAAGAGAATGGCTACAATAATGTGACCCAGTTGTGAGAATCCGCTTCCTTGCCATACTGGATAGCGGTCAGCTTATGATAAAGCTCCATCGTCAATTTACCGGGCTGACCGTCGCCCAACCGGACACAGGAGTCTTTGTAGCAGAATGAACCAACCGGCGAGATAACAACCGCCGTGCCGGTGCCAAAAGCTTCAGTCAAGCGACCATTTGTCGCCCCTTCCATCACCTCATCCACGGTCAGGGCACGCTCTTCAATCTGATAGCCCATGTCACCAAGCAGCGTCAGGGCACTGCGCCGGGTGATGCCGTCAAGAACCGTCCCACGCAGGGGTGAGGTGACAATCTTGCCGTCATAAAGAAACAGCATATTCATGCTGCCGACCTCTTCAACAAAGCGCTTTTCTTTGGCATCAAGCCACAACACCTGATCGTAACCGTCCTCGGCTGCCTGCTTGGCGGCATAGAGACTGGCAGCGTAATTACCGCCGGTTTTGGCCTCCCCAGTGCCCCCTTCGGTAGCGCGCACATAAAAATCGGAGATCCAGATTTTCACCGGTGCGACGCCACCCTTGTAGTAGGCACCCACCGGCGACAGGATGATGTAGCACAGATATTTGTTGGATGGACGAACCCCGAGCATCGGCTCTGTGGCAATCATGGTCGGGCGGATGTATAGACTGGTGCCTTGATTATGGGGAACCCAGTCAGCTTCGAGACGAATCAGCTCAAGCAGAGCATCGAGAACGAAGCGCTCGTCAACTTCCGGCATGCACATGCGCCGAGCGCTGCGATTAAACCGCGCGAAGTTGTCAGCGGGGCGAAACAGGGCGATAGTGCCATCGGCACGACGAAAGGCTTTCAGCCCTTCAAAAATTTCCTGGGCGTAGTGAAAAACCATAGCGGCCGGATCCAGGACAAAGGGGGCGTAGGGCTGAATCCGGGCGGAATGCCAGCCCTTACCGCTATCGTATTCCATGACAAACATACGATCGGTGAACTGCTTGCCGAACACCAGGTTGTTTTCGTCGCTGATGCGTGGTTTGGGGTGGTCAATCGGAAGAATTTGCAGATCCATGGCACCTGTCTCCTGCGGTTGATGTCAGTTGATGGCGTCGCAAAAACTCACCAACGGCTGCATTGCTGCCATTGCATTTGGCGCTTTTTTCTTCACCATCCAACCTGATACTTTTTTGCAAAGGCATCTCAGTTATTCCGGATGAAATACTTAGCACAGCCGCCCGCTCACCTGCAACACTATCCTGATCCTTACAGCAGGGGAAAAAGTCAACAGGAACGGTTGTTTGACTCTTGTCTGAGGGACTTGTGATACAGTAAGGTGATCATTGGCCTTTTTACAAGGAGAATATCCATGGATCTGCAATTGCAAGGACAGGCGGCACTGGTCATGGCCTCGAGTCGAGGGCTGGGCAAGGCGGTGGCAACCCAATTGGCCCTTGAGGGATGTCATGTCATGATCACCGGTCGCGATGCGACGGTTCTGAAACAAGCCCGCAGCGAGATCGCCGCCCAGACTTCCAGCAAAGTAGCTGCCTGCGTAGCCGACATGAGCAACCCAGAGGATATCAGCAAACTGGTCGCAGACACCTGTGAACAACTGGGCGGCATCAATATCCTGATCAACAATTCCGGTGGCCCACCGGGGGGAGACTTCGATCAACTCGATGATAGCCACTGGCAATCGGCCTTTGAATTAACCCTGCTGGCCTACGTGCGTACGATCCGCGCCAGCCTGCCCGCCCTGAAAAAAAATGGCGGGCGCATTATCAATATTACCTCCTCGTCGGTGAAACAACCGATTCCCGGCCTGCTGCTTTCCAACGCCTTTCGCATGGGGATGCTGGGCCTGGGCAAGAGCCTGGCCAACGAACTGGCAAAGGACAAGGTCCTGGTCCACACGGTTGCACCGGGACGGGTAGCCACCGATCGCACGGTCTACCTCGATCAACTCAAGGCCGATCAGCGCGGCGTTGCGATAGAGCAGATTCGCGCAGAGAATCAGCAGCTGATTCCTTTGGGGCGCTATGGCAAGACTGACGAATTTGCCCGAGTTGTCACCTTTCTCGCCTCACCGGTATGTTCTTACATGACCGGCGATATTATCCAGGTTGATGGCGGCATGATCAAAGGGTATTAATCAGTGACCGATATTGTTTTAAAATACGGCTCCACCAGCGTCCCCTGTCGTCTGCCCGGCGGCCAACTGCTGCAGATGAAGCAGATCACGGCGTTGCAGCCGGCCCACCAGCTGGTCAATGAGGCACTGCAGCATCCGATCGGCACGCCGCCATTGCCGGGGATGGTCAACGCGGGGGACAAGGTGGTCATTGTCACCTCTGATATTACCCGGTATTCGGCCAGCGAGGTCTATCTGCCTCTGGTAGTTGATGAACTCAATCGCTGCAGCATAGCAGATGAGAACATCAGCATCCTCATCGCCCTGGGAATCCATCGTGGACAAACAGCAGAGGAACACCGCAAGATCCTTGGCCCTCTCTATGGCCGCATTGCTGTTTATGATCATGATTGTGACGATCCTGAACAGCTGGTCGACCTGGGGATAACCGATGGCGGGATTCCGGTGCAGATCAATCGCCGGGTGATGGCCGCAGATCGGGTGATTGTCACCGGGACCATCGGCTTTCACTATTTTGCCGGCTTCGGTGGTGGTCGCAAGGGGCTGGTGCCGGGGGTTGCGAGCCGCGAAACCTGTATGGCCAGTCATTTTGCCGTGTTTAATCCGCCGGAAATCGGCGGCAAACACCCCTCTGCCGTGACCGGGGTGCTCGCCGGCAACCCGGTCCATCGCAATCTGTTGCAAGCCGCGCAGCGGGTCGAACCTGACTTTCTCCTTAATACCGTGCTGGGGCCGAACAAGGAAATCGTTGCCGTCTTTTGTGGTGAACTGGAACAGGCGCATCTCGCCGGTTGCGAGCTGGTACGCTCCCTTTATAGCGTGCCGGTCACCGCTGCCGCTGATCTGGCAATTATCTCCTGCGGCGGCGAACCTAAAGACATCAACTTTATCCAGGCGCAAAAAGCCCTTGATTACGGTTGCCGGGCGGTCAAGCCAGGGGGTACGATTATCTTTCTTGCTGCCTGTCGCGACGGGTTCGGTTATCCGACCTTTTTCGACTGGTTCCGTTATCAGGATCTTGACCAGTTCGAAGCGGCCCTGCGCGCAAACTACCAGATTAACGGACAGACCGCTCACGCCGTGCTGGCCCGCGCCCGACGCTTCCGCATCCTGCTGATCAGTGAGTTCAACAGTGAGCAAACTGCCGCTATGGGGATGGAAAAATCAGCCGATCTGCAGACCGCTCTTGCGCAGGTATTACCCACCCTGCCCAGCAATTTTTCCAGCGTGATTATCCCCGACGGTGGGACGATACTACCGGTCGTTACGCCCCCGACGACAACCTGAAGACGACAGGAATAACAAGACATGGCAACCCGACAAGAGGTTTTAAAAAAAGTCATTGATTCGGGGTCCCTGCCGACCCTTTCAACGGTCGCGTCGACCCTGATCAACATTACCGGCAAGGAAGAAACCACCACCTATGACATCAGTAAGCTGATTGCCCAGGATGTTTCCTTGTCAACCAAGATCCTCAAGGTGGTCAACTCCTCCTTTTATAATTTTCCCAACGAGGTCGGCACCATTCAACAGGCGGTCGCTATCCTCGGCACCAATGCGGTGCGCAGTCTGGTGCTGTCCTTTTCCTTTTTGAATCTTGAACGGCCCCGCCATGGCAGCGGCTTCAACTACGAGCAGTTCTGGGAACAGTCGTTGGCAGCGGCGGTCACCGCCAAACTGATTATGGCCAAGGTCTCTTCAGAGCGTGATCAGGAAGACATCTTTACCGTCAGCCTGCTGCAGAAACTCGGCAAACTGATTTTTGCCAGCGCCTATCGTGACCTTTACGACGAACTGCTGCAAGAGGCGGACGGTGATGAGGGGCGGTTGCTGCAACTGGAAGAAGAGCGGATCGGCGCTAACCATGCCTTTATTGGCGGCGAGGCGGCGCGCCACTGGAACTTTCCCGACAGTCTGGCCATCCCGATTGCTCACCATCACGACCCGGCAGGCTACACCGGCAAGAATGCCGGGCTGCTCACCGATATCCGCGTTGCTCATCTGGCCTCGCTGGTCGCCAACATCATGTACTCCGGCAACCCGATTGGCTATCACACGCCGTTTCGTGACGGCGCGCGCAAGATGTTCAAGCTCGACACCGACGCCATTGATCAGATTCTTACCCGGGTCAACACTGAAGTAGAGGCGGCCGCCAAGTACTTCGGCCTGAAGATTGAAGGTACGGCTTCTATTCCGGAATTGCTGCAACAGGCCAACATTGAACTGAGCCTGCTCAACATGAGCTACGAACAAATCAATCGCGAACTGGTACAGGCCAAGATGCAACTGGAAAAACTGACTAAAGAACTGGAAACGAAAAACAGCTACCTTGAGGGAATCGTTAATCTGGACGGCTTGACCGGCATCTATAATCATCGCTACTTCCAGGAATTTCTCGATAAAGAACTCAGTCGCAGCAATCGCCTTGGCAACAAGCTCTGCCTGGTTCTGGCGGATATCGATAACTTCAAGAAATTTAATGACTTTTACGGTCATCAAGCGGGCGACTATGTTCTCAAGGAATTTGCCGGACGCTGTAACAGCATGATTCGCGAATATGATTTAAGCGCCCGCTATGGCGGCGAGGAGTTTGTTTTTGTCCTGCCGGAAACCACCATAGAAGATGCCCTGATCGTCGCGGAAAAAATTCGCGCTGAAATCGAACAGCATAAATTTGAGTATGATGGTGACGACTACCGGGTGACCTCCAGTTTTGGAGTAGCCCAGTTTGACGGTAATGACAATGGTCGCCGCATCACCAAAACGGTACTGATTGAACGGGCCGACCAGGCCCTCTACAGTGCCAAGAAAAAAGGGCGCAATCGGGTCGAAGCCTACGCGGAAAAGACCGGCTGGTTCGGTAAAGCCAAGTAGAATTAGTGTAACTATTCACCACTGTCCTTGCGCAGGGTCGGGGTTTCTGTGGCAAGGGTGTTTGTCGCCATGGATGGCGACAACAAGCGGTCAGGGATGACGAAAATGCGTCCCTTGACAGAGGAACCCCGATCCGGTGCTGAACAGATACGAATTATTTTAGTAGGTCATTTGACAATGCTTTAGAGAAAAGTGATCGAAAGGTATCCCATGCTTGACAAGACCATTATCAGCAACCTTGAACAGATCGTCGGCAAAAAGCACGTCCTCACCGATAAGGCCTCACTGATCTGCTATTCCTATGACGCCACCCAGCGCAAGTTTCTGCCGGCGGCAGTGGTGCACCCCGGCAGCACCGAGGAAATCAGCCGGATCATGGCCCTGGCCAACCAACACCGGATCCCGGTTTATCCACGCGGCGCCGGTAGTGGTTTTACCGGCGGCAGCCTGCCGACCAGCACTGACGGTATTGTCCTGGGCCTGACCCGCCTTGATCGGATCCTTGAAATTGACGAGGAAAATCTGGTGGCGACGGTGGAGCCGGGGGTGGTCACCGAAGCGTTCCAGAAGGCAGTGGAAAAAGTCGGCCTGTTCTACCCGCCTGACCCGGCTTCGTTAAAGATGTCGACCCTCGGCGGTAACGTGGCCGAGTGCGCCGGTGGTCCGCGCTGTGTCAAATATGGCGTCACCAAGGACTATATCATCGGCCTTGAGATCGTCACCCCGACCGGTGACATCATTACCACCGGCGGCCCCACCATGAAAGGGGTGGTCGGTTACGACCTGACCAAGTTGATCTGCGGCAGCGAAGGCACCCTGGCGGTCATCACCAAGGTCATTATCAAACTGCTGCCCCTGCCGGAAGCCAAAAAAACCATGCTGGTGCTGTTTGACTCCATCGACGGCGCCGCCCAGGCGGTCTCCAGCATTATCCGCAACAAGATCATCCCGGCGACCCTGGAATTCATGGACGGCCGCACCCTCGACTGTGTGCGCGATGCCACCAGCCTGGAAGTACCGGATAGCGCCCGCGCGGTGCTGATTATTGAGGTCGACGGTGACCGCGAATTTCTTGACAAGCAGGCCCATAAAATCGCTGAAATCATCAAGCCTCTGGGCGTAGTAGAAACACGGATTGCCGAGACCCCGGCAGAAAGCGACGCCCTGTGGCAGATCCGCCGTTCCGTCTCGGCCTCGCTGCGCCGCGTCAACCCGGACAAATTCAACGAGGATATCTGTGTACCACGCTCCAAGGTGCCGGAGATGATCCGCAAGATCGACACGATCTCCGATAAGTTCGGCGTCCCCATCGTCAATTTCGGTCACGCCGGTGACGGCAACATCCATGTCAATATCATGATCGACAGCAAGATCCCCGGCGAGCAGGAAAAAGCTGACCAGGCGATCGCTGCTGTCTTTGCCGGGGCGCTGGAACTCGGCGGGACCATGAGCGGTGAACACGGGGTCGGGATCATGAAGGCGCCCTTTGTCGGCATGGAACTGGGCAATGCCGCCATCGACTACATGAAAACCATCAAAAAAGCCCTCGATCCCAACAACATCCTCAACCCGGGAAAAATCTTCCCGAGTGATGTTTAAAACCTGTTAGCCACCAAGGCACCAAGAACGCCAAGAAAAGCTAAGTTTTTTTGTTTTTCTTGGTGAACGTGGAGTCTTGGTGGCAGAGATTTAAGCTAATGGCCAAACTTAAAACCCTTGAAGATTATCGTGACGAGATCAAGCATTGCGTTAAATGCGGTGGCTGTCGTGCCCATTGCCCGGCGTTTGGTGCTGAGCATCATGAAGGGCGGGTCGCGCGGGGGAAAATCGCCCTGGCGGATGCCTTGCTTGACGGCGAGGTTGACCTCGAAGAACAGTTCTTGCTCGACATGTCCCAGTGCCTGCTGTGTGGCAGCTGTTACGCCCAGTGTCCCAACAAGGTCCATACCGAAGAGATCGTCGCCGCGACCCGGCGCGAAATCGCCCGGCGCAAAGGGCTATCGACCTTTGGTTTCGGCGTCGCGACGGTGCTTAAGCACCCGAAGCTGATGAACCTGCTGGCCAAAAGTGGCGGCACATTGTCGAGCCTGTTATTCAAAAAAATTCCTGAGAGCAGTGGTCTGCGTCTGCGCTTCCCTGCCCCCTTCATCAGTGCCGACCGAACCCTGCCACCGGTCACCGCCAAGCCCTTTCGCGAGCGCTTTCCTGAAGTGATCCCCGGCAAAGAGGGTGCCCCGACCGTTTTGTTTTTCACCGGTTGCGGCATCAATTACATGTATCCGAAAAGCGGCGAAGCCCTGATCAAGGCGCTGAAGTTTCTCGGAGTAACCATCCTGATTCCGCAGGAACAGGCATGCTGTGGTCTGCCGGCGGTATCAGCCGGTGCCGGCGAAACGGTGGAACGACTGGCAGCCATTAACCTGGAAATGTTCGGCAAGCACAAGTATGACACCATCGTGACGGCCTGCGCCTCCTGCCATTCCGGCCTGGGACAGATTTATCCGGGGATGATTGATGGCGAAGGGGATTATCAGAAGAAGATCCGTGACATCTTCGTCTACCTGGTGGAACAGGGACTGCCGGAAAAGCTCGAACAACTACCCAGGGCCGAAAAACGGATCAAGGTGACCTATCACGATCCCTGCCATCTGCGCAATCACGGTATCACCAAGGAGCCACGGGCGATCCTCAAAGCGTTGCCCCAAGTCGATTTTATCGAATTGCCGGGGCCGGGAAGCTGCTGCGGGTTGGGGGGAACCTACTCGGTCTATCACTACGATACCAGCAAGAAGATCGGTGCAAAAAAAGCCACCCTGATCGAGGAAACCGGCGCTGAGCTGGTCGCCACCGACTGCCCGGGGTGCATCATGCAACTGCAGGACAGCATCAACCACGCCGGCGGCAACCAACGCGCAGTCCATATCCTCGACCTGCTGGCGGAAGCGCTCCCTTAAAAATTTAGCCACTAAGGCTTAAGGTTCGCCAAGAACACCTTAGGGCTGAATTGTGGAAAGCAAAATATCCGCCGCCATGATCTCAGATTATATCGGTTCAGCGCCGGATCGGTGGCCCTGTGGCAAGGGTTGTTGTCGCCATGGACGGCGACAACAAGTGGTCATGGATGACGAAAAACGTCCCTTAGCCCAACGTTAGGCATAGCCAAACGTGGGCAACATCACTACAAAAAAGGAAACTATGACAAACGAAGCTACACCCTTGCCTGACACCACAGCGACATGTGCATTCTGTGATGCATGCTGTTGTCGCCAAGAAGCAATGCTCTTTAACGATACTGAAGTACCTGATCAATTTATTGAGCTAGGTACGCGGGGGGAGATGAGCATGGCGAGGTTAGAAGATGGTTGGTGTGCCGCCCTGGACCGAAATACCATGAGTTGTACGATCTACGAGATACGTCCATGGATATGCCGTGAATTTGAAATGGGAGGGTACGAGTGTCTTGCCGCACGAGCCGCTAATCTTTAGATAGCGTCGGCCGCTGCGCTGCCCATTCACCAAGGGTCAGGCCCTCGGCAGCTTCCCCGCCACGGACAACGATTTCGTTACCCTCACCGGCAGCCACTTCCACAGCCCCGGGATACGCCCGCTCGTTTCTTTTGTCACACTACCGAAGAGGAAAACATCTCCAACGAAAGAATCCCACCAAGAGTGTCGAGTAAACAGATGAAAAGGCCGCGTTACCTCGATCATCCGTCTTGACAATATGGTAGCAGCAGGAGCAAGATCGGCCCACGCAGCCTGGACCTGGTGCCGACAAACAGGTGCGGGGGAACCATTTTTTGGGGCGAACGTTCCAACCATCTTTTTGCCGTGAGAAAACAGGACGCTTTCAAGTCCGAGCCGGTCAGCTAACCTCGTCGGCATTTGAAAGGGCAGGCCGCAATGCCGGCCAACACCGATGTTCTCCCGGTGTTTTGCCCTGAAGAATGACATCTTGTGCCTCCTCGCAAATGATCGAAGGCTGGGTTCGGGATTAAATTTCAGGAGGCTTGCGTGAAAATTCTCATTGTTGGCAGTGGCCAAGTCGGTTATTTTTTGTGTGAACGTTTCTCGCGGGAAGGACATGAGGTCACCCTCGTCGATCATGATCAGGAAGCGGTTGATCAGGCGCAGGATCGTCTCAATGTGCTGGGTGTAGTCGGCAACGGAGCCAGTGCGGAAGTCCTCGAACAAGCGGGGATCAAAAACGCCGATATTTTTATTGCGGTCACCAATACCGATGAAGTTAATATCCTTGCTTGTCTACTGGCGCGGGAATATCAGGCCAAGACTCTCATCGCCAGAACCAGAAACATCGAATTTACTCACCACAAAGCTATTCTCTCAAAAGAAAAGCTCGGCATTGATCTGCTCATCAATCCGGAAAATGCTGTAGCCGAGGAGTTGTCAAAGCTTGCCTGTAACTCCAAGGCCTTCGACGTCGTCGAATTTGCCGATGGTGCCATTCTCTTTCAAGGTTACCGGATCGATGACAACAGCCCTTTATGTAACCTCACCATGGCCGAACTGGGTGATTTGCGCGGCATGTATCGCTTTGTTATTGCCGCCATTACTCGCGGAGACATCACCATCATCCCCCACGGTGAGGACAGTATCCAGGCCGGTGACCGCATCTATATCTTTGCTCTGACAAAAGAGCTGCCGGCGTTGAACTATCTGCTGCAGTCTGCCTCAGACCAGCATAAAACCTCGCGGCGCGCTTTTGTTTTAGGTGGTGGGCGGGTTGGACTGCAGGTAACAAAAAACCTCGAACGGGAACACTTTTACACCAAACTGATTGAACGTGATGAGGTGCGCTGCAATAAACTAGCTGAGCAGCTTGATAAAGCGGTTGTCATTCATGCTGAGGGGCTGGATGTCCAGACCCTGCTTGATGAAGGACTGGAGGATGCCGGGGTGTTTATCGCTGTTACCGATAACGATCAAACCAATATCCTCACCTGTCTGCTGGCACGCCAGCATCGGGTACAGCGTACCCTGGCTCTGGTGAGTCAACCCGAACTGATCGCCCTGGCGTCCGACCTTGGCATTGACGCCTGCATATCACCGCGCCTGGCTGCTGCCGGTGCAATCCTCAAATTTGTGCGCCGCGGCGATATTCTTTCCATGGTTGCCCTCGAAGGCAACAATGCTGAGGTTCTTGAGATTGACATCAGCCACAGCAGTGGCCTGTTTGAAAAACCCTTGACCGAATTGCATTTCCCCCGCGGGGCGATCATCGGCATGATTATTCGCGGCGGGCATTACGAAATACCCGCCGGCACCAGCGTCCTCAAAAAGGGGGACCGGGTGATTGTCTTTGCCTTGCCGGAGGCGGTAAGCAAGGTGGAAAGGTTTTTCAGCTGAGATGAATCTGATCCTGACCTTTCGCCTGCTCGGCGGCCTGCTGTTGTTTCTTGCCGTTGCCCTGCTACTGCCCCTGCCGTTCTCCTACTATTACGCTGATGGTGCCTGGTCGGCCTTTGTTTTTGCGGCATTCGTCTGTGGCGGTGTCGGTGCTGCTCTATTTTACAGCTGCCGCAGCAGTAAAGAGATGTCTCTGCGCGAAGGGTTTGCCATTGTTACCCTGGGGTGGAGCACCTTTGCCCTGTTCGGTGCTTTGCCTTATCTGTTCTCCGGGGCCATCAGCGCCCCTCTTGATGCTGTTTTTGAAACCATGAGCGGCTTTACCACCACCGGCGCCACCATCCTGACCGACATCGAAATCGTACCCGAAAGCCTGCTGTTCTGGCGTGCTCTGACCCAGTGGCTCGGTGGTATGGGGTTCATTGTGCTGTCCCTGGCCATTCTGCCGCTGATGGGGGTTGGCGGCATGCAGCTGTTCAAGGCTGAGATGCCGGGGCCGACAGCGGATCGGCTCAAACCGCGCATCCAGGATACCGCCAAACTGCTGTGGGGGATCTATGTGATGTTGACGGGGGTGCTGATCATCCTGTTGATGTTCGGCGGCATGAATTTCTTTGATGCCCTCTGTCATGCCTTCGCCACCCTGGCGACCGGTGGTTTTTCACCACGCAATACCTCGGTCGGAGCCTACAATAGTGCCTATATCGATTGGGTGATTTCCCTGTTTATGTTTCTGGCGGCGATCAACTTCTCCCTCTATTACCTGGCATTGCGCGGACGTTTGCGCGATTTTTACCGCAACGAAGAGCTGCGGATTTATCTGGCGTTGGTGGTTGGTCTTATCCTGTTGGTGATGTGGTCCAATCATGGCGCGGTCTACACCTCTATCGTTGACAACTTACGTTTTAGTGTTTTTCAGGTGACTTCCATCATCAGCACCACCGGCTTTGGTACCGCTGACTATGGCCAGTGGCCGGCGGCCTCCCAGCTGCTGCTCTTTTTTGCCATGGTGGTCGGTGGTTGTGCCGGCTCAACGGCCGGTGGTATCAAGGTTGCCCGCCTGCTGCTGCTCTTCAAGCATGCCCAGGTCCAGATTTACCGCCTGATCCACCCGCGTGCGATACGCCTGGTCAAGCTCGGGACCAAGCCGGTTGATCGTGATGTCATGCACTCGATCCTCGGATTTTTTGCCGTCTGGATGGGGGTTTTCTTTATCGCTACCCTCTTAATGGCGGCAGCAGGGCTCGATATGCTTTCAGCGGCAGGCTCGGTCGTCGCCACCCTGGGAGTCGTTGGCCCCGGCTTCGGCAGTGTTGGACCGGTGGAGAATTATGCCTACATCGTACCTTTTGGCAAAACGGTACTCATCCTCTGTATGCTGCTGGGACGTCTGGAGCTGTTTACTGTCCTGGTGCTTTTCGTGCCGTCCCTCTGGCATAAATAAAATATCTGTGTGTAAAAAACCCATCTGAAAATTTTATACAGTTATTATCCCTCGCTATATCAGTATCTTAGACTCTATAACCGACGTTGGTAGCGGAGCTTAAGCGTCCCACCTGTATAATTTTCCTATCTATCTCCGGTCTTCTCCCTGCTGTTGATATCGTCGATGTGAAAGTTATTTGCTCAATATTATTAGGGTGTTATGGACTATAGCCGGCTTTTTTGTGATGTTGGCACGCTCTTCGCTATATAGCATGTCAACACATACACCTGCTGATCATCAGCATCGTCATAGGAGGACGCCATGAAAACCACATTACGTAATACCCTGATCGCCCTGTTGACCTTTTCTTCTTCTGCTTTTGCCACCAGTGGCACCGGTGCCGGCGAGGGAAGTCTGCTGGTCGCCTTGTTCTTCGGTTTCTTTGCTGTGATCATCGTGTTCCAGCTGGTTCCTGCGACCCTGATGCTGGTCGGTATCCTCAGGGGCCTGTTTGGTCGTGATCGCGAAGCCGTTAAGGTGAAAAACTAATTGTATTACAGCCAGAGGACAACGACCATGCGTGGATTACTGATCGCCAACAAAGATACTCAGGCCCGCAATCGCCTGGCGGAACTGTTCAGCGCCGACCACTACCAGGTCGCGACAACAGATTCAGTTGCCAATGCCCTTGAGGCGATTATCAACAAAGAGATCCAGGTGGTGGTGCTGGATGGACAGATCGACCAGCACAACATGGTCCGCCTGGTGCCGTTACTGAAAAAGTGTAATCGTCATCTGTCGATTATCCTGATCAGTGATGAGTTGCCTCTGGAGTTGATGCGCCGGATTCGTCAGGAAGGGATTTTTTATCATGCACTGAAAACCAGCGGGGTCGAGGATAGTGAAGAAATCCTTACCGTGGTTCAACGTGCCTTTGCCAAATATGAGGAAGTGACCGCGATCGGTGCTTCCCGACCAAAGGAGAAAATCATGTTCAACGCAAAATCACTTATTTCAACTGTCGCCGTGATGTTTCTACTCGCTTCCCCTGCGTTTGCGGTTGATACCGCAGTGACTTACAGCAGCGGTTTGCTGGTGCTGTTATTCGTCGGCTTCTGTGCCCTGATTATTGTCGCACAATTGGTACCGGCGGTGTTGGTGCTGTTCGGTATGACCAAAGCTGCCGCTCAAAGCTCGCGTAAAACGGCTGCTGCTAAAAACTAATTCACTTCTATAGCTTTTCAAACAGCACCGGGGAGACCGCTACATAGCAGTCTCCCCGGTGCTGTTTGAATTGAATGTAATTATCAGCCTGAGAAAAGATGAAATGGCACAGCAAACACTAGTGTTTCAAATGGGCGGCAATCTGTTCAACTGAGAGCAGTTTGCCCTGGGAAATAACCTTGCCGTCGATAACCAGACCGGGGGTAGTCATAACGCCGAAGGCCATGATGTCATTCAGTTGAGTGACCTTTTCCAATTCTACGTCGACACCGACAGCTTGTGCTGCGGCCTGTGCATTTGCTGTGAGATCGTTACATTTTTTGCAGCCGGTTCCGAGGATCTGGATTTTTTTCATTACGTTACTCCTTGTTCGCTGTGGTTAGTTGGGCGCCTTTCAGGGGAAGAGGTGTCCGTAGATCAAGCCGCTGATGGTTGCCATGATGACCACCAGGGTGACAAAGGTGGCGGTTTTTTTAATCCCCATAACACTGTTGATAACCAGCATGTTGGGCAAGCTCAAAGCCGGACCGGCCAGCAGCAGTGCCAAAGCCGGGCCGTTACCCATACCCGAACCGATCAGCCCTTGCAGGATGGGAACTTCCGTCAGCGTGGCAAAATACATAAAGGCGCCGACAACCGAGGCGAACAGGTTGGCCCACAGGGAGTTCCCGCCCACCAATCCGGCAATCCAGGAGGAAGGAATCAGCCCCTCATTGCCCGGGCGTCCCAGAAGGGCGCCGGCAATAAGGACACCGAAAAACAGCAGGGGCATGATTTTTTTGGCAAAATCCCAGCTGTTGGCCGACCAGTCGCGTAGTTCATCGGTTTCACTGCGATCCAGGGTGGTCAACAGTGACAGGCCGATCACCCCGACCACAAAGGGAACCAGCGGATCTTCAGGCCAGATCAGTGCCGCAATCATAACAGCCGCTGCGGCTATCAGCATTTTGAGCTTGTCGACCCCAAACCACAGGACCAGAATGACCGCCAGCATAATTGAGAAGAAACTGGTCAGATACCACTTAGATGAATATATTGTTGCCCAAATCCCATTGCTTTCACCGGAACTGCCCCAGTTAGCGAAGACCAGAATACCGACCATGCTGCTGAAGTACAGGGCGTTTTGCCACAAGGGACGACTGACTTCAGCGTCCGGCATGGCAGCGGCATCAATCCGCTGCTCATCGTCCTTGCGGAAGATAAACTGCATCAACAGGCCGATAACCACAGCAAAAACGATGGCACCGATAGCACGAGCGATCCCCATTTGTGGACCCAGAACCGCACCGGTTAACACAATCGCCAGGATGTTCACCGCCGGTCCGGAATACAAAAAAGCACAGGCTGGACCCAGGCCCGCGCCCATACGGTAAATACCGGCGAAGAGGGGAAGAATCGTACAGGAACAGACGGCCAGCAGGGTCCCGGAGACCGAGGCGACCCCATAGGCCGTGACTTTATTGGACTTTGGTCCAAGGTATTTCATCACCGCGGCCTGGCTGATAAACACCGCGACGGCACCGGCGATGAAAAAAGCCGGGATCAGACACAGGATGACGTGCTCCTGAGCATACCAGCGCACCAGATAGAGAGCTTCCCAGAGGGCTGCTTCTACCCGACCGCTGCTTTTCAGCCATTCGACCGGCAGGTAAACGCAGAGGATAAAAACCCCGATAATAATCGCCAGGATTTTCAGTTCAGCAACAGGTTTCACCTAGACGCTCCATTTTTGCTATTTGGCAAAAAAGCCAAATAGCAACGAAAAAAAATACTCTTACTTATTGACGTAACGCCTCATCGCGCTGCGAATCCAGAACCGACTCGACGCACCCGAAAAAATTGAGGATACAGTGAACCTTCAAACGGTAGAACACCTGGTTGCGGCGCTTGTCGTCTACCACAATTCCAGCCTCGCGCAGCACTGTAAGATGTTTGGATACGGTGGAAACATCTGCGCCGATCATTGCGGTCAGGTCACAGACACAGCGCTCCCCTTTTTCCAGTTCCTCAACAATGAACAACCGGGTTGGGTGAGCTAATGCTTTGATCACCCTGGTGCGAGCCAGCAGTTGAGGTTTTTGTTGTTGGTATTTAGCTGACGTTGTTTGCATGTTTGGCAATATAGCCAAACAGATGATGAGGTCAAGATCTTTTTTAAAGGCAGAGCCCCTGCTTGACATATATCCGCATGAGCGGATATATTAAGCCCATGAAAAACGTTGCCTCCATTTTCAAAGCCCTCTCGGATGAAACCCGTTTGCGAATTCTGGCGTTACTAAGCAACGGCGAACTTTGCGTCTGTGATCTGATGGCAGCGCTGGAAGTGCCGCAGTCGACGGTATCGCGACATCTGGCCTATCTGCGCAATGCTGGTCTGGTGGATGATGAACGGCGCGGGGTTTGGATGTTTTATCGCCTCAAGCAAGCAAACGCACTGGGCGATGAACTGCTGCGCTTGTTGCTTGCAAAGCTGAATGAATCACATCAGGTTCACGCGGATCAGAGAGCGCTCAATCGTTTGTCCAGGTCTTCCGAAAAAAAATGCAGCTGAGTTTTTATGAAATACATTCGCTTATGCGGATAGAAAAAGGACTGTTTCCGAATGAAAAGGGTTCTATTTTTATGTACCGGCAACTCCTGTCGCAGCCAGATGGCCGATGGTCTGATCAATGATGATTTTGCCGGCCAGCTTGAAGCCTGCTCAGCCGGCACCGAACCACATGGTCTTAACCCCAAGGCGGTCGAGGTGATGGCAGAAATCGGGATCGATATCTCTGCCAACAGTTCGGATCATATCAGTAAATATGAAGGGCAGAACTTTGACTATGTCATTACCCTGTGTGGTGATGCCAATGACAAGTGTCCGCTGTTTTTTGGCGGCGTTAAAAGGAACCATATCGGTTTTGACGATCCGCCCAAGGCGACCGGCAGTGAAGAAGAAGTGATGAATGTCTACCGCCGGGTCCGGGACGAGATACGCATCCAACTGGGTGATTATTTTCGTAACCAACTGGCAGGGAGTTAAAGCATGACAAAACAAAGGCTGGAAGGGATCAGTTTTTTCGAGAAGAACCTGACGCTCTGGGTGGTCCTGTGCATGGTTGTCGGGGTCCTGATCGGTAAATTTCTTCCCGAGGTTCCGGAAACATTGAGCAGGTTTGAATATGCAAAGGTTTCCATTCCGATTGCCGTACTGATCTGGCTGATGATCTACCCGATGATGATGAAGGTTGATTTTGCCAGCGTGAAAGATGTCGGTCGAAACCCCACCGGACTCTATGTCACCTGGATTGCCAACTGGCTGATCAAGCCGTTTTCCATGTTCGGGATTGCCGCTTTCTTTTTCTATGTCGTGTTCAGTGCCTTTATTCCACCGGATCTGGCGAAGCAATATCTGGCCGGCGCGGTGATCCTCGGAGCTGCACCCTGCACTGCCATGGTCTTTGTCTGGAGTCATTTGACCCGCGGCAATCCCGCCTATACAGTGGTTCAGGTCGCCACCAACGACCTGATCATCCTGATCGCTTTCACTCCCATCGTCGCTTTGCTCCTCGGGATCGGCGGCATCAGCATTCCCTGGGATACCCTGTTTCTCTCAGTGGTGCTGTTTGTTGTAATTCCTCTGGCTGGCGGTTCCGCCACCCGCCATTATGTGATCAAGCACAAGGGGAAGGATTATTTTATCAACACCTTTTTACCTAAATTCAGCAATATTACCATCGGTGGATTGTTGCTGACCCTGGTGCTGATTTTTTCGTTTCAGGGAGAGGTGATTCTCAGTAATCCCTTTCATATTGTGCTGATCGCTATTCCGTTGATCCTCCAGACGATCTTTATCTTTTTTCTGGCTTATTTTGGCTGTTTGAAGTGCCGGTTGAGCCATGATATTGCCGCCCCGGCCGGGATGATCGGTGCCTCCAATTTTTTTGAACTGGCGGTTGCCGTCGCCATTACCCTGTTCGGTGCCGCCTCACCGGTGGTGCTGGTGACCATTGTCGGGGTGCTGGTGGAGGTGCCGTTGATGCTGGCATTGGTGAAATATGCCAATCGGACCCGCCACTGGTTTCCGGCGGATAATTGATCAGGGAGGCAGGCTGTCGGGTACGAAGATCAAGATAAGAGGTTTAAGTGCAAACGTTGCTGGTCGGCCAAGCCTTGACGGCCTGGCCGACCCCCGCCTCCCCGTTTGGAACAATTTATATCAAGCTCAGCGAATGCTGTAGTCAACTACCAGCCAGGCATCATCCTGGTGGCGCAGTAAAATGACTTCAGCAGCTTTGCTTTTGTACAAGGTACGCGCTTCAAACTGGACAATCAGATAATCACCATCAGGCAAACGCGGATAAATGCCGATCGAACGCAGGGCGGTCAACTGCCGTTGCTGAACCGGCCCCAACAACAGGTGGGTCTGCTCGATAGCGGCCACAAACTCCTGTTCACTCTGGGTCAGCCGCAGCAAGGGTGAGGCCTGGCTGTAGGCAGCACTGCTGTGGCCACTGTCGATCATCCGGGCAAAGCGTTTAGCCGCAGTAACGGCATCTGTCGAGAGCAGATCGCTGGAATGACCGATGGCAACGAAGACCAGGAGATAAATGCTGATGAGGATAACAATCGTCCGTTTTTTCATAACCCCTCCGTCTCCCGCTGGAAACATGTCGTTTAACTATTTCTGAGCTATTGTCCGGCATCCAGCCATTGGTAGATTTCGTCCACAGAGGCCGGTTTTTGGAAAATTTTACAGCCCAGTTGTTGGGCCTGATCGTACTCTTCGCTTGACCAACTTCCGGAAATGACAGCCCTGCGGTGTTTTGGCAGTTTGCAGCCGCTATCGGTAATCCACTGAATGAGCTCAAGCCCGCTCATGCCGGGCATCTGGTTATCAGTAATCAGGGCATCGGCGCAGACATTGCCGCCGCAGTGATCGCAGCGGTTTTCAGAGGCCACGTAGCGGACCGGATCGGCAAAAGCGGTCACCTGAAAATCCTGTTCCGTCAGGATTTCTGTCATCAGCTCACGGTACAGGCGGTTGTCCTCAAACAACAATACGACTTTTGGCGGCATTACAGACTCCTTTGATGACAGCAGGACAGTGTATGGGCCCTATTGTAACCACGATTTCTGAAAAATATCTGACTGGGAGGAAACCAGGCCTATTTATTCTCAGGGCTCTTCGTTACTTTGAGTGGGTAATGGTATAGTGAGTCACTAATTCCATTACCCGGAGGTTTACTGATTCATGCAACCTGAAACTCTTTTTGGTATGGCCCTTGGCATTGTTCCCCCTTGGACGTTACGAAGGGTACCTCGTCCAATATGAAGCGTATCTTCATGCCCCGTAACATGAGTTCAATGGCCTACCTCATTGCGGGTAAGCTCAAGCTCAACAGGCTCTATCCTCTACCCACTTGAAACGACGAAGAGTCACTTATGGCACACCAATTGACGTCAACATCCACAGATCCGCAAAGAGATGAACGCCTTCATCTTGAATATGTACAGAATCGTCTTGACGAAGCCATTAGCCGGATCGACACACGTCTTAAGCAATATCGACAGAACATTGAGGATCAGAAAAACTACCTGTGGGAAAGCAGGGCGGACATGGATCATGTGGAAAAAGTTACCACCCGCCAATCCATCGAGCAGATGGTGATGACCGGCGAAACGATTCTGGCCCAAAAACAGCAACTGCAGAAGTTGGCCCGTTCCCCCTATTTTGGGCGCTTTGATTTCATTGCCACCGCAGAGTCCCAGCCGGCTGGCTTTTATATTGGGGTCAACCATTTCTACAATGAAAGCACCAAGGAACACCTGATTTACGACTGGCGAGCACCGGTTGCCACGCTTTTTTATGACTTTGAAATCGGTCCGGCGGCGTACCAGTCCCCTTCCGGCAGAATTGAAGGCAATATCAGCTTAAAACGTCAATTTCGGATACGTGATGGCGCCATGGAGATGATGCTGGAAACGGATCTTCACATTGTCGATGATGTGCTGCAAAAAGAATTGGCCGGATCAGCTGATGCGGGCATGAAAAATATTGTGGCCACCATCCAGCGTGACCAGAATGCGATCATTCGCAACGAAGATGCCCCAACGCTGATTATTCAGGGTGTCGCTGGATCCGGCAAAACCTCCATAGCTCTGCATCGTATCGCATTTTTACTGTATCGTTTTAAAGAGTCGCTCAAATCTACCGACATTTTAATTATTTCGCCCAACAAGGTGTTTGCTGATTATATCGCCAATGTACTGCCCGAACTCGGGGAAGAATCTATAGCCGAAATCGGCATGGACGATTTAGCGCACAGCTTGCTCGACAACAAGGTTCCGTTCCAGACCTTTTTTGAGCAGACTTCCGTTCTTCTTGAAACCAATGACGAAAAGATAAAAGAACGTATCCAACATAAATCATCTGCTCAGTTTCTGAACAAACTTGGTGAATACGCTGACTATATTGAGAAAAGCCGCTTTTCTGCAGAGGATATTGTCGTTGTCGGACGTCCAGTGCCGGCCTGGTTTATTGAAAAACACTTCAGCCGCTATCGAGGTCTGCCGCCTGCTCAGCGGATTACCGAGGTTGTTAAGGCGGTCGAAGTCAATATGGGGATCTACTACAATGTTGACTTGAGCGCCGAAGACAGGCGTTTGGTACGGACAGCAATCAACAAAATGTGCCGGAAAAAAAGCCTCAACATTCTTTATAAGGAGTTTTTTGACTGGCTTGGCAGACCTGATCTTTTTGTTCAGGCGAAAGGGCGCAAACTCGAATATGCTGATGTTTTCCCGCTGATTTACCTGAAAATGCGCCTTGAGAACGTTGACAACCCGTACCGTGCCATCAAACACCTGGTCATTGACGAGATGCAGGATTATACGCCGGTGCAATTTGCCGTGCTCGCCCGCCTTTTCAATTGCCGCAAGACGATCCTTGGCGATGTAGCACAAGCGGTCAACCCTTACAGTGCCTCACAGCTTAAGGATATCGAGGGCGCATTCACCAATGCGACCTTGATGACCCTGACCAAAAGTTATCGCTCGACTTTGCAGATTATGGAATTTGCTCAGCAGATTTGCTTTAACCCGCAACTTATACCGATGAAACGCCATGGTGATGTACCGACAGTGCACCGGCTGGGGTCAGCAAAAGAAGAAATCACATGGCTGAAAACCTATGTGGCTGATTTTATCGCTTCTGAGCACAGCAGCCTGGGGGTTATCTGCAAAACCCAGAAACAGGCGCAACAAATTACCAATGCCTTAACAAAGAATGACATCGATGCGCGCTTACTTGACCCATCCAGCCAGGTCTTTTCAACCGGAATTATCGTCTGCACCGCCCACATGGCCAAAGGTTTGGAATTTGACCACGTTGTTATTCCCAGCGCCAACGCAACGATCTATCACACGGAAATGGATCGTAACATGCTTTATGTTGCCTGCACTCGTGCCATGCATCGGCTGATTTTGACCTATACCGGAGAGCCGTCGATATTTTTGACGTTGAGCGAGGAGTAAAGAGCGCACTCTTTACGAGATGCGGATCATGTATTTTTCTTTAGTAAATCTCTGATCTGATCCGGCAACGACAGGTCAGCATTGTAGCAGCCGATATCTTTCAACAATTCAACAATCTGTTGTCTTTCCGTTGTGAGAAGAGCAACTTCTGAGCGCTGACAGGATGCCGCATGGGCGTCACCGACATGACCGCATTCAGGGCAAACGTTTTGAGCAGAGAGCGGGGAAGGTGACATAGCGATCACATTGAAAAGCTCCTGTTCACTGTGGCAGCGATGACATCTCCCTTTGGTTTTAAAGCCGATATTGATACTGGCAGCCAGCATCCCGGCGCATTCGGCGCATACATCTTTCCCGATCCAGTTTTTCATTCTTCATACTCTTAAGTCAGTCGCCCAAAAGGCCATGACGTTGACAATGTTGATTTACGCAGCACAAACCGACTAGCTCGGAGAGTCCACAAAAACGTGACTATTCTATCTGGTGTTAGTAAAAGAGCTTACTTTCCATTCAAGGCTTAGATGTACCCTATGAGTCAGACCTTCAGTGACCCCGGTAGAGTTCGGCAATCTCCCTGTCAAAACGTGCTTCAATCTGTTGTCGCCGCAACTTCAACGTGGCCGATAACAGACCATCCGCAACCTCCCACGGTTGCTGACACACCAACACCCGACGCACCTGTGCATAGCCGGGGAAGGTACTCAGCCGTGCTGCGATGCGCTGCAACAACTCCTGTTCACACTGCGGACTCAAGCCCTCGTCCTGAGTCACAACCAGAGAGTGAGCACTGGCAAGCTGGTGCCAAATAGGTTGATTCAAAACGACCAGAGCGGTTAAAAATGGCCGCCCTTCGCCAATCACCATCACCTGTTCGAACAGGTGATCACCGGCGATTGCCTGCTCCATGTCGGACGGAGGAATCTTTTCGCCGTTGGACAACACGATGATTTCCTTACTGCGGCCGGTAATACTAATATGCCCACCGGACTCCAGCCTGGCAAGATCGCCCGTATGGAACCAGCCCTGGTGATCAATGACCTTGGCTGTTGCTTCAGCATTCTGCCAGTAGCCACCCATCAGGCTCGGACCACGAACCAATAATTCGTCCTGGGCAGAAATCTTCACCTCCACGCCCGGCAAGGGTTGACCGACCGTCTGTGGCAGGTTGTCTTCCAGCCGGTTGACCGCAACGACGGGGCTGGTTTCGGTCAAGCCGTAGCCTTGCAGAAGCGGAACACCAACGGCGAGAAAGACGCGGGCAATCTCCCGGCTCAAAGGTGCGCCACCGCTGATTGCCAACCGAAGACGGCCACCGAGGGCGGCGCGAACAGGACGTGCCACCAGTTGGTCGAGCACCGGCCAGAGCAGCAGATCGAGAGACCAGTCGCGACGTCCCTGCTGCATTTCGAACTTTCGCCAACCAATGGTGACGGTCAGATTGAACAGCTTGCGTTTCCAGACGGGCCCCTCAGCGAGCCGCGCATTGATACGTTGATGGAAGCGCTCGTAAATACGCGGCACCGAGACCAGCAGCGTAGGCCTGACCTCGCGCAGATCGTCGGCCAACCTTTCCAAAGAACGGACATGGGCAACGATGGCCCCGGCCATGATCGGCAGATAGTAGCCGACGGTACGTTCCAGCGTATGCGACAGGGGGAGAAAAGAGAGGAATAGATCGTCCGGGTAGACCGGCACGGCAAGCGCTCCGGCCCAAGTGTTAGCCAGAATGTTGGTGTGGGTCAGCATAACACCCTTTGGATTCCCTGTGGTCCCGGACGTGTAGACAATCGATGCCAGAGCCCCTCCACCCCTGCCTGGAAGCACATAATCGGTGGCCGTTTCCGGCAGCCAGTGATCAAGATCCACCAGGCGCAGATCACACTCATCCCCTTCACAGGCTGGAGTCAAAGAGACGATTCGTTGCAGGCTGCCGAGCCGATGATGCACCTCGGTAATCCCCTGCCAATGATCAACCCCTTCGATCAGCAGCAGCCGGGCTTGTGTCTGCTCGATAATGTAAGCAAAATTGTCCGGCCGGTCATTGACGTAGAGCGGCACCGTGACCAGCTCGAGACCGAGGGCGGCGAGATCAAAACCGATCCAGTCGAGACCGTTGCGCACCATAATCGCCACCCGGTCCCCGGGGGCCAATCCCTCGCCACGCAGGGCTTGTTGCCAGCGGCCAACCATGGTGTAGGCCTCCTGCCAGGAGATGTCGGTACAACAACGATCATCCAGGTCAAAACGCCGATAGGCGCAAGCCGATGGGGTGCGCCGCACTCGCTCGACAAAAAGACCAGGCAGGGTAACGGCTTGCTCGGGAGAGATGATGTCAATCGCCGCTGTCATGCTGTTTTTTCTCCTCTTGTGCAAGAGCGAACCAGCCATTATCGGGCGTGAAACGATCACCGTGCCGTTCGGTCAAGGCTTTGAGCCGCTCCAACAATGGGTTCACCCCCACGCTCTGGATATGCTGCATGGGCCCGCCACGGAACGGCGCGAAACCGGTGCCATAGATGACCCCGGCGTCGAGCAGGTCGGCATTCTCGACCACCTGTTCCCGCCGGCAGGCCACGGCCTCGTTAAGCAGGCGCAACACCAGTCGTTCACCAATCTCCGGCGGCACGCTTTGCGGTCCGCGCACCTTTCTTGCTTTGCCGCGATAAACGTAGAATCCCTGCCCGCTCTTGCGCCCGAGCTGACCGGCCGCGACCATTCTTTGCAACCGCTCCGGGACGTCGACCGGATAGTGGTTGGCGAGAATCCGTGCCACCGACAGACAGATATCGAGCCCGACCGTGTCGGCCAGGCGGATCGGTCCCATCGGCATACCGAAGTCGGTGGCGGCCTGATCGATAGTCTCGGGTGTGACCCCCTCTTCGACCAGTCGCACCGCTTCGAGCAGATAAGGCATAAGGATGCGGTTAACCAGAAAACCGGGAGAACTTTTCACCGGCAGCGGCAGGCGCTTGATTCCACGCACGAAGGCAGCGCCACGCGCCAGAGCTTCGGGATCGGATTGGGCCGCGCTGACCACTTCAACCAGTTGCATCTTGGCGACCGGGTTGAAAAAATGCAGTCCGATCAAACGTCCCGGGCGATCGAGGGCGGTTGCCAGTTCTTCCAGGGGGATACTGGAGGTATTGCTGGCGAGGATCGCCTCCGGTTTAAGCAGCGGTTCGATCTGCCGATAGAGTTCGCGTTTAGCGTCAGCATCTTCAAAGATCGCTTCAATCACCAGGTCGGCACGGCTTACGCCATGACCATCCGGGTCCGGCAGCAACCGGTCAACAGCGGCTTCAATTGCCCGACGGTCTTTGAGCTTTTTGGTAAACAGGGCCCGACCGCGCTGCACCACCTGGCCCAGCCGCTGCGGATCGACATCCTGAACAGTGACCAGCAGCCCCTGTAATGCACACCAGATGGCAATATCGCCTCCCATGATACCACCACCGACCACATGCACCCGCTGAAGGGGCGTGGTATCTTGCCGACCAGTCGCCTTGAGCTGTTCTTGCAACAGGAAAACCCGCACCAGGTTGCGCGCGCTGTCACTGACGATCAGCTCGGCGACCGAAGCGGCCTCGGCCGCGTAGTTGGCCGTTTCACTAGCCGAAAACCCCTGCCACAGATCGAGCAGGGCATAGGGGGCCGGGTAGTGGCGACGATCAGCCTTGCGCTCCAACGTGCGGCGCATCAGCTTCACCACCAGGTCGCGGACCAGCGGCAGTTCAGCCAGTCGTTCGCGCCAGGGTTTTCGGAAGGCCTTGGGCGGCTGTAGAGCAAGGGTGCGCGCGGCGCGCTCCAGGTGTCGTCCGGCGGTGACGGCGTTGACCAGGCCCAGCTTACGCGCCGCTTTGGCATTCACTGTGCGACCGGTCAACATCAACTCCAGGCCACTCAAGGGTCCGATCAGGCGCGTCAAACGCACCGTGCCGCCAAAGCCGGGGTGGATGCCGAGCTGCACCTCGGGCAGACCCAGGCGGGTCGCCGGGTCATCAGTAGCGATACGGTAGCGGCAGGCAAGCGCCAGTTCCAGGCCACCACCAAGGCAGAAACCATCAATCAGGGCCAGGGTCGGCAGCGGCAGCCTCTCGATACGACCAAGAATTGCCTGCCCTCGCTGGATCAACGCCAGAGCCTGATCCCGATCGGTAATCCGGGTAAATTCCCGCACATCGGCCCCGGCGATAAAACCATTGCCTTTGCCGGAACGAATCACCAGGGCTTTGGGCAATTTTTCCGCAAGAGCGCTCAGAACAGCATCCAGCTCCTCCACAACCTCCCCGGAGAGACTGTTGGTGCCGCTGTCGGCGCGATCCAGGGTCAACCAGGCGATGTCATCCTGGTCACGCTCCATGCGCCAATGGCGCCAGGGGGTCTCAGTACTCATCACGCACCTCCTCACAACGTTCCACCAACATCGCCCCACCCTGACCACCACCGATACAGATGGCCGCTATGCCGCGCCGAGCGTCTCTGGCATCGAGGATCTTGAGCAAATTCAGGACAATACGGGCACCACTGGCCATAAGCAACCAGGCACCCAACAGCCCCACTGTAGCCGGCGGCGGAAAAGGTCCCTGGCCCGCTTCTGGCCTTGATAAAGGGTGTGCGCAGACCGTCGACCAGGTACACCGCACGACCGGTCGCATAGGCTCCTTGTTGACTCATTGGTCACCTCCCTGCCGCAAGGTAGCGGAGGGGAAATCATCGACGCGTATCACTTCAGCACGGGCGGCATTGGCCTGCTCAACTTCTTGTGCCTCCTTGATAAAGGGTGTGCGCAGACCGTCGACCAGGTACACCGCACGACCGGTCGCATAGGCTCCTTGTTGACTCATTGGTCACCTCCCTGCCGCAAGGTAGCGGAGGGGAAATCATCGACGCGTATC
>NZ_JACWUN010000021.1 GCF_014773365.1 Pelovirga terrestris
ATCTGATCATCCTGGACGACTGGGGTCTTGCGCCAATGACCGATCTACACCGCCGGGATCTGCTCGAACTGCTGGAGGATCGATATGGCAAGCGATCGACCATCGTCACCAGCCAATTGCCGGTCACGGCCTGGCATGAGTCCATCGGTGATCCAACGCTGGCCGATGCCATTCTCGACCGGCTCGTACACAACGCTTATAAAATCGAATTGAAAGGAGAATCGATGCGAAAAAAAGCCATCAACCTTGACCAAAACTGACAGTCGTTTTAAAAGAAGACTCCAGCGTCGCTTCGCTCCGACAGGTGGCCCACTTTGCTCCGGAATGGGTGGTCCAGTTTAAAACGGAATCACTGGCCCACTTTCACCGGAATACGCAGTCGGCTATACAGTGGACCAAATAAACTATTGGATTGCCACCGATCGTTTTGATTTAACGGCCGAGCAAATCGCCTTCATCTATAAACTGCGCTGGACGATAGAGTCCTTCTTTGCTTGGTGGAAGCGTCATCTCAACGTCTATCATCTCATTGCCCGCAGCCCCTATGGCCTGCTGATGCAGATTCTCGCGGGGTTGATCACATATTTGCTGCTGGCTATCTATTGCCGCGAAGAGCATGGTGAACGGGTTAGCGTCAACAGGGTGCGTGAGCTGCGCATCAAGATTCGCAATGAGGCTGCCGAAGATACCGCTGCTGGGTTAACTCCTCCTGATATCGTTGATCTGGACTATGGAGCCTATGCAAATTCTTAACCGGACACTACTGATAAATCGGGGGACATAATACCGATTATTGCATAATCGGTATTATGTCCCCCGATTTCAGAAGGTACGTATCTTCTTCACAGACAATCGATTTGTAACGATTCTGAAATAAATGACCGCTGCGCCGATGACGCTTATTGAAATTGACCGCATAGCCGGTCAACAGTCGCCGCATAAAATGCTTGAGTTCACACCCTTTGGGCTTTAGCAGCAGATGGAAGTGATTGGGAATCATTGCCCAAGCATAGCAGTCGGTATCGGTTTCGATAAGGAGGGTGGAGAGTCGATCGACAAAATCTCGGCGATCGGTATTGTTGCGGAAGATATTCCGACGTTCTATACCGCGAACGATTACGTGCTGCAAGAGGCCGGGGATATCGATGCGAGGTTGGCGTGGCATGCAGGGACTGTAGCAGAAGGCGGGGTTCTATTCAACCAATAAACAACGTCCCCTTGACCTATTTGGCCCGTCATGCGCTATGTGCAGTTTACTTCCTATCGCTTCCTTCAGACCCTGCCGTTGCCAGCAGCGCCCTTACGATTCGGATTGTCTTCCCCCTGATCGGGGCGACGCCTGTTTCTCGCAACAGGCCGGGTTTGCCAGCTCCGCTGGGCAAACTAAAAAAAGCCCCCGCTGTAAAGCGGGGGCTCGATTGTATTTAAACTTCAGGCTGCGCATCACGCCGCCATGGTTAGATGATTAGGGGCGGCTGCCGATGTAGCCAAGGGCAGAAGTCGTGAACGCCTTATTTTGATCCGCTACTGTTTTGTTGGTCGAGTCGTTCATTTCGCCATCATCCATGAAATCGATGGAATCATAGATCAAACGACGGGCATAGCGGCGGTTGTGGGCCGTGGCGCCCGGATCGTGGGCGATCAGGTTGAGGTTGAAGGCGGCGCCCATGACGTTTTTCCACCCCGTACCCGTTGTATCGGTACTGAGGCCAACACCAAGATCTTCAGCGACGGAATTCCAGTCGGTGAAGCCTGTTGCGTAGTTGGCATCCGTAAAGAAATAGGGATACTTCGAAAAGTTGGTAAAGATTCCTTTACTTTCAAGAACTTCCTGCAAAGCCAGTTGCGCACCGAGCATGCGGGCTTTATGGGGTCCTTGTACGCCAGCTACAAAATCTGCTTCTGTGAAGTCTTTGCCGTACCAAGCGTTGGCGGAATCGCCGACACCACGAGCAGTATGACAGGTAACACAGACAGCATTCAGTACTTCGCCCTCAACAGGATCAGTTGTAAAGGGGCTGATTGTGTGGGAACCATCAGCACTGCCGAAATGGCAGGTGACGCATGGGCCACTGGTGTAGTTGTCACTGACGGCTGCTACATCAAAGTTTGCGTCGCCTGTCAGAACGTCGGAACCGTACCCAATGTTTTGATGGCGGTCATTGGCCGCGAATGTATAATCGCGGTTGTACTCATAGCCGCCGGTAGCGAATAAAATTCCACCTGCGGTCAGGTAGTGGGAGTTAAGGAAGCTACGCACGCCAGTTTGGGATGAGTCTTCTTTGATGCTGTCACCAATTTCGCGACCGGTGTGACAGGCGATACATACATTGGACGCTGCCGAATCCGGGTAGCTGACGGTGGCGTTGTTTGTATAAGTGAAATCAAGAGCACCCGGATCACGCATCTCACCGGTGGTGGCGCTGGTATGGCAACCCCAGCAGTAGAGCATTTCGTTCTGACCCGAAGAGGTGATGGTTCCAGCGTTGTTTTCCCAGCCTTCTAGATGAGAAAAATCGTTGTTGGCTGCGACGTAATTATTTGGATCATCAAGAAAGTTGGCAACACCGGTCGAAGTGTGGCAGCGGGCACAGGACTGACGATTCTGAGCATCCCAGTCATAATGCGTCCAACTCCAGCCGTGACCGACACCGTCTTCACGCCCGGCGGCAACAACCGCATCTTCATCATCAGGAGTTGCTGCAGCTGCAGCCATTTTGGCTTGTAGCAAATTGCCACCGTGACGGGATTTGGCCCACTGATAATTAATGGTGTTGTCGCCGCTATGGACATTGTGACAATCAGAACAAGAGGTTTCTGCATCCTTGCGAATAACGTAGCCTTCAATACTGTTTTCTGCCAAGCCGTAGCCAGTTGCCGGATCATCGTAATGAGTATCGTTAATCTGGCGATCCAGCAGACCATCATCATCAAAGTGGCCTGCGTGGTAGTTCAGGTCGACATTGTCGCCAGCATGACAATGATTACAGGTATTGTATTGTGCTGAAGCATCAGCGGTGGCAGCTAAGAGCAGTTTGGTGCCGCTGACATCATGCGGGTCATGGCAGGTAGCACAGCCAATACTTGTGATATTTTCCAGGCCGAGAGGCATCGCGCCACGGTTATTTGAAGTGTTTTCAATTGCCGTGATGGTATTCAAATTCGAATAAAGTTTTGCGCCTTCGTCACTGTGACAACGGTTACAGCCAATGGCATCACTGCGAGTGCTGCGGTCACGAGGAGCATCGGCATGTCCTGAAGAGAGATAATCAATGACAACATTAAGCCCAGCAGGGGTGTGTCCGCTACGACTGCGTAATGCTTTGAGTTCACCTGTTACTTCATCAACTTCAGCATGGCATTGCGCACATTGGTCAACGCCCGGCTTGGGATATGGAAGCAGACCAATGCCTCGATGAGCTCCCCCGCCGCCATGACAAGACTCACAGGAAACCACGTCGCGCCTCGATATGCCAAAAGCTGCAGGCATGTTGTCAGCATCATCATTCTTGTTATGGCAGACTCCACAGGTAGAGTCTGGGGTGTGGTATGAGGGTGAATTGTTTGCGTTCGCGTGCCGACCATCAAGCCATGCATCAGACACAGATGTGTGACATTGTATGCAATTTGTTATTCCCAGAGTTTCTACCATAAATTCACCATCAGAACCGCTGACGCTACTCCCCCCACTGCCGCTACTGCCGCAACCCCAGAGCAGCCCCGTAGCGAGCAGTGCTACGATCAAATACGTTAAATTCCTGATCTTCATGTTTTACCTCCTTGGTGGTTGATCTTGTGTTTGTTGGTCAAACGTACCCAATAACATTAGTGACACATTCTGCAGGTTTTTCCACCGCTGGCGTTGTCGAGCCGGTTTTTACGATCGCTCCAGCCTTTACCATGCGGGTTGAAACCGACGGCTCCGCCTTTGGCGCTGTGGCAGTTAAGACAAACGTCGCCGCCGGGGTGGCAGGACTGGCAGGTCGCCAGGCTGCGACGTGCTTCACGGGCATGACCGATAGACCAGTCATGGAAATTGGGAGCGACGGATGATTGCAGATGGCAGGCGTCACAGCTGCCAACGAAGCCGACATCCATGCCGGCATGAATTTTGTCGATATTGCCATCCAGTCCCAGATTAAAGGTGCGTACATGCGATGGGCTGTTGGCCCTGCCGATACGGGCCTGGAAACCGCTATGACAATCGGTACAGAACTGCGGTTCGTGGCAGCTGGCACAGGTCTGCTGGTTGCCGCGGGCGGCCAGTGGGTGAGTGATATGGAAATCACTACTGTGGCTGTTGATCATGTTGTTACTGAAGGAGCCCTGCTCATCAGCAAAACCGGATACGTGGCACTCCATACAGTAGCTCTGGGAGTGGCAGCTGGTGCAGTCCATCGACTGCCCCTTGGCCATGCTGCCATGGTTACGTGCCCACATGGGGCCGTGGGTGTTGATTGCGCCCAGATCAGTCATCTCCGCGTAGGACTCATCGTGACAGGCCAGACAGGTCTCCACATCCGGGACAATGCTGGTCGCGCCCTCAAGGTGACAGGTGGTGCAATCCATGCCGGCGGCATACATGTCAACATGGGCCTCGTGGTCAAAGCGCATATTCGCCCAAACGACAGAGATGCCGATCAGGAGGAATGCGAGTAACAGTATTAATTTTTTGGACATATATGAACTCCTTACCTTAGAAGGTGACATTCAGGCGGATGCGGCCACGGTTGTAGTAATCCCAAAGGTCACTTTCGATCCGCTCAACCTTGGCTTGCAACTCCATCCGCTTGGTAATGAACCAGGTGGCGTCAACCCAGTAACGGCTGCTGGTGGTCTCGTCGCTGCTGGTTTCGCCATCAAAGTAGTTGATGGAACGCTCCAGCACGTCGACATCAACACCCACACCGGCCTGCAGTTGCTGGATAAAGCGGCCGGCGAGGTAGAGCTTGAAGCCTTTAAGGTCTTGGCCATCCTTGTCATCCCGGAAGACCCCGGTCAGATAACCGGAGAACTTTTCGGTGCGACGCTTTTCGACCCCGGCCTCGAAGACGTTGGCATTGGAAAATTCAGGGTAGATTTCGTAGGTATAACGGCCAAAAGCTTTCCAGCCGTTGCCGATATGATAAGTTGCCTCACCCATGATTTCCTCATACTCATCAACAGCGAAAACCGAGTAGATGGAGGTGGAGGAAAAGACCGGCAGGGAGTAGAGATACTCAAGGCGTCCGGACCATTGGGGAGAAGCGTAATAGTTGCCGCCGACGAGGAAGTAGCTGACGCGGTCGGAGAGGTAATCATATTGGGTTTCACTGTAAACAAAAAGTCGGTTGTTGTAGTCGTATTCGATGTCGAAGCCGATCAGTTCCATAGCGAGACGACCACCATCGACCTTGGCCACATAAGAAATGCCTAGGTCGAGGTTTTTCACAAAACGGTCGCTAACGGTAAACTCGGCACCCAGGACCAGATCCTTAGCACTGTAGCCTTCGTAATAGGTGACATCGCCACCACCGAAGACGGTGAGCGTGTAGTTATCCATCAGACGGTAATCAAGGCGCAAGCCGTCCATGACGGAAGCGCCGGCTGTCGTCGAAATAAACTGGCGACCCAGGCGGAAATCGAGGGAGCTGGTTAAAAAATTCTTTTTTTCCAGGTAGGCCAGATACAGGCGGCTGTCAGCATAATTGCTGTTGCTGTCGAGTTCATCAGCCAGATCATAACCGAGGCGACCGTAGGTGTAGATGTTGTAGCCATCGGCCCCGACATCCTTGACATTCAACTGCAGATACTGGAACGCCGGAACCGCGGTATCTTCATTTGCGGTATCGAACCATTCCACCACCGTGCTGGAGCGACCCGAGACCGATGCCGCTTCGACATGAACTGCAGGCAACAGAGCCAGTGCAGCGCATGCCAGACTACAGGTGAGACCCTGCCAGAATTTCATGTGACCTCCTTTTGTGCGGGTGTAATTACTGCATGCCGATGAGTGGATTGCCGACGTTAAGTCGCGCTGAGCGAACTGTGGCAGTTATGTCAAGCAATCAATCATCGATCATTAGAAAAAAATATTCATTACATTTTCATTTTTGTCATATCACCAAATTTCTTCACCCATGTCAAAGGGAAAAGACACTTAAAAATACTAGGGAAATATAGATATCTGAATGTAGAGCCTGACTGTTTTTGTTGGTTGTTTGCCAGGGTGTTGCCGACTGTTTTTTTGGGATCTTTCTAACAAGCCGAATTGGCGGAGAAAATTAACGGTATCAAGGTGTGGCAGGAAGCGGCGGAAAACTGTGCTTAAGCACAAACGCCCCTACTTCTGCAGTCCGGTATGGAATATTATTTTTATCACATAAGGAGGAGTGTGTGTTCAAATCCCATAAATCGGGGGACATAATACCGATTATTGCATAATCGGTATTATGTCCCCCGATTTATGTCCCCCGATTTCGACCTACCACCGTCACTGGAAAAGCGTCCGTTTCACTGCCGGTATAGAGCGACAGATGAGGGAAGGGGATTTCAACCCCGTGGGCATCAAAGGCCTTTTTGATTTCGTGGTGGATGCTGTTTTTCAGCTCCAGGAAATTCTCTCGCTTGACCCAGACATTGAGCTGCAGATTCTGCGCGGAATCGCCAAAGCCAAGAAACATAAAGCGCGGCGGCGGTTCATCCAGACACAAAGGGTTCTGATGGGCAATGGCCAGCAGCAAGTCGCACACCTTTTCCGTATCTTCTTTATAGGCCACCCCCACCGCCACATCGAGGCGGCGGATGGGAAAGCGCGTTAAGGTGGTCACCTCCGATTTAAGCATGGTTTCATTGGGGATGCGTACGTACAGATTGTCAAAGGTCCGCAACTTGGTGGACAGCAAATCGATGGCCAGCACTTCCCCGGTTGTGCTACCGACACGAATAACATCCCCGGTCACGAAAGGTCGTTCGGTCAGCAAAAAGAGGCCACTGATCAGATTGGAGGCGGAGGTTTGCGAGGCAAAACCGATGGCCACCGACAATATCCCGGCGGCACCCAGCAAGACCGACAGTTTGAACCCCATTTCATGCAGGGCGGAGACCATAAAAACCACGATCAGCCCATAAAACAGGATGCGACGAAAGAGGCCCTGCTGTTGTTTACTCAAATGCTTGCCGACCAGCTTGAGGAGCGAGGCGGTGAGCAGCCGCGCAATAAAATAGCCGGCAACCAAAATAACCACCGCCCGCATCACCGGGATAAAGCTTGAAATGTCCATCGCGCTACACTCCTGTCTGGGATATCACCTGGTTTAGCCGATCAGGCCACCGAATAATGCGCCGAAGGTCTTGTTTAAAATACTTTTATCAGCGGTTTTGCGCGACGCACTGACCCGCTGGGCTTGATGGTAGGGAGGCGGTGGCTGGGCACCGACCACCACCTGCGCCAGTTCCTTACGTTCATCGTGATGCAGGGTGATTTCTTCGGTCCAGAGGCCGTGGGTACCGGTATCGAACAGGGATAAAAAGGGCACCGGCAGACTGAGTTTTTCCAGCTTTAACGGTTGCTCTCCAGCATTGTTGATGCGTACCGGGGTAATGGCGCGATGAACACGCACCGGCAGATCATCGAGATGCAGACGTCCACTGGTCGTGGTCGCGTAACAGAGCTCCCCTTCCATGGTCGACGGACCAAACCAGGTATCGGACAGGCGCGTCGCGGCAATATCCAGCAAGGTGTGATGGCGCTGTTGCAAGCGAGCGCGAACCCACAAAGGAGTACTGACATAAAAACTGACCTGCTCAGCGGCGGGAATCAGAATCGGCCCCGCCGACTTGATCACCACTGAACGATCCGCCAGCAACGGCTCGATCAGCAGTTCCTCATTGGTGTGGGAAAAGACATGGCGTTCAATCGTTCCTTCGGCACAGGCGTTATCCCCTTCTTCACTTAAGGTCCAGCTTGAGGGGGTATCATCCGGCCAGAGACTGCTGCGGTGGCAAAACTGCCACTCTTGTTCATAGCGTCGTACGACAAAGGTCAAGGGCCCGAGGTGCCAGCACATCCCCAAGCCAACAGGCGGTGATAACAGCCCCCACCAAACCGACTCCCCTGCCCTTAGAATGTTATCTTTTGTTGCCATTGTTCTCTCCATCAGCCAACGGATGATGTATGCTAACATCATCATTTAGAAGCAGTTGTAGATCGCTGCGCAACCACAGTCAAGTCTGCAACCATCGTCCGGGTCAGCTAACGCCAAATTATCGCCAACGCAATTGTTGACATATGCCATTTGATATTATTATGCTGACGGGTTTGAACCCCGGTGTGGCATTCACACGGGACGACACACAAAGCAAAACATGGAGTGATATTTCCTATGCATGATAACTTTGAAGATCATGACGAGTCGATAGAATACGAAATTGAAGTGGAAACCGATGCCGACGTGCAGGCGGTTCCTGATGATGGGCTGGTGCTGGCACGCGACATGCTGCCGGCGCGTCTGCCGATTATCCCCCTGCGCCCACGCCCGGCATTCCCGGGGGTGATTATCCCGTTGACGGTCAATGGCGAGGCGCGGGTGCGTACGATCAAACAGGCGATGGAGACCGATTCCCAGGCCATCGGTCTGGTCATGGTGCAGGAACTAGATGAGGAAGATTCCACCACCAATCTGCAACGGGTCGGGGTCGCCGCTAAAATCCTCAAGCTGATCCACAAGGAAGAGAACAGCGCCCATGTGCTGGTCAACAGTCTGGAACGCTTCAGTCTTGATGACGTGGTGGAAATGGACGGAGTCATCTATGCCGATGCCACCTACTATTTAAGCACCACATCACGTGAAAACCCGGAGCTTAAAGCCTATTCCATGGCGATCATTTCAACCCTTAAGGAATTGGTGCAGATTAATCCCTTGTACTCCGAAGAGATCAAACTGTTTCTCGGGCGGGCAAGCATGGATGATCCGGCGCGGCTGACCGATTTTGCCGCCAACCTGACCAATGCCGACGGTTTTGAACTGCAGCAGGTGCTGGAGACCTACAGCCTCCAGCGCCGTATCGAAAAGGTCCTGGTGCTGCTGAAAAAAGAGCTGGAGGTCTCGCGCCTGCAGACGAAAATCTCCCAGAAGATTGAGGAGAAAGTGTCCGCCCAGCAACGTGATTTTTTCCTGCGCGAACAATTCAAGGCGATCAAAAAGGAACTGGGGCTGGAGAAAGAGGGCAAAGTCACTGAGATCGAGAAATTCCAGAAACGCCTGAAGAACCTGACCCTTAACGACGAAGCACAAAAAGCCGTTGATGAAGAGATCGAAAAACTGCAACTGATTGAACCTTCCTCGCCGGAATACAATGTCAGTCGTAACTATCTCGACTGGTTGACGGTTCTGCCGTGGGGCAAGTTCAGCAAGGACTCCTACGATCTGAATCGCGCCCGCAAGGTGCTCGACCGCGACCACTACGGGCTGGAGGATGTCAAGGAACGGATTCTCGAATTTATTGCTGTTGGTAAAATGAAGGGCGATATTTCCGGCTCGATTCTGTGTCTGGTCGGCCCCCCCGGCGTCGGCAAAACCTCCGTCGGCAAGAGCGTCGCCAGTGCTCTTAAACGCAAATTCTATCGTTTTTCCGTCGGCGGCATGCGCGATGAAGCTGAAATCAAAGGGCACCGGCGCACCTATATCGGGGCGATGCCGGGTAAGGCGATTCAGGCGATGAAAAGCGCCGGCACCGCCAATCCGGTGCTGATGCTCGACGAAATTGATAAGATCGGCGCTTCCTTCCAGGGCGATCCGGCCTCGGCCCTGCTCGAAGTGCTGGATCCGGAGCAGAACGGCAGCTTCCGCGATCACTACCTCGACGTGCCGTTTGACCTATCCAGCGTGCTCTTTATTGCCACCGCCAACCAGCTCGACACGATTCCGGCGCCGTTGCTTGACCGCATGGAAATTATCCGCCTGTCCGGCTATATATTGGAAGAAAAGCTCGAAATCGCCCGCCGCTTTCTGATTCCCAAGGCCCTTAAAAGCCATGGCATGACCCGCGCCCAGGTCGGCATCGACAAGGCGGCCCTGATCGCTATTGTCGATCGCTACGCGCGCGAAGCCGGGGTCCGCGGGCTGGAGAACCAGATCAAGAAAATCATGCGCAAGGCCGCCATGGAGTTTGCCCAGGGACGCGAGGAGAAGATCCGGGTCACCAAGGCGGAAATCGAAAAATTCCTCGGCAAAGCGATCTTTACCGAAGAAGATCTGATCAAAAATGCCCCCGGCGTGGTCACCGGCCTGGCCTGGACCCGCATGGGCGGCGCCACCCTGCAGATCGAGGCAACGACCATGAAGAGCAAGAGCAAGGGCTTCAAGCAAACCGGACAGCTCGGCAAGGTCATGGTGGAGAGCTCCGAGATTGCCTACTCCTATGTCATGGGGCATCTGGACGACTACCACATCCCTGAAGACTACTTTGACACCCACTTTATCCACCTGCACGTACCCGCCGGGGCCACCCCCAAGGATGGGCCGTCGGCCGGGGTGACCATGACCACCGCGTTGTTGTCGATGATCATGAAGAAACCGGTGCGCAAAAAACTCGGCATGACCGGCGAACTGTCCCTGACCGGCAGCGTCCTGCCGGTAGGGGGCATCAAGGAAAAGACCATCGCAGCCCGGCGCGCCGGCCTTACCAGCCTGATCTTTCCGGCAGAAAACCGCAAAGACTATGATGATCTGCCCGACTACCTGCGCGCCGGGCTGGAAGTCCATTTTGTCAAAACCTATCCGGAAGTTTTTAAACTGGCACTCTCAGCGTAAAGGTTCATCACCTGCAGCTGGATCAAACAAGGAGAAGGTAATTCATGACCCACCAGGAAATCAGAACGGCACTGCTCAAGCTGTCAACCGAAGAGCAAAAAGCCTTTGTCCTTGAAACCCTGCCGATCCTGGCCCGCGATCTGGTCAAGGAACCCGGTTTCATGATGCAACTCTTTCCGGTGCTGCTGGGCATTCTCAAGGAGAGTGGCATGGATTTACAGCAACTGATGCAACTGGCGGCAATGATGAATGGTCAGCAGCAACAGTAGTGACCAGTGACCAGTGACGAGTGACCAGTGACGAGTGACCAGTGACGAGTGACGAGTGACCAGTGACCAGTGACGAGTGACCAGTGACCCATGAGCCACCAGCCACCATACGTTGCCAGTAATTAGCGGAGACATACTGAATATGCGCGTTTTGTCCGGCATCCAGCCTTCCGGCTCCCTGCATCTGGGGAATTTTTTCGGCATGATGAACAAGATGATTGCCCACCAGGAGCAGCAAGATCTGTTCTGCTTTATCGCCAACTATCATGCCATGACCAGCCTTGCTGACGGCAAACAACTGGCGACCGGCACCCTGGAGGCGGCAGCCAACTTTATCGCCCTGGGGATGGATCCCGAAAAAAGCACCTTCTGGGTGCAGTCTGATGTTCCGGAAGTGCAGGAACTGACCTGGATTCTTTCCAACTTCACCCCCATGGGACTTTTGGAGCGTTGCCACAGCTACAAAGACAAGGTCGCCCAGGGGATTAAACCGAACCACGGCTTATTCGCCTATCCGGTACTGATGACCGCCGATATCCTGCTGTTCCAAAGCGATCTCGTACCGGTCGGCAAAGACCAGAAACAGCATCTGGAGGTCGCCCGCGATATCGCCATCAAATTCAACAATGAATATGGTGAGATCTTCACCGTGCCGGAAGCCGAGATCGACGAAGATGTAGCCACGGTTCCCGGCCTCGATGGACGCAAGATGAGCAAGAGCTACGGCAATACCATCGATCTGTTCCTCGGGGAGAAGGCGCTGCGTAAACAGATCATGCGCATCGTCACCGATCCGACCCCGGTGGAAGAAGCGAAAAACCCTGACACCTGCAATATCTTCCAGATCTACCGGTTGTTCCTCGACGGTGACGGGGTAGCAAGCCTGCGCCGGCGTTATCTGACTCCGGGCTTACGCTACGGTGATGTCAAGCAGGAGCTGTTTGAAACGGTGCGCGACTTTTTTGCTCCGTACGCAGCAAAACGCGATGCACTGCTCGCCGATCCCGATACCGTGCGCAAACAGCTCAAACAGGGGGCGGAAAAAGCCCGGGCAGTGGCCGCCAAAACCCTGCATAAGGTGAGAAAAAAAACGGGGTTGGTGTACTAAAGACATCAATCAGCCACCAAGGCTCAAAGACCACCAAGAAAAGCTTTATTTTTTGATATTCTTGGAGATCTTGGTGCCTTGGTGGCGAAAATGCTTTTTTGGCCTTTAAACCAATGTCATCAAACACAAAGAATCTTACTCCGTTACCGGCTCCGACTCTTCGCGGGTGAAGGTGACAAAGGCCATCCCTGGCCGACGGCTGGCCTCACGCATGGCAAAATGGACCCCTTCTAACTGCCACCCTTGCGCGGTCCAGTCGTTCAGTATCTGTTCCAGGCGGTGGTCATCCACCTGGCTGGTTTCGACAACTTTGTAACGCAGCATCGCTTTATCCTTGTGATCGTTATGTGCACATGATCGGTTGAAAGCTAACAGCCAATGACCAACGCAGGGCAACGACAGTTTTTTTTCTCTGTCCACATCAGCCAACAGGAATTTCTCAAATATTATCAGGGCGCCGCAGAATTCGCCCTGGTGAGGTCAGAATGCGGGCGCAGGCTACGTTTCCCCGCACTGCGCCTGCGCCCTTTTCTCTCTCATCACGGAATCAACGGTCGCTTTGTCCTCACCGTTGACCAAGACAATCGCTTTCTCAGCCTTCAGCAGGTCCATCCCCGACGCTGAGACCGGCATTGGTCGGCGTCCTTTGTTGCAGCCACTCAACCCGCTCTATCATGGGTGGATGCGAATAATGAAAGGCGGCATAGAGGGGATGCGGAAACAGGGAGCTTAAATTTTCCCTAGCCAGGGTCACCAGACCCGTCGCCAAGGGCATGCCGCTGCCGACCAGGTCAATGGCAAACTGGTCAGCCTGACGCTCATGGCGGCGTGACCACCAGCTGCTCACCGGCGTCCAGAAGAAACCCAACAGCCCCGCCAGCCAGCCGAGCAGCAACACCTGACCGACAAACGACAGTTCATCCATCCCAAACCAGCCCGGCAGCATGTGGGTATTGAGCAGATAAAAAGCGACAAAGCAGCTTGCTAGCGCCACGATCTGCCCCTTGATCAAGCGCTGCCGCAGGTGACCGCAGCGCCAGTGCCCGAGCTCGTGAGCGAGGACCGCGAGCAATTCCTCATCGTTGAGCTGCTCCAGCAGGGTATCAAAGAGCACCACCCGCTTGACCTTGCCGATCCCGGTGAAATAGGCATTGCTGTGACCGCTTCTTTTTGATGCGTCGACCTGGAGAATTTTTCCTGCTTTGACGCCGGCGCGCTCCAGCAGCGATCGTACCCGCTCCTCCAGTTCCGGCTTATCCAGCGGCTTGAAGGTAAAAAACAAGGGTTCAATCAGATAGGGGGACAGCAGTAACAAAAACACCGATAAGCCGGCCCAGAACCCCCACACCCACAACCACCAGCTGTGCGGCGCCGCCTGCACCAGCCACAGGGCCCCGCCGGCCAACAGCACAAACAGCAGGGTACCAATCAGCAGGGACTTGACCAGATCGGTCAGCCACAGCCCAATCCCCATGCGGTTAAAACCGAAACGCGCCTCAAGGACAAAGTTGCGGTAGAGGGAAAACGGGATACCGACCAGGGACTGGACCAGGGCCAGCACACCAAAAAAGAGCAGCCCGTGGAGGATGAAGTGATCGCTCACACCGGCGATGAGCCGATCGTACCAGGGCAGCAGCCCGCCGAAGATAAAAACCAGGGTCAAGATCACCCCCAGCAGGGTTTCGATCAAACCGATTCGCTCTTTGGCCAGAGCGTATTCCTCGCTGCGCCTGAGGCGTTCTTCATCGATGCGCTGGGCAAACAGGGGGGGCAGTTGTCCGGCTGCCAGACGTCGATGGCGCACATTGAGCCAATCAAGCAGCAGTTGGGCCGCGACCATCAGCAGGTAACCGAGCAATAACAATAGCTTGATCATCGGGGACGCTCCCGGCGGATCAGATCCCCCTCTTCGGCCCACTGCGGCAAGTCCAGCAGCAACTCGGAATTGGGCTGACCGGCGGCCAGAGGTTGACCGTCACGATCAGTGATCCGCTCAGCGACAAAGGCTTGCTGCCGCATCTGCGGGCCGATCAGTTCCAGCGTATCGCCGGCAAAAAAACGGTTACGCCCGGCGACCCACAAGCCTTTTTCATCCCGCCGGACAAAGCCGACAAAATCATGGGTACGGATGTAATGGGTATCAGCAGCGTGAATCGCCGCTCCTTGATCACCGAGCAACAGTCCGGTGGTATAGGGGCGATGGCTGACCTTTTCCAGTTCGCTGCGCCAGAGCGGATCGACAGCGGTCGGATCCGCACTCAAACGATCGATGGCAGCGCGGTAAATGCGCGCTGTCGTCGCCACGTAATAGAGGCTCTTCATCCGCCCTTCCACCTTGAAGCTGCTGATACCTGCTGCCATGAGTTGCGGCAGCTGGTCGATCAGGCACAGATCACGGCTGTTCATGATATAGGTGCCGCGTCCATCCTCCTCGATGGCAAAGCGCTCATCCGGACGGGTCTCTTCCACCAGGGCATAGTTCCAGCGACAGGGCTGGGCGCAGTCGCCGCGATTGGCACTGCGCTCCAGCAGAGCGGTCGACAGCAGGCAGCGGCCGGAGTGGGCAACACACATAGCACCATGGACAAAGCATTCAAGCGCTATCGCTGTCTGCCCGGCAAAGGCACGAATATCCTCCAACGTCAGTTCCCGCGCCAGGTTGATGCGGGAGGCACCACTTTGACGCCAGAATTCCGCCGCCCGCGGGTTGCAGCTGTTGACCTGGGTGGAGATATGGATGGCGCGCCGGGGGTCAACGCGACGGATGGTGGTCAACACCCCCGGATCGGCAACGATGTAGGCATCCAGGTCAAGCGGCTTGAGCTCTTCCAGCAATGCTTCTAAGGCAGTAAATTCGGACGGGCGCAGGGAGGCGTTAAGGGTCAGATAGAGGGCGACATGGGCAGCGGCGGTGATTGCCCGCGCCTGACGCAGATCATCCAGCGAGAAGTTACCGGCATGGGCACGTAGACCGAACGCCTCACTGCCCAGATATATAGCGTCGGCACCAAAACGCACGGCGGTTTTAAGCTTTTCCATGTCCCCGGCAGGAAGCAGCAGCTCCGGTCGGGGAGTAGACGAATCGATGGTCATCAATAATCTCTTTCGCGCAGAATGTTCATATTGGAGCCCCGCACAATACCATAGACGGTAGAAGTGAAGACACCGGCAGGCGCACAAAAAAGAACCGGTGAAACAGATCCCCTTTTTTCACCTCAAGGGGAATCTGATTCACCGGAAAAAGTGAGCAGTTGTTCTGCGAATCACCGGGCCTTGATCGGATATCCCTTCTGTAGCCAGTCGGGCTGACCGGCCCGGTAGGTGTAAACATTTGTGTACCCAGCTTGACGAGCCACGACCGCGGCTTCGGGTGCTAGCCCTCAGCTGTAGCCACGGCAATAGAAGACCAGGGGGGTCTCTTTATCCTTGGGCAACAGCAGAGACAGCGAACGAAACTGGTTGCTGGCTTGGGAGCTGATATTGATCGCCCCGGCGATATGACCATCGTAGAACTCGCGGGCGGTGCGAACATCAATGACCAGAACGTCTGCTGTTTGCGCACGCAGTTGTTGCAATTCCTCCGCAGTTAAATCAGTAATGGCCCGGGATTGCGCCGGCGCCATGGTGGCCGCCAGCAACAGGAGCAGTACCGCTGCAGATACAATGGAAATAATACGATTCATGACATGACCTTTTCAGAAACAAAGCTTAATGGCTACCAGTTTTCCGCCAATAACTCAAAATGATCTTGCGGATGAATACAGGCCGGGCACTCTTTCGGCGCGTTAGCCCCCTCATGCAGATAACCGCAGTTCAGACAACGCCAGACGACTTTCTCGTCTTTTTTAAAGACCTTGCCCGCCTCGAGGTTGGCCAGCAGTCCACGGAAACGCTTTTCGTGCTGCTTCTCTGAGATAGCGACGGCCCGGAAGGCCTCGGCAACGTTGAGGAAACCCTCCTTTTCAGCGACATCAGCAAAGGCCGGGTAGAGGTCTGAATGCTCTTCGTGCTCCCCCATGGCGGCTGCCAGCAGATTTTCCGCCGTCGTTCCCATCTTACCAGCCGGATACATGGCAGTAATCTCCAGATCTCCCCCCTCAAGAAACTTGAAAAAGCGCTTGGCATGCTCTTTTTCGTGATTGGCCGTTTCCTCAAAAATCTGGGCAATCTGGACGTATCCTTCTTTTTGGGCCAGGGCGCCGTGATAGGTATAGCGGTTGCGCGCCTGACTCTCACCGGCAAAAGCTTTCAGCAGGTTCTTTTCGGTTTCTGTTCCTTTAATACTTTTCTTCATTGCTTCATATCCTCCTTGTGATGAAAAAAAGGGGAACAGGGTGAGGAAAAGGGGGGACATAATACCGATTATTCCATAATCGGTATTATGTCCCCCCTTTTCCGCTTTTCCTCACCCTGTTCTCCCCGACAATTAGCTCAGACATTCCTTGCAGACACCATAAATCACAACATTTTTACTGTAAACCTCGCCCCACTGCTGCACCTCCGGCGGCAGATCAAGCTGGTCGATGGGGTCCCAGTCAAAATCCATGATCTTCTTGCAACGACCACAGATCAAATGGTGATGGCGGGTATGAGCCACCTCAAACCGAGCCTGACTTTCAACGGTTTCCACCCGATGGACCAGGCCATGTTGAACAAAGGTCGAGAGGGTGCGATAGATAGTATCCAGAGACAGGGTCGGCATTTTATCATGCAGGCGCAGATACAGCTGCTCAGCACTCGGGTGATCCGTTGCCTGGGCCAGCTCTTTGAAAATTTCCAGGCGCTGGGGCGTCAGCCGCAAATTCCGGCGACGGCATGAAGCCTGAAAAATATCCATCTGATCTTTGACTGATGTCTTCACTCGCTGACTACCGCCTTATTAAGAAAAGTTCCTAGATAATTGTTCAAAGTGCCGACAAAAGTCAACCATCGTCCCCCGAAAGCAGTCGCGGCCGTTATCCATATTGACTCGACCTTTGTAACTGCGGTAGAAAGTCCACCTGTTTGCCACCATAACTCAGTTGGTAGAGTAGCTGATTCGTAATCAGCAAGTCGGCGGTTCGACTCCGCCTGGTGGCTCCACAAAAACGAAAAGGGTTACAGTCTAATAGCTGTAACCCTTTTGTTATGCGCCCTCCAGTGGGGGACTAAGCTATCAAGCGTCGCCTGTAACGCCGGGATAGGGCTGCTCTTTATCCAAATCGAAATCGCTCTCGGGATTCAAATCGTTCTTACCGTTACCGAAGACCGCCTGATCTTCTCGAATCTGGTAGCCCCGGCCAACCAGATGACGTAGCCAATCTAAAGGTGATAGCCATCAGGCTCATCATGCCCAGGTGTCACCTCTTTTCGATCCCGATTTCGATTTCGATTTGGTGGCCCCATTTAAATAGACAGATTTAAATAGACAGGTCTGCATGGAGTGATGTGGCAATCCTGATGCAACTACTGTTGCCGGTCAGACAACCACTCCGTATTTTTCTGCACACTTCAGCAGTGATTGCACATGTTCATCTTCATCGTGGGCGAGAAACTGAACCAGTCTTGCGGTTTCGGTATCGGCCAGACTCACCAGCACCCGGGCGTGGACATCAATAAAATAGCGTTCCAGCTTGATGGCGAAGGTTAACGCATCATTAACACCGATGGGTTGTCTGGAGCGGTGCAGCACGGCCTGGGCTTTTTCATGGATGCGTTCGACCTTTTTAATCGTTTCATTTTCGGTAATTTCCAGGTTGCTTTTGGTGATAATTTTATCGACGAATTCAAGCAGGATGGCGTGCTGTTTTTCATCGTCGACAAGTTGCAGAAAAACGGCTTTGACCTCCTGGTCGAGGCCTTCTATCGCGGCAAAATTCTGGTACACTTCGCTCAGCATCATTTCCACTTCACGGCACATTCTTATCAGCTTCATTTAAAATATATCCTAAAAAGAGGGTAAAGGTTTCGAGCTCTTGTTCATGTTGTTGTTAAGGTGATCCCGCCGTCAGCGCCGACCATGCCACTGCAGCAGCTTGACCAGATAGCGGGATTTCATCTGCTCGCTCGCCAGCGCCCGCTTGACCGGTGAGAGCTTCAGAACAGCGCCCAACAGGGCGGCCAGGGCACGATGACTGAAAAGAACCTGATTGTCAAAAATCAGGTTCTGCAGCTTGCCCCGTTCGATCGCCATCACCACAATCCGATGGACACTGTCCACCGGAGTAAACACCCGCTTCTCGCGCGGGGCTAAAGACAAACTGCGCGGTCCGCAGACCCGCACACAGACGCCGCACCCGAGACAGATATCGGAATGAATTTTTGCCATATGACGCCTGGGTTGGCGGGGATCGTTGGCGGACACCAGGCCGATCGCTGCCACCGGACAGACCCGCACACAATGCCCGCAACCGGTGCAACTTGCAAGATCAATTACCGGCATAAAGTTGGAGGTATGGACCGGTTGCAAGATCCCGTATTGGCGGGCGGCAATCATCGCTTCGCAACAGCAGCCACAGCAGTTGCAGATAAAATTTACCCGCTTCTGAACATTTTCGCCAAACTGAACCAGGTTGTGTTGGTAAGCCTGGTCCAGCAATTCCAGACATTCAACGGCATCAATCGCCCGGGCATGGCCACTGCGGGTCAAGGATTCGGCACTGCTGTTGAAGGTCATACAGATATCCAGCGGCGCACGGCAATTCTTGCCCAGGTGTTCCATCTTGTGGCGGCAGTAGCAAAGCCCAACCCCGATATGACTGGCCGATCTGATCACTTCTGAGGACCGTTCATAATCGAGAACATACAATGCCTGGTTGTCGACGCCGGCGGTAACCACTGACTCATTGACAAAAACCCGACCTAGCTGGGTCTGACCATCGATAAAAAGGCTCTTGATAAAATCTTCCTCGACATTCAGGTACTGATAAAACAATTCCGCCAGGAGCTGCTGATCGACATCTCCGCGCAGTCGCATCAGGGAAAATTCGAAAAAACCTGCCATCGGCGGCGGCAGTACGTATACCGTTTCGCCATCCTCTTCAACATCAACCAGAATCGCACGACCAGCCAACTCCTCAAGAATAGTGCGGCTTTCCCCCTCACTCAATTTCCAGCGTCGGGCAGCTTCCGCCACCTTGAACGGTTTGATGGGGAGCTGGGCGATCAGTCCCGCTTCTTTTTCACTGACCAGTATTTTCAGGATTTCATAGAGGGTTTTGGAGGCTGGTGCCCCCTGAGGGAAACGATTCAGTCGCTCGATGAAATGATCATAAGAGGAATGTTTCAACGTTCGATGAGCCATGAGAATTCTCCCATCTTAAAACAAATCATCCGGCAGACGGTAGCTTAAGCGCTTCATACAAATAGACCATGCCGTACATCAGCAGCGCGGAACGGATACACCCCTTCTTTGGCATTAACCTGGCACAAAGGTCGCGCCACCTTGACCTGCTACACTCGACTTTGTTTTACTCATCACAATCCTAACACACCTTTTTTGATCCACCAATGAGGGGGCACTGTGCAGAACTTTTACCCGAACAGGCTGAGCATTTTTTTGATCCAGGGACTTGGGGCGCTTCTGCTGTTATTGATGTTCGCCTGGCCGCCTCACGCTCATGCAAGCACCGATGATTTCCGTCGCTGCCTCGCTGATCTGCGCACGACAGCACGTGACCAGGGGGTTTCAGCAGATACGTTCCACCAAGCGACAGCCGACCTTACCCCCGATTTGAGGACCCTCGACCGCATGGAACGGCAGGTTGAGTTGACCCTGACGGTTGCTCAATATCTGACGCGTCAAGTGACCGACGACCGCGTCCGTACCGGGCGAGTAAAACTGGCAGAACAGCGCAAACTGCTTGCCGACCTTGAGCAGCGCTATGGTGTTGACCCGGCGATCATCGTCGCGATCTGGGGGATGGAATCCTCCTTCGGTGCGGCGGCGGGCACTTTCCCGGTAATTCGATCCCTGGCAACCTTGAGCTGCTATGGCCGCCGTCAACCTTTTTTCCGCAACGAGTTTTTCAGTGCCTTGAAAATCCTTGAGCGCGAGGAGATAGCTGCTGATGATTTTCTCGGTTCCTGGGCCGGGGCTTTTGGTCAGACGCAGTTTATTCCCACCAGCTTTGAGCGCCTGGCCGTTGACTATGATCATGACGGGCGCCGTGACATTATCGGCAATGTGGGCGATGCCCTGGCCTCCGCGGCAAACTACCTGAAGCAAGCCGGCTGGGTCGCGGGTCAGCCCTGGGGTTTTGCGGTCAGGGTTCCCCCGGACTTCACTTCACCGGTCAAGGACTGGAGGGAACGCAGGCCGTTAAGCTTCTGGCAGGAACAAGGACTCACAGGTGCCGATGGGTCTGCCCTGATAACGGCAAATCTGCCTGCCACAACTGCTGCCGGGTTGATTGCTGCAGAGGGAAACAGCGACCGCTATTTTTTGGTGCTGACCAACTTTGACGCCCTGCACCGTTACAACCCGGCGGTCAATTACGCGTTGGCAATCGCTCATCTGGCTGATCGCATACGCTAACCAGCTGGCTCCAATGTCCATCCTGACAGAGTTCCTAGGGTAAAGTACCTCGGTTTACCGTTAAATTCTTGGAAAAATCTCCCAAAAACATATTGCTTCCAGATGTAAATTATTGCATTATCATTGGCATAAATTTATTTTTGGGTCGGCAGGAAATTTGTTCTGTTTTTTCTCATCCGAGACCAAGGCACCTATCAGGCAACATTCATCAAGGGAGGGGGTCAACTTGTGAGGAGAGGTTCATGAAAAACATTCGACTGGGGGTCAAACTGATCGGTGGTTTCGTACTGGTGGGTCTGATTACCTTGGGGGTCGGACTGATTGGGCTTAACGGTATAACCGGCTTAGGCAACAACGTTACTGAAATCGGCAGCGAAAAGCTGCCGGCGGTTCAATATCTGGAAGCCATGCGGGCCGGCGGACTGGAACGGGTTGCCGGCAACCGGGCGCTGCTTAATCCGCGCCTTTCCTTAGACGAACGGCAGGCCATTTATCAGAAAAACAGCCAGGCCCGGGAGCATGTTCAAGAGGCGATTAAAGCCTACCAGGAGCTGCCCCGCACAGCGCAGGAGGAGGCCTTGTGGCAACAGCTGACCGCGGCCTGGCAAGAGCGCAGAGCGGCAGTTAATCGCTTCATGGAGCTGTCGCGCGCCATTGATGATTTAGGCATCCTCGATCCGGTTGGACTGCGCGCCGACCTGCAGGGATTTCGCGGCAATCAGTATGAAACTGCGGTGATGGTGCTTGACTATATCCATACCGGCATGGGTTACGGTTGGGATTACGATCTTCCCAATTCCCCCTTTGAACGTTGGACGGCACAATTTCAGACCGATAATCAAAAGTTGCGTGAGCTGATCAGTCGGGCACGAGCCACCCACGCTGAATACTATGAAGCCATATCAGAGAACCGCGAGATGCGCCGTGGCGGCGATGCGGTCGCTGCCCAGCAACACTATGAAGAGGTCGTCTCGCTGAGCATCGAAGACACCTATGATGTCTTTTTTGCTCTGTTGCAGATTGCCGATGAAGCGGTTGCCCTGTACGAAGAGATGATGACGCAACTGCTGGGGCCGGTACAAACCCGAACCGATCATGCCCATCAACTGCTGGATGAGTTGATCGCGGTCACCGCTGCCGACGCTGCCGTTGCAGTGAGGGCAGCAGAACATCAGATGGCCCGGGCGACAACCTTGAGTATCACCGGCATGATTGCCGGCACCCTGCTGGCATTGCTCTTTGGCTTCCTGTTGACCCGCAGCCTGACCCGCCCGATTGGCCGGACCCTGGCGATGATTGAGGATCTCGCTCATGGCAAACTGGGGCAGCGGCTGCAGATGGATCGGCAGGATGAAATCGGCAAGATGGCCCAGGCCATGGACTCTTTTGCTGACAATCTTGAGCACGAAGTACTGGAGGCTTTCGATCGTCTTGCCCATGGTGATTTTACTTTTGCAGCCGAGGGTCTGATCAGCGAGCCCTTGAGCAAGGCCAACCAGAGCCTTAACCAACTGGTTCATGAACTGCTCAAGGCGGCCAATCAGGTGGAGTCAGCCAGCGCTGAGATATCCGCTGCCAGCCAGACCCTGTCACAAGGGGCCACTGAATCTGCGGCTTCGCTGGAGGAAATTTCAGCCTCAATGAATGAAATTGTCGGTCAGTCGCGCCAGAGTGCTGAGAATTCAAGAGAGGCAGATACCCTCTCCAACAGTGTCCAGAAGTCGGCCCATGGCGGCGCCGAAAAAATGCAGGGAATGACCGCAGCGATGGCGGACATCGACAAGGCCGGACAGGATATCTCAAAAATCATCAAGACGATCGAAGACATCGCCTTTCAAACCAACCTGCTGGCCCTCAACGCCGCGGTTGAAGCAGCCAGAGCAGGACACCACGGCAAGGGCTTCGCCGTCGTTGCCGAAGAGGTTCGCAATCTTGCGGCGCGCAGTGCCAAAGCGGCCAGTGAAACCACGATCCTGATCGAGGGAACCGGGCAGAAAACCAGACGTGGGATGCAGGCGGCCGAAGAAACGGCAGCGGCATTGGGTGAAATAACCTCGGGAATCAACAAAGTATCAACCCTGGTTGGTGAAATTGCCACGACCATCAACGAACAATCTGAAGGGGTTAATCAGATCAATATCGGTCTTGGCCAGATTGATCAATCAACCCAACAGAACACCGCCAGTGCCGAAGAGTGCGCCGCCGCCTCTGAACAACTGGCAAGTCAGGCGCAGGAATTGCGCAGCATGCTGTCAAAATTTAAATTGACGGGTGCCCCGGTAGCAGAAAGCCGACAGGGAACAGGGATAGGCCGGACGGCACCACCACAGAAGAAAGCAGCTCCAAGCCAGGCGACCCAGGGGTGGGACGAACTTCCTCTCCCCACGCTCGAAAAAAAATCGACCGGCAGAACCATCGCCCTCGACGATGATGAATTTGGTAAATATTAGCTAAGCCTTTTAACCCCTATTTCCGCTACTGACAACCGCAGGGGCAAGGACAAGGACCCCTGCGGTTTTTTGTACAATAACCGATCGATCCGTCTGCTCATCGATGCTGCAAAAATTGGTCGGACCAATTCTCTTTTATGGTTGACTTTTCATTTCAGCTCCGTTAGAAACTTGATGCCTGCACGGATTTCTTTAGTCGAAATAAAATTTTCATCTCTTTTTTTACTCATCAACCCGTCTATGTCGGCGAAGGATTATCCCTATGCCCGAAAGTCAACTGCTTGACTACATGTATGTTTTCTTTTTCCTGGTTGGCGGAATCTGTATTGCTGTGGGCCCTTTGGTCGTAGCTAACCTGGTCAACCCAACCTCCATTCTGAAAACCACCCTGGATCCTTACGAATGTGGCATGGACATCTTCGGCGATGCCCAGGATATCCGCTTTCATGTCAGCTATTACCTCTATGCCCTGATTTTTGTCGCCTTTGCCGTCGACATCCTGTTTCTGTTTCCGGTAGCAACGGCGTACCACCTGGTATCCGGCGCCCATGGACTGATCGTGCTGTTTATTTTTGTGTTTGTCCTGTCCCTGACGGTTATTTATCCGTGGGTTAAAGGAGTTTTTACATGGCCGAAGAGAAGAAAAACCTCCTGAGGGTTCACACCCAGACCGAAGAGGCCCGCCGGCGCGAGCTTGACGGTCACCCGCCGGAAGAGCTCGATTCCATCGTTCATCTGGCCCAGGTGGAAAAGGTCCTTAATTTCTGCCGGGCCAATTCACTGTGGCCGATGACCTTTGGTCTGTCCTGCTGTGCCATCGAAATGATGGTCGCCGGGATGGCGCGCTTCGATCTGGCCCGTTTTGGCGCCGAGGTGTTTCGCCCCTCACCGCGTCACTGTGACCTGATGATTGTTGCCGGTACGGTCAACAAGAAAATGGCTCCCGGGGTGTTAACCCTCTATGAGCAGATGGCGGCACCCCGTTATGTCATCGCCCTTGGTAACTGCGCTACATCGGGCGGACCATTCGCGGTAGAAGAAAATTACAACGTTATCGAAGGAATCGATCGCATTATTCCGGTTGATGTCTATGTGCCGGGCTGCCCGCCACGGCCGGAAGCACTGTTCGAAGCCATTTTTAAATTGCAGGAAAAAATTTCCGGCAAACGCTTCCCGATTCCCATGAACAAGATGCCCGAAGGAGTCTGATCCATGGAATCAAAAGATTCCGTTATTGCGGCTTTTAAAAAGATCCCGGTCAAGGTGGAAGAAGTTGACTTTGCGCAACGGGGCTATCATCTCGAGATCAGGCTGGAATCGAGCCAACTGCGCGCCTTTGCTGAATTGTTGCGCACCGGGAATTTCTACTTGAGCTATGTGTCCGGGTTGCATCTTACCACCGGCATCGACGTCAGTTATCAGTTTGCCAACTACGGCTTTCCCTGCCGCCTGCTGGCCCACGTCAGCGCTGACGCCGACAACAGTCTGCCCACCATCGCCGACATTTTTCAGGGCGCCAACTGGCACGAGCGCGAAACCAAGGATTTTTACGGGGTCATCTTTCGCAATCACCCCAACCTCAAACCGTTGCTGCTGGCTGAAGATATGGAAGATCTGAAACCACTGCTCAAGAAAGAACAGGCCCTTAAGGATCGCGCTGCCATCACCCGCGTTGAGAAGATCGCTGAGGATAAGCCGGCCCCTGCGGTTAAAAAGGAGGATGCGTGATGACCACCATGGCTGAAAAGGGTGAGCACCGCTATATTCTCAACATGGGGCCGCAACATCCGAGTACCCACGGTGTATTGCGGGTGATCCTGGAAATGGAAGGCGAGTACGTCATGGATCCGCAACCGGTCCTCGGCTACGGCCACCGGATGCATGAAAAAATGGCAGAATCCCGCCCCTGGCCCAACTTCCTCCCCAATGCCGCGCGCATGGATTACCTCTCCGCGCTGATCTACAACCACGGCTACGTCGGCGTCGTCGAGCGTCTCGCCGGTATCGAGGCCACGCCGCGGGCAGAGTATATCCGTGTCATTACCTCGGAACTCAATCGTCTGCAGAGCCATCTGCTGTGGCTCGGCGTGCTGGTGCTCGATCTCGGGGCCTTTACCCCGATCATGTACACCTTTGAAGATCGCGAGAAGATTCTTGATATCCTTGAGGATGTGACCGGTTCACGGCTGACCTACTGCTACATGCGGGTTGGCGGCGTGGTCCGTGACATTGATGACAAATTTGTTGAGCGCACCCGCGAATACATCAGTTGGCAGCGTTCACGCATGCCGATGTACGACAAACTGGTCACCGGCAATATTATCTTCCGCAAGCGGATTGAGAAAATCGGCGAATTCAACCCGGACATGGCCCGCCGTTACGGGCTGACCGGCCCGGTACTGCGTGGCACCGGCATCCCTTACGATATCCGCCGGGCTGAGCCTTATTCCGTCTATCCGGAATTCGATTTCGAGATTCCGACCGAAACAACCGGCGACTGCATGGCCGCCTACCTGGTTCGGGTGCGTGAGATTGAGCAGAGCCTGCGTATCCTGGAACAAGCGCTGGACAAACTGCCCGCAGGCCCCGCTATGGCCAAGGTACCGAAAAAACTGAAACTACCTGCGGGTGACGCCTGTTATGCGGTCGAATCACCCCGCGGCGAGCTGGTCTATCACCTGACCGGGGATGGCAGCGACACCCCCTACCGGATGAAAATCCGCGTTCCGTCCTTTTCCAATCTGAGCCTTCTGCCTGAACTCTGTCGTGGAATGCTCCTTTCTGATCTCTGTGCCTGCATGGGTAGTCTGGATCTGGTGATTCCGGAGATCGATCGATGAGCACTGTGATGAATACCGGGTTTCTTCCACTGGAACTGTTACGCATTATCTTCGCCCTGATCTGCGCCATTGTTATTGTCTTCGGCAACGCCGTCGTCATGGGCTATCTGGAGCGCAAGCTCGCCGGTCGCTTTCAGCGTCGTCCGGGCCCGATGGAGGTTGGCTGGCACGGCATCCTGCAGCTGGCCGTCGATGGCGTCAAACTGGTCGGCAAGCAATTGATCATCCCCAAACAGACCGACCGGGTACTCTATCGTCTGGCGCCGATTATTTCTTTTGCCCCGGCGATCATGCCGATGGTGGTCATCCCCTTTGCTCCCAAGCTTCAGGGTCGTGACTTCGATATCGGGTTGATCTTTATTCTGGCGGTGGTTGCCATCAACGTTCTGGCGATTCTGATTGCCGGCTGGAGCTCCAACAACAAATACTCCCTGCTCGGTGCCATGCGATCGGTTGCGCAAAATGTGGCCTATGAAATCCCCATGTTGCTGACCCTGCTGTCGGTTATTCTGGTCACCGGCACCTTCAGTCTGCGCGGGATCGTCGAAGCCCAAAGCGGCGGCGCCTGGTTTATCTTCTTTATGCCGGTGGCCTTTCTGATCTTCTTCGCCGCAACCCTGGCCGAGACCAATCGTGCCCCCTTTGACCTGCCGGAAGCAGAGAGTGAGCTGACGGCCGGTTTCATGACCGAGTTCAGCGGCATGGGGTTCAGTCTCTTTTTCATGGCTGAATACACCTACATGTTCATCGCCTGTTCGCTCACCGTCATTCTCTTTCTCGGTGGCTGGAGCGGACCGCCTCTGCCCTATGGCGAGTACACCTCTGCCCTCTGGTTCTTTGCCAAAGTCTACGCCCTGTTACTGACCATGATCTGGATCCGCTGGACCTTCCCGCGGGTACGCTTTGACCAGCTGCTGAATTTCTGCTGGAAATATCTGGTTCCATTTTCGCTGGTTCACCTGCTGGTGACCGCCGTGGTGCTGAAATTATGAAAGACTATTTCGCCCTGATCTTTACCGGGGGCAAAAGCCTCATCGTCGGGATGATGATCACCCTGCGCGAGCTCTTCCGTCCGGTCGTGACCGTCCAGTACCCGCGTGAAAAGTTGCCCCTTTCGCCTAACTACCGCGGCCACACCATCCTGATTCGCGACGAGGAGAAGCCGGAGAAACACCGCTGTATCTCCTGTAAGATGTGTGAGCGCGAGTGTCCATCGAACTGTATCGATCTGGCCGGGGAAAAACGTGAAGGGGTCAAAGGGATGGTGTTGATCAAATACCGTCTCGATTTCACCAAATGCAGCCTGTGCGGCACCTGTGTTGAAGTATGCCCGCCCAATGCCCTCGATTTTTCCAAGGTCTATCAGCATGTCGGGTTTTCCCGGGAAGACTTTCATTACGACCTGCTGGCCATGGTGGAGGAAGACAAATGACCCTGTACCGTTATCTGGCCGAAGGCATGTTTTTCGGTTTTATCGTCCTGATTATGTTCGGTGGCATGCTGACCGTCTGGTCACGCCTGCTGATGCACGCGGTGCTCGGTCTGGCTGTGGTCTTTATCGGTGTTGCCGGGCTATTTTTTCACCTCGGGTCCCCTTTTATGGCGATGATGCAGGTCCTGATCTACGTCGGTGCGGTCTGCGTTATGCTGGTGTTCGGGATCATGGTCGGCCATTCACCGACCCAGGTCGATCGTCTGCGCTGGTCAGGCAACAACTTTCTGCTCGCCTCCGGCACCTGCATCGCCGGCTTTGTTCTGTTGACCGCAACCCTGATCCGCACCCAATGGACAGCAGCAGCCCAGCGGGTTGGTGATTTTTCCATGCAGCACCTGGGCGAAGCCTTTCTGCATCAGTTTGTTCTGGCCTTTGAACTGATCTCCGTGGTGCTGTTGATTGCTATTCTGGGCGCGATTATCATCGCCCGCCCACCGCAGGAGAGTGATCCCTCATGATGCCCAGTGACCATCTGACAACCTATCTGATCATCGGGGCCTTCATGCTCTTTGTCGGCCTGTTCGGCATGATCCGTCATCGTACCCTGATCGGCATGCTGATCTGTGTCGAGATGATTCTCGCCGGCGCCGGGGTCAACTTTATGGCCTTTAATTACTTTGTTGCGCCTGATCCTGCCGTGGGGCAGGCGTTTACCTTGTTTATTCTGGGTATTGCCGCTGCCGAAGCGGCTATCGTTATCAGTCTCGTGATCGCCATTCATCGACGCTTCCACAGTGTTGATCCCCAGGCGATAAACGAATTGCACGGCTAACTGCGAGGACCAGGCACACACATGGAACCAATAATCACCTCCAAAGTCCTGCTGGCGACCCTCATCCCGATGGTGACCGCAGCGCTTGTCATGGCTACGGGCCGGAGCCCCAATCTGCGCGAAAGTATCTCTTTTGTCGGCGCCGTGCTCACCTTCATTTCGGTGATGCTGTTAGCACCCGGTGTCTTAAGCGGTGGTGCTTACGCTCTGAACCTGATCACCCTCTACCCGGGGATCAGTGTTTCTTTTTACCTTGATCCACTGGGCCTGGTGTTTGCCGGGACCGCGTCATTTTTGTGGATTCTGGCCTCGATCTATTGTATCGGCTATATGCGCGGCCTGGACGAGCATGCCCAGACCCGCTTCTACGTCTGTTATGCCGTTTCGGTTGGTGCTGCCATGGGCGCGGCTTTTTCCGCCAACCTGTTTACCCTCTATCTGTTTTATGAAATCGTCTCCATCTTTACCTACCCGCTGGTCATGCACCATCAGGACAAGGAAGGCTATGAGGGCGCGCGCAAATACATCATCTACCTGATGTTCACCTCCAAGGCGATGTTGCTGCCGGCAATGGCGATTATCTATGTGTTAACCGGCACCCTCGATTTCAACATGAGCGGCATCAGCGGCGGCATCTTCCCGCCTGAAGCCGACCGGATGATGGTAATCATCGCCTACCTGCTGTGCCTGTTCGGCTTTGCCAAGGCCGGTATCATGCCGCTGCACAACTGGCTGCCCGATGCCATGGTCGCGCCGACACCGGTCAGTGCCCTGCTCCATGCGGTGGTCGTGGTCAAGGTCGGGGTCTTCTCCATCTGCCGGGTGATGCTGTCCCTGTTTGGCATTGACCTGCTGGATGTCACCGGCATGGGCATGTTCACCGCCTACGTGGTTTCTTTTACCATCATAACGGCATCGATCATCGCCCTGACCCAGACGAACCTGAAGGCGCGACTGGCCTACTCAACCGTCAGCCAGCTCTCCTATATCGTCCTTGGGGTCGCGATGCTGACGCCCCATGCCATTACCGGCGGTCTGCTGCATATCGCTAACCATGCCTTTGCCAAAATCACCCTGTTTTTCTGTGCCGGTTGTATTTTCGTTGCTTCGGGCAAAAAGGATATCTCCGAGATGGGGGGCCTAGGCTGGCGCATGCCGTTCACCATGGCTGCTTTCGCTCTGGCATCCTTGAGCATGATCGGTGTCCCGCCGGTCAGTGGCTTTGTCAGCAAGTGGTATCTGGCGCTGGGCGCGATGGATATCAGCAACATGATCCTGCTGGCGGTATTGCTGGTCAGCAGTCTGCTGAATGCCGGCTACTTTGTGCCGATAACCTTCAAAGCCTTCTTTGGAACGCCCCCGGCGACGGATAGCGGAAGCGGCAGCCTCGAGCGTCAACCCCTGGTGCTGCTGATGGTGGTACCACTCCTGATTACCGGCCTGATCTCGGTGCTGATCGGCATCTGGCCTGATCTTTTCTTGAACACGATCAAACTGATGGTGGGCTCATGATCGCACGTTGGATAGACTATCTGCGCGAACGCGCCAATATTGTTAGAGGCTGTTTCTTTGCCTTTCTGGTGTTTGCGGTGCTCTTCGATTTTATTATCGACCGACCAAAACCGCACTTTTTCGGTGATACCATCATCGGCTTCTGGTCGTTGTTTGGCCTGCTTGGCTGCCTGTTGATGATTATTATCTGCAAGGGACTCTCCCACGTCTGGCTGGAGCGCAAGGAGGACCCTTATGATAACTGATCTTTTCATCCATCCGACCAGCTGGTTTATCCTTGGCGCGCTATTGATGCCCTTTGCCAAGCGCTTAGGTATCCAGAAAATCTGGCTGATCATTGTTCCACTGGTGGCCATGGCGACCATCTACCGACTGCCCGACAGCTTCGGCATTGTCAACTACCTTGGCTTTGAACTGCAATTCGGTCGGGTTGACAAGCTGACCTTTATCTTTCTTCATGTCTTCACCCTGATGGCGCTGATCGGCTGCATCTTCGGGCTGCAGGTCAAGGAAACCGGCCAGCATATTGCGGCTTTCCTTTATGTTGCCGGCTCCCTTGGGGTGACCCTGGCGGGTGATTATCTGACCCTGTTCATCTTCTGGGAACTGATGGCCTTTGCCTCGACCTTCCTGATCTGGTACCGCAAAAAGCAGCGCTCGATTGAAGCGGGCTATCGCTACCTGCTGGTCCATACGGCCGGGGGGCTGGTGCTGCTGGCGGGTATTTTTCTGCTCTACCAGACCGGGCATGACCTGTCCTTCGGCGTCTTCTCCCAGGAAGGTGCAGGTTGGGCTGAGTACCTGATCATGATCGGCTTCCTGCTCAATGCCGCAGCGCCACCGATCCATGCCTGGCTGCCCGATGCCTATCCGGAAGCGACCGTGACCGGAGCGGTGTTCATGTGTGCCTTCACCACCAAGACTGCCGTTTACGTGCTGATGCGCGGCTTTCCCGGCTTTGAGGTGTTGGCCATCATCGGAGCCTGCATGGCGCTCTACGGCGTTGGTTACGCGGTCATCGAAAACGATGCCCGACGAATTCTCGCTTATCACGTCGTCAGTCAGGTCGGCTACATGGTCTGCGGCGTCGGTATCGGCACGGCCATGGCGCTTAACGGGGTGGCGGCCCACGCCTATGCCCATATCATCTACAAGGCGCTGCTGTTCATGGGGGCCGGTGCGGTGCTGGAGATGACCGGCCGCTCCAAACTCAGCGAGCTTGGCGGTCTCTATCGCACCATGCCGCTGACCATGATCTTTACCATCATTGGCGGGATCGCTATCTCCGGCTTCCCGTTGACCAGTGGCTTTGTCAGTAAGTCGATGATCGTTGCCGCTGCCGGTTATAACCATCAAACGATTCTGCTGGTGATGCTGCTGCTGGCCGGGGTCGGGACCTTCCTCTCGGTCGGTATCAAGCTGCCCTATTTTATCTGGTTCGGTAAGGATTCCGGCATTCGCGCCAAGGAAGCACCCTGGAATATGCAGCTGGCCATGGCCATGGCCGCTTTTGTCTGTATCCTCTTCGGCGTTTACCCGGCGGCGCTCTACAGCATGCTCCCCTATGCCGCCTCGTACCAGCCTTACTACGCCTATCATCTGTCGGAGACCTTCCAGCTGTTCGGCTTTACCGGCCTGGGTTTCTACCTGATGGTGAAATATCTCAAGCCCCACGATGTATCGAACCTTGATCTTGACTGGTTCTATCGTAAAGGCTCAGTGCGCTTTATTAACTTCGCCAAGGGTCCGATTGTCTCAGCTAATGAATGGGTCAGCAACGTCTACAAGAATATCGGCCTGAGCATGACCATGGCGTTAGCTCGAGCTTTCTCCTGGTTCGATAAGGAGGGCATCGACTGGACCATCGACGGTTCGGCCCGCAACATCGTTGCCGGCGGCAACAGCATCCGCCAGATTCAGACCGGACGGATTCAGCATTATATTGCCGCCGGAGTCATTGCCGTGGTGGTGGTGCTGGTTGTGGTGATTTTTAGTTAAAACCAGTACGTAGACTTTAGACAAAACGTAGGGGTGACACTTGTGTCGCCCTGGGCAAGACTCACCTTGCCCCTACAACCAAGGAACGATCGTGGAACAGTATCTGATTGTTAATCAACTGAACTACCCCATCATCTCCGTGTTGCTGCTGTTGCCGCTGATCGGGGCGGTGCTGGGTCTGCTGTTTAAGAGTGATAAAGCACAGCTGTGGTGGGGACTGGGGGTAACCCTCGCAACGGCCCTGGCCTCCCTGCCCCTGTATACCCGGTTCGATCGCACCACGGCCCTGTACCAGTTTGTCGAGGTGCGTCACTGGCTACCGGCGCTGGGGCTCGATTATGCGGTCGGGGTCGATGGGATCAGCGTCCTGCTGGTACTGCTGACCACCCTGGTCATGCCCTTGTGTGTGCTTTGCTCCTGGAGTTACATCAAGGAACGGATGCGTGAGTTCATGTTCGTTCTGCTGGTGATCGAAACCGCGATGATCGGCGTGTTTGTCAGCCTCAATACCCTGCTGTTTTTCCTCTTCTGGGAAGCGATGCTGATTCCCATGTACCTGATGATCGCCATCTGGGGCGGGCCGCGCAAGGATTACGCCTCGATCAAATATTTCCTTTATACCTTTGCCGGCAGTATCTTCTTTCTCGCTTCGATCATTGCTCTCTATGTCCAGACCGGCAGTTTCTTTATCCCGGAATTGATGACCCATTCCTTCAGCTTCAGCTTCCAGGTCTGGGTTTTCCTTGGTTGTGCCCTGGCATTCGCCGTCAAGGTGCCGATGTTCCCTCTGCATACCTGGTTGCCTGCCGCCCACGTGGAAGCGCCGACGGCTGGTAGTGTGATCCTCGCCAGTATCATGCTCAAGCTCGGCGGCTACGGCTTCTTACGTTTCTGCCTGCCGATGGCGCCGGAAGCGACCTGGTATTTCATGCCCTGGTTGATTGCCCTGTCACTGGTGTCGATCATCGTTGGTGGCTATCTGGCCCTGGGGCAGAGCGATATCAAAAAGCTCATCGCCTATTCCAGCGTCGGCCACATGGGCTTTGTTACCCTGGGGATCTTCCTGCTTAATGACCAGGGGATCAAGGGGGCGATGCTGCAGATGATCAACCACGGTATCACGACCGGCGCCCTGTTTATTCTCATCGGTATCATCTACGAGCGCACCCACAGCCGCGAGATGAGCGTCAACCGTGCCCTCGGAGCAATGATGCCGGTTTACGTGCTGTTCCTCGGCATCTTCAGCCTGTCTTCCTTCGGCTTCCCCGGCACCAACAGCTTTGTCAGTGAATTCCTGGTGCTGCTTGCGGCCTTCTCCAGGTATCCGTTGGTCGGCGCCCTGGCGATTGTCGGGGCCATTCTCGCGGCGGCCTACATGCTGCGCCTGTTGCAGAGCATGGTATGGGCCGATTCTGATGGTCACGGTCACCATGACGAGGGCCATGGTGATGGTCACGGCGACAGTCACGGTCCCATTTTAAAAGACCTGAATGCCCGGGAAATCGGGACCTTGAGCTTTTTAACCATTTTTGTTTTCTGGATCGGCTTTTATCCAACCCCGTTGCTGGAGATGATGGACGTCAGTGTGACCCACCTGATTGACCAGATCGGTACCGGATTGAATCAGGGCGGGCACGATAATCTGCATCATGCTTTCAGCGGCCTGGGCAATAAAGTTGCCGGCCTGTTGACGACCCTGAAACCTTAAGCTGCTAACTCCTGATTTCGGACCTTTTATGGAAACCATGCTTTTTTTACCCGAACTGCTGCTGATTCTGCTTGCGCTGGTGTGCTTTTGTACCTCCCTGGGCAACAGCCCCCGAACCGGTTTTCTGCAGGGCACGGTCATCGTTCTCTCACTTCTGGCGCTGCTTGCAACGGCAGCAACCTACCGGCAATCGGGCACCCTGTTTTTTGGCGCCTACCAGATCGACCAACTGTCACAGCTGTTCAAGCTGGTCCTTTGTGCAGGTCTTGCCTTGATCACCTGGGCAACTTCAGGCCTGCGCGGCATTGAAAAACGTCTTCATCCTGAGTATTACATGTTCCTGACGGTCAGTACCCTGGGACTGGTGATGCTATCCAGTGCGGTGGAGTTGCTGACGATCTTCCTGGCGCTGGAAATTTCGTCCTATGCCTTGTTCGTAGCTATCCCCTTCCGCCAACCGATGAACGGCCGCCAGCAATATGAAGCCAGCCTCAAGTACGTGCTCTTCGGGGCGGCGGCGTCGGGCTTGAGCCTGTTTGGTATGAGCTATATTTTCGGCCTGTCCGGCACCACCTATCTGGCTGAACTGTCACCCCTGCTGCCGGCACTGATCTCCTCACAACCACTGGCTGTAGTCGGGATGATTCTGCTGTTATGCGGATTCTTCTACAAACTCGCCCTGTTCCCTATGCACTTCTGGACCCCTGATGTCTATCAGGGTGCCGCTAACGAAACCACCACCTTTATTGCCACCCTGCCGAAAATCGGGGCGGTCATTCTGCTGCTGCGGCTGGTCAGTCTGGCCGGCGCTGACATCAGCCAATTAAGCTGGGCCCTGGGAATTCTGGCTGTTGCCTCCATGACCATCGGTAACCTGTCGGCCCTGGTGCAGAACGATATGAAGCGTCTGCTGGCCTACTCAAGTGTTGCCCATGCCGGATATCTGATGCTTGGCGTTATTGCCGGCGGTATTCTGGGACATGCTGCGGCTATCTATTATGCCGTCGGTTATCTGCTGATGAACCTGGCCTGCTTTTTCGTGCTCTATCACGTGAGCAGCGACAACCGTAACCTCAATCTGAGTGACCTGAACGGTCTCTATCGGCGTGCGCCGCTACTGGCATTTGTCCTGGCTGCCGGGGTCTTCAGCCTCGCCGGGATCCCACCAACTATCGGCTTTACCGGTAAGTTTGTGCTGTTTACTTCGGCCTTTCAGCAAGGATTCTACGGACTGGTGGTCTTGGGACTGATCAATGCCGCTATTTCGATTTTCTTTTATCTCAAGATTGTCCGCGCCGCTTACCTGACCAGCACCGCCGCCGATAGTGTACCGGTCCCCATCACATTCAGCAGCAAATTGCTGGGTCTTGGCCTGATTCTCACGATCATACTGCTGGGAGTCCTGCCGCAACAACTGCTGGCCCTGGCCAAAACGGCGGCGGCTTTTCTGTAATAACAAACCACTCATTGCCATCGGGTAGGAGGCAGGGTCGCCCCTGCCGTCCTCCCACACCACCGTACGTACGGTTCCGTATACGGCGGTTCACGAAGTGTGTTGAAAACGATGGAACTGCTCTATGTAACTGAACAGTCCCGC
>NZ_JACWUN010000022.1 GCF_014773365.1 Pelovirga terrestris
TCAAGGTCCATAACGCCGCAAGTGCCAAACCATTTAAATGGACGAAAAGTGCTGCCGTAATCATCGATTCGGTTCAAAGAGCAAAAGCAGCAAATTAATATAAAGGACTAACCAAACAGGACACTAGAGGGCGGCGTGATCCTTGGCAGAAATTCCGAGTTTTTTCAGCAGGGCTTGAAAGTTGGGCCGCAGCATCCCGGTTTCTTCTGCGGCCTTGGTAATGTTCCACTGATTTCTTTCCAGGGCGGCCAGGACAAAGGCTTTTTCGATCGGCTCAACCGCCTGTTCGCGCACTTTGCGTTTCGCCTCTTTTAATTCTTCGCTGTTCAAGGGCGTCGCTATCTCTTCGCTGCTGGAACTCTGTTCCTGGCTGCCAGGCAGTTCCAGAGCATCACGTTGAATGATCTCCCCTTGGGTTAAGACCACCGCCCGTTCGATGATGTTTTCCAGTTCGCGGACATTGCCACGAAACGGATACTGGTGCAGGGCAATCTGGGCATCAGCCGATAACCCCTTAATCTCTTTGCCGATCTCATGCGAAAATTTGTGCAGAAAATAATTGATCAACAGGGGGATATCGCCGTCGCGTTCGCGAAGCGGCGGCAGTTCGATGGGAATAATATTGAGGCGGAAATACAGATCTTCACGAAAGGTGCCCTCTTTAACCATAACATCCAGGGCGCGATTGGTGGCAGCGACCAGACGGATGTCGATGGGGGTCGCCTTGGTTCCGCCGATAGCGGTAACCTCACGTTGCTGGAGAACCCGCAACAATTTGGCCTGGGTGGCCATACTCAGGTTGGCAATTTCATCGAGAAACAAGGTGCCACCGCTGGCAACGCTGAAGAGTCCCGGCTTGGAATGAGTGGCGCCGGTGAAAGACCCCTTGACGTGGCCGAACAGCTCGCTTTCGAGCAGATTTTCCGGCAGCGAATTACAATCGATCGCAACAAAGGCCTCTTTGCTGCGGTTACTGTTGCTGTGAATAGCCCGGGCGACCAGTTCCTTGCCGGTACCACTTTCGCCGGTAATCAGGACCGTACTGTTGGTTGGAGCGACCTTGGTAATGCGTTGAAAAACCTTTTGCATTGGAGCGCTTCTACCAATAAAAAAATCGGGAATTCCTTCTATGACAAGGTTTTCAGGGTCTTCTCCCTGGTCGCCAAGATCTTGAATTCGCTGACGAATGGCAGATTCAACCTTTTCAATAATACTGTCGGGAAGAAAGGGTTTGGTGAGGTATTCAAATGCACCGTTTTTCATGGCATCGACAGCAGAATCGATAGTGGCAAAACCGGTAATAATGATGACCGGCACTTCCGGTTGTAAAATCTGGATGGTTTTAAGAACTTCGATGCCATTCAGGACAGGCATTTTCATATCGCTGATGACGACACTGAATTTGTCTTTTTGGAGTTTTTCCAGGCCAATCTTGCCGTTGGCAGCAACCTCGACCTGGTATCCCGACATGGTTAATGCCTGGCGAATCCCTTCGCGGATAATGGCTTCATCATCAATCACCAGAATTTTGTGTGCAGCAGTTTCATCCATGCCGATAACATCACCTTTCAGCACTTGTGCCAATGAACATCGAGCAGAAGGACTCACTGTGTTTCATGTGGGCCTTAATGATGGCGGTCAGATTAGTTGATAGCGCCAACCGTCTGTTCGCAATTTTTACGCCAAGTCAGCCCACGGATTACAGTGCAGACCAGCATTTAGACATTAACGCTAATCATATCATAATCTTAACCCGCATTGACGGGTTCTGTGCGACAAAGCTAAAATCTTCGATATTTAACAAAAATTCATACTATGGAGAGGGGCGGAACCCGTCAAGGCTTTACTTGCCACTAGTTTGAGTCTCACCGGAGATTTGTCTCTATTATTGAAACCCATTTAAAAACAAGGTGTTTTGTCAGCAAAGCAGGTCAGGCTCGGGAGGCTATCCTGTTCGGCAGCCGATGTATATTTAATTTATTCACCCTTCAGGGCGAGCTTTAGGCGGGCTGCAGAGGCTAAAAGAGCCGATATCAGATTCTTTTGGAGTAAGTGTATACACTTTTTGTTCGTCTAGAAAACGCTTTTAAATCAACAGTATATCCCGGTATTGCAGGATCTAAAAGGATCTGAAGGCCCGCCAGTATAAAAAACTTATACAGTCAGTTCGTTCTTCTCCCCTTCGTGAAAAAACCGAAAAAATGATAAAAACTACACAATAACAAGTAGTTAGGATTTGTATAAAAAAAAGATTCAAGACTGGCACAGCCTCTGCAGATGTCCGCACTGAGCTTCAAATAAGCTGCGGGCATTTTTCTTCAATAGGCCAAACTTATATTTCAGGGAGAGAGAGATGATCGATTTTTTTCTTAATGTCGGACAGGTAGAACAGATTTACACGGTGGTTGATTTTTATACCTATATCAAGGGGCTTGAATACCTGATTTGTCTCTTGTTATTTGCCACTTTCCCGATCTTTTACCGGTATATCCATAGTGGAGACGATAAAAAATAGTGATCCCCTGACTCGGCGGATCGAGCCATCTGTTGCTTTGTCTGATCAGGAATGACAGAGCATTTTTTAAACAAGGAGCTGAAGCTATGGTTAATACCGGTAAAAAATTCATGGCAGGGCTGGCGGGGCTGTTCATCTGCTGCCTGCTCATGATGAATTGCTATGCGATGGAATCCTATCCGGAAGAGATAGAAATTGATGTTTTGTCCGAACTTTATCAGGGGGTCGTTTTTGATCATGGTTGGCACGTCATGATGACCGAGGGATGTGCGGTGTGTCATCACCATACGACCGGAACCCCGGTTGTCGATTCCTATTGTGCAAAATGTCACGCCGATGAAAAACCGATGGCGACCGTATCCTGCCAGGATTGTCATTCATCCGAGCCGGTTACCGCCGGGAGTGTCCGCGAAAAAGATGCCTTTCTCTTCCATGATGACAAACCTGACTTGAAAGCGGCTTACCATTTAAGTTGCCTTGGTTGTCACCAGGAGATGGGTGCGCCGGTTGGTTGCCAGGATTGTCATGCTCGTACCGAGGCAGGAGATGCCTTTTTCCGCGCTGGTCAATTCGCCCCGACAGGATCTGCCGACAGCTCCGGGTACTGATGCTATTGACGGGTTATTGAGGAATACAATCAAGGAGAGAAGGTCATGAGTAAAATAACACGCAGAAAATTTCTAGCCGGCAGTATGGCAGGGGGCGCAGCCATCGCCATGGCTCCGACCAAAAAGGCGTTCGGGGCAAATCTTGAAGGCTTTCCGGATGGCATGGGTGTGCTGGTTGATATGACCCGCTGTGTCGGCTGTCGCAGTTGTGAAGCGGCATGCAACAAAGAACAAAACCTGCCTGAACCGGATAAATCTTTCGACGACTACTCGGTTTTTGATGAACGCCCACATGGTCATTATCGTCGTCCAACAGAAAAAGCCTACACCGTCGTTAACCGTTATGATCCCGTTGATGAGCAACCGGTATACAGAAAAATTCAGTGTAATCACTGCAACGAACCCGCCTGCTTAACCTCCTGTTTTGTTAATGCCTATACCAAGACCCCGGAAGGCGCGGTTATCTACAACGACAAGGTCTGTGTCGGCTGTCGTAACTGTATGATCGCCTGCCCTTTCGGCATTCCCGCTTACAGTTACAGCTCGGCCATCAACCCGATTATCAAAAAATGTATTTTTTGTTATGACACCCGTTTGAAAAATGGCCAGACACCGGCCTGTGTTGAGGCATGCCCACAGCAGGTCATGGTCTTTGGTAAGCGCAAAGAATTGATCAAGATTGCCCATGATCGGATCAGAAGAAGTCCGGTCAAATATGTGGATCAGGTTTACGGGGAAAAAGAAGTCGGCGGGACCGGATGGCTCTATCTGTCTGGCGTCCCTTTTCAGGAAGCGGGCTTTAACATCTCCCTGCCAAGTGAACCAATCATCAATAATGTTAAGGATTTCCTTGCTATCGTGCCGATGGTACTGGCGATCTGGCCGGCTCTTTTCACCGGTTTCCATCTGCTCGCCACAAAAGGAAAGTCACATGGGCATGGAGACGACCACAGTCATGATGGGCAGGAGGAACACTAACCATGAAAAAATTAGCGGCAAATGGAATTAAGCCACATGATGCTGAAATGAAAGCTGACGGACGAAAATTCAGCTTGATGGAAAAACTTCTGCTCGGACTGACCCTGGATCAATACGTACAGCAAGTTATTCGCAATAAATTTAACTGGCTGCTGGCACTGATTTTCGTGGTCGGTATTCCTCTGATTATCTATCGTTTTATCTTTGGTCTCGGGGTTGTTACCCACAGTTCTTACGATTATCCCTGGGGACTGTTTCTTGGTTTTGGCCTGTTCTGTATGGTTCCTTTGTCAGCATCAGGATTCATGCTGGGGACAACCGTAGAAATTTTTGGCCGCCATGATTTTGAACCGATCGAACGGTTGGCGTTACTCAACGGTTTATTGGGATACTTCTTTGCTGTTGTTTATCTGCTCGTCGATCTGGGGCAACCCTGGCGTCTGGCCTATCCAATGGTCTATTCCTTCGGACCGGCGGCGGTGCTGTTTCTGGTTGGCTGGCACGTTGCTACCTATCTATCGGTACAGGTTGCCGAGGTTTCAACTGCCTTTTTTGAATGGATCGGTTTTCGTCGCGGGTACGAGTTTATTCGTAAAGGCACCATCGGTCTGACGGTTTCCGGAATCATCCTGTCGACTCTTCACCAGGGTGCCCTGGGAGCTCTGTTTGTCTATGCGCCGGGCAAGGTTCACCCACTCTGGTACTCAGCCTCCTTTCAGTGGATTCACTTTTTTGTCTCCTCCATCCCGGCCGGCCTGTGCATGGTCATCTGCGTCAGTACGGTTGTCATCTATACAATGAAGTGGCGCTGTGATCAGCGCTTTATCGACAGCCTGGACCGGATTACCATTTCCCTCGCCAAGGGCGCATCCATGGGCCTGTTCACTTATCTGTTCATCAAGCTTCTGGCCGTTGCTCATGATAACGAGTGGGCCTATCTGGCAACCGGATGGGGAGCCTGGTGGCTGTTTGAGATGTTTTTCGGAGTCATCCTTGCTTTGATCGTCCTGGGTGTCGGCATTCATCATAAAAGTGTTGCCCTCTGTCGCCTGGGAGCCCTGATTACTGTGCTGGGCATTTTGCTCAACCGCCTGAATACCGCATTGATCGCCTTTAACTGGAACCTTTATCCGGAAATACCGCACATTTTTGAAGTCATTATTTCCATAACAATATTTGCTATCTACGTTACAACCTATCGGTTTATATTGAACCGGTTGCCAATCCTTTATCAATTTAAAAGCCGGGCTGAGGCCTAAAGGGAGAGCGATAGAGGGCCCGGTCGGCAGCGCGCTGCTACTGTCGACCGGGCTTCTGTTGATCTCTGATACGGCGCAAGGAGTTCCCCATGTTTGATAACCTGATCGCCAGAGCCATTGTTCCTGTTACCATCGCTGTGACAGGTTTTGTTATTTTCGGCTGTATCTTCCTGTATTCATTTATCAAGGTCGATATGACTGCGGAAGCCGTTCGCCATGTTGATGGCCTCGCAGAGACAGTTGTGCGGGCTACGCACTATGCAATGATGGAGGATGATCGTGATTCCTTGCGGAATATTCTTGCCAATGTCAATCGCCTGGCAGAGGTCGAGCGTATCAGGATTTACGACCAGCGAAGTCAGCCAAAATTTTCTGATCTGGAAGGGGTGACTGCGCCCGGTTCTTTTTCCGTGCGGGTTGATGAATGGTCGAAGAAGATTGTTTCCGGAAGTGGGCAGGATCGTGGTGAAACCCTTCATCAGGTGGATCATGATTATGGCTTTATTGCCGTCAACATGCCGATCCTTAATGAGCCGAAATGTTCTACCGCGGCCTGTCACTTTCACGCCGAAGATGAGCCGATATTGGGGTTTTTAAGCCTCGGGTTTTCCAGCGCTCATCTGGAGAAAACCCTTGCTCTGCTCAAAACCCGAATGATAGCATTCAGCCTCATGGTATTGTTCCTCACCGTCGTTGGGGTGGCAGCATTGCTGAGGATAAACCTGTTTTTGCCCATCCTCAGGCTCACCCACGAGATGGAGCAGGCCGTGAACGGGGTTGCCGAACCCGACCTGCCCAAGTCTAATCGTAAATTGGGAAAACTAGGCAGGGACTTCCGATTGTTGGTGAAACAGCGCGATGAAGCCTTGCTCCGTAAGGATGCAACAACAGCAGCCAGAGGAAGCGATGACAGACTCGAACAAGCCGATAGCAGAAGAAGAACCTCTGCCGGACATGAGCCCACTGCAACAGCAGGTTCAGGCGAAAATTAAGCGTTTTGAGCTGTTATCAGGTACCGGGCTATGGGTTCTTGCACTGTTTACCGCGCTCAGTATCGGAGCTTCTCGTAACTTTGATTTTCTCCCAACCTTAAGCGCCGGGATTCGAAATATCCTTGGGGTTGGCCCGCCGGTTAATTATATCAACTGGGCACTGGTGGTTTATGGCTTTTCCGCACTGATTCTGGTCCTGGCCCAGATGGCAAACAACAAAAAGCCCCGTGGCGCCCTGGCTCACTTTGGCTACCTCGGGGCCTTTTACCTTTTCTACCACTTTTCTGATGGGTTAGAGGAAAACTTCTGGGCGATATTTGTTGTTGGACTGACGATTCTTGGTTTGCAGAGCTATCACGTCTGGAACTACTATCACGAAAAAATCCACGAGCAAAAAGAAATCCTCGAAGAATTGAACAAGCTTGCCGGTTGATTATCGACACTTCACCAAAAAAGAAGGCAGCCCCTTGGGACTGCCCTGATATCACTGCATTTGATCCTCTCCATTGAGACGATCTGCTGAGCTTTTTACCATTTCATCGATTATCTGTTTTTTACCGTTGCCTCAATGGTTTTCCTTTTGCCGGCCTGCTGTCCTGCAGCCTTCGTCATACCAAAGAGCGCCAGCACCGCCGGGATCAATTGAGCCACAATCAGCAGAGCACAGAAACCGACAAACAGCAGAACCAACAAACCACTGTTGTAGGTGACGGCGGTATCCACCGCAAACGCTGGTGAAATCATCAGTAGAACCAGGGTCAGGGTTGATAAAAGTGACTTGACTGGAAACATGATCTTCTCCTTTTCAACGCTATAGTTTGGTAGTGTGGTCTCTTCGTACTTTTTAAAGGCGCAGAGAACGGCCTCGCGTATTTCTACAAAATGATCGTCAGCGGTTGGGCGCAGGGCATGATAAAAGATCCCTTCCTGACGGATTTTTTTCACCAGATTCAGCGGCATATCGTCAGCAACCAGGATAATAGAGATATTACGGTTACATTTTTTTAACAGGGGCACCAGTTTTGCAACGTTGTGTTCGTCGTAAAGCCCATCCAGTACCACAACCTGAATCTCTTTGTTGATAATCGCCTCAAGGGAGTTTGCGACAGAATCTGTAGTAACAACCCGGTACTCATCGCCGGTAAACAGATTAGCAAGCCTATCCCGTGCCCCGTTATTTCTGTTGGCTATTAGTAGTCCACGCATGGTTGACACCTCTTTCAATGCAAAATCTCAATCTAACGAGATACCTTGGCTTGCTTCTGGTCACGACCAAACAGTCCTCGCAAGATACCGATGAGCATCAGGGTTGCAGGTACCAGTTGAAAAACAATAATCAGGGCAAAAAAACCGATAAACATGGCGACAAGTAAGCCACCCTCTCCGGCACCGGTGGCCTCTGCGGCAAAAGCTGAAGAAGAAAGGCCGGTAAGGGCGATCAAAGTACTTTGCAGGATACGTTTCATATCGTCCTCCTTAAAAAGGCTTGGTAACAAGTGTGATCATTGTTTTAACGTTAATGCAGAGGGTGTGCCAAGGTGATATAAAATCAGGTATAAACATGTAAGCTACCGATATACAATATATATTTCTTTTTTGATGATAGCTGGATAAGGTCGGATGGAATAAAAGTGTATGTTTGCTCAATACAGCGATTGCTTGACAGATCTTGCTGAAGGTTTTTTTTTGCGATTTAAGGCATTGAAATGATAGATGAAAAAAGAAAAACGTCAGGGCTGTAGCTAAATCTGATGGGATATGAAAAAATTATTCCGCTGACTTGCTCGGAAATAGAATCCCTTTTAGCAGATTAACCAGTCGGCGCGTTGTTCAGGGCGTGTCGTCCCGGTCTGATTCGGAATGAAAATCTCTGTGTGTTTTTTTTTCCAATTGGCGATTGCGCAACTTTAGATAGCCAATATGAACAATGAGAATAAAAAAGATCAAAAAAAGGATGATGACAACCGGCATGGGTGTTCCTCTGCTGGGCAACAGGATGTGAATAGGGTCTGTGTGCTGTGATCAAGTATGCCTTATTTCACTGTTGTTGAACAGTAGCAGTCGCGCTTTGCCTGAACTAAAGTCCTGGTTGCGCCAGAGATCGCTTTGTGTCGGCAAAAGAGCTGTCCCGCAAATTGTACGGTCGAACACCGTTGAAGTTTGGCTCCAGAGCCGATAGTATCGCCCCCATGATCTGCTGATCCCTTAATGGAAACCTGGATGGTATAAATACATGGAAGAAGAACATCTGCCGGACCCAAAAGAATATGCGGCAGAATTGAAAAAAATTCGTTTTCGACGCTTACTGTTGTGGCTGGTGATTGGTGCCTACCTGCCGGCAATGATGGTTGCCCTCGATTCTCCTGACTATCGCAAGTGGGCCACCGTTGTTTTTGTCAGCTGGCTGGTGCTTCTGATTCTTACCGTCGGGTATGCCTGTCTGGCCCGCTGCCCTCGCTGCAGAGAGCTTTTTCATACCCATGGTCCAACCTTTTTGCCGTTACGGCGCTGTCTCCATTGTGCCCTGCACATCACTGCAGATAAAAGGCCACCGGAAAATGACCACCCACGCGCCAGATTTTCAAAAAAGCGGTAAACGATCCTTCGGCAGAGCCGGAGCCCTCAGCATCAAGGAGACAGCATGGATAGGCAGACAGAAATCACATGGGAAGAGCTGCACGCTGGTCTGAGAACTGTGCGCACACGCCGCTGGTTTTTGTGGCTGCTGATTCTGGTCTATGTGCCGCTGATGATGGTGGCCCTGGCTGCCAACGATGCCAAGCGAATGGTGGTCATCGCCTTTGTGATGTGGTTGTTGCTACTGATTGTTGCTGTTGCCATGATGGCTCTGGCACGGTGCCCACGCTGTGGCCACTGTTTTCATATGAGTGGCTATCTGTTTCGGCCGGTGCGCCGCTGTTTTGAGTGTGACCTTCACCTGACGGCTGACAAGCAGGCAAAAAAAAACAAGCCGGAAAATGGCAGCCAGAGCGATCTCCCGGGAAGGAAGAAATAACATGAAGTACTGGCTGATGAAGTCGGAGCCCGAGGCTTTCAGCATTGACGATCTGCAGGCTCGGCCCGGGCAGACCGAACCCTGGGATGGCGTCCGCAATTATCAGGCGCGAAACTTTATGCGGGATGACATGCGCATTGGTGATCAGGTGTTCTTCTATCACTCCAACTGTGAGGTGCCTGGTATTGTCGGCATCATGGAGGTTGCCGGCAAGAGTTACCCGGATCCTACCGCCTTTGATCCCCAGAGCAAATATTTTGACCCGAAAAGCTCACCTGACCAACCGCGCTGGTTTCTGGTTGAGGTCAAATATATTCGCCATACCCGTCGGACAATTCCGCTGGCTGAGCTTAAAGAGCACGACCCCCTGGAAAATATGCCGCTGGTACGCAAAGGCAACCGCCTGTCCATTATGCCGGTAACAAAAGAACAGTGGGACGATATTTTGCGGCTGGAATAAACGGATTCTGTCGGGAAAGCACCAACCTTTGGTTTGTTGAAAAGCGAGTTCATCGATGTCGAATCTGTATCTTTCCCCTGTGCAACTGGCAGCCCGTCTGGTGGATTGGGGTGCTGAAAAGAGGCAAATATCCGGGGGCAGGCTGATAGTTCTTGGTTTCCTGGCGGGGGTCTATATCGGTTTTGCAGCCCATTTGGCGACGGTCGTTGGAACCGGAGATTTTGCCTGGATCGGACTGCAGAAGTTTTTTGTCGGGGCGGTGTTCAGTGTTGGCCTGATGCTGGTAGTGATTCCCGGCTCGGAATTATGGACCGGAAATACCATGATGACTGCCGCCTGGCTCGAACAACGCTTGACCCTGATAGATATGTTACGTAACTGGAGTTTTGTCTACCTGGGCAATCTGCTCGGTTCGGTTTTTCTCGCCTGGCTGATTGTCAGCCAGACCGGCTTGATGGATGGTGCTTTTGGTGGAACCGCTCTGCAGATTGCATCGAACAAGGTGTCTGAGGAGTTTGCCACCACATCCCATGCCGGCGCCTATTTTTTTCGAGCGATCGCCTGTAACTGGCTGGTATGCCTTGCGGTACTGCTGGCGATGGCGGCAAAAGACGTCACCGGCAAGATTCTGGGGATTTTCTTTCCGATCATGGCCTTCGTTGCTGCCGGCTTTGAGCATGTTGTCGCCAACATGTACTTTATCCCGGCGGGGATCTTTGCTAAAGCGTTGCCCGCAGCCCGCGCTGCTTCAGGCCTTGACCCCGCCCTGCTTGCTCAACTCAACTGGTGGACCCTGTGGCAGACCAACCTGCTGGTGGTTACTATCGGCAACCTGATCGGCGGGGGGTTCTTTGTTGCAGCACTATATTGGTGGCTGTATGTAAAGAATCCCAAATGAGAAAAGGGGAAAACATGAGAATAATCAAACGGATTTGTGTCTCTTTATTGTTGCTGACGGTTACTGCCTGCTCCCCGTTTTTTCCCGGGCTTGAGACTCCGACCGCCACTTTAAGTAGTTTGCAGGTGTTGCCGGGTAATACCATTGTCCCGACCTTTGAAATCGGGTTGAATATCAGTAATCCCAATCGGGTACCGCTTAAATTAGATGGGATGACCTACGTCGTGTACCTCGAAGGTGAACCGGTGCTCAGAGGCTTGACCAACCAGTTGCCGGTGATTGCTGCCTATGGCGAAGGGGAGGTCTTGATTCAGGCCCGTCCTGATGTTTTCAGCACCATCAACCTTTTCACCCGCTGGCTGAATCAACCAGGCGATGTCTTCAATTACTCATTCGAAGCCCAGCTGGATGTTGGCCGCTTCATGCCGAAAATCAACATTGTACGTTCCGGTGAACTCTTTCTGACTCAGACCGACAGGTAGGTAACGGGCCGGGGATAGCCGTGAACGCCATTGCTGCTGTGTCGGCGCGATAGATGTTGATCAGGGAACCTGGCAGCCCCAGCCCGACAGTTAGTAGGATTTGCGAAAAACTGTCTTATGGCATTTGGGGCAGGGAGGTATCCGGGCCGTGCGCTTCATGTGGAGTTCTTCCTGACAGTTCTTGCAGGTCAGGGTGCCGGGGCTGGTAATCTCGCCAGTCTTGAACTCCAGTTGTGTTTCCGCTTTTTGCGCCCACTCCTTGAGCTGCTCCGATGTGGTTGTCAGGATTCTGGCGAACAGGCTCTGGGCACCGGCAGCAAGTCGTTGGGGAGCGACTGCACCTTTAATCGATTCCGTTGTTTTGCTGACATGATCAGCGGCGTGGCCAAGGTCGCGTTTCACGTAGCCGGTAATGCGCTCGGACTGCTCGCGGGTGAAGTCTCCTGCCGAAGCTAAATCCTCGCCGGCTTTTTTTAAGGCTTCATCCAGATTTTTCCGTCCACTTTCCATCAACTCTTCGGTACGTGAGACAATCTTGGCGTACAGGCTGATCTCCTCCTGATCCTGTTGCGGTGCTTTGTTTTCGGTCATGGCGGTACTCCTCGTAATAAAAAGTTGAGCAGGGACGATAAAGGGCTATCTTCACTGAGCAGACGGTCTAATTATAACAGGTTCGGGGGCAATGATTGCTTAAAAAGCAGACGATGGTGGTCATCAGGCAGACACTCTTTGCTCCATTTAACGACCTGGGGCTCGCTGGTTTGATGATGCCGCATTTATCCTGATCATGTTTCTTAAAAATTTATGGTTAAATAGCCGTCGGAAGGTGAACTTCCTAAAAGAGCCTTCAACCCTTTCTATGCTGATCAAAGGCTGAATGATGTTTCGCATCCGACGTATCTACGATACCGTACTTCCGGTCAATCAACAGGCCATCTCCCAGGTTCAAGCCATTCTGACAAGCCAGTTTCCGGATTTGAATCCAAAAGACATCAACAAGCTGCCGGATCAATTGACCAATCCTCTGAAATATCGTTTTCGCTCGATTCTTTCGGTTGCCGAAGGGAGCAAAGGAGATGTCAAGGGCTTTGCCTTGCTGCTGCATGCTGCCGATCTGAATTTCTGTTATCTGGAATATGTCTCCGCAGCGGAAAAAATGACCGGTCGCGGGATCGGCGGTGCCCTCTATGAACGTATCAGGAACGAAGCCCGCGCCCTGGGGGTCCTCGGGATTTTCATGGAGTGCCTGCCAGATGATCCGGAGTTCTGCCGCGATCCCACCATATTGGCCCAGAATAAAGCGCGTCTCAAATTTTATGAGCAGTATGGTGCGCGTCCCATAACCGGCAGCGCTTACGAGACGCCGGTCAAAGAAGGGGATGACAACCCCCCCTATCTGGTTTTCGACGGTCTGGGGGATAGCGCTGAGCCGTCGCAGCAGGAAGTGAAAAAGATCGTTCGAGCCATTCTGGAGCGGAAGTATGCCCATCTTTGCCCCCAAACCTATATTGATATGGTTGTCGACTCCTTCACAGAAGATCCCGTTCAGCTGCGGGGTTTTCGCTATGTTAAAAAACCAATATCGGTGGTGGAAGATCTTGCCCGGCCGGTTGTGGACCGGCAGATTGCCCTGATTGTCAACGATCAGCATGATATCCATCATATCCGTGAGCGCGGCTATGTTGAATCGCCGGTGCGGATCCGTTCTATTTTAAAGGAAATCGAGCCGACCGGGCTGTTCTATCGCGCTCCAGTCAGACGCTTCGCCATCCATCATTTGAAAAAAATCCATGCCGCCGACTTTGTCGATTATCTGAAATTGATGTGTTCGGGTTTGCCGGAGAAAAAAGCGCTGTATCCCTATGTGTTCCCGATTCGCAATGCGACCCGTCCGCCCAGGGAAAAAGCGATCAAAGCCGGATATTACTGCATCGATACCTTTACTCCCTTGACCCGCAATGTTTATCCGGCGGCCAAACGTGCAGCCGATTGTGCCATGACGGCGGCACGCCTGGCGCTTGCCGGGCAGCACTTGTCCTATGCTCTGGTGCGGCCTCCGGGACATCACGCCGAGCACCGTGCCTTTGGCGGATTTTGTTACTTCAACAATGCCGCTGTGGCGGCGCAGGAGCTTTGCCTCCAGGGGAAAGTCGCGATCATTGATATCGATTATCATCACGGTAACGGAACACAAAATATTTTTTACCGGCGCAGTGATGTTCTGACCGTCTCACTCCACGGCCATCCGCGTTCTGCCTATCCCTATTTTAATGGTTTTGAGGATGAAACCGGAGAGGGGGAGGGTAAAGGTTTCAACATGAATATCCCCTTGCCGGAACAGCTGGATGGGGAAGGTTATGCCACCGCTTTAGACAAAGCGCTGCGCAGAATCAAGCGCTTTAAACCAACCTTCCTGGTGATTGCCCTGGGGCTTGATACGGCAACCGGCGACCCGACCGGTACCTGGAGCTTGAAGCCTGCTGATTTTTTCGCGAACGGGAGAAAGCTGGGTGGCCTTGGTCTGCCAACCCTGGTGATTCAGGAAGGAGGGTATGACAACCGGTCCCTCGGCAAAAACGCCAGGCAATTCTTCCAGGGACTCTGGGAGGGAAGCTTTGGTAATGTTCGCCCGGCTCTCGAAAAGACAACGAGATCAAAGAGATCATCGTGAAAACGGCTGTGGATCCACGTCGCATTGGGAAAGGCATGGAAAATTAAACCGTTACCGAAGACCAGACCTTACCGAAGTTCACCCCCCAGATAACGCGAAAACCGCGGAGCAGCAACCACAGAAACAACAGGGGCAAAAGCAAGGTCTTGAGGATAAACAGGGCCATCAGATTGAGCATGGCCGGCACAGCAACCTCGGCTTTCCTTTTGAGATTTTCAAGGTTGATCAGGTCAATTGCTGCGGAGAATTTCGAGGTGATGCCTGAGTGCCAGGAGGTTTCATCCGGTACCTTGGCTGCGGTAAGAGCATCAACCTCCAGCGACAACACTTCCAGTTCCACCATGTTCTGTTGGGTCTTGTTGTTGACATAAATGTTATCAACCAGGCCATTCAGGCCGACTGCCAGGATCAGCAGGAATCTGACCAGACAGGCCAGAGCAAAAAGCTTGAACATCAGGGTCGATTGGTTGGCGCTGCCGACCAACAGAGTTGCCAACAACAGAACGGCAAGCAAGGTCAGGACGACTTTGAAGAATCCGGTTGCTACTATCTCAAGCAGGACCTTCTGGATAACAAGAGAGCCGATGGCCAGCTTCATGATCGCTGAGTACTGTTCAACCAGATCATGGACCGGGTCAAGGATTTCCAAAGGTTGGACACTGACGACAGCCCCAACCTCAACTGATTTGGCAACGGAGATGCCGGCATTCAGCACCCTGGCGGTGGCAAAGGCGGCAAGGGCCTGAACCGTTGCCTGATTGACGTAATTCTCCGTCTGCCGATCGATGTAACCGGACCAGGAAACAGCAACAATCAGCAGGATGATCAGGGCGACCATAAGTTGTCGCCTGGCTGCGGGGTTTCGCTTGCTATTTATCATCGTCATGCTTCCGTTACAGTCATGCCCACCGGTTCCGAATAAACCGCCAGCGCGACTATAAATCACGTTGCCGGTTGTTGGTTAAAGCTGATCCGAAACCGCTCACAGCTCCCTACCGGGAGCTGGCATCGAGGATCAGCATCGGTCCATCGGGAACAATCGCCCAGCGCGCATCCTGTCCAAAGCGTTCAAGCAGTTGCCGGACGGCTTCAGAGATATCGTTTACCGGATGGAAATGAAAACGGCGCAGGGTCTCTGCAGCAATCCCGCTGGTATGCAGCCAGACCTCTTTTTTGGTCATCACCTGGTAGGTTTCCTGGGCACACCATTGGTCAGGGACAAAAAATTCCTTGTTCATCACCTTGTCGATAAATTCCTGTGGACTGGTTGCGTATTCAAAAACCTCCTGATATTCGTCACTGCCGAAGCCTTCGGGACATTCACTGGCGATCAGGATGACACCACCGTCACGCGTAGCGGCGGCCACTCCGGACAGACCCTTGGCGGTCTGATACAGATTGCAGTCCAGCGGTGCCCCGGAATTGGTGGTAACCACAAAATCGAGGGGAGCATCAAGAACCTTCATACAGTGCTGCGACAGAAACTTCACCCCGGTCAGATGGGCATTGACCGGATGACCGGAGAAGACTCCGGTGACCTGTTTGCTGGTATCCAGGGTGACGTTGACGATGAAATCAGCCCCGGCCTTAGCCATGATCGCCAATCCTGCTTCATGAAACGGGTTGCCGTCGAGAATTCCGTAACGGGTTTGCGGATGAGCCACCATTTCCGGCCCGTGCATGAACTCGAGGGTTTTGACTGACGATATGCCCGGCAGGATCGATTTGCGTCCTCCGGAAAAGCCGGCCCACATATGGGGTTCAATAAAGCCGGTGAGTATTTTCAGATCAGCCTCGACATAGTGGCGGTTGACCAGGGCCGGAATCCCATCACCAATGTGGCCGACCAGCACCATGTCCTCGTCCTGCTTGGACATGTGATTGATGATCCGGTAGTTAGCGGCAATCTCCGCACCCACCAGCTTTTCCAGTTCTGCCCCCTGGTTGGGGCGATGGATGCCGGTGGCAATCAGGATGCTGATGCTGTCCGCTGACAATCCGGCTTGCTCGAGTTGGGCGATAATGACCGGTAGCAGCATCCGGTTGGGAACCGGGCGGGTGATATCACTGATAACGATGACAGCATTGCTGCGACCCCGTGCCATCTCCGCCAGCGAAATTGAGTCGATTGGTGTCGTGAGCGAGTGATTCACTGCGGCGGCGGGATCGTTCAGCGTAGAGGCTTCCGCCGGGTAAAGAACCCCCTTGAAGTTGGGTGTTTGCGGATATTCGAGGGGAATGGTGCCATTGCCGTATTTCAGATCCACAATCATGAGGCAGTCTCCTGACGTAAGATAGGTGGGCCCTGCTGCGCAAATGAACAACAACTATAACACAGGCAGATGTCATAAAAATAATGAACCATTACAACCAACCAGGATCCGAAGGGATGATGGCGTGGGCAGATGATACGGTTTTAACAGGCGAACAATCTTATCAATAAAATATCGGTGTACAAAAAAATCATCTGATTATTTTATACACCTATTCTTTTCTTAAATATCAATGAGTTAGGGTTCAGTTGCGCGTTCTCCTGGAGGGCTTGAATATCGTGTCTGTATATTTTACCTATATAGATCCAGTGACCAGGAACGCTCTGTAAGCCTCCCACAAAAGCTTCCATGAAAGTTTTTTCTCAATAGATTCATACCGTTAAAGGTTGTTACAGAATAATCCTCGGGAGTTGGCACGCTCTCTGCTTAACAGCATGTCAACAACACAGCATGCTGATCTTCAGCAGCTCTCTATAGGAGGACACCATGAAAACCACATTACGTAATACCCTGATCGCCCTGCTGACCTTTTCTTCTTCTGCGTTTGCTGCCGGTACCGCCGGCGCGGGCGAAGGAGGACTGCTGGTCTCCCTGTTCCTGGGCTTCTTTGCTTTGATCGTGGTGTTTCAGTTGGTGCCGGCGGCCCTGATGCTGGTTGGTGTCCTGCGCGGACTGTTTGGCCGTGACCGTGAGACCGTCAAGGTAAAAAGTTAGGTTTGCGATAAAAACAATCCCTCTGTGAACGGGCACCGGCGCTTTCAAGGTTGCCGGGTGCCTGCAACCGAATTGACCTGCTACTAAAAAGGAGAAACATCATGAAATCACTATTGTCATCCCTCGCCGTTGTGCTGCTTCTTGCTGCCCCTGCTTTTGCTGTTGACACGGCAGTGACCTACAGCAGCGGCCTGCTGGTTCTGTTGTTTGTCGGCTTTTGCGCCCTGATTATTGTCGCGCAACTGGTACCGGCGGTGTTGATGCTGTTCGGCATGACCAAAGCTGTTGCCCAGGGCTCACGCAAGACCGCGGCCGCTAAAAACTAAGTTCACTCCAACATTCCAGTTTAGCAACAACAATGGCAGGTGACCCAAGGGGTACCTGCCATTGTTGTTGCTGCTGAACATCCCTGGGTAAAGAAAAAAGTAATTATTCAGCAATGTCCCTGCGTAGGATCGGTGCTGAACAGATACAGACCAACAACAGTTTTATCCAACAGAGGCAGCTGGCGCAGGGCTACAGATGGGGCTGGCAGTCCTGGTCAAGCTGAGCGGGTGAGAAAGGTTTTTGTGGGTAAGGTGTGGTTTTACTGGAAAAGTTGTTATCACCTGATAAACTCACTGTGTACGCCTTGAGCTCTTCTTTGTCTCAGCACAGGGCGTTGTGATCTAATAGTCCAACAAACCCACTGAAGTCCGTTTGTCTCTCCCGCTGCAGGGAGTTTTCACTTAGGCGGTTCATACACAAGAGAGGATGCCAATGGATAAAATACTGCGTATTAACATGGGAGCTTCAGGAGGTCCTTCTCAGAACATTGAAGAGGCAGGCGAGTTTAGCGCTCTGGGCGGTCGGGCGACAACATCGATGATTGTTGCCAAAGAGGTCCCCCCGGATTGTCATCCGCTGGGTGCGGAAAATAAACTGGTGATTGCTCCCGGCATGCTCAGTGGAACGACCGGTGCCATGTCAGGGCGGATTTCTGTCGGCTGTAAAAGCCCGCTGACCGGCGGGATCAAAGAGTCAAATGCCGGAGGCCAACCCGCTCAGGTCATGGCCCGACTCGGCTATGCTGCGATCATCATTGAAGGTAAGCCGGCAAGTGACGATTTGTATAAAATCCATATCGACAAGGACAAGGTTACCATCAGTGTTGATAACAGTTTAAAGCTGATGGACAACTATCCGCTGGTTGAAAAATTGCGTAAAGAATACGGTGACAAAGCCGCTTATATGTCTATCGGCTCCGCCGGTGAGCGCAAAATGGCCGCCGCATCCATTGCCTGTACCGATCCGGAATTGCGCCCCAGCCGTCATTGTGGACGGGGCGGTGTCGGCGCGGTCATGGGCGCAAAACAGGTCAAAGCAATTATTTTTGATGATAGCGGCTGCACCCATCGACAACCCAAAAATCAGGAAAAATTTAAAGCTGCCAACCGTGCTTATGTCGAGGGGATTCGAAAGCATGCGGTGTCGGGCGAAGGTCTTCCTGCTTACGGAACCAATATACTGACGAACGTCCTCAATGAGGCCGGTGGTTATCCGACCCGAAATTTCAAAACCGGATTCTTTGAGGGGGGCACCAAGATCAGCGGTGAGACCCAGGCCGAGCTTGAAATCCAGCGCGGCGGCCTTGCCACCCACGGTTGTCATCGCGGTTGTGTTATTCAGTGCTCGGGAATCTATAACGATAAGGATGGCAAGTTCCTGACCAAACAGCCCGAATACGAAACCGTCTGGTCCCATGGTGGCCACTGCGGCATCGATGATCTTGACACCATCGCCATGCTCGACTATCTGGATGATAACATCGGTGTCGATACCATTGAAATGGGAGTCGCCATAGGCGTCGCCATGGATGGTGGGGTGATTGAATTCGGCGATAGCGAGGGAGCTATCAGGCTGGTGCGTGACGAAGTTGGTAAAGGAACCCCCTTGGGGCGAATTCTTGGTAACGGCGCCGAAATGACTGGAAAAGCTTTTGGTGTTGACAGAGTTCCCGTGGTTAAGGGGCAGGCGTTGCCCGCCTATGACCCACGCACAGTGCAGGGGATCGGCGTAACCTACGCCACCAGTACCATGGGGGCAGATCATACTGCCGGCTACGCTGTTGCTACCAACATCCTCAAAGTCGGTGGTGATGTTGATCCGCTGAAGCCTGAAGGGCAGGTCGAACTGTCACGCAACCTGCAGATTGCGACAACCGCCATTGACTCCACCGGCATGTGTCTTTTCATTGCCTTCCCAATTCTCGATCAGCCGGAAACCTTTGATGCCCTGCTGGATATGCTGGGAGCTTTTTACGGTATCAAGATGACCGGTGACGATGTCGTTGCCTTAGGCAAAAAGGTTCTGACTCTTGAACGTGAATTCAACCAAAAAGCCGGTTTTGGCGCCGAAGATGATCGTCTCCCCCGCTTTTTCAAGACCGAACCTCTGGCACCACACAATATTACCTTCACGGTCAAGGACGAGGAGCTTGACGAGCTTTACAACTGGAGCTGATATTTGTTGATACCTGAGAGAAAACCGGGGCGATCTGCGGGGGCCCCGGTTTTTTTTAATAGAAAGCTGACGATGCCCACTGCTGTCGATCTGCAAGTGCAGTTAAACCTGGATTCCGAATTGATCAGCGCATTTTACCTGCTGTTGCAAAAGGGGGTCCGGCTACCGGTGGCGACCGGCTGCAGCGTCATTAAACTGCTCAACGACCAGCTCGGTATCGCTGAGGCTTATGTGCTGAATCGGATCACGACCCTGTTTCTTGACGGCAAGCCGGTTGATGATCTGACCTCCTCAGTGATCGACAACGGATCGGTCCTGGCCCTTTCAGCCGCCCTGCCCGGGCTGGTCGGTTCAACCATGCGCCGTGGTGGACATCTGGCTGCCATGCGTGAAGCGATCAGTTATCATCCCCCCCAGGCAGTCACAACCGGATCCGGCACAGTGACAATCAAACTGTTTAATATCCCCATGAAAGAGATTGGCCCTTTGTTAGTGGAACGAGGTGTTGTTCTTACAGGATCGGAGCTGATGACATTGGTGGCTGACGGAGGGGCAAGGTTCCAGAAGGGGTGTGACTCCGTCACCCTGAATGGCCGGTCCAGCCCTTGCGCAGAATTCACCGAACAACTACCAACCATCATGGCTCCCCAACAGACAGCTTTAGTCAAGGTAAGATGGAACGAGGCGGTTTCGCAGCGGACCGGGGTTCCTCCTGCTGAAGGAGCGTCATGATGAAAATTACCGTCAAACTCTTTGCTTCCTTTCGGATCGGTCGCTTCGATCGGGAGATCAGGGAGTATCCGCAAGCAACAACCGTCGGTGATGTTGTCAGGGATCTTCAGATCCCCGAAGCCAAGGTGGGGATCCTGTTGCTGAATTTTGTTCATGTCGATTTACAACGGCAACTTGCCGACGGTGATGCCCTGTCGATCTTTCCTTTGGTCGGGGGTGGCTGATGTGAAGAATCCTGACCTTGAACAAATCCAGGTTTTTTTAGCTGACCACGCCCAGGACGATCTTGTTTCCTGGGCGCATGAACAGCAAGTGATGGAACAGTTTGGTGTAACCTGCAGCGAAGTTGACGAACTTATCATGCAGTCCGGTTTCCTACCCGCTCGTTACCAGCGTAACCGTCACATGATCTCAATATCACAGCAGCTCCAGCTGTTAAAATCACGAGTGGCCGTGGTCGGTTGCGGCGGCCTGGGTGGATACGTCATCGAAGAGCTGGCCAGGCTGGGTGTCGGTCACTTGCGGGTGATCGATCCGGATATTTTTGAAGAGCACAATCTTAATCGCCAACTTCTTGCCACCATTGATAACCTTGGAACATCCAAGGCTGCGGCGGCGTTGAAGCGGGTTCAGGATATCAACCCTGCGGTTGGCATCGACCCCCGTCAGGTTGCTGTCGGGTTTGATAACGGGATTGAATTGCTGACCGGCATGGATGTCGTGGTGGACGCCATTGACAATATCAGCGGTCGTCTGGAACTGGCGCAGCTGTGCAGCCAACTTGCTATCCCCCTGGTGCATGGATCAATTGCCGGCTGGTTTGGTCAGGTGAGTTGCATCAAGCCGGGCCAAGGCACCATGCAAAAACTCTACGCCAACCGGACAGCAGACAAGGGGATTGAGTCGACATTCGGCAATCCGTCCTTTACCCCGGCCGTTGTCGGCAGCTTGCAAGCAGCGGAAGTCTGCAAAATTCTTCTGATACAGGGGGAGCTGTTGGACGAAGGGATATTGACAGTGGACTTGTTGCAGATGCAGTTCGACACCATTCCAGTGTCATGACAAGAAGATGATCATCGGGCAATTCACAGGAAAAAACTTAAAACAAACAGGAGGATAGGATGTTACGGCTGTTTTCTATTTTGTTAGCTGTGGTTTTTATGTGCGGTCTTTTCAGTCCGGTCGTTGCGGCAGAGCGCTTGCGCCTGGCCACCACCACCTCCACCGAAGCCTCCGGTCTGCTGGCAGAGTTGTTGCCACCCTTTGAGCAGGCCAACGACTGCAAAGTGGATGTGATCGCAGTCGGTACCGGCAAGGCCCTCAAGCTGGGTGAGTCGGGGGATGTGGATGTCGTGCTGGTCCACGCCCGCAGCTTGGAAGATCAATTCATGGCTCATGGTTACGGCAGCGACCGCCGTGATGTCATGTACAATGATTTTGTTCTGCTCGGCCCGCCGCATGACCCCGCCGAAGCTCTGGGCACTAATGACCTGGTTGAGGTAATGAGCAAGATCGCAAACTCAAAAGTCAGCTTTATTTCACGGGGTGATGAGTCCGGCACCCATGTCCGGGAGTTGCAGCTCTGGCAGGCCGCCGGCCTGGTACCGCAGGGAAGCTGGTACCTGGAGGCGGGACGTGGCATGGGAGAAGTCATCATCATGGCCAACGAACGCCAGGGCTACACCTTAAGCGATCGCGGTACGTATCTGGCCTTTAAGGACAAGGTTGATCTCAAAATGGTATTTGCTGGAGATCAGCGCTTGTTTAACCCCTATGGGGTGATTATGGTGAATCCGGCGCGCCATCCCCATGTTAAACAGGATCTGGCCCGGAAATTTCTTGACTTTTTGACCTCTGAGGAAGGACAAGGTTTAATCAACGGTTTTCAAATGGCCGGAGAGCAACTTTTTTATACGCAATAAGGGGCATGCGTGAACTATTTGTCCGACTCCCTGCTGGCCGCTGTGGTATTAATATTCAGTTTTAACCGGGAGGTCCAGCTTGCGGTCTGGACCTCCCTTTATACTGCGACTGTTGCCATTATCGTTGCCGCAGTGTTTGGGGTCCCGGTTGGTTTGTGGCTCGGGTTAAAGCGGTTTCGCGGTCGCAGGTTGTTGATTACCCTGCTTAACACCTTGATGGCGATGCCGACGGTGGTCATTGGTCTGGTCTTGTTCGGCCTGTTCAGTCGACAGGGCCCATTGGGTGAGTTCGGGTTGCTGTTTACTCCGATAGCGATGATTGCCGGTCAGACCGTGCTGGCCATCCCCATCGTTGCTAATTACGTTCTGGCCTGTGTCAACGGCGCTGATCAGCGGGTGATTGATACCGCCCGAACCTTAGGCGCTACCCAGTTCCAGGCGTCGATCCAGCTGATCAAAGAAATTCGCTTTGGCGTGATGGCTGCGTTGATCGCGGGATTCGGGCGGGTGATCGGTGAGGTCGGCGTGGCGATGATGCTGGGCGGCAATATCCGTGGTTCAACCCGCACCATGACCACCGCCATTGCCCTTGAGACCAGCAAAGGGGAGTTTGTTTTTGGCTTGTCCTTAGGGATCGTCCTGCTGTGTGTTGCCTTGATTGTCAATTTGTTTCTCAACATGTTACAGCAAAGATAAGGCCATGGAACCGGTAGTCTCCTTGAAGCATCTTCTCTTTACTCGCGGCAGTTTCCGTTTGTCTATCGAGTCTCTGGAACTTGTACCCAAGAAGGTGTATGCCTTGACCGGAGCAAACGGCGCGGGCAAGAGTACGTTGTTGAGGATCATGGCCCTGCTGATCAACCCACAACGGGGCGTCGTTCAGTTTCCCGGTATAACTACCGGGGATGCGGATCACTTGCGCAGACAAGTCACCTATGTCGAGCAGTCGCCCTATCTGTTCCAGGGGACGGTCAGTGACAACCTGGCGTTCGGGCTTAAATTACGGGGGGTTGCCCGCCAGGAGCAGATCAGGAGAATCAGCCTGACCCTGTCGATTGTCGGGCTCGAAGGGTTTGAACAGCGTAAAGCCAAAGAGCTCTCGTGCGGTGAAACCCAACGGGTGGCACTGGCGCGGGCCCTGGTGTTTAAACCCGATTTGCTGCTGCTGGATGAACCAACGGCAAATATCGATGTTAACAGCCGACCGGCTTTTGAGGGGCTGCTGGCGCGACTGCCAAAATATGGAGTCACCGTGGTCTTTTCCACCCACGACCGCTTTCAGGCGCAGCGGATTGGTGCGGAGCTACTCTGCATCCGTGATGGCATGCTACAGGCACAGGACACATTATGTCTCTTCTGAACGACCTGCCTGATAACAGTGTACGACGCTTGACCAAGGTGGTGGTCAGGACGCTTCACCTGATCGGTATGGCCGGGATGTTTGGTGCTGCCATGGATGGCGCCTCGGAACCGACTTATTTTTATCTGGCCATGATTTCGGGTGTTGTTCTGGTCGGGATGGAAGCGTATTCCGGCTGGATCTGGTTTGTTCAGTTGCGGGGTGTTGCAGTCTATGTGAAATTACTGCTGCTGGCATTATTGCATGTAGCCCTGCAACACGCCATTGTCATCCTGATTGGGGTGATTGCCATCTCCGGTTTTATGTCCCATGCGCCGGGCTGGATTCGCTACTATTCGCTGCTGCACCGAAAGGTTGTCTATTCGCAAAAGGATCTGCTCGGATAAACAATAGCCCGGCTGAGCAGTGCTTATCCCCCTCACTCTTTACGCCTTACACCTCACGGATTAAGATAACAAAACACTTAAGTATCCAGCTCAACTTTCGCAGACAGAAAAAAGATGTAACAGCTTGTAATTATTGATCAAAAGCGCCATCAGCTATGGTAGAATTGGTTATCGCCAAACAACCGAAACTACTTCAAGGAGATGACGCTTTGAAC
>NZ_JACWUN010000023.1 GCF_014773365.1 Pelovirga terrestris
AAAACCGCAACAGGCAGTGGAAGACGACACTGATTGAAAGAGACAACCCCGACTGGGCGGATCTTGCTGCGGACTGGGTGGACTGAGCAATTATAGCATCATCCCAAAATGGATCCTGCGACTTCGCGCAGGATGACAAAGAAGGACGTTGATGGAAAAGAGCGGGAGTCATTCTGCGCGGAGCGAAGCGTAGTCGCAGAATCCATCACCATGACCAAACAATTTTCACAGCATTATGTAGCTCGTGTTTTAACAACCTTCAACGGCCGATCCCCGGCAATCACAATCTTACTGCTCAACCATACCAATCCCGGCACCAGCAGTCCCCAGATGATCGCCAATACCGCTATCGACCATGGCAGTGACACACTGAACTCAGCGGCCCCGAGCCGTCCACCGGCAATATAGGCCGCCGGTCCGCCGATAGCGCCCAGTAGCGCTGCAAGCCACAGGCGATTTTTTAACCATCCCAGGCTATGATTGAACACTGTGGCCAGCCCCATCCAGAGACATCCCAGCCACAAAGGGATGGGAAATCGATCTTCGGCAAAGATAAAAAACCCGGACAGGCGCAGGGTGCCATCAATCAGAACACCGATGAACAGCACCAGAACGACCAGAACAAGATCGGTTTTCGGGGTCGGAGTGAGACCAAAGTGAAGAAGGATCAGCACCATCGCCACCCACACCAGCGATTCCCCACCCAGCACCGCAACAAACCAGATCAGTTGGTAAATGGCGATATTCAGTAGCGGATTCATGATCTGGACAGGGGTTGCAGATGGCCGGGACGGGTGGCAGTCAGTTGTACGACACTGATCGCTCTTTCTCGGAATCCTCCCTCGCAATAACAGAAATAATAGCTCCACAGGCGCTTGAACCGTTCATCAAAACCTTTTTGTTCAATTTTATTGAAGTTTGCTATAAAACGATCATACCAATCTTTTAAGGTTCTGGCGTAGTCCAGACCAAAGTCCTCAATACCACGCACGACCATGTCGGTTTTTTCGCTCATCAGCTTCAGCAGATGATGATTTGACAACAGGCAGCCGCCGGGAAAAATATGCTCCTGAATAAAATCGACACTGGTCAGATAGCGCTGATAAAGCTGGTCCTGGATGGTGATTGCCTGCAACAGCATCATGCCATCGGGCTTGAGCAGCCGATTACATTGTGCAAAAAACTGTGGCAGATAACGATGGCCGACCGCTTCGATCATTTCGATACTGACCAGCTTGTCGTAGGTTCCTTCCAGATCGCGGTAATCCTGTTTCAACAGGGTAATGCGATCCTCCAACCCGGCAGCGGCGATTCTGCGGTGGGCTTCTTGGTACTGGGCATCAGAAATTGTGGTGGTGGTAACGTGGCAACCGTAATGGCTTGCAGCATGGATGGCAAAGCCGCCCCAGCCACTGCCGATCTCGATCACCCGATCTTCGGGACGAAGATCAAGGCGCCGACAGATGTGCTCAAGTTTATAAACGGCTGCGTCTTCGAGGCGACTCTCGACGTTGGGGTAAATCGCCGCCGAGTACATCATGGTCGGATCGAGAAAGCTTTCGTACATCGAGTTGCCGAGATCATAGTGGGCGAGGATATTCTTTTTAGAGCCGGAGCGATTGTTGCAGCGCAACAGATGTTTCGCCCGTTGCCAGGGACGGACCAGCCAGGCCCAGCGATCTTCCAACCGGTCGAGAAGCTGGCTGTTGCGAGCAACAATGCGCACCAGGGTGGTCAAACAATCAGCATCCCAATCGCCGTCAATATAGGACTCCCCGGCACCAATCGACCCGCCGAATACTGCTTTTGGGTAAAAGGCCGGGTCATTGACCTGGATCTGGGCATGAAAATCAGCATCCTGACCAAAGGTGACCTGATGGTCTCCTTCAATCAGGGTAATCTGGCCATAGTAAAGATGCTGCAACAGCCGATGCAGCAACGAACGTGACCAAGCCTGGACCCTGGTGGCCGCACTGTTTCGGCCAACGACAAAGCGGGAATTCAGAGTAGATGAAATCATGACAACTCCTTTGGATACGGAACATAAGGAACTTTTTTCAGATATAATTTCAGCGCCTGCCAATAGATTCCGGCAAGGATCGACAATGTCATCACCGGCTTGCGCAGCAATTGCTGACGCACCGACGACAGGGTCAGGGGCCGGCGCTTGAGGTTGATCAACGCCCGGAACAGGTGTCCGCGTTCATCATCAACGTCAATGACAATTTGTGCCTGTTCCTGCGGTGGTTCAATCTGCCAGCGGTAATGTTGGTTGATCGGGTTAAAGGGAGACACATGAAATTGTTTGGGGTTGGCGCGCTGACTCAGCCCCGGTTCCAGCAGATGGGCGTAATAATGACGCTGATTCCACGGGGTGTTGGAGACTTCAGCCAGCATGTGAGTACAATGGCCGTCACGATCGTAGCCGAAGTAAAAATTCACCGGGCTGAAGTACAGCCCCAGGGTACGCAGATTCAGCAGAGCGCAGACGGTTCCCTCAACCGGTATGCCGGTCAATTCCAGCAGCCGCTGTTTAACCGACAGATGCAGCGGCTCGCTCGTCGGCCCCAGATAGTCGGAGCGCAAAAAACGGCTCAGGGCAAAGCGTTTTACCGAAAACCAGCGCCCCAGATCAGGCAGCTCATCGACCTGCTCGAGATCGAGAAACCACATAAAGAACGGGTAGGAGAAACGGTGCTCGCGCGGGATAAAGCGCTGATGCGCGACCCGCCCGACATAGAGGGCCGAGGTCATGGTGACACCCCCAGAGCCGTACAGACCCGCAGGGCACTCTGGACCCCATCTTCATGAAAACCGTTGTGCCACCAGGCCCCGCAATAGTGGATACGATCGATTCCTGAAATCTTATACCACTGCTCCTGCGCACTGATCGATTCCAGATCAAAGATCGGGTGATCATACTGGTAGCGACCGATAATCGACTCTTCCGGAATATCCTCGTTCAGCGTGACCAGGTAGTCATGTTGTTTCTCAAGACACTGGAGCCGGTTCATGTAATAGGTCACGGTCGAACGACCCTGTCCCGGCTGCCGCAGATGATAATTCCAGCTCGCCCGGGCGCGCAGGTTCTGGGGCAACCAGCGCTGATCGGTGTGCAGAATCACATCATTGGCGGTAAAACGAAAGGCTCCAAGTATTCGCTGCTCATCCGCGCTGGGTTCAACCAGCATCGATAACATCTGATCACCATGACAGGCCATTACAACCTCATCGAAGTCATACTCATGCCCTGCAGCCACCACTGTTAGCGCATCGCTATGGCGGGTGATCGTCTCGACGCCGGTAGCCAGACGAATTCCCTCGTTAAACGGGGCCGTCAGGGGTTCAATATAGCTGCTTGATCCCCCCTTGATGGTGTACCACTGGGGTCGATCAACCAGATTAAGCAATCCGTGGTTTTCAAAAAAACGCACAAAAAACACCAGGGGAAATTCACGCGTCTGTTCCAGGTCCGTCGACCAGATCGCCGAGATCATGGGCAGCAGATAGTTATCGATAAACAGGGCCCCATACCTCTGACCATCGAGAAAAGCTCCCAGCGTAGTGCCTGCCGGCGACTCAATGGCGGCCTGGCGAACCTGCCGATTAAAGCGCACGATGTCCGCCAGCATGCGCCAGAAGCCGGCATTCACCAGATTCCCCCGCTGGGCAAACAAACTGCTGAGATTATTACCATTATACTCCAGCCCGAGGGCCGGGTTGGTAACCGAAAAGCTCATTTCGGTGGGTTGATAATCGACCCCCAGTTCGTCCATCAAGCGAATAAAGCCGGGGTAGGTACGATCATTAAAAACAATAAACCCTGTATCGATAGCACTTTGCTCCCCCTGCCATTCCACCTGAACAGTATGGGTATGCCCGCCGAGACGCCGGTCTGCCTCGAACAGGGTCACCTGGTATTTGCGACTTAAATAATAGGCTGCGGTTAAACCGGCAATGCCGGAGCCGATAACAGCAATACGTTTTTTCATCTGACCATCTTTCGGGCAAGGGCGAGCCACACCGAGCGTGGCAGCACAGAGAGCAATTTCATCGTACCGGTAAAGCGTTTGGGAAAATGAATCTCCTTTTTACCACCGGCGATTCCCTTGCGGATGGCACGACTGGCCTGCTCCACGGTAACCAGGCAGGGCATGGGAAAATCATTGCGATCGGTCAGGGGGGTTTTGACAAAACCGGGAGCGACATGACTGACGCGAATCCCCTCTGCGGCCAGACCGATGCGCAGCGTATCGAGCATATAGGCCACCGCTGCCTTGGACGCGCCGTAAGCCTCAGCCCGCGGCAGAGGCAGGTAGGAAGCAGATGAGCCGATGCCGACCAAATGAGGGTTTCTGCCATGACGCAGGGCCGGCAGGACCCCTTCGATGGAGTGCGCCAGGGATTCAACGTTGGCGCGCATGACCCGCGCCACCAGGGCACTATCGAAGGCGGGCAGATCGATATATTCGCAGTTGCCGGCTGACAGGATCGCCAGGTCAAGGGTCTCAAGACCGGCAAACCACTCCAGCGTCGCCTCACGGTCTTCCAGGTCCACCTGAGCGCAATGGATCCCCAGCGTCTCAAGCTCGGCCAGCGCTGCCGGTGAACGCCCCAAAGCCCACACTTCATGCCCCACGGCATGATAATCAAGAGCCAACTGGCGACCGATACCCGAGGTTGCTCCGGTAATCAAAATCTTCATGCCGAAAACCTCCTTTTAACTGCCCGCACCAGAGGACCCAGCAGGGGCAACTGCTCGTAGAGCAACAGGCCCAGATCAAAATAGTCGCGGTGGTCATCAACCAGTCCATTTTCAGCAAAATGCAGACAACTGATGCCCGGCACTTCGATCTCGCCCCCACGGTTCAAACGGGGATGACGCAACCGCATCACCCACTGCACAAACACCTGGTCGTTGCTGATCCGGGGCGCGGAAAAGTCGAAACGAATCTGCTCGACATTGGCATACAGCTCAGCAAAATAATCACGCAGGGCCGGCAAACCCTTGAGGCTGTGAGCCGGATCACTGAAGCGGATATCGTCACTGTAGATTCCGCCAAGCAGATCCAGGTTGTCGCGGTTCAGTCGCTGGTAGGTATTAAAAAACTGTTCCAGTGCCGGTTCCAGTGCCATCATTACCCTCGCCTGTCAGTCAGTGAAGCCAGCAACCGCTTGCGTAATCCTGCATCCAACGGCTGCTCGGCATCCAGCCAGATCCCGGCATATAGAATAGCAAACTCCGGAGAAAAAATACTCACAAGGATTTCATTATTGAGAATCAACTGGGTCGACTGATGATCAGCATCATAGCAGAGTCGATAACGATCCCCTTTGCCGACATCCCGATAAGCCTGATGGAGCTGGTCAATCAGCGGCCGATAACTTGCAAGCTCGCTTTGGGAATATTGGCGCGACAGAATCTCTTCAGCGGCGGTGATAAAATTTTCGGCGGTCAGATCAACGCTGTAGGTCAGACGCAGACAAAAAGAGCGTCGGGCCTGCAGTACATCCGTCAACCCGGCATCCGCAGGGGCCAGCAGCTCAGCATCATAAACCCGGATAAAGCCCAGGTAGCGCACATTACCTTCGCCCCGAACCACCAGATCATCCGCAGGATCAGCATGAACAAGCGCGACCGACACCAGCAGCAGTAGCGACCCCAGCAGTAAGCTTTTATTTATTATCGACACCCTCTTCACCTCCTGTGGAATCGATCGATTGAAAAGCAATCGTCACCTGTGCCAGCTCAAAACCAAACTTGGACATGGTTGCGCGGTTGAGCAAAACACCATCCGGCTGCAAAAACATCCAGTCATCAAAACGCACCTTCCAGGTTGATCCACGGGCTTCCAGGTTCAGCACATAGGTCCAGAACAAGGCATTACCATAAACCTCTCCCTCAGCGACACCGACCACATCCGCTGCCCGCCCAATAAACTCGTGAGGGCCGGTCTTGGTGATGGTCCAGATCCGCTCACTGTGCTCGCCATCACTCCAGACAAACTGCTCATCCAGCACCAGCTCACCGGCAGCGTTGAGATAGCCGTTGATATCAACAACAAACTGGCGCACCAATTCCCCTTTGCGATCCTGGACAATGCCCCAGCCGCGGGTCTGACCGATAAAATAGTCAAACAGGTCAAACTCCGGCTGTTGCCCGGCGTAGCGTTTGACATCAACAGTTGAACAGCCGGAAACCAGAAAAATCAGGGCTACCAGCCCTATAGCCATTGGGATGAACTTGTTTACCATAACTAAACTCCTGAAGGGCCTTTGATCAAAACTGACCGGAAATATCAATCAATGGCTGCTTGATAAGCCTGCGCCAGTCCAGCCGCAGGCAAAACAAAAATTACCTTTTTCGTAAGATATCCAGAATTTTATTTTTTGTCCAGGACAATTTTATACTTGCTTGATATTTATAAACTATCTGCTGCCTAAATGTGCTGCCAGGGGTCTGGACTTTTTTAAAAAAGATATGATCTAATGTTTATGTCATAAAAACGGGTTGGCTTGGTGTGTTGCCCTCGCAAAAAATCATGGGATGGTGTCTTTTCCCTGCACAGGTGGCGCGATGATGTACGATGATGACCCCTCCCAAAAATACCGGGACGAAGCGGAAAAAAAGATCCGTCAGTTCTTTCAGCAAAAAATCGCCAACGACGAACAGCGCAATGAATATGAACTGCGCATCCACCAGGTGGAACTCGAAATGCAGAATCTCGAGTTGCGCGAAACCCAGCAGCAGCTCCAGGACAGCCTGGACTATATCAGCTGTCTGTACCACCAATCCCCGGTCGGTTTTGTCACCATCGATGACAAGGGTCGGATTAAGGATCTGAATGAATCCCTGGCAACCATGCTCGGTATCCCCGCCCACGAGGGGCCGCGGCGCTTTCTGGCAGACTTTTGCGCGGAAGACAGCTCCACGGTGTTGCGGCAGCGGCTGCCGGCGCTATTCAGCCGGCCCCAGGGGAAAACGCTAAATCTGGCGTTGACCCAGCCTTCCGGAAAGGTTCTCGAAGTAGAACTGCAGGCCCGCAAACTCCCTGACGGAAAACATCTCACCTGCACCTTGATCGATCGGACCGAGCGCAAAAAGGCCGAGGACGCCTTGCATGAGAAAAGTCAGGAGCTGGAAAAAACCAACCTTGCCCTGGAACAGCTGGCGACCGTTTTCACCCATGTTCGGGAAGGGGTCATCATCACCGATCCTGAAGGAACCATCCTTGATGTCAACCAGGCGTTCTGTCGTATCAGTGGTTATGAACGGGAGGAGGTCATCGGCCGCAATCCGCGCCTGCTTAAATCAGGAGAACATGGCCCGGAATTTTATGCCCTCATGTGGCAAACCCTGGCCGAGCAGGGGCACTGGAGCGGCGAGATCCTCAACCGCCACAAAAACGGCGGCCTCCTGCCCATTGTTCTGACCATCAGCGCCGTCCGAAGTGGCACTGGTGCTGTGCGTCACTACGTTGCCTTGCATACCGATATCAGTGCCCTTAAAGAACATCAGAAGCAGCTCGAGCTGCTCGCCCATTACGACACCCTGACCGGCTTGCCCAATCGCAAGCTGTTTGATGATCGTCTTCAGCAAGCGATCGTCCACGGCAAGCGCCACGAACAATCCCTGGCCATCGCCTATATCGATCTGGACGGTTTTAAGTCAGTCAATGACACCTTCGGCCATGACGCCGGCGACCAGCTGCTCAAAGTCATTGCGGCGCGAATGCAGGCAGCTTTGCGTGAAAGCGACACCATTGCCCGTTTTGGGGGCGATGAATTTGTCGTCATTCTCGAGGATCTGGGAACCACCCATGCCAGCACCGCCTATATAAAACGACTGCTGACCGCCGCGGCGCAACCGGTTGACTACCAGGGGCAAACCCTTCAGGTTTCATCCAGTATCGGGGTGGCCTTTTTCGCCCCGAGCGACACCCTGGCCGCCGATCAGCTATTACGTCAGGCCGATCAAGCTATGTATCAGGCCAAGCTCCTGGGCAAAAACTGCTGTCACATCTATGATCCCGAGGAGGATCAGGCGCTACCAATTCATCACCAGCAAGGGTCAGAAAACCCGTCAAGCCCTGACAGTTAGGCCAATGGTTTTTGCTGGTCAACCCCAAAAACAACAAGCGCAACCAAAAAAAACCTCGCTCTGCGCGGCTCCCCCTTTTCTCATGGCCCCACCGTTCAATGATCCGGGCGCCGCAACAACCTTGATTTACGCCGAAAATTTGTTGGCGCTGACCGTTGCTTGTTTTATAGTGTCCGCTTAATATCGACCTAACAATTGTTCCTGCCTCACCCTTTTAGGGTCGTTGTCGACAACGATTTTTATCTGCATCAGCGGGAGATCATCCGTGGCAAAAAAAGTACAGCCTGTGGCTAAACCTCACTACATTGTCGGCCTTGGTGCCTCTGCCGGTGGACTGGAAGCCATTGAAACGGTGGTTCGTAATCTGCCTGCGGATACCGGCATGGGCTTTGTTATCGTTCAGCATCTTTCTCCCGACTACAAAAGCCTGATGGTGGAAATTCTGTCCAAAAAAACCGTCATGCCCGTCTATCAGGCCGAAGACGGCATGCCGGTTAAACCCAATGCCATTTATCTGATCCCGCCCAAAATGGATATGAAAATCTATCAGGGCAGGTTGACCCTGATGGAAAAAGATCCGGCGCAGCGGGGCATGAACTACCCCATCGACCTCTTTTTAAAGGCCCTTGCCCAGGATCAGGGGCGCAAAGCGATTGGCATCATCCTCTCGGGCACCGGCAGTGACGGCACCCGCGGTTTGCGCGCCATCAAGGAGGTCGCCGGTCTCACCATCGTCCAGGATCCCGAAACCGCAGGTTTTGATGGCATGCCACGCAGTGCCATCTCCGCCCGCCTGCAAGACTTCATCCTGCCTCCCGAGCAGATCCCGGCACAGCTGGTAAGCTACGCCAACCATCCGATTAAAACCATCCCCCAGGAACAGAACCCTCTGTTGCACAACGAGGATGCCTTGAGCCGCCTTTTTCAGATGCTGCGTGAACGCCAGGGGGTTGATTTCAGCCTCTACAAACCTTCGACGGTTGTCCGCCGGATCGAACGCCGGATCACCATCAATCACATCGACAGCATTGAGGATTATCTGCGTTATTGTCAGCGTTACCCGTCTGAAATTGAGCAGTTGTTCAAAGAAATGCTGATTGGTGTTACCAGCTTTATACGGGACCCGGAAGCCTACCAGCTGTTGCGAGAGGCATATCTTCCGGACCTGCTGCAACGCCACGAAGAACGGGAAGTACGCATCTGGACCGCCGGCTGCTCCACCGGGGAAGAAGCTTACAGTCTGGCGATCGTGGTCAATGAAATCCTTCAGCAGCTTCAGATCGACAAAGAGGTCAAGATCTTCGCCACCGATCTCGACCGGGACGCCATCCAGATTGCCAGCATCGGTCTCTACCCCGAAGCGGTAATTAACGATCTGCCCCGTGACCTGCTGGAAAAGTATTTTGTCATGACCGACAAGGGCTATCAGGTCGTGCGCCCGCTGCGCGAACAGATCGTTTTTGCCCAGCACAACCTGCTTAAAGACCCGCCTTTTACCAAAATAGACCTGGTCAGCTGTCGCAATCTGCTCATCTATTTTCAGCAAAGCAGCCAGCTGAAGGTTCTTGACCTCTTCAATTTTTCTCTGGTGCCACAGGGGCTGCTGTTTCTCGGCAGTAGTGAAACCGTCGGCGATGCGGACACCTTTTTTGAAACCCTTGATAAAAAATGGAAAATTCTGCGCTCACGGGGCTTAAAACGTCTGCCGGATCATCACCACCGCCACTCGGAACTGTTTGATCTGAATCGGCGCATGAGTGGGCAGGGAATCAAGCCGGGCATGGGCGCAGGCATGCGCGATTACCTGTACGACCGTTTGCTGGAACGCTTCCTCAATGTCATCGCCGAGCACTACATCCCCTTTGCCATGCTGGTCAACAGCACCAACGATCTGCTCCATGTGATGGGCGATTCACAACGTTTTTTGCGCATTCCATCCGGCAAGATTCAGGCTGACATCAGCCGCCTGCTGATCCGGGAGCTATCCATCCCGGTTACCACCGGCATCCAGAAGGTGCTGCGTGAAAAAAAGGAGCTCAACTACAGCAATATCCGCCTGAGCGAGGGCAGCGACCCTATCCGGGTCAAAATCTGTCCGGTCACCAGCAAGGCCGGCATGGAAGCACTGGTCGCCGTATTTATTGAGGACGATATCAGCCATCATGGCGGCACTGAGCGCAACGACTACAATGTGGGCACAGCAACGGCTGATCGGATTATTGACCTTGAGCATGAGCTGCAATTTTCCAAGGAGAGCCTGCAGGCCACGGTCGAAGAGCTGGAAACCTCCAATGAAGAGCTACAGGCCACCAACGAGGAATTGCTGTCGAGTAATGAAGAATTGCAAAGCACCAACGAAGAACTGCAGTCAGTCAACGAGGAGCTCTACACCGTCAACGCCGAATATCAGAGTAAGATAACGGAACTAACCGAAGCCAACAACGATCTGGATAATCTCATCAGCATCATCAAAATGCCGACCATCTATCTCGATGAAAATCTCGAAGTACGGCGCATCACCCCGGAAGCCTCCCAGATTTTCCGCATCATCGAGCAGGACATCGGGCGGCCGTTAATTGATATTGCCCATAACCTGGTCGACGTGGACCTGGAAGTGCTGATCAACTTCTGTCGGGCGCCGGAAGAAGAATGCGCACACCGTGTCCACGATAAAAACGGCAAGGAATATCTGCTGCGCGTCATCCCCTACAAAATTGCCTCCAATGCCTACGCCGGCATTGTCCTGACTTTTTTTGATCTGAGCCTGCTTGCATCAAGCAGCCAACCACGAAAGGACTGAAGGCATGCCGGCCCCAGTCGACCCCCATTTGCAGCAGTTGCGGCTGAAGGCCGAAGAGCGTCTGCACCAGCTCGCAGGCAGCAATCCTGACGACCAACAGGGGATTGAGATTCTCCACGAACTGCGCGTCTACCAGGCCGAACTCGAACTGCAGAATCAGCAACTGCGGGAAACCCAGCAGCAGCTGCAGCAGACCCTGGAACGGTTCAATGCCCTTTACCACCGCTCTCCCATCGGCTACGTCACCATTGATAACCGTGGACAAATCCAGGAGCTCAATGACTCCTTCGCCACCATGCTGGGCTACCCCGCCGGCAACTTACGCCATAAATATCTGGCAAGTTATTGCAGTAGCGATAGTGCAGATGTGTTACGTCAGCGCCTCCCCGCCTTCTGCAAAAGTCCCCAGGGCAAGATTCTCGACTTAAGTCTGATCAACAATGCCGGTGACATCCTGCTGGTTGAGGTACAGGGGCAAAAGCTTCCCGGGGAAGAGTGTCTGGCCTGCAATGTGATCGACCGTACCGAACGCAAACTGGCCGAAGCAGCCGGTAAAGACAGCCAGGCCCAACTGCGTGCCGTGACCTCCGCCGCCCGCAATGCTATCCTGATGATGAACTCTCACGGCCTGGTCACTTTTTGCAATCCGGCCTGTAAACAGGTTCTCGGCTACGCCCCGCAGGAACTGCTCGGGCAACCCCTCCATGAACTGCTTGCTCCCGAACACTATCTTCCCGACTACCACCCGGCCATCAAGGAATTTCAGGTATCCGGCAAAGGGAATGCCATCGGCAAAACCACTGACCTGAAAGCCCGCCACAAAAGTGGCGAACTGCTTGATGTCGAGCTCTCCCTCTCTGCTGTTGCGATCAAGGGAGAGTGGCACGCTGTCGGTATTATTCGCGACATTACCCAGACCAAAAGAACGGAACAAGAGCTAAAACTGAGCAAAGATCGCCTTAAAAACTGGTACCATTTGATGAAGTACATTATTCATCATGACCCTAATGGCATTGCCGTCTTCGATCGCAATCTGCATTTTCTGTTTGTCAGTGATCGTTTTGTTCGCGAGTACAGGGTCAATCGAAAAGACCTCATCGGTAAGCATCACTACGAAGTTTTCCCCGATATCCCGGAAAAATGGCGTGCCATCCATCAACGTGCTTTATCCGGTGAGATCCTGGCAGGTGACGATGACGAATTTGTCCGCGAAGATGGTCAGAAGGACTATACCCGCTGGTCCTGTTGTCCCTGGTACGAGATTGATGGCACCATCGGCGGCATTGTTCTCTACAGCGAGGTGATCACCGAACGCAAGCAGATGGAGCAGGCCCTGACCAGGCGCACCGCTGAACTGGAGCAACGCACAGAAGAACTGGAACGCTTCAATTATACCGTATCCCACGACTTGAAAAGTCCGCTGGTGACGGTCAAAACCTTCCTGGGTTTTCTTGAACAGGATATGCGCGCCGGCGACACGGAGAAAATCGATCAGGATATTGACCATATCCGCACCGCTACAGACCGCATGAGCATGCTGCTGGAGGATCTCCTTAGCCTGTCACGCCTGGGCTGGGTTGCCGACCAGCCGGAGAAGGTTTCCCTGAATGGATTACTGGAACATACCCTGATGCTGGTCCAGGGGCAGATCCAGGAGAGCGGGGCTCAGATACGCCTGGTTGACACGGATCTGTTCCTTCATGCTGACCCTTCCCGTCTGCTGGAGGTCTGGCAGAACCTGATTGACAATGCCCTGACCTATGGCATAACGGACAACAACCCCTATATCGACATCGGTTTAGAATCTGGCCCTGAACCTGTTTTTTACATCCGCGATTACGGCCCCGGCATCCCGAAAGAATTTCACCAAAAGGTTTTTGGTCTGTTTGAAAAACTCGATCGCAACAGCAAAGGCAGTGGGCTGGGTCTGGCATTGGTGAAACGGATCGTAGCAAAGCATGGAGGGAACATCTGGGTCGAATCGTCAGGCGACGGGCAGGGTTGCTGCTTCAAATTTACCCTGCCCGCGGCTTATATTCCCCAGTGAACAACTGAAAGCGAACCCTTATGACACCACTATTTGAATGGACCCCATTGCTTGATACCGGTCTTGAAGAGTCGGATCGACAACATCAGCATCTGCTGAATCTGATCAATGCGTTCGGCGATGCCGTCGCCCACAGGCGGGTCAATGAGAAGAATGTCGCCACCCTCTATGACGAACTGGTTGATTACACCTGTTATCACTTTGAAGAAGAAGAACGACTGATGAGTCAGTCCCGTATCGACCCCCGTCATGTTACCGAACACACCCGGATGCATCAACGCTTTATCGCCGAAGTCGGGCGGATGTACCAGAATTACCTCAACGACCAGCAAGAGGGTGGTAATCACTTATTTGAATTCCTTCTTAACTGGGTGGCCTATCACATCATGGGCACCGATATGGCGATGGCCAGACAGCTCCAGGCCATCGCCGGCGGCACCGACCCGCAAGCGGCCTACGCGCTGGAAGGGCGACACAGCGACAAAAGAACGGCCCTGTTGTTGCGCTCGTTGAAAAATCTGTTTGAACAGGTTTCGCAGCGCAATTACCAATTGACAGAGCTGAACCGCTCCCTCGAAGAAAAGGTCAGACACCGCACCCATGAACTTGAGAAGGCCAACACCCACCTCGAAATGCTGGCTTCCACGGATGTCCTGACCGGGCTGGCCAACCGCCGTCGGGCGATGGAAATATTGCGTTTACTGTGGCAGGACGCGACGACCAACCAGCAACCATTATCCTGCATGATGATTGATGCCGACAATTTCAAACAGGTCAATGATCGTTACGGTCATGATGCCGGGGATGAGGTGTTGCGCGTCCTGGCGCGCGAGCTGACCGAGACGGTGCGCACCGATGACAGTGTCTGCCGCTTAGGTGGTGATGAGTTCATGCTGATCTGCCCGTCAACCGATGCCGCCGGAGCCATGTATCTGGCGCAACAGCTTCACGGTCACATCAATACCCTGAAGATTCCCGCCGGTGAGGGATACTGGCAAGGCAGCATCAGTGTCGGCGTGGCCACAAGGACCCCGGCCATGACCGCCATCGAAGGCCTGATTAAAGCAGCTGATCGCAGTCTTTACGCGGCCAAGGCGGCAGGCAGGAATTGTGTACGCCTGATTCCCTGAGCCCCGATCAGGCGTGTTGCCAAAAATGTCGGTAGCCTGAGTCCACGGAAAACGCGGAAAGACACGGAAAGATAAATCCACCATACCCAAAACCTGTTACACCATCATATTATATCTCTTTGTAATTATTCAGCTGCAGTCCTGCGCGCAGGCTCGGGGTTCCGGTGCTGATCAGATACAGAATTTTCATAAAAATCACTTTGACTAGATCAGCCGCCTGAAGTAGATTAACCCTGCCTTATTTGATAAGGTGCCACTCTTTCTCATCTCCGGAAGGCTGTATACCCATGCCGTCACTAAGCAACGTCAAAGATCACGCATCTATGCTGCCCCCAGTCACTCTTGCTGCAGCCACCTGCTATCAACAACAACTGCCCGAAATGACGGCTTTTGTCGACGAAAACATGCGCAAACAGACCGGCATTATCAACATGATCGGTGGCAATCCACTGCAAATGATGTACGAGAATCATCGCCATCATGGCGCCTTTATGGCCACGGTCTTCACCGTTGGCAACTACCAGCTACTGGCACAGACCCTTCCCTGGGTCTATCGCGTCTATCATAACCGTGGATTTTCCTATGAGTATTTCCCGCTGGAATTGCGCTGCTGGATCACTGCCGTCGAAGAATTCATCCCGGCCGAGCTACAGTCCGCCATCATCTTCATTTATCAGTGGATGATTGGTCAACACAACACCCTGATTGAGCTCTCACAACAGGAACTCGATGTCCTTGTCGCGGTTGACAGTGACTGGCTCGAACGCAAAAATGAGTTCAGGGTGGCGGCCCTGCGCGGTGACCACCGCCTTTGCCTTAAGATGGCAACAACCCGGGTTAAACATCCTGAAGACATTATCGATTTCTACCTGCAGGTACTGCAACCGGCCCTCTATGAAGTCGGCATCCTCTGGGAAAAGAACAAGATATCCGTCGCCCAGGAGCATCTGGCCTCGGCCATTGTGACCCGGGTCATGGCCGCGGTCAATCTGGTGCTGATTGGACCGGAGAGCTACCGTGGTCGCGCAGTGGTTGCTGCCTGCGCTAATGAATATCATGAAATCGGTGCCATGATGATTGCTGACATCCTCGAAACCGACAAGTGGAACGTCAGCTATCTGGGTGCCAACGTTCCCGCTGCTGATCTGCTGGATCATCTGCGAATAGAAAAACCCGACGTACTGGCCCTGTCCGTCACCATGCCCTTTAATATCAATCAGGTGGCTGAACTGATCGGGCAGATCCGCCAGGATACCGACATGGCCTCAATCAAGATTATTGTCGGGGGTCGGGCCTTCAGCGGACCTAGAGAATTATGGAAACAGGTTGGAGCCGATGCCTGCGCCGCTGATCTGGTAGAAGCCCGCCAGCTAATGCGGACTTTTCGGAGTGCTGCATGATCAACCTGTCCACAATGACCGATCATCTTGATTTCATCGCCGCCAGGCTTGATGGTTCCACCCAGGTGGCCCTGGTCACCCTGACTGCCGACACGCGCATCATCGACTATACTCAGGCTTTTAAAAACTTGATTGAGCGCGATGACAACCTCAAAGATGCCAACCTGAAAAATCTCCTGTTAGCGGAAAGCAGGGCATTACTTGACGATAATCCGGTAGAAAAATCGCCATTACAACTGAACTTCACTCTTGCTGACCATAACTCCCTGGCGCTACAGTGTTCTTTTCACCCGACCCGGGATGGCTATCTGATGTACGGCGAGCAGGCGATCCTCGCCGATTCTGACGTCATGCGCACCATCAGCTTGCTGAATAATGAACTGGCCGGGTTGACGCGCGAACTTAACCGTAGAAACCGGGTCCTTAAGCAGACACAAGGCCAGTTGCAAAGAAAGAATGACGAGATCAAACAATACGCCTCGATCATTGCCCACGACTTCAATTCCCCTCTAATTACCATCAACGCCTTTGTCGGTCAGATTGAAAAAGACCTGGAAGGTGGCCGCAGTGATGAAATTGAATCGAACCTGACCTTTATTAAGGAAGCGGGACAAAAGCTCAAACAGTTGCTCGATGGCCTGATGCAAATAACCGCGATTGACAGGGTCGAGAGCCCACCTGAAAACATCCACTACACCGAACTGATCGCTACCTGTCTGGCAACGCTCGCCGGCCCGCTGCAACAGCGTGGGGTGAATGTCACCATCGATGAAACAGCGCTGACCCTGACCGGTGACCGGCTGCAATTGGGTCAGATCTGGCAGAACCTGATCGAAAACGCCATCAAGTACATGGGCGACCAACTCCATCCGCACATTGTGGTCGGAGCAACGCCAGAAGGGCACGATGTTGTTTTTTATGTCCGTGATAACGGGATCGGGATTAAACCGGAACATGCCGAGCGCGTGTTCCAGCTCTTCACCCAGCTCAGTAAAAACAACCCCGGCACGGGCCTGGGACTTTCTCTGGTTAAAAAGATTGTCGAACGGTATCAGGGTAAAGTCCGGGTGGAATCGGCAGGAATCGGCAAGGGCAGCTGTTTCCGCTTTACCCTGCCGGGGGCGGTGGTTAGCAACAGGTCTTAATCAACAAAGAGCGTAGATTGACGACAAAAGGGATCACTCAAACACTACACCGACCCATAGAAAAGATGGCAACATGACACCTCTTAGTCTTTATCTTGGCGCAAAGGTGCGCGGTCTGCGCTCGCTGTCGATCGTTGCTGCACTGCTGTTGCAGCTGTTCTTTGCAGTGACCCTTATGGCCAACGACCCGATCACCTCTGCCGCCGAGATTGATTATCCTCCTTTTAGCATCGTTACTGACGATGGCCGGGTGGACGGCTTCTCGGTGGAATTATTGCGCGCAGCTCTCAAGGCCATGGGACGCGATGTCACGTTTCGCACCGGCACCTGGACGGAGGTCAGAGCCCTGCTGGAAAACGGCAAAATTCAAGCCCTGCCGTTGGTCGGACGGACCCCGGAGCGCGAGGCCCTGTTCGATTTTACCTTTCCCTATATGTCCCTGCACGGCGCTATTGTTGTCCGTACTGATACCGATGGCATCCGCACCCTCGACGATTTACGAGGACGCAGGGTCGCGGTGATGAAGGGGGATAATGCGGAGGAGTTCCTACGGCGAACCGATCGCGGTATACATATTTTCACCACCGCTACCTTTGAACAAGCACTGCAGGCCCTGCATGCCGGGAGCTATGACGCCGTCGTTATGCAGCGTCTGGTCGCACTGCGCCTGTTGCAGGAGACCGGCCTCAGCACCCTGCGGGTGATTGACCGGCCGATTGAGGGTTTCCGCCAGGATTTCAGTTTTGCGGTCAAAGACGGTGATCGGGCGACCCTGGCCCTGCTCAATGAGGGGCTGTCTCTGATCATCGCCGACGGCACCTATCAACGGCTGCACGCCAAATGGTTTGCCGCATTACAGTTGCCGGCCAGGCAGCGCCTCATTGTCGGAGGTGATATCAATTTCCCGCCCTATGAATACCTCGATACCCGGGGAAATCCATCCGGTTTTCTGACTGAGCTGACACGGGCCATCGCCTTTGAAACCCATCTTGATATCGAGATTCGTCTGGGCCCCTGGGATCAGGTGGTGAAACAGCTTACCGATGGTGAAATCGATATTATTCAGGGGATGTTCTACTCACCACAACGCAGTCAGCAGTTTGATTTCGGTCCCTCCCACCTGCTCACCCATTATGTCAGTGCCGTTCGACGGGGAGGTCGTCCTGCCCCCGAATCTTACGCCGAGCTGGCCGGTTTGCGCCTGGTGGCCCAGCGTGGCGATGTCATTGTTGAGGAGCTGCAAAACAGAGGACTGTCTGCACAATTAACCCTGGTGGATTCGCAGGAAGAAGCACTCCAGCAGCTGCTTGATGGCCGCCATGATTGTGCTCTGGTGGCACGATTGCCCGCCCTGGCGCTGTTCGAGAAAAATAACTGGACCAGTATCCAACTCGGACGCGACAGCCTGCTGGAGCGTAATTATGCCTACACTGTCAAAAAAGGGCAGCAGGCATTGCTGGCCAAACTCAATGAAGGGCTACAGGCGATTCATACCAATGGTGAATATCGCCGCATACATGACAAGTGGTTAGCCCATTACCACCAACCGGACACCTTGTGGGTTGCCATGCGCTACTCTGCGATCATCCTGAGTCCCCTGGTCCTGGTGCTGGTGGCGATCCTTTTATGGTCCTGGACCTTGCGCCGGCAGGTTGCGCTTCAGACCAGACAGATTCACGAAGATCAGCTGCGGCTGCAGGCCATCACCGATACGGCCCAGGATGCCATATTGATGATGAATCCTGAAGGGGAAGTAGCTTTTTCCAATCCAGCCGTGCGAAACATTTTCGGCTACGAGCCGGAAGAGATTCTCGGTTGTGACCTACATTCTTTTTTCCGTTTTGAGGATCTTCGCGAAAAAAACCTGGCCGCAATAACCCTCACTGAACAGGAAGCGATGGGTAATGGCAGCGCGGCCGCCTTTGAACTGACGACACGGCATAAGGAAGGCCATGAAATCAGCGTTGAGTTGTCTCTTGGCCAAGTTGAACTGAAAGAGGGAACGCACAAGGTCGGAGTCATTCGTGACATCAGCCTGCGCAAAGCGGTTGAGGCAGAAGTACAACAGAAGAACGAAGAACTGGAACAGTTTGTTTACCTTGTGTCCCACGACCTGAAAAGCCCGCTGATCACCATCAGTTCTTTTTTGGAAATGCTACAGGAGGATATCGCCGCCAACAACCTTGAACGGGTGGCAAAAGATCTCAACTTCATCCGTGGCGGTATTAATAAAATGGATCAACTGCTGAGCGCATTGCTGCGGCTGTCACGAACCGGGCAAAAAGAAACCGCGCCGCAGCGTATCAACTTTCATTCGTTAATCGATTCAACCCTGAGGGCCCTGGCCGGGCCGATCCGTGATCATGCCATTGATGTTGTGGTTGAACCCCAGGATTTGTCGCTTTTTGGCGATCCGCTACAACTCGGGCAGATCTGGCAGAACCTGATCGAAAACGCCATTAAATACCGGGGAGATCAACCCAAGCCGCGCATTATTGTCGGGGTTGACCTCAGTACCAAAGAACCGGAATTTTTTATCTGTGATAACGGTATCGGCATCGCCCCTAAACACAGTAAACAAATTTTTGGCCTCTTTGCTCAGCTTCATCCGGAGAGTGACGGCTGTGGTCTGGGGCTGGCCCTGGTGAAAAAGATAGTTGAACGCTACCAGGGCACCATCCGGGTCGAATCGGCAGGACTCGGCAAGGGGAGTTGCTTCTACTTTACCCTGCCGGACTCTTTGATAAATCAGGACACAACAATATGACAAACAAAAAAACCAGGGTCATTTTGCATGCAGAGGACGATCCTGCACATGCGACCATCGTCGAAATAGCACTTCAACGCATTCTTGGTGATGTGCTGCTTCAGCAGGTTGACGATGGCAGGGCAGCCCTTGACTATCTCTATCGCCGCGGACCCTTTAAAAATCCGGCCGTATCCCCCCGACCTGACCTAATTCTTCTTGATTTGCGTATGCCTGATGTCAGCGGACTTGAAGTTCTTGCCATCGTCAAGCGGGATCCGGAACTTCAAGCGATTCCCGTAGTGGTACTGACAACCTCCAGTAACGAAAAAGATCGTTCCGAAGCACGCGCCTGTGGTGTTGATGAATATTTAACCAAGCCGGTGGATTTTAACATGTTTGTTCATATGATTGGTGAAATATGTGTCGCCTGGCTACAACGGTGAGCTGACAAACACTGACTGAATCTGTACATTGTCACACAGGTTGTTTTGCCGTCGCATAACTCACAACCATAAGAACACGGAAACCCAGCTCGACGATTCAGGCTGGTATTTCTGGCAAAGCAGAATATTCTGAACCGGCTGGCCGGATGATAATTTAAGCTGGAGCAACTTACGAAATACTTTCGATTCACAGACCGGTTGGGCCGGAAATCTTGTTACGTCAATACGATGAAGGGCTAGTACCGTGTAACATTTAAAGTTTCGTAAATATGCGGACTGTTGTATAATCATGGCAACCCAAGGAGGCTGCCATGGCACCGAGATACCGAGTCACTCTGACAAAGCAAGAACGTAAAGATCTCG
>NZ_JACWUN010000024.1 GCF_014773365.1 Pelovirga terrestris
ACCGGTCGCATAGGCTCCTTGTTGACTCATTGGTCACCTCCCTGCCGCAAGGTAGCGGAGGGGAAATCATCGACGCGTATCACTTCAGCACGGGCGGCATTGGCCTGCTCAACTTCTTGTGCCTCCTCGGTTGTAATGACTCCGGCGGCGATACCCGCCGCCGGCAAATCGGCTTCCCTGGTCTCGCGGATAACGCCCTGGCGCTGTGCCAGTCGTAATTTCTTTTCCACAACCTCGGCGACAATAACTTTTACCAAAGCATCTTCGATCCGTCCAAGGGGTTCATCGACATCGGTGGGAACAAAAATTCCCTGGGTCAGTCGATTCCGCGTCGGCGATGGAGTCATCAGCAAGCCGGCAACCTGGTGGCCGAGATCATCCTTCGGGGCGGCCGAGCGAAACCCTAGCGGGAAAGTCGCCAGACGCAACAACCAGGCAACCGGACGGTTGGGAAAGTTACGCAGGAACTCCTGAAATGATGTCTCGATGACGCGAAAACTTTCGGCACAGGCCCACTCCATCAGGGGTTGTTCCTCCTTGGGCCGTCCGCGATCCTCGAACTGCTTGACCACCGCCGAGATCAGGTAAAGGTTCGAGAGAATGTCCGCCAGCCGTCCGGAAAGTTTTTCCTTACGCTTAAGATTGCCGCCGAGAATCAACATGGCGGTATCGGCGGTCAGGACAAACGCACTGCTCAACCGACTGGTGCGCTGGAGAATCCGACGATTGGGGCCATCCGGCACCGGCAACAACTGCCCTCCGGTCAGCCCGGAGATGAACGCCCGCACGCCCGTGCTGATGGTAAAGCCGACATGGGCAAAGAAATGTTCATCAAAAGCCCGTAGCCCGGCGGCCTGATCAGGTTCGGCAACGGCCTGCATTTCCTTGAGCACATAGGGATGACTGCGGATAGCGCCCTGACCAAAGACGATCAGGGTGCGAGTGAGAATGTTAGCGCCCTCAACGGTGATTCCGATGGGAATCGACTGGTATGGTCGCCCTAACAGATTGCGTGGGCCGAGGCAGATGCCACTGCCGCCCTGGATATCCATCGCATCGTTTAACACCTGGCGCATCCGTTCGGTAGCGGTGTACTTGACCACCGCCGACAGCACGGCCGGCTTCTCACCACGATCAACAGCGGCACAGGTGAGACTGCGGGCAGCTTCAATCTGATAGGTCAAGCCGCCGATGCGGGCGAGCGCCTCCTCGACCCCTTCCATCTGACCGATCGGCACGCGAAACTGACGGCGGATTCGAGCGTAGGCGCCGGTGGCTCGACAGGCCAGCTTGCCGGCGCCGGTACTTAACGCCGGCAGGGAGATGGAGCGGCCAACCCCCAGACTTTCCATCAACAGACGCCATCCCTGACCGGCACGCTCCGGGCCGCCGATAATCCAGTCGAGGGGAATAAAGACATCCTTCCCCCAATTGGGGCCGTTCATGAACGGCATGTCCAGCGGCACATGGCGGTTGCCGATGGTGATGCCCGGGGTGTTGGTCGGAATCAGAGCCAGAGTAATCCCTAGATCCTCTTTTGCTCCGAGCAAATGATCGGGATCCTCAAGTTTAAATGCCAGACCGAGCAGCGTCGCCACCGGCCCGAGAGTAATGTAGCGTTTTTCCCAGTTCAGGCGAATACCGACGATTTCTTCGCCGTTAAACAACCCCTTGCTGACAATCCCCCGGTCGGGCATGGCCGCCGCGTCACTGCCGGCTTCCGGACCGGTCAGGGCAAAGCAGGGAATTTCGTCACCCTTGGCCAGACGCGGCAAATAGTGGTCCTTCTGGGCGCTGGTCCCATAGTGCAGAAGCAGTTCTGCCGGGCCAAGGGAATTGGGCACCATCACGGTTACCGCAGCGGTAATACTGCGGCTGGCGATCTTCATGATCACCGCCGAATGGCCCAGAGCGGAAAAGCCGAGCCCACCATATTCGGGCGGGATAATCATGCCGAAGAAGCGCTGCTCCTTCAAATACTGCCAGACATCCGGTGGCAGATCCTTATTCTTTGCCACAATCTGCCAGTCATCCAGCATCCGGCACAATACGTCTACCGTCCCATCAAGAAATTGCTGTTCTGCTTCGCTCAACGCAGGCTCGGGCAAGTCGAGCAGTTTCTGCCAATCCGGATCGCCACTGAACAGTTCACCGTCCCAACCCACCGTTCCGGCTTCCAGCGCCTCGCGCTCGGTCTCGGACAAAGGTGGCAGCAACCGTTTAAACAGAGAAAACAGCGGTCTGGTCAGCACCTCGCGCCGCAGTGGACGCACATTAAGAAGCACCGCAGCCACCGCCGCAACAGCCCCTACCCCAACGCTGATGCCGGCGGATGCGCCCCAGGCGTAGGCAAGCACAGTAATGCCGACCACCAGAATCAGCGACCAGAGCCACAGCTGAACGCGAAAATATGCCAGACCCAGCAAGACGGCCACACTGATATAAATTGTCATCATGATTTCTCCTGTGCAACGGGTTCCAGGTGCTATTGCTTCATCGCCCCATCAACTTATTCAGACAGAGGCTGTATCCTGAGGTGAATGAAGATGTTGTTTGAGGCACTCAAAAGAAGAACACCTATTCAGACCATCCTGCTCCAGCCAGCTTGTCGTCGCGGCAAACCCGTCATCAATCAGAGCTCCGGCCGCTTGAAAATTGAGGGGATTGGTACGCAAGGGACATAAGGGGGGCACAACCGCAATCTCGGCCTGATCCCGATGGCCTTCCAGATCCTGTAGCAATTGCCTGGCAATAATCAGATTCAACGCGTGCAAGGCGATACTCAGGGCGCCCGTAGGAGGCAAAACCGGCTCACAAGTAAAGCCGGTCGGCAGGACAATCAGACGCGTTGCACCGAGCCTGATGGCGGTTGAAACCGGAGTGTGATTAGCCACTCCGCCATCAATCAGGTAGCGACCATCAATCTTAACCGGGGGGAACACTCCCGGAATAGCGGCGCTGGCCAGCAAGGCGGGAAGAATGTCCCCGCGCTCAAGCACTACCTCTTCGCCGCTGACAAAATCGCTGGCAATAATATGAATCGGTACGTTCGCTTCCTGGAAATCACGGTAAGGCAAACGTCTGGACAGAAACTGGACAAAGACTTTTTCATCAAAAAGATGGCTTCGTTTACTTAAGAGGCTTCTTAATAAGCCAAACCAGGAGTAGTGGAATACCTCATCCCGGGTCAGGCTCCGCCAGATGGCTTCGAGTCCCGCAACCCCCCGAGGCGAAGGGTCGGCGGCAAAGTAGGCGGCGTTGATCGCGCCGACGGATGAACCAACCAGTAAATCGGGCTGCACACCATGGAAAGCCAGGGCCTTGAGCATGCCGACCTGAATGGCGCCAAGACTGCCACCACCGGCAAAAATAAGAGCCGTCTTGTGATGAGATCCCATGATAAAACCCTCCCTCTTAAACGCACATCAACCGGTTCATGGTCTTATGACCTAGGCTTATCTGAATTCGCTGAAATTTTCCGGTCTGTTCAGGGACCAGTCATAATCGATGTAACCTATCCGATCGGCCTGATCGATCTGCGGATGACGTTCTTCATCGGTATAGGCTTTGATAAATTGACGAATACTGCCGGCCGCTTCAATAAAATCATCTGCGTACCATTTGAACAATTCGGACAGCATCAGAGTGCGCCCGTCAATGTGCAACTGGCGTTGGGTCTTGAATGCACGAACCGTGTTGGCCGTCATCAGATCATCGGTATTAATTGAGGTATAAAGTTGTTTTCTTAAGGGCGGACAGCCGACTGATGCACAGTTGACCGCGTAATGAACGCGGGCGTCCTTCCACCCCTTGCGTTGGTACTCGCTACCGAGCAGAATATCTTTTTCGATGGCACTCAGACTGTATTTTTTACCGCCGACTGTGAACAACGCCAGCTCAAAAACGTGCTTTTTTAAGGGATTATAGCGCCCGCCATAATCCCAGACGGAAGCGACCAGCTGTCCTTTCAGGGGATGGGTCAGAAGATGTTCGATCATGAAAAAATTATAGGCATTCAGCCAGAAGGCGATGGATTGATATTGTTCCGTCAGGCTACCGGGATTAAACTCGGCCAGGTTAGCTTTTTGCTGATTCAACAATGCCAAGGTATCACTGTCAGCGAGGGCTTTTTCATAGTTAAAGGCTGATACCAGGCCACCTCCCGGCAGATCTTTTTCCACGACAAAACGCTGCAGTATCTTGGCATAGGGGGCATAAAGCTCTTCCAATTCGCTATTGCCATCAGCAACAGCGGTCGTTGCTGAAAAAACCATCACCACCAAAAAAACCAACACCGGATACAACCAGTGCAAAAAACGCATACGTTCCTCCACAAGGTTATTTCTACAGATCAACGTTGATGCTTTCGCAAAAAAACATCAGGTTGGATGATAGGCTAAAAACGCCATATGCAAGGAGCGCCATTATTGAACAATGAGGAGTACTTACCTACGTCGAAGCAGTGAGCCGATGGCGGCAACGCAGCAGCTGGTGAGTTTTTGCGACGCCATCAACTTTGTTCAGGCACTAACAAGGGTTAACCGGTTTTGAGCCACCCCCGGTGCACCCCCGCCGCCAGGTATGATATTTCTCCACCCAGGCCAGCAGTTTTTCCGGGGCATGGGCTCGTTTCCACTCACCGGCCGTCATCTTGTTGGCTTCCGCCAGGGTTGGATAGGGGTGGATGGTGCCAAGAATCTTGTTCAAGCCCAGACCATGCTTCATCGCCAGGATATATTCGGCAATCAGATCACCGGCATGGGTGCCGACGATGGTAACTCCAAGAATTTTATCCTTGCCCGGCACAGTAAGCACCTTGACCCAGCCGTGGGTTTCCTCTTCGGCGATGGCGCGATCGAGCTCTTCCAGTTCAAAACGGGTGACTTCATAAGGGATTCCCTGGGCACGGGCGTCGGCTTCATTGAGACCAACGCGGGCAACCTCGGGATCGGTAAAAGTACACCAGGGGATGACGCGATAATCAACGCGGAACTTCTTAACATCGCCAAACAACGCGTTGACAGCGGCATACCAGGCATGGTGCGCGGCGGTATGGGTAAACTGATAAGGGCCGGTAACATCACCGGCACAGAAGATATTGGGGATGTTGGTTCGCATGAAGGGATCGACGTCAACCGTACCCCGGTCGTTCAGTCGGACGCCCAGATCTTCCAGACCAAAACCGGCAACCCGGGCCCGGCGACCGACGGCAACAAGAAGTTGGTCAAAGGGGATCTCCACCCGTTCTCCCTGGTGCTCACAAACCAGAAGTTTGTCTTCGCCCCTGACAACCACCTCTTTAGCTGCGTGACTGGTCAGAACCTGCACCCCCTCAGTGACAAACCGTTCACGGACAAATTCGGCGACATCCGCATCCTCCCGCCCCATAATATGGGGAGCCATCTCAACCTGGGTCACCTGCGCACCAAATCGGGCGAAGGCTTGCGTCATTTCACAACCGATGGGACCACCGCCGAGCACCACCAGACGCTTTGGTAATTCCCGTAACTGCCAGAGGTTGTCCGAGGTCAGATAATCGACCTGATCCAGCCCCGGGATCGGTGGCACAAAGGGGGTAGCTCCGGTCGCGACGATAATGTTACGGGTGGTCAGGGTGCGGCCGTTCACTTCCACCGTATAAGGCGAGGTGATACGCGCTTCGCCTTTAATACAATCAACCCCGAGATCAGTGTAGCGTTCTACCGAATCATGGGGTTCAACCTTGGTTACGACCTGCTGCACCCGCTCCATCACCTCGGAAAAATCAAAATTGATATCCGTGCGGCGCAAGCCAAACTCACTGGCTCGGCGGCCATAGTTAAGAATTTTAGCCGACCGGATCAGAGCTTTACTCGGTACACAGCCGGTATTCAGGCAATCGCCTCCCATCTTGTCGCGCTCAATCAGGGCGACTTTCGACTTCACCGCCGCAGCGATATAAGAACTGACCAGACCGGCGGATCCGGCCCCAAGGACGACAATGTTGTAGTCGAAGGACTTCGGTTTGACGAACTGCTTCAAGGTGCGGCTTTTTTGCACAATATCAACTCCTTTACGGGCAAGCAGGGGGAAAACTCCGAGCAGGACAAATGAAAAGAGTAGCCCGGGCGAGAGAATTCCGCCCAGACTCTCGATCTGACCAAGCTGGGTGCCGGCGTTGACGTAAACAGCGGTACCAGCCAGCATGCCGATCTGGCTGACCCAGTAGTAGGTCCAGGTGCGCATCGGGGTCAAACCCATGACCAGATTGATGACAAAGAAAGGAAACAGGGGCACCAACCGCAAGGTAAACAGATAGAATCCCCCCTCTTTGGCAATGCCGTCATTGAGGGACTTCAGACGTTCGCCAAACTTCCCCTGAACCCAGTCACGTAACAGAAAACGACTGACCAAAAAGGCCAGAGTCGCGCCGATGGTACTGGCGAAAGACACAACGATCAGCGCCGACCAGAAACCGAACAGGGCACCGCCGGCCAGGGTCATGACGGTTGCGCCGGGCAGCGACAAGGCGGTGACGACAATATAAAGCAAAAAATAGGTTCCCAGGGTCACCAGACGATTCGCCAGATAAAACTGGTGAAAGGCCTCCTGCCGTGTTTTCAGCTCCGCCAAGGTCAGAAAATGATGCAGATCAAACACAAAAAAGAGCCCGATCAGAACCACAACGACAGCAACAATAATTCCTTTTTTTCCCAAAAAACCCATAGTTTCCTCCCGGCAGCAAGGTGCTCGCCGATCATCTGGTACTTTTATCAAATGAGAGTGTTTCCCCTGCTTAAAATCTTCTTGCAAGCTACCCCAAATCTACCTGCAAGACGTCAAGGAATTTATTAAAAGCAGTAAACACCTCCATGACACCCAAAGCCTCGACAATCTGTGCATCTGTCGCGCCGGTCGCTTTAAGCGCCTGAAATTCTTCATCGCTGACCCGGTGGGGGTCGCTGTTGGCTTTACGGGCAAAGCGGATCAGGGATCGCTCCAGTTCAGAAAAATCGGCAGCGTCCAGTTGCGAGGATATTTTTTCGATCTCTTCGTCGCTGAGCCCGATCATCTGCAAAGCACCGGTATGGGCGGCAACACAGTAGTTACAGCCATTGTCCTGCGATACCAGCAGGGCGATGGCCTCTTTGGTCTTGCGCGACAGGTCACCTTCCATCATCACCCGTTTCACCTTGTTCCAGTTGGCTTCGAGCAGCGGCGGATGATGGGCATAAGTTGAAAACAGATGGGGAACATAGCCAAACGCTTGATGAATTTCCTTTAGAATAGAAGTAACGTATGCAGATCCTTCCTGAACATCAATGGTACGAATTCGACTCATAAAACCTCCTTTGTTGAAGCGTCATTAATAAAACCTCAACGACAGCTCTTTGGGTTAACCATCGCCGCCTTAAACAACCCTTGTACTTAATGCTAACGAGATCGGTAAAGACAGAATGTAACACAGCTCACACTCTGATAAGTTTTACCGATACTTTTATATTTATATGTAACTATTCAGCGCTATCCTTGCACAGGGTCTTTGGATCCTGTGGCAAGGGTTTTTGTCGCCATGGACAGCGACAAAAAGCGGTCATGGATGACCCAACGGGAAACAATCGCGTCCCTTGACAGAGGATTCAAAGGTCCGGTGCTGAACAGATACGTTCATTCTTTTAATTAAACAAAAACCTGTTATTATCAGTGTCTTTGTTATTATCAGGAGAAGAACCATGCAGGATAAAATCTGGTATATCAAAAATACCGGCGGGGTTTTCGCCACCCTCAATGATGAGGACAAGACCTATCTGGCCGGCATCAGCAAAATGGAGGAATGTCGGCGCGGACAACCTTTTTACTTGCCGAAGGATGTCAGCGATAAAATCTATCTGGTCAAAAAGGGGAAGGTCCGACTGGGGATGGTTAATGCGAACGGAGATGAAATCAGCCTTGATGTTCTTGGTCCCGGTGAAATCTTTGGTGAGCTGGCCGTTGCTGATGAAAAACGCCGATCACACTTCGCCGAAGCAACCGAAGACAGCCTGGTCTGTATTTTTTCGCGGGCCGACTTTCAACAGTTTTTAACCGAGCACCCGGAGTTGACCTTTAATGTCATGAAAATGATCGGCTTCAGGATGCGCGAAATGGAAATAAGGCTTCAGGATCTGACCTTTAAATCGGTGGGCGAACGGTTGAAAACCACCCTGTTACGCCTGGCCGAGCGTCATGGTATTGAGGAAGCCGGCGGCATCAGGTTGACGATTACCCAGAAGGACATTGCCTACCTGGTAGGAGCTACCCGCGAAGCAGTCGCGGAAGAAATCGCCCGCTTCAAACGTGCCGGGCTACTGGAAACGGCTTACCGCTCTTTGTTGATTCCGGACCTTGAGGCTTTAAAAAAACAAGAACGATAAGTGATAAGTCATTGGGGACAATTTTGCACCGCAGCAACTGCGATCGTCATTTACCATTAGGGCCTGTCCCATGTAGCGCAAACGCCCTGGCTGTCTGCAGATTGAAGGCTGCTGATCATTTCGCCAGTCTACCAAAATCGCGGCGCACCTGTTCCTTGTAAAACTCGCCTAATTGGGACAGGCTCTATTTAACGCTAGCAGGTCAGCTCATTCAGCACGAGGGGTTGACCTGATAATTCACGGTCAGCCTCTGATAGAACATCCAGACTTGGCCAAAGACCGCTGCGTAGCGCGTGCGTGTAGCCATTGACAAGCCCGGCAGTGTGCATTGCCAAAACTGTTTCTTCAACCGGATAGTGCAACCGCTGCCAGTGACAGCACAAATGATCCCCCTCGGGGGTCAACAACAGATACCAACCATCGGGTGTGCCGTCATTGGCCGGCATGCCGATCGCACCGGTGTTGAGCCAGACTCGCGTCCCGATTCGGGTCCCTGAGGGGATGCCGCTGTGACCGCCGATCAAAATGTCCGTACCGGCCAGATCAAGTTCTGTCTGTTTGATGGACTCTGCTGTCGAAGGGAAAATGAAACGGTTGATCTGGCGAACGCCGCCATGCACTGCCAGGATACTCTTGCCGTTTATACTGAACCGTATGGATCTCGGCAAACCTCTCATCCATGCGCGGTCATCCGCAGAAATTCGTTGGTTGGCAAAACGATACCAGTCGTCTGACAACAGGGAGCAAGTGGTTCCTTCATCGAACCCACAGCCACAGTCTTGTGCTGCCAAACCAAGGGACTCTTCGCAGTTTCCCTGAACAACCGCGATGTCCCAGTCGCGAATCAAGGCCACCGTCTCCTCCGGCTGCGCGCAATAAGCCACGACATCACCGGTACAAAGAGTTCGATCTGCAGGGATGTCAAGCGCATCGGCGCGCGCACGCATGGCACGGGTCGCTGCCAGATTGCTGTATGGACCGCCGAACAGCAACACCGGCCCGTCGAGCGACCCGAGATCAATTTGCGGTTGTGCGTTAATCATGGGGATTTCTCCTCGCGCTTGAGCCAACCCCCGAACCAAAAACCAAGACAGCCCAACCCCATTACGGATAGGGTCAACCACAACAGCTTGGTGTATTTATGGGACTCACCCAACAGCTGGCTGTAGCCGCTCGATTCGGTGAAGTAAAGCACCGCCGCGGCCAGTGCCAGAACAAAGCTGAACAAGTAGCTCCAGAGCGGAATATCCCGGCGCTTGCCCCAGAGCGAGAAGAAAATGACCGGTGCCAGATAAAGTGAGGCCGTTCCACTCACGGCGACCGCACTGAACAAATCATTGTTCCCCCAGAAAACCAGCAATAAACCGACCAGCATGAAGACCGCCATGACCGCCCGACCGTTGCGCAACGTCATTTTCATTATTCGCATGTCGACGGCCAGCAATTTGGCGGAGCTCGACAGGGTGCTGTCCAGTGTCGACATAGCCGAAATAACCAGCGCCGCATTGAACAGCAGCATCGGCACCGCACCGAGCAGCTGCATCAGGGTCTCGTTCATGCTCGCCCCTTGGGTGGCGTGGGCCCCGGCCAGCACACCGAGGCAGCCGAAGGCAATGATACAGATCATGCTGATCCAGGCCGCATGCAGAAAACTTCTACGAGTGGTCTCCCGATCGGCGAGAAAGCCGCGATCCATCATCACCGGATCGTGCATCGGATAGCTCCAGATCTGCAGCAGCGCCACCAACATCAGGATCGGACCCGGCTGATCAAAAACAAACGGCTTGAACCAGAGATCCTGCAGCTGCACCGTCTGACTACCCACTGCCAGAGCGATCAGCAGAACCAGGGTACCAAAAAATATCACCAACTGAAAAACGTCGGTACGTAACGAGGCACGCAGCCCCCCGACCATCGAGTATAATAAGGTAACAGCCGAGAAGCCGATGATGGTCAGCGTATATGCCTGGCTGCCGGCGACACCAAACAAAATGCCGATGACAAGCAGGTTGGCAAACACCTCGCTGATCAGCCGCACGCCGATGACAAAGTTGTAACAACCTGTTCCCCAGGGGCCAAAACGGGATCGCAGAAAATCCTGCACGCTATGAAAGCCGTGTTCGAAACGCAAGCTGTCAACGATCTTGCCACCGGTCAGAAATGAGAAGTAATAGAACGCATAGGCCAGCGTGCCCCAGATGCCGTAATAGAAACCGAGAATAGCGGCGTTCATCAGCGAGCGGGCAAAAATCCAGGTGGTGACCTGGGAAAAGGTCAGACTCAGCAGACCCGGTTGACTGCCGTTGGCACCGAGGCCCTGGTAGAAGGCACCTTCACTCTCGGCGCGAGGCGAGAGCACGACCGAAGCCAGAGCGACAAAACCGGCAAAAGCGGGCAGGACATAATCCATGTAAAAACTCCCTGGAAGTTGAATGCGCTTAATGAAAATCAACCGTCAGGCATGGCCCCCTAGTGGAGACTGTCACGTCGACAGCCACATCATTCATGCCAATGATTAAAAAGACCAGGCCAAACTCAATGAACCATACGTTTGGTTATCGTCCTGGGTATCAAATTGACGGGTTCGGTAGATATATGAGTAGGTCAACTTGGTCCCCCCATGCTGCCAGACAAAGCCACCCATGAGTTCTCCAACCAACGGCTCTTTGTCGACGCTGTGACTGTTGTGATAAAGATTGCCGTCAAGAAAAATATCATGCGCTACGACCTTACCGTCCGCCGACAGAAAAAAATGAACACTTGAGCTTCTTCCTGCGCTGTCACCAAAGGCACTATTGGTTTCACATCCTCCGCGGATCGGACAGCTACCGAAGTCGTTCGGCAGATTCCAGCCGAACCGTGCCTCGGCACCCGCATTAAGATACACATTGACCGTGCCGACGCGCCCCCCAAGATGGGGAATCAGGTCAAAGCCGAAATTTTTCCCCACCGGTTTAGACCACCAGCGCCACTGACTTTCGCAAATCAGATCAATGGCCAGTTCGTTCTCCAGCTGGTTGTCCCAGCCTTTTCCCCGCTCCGCTCCGATCAGATCGTGAACAATATTTTGCGTCTTTTGGGCCAAGGATGCGGGGCCGACAACGCCGATACGTAATTCCCAATTATCCTTACGCCGCTCTTTACGGCTATGAAACCCGACAGCCAGGTAGGTATATCCCGCATACGGACGGTCATCCTCAACAACAGCAACGGAGTCCGTATCTTCCGGGGTAAAAATATCCTGCCCCAGGGAGAGACTTACCGCATGCAGGCTGTCAGCTCCGCCGACAAAAGGGAGATTCTCAAAAAACGGCAAACTCCAATTGGGAAGACTGGTTGCTTCCCCCTCTCCGTAAGGTGTGCTCCAGGAAAATTTGACCCCATTGGTGTAATCACGGTCTGTCCCGGCAAACAGATCATTTTCCCAATAAACGGTAAAGGTATCGAAATGATTAGATCTTTCACGTTTTTCTAAAGAAGGCGCAGCGATTGAAGTGCTGACAGTTGAAAAAAACAACAGCCAAACAAAAAGCACATACTTGTTCATCATTTTTGCTCCCGTTACATGACTTCAAAATTAATCAATTCGTAACTATTCAGCACTATCCTTGCGCATGGTCGGGGGTCCTGTGGCAAGGGTGTTTGTCGCCAGGGACGGCGACGACAAGCGGTCAGGGAATTCTTGTTCACCAACTTTCCGGAAGCATATGATTTCCGCACAGGACAGCGTTCACCAACTCATCAGCACCGGCACAAACGAGCGCGGTTGTGATAGTTGCTCCTCCTAGAAGATCACCTCAACAACTTAGCTTAGCTCAGCACCCTGCCAAGGTCGCTCTATCTGACAAGTTCAGAGAAAGATTGGTTATATTCTGCAAGGGCAGGTGTCTGACTCTCACCTTCTCATTGTGTAGGAGTCGATGAAAAGGGGCGGTCCAGCAATTCTTTCGATATATTCATCAAACCCCTTCTGAGCAACTGGCGCCACAGGCAAAACAGGAATAACAGCGGTGATGGCCAAGCATGACACGCTCTTTCATTGCTGACTTTAGCGTCGGACCCAGATCGTAGCCTGTAACGTCATCGACCAGGGTGCAGGCATAAACGCCGCATTGACCGTTTTTACGGACCACCATCTTGCTGAAATTACACATGAAGAGCGCGCGCTGCTCGGCACCCAAATAACGGGTCATGCAGGTTTCGGTGACCTCCGGAACATTCGGAAAAGAGCCGGGCAAGTGAAATTCCGGAAATTTGACGATGGTGATATCGTCGGGAACGCCGGCATTGCGGAAAAAAGACACATAACTTTGGTCCACGGCTACGCTATCCTCGTCAGGAAGCATCATCCGAGCGATGGAGACGCCAAAACCGGCTTGATGGAGCCGTCCAAGGGTGTCGAGGGCTTTTTTGAAATTCCCCTTGCCGCGGGATTCGTCATGCAGGGACGGATCCGGATGATCGAGGCTGACCCGAAATCTCAATGGATTCGGTTTATCGGCAAGCTTAAGCACATCGGCCATCTGATTCATCAACGGTTCCGTAGCGTTGGTCAGTATCAGGCACGGCCGTTGTTCCAGAGCGGCATCCAGAATGGCCACGAGCTCCGGATTGACAAAGGGTTCACCGCCTGTGAAGGAAAACTTTTTGACCCCGAGTTCCAACGCTTCGGCGATAAAGCGCCGGGCATCGGCCAACGTCAAAAATTCGATTCGATTGTCCCCCGGCTTTGAACCTTCAAAACAAAAAGGACAGCGCAAATTACAGTTGGTTCCGGTGTGAAACCAAAGTTCTTCCAATATCTGGGGCTGGATATAACCGCGCGGCTCGTTCAGACTGGTGGTGCGCCAGGCGTCAGTTCTGTTCATCTTCATAGAAAAAAATCTCCCGGTGGATGTAGGTATAGTCGATGCCCCTGGCTTCAAGCCATTGGCTGGTTTCATCGATCATGGTATCGAGGCCGCACAGGTAATAGTGGATGCTACCGACCAGAGGGACCTGTTCAAGAAGACCGGTGACGCGACCATGAAAATGATCGTGACCAGCAGTTTTGGAAACGGCCAGACGAAAGCCGCTCAGACACTCAAGTTCTTCCAGCGCGAAAGCATCTTCTTGATGGCGTACTCCGTAGAGACACATCTCCGGCGGCTGCGCTGGATTGCTGCGAAGGTAACTCAAAAAGGGTGCGATGCCGGTACCGGTGGCAATAAAGACGCAACGCTCGCCGTTTGGCGTCGAACGGCCGGGACGAAACCATCCGAAAGGGTCGCTGGCCTGGACCTGATCGCCCGGATTGCGCAAAGACAGCCAATGACTGACCCGCCCATTCGGCACCCTTCTGATCAGGAACCGCAGCTGATCCTCTTTTGTGCCGGCCGAAATACTATAAGGCCGCGAATCTCCGTCGCCGTTGAACAAGGCCATGCAGGCTCCCGGCTCAAAGGAAAGGCCCCCCTTTTCGAGTTGCAGCTCGAAAAGGTCATCATGGAGAAAGACAATGTTATGAACTTTCAGTGTCGGCACTGTTTTTAACATTCCCATGAAAGGTTGAATGACTCAACATTCAACTGCTCGGAAACTTCAAAATCAACCTCGGGGGTCAGTATCTGCATCAGGTCTCTCGGATTGGCCAGTCGAAAACGGTAATAGCCGGTCTCCAACAACCCTTGTTTTTGAATTTGCCGATCTGATCAGCAACCGTCGCACGCGAAGCCACCACCAGACTGGCCAGGTCTTACTGTTTGAAAGGCAGACTGATAATGTCATCAGGTTGCCTTCTGCCATGACGCCGCGCCTGCCAAATCAGAATCAACACAAGCCGACTGGCAGTTTCTTCTCTTGCCGCCAGGAAACAAGTACAGCGTTCTTGATGTGCCAAAGCCTGCATTCCATGACTGCCTTGCACTTCTTTCAACCAAGCTCAACATCCAATAGGTCAAGAAACTTGTTGAACGCTGTATAACCGTTCAGCTTAGGAACTGAGACCACAAAGACCAGAAAAATCATTAAATTCAAATAAAAAATAGACCATTGATGCCAAAATAAAAGTCATTCGTATTACATTCATGGGGCGAACATAAAAAAAGATTGATTTTTTGGAATACTCTGATCGACGTAACTATTCAGCTCTATCCCAGCACCGGGTCTGGGGTCCTATGTCAAGGGACGCTTTTCGTCATCCATGACCGCTTTTTGTCGCCGTCCATGGCGACAAAAACCCTTGCCACAGGACCCCAGACCCGGTGCCGAACAGATACTGATCGACTTGAATAGGAAAGACATTGCACCAATTGTGGGGGAATGTTCTCAATAATCCTTTTTTTGTGGTTAGCGGTACAAGAATAAGCAATATCGTGAAATCCGCATAGAAAACGAAATATAAGAATAATCAAAAATTCCCACCTAGTGTCCTGTTTGGTTAGTCCTTTATATTAATTTGCTGCTTTTGCTCTTTGAACCGAATCGATGATTACGGCAGCACTTTTCGTCCATTTAAATGGTTTGGCACTTGCGGCGTTATGGACCTTG
>NZ_JACWUN010000025.1 GCF_014773365.1 Pelovirga terrestris
TCAATCACCAGCCTGCTCATCCTCACCGGCTGCTTACTCCCCGGCAGATTCCTCCCCCGCTGGCTACCCAACGACAAACTCATGCACTTAGGCGGCTACTTCCTGCTGATGGTGCTGATCTCCGCCCTGACTCGGAACCTCCTGCTGAGCGCCGCCTTGTTGTTCATCGCCGGACTCCTGATCGAATGCCTCCAGCACTTCGTCCCCGGCCGCCACTTCAGCTGGCGCGATCAATTGGCCAATACGGTGGGGATTATGCTGGGGCTGGGGCTGGTGGTGTGAGGGGAGGGGAGAGGGTAGCAGATATAAGTTTGCTTCTTGACAATACCTGTATTAACTTATAATCTATCGGCATGAATTCCGTATATTGGCGACCAAAAGCATTAAAGCAACTGCGCAAAATTGATCGTCACGACAACGCTGCGATTCGACAGGCTGTTGATCGCCTGGCGGACATGCCTAACTGTCAGGGTGTCAAGGCACTGGTGAACCATCCCTATGGTTATCGGTTGCGTGTAGGGCGCTACCGGGTCTTCTTTGACTTTGACGGAACTGTCCGAATCGTTGCCATCCAGGAGGTAAAGAAACGTGATGAACAGACCTACTGATATTCAGATTATCCGTGACCCCGGAGGCGAACCCGCCTTCGTTGTTCTCCCCTATACCGAGTGGCTCTCGCACTATGAGGCAAAGCAACATTTGGTACCGAACGAGGTTGTTAACCATGTCTTCGACCAGCAGGTGACCCCGATGCGTGCCTGGAGAGAGTATCTGTCACTGACACAAGCTGAGGTAGCCCGCAGGATCGGCATCAGCCAAGCTGCCTACGCGCAAATGGAGACAACTGTTAGTCCGCGCCGCAACACCTTGACGAAAGTTGCAAAGGCCTTTGATATAACCGTCGAACAGTTGGATTTTTAGCACGGAGCATAGCCTCTTCTTTTGTCAAAAGGGGGGTCGAGAGGGATTTCTATCATCGACCGAAACCTGCTACGCCAATTCCAGTCAGCAATCTACCTGGCTCCTCGGTTCCGACTCATCTGCTCAATAGGATGACCTCCTGAGCGCCCCCTCAGCGCCCAATCTCCACCAAACCCATACCCTAGCCGCACTTTGAACCTCTTTGTCCATTCCAGGCACCACTACGTTCGTTATTCAGCAATCCCCATCAAAAAACCAGCCATCTCCTTGTTAAAAGAGGGAAAGGGAAGGAACAGCTTCTCCCACCAACTCTCATACACAACAAGGAGGTACCCATGCCGCGCGTAAATCTTCGTCAGCAGTTTGTCGACAATCCGCCCCGCTGCCAACCACGGCTGCCAAAATCACCTATTTCGACACCCAGTTAACCGGGTTTATGCTCGAAGTCACCCGTACCGGCAGTGCTACCTATTACCTGCGTTATCGTGACAAAGCCGGGCGTATCCGTCAGGTTCGCCTAGGTCGGACAACTGCCCTTAACGTTGACGAAGCCCGTGAAAATGCCCGCATCCTAAAGAGCAAGGTTCTGATGGGCTTCGACGTTCAGGAGCATGTCGAAAAGATCAAGCAGATGCCCACATTTGCCGAGTTTGTCCGGGATCACTACCTGCCTCATGCCCGCAATACCAAGCGCAGCTGGGAATACGACAAAGCCCGCATCGACGACAAGATGATGCGCCTGTGGGGGAATAAACTCATGAGTGAATTTACCCCTGCTGACCTGATCCAGTTTCAGAACAACCTTCTTGGGCAGGGGTTAAAGCCCGGTACAGTCAACCGCAACATGGCCCTGGTCAAGCACCTGTTTCATTTGGCCGAGAGGTGGGAGATTATTGGCCGGGCACCGACGAAAAATATCTCGCCATTAGCTGACCATGGGGCCAGAGAGCGTTTCTTAACTCTGGCAGAATTGGAACGACTGCTGACGACCCTGGAGCAATGCCAAAGCCCTATTGTTCCAGACATCATCCGTCTTGTAACCGTCAACTGAACCCATCTTGTCCAGCCGTTCAGATTGGGGCACTCTCTTGGCGAGCAGCCAACCAGCGATCCGGCAATAAGTCCTCGATCCGTTTGGCCGGGTGACCCATGATCCGCCGCAGGACATCTTCCAGATACTCCTGGGGATTGATGTTCAGATGCCGACAGGTTTGAATCAGCGACATAAAAATAGCAGCAGCCTGACCACCATTTTCACTACCGACAAACAACCAGTTTTTGCGCTTATCAAAATGTTTCGATAAGCGCAATTATCCAAGGACGATTATTATGCAAGCTATTGTCTATAAGGGGCATTTTGCAAGGCGGTCCACGCAGATGGGTTTGCATAATTTTAGAGGTTTTCGAGAAACTGGAGCAAAGTATCACTTGGTCGATAGCGTTTACGCTTTACGTCGAGCGGGGCAATAGAAGCAAGGGCTCGTTCCTTCATCTCAAGATCTGCCTCAACGTAGCCGTGAGTGGTAACGGGGCTTTCATGGCCCAACCACAAAGCTATAACCGTTATGTCGACTCCGGATTGTAGCAGATGCATAGCTGTCGTGTGTCTCATCACATGCGGCGTGATTTTGCGACCTGCCAACTGTGGGCATTTTTTCGCTGCTGCGATAGTCGACAAGGCGAGCCGATCAGCAACATTTGTGCGTGTCATAGGTAACCCGCTACGGTTCGGCACGAGCGGCTGGTCAGGGCGCAGGCCAGCGTAATTTACCCAGCAGCGGATGTCTGCTGCCGTTTTTTTCCACAATGGTACAGTTCGTTGTTTGCGACCTTTTCCGTGTAGGCGCACCGAGGACGTGGCGGCCAACGTAATGTCATCGACGCGGATGCCGAGCATTTCAGAAACACGGGCGCCGGTGTTGTAGAGCAATGCGAACATTATTCTGTCACGGTGCCCACACCAAGTTGACGCATTGGGGGCATCAATTAAGGCTTGAATCTCCTCGCGGGAGAGAAACCCGAGCAGGGGTTTTTCAAAGCGTTTCATCGGAATTGCCAGGATCTTCTGCATGTGTTGCAACGCAGGCGGGCATTGCATAGACACGTAATTGGCAAAAGCCCGTATTGCCGCCAGCCGTGCATTGCGGCTACGCACCATATTGTGGCGTTCAACTTCGAGATAGGTAAGAAAGTCGAGTACCAGCGTTGCATCGAAGTGACACAGCGCGAGCTGAACGGGTTTTTTCCTTATTTCTCGTTCAGCATATTTCAACAGCAGCCGGAAAGTATCGCGATAGGCAATAATTGTTTTTGGACTGACGTTCTGCTGTTGCATGAGGCGCTCGGCAAAGAAGTTTTGTAGCAATGTAGCAAATTCGTTAGGAACTTCGAGTAAAGTGTTCATAGCCGTCCCTCGTTGCTGTATAGCTGAAAGCGCTCGGCTGCGATGGCCATCAGTTCAGGAACCCCTGTGATGTACCAGTAGGTATCACTTATTTTGGCATGTCCAACGTAGATTGATAGCGCCAAAATAGCCTGATTAACGGCTATACCCTGCTCGTAAAAGCGCAGTAAGCTCCGCACGATAAAGGTATGTCGAAAATCGTGCAGACGATGATGTCGGTGGTCGCCACGAGGTAGCCATCCCAGTTGCCGACACAGTGACTTCAGGGCATACAGCATGCTGGACTGATTGATGGGATGGCCGTCTTGACGCAAGAAGAACCGGTCACAGGCTGCTGAGGAAATCAATTGATCTCGTCGTACGGCATAAGTGGCTAGCGCCGCTGTGACAGTCGAATGCAAAGGTATCAATCGTTGTTGGTGAAACTTGGCTTCCCGGATATGCAGAACACCTGTAGTGAGATCGACATCTTTATTGGTCAGAGCAACTGCTTCTGAGATGCGCAAGCCACTTGCGGCCAATAAACCAAATATGCACTCGCAAGTAGCTGGTCGCAGGCTCCGATCCGGTTTCAACCCTTTGGCCGCCCTAAGTAGCGTGTTTATTTCGATATCCGTGTAAATGTGCGGAATGAGGCGGCGGTGCGTAGACCCAAAAAGTCTGTTGGGTGGCACTTCCGTCTCCGGGTTATCTCGCAAGCAAAAGTGTGCGAACCCTCGCAATACTGCAATACGACGCGACCAGGTAAGCGGCTTCGGAAGTTTCGAGGATTGAGCCCACGAGATAGCAAGAGCCACTGTCAGGTGATCTTTCGTGCTAAACGTGTCAGCAAAGCGGGCAAACGAACGAAGCCGCGTTGCGTCAAACTTCAGATCAAACCCTTGGCGACGACGATATATTAAGTAGTTCTCGACTCGGGACATCCATGAATTCGGCGCGTTCATGACTGGTATCCCGGCCACGGCAGAGTGACAGAGCGTAAGCGATCAAGATCGACCCGTGCATAGGTACTCGCCGTATCGAGGCTTTGATGCCTGAGAAGATCGGCGATTTCCTTCACTGAAGCTCCCGAGCGCTGCAGGTTGGTCGCCATGGTTCGTCGGAGTACGTGGGTGTTGCAGAACCGATCTCGTAACAGGCAGCGGACAAAGGCACGGTTCATCGAAGAGCGGATCGCTGGAACCCCCAGAGGTTTGTCAAACGGGGCTCGGTGTCGAACGAACAGCATCCGGCTCGTGGTCTTGGGTCGACCTTGGTGTAAATATTGGGCAATGGCCTCGCCCGTGGTTGCTGGCAATGGCAACTGTTGCGCACGACTGCTCTTGGTGCCGCGGATTGTCAATGTTCCATTACGCCAATTTACAGATTTCAAGGTGAGGTAAGTGGCTTCGTGACCGCGCAGACCAAGATCGACCAGGCAGCGAGCGATGGCATAATCGCGCAACCCGACAGGGTCAGCGCAATCGAAGGAATTCAGGAATGATTCCAGTTCGGAGATCGAAAGTGTTTTGGGTAATGTGGAGCGGCGCCAGTCTGCAATTCTCGGCAGCGCTGCCATCAGAGACATGGCCGGATCACCCTGCAGAACTCTATAGCGGAAATAGCTTCGCAAGCAGCCACAGATAACACGAAATGAGGCCGGTTGCATATGTGTGCAGTGTTCAGCAAAGAAGGAATCCAGCTGAGATACGCCCAGTTCTGAGATCACAGGCATTCGGGTGTTAAATGCGTGAATGAGAAACTTTCTGACGTATTTGACTCGCTGATCTCGGGTGGACGGTGCGATGCCACAAGTTGTGGTGAGATAGTCAGTGAAACATGTGATCTCGATTTCAATGGGATCCGGTACAAGCGTAGCAGCAGAAACACCTGGCACAACTCTGAAGAAATGCCTGAGGGCGGCACTCGAACTGGCTTTACCGCTATAACACGGTGGGGGGCAAGTGCAGTTGGGAAGGTGTTCATTCAGGAAGCGTTTAATCAGCGATGAATCCAGTCTTGATAAATCGATTTTTTCAATTTCAAGCCAGCGGCTGAAATGGGCAAGGCAGCCCAGGTAGGAACGGATGGTGCTCTTAGGATATCGCTGACAACAAAGCGAATCAATGTAAGCCGTGGTGTGATCATTGAGAGGACCGTTGGTTAGCCAGTCGCGTCGTACGAGATTTAGATAGTCGTCGATATGCATGGGATTCTCCTGTGTGAGGGTTTGAGCCCACAGGAAACACCATTTTTTATCGAAAGGATAATGACCGTGACGAAGGCACTAATCCTTAGTGGATCAGACACTCATGGGGGAAAGAGGATAACCCTTGCATAATAATCGTCCTCGGATAATTGCGCCCAATGGTCAGGGGCCGAATGGCCCGCTCGGCGACGTTGTTGTCAAGCCGTGCATCGGGGTTGATCAGATAATTCTCAAAGTACGGCGCCAGCCCCAGGTAATAATGTAGAGCCTGTGTGAGCTTGGCTTTGGGCAATAGCCCCCCTTGATGAAGACGCTCTTTGATCAGCCTTGTCAGGCTATCCAGAATCGGCTTTTCTTTGTCCTTGCGAATCTGCAGGCGTTCTTCGGGGCTGCGCGCCCAGGCGACCCGCTCGAACAGGAACAGGTAGCGGATCTTTTGCAGAATCTGGCGACGCAGCTCGGGCTCAGACCCTTCGGCCTCGACGAATTTGCGTCGAACGTGCGCCATACAGGGGCACCACTGGATATCTTCCCGCTTTGCCAGCTTCTCGTAAGCGGCATACTTGTCCGAGTGCAAGACTCCTTGGTAGTCTTTCAGGGTCTGCTCCACATGGGCATGGCTGCGACTGATGCAAAATTCAAAGAACCGATACGGCGGATCGCCACCACCGCCTCCGGCATAGATCCACATATACGCCTTTTTGCACGGTCCTTTCTTCTGCCCTTGCAGGCTGATGGGGCTTTCATCAACAAAAATCACCCCGCTTTGTAACACGCGGGCTTTCATCGCCTCGTATAAAGGCTCAAGACCGGTACCCAGACTTAAGACCCATTTCGACAGGGTCTGACGGCTGATGTGGATGCCACTGCGCCGCAGCATCTGCACCTGACGATACAGCGGCAGATGATCGCAGAATTTTGCGATCACCACACTGGCCAGCAGGCTTTCATCTGCGGGGCAGCGATCGATGATGGTGTCGGGCAGTGCTGCCGTCACAACCCCTTGATCCGGTGCTTTGCGTGAAGCGTACTTGGGGCGGACATATTCGATGATAAAAAACTGCTCGGCTTTGCGCGCCAGCTTGCGGGTCACCTCTTCGCCGATCTTCACCAGGGGTTCGCCTGTCGCCGGGCAGACCTTCTGCTCGTCCGGCAGATCCAGCAGCTTGCGCTCGATGGGAAGATCGTCCGGGTAGGCGATGGTGTCGGTGCCCTTATTTTTGATCGCCTTGCGGCGTTCATAGCTGATCTGCTCGACAGTCTCGGTCGGTGGGGTCACGACCTCGATCTCGGTAAAGGGCAAGCTCTGTTGCCCCAGATCTGCAACGATGCGCTCACTTTTAGCACCGAACAGCTGTTTTTTCAGCCACGACAACTGCTCTTGAAGCAGGGCAATCTGAGCGCTTTGCTGCTCAATCAGCTGCGCCTGCTGCCGTACCAGATCCTGCAGCTTGTCGGTTGTCGTTGGGTGAGTTAACATGCTGGAAATATAGCATATTTAGCTATCTCAGGGAAGCAAAAAGGGCTTATTTTACAAGGAAAAACGCCGACTTAAACGCTTTGGCACAACCCCTTCAAGCAGCAGAACATACTGTTGGCGGGTCAGCTCTCGGCTGCCGGAAAAACAGTCCGGAAAGGTGCCCTGCTCCAGGCGCTTGTACCAGATGACAAACCCATCGCCTTCCCAAAACAGCACCTTGATCAGGTTGCGGCGGCGATTCAAAAACAGAAACAGTGAGCCGGTCAATAAGGTCCCGGGAAAAGCAGCTTCGACCAGGGCACTTAACCCCTCGAAGCTCTTGCGCATGTCCACCGCTTCATCGTAGAGCAAAATAGTTCGGCAACCGGTCGGATGCATCAGCTAGAGCGTTTTGACGACAGCAAGAACATCGCGCAGCAGATCAGGATCAAAACCACGCTCAAGCTGAAGGGTTATGCCGCTACAGGAAAGACGCAACCCCACGGACTGCACGGTCAGCTCAACAAAACGACCTTCTCGCTGTGGCTCCAGTTGTCGGCGCCAATACAGAAAACGGCAGTAGCTTTCATCATGCTGCCGGCACCAGGCGGCGATACTCAGGCCACTCTGACGCCAGGCGGTAATTTTATCAGTCCAGTATTGCTGTTGTTCCGTCATCGATCAGCCTCCGTTGCAAGTATGCTCGGAAGGCAGATTAACCGGGGACCGGGTGCTCAGCAAGATGGGCTGGGTTGACGCTTACTCCTCTTCTTCTATTTGCTGCTCTACCGGTAGCCCCATGCGCATCAGTTGCCTGCTCAGCAACCCAGCAAGTAAATTGAGATACTGACCCTCAATCGGGCCGGATAGAGGGAGTTGGTTCAGGGTGTCGTCAATGCTGTTGATCAGGGGAGGAATCTCAGAATCAAGAAAGGCCAAGGCCACCAGCTTCTCCCTGATAGCATTGATTGGTCGCAGAGCCTTGCGGGTGACACTCTGCTTACCAACGTAGGATGCATCAAAGGTGGTTTTGGCCGTGGTGCGGATTTCGTTGCAGAGCTGACCGTAGAGACCTTCTGCTTGCTCCTCCAGTGGCTCACTATCCGGCATGGTTTTGGGTGGCTGGATGGTGACCGGTGTGAACCCAAAATGCAGAGCCTTATCGACGGTGGTCACCGAGTCAACAGAGGCCTGAATGACCGATGCCCACTCGGGCGGGTTGGCGGTAATCCACTCCCGGACTTTTTGATCGTACTCAAGGAGCAGAGTCGCTTTGGCTGCCTGGAAGTTGGTTTGTAAATCCATTAAGCGGCTACTGATTTCCGGTGCTTTTCCGGCAGGGACGGCGTAGCCACCAAGAAATCTCACGCCCGTTGCGAGCAGCAGCTTCTCGGCTTCGCGTTTCATCGATTGAAATGGTGATAGAGCCTCAGTGCTGATGGTTTTCTTGCTCCCAAGGGATGCCAATGTGCCGGGTGGGAGCTGACTGGTATTTATGCCGTTAACGGCTAAATCCTCTTCTTTGAGCTTCTTACGTCCGGTCCACAACCGGATATCCAGGATGAACAGGACAATCTCTTCCAGTACGGTGAGGTGCATGGTTGGTCTCCTTATATAAATAGAGTCGTTGGTTGTATTGGGTTGATACTGGGATATGACAGGTGGCTGCTTAAAAATCCCATGCCAGAGTGTGCCGAGATGAAGCTTTAATCTGAATCGGATCCGCCACGATGGTCGTTGGCAAAGGCATGGATTCCGGCTTAGATTTCGTCTTTGATCCTGCTGAAGAAGACCGAAGCGACTGCTGTGATTGCCAACCGGCAGGCGCGTGATAGGTATCAATAATCTGATAACCCTTCGCCTGCTTCTGCTTGACCAGCTTCTGCAGCTCGTGGTGGTTGCCTTTTGTCTGCTGATGCTGGTTGATCTGACCAATCTTACCCCAATAGCGGTGGAATATGCCGCAGTTGGTCAGGCAGCCGATCCAATCCTTGCCGCCGGACGAAGAGGGTGAGCGCAAATGGAAGCCAATGAGGGTGTCTTTGGGGAGAGGGTAGCTCATGATGTGCCTCCTTTCGTCTCCAGTATCTGCGGTGTCGGGATGTTGAAGTGGGTCTGGATGAGCTTGTGCAGCATCGCCCGGACGTGCTCGTCGACACCATGTCCGAAGGCTTTATCGAAGGCGTGAAAGACGACAGGGACATCGGTCCGGTTGGCACCAAGCAACAACTTGCGTCCCCAGCGCTTCAGATCCCGGATCGAGATCGGGCCAGGGCAGCTGCCTTGACTCCAGCTGACACGGATATCTGTTGCAACTCTGACCATCGCAGTTATTGCTTTGTCGTCCAGGCTGGGCAGGGCACCAGCCAGGATCTGCTCTTCGACCTCAGCAGAGGGGTAATCCATGCTCCATTTCTCAAAGCGATTGAGGGTGGCCAGGTTAAAGACGCTGGTGGCGGCATAGACATCACCGCCCTGGCCGTCGCCCCTGGTGTTGGCGGTTGCGGCCATAAGGATCCGAGACGCTGGCGTAATGATTGTCCCGTCATCCAAGGTCACTGGCGCTTTTTCGAGCAGACGATGGCACGCCATCATCACCTCCGGGTTGTATCCATCGATCTCATCAAAGACGATGGCATAACCGCGAGCGTAGGCTTCAAGTAGCGGCCCAGGAGTAAAGACGGTATTGCCATTCACCAGCTGGACTCTTCCCAGGATGTCGTCAGGTTCCGTGCTCTTCTTGGCACTGACGATGACTGTCGGGATATGCAGCCTGGCAAACAGTTGCTTCAACGCTTCCGTTTTCCCGCAGCCGGTTGGTCCACTGACCCAAAGCGGTTCCGGCTCAGGGTCACACAACCATTCAATGCAATCTTTCGCCAGCCCTGGACTCCAGACGTAACTGACCAGCGACTGGGGCACCAGAGGATGGCCAGGCTGATAGCCGGGTAATGGCATCTGGCTCGGGAAACCGAAGATTTCGTTCACTGTGTACTGGGCTGGTACGGGTTCAGGGGCGCTCAGAAGGTTGGTGAGGTTTGTCGTTGATGCTGGAGTTGCAGTTTGATTTTTGGAATCAGCGTTGCTCATAGGATGATTCTCCTTGTCTGTGATCAGATGATGTTTCACGGTCTGCTGAAGTTTTCGTTTTGTGCACCGAATCCCGGCGACACCAGTGACTCAAATGCGCCGTTGCGACCGATGATCAGATGGTCAAGAACCCGGATGCCGAGGAGTTCTCCGGCCTCCGTCAAGCGCTGATGAATTTTCTTGTCTTCATGGCTGGGAGCGGGATCACCGGACGGGTGGTTATGGACAAAAATGGCGGCTGCAGCACTTGAGACCAATATCGATTTGAAGACCTCACGAGGATGGACGATGCTGCTGCTCAGGCTCCCCAGGCTAACCTGATCAAGGCAAAGGATGCGGTGCTTCGTATCCAAATGCAGGGCATACAAATTCTCACGGGTCTCCCACGCCAGAAAACCAAATAGAGCCACCACATCCTCACCGCAATGAATTCTGCCGGTGCGTTGCAGCATCTCGGAGATAGCACACTTGATATCAACATCACGATATCGAGGCACGATCTCGCGGATTCGGTAATTGATGAGCCTGGGGGTTGTGGTAGTTGATGGTCTTTCAGAGGTTGGTGTGTAACCGCTACGGCGTTTACCTTCAGTAATGGGAATAATCATCATCTGTTCTCCTTGAAAAACACGAATGCCGGTGGCAACACAGATGGTTATCGACCGGCATGGGTTTTTTGTATGTCAAATTGATGGGTTGGTGTAGATCATCCTTAATCGCTCAGCCAATCCAGAGCTTTTCGGCCATATTTGTAACTGCCATAGCCGATACCGGCGCCAACAGCGGCGACAGCAGCTGCAACTCCGTAGGCCAGGGTACGGGCGGGGTCGCCCTGGGCATTCATCATGACGCGCTGGCCAACTTCCAGAGCGACCTGGATCACATCTTTTTCAGTGGACATGGGATAGTTCCTTTCATCGTTGTAGGGTGGTGGACATAAGAAGCCCCGTCATCTGCCAAGCAAGATGCGGGGAATAAAGGTATGATTAGTGGGTTGACTTTGTTTCTTTTTGGTATAACTATTAAGTCATGAACTTTGAATATGACCCGACCAAAAGTGCCGCTAACGCCGAAAAGCACGGCATTGATTTCGATCAGGCGCAGCAACTGTGGCATGACCCTGACCGTCTTGAGATTCCTGCACGAACGCAAGGCTAGCCACGCTTTTTAGTTGTCGGGCAGATCCGGGGGAAGCACTGGTCTGTCATTATCACTTACCGCCAGGAGGCGATTCGTCTGATCTCCGCCAGGCGGTCGCGACCGGAGGAGATTACGCTGTATGAAAACTGAAGATTTCGACAAGGCTTTCGATGATGGACAAAGCGTTGTAGAGCATCTCGACCTGACCAAGGCTCGACGCCCCAATCAGGAGCAACGACGGGTCAATGTGGATTTTCCGGCGTGGATGGTTGAGTCCCTGGATCGGGAAGCCCGCAGGCTAGGAGTTCCCCGTCAATCGATCATCAAACTTTGGCTGGCGGAACGGCTGGAGAGACAGGCCAGCTAGTGCCCACAAGGGCTCACCAGCTATTGCATTGCTCCTGATAGGGGCACCCACTACATTGCCAGCCAGTGCAGGGCAGAAAAACCTCCGCCTCAATCCCTGACAGTACGGCGTTGGCGATACGGTTGAAGCGCTCGGTGTCGGCTGCCGTCCGCGTGGTCAGATGTTTTTCCACCTTAGGCGTCTTCAGCTTGCGGATGACGTTATAGCAGCAATGCAGTGCCTGCTCCGGCTCCACATAGCCATTGTGCTGCAATAGCAGCGTGTAGGCACTGAGTTGCAGATCCTGGTCGATGGCCTCTTGCGTCAGCGCATTGCGCGCTGTCTTATGGTCGACCGCCAGCAAGCGACCAAGCTGATCCCTCAGCAGCAAATCCACCGCGCCGATGAGATGAAAATCCGTAACCCTTCCATCCGGTGTCACCAGTGGCATACTTAACGGCAGCTCCGTTGCCACCACTTCCATGCCATTAAAGCCAGGATTGTCCAGGTAGGCTCGCAGCAGCCTCTCACCCAGAGCCAGCAGCTCATCGGCGTTACCGGCATCGTTGCCGAACATAACCGGTGCACGCGGGGTTGCCAGCTCGATGGCCATGGAATCGCGGTAAAATTCCAGGAGCGAGTCCGGGCTTTCTGCTTCGCCTTTCTCCTTGATGCCGTCATAGTAACGCGCCAGACTGGCGTGGATAGTGCTGCCCAGAATGAGTGCGCTCGATGTATGTTCCGGTGCAAATCCCTTGACGTACTGGAAAAAGTAGCGCAGGGAGCAGGTCAGATAAGTATTGATCTGGCTATAACTGAGATGCAGTTGATGGCGCAGGGCGCGCAGTGACTGTGTCATGGTTTACTCTCCTGTTCTTTAGGCGGCCTTAACCTGGCCGGAAAAGAGGTTTTCGATCAGCTTGGAGGCGTCGGCTTTACTCAAAAAATCAACAGTTCTGCCGTATACCTCCTGACAGTATTGGGAGATTTGGGTATGGCTTATTCCGGCTTCGACGGCCAGCTTGAGAATCAGGGATTTTTGCTTGGCTGTGAGGCGGTTACCGGAAGGGGCCGCTGGCTGCTGAGAAGGATGCGGGGCTGAGGGTTGGCGCGGAGTTGTTGATTGACGTGCTGGCGGCGGTTCTGAATGCTGGGCTCGGGACTGTGGCAAGGGCTCCTCGGCGGCCTCCGTCTGGTAGAGGTTCAAACCGACCCCCAACAAGGTCGCTGCCTTCTTCAGCCCATCAGTACAGGCAGCCTTGATATTGCTGCCCAGATCAACAATCTCACCACTGTCTCTGTGGCGGGTAATCTGACTGGAGCCATAGCCTTCCTTGATAATCCCGTCAGCAGCAATACGCACATGGGCAATCACTTCCCCGGCATCGACGTTGATGTCGACGGTGATGACCTCAAAGTTCCAGCTGTGATCAAAGGCCTGGTTCAGACGCTCAACCACAGCACTTCCTTCGACGTAACTCAAGGTTGCGCCAAAGCTGCCAGGGCGCTGTTTGATCTGGTTTGTTCGGAAAGGGGCGGTGAGAATGGTTCTGGTGTTTTCATCCATGGTTTTACCTCCTGTCTTGGTGGTGGTGTTGTTAAACACAAAAAAGCCGGTCACTCCCGAAAAGGGGGAGGACCGGCGATGCGTGGGTGACAGACCCTTTGATGTAAGGGTTCCCGTCACTTTCTTTTAACAAGACAGGGGCTGGTTTTTGGATGGCTTGTGAGCGCGGTGCGGGGTCAGGGTTCATAACAATAGTCGTTTGACCTGGCTGAACAAACAGGTATGATACTCACAGCAGTGCCATACGCAGAACCGTGCTGTTCTACCTATGGCAATTATCAGGAGGCAATCCATGACACAACTCGCCAAGCTCCCGATAGGGATCCAAACCTTCTCCAAAATCCGGGAAGGTGACTATACCTACGTTGACAAAACTCCCCTGATCCATCGGTTGGTCACAGAGGGGAGCTATTACTTCCTCTCCCGTCCCCGGCGCTTCGGTAAGAGCCTATTGGTCTCAACCCTGCAGGATTTATTTGAAGGGCGCAGGGAGCTTTTCAAAGGACTCGACATTGAAGATAAGTGGGACTGGGAGACGACTTACCCGGTGATCAAAATCAGCTTTGGTG
>NZ_JACWUN010000026.1 GCF_014773365.1 Pelovirga terrestris
AGCGGGACTGTTCAGTTACATAGAGCAGTTCCATCGTTTTCAACACACTTCGTGAACCGCCGTATACGGAACCGTACGTACGGTGGTGTGGGAGGACGGCAGGGGCGACCCTGCCTCCTACCCGATTAAGGTCGTTCAGGGCGACCGTGAGTTCGTCGATTTGAGAGGCTAAAAAAGGTTCCAGGTTCTCTTGCAGAGTTTCCACGGCACCGTCAAATTCGCTCATCATCAAGTTGCCACCCGCCGGACCTTCATCGATATAAGACTGTGCCATTTTTTTACCAATACGGTAATAGGCGTCAAACTCACTACGGATCTGCTTTACGGCATTCAGCATGGCAGTGTCATTTTCTGAACGGAACATCTGCTCAAATTTGTCGAGCCCAGCCATGAATGACAGGTAGCTTATCTCGGCTTCGTCAAAGCCATCATTGAGCCCATCCAGTGCGCGTGTTGCTGATATATCTGTAAGCCATTGCTGAACCTGTAAGGTGTCGTAACTCATCTGTTGGGCCAAGAGGACGAAAGGCTGAGTGTCTGTCAGGATATGGTTGCTTTTGTTTTCGACGGCGACACTGAAGCTAAAGGTCCAGGCTCCGAAGGCCACAATTGCGACAAAGATCAACGCAAAGCCTAAACCGATTTTTACCCCCAGTTTCAAATTGTTCATGTGGATCCTCCATTGCCCTTTTTTAAGGGGCAAGCTTGCGGTTAAACCGTTTTGATTTCTTCGAGTTTTTCATCTTCAAGCAGGGCCCTGCGCGAAGGACCGCAGCTGCATAATGACAAATTATCCTGACTTGTTTGGTCAGGTGATTTTGGTCTGAGACAGGCAGCTACTCGAAACCCTGCCTGCCAAGGGTGAACACAGGGTGATTATCCTCCCGCTTTTTTCACCTTGAAGCCGCGTTGCTGTAGTAGCTCTAACAGCAGATCGCGCTGATCCCCTTGAATTTCAACGATTCCCTCTTTAACCGTGCCGCCGGTACCGCAGCGTTGCTTCAGTTCTTTGGCCAGGTCTTTAAGCTGTTGCGGTTCCAAGTCCAGGCCGGTGATCAGGGTGACCCCCTTGCCTTTGCGCCCTTTGGTTTCGCGCTGGATGCGGACGCTGCCATCGCCTTTGGGCGCTGCCGGTTTTTTGGTGCAGCGGCACTTTTTTTGTGGCTGAGCACATTGCGGACAGAGTCGTCCAAGTTGGTCGGAGTAGACAGGTCTGCTATTGCTCATGAAATGTCCTTCAACTCACAGAGGGCACAGATACGGACAAATTCATACAGGCCGGATTCGGGATTTAAGAGGGGAACGGTGCGAAAATGCTGCCGGCAGGAGATCTTGTAGCAGCGGCTGCAGGCAATCCCTTCTTCCGAAGTCGATCGGTAGTTGCAGATATGACACATCCAGGCTGAGGGGTCTTCAGTCATGATCGTTTCGGCTTAAGCTCCGGCGATATAACGGTACACCACCAGAAAGTGAAACAGGCTGCCCGCCATGACAAACACATGCCAGACAGCATGAAAATAGCGAACCCGATCTTCCAACGCGTAGAAAATCAGCCCAAAAGTATAAAACAAGCCGCCTGTCAGTAGCTGCAGAAAACCGCTGATGGAGATTTTATCCAGCAACGGGGCAGCCAGGACCAAAGCCAGCCAGCCCATAAGCAAGTAGATGGTAACAGGAATGTTCCGCCGCTCGTCCGTACGGGGAATCAGCTCATAGATGATGCCGATCAGGGCCAATAACCAGACAATGCCAAAGACCACCCAGCCGCGTACGTTGTTCAACAACACCAGGGCAAAGGGGGAATAGGTTCCGGCGATCAGCAGATAAATGGCCAGACAATCAATTTTTTTGATGGTGCGTTTGAGCCGCCCATTAACAGCATGGTACAGCGCCGAACTGGTATAAAGTATCATCATGCTGCCGGCGAACAGCATGAAACTGACCTGGTGCCAGAAACGGGTCTCGCCATCCAGCAGCAGTACCAGGCCGTAAACAGACACCAGTGCCGCAACGGCGTGCAGCGTGCTGTTGAAGATTTCCTCGCGCTGTGATTGATTGGACATCAGGGAATCATCACGGCGCCAGGGAGCGGTTGTCGAATGGTCATGTGGCGCAGAACTCTTTGACCTTGTCGGCGAGCAGGCGCCCTTGTTTCAGGGCCAGATCCAGCTCGATGTCGGTCGGGGCGCCTTTCCATTCAATCGGCTCGATGAATTCCCATTTGAGTTTTTCGGTCAGCTGATCCAGTTCGCGCTGAGCGCCGCCGGACCAACCGGCTGAACCGAAACGCAACACCTTTTTGTTCCAGATTTTTTTGCGCCGGAACATATCCAGCACCCAGGCCATGGGCGGGAACATCTCATATTCATAAGTCGGCATGCCGAGGATGATGCCGCTTGATTTCCAGGCCGACGCCAGGATCAAGCCGACATGATCGTCCGGTACCCGGTGAACATGGACCGGCAATCCGGCACTGCGTACGCCCTGAACGATGTTGTTGACCAGTTTTTCGGTGTTGCCGTACATGCTCGACCAGATCACCGTCACTTCGGCTTCAGCCGGCCCGTTCAGGTAGCCGGCAAAGCGGGTATAGGAATCGATAATCGCTTGCGGGTTTTCGCGCCAGATAATGCCGTGGGACGGGGCAATCACCTTGATGTCAAGGGCGCTCAAGCGCTGGATTCCTTTGCTGACAAAGGTCGAAAAGCTTGAAACAATATTGGCGTAGTAGCGCAACGCTTCGTTGATGAAGAAATCGTGCTGTGAGGTAGACAACTGGTCGTCAAAATAGACGTTATTCAGGGTGCCGTAAGAGCCGAAAGCATCGCACGCAAAGAGCGTGCCGCTGCTGCTTTCATAGGTCATCATGGTTTCCGGCCAGTGAATATTGGGGGTTTCGTAGAAGGTCAGCACCTTCCCCTTGCCGAGATCAAGGGTGTCGCCATCCTTGATGACCTCGACGTTGTTGTCAATACCACAAAAATCCTTGAGCAATTGTTTGGCCTTGCCGGTCAAAAAGATTTTCATGGCGGGGTTGCGGGCGTGGAAAACCGGCAACCAGCTGGTGTGGTCAGGCTCCATGTGGTTGAGGATCAGATAGTCGATACCCGCGGCGTTGATACCGATAGATGCCATTTCGGCATCAAAATCTGCCGGTTTATCACCGACATCTTCAAGCAGATCGATCAGGGCGGTTTGTTCACCCTGGACAATATAGGAATTGATGGAAATGCCGTTGGGCATCGGCCACATCCCCTCAAAAAGCTTGTAGCTTTCAAGGTTGACCGGTAAGCAGTAAATTCCTTCGGTAATTTTGACAGCTTTCATTTCTCACCTTCTTGGCTATGGATTAGTCTGGAGGATGAATTCTTTTCTCCACCCGTACGCCTCGCTCACCAGATACGGAAGACGCCTGTTTCTTTATGAATTATTCAGTGTCCTCAGGGTTGAATGTTTTGTGGGCTCAATAAATAGCTTGGATGAAGTGAATATCAAGAATTGTTTGTTTATCTGTAGCAATTTTTGCCCTGTTATTGCCACAGGTTCTCCGGCTCGCTGCTTAACAGACAGGTTTATATTTACCCAAAATGGTCACCCATTGCAAGTTTTTCAGGGTGGTCGCGGTCGTGTTTGCGGGATGGTCGTAGGTGGGTAGATAAATTTTTTCTTCTCAGATGTCATTTTTTGGTTTATTAAATTTTTATTATCCAGTATAAAGAGTAGCAGATTCTTATTTCTCTATGCTAATTAAAAAAAACTCTTTGTTGCGGATGCCCTCAAAGGGTTACCTGGATACCTTCTTTATCGTGAAGGTGTTTGTCCTGCGCAAAAACAGCTTATCTCAGGAGTCAAGACATGGCGACAATGAAGCAAGGCTTGAGGATTCGTACCAAGCTGATGATGATGGTTCTGCTGCTGGTATTTATCTCTATCTTTATCGGAGGTGTTGCCTTTTACGGTGTTCAGCAGACCCTCGTGCAGTTCAGCAACCAGATCACGGATGAAATCTCCTTGATCCATTCTGCTGATACCACGACTGCCAAAGCCAGACGGTATGAAAAGGAATTTTTTCTGTTTTCCAGTATCCCCAAGAACGCAGATGTGGAAAGAAGACAGGCCAATTATCTCAGCCAGATGAACGCCACTTTTGATGAACTGTTGCCGATCCTGGGCCGTTTGGGCAATAGTGGCCTGGACCAGGTCATTGATGAACAGAGCCTTGCTAGCCGGGCGGTTGCGTACGACCTTATCGAGGCACTAAAGCAGGATCTCATCATTGTGCGAGAAGCGGCCGAACCGCTGGGTACGGCGCTGATGGCAGGTAAAACATTTCACCAGGCTGAGGCGGAATACGCCGTTTATCGTGATGCCATCCGCAATCTGGAAAACAGAATCAAGGATGCGATCAACCATTTGGAAGGAATGCTTGCCCGGCAGAAGGTTGCTTCTGCTGCTTATCAGAGCAACTTGTTCAATACCCTGATATTACTTGGCGGCGGTATGATTTTGGTTGGTATTTTCGTCGGCTTATTCGTCTCCAATCGTATTACCACGCCACTACGGAATCTGATGCAGGGGATTACGGCTATCAGCAGGGGCGAGATTGTTGAAGTTGAGATTACCACTAGTGATGAACTGGCTGAGATTGCTCAGGTCTTCAATGAAACGATGAATCGGATCAGAGGGTATATCAAAACAGATGAGCAGCGACTGGCTACCGAAGCCAACGTCATCAACTTTCTCGAAGTCGTCAGTGAAGCGGCCGATGGCGATTTTACCCTGCGCGCGCCGGTTACTGAAGACGCCTTTGGTTCGATTGCCGATGCTTATAATCTGATGGTTGAGAGTCTGGCGGAATTATTGACGGACACCACCAGCAAGGCTTCTGAGGTTGGTGATGAATCTCGCCATCTGCTGGAAATTTTCAACAAGATGAAAGAGGGGAGTAACAATCAGCTGCATTATGTGTCGGAAGCTATCGAGTCTGCCGACGAAACAATCAGCTCGGCAACCCAGATTGCAGAAAAAACAGATCTGGCCCGGCAATCAGCGAACCAGGTCGAGTCGGCGACCAGCCTCGGTAACGAGCGGGTTAATCTGAATATCGAAGGGATGCAGCTGATTCGGGTGACGGTACAGGTCATCAATAAAAAGATGAAATCTCTGGCCGAGCGCCTGCAGGAAATCGGTACGATTTCGCAGTTGATCTCTGATGTCGCGACCCGTACCACCATTCTTGCTATGAATGCTTCTATCGAAGCTTCACGCGCCGGTGAGCAGGGACGGGGATTTCTGGTTATTTCCGACGAAATCAAGCGCCTTGCCGATGAAGCATCAGGTGCGACCCGACAGATTGGTGGTATCATCAAGGCCATCCAGTCTGAGGCCAACGATGTAACGACAGCGCTGGAAGAAGAAACCAGCACCGTTGAGGATCAGGCTCGTCTGGTTATGGAAACGGGTGAAGCTCTGGCTGCTATTAAGGACGCAACCGACCAATCAAAGCATATCGTTACCCAGATAACCAGCCTTTCTCAGGAGCAGTTGAGTGTTTCCGAGAAGATGGTGAATTCCATTCGCAAGATGGCAGATATCACCGACAGCAATACGGGTCTGATCAATGAATCTGCTCTGATCACTGAAGGACTCAGTGGCGTATCGAAAGGATTGCTGACATCCTTAACCCGATTCCGTCTGGGGACAGATGTCGAAGCTGACACGCCAGTGCTGCATCTTAAGGCATCGAACGACTGACCCGCGGTTTATCGGGATTCGGTTGAATATTAGATACAAAGGCCGCACTACCCAGCTCAGGGTAGCGCGGCCTTTGTGTTTGTAGCGCTTAAATAGACTCGTTTATGCGATTGGGACAACAGTAGTGCCGGAACCTAAAGCTTTTTGTGTTTCCTGATAACATCAAGCAGATCTTCCTCGTCAAAGGGTTTTACCAGGTAGTCTGTCGCCCCCAGTTCGAAGGCTTCTTTGCGATGATGCTCGCCGGCTCTGGAGGTGAGAACTGCAACGGGTATGTTCAGCCCCCGGCGGCGAATTTCCCGTAAGAGATCATAGCCATGCAATATCGGCATTTCCAGGTCGGTGATGATGGAGAAAACATCTTCATTGTCCAGCTTGTCGAGGGCGTCTTCACCGTTGACGGCGGTCAACACCTTATACCCACGCTTGGTCAGGATCATCGCTGCATATTTGCGCACACTCAGGGAATCATCAACAATCAAAACGTGCGGTACCACCGGGGTCTGGTTTGAGGAGGTGAAGGAATTGCCGGCGATTTGCAGATTCGTATGTCTCATCCGTGCCGGGTTGACAACCAGGCGCATGCTTCCGTCCCCGGCCAGGCTGGTTCCCGAGAAATAGACAAGTTCTTCGAGAAAGGGCCCAAAGGGCTTGATAACAGTATCTTCCTGACCATAAATAGCATCGACCAGAAGCATGATCGGCGCCCCTTCGGATTGTGTCACGATGCCTAAGCCGGGGGGCGCTGCTGGATCGTGCTGCAACTGCAACAGTTTGGCCAGGTCGATTCGCTGGTAACGCTCAAGTGCATCATCCTTCTTGGCCTGTTCGGCTAGATTGACAATTTCACCAACCAGCGCAGTTGGTATCACCATGGTCTGCTGACCACAGTCAAAGCGAACGACATTGACGATAACCAGCGACAGCGGCAGACGCATCTGAAAACGTGTCCCTTTGCCGGGCTTGGTCCAGACATCAATCGTGCCATTGAGCCCTGCCAGTCGATCCATGACGACGTTCATGCCGACGCCGCGTCCCGACACCTTGTCAGTCACCGCCGCAGTGCTGAATCCGGGGCGGAAAATAAGCTGAATCAGTTGTTGATCCGAGAGTTTGTCGCCTGCCGAAATGAAGCCTTTTTCAATGGCTCGGGCGCGAATTCCCGCAATGTTGATGCCGCGGCCATCATCCTCAATAGAAATTTCAACCGTGTTGCCGCGGCGTTCAGCTTTCATCCAGATTCTTGCCCGTTCCGGTTTTCCCTGTGCCAGGCGGTCCGCGATGGACTCAATTCCGTGAGCAAAGGCATTTCTAATGATATGTAGAAGCGGTTCGAACAGGCGATCATAAATAACCCGGTCAATTGGCGTCTCGCCACCGGAGATGAATAGATCGACAGGTTTTCCGACGTCTTCAGCGAGATCGCGGATCGTACGATTGAAGCGCTGAAACAGCTCGCTTACAGCGATGGTACGGGCGGCGGAGATTCTTTCCTTCATCTCTTCGTTGTTGCGGTGAAGGGTACCCACATCACGGGAAAAAACGGCAAAGAATTCTGTCATTTCACGCAATGCTTCTTCTATATCATTGGTGATTTCACGCATCTTTCGCGAAAAGAGGTTTAGTTCATCGTAGCGGTCAAATTCAAGTTCGTTGAAACTGGCGTCGACACCGGTGTGACCGGAGGTTGGCATAGTATAATCGTAGCGCTCGGAAAATTCGGTGACCTCCTTGATCAGGCGCCGTCCGGCGAGACTGACTTCATCGCGCATACCCTCCAGAACCGGAACACGGTTCATCAGGTGATTCTTGGTGACGGTAAACTCACCGACCAGGTTAACCAGGGCATCAATTTTATCCATACTGACGCGAACCACACCGTCTTTTTCTCCACGTCGTGGCCACTCACGGCGTTCAGGGCCCCAATAGTTTTCATCGTCCGAAGTTGTATCAGGCGCAGGGACCTGCGCTTTTGGCTGGTTGCGGACGCCAGGCGCGGGGCTAGATGGTGGTTGTTGGGCAAGGTCAGCCGCTGCCAGCCGTGACAGAGTCGTTGAAACTATATCGGCGGGGAGATCCAGCTTGTTTTTGTAGCGATCGATGATCTCTTGCATGTTATCCAGGGCGAACAGCATGGCGTCTATGTGAGGGCGGCCGAGTGCGAGGTTGCCGTCCCGCACTTTTTCCAGCAGATCTTCCATGGTGTGGGCAATGCTGCCGACTTCCGTGACCTTGACCAGATTGGCAGATCCTTTGAGGCTGTGAACCGCTCGGAACATCTGGTCAATCCAGGTTGAAACGGCTGCCGGATCATTTTCCAGGGCAAGTAATCCGGATTCCAGGATGCCGAGGTGTTCTTGTGCTTCTTCAAGAAAGAAACCAAAGACCTGATCAATCACATTCATGCGCTTAGCCTTTTTAGCCGATGTTGATCAATAAATGTCGATAGATCAATTTCTTCGCCGACGCTTTTTTCCGATAGATAGGGCACCCCTTCCGCAAGAAAAGCGACTTTTTCATCACCCTTCTGCGCCACAACCAGTCGCCAGGTTTTGCCAATCGTTTCTGCGCCGGCAGGATGAAAGGCGGACATGTCGATGACCGGCATGACCTGACCGCGCAGGTTGACCAACCCCTTGACGTGAGTGGGGGCCAGGGGCAGGGGAAGTAACGGGCCGATGTTGGAAATTTCAACCATATAGCGGATAGGCAAGTGATATATTCGTCCGCACAGTTCAAACACCGCGCAGATATAATTCCGCCGCAGATCGAAATTCCGCTCAGGTACTTTCTCTGCTGTCGGCAATCCTGGTGCCGCTGGTGCCGCCGGCGCTTGTGGGCTGACATCATCACCGCGGTCAAGAGCGACCGGGTTGGTGTCTTTGGGCGGTGGCGACAGATTCTGGTGCATCTGTTTAGCAGGGGGCGCTGGATCCTTGAGCGTCCCGGTCATTTCAGCTTCGAGGAAAGGCTGATGATCCGGAAAATGGTTGCTTAAAACCAGGAGATCAGGATCTTCGGCAAAGGGATCTGTGGTGACAATAGCGTTTGAATCTCCGCAAACCAGGGTGGCGGTACCAATATCCAGCCCTGATTGGGAGGCAACGCCAAGTGCGAAAACTCCGTCGTCAGCAAAAGGATCATCGACCGGATCCAGTGCCGCTGCCCGTGCCTGCAATGCAGCAAGATCAAGATACCTTGCTGAATATTTATGCAGCGATATTTCCTGGGGAGCGACCGGAGAAACCGGCACCACCTGCTCCAGCAGAGTCAGGGCTTTATCGACAAGATGTTGCGGTTCCGGTTGCGCCTTTTTTGCCGCAGCGACAATATCGGCAAGCAGCTTTATGACTTGCTGCAGAATCTCATGTTCGGAGTGAGTAATTTCTGAACTCAGCAGGTCATGCTGTTCCAGTATTTTTTCAATATGCCGAGTGATCTTGTTAATTCCTTTAAAATTAACAAGTTGTGACGTTCCCTTGATGGTATGAGCAGCTCGGTACGCAGTTTTTAATTCTTCTCTGGTCTGCAACGACTGCGCACAACGGAAGAAATAATCGCTCAGAATGCCCAGGTTGACCTCGGCCTCTTGTAAAAATATGGGAATTAATCGTGGGTTCACTTCCATTTGTCCGCCTTTCAACCGCCCTTGATCCTGAGTAGCCCAACCCTGCGTAACGCGTAGCAGATCCTTTTGGTTTCAAGCCGATCGAGGTGACTTTCGGCGACGATTTCTGCGAGGGATTTTTTGCCGTCGATCAATGCAAAAATTTCCAGTTCCTGCCGTTTCAGGTTGATTGTGTCAAAGGCATCTTCATTGCTGATCAGGCGCACCAGAACCATGGACTCATCCTGGAACTCTGTTGCGGCTAAGCGGCGCTCGTCCATGTGTCTGAGCCCCTCCATGAGAACATTGATAAGAGGGACACGGGTTGTTATGTCACGCAGGTGGAAGGGCAGGGGATCGCGTTCAAGATAAAAATTACCTTCCTTGGCTTCCAGTATCGTGCTGAAGGCCTCCTGGGCGTGGATCTGCAAGGCTTCCATCAACTGAGTCTCGGTGATCAATTTCTTTTCAACCAGTATGCGACCAATTGGTATGTGTCGCTCGCGGGCCTCAACGATGGTCTCACTAATGGCACTGCCTTCAATTTCCAAGACCTTTTGTTTTCGCAAAATGTCAGTCAAAAAGGGTTGCTTGCTCCATTTGTTGTTACAGATGGCAAAAACCAGCTGACCGTTTTCAATGTACACTTCGCCGAACATTCCCGGGTAAAAAACCGTCAGGCGTCCGGAAAGCCGTGAATTGTAGATGAAATTGACGACATCGGCCAAAGGAACCTCGGTTAGATTACCGGAAAAAACCAGGCTTCCCGTCTTGACCAGTCCCGACTCACAGAGGATATCGTTCATTGTGCCGCGAATCAGCAGCGGAATATCTTTTTTGAGATACTGCTGAAACAGTCGGTCCACCATTTCAATCAGGGGTGCGGAGTCCATTGTGCTATCCGGACCAGGAGGTTGCAACGGTTCCTCAGCCGGGTCGTCTGTCGTGTCGCTACCCAATACCTCGTTCAATTTATCAATCAATTCCTCCGGTTCAAAGGGCTTGGAGAAATAGTGCAGAACACCATATTTCTGCTCAAAGGTTTTGCCGACAGATTCCCCCTTGGAAGAAATGAGAATGATCGGAATGTCCCGTAGCTTGTCGTCTTCTTGAACTTTCTGACAAAAAACGTGGCCATCCATCTTGGGCATGATGTAGTCAACGAGGATGACCGCCGGACTAACCTGGCGCGCCAGTTCGAGGCCGGCCTCACCGTCTTCCGCAGTATAAACTTGGTAGCCGTTCTGGGAAAGAATCAGCTCGCCCAGCCTGCGCACGGTGGGTGAGTCGTCGATCAACAATACGTTTACTGCGTCATTGCCCATGATAAGAAACTCCGATGGAAGTAAAGCTAGTTGAGAACCTTGTTAATTTCTGCCAGCAGCTGGTTTGGCGTGAAGGGTTTTGTGATATAGACATCAGCCCCTTGTTTTTCGCCCCAGAACTTGTCGCTGTCTGAATCTTTTGATGTTGTGATGATGACCGGTGTCCCTGCCGTCTGTGGATTGCGTTTCAGGGAGCGGCAGATTTGAAAGCCATTTTTTCCCGGCATGATGACATCAAGAATAAACAGATCAAACTTTTCGCGCTGCGCATGAGCTTCAGCGTCCTCACCATTACGCACACCGACATACTGGTGAGCAGCATTCTTTAATATGTCTGCCAGGTAGGCGTAATCTGTATCACTGTCTTCGGCGAATAGTATCTTTGCCATGTCCAATCCTCCATCTAGGTCCGATGATTATGAAGTTATTAACAGCAAACAGCCAAGGCAAAATGGCGGCGTGCTCTTGATGCGAATTTGTAGAATCTAATACATTGTTGCAGATAGATCAAACAAATAAACATCCTTGTGTGAATATATATCCATTGCGCGGCCAACCTGACGCGGTATGGAGCTGCTTTAAACGCGAAAAGGGCTATGCGACCGGGGTCGGCATAGCCCTTATTACTATGTGCGCCCGGCAGGGCGCGTGGTGCTCAAGCACCATCCATTTGGCTGTGGTGACCAAATGGTGACTTGGAGGTGAAAGTCCTCTGCGGACCCTGATGACGGGAACCGCTAGCCGAACGGCAAGG
>NZ_JACWUN010000027.1 GCF_014773365.1 Pelovirga terrestris
CGTAGCGAGCGCTGACTGAATGTCAGAAAAGCGGCCATGGACGGCCGCGTCAGCGAGCGCCGGGGAGCCGACGCAGGAACCCGCGTGATGCGGGTGACGTAGTGGGCGAATCCCCCTGGGGACGCCACATTGAAGCGCCTCTTTCGAGTCATCGGAGGGGGCGTTTTCTTTTGGAGTTGACTGGGGGTTGGTTCTTTGGTGGTTTTGGAATTAGCGCTGTCAGTCACTGCCCACTAGAGTGCTTTGCATCTGATCTGTTGTTCTATCAGATCCCAGTTGTTCTCAAATTGCTGAAACTCCATGGCAGTGGGGGAACAGTCAAGTGATTCATAATTTCTAGGTCGTTTCCAGTTGTGGCGTTCCATATATCTACGATAGCCCTCAGCACAAACCTGCTTTAGATTTTTTTTGGTGAAGATGAAAAAGCGGTGGTTATCATTTTCCTCTTTTCTCAGCATTACAAGAACATATATTAGACCAGGATTTGAGACTTCAGCGTCACCATGATCGATTTGGCATTTATTGATATGATCTATTTCTATATTCAGCCAATCTGTAGCTTTCGATCTTAAGGCCCCTCCAAATGTGACAGTTTTGACTTGTATCGGAAGAGTGTTGAGATTTCTGTCAGCAATTACCAGATCGAACTCTGGAACATTTCCTGCGAAGGGGGTAGATAAAAAGCCCCTTAAGCCTAATTCCGCACAGACAAGATATTCTCCTACTTGTCCTGTCAACTTATTGTTCAGACCTTTACTTGTCATCGTCTTTCCTTTTTGAATTCAGGGTAGCTTTCAGTGAAATGGTCGGTGGTGATTTTCAGGGATTTAAAAACTCCCTCACGGATGGCGATACTGGGCACCACGATGATGAATTTGGACCAACCATAGAGCTTGTTCATCTCGAAGATGGTCTTGATATAGCAATAGGTCTTGCCGGTGCCGGTCTCCATCTCTACATCCAGGTTGATGTCACACCCGGCACTTTTTACCAGACTTTCAGAAATAGGCAGGTTCTGCCGCCGCTGTACGGCACGAATGTTATCGAGCAATTGCAGACCAGTCAGTTGGATGTCGGGATTTTTAAACCCCGCAGTCTCCAGCAGACCAATTTGAACTTGTCCTGCTTTATCTGTCTCCTGACCGGGATCGATGCGATATTTGATCCCGAGGTGTTCACCTGCCCGGCAAAACAGTCCACCACCGCCTCAACAGCGTTGGTCTGGTAGGGCTGGATTTTAAACTTCAGTTTCATAGCAGCGTCTTTCTGCATTTCATTCTGCAACATACTTTTTAAGTTCGCGAAAAATTATATCAGCTACCTGATTTAGCTTGGTTTTTCATAAATCCTTACTGCAAAAAAGCATTTTCTTTCTGCAAAGCTTTCTGCATACCACCTTGCAAAAAGGGTTTCAGCCCTTTGGGCGTTTGCTGCCCTTCTTATCCGGCGCTTTCAGCTGCTTCAGCACTTTTTCCGCCTCGATAAAGTGCTTTTCCACCTCGGTGGGCTGTTGGAGCCGTTGCGCACGGTACTTGTCGAATTCCTGATGCGCCTTGTTCAGCGCCTGCTGATTACTGATGCTGCCGGCATGGGTCAGCATCTCCCGCCCCGTCATGGTCAGGAACTGTTCCAGCCGTTGCTGCCAATCCGCCATTGTCATGGGCTTGCGATTGAGCGCCTGAACTTCGGCCAGTTCCAGATAGGCATTGACGATGCGGTTCAGCAGGTTGAGTTCTTCTTCGGTGAGGTAGTTCTTGGCGACCTCAGTATCGCGTTTCAGCGGGGTCTTTCCCGGGAAATTCGTGATACCCATGTTGGGCTCATTCGCGTCGGCGCGCTTAAATATCACTTCGGACGCGGTATGCCCATGAGCTGCCCAATGCATTTTGTTCTGCACCTGCTTGAAAAACAGCTGGGTTTGCTCAGCCCTGGGGTCGTAATCCGTACTGGTGGCGTAGATGTCCAGCACCTTGCGCCAGAAAACCTTCTCGGAGCTGCGAATATCCCGGATGCGCGCCAGCAGCTCTTCAAAATAACGATCGTTCTGGGGTTCCTTGAGCCGCTCATCATCCAGCACAAAACCTTTGATAATGTATTCCTTGAGTCGCTCGGTGGCCCAGATCCGAAAGCGTGTGGCGATGGCGCTTTTGACCCGATAACCAACGGCAATGATCATATCCAGGTTGTAGAAGTCCCGCTGGCGACGGACCTCGCGCTCACCCTCCTGCTGAACTGACAAGAATTTCTTGTGAGTTGCCTCCCGCTCCAGCTCGCTCTCTGCATAGACGTTCTGAATATGGCCGCTGATATTCTGCTGGGTGGTCTGGAACAGCTCTGCCAGCTGGTTCTGGGTCAGCCACAGAGTTTCATCCTGCAGGCGCACCTCCAGTCTTAACCGGCCTTCGGCGGCTTCATAGAGCAAAATATCACCGGCGCTGCCGGGTTGTTCGGTATCCCGGCTCATAAAGCGCGAACCTCAGTACCCGGCGACATCTGCCGGAAAACCTGCTCTACGTTGATCTTCAGATCATCGGATGCAAACCCGCTGTCGCGAAACACGACCCGCATGGGTTGGGCTTTGGCGAGTTCTTTGACCAGTTTTTCGCTGATGTCTTTATCAAAACAGGCAATCAGGGCATTTTCATCAACAAAGAAAACCTCGAAGGAATTTTTCACCACGGAAGGCACAACAGCGTGCATCCCATTGGGCACAGACGCCAGATCGCCATTCTGTTTGACGTAGTTCAGCAAATCCATACGGAAGTCGTTTAAGCCAAGGTCGGTGATATTCACGCCGGTTTTGAGGTCTTCCATCTCAATGACTTCGTCCTGTAATCGGCGCAATTGTTCCTTGCGGTAGGAAACGTCCTGCGACTGTGGGCTTAATATGTTGTCGTCAGCGGTTGCGGTAACATCCGCAATCACCATGCGGTTTTCAACCCGCTCTTTTAAGTTGATGTATTCATCCAGGGTGATGTCGGGCCAGTAGTTGACCAGCTGAATCGATTTGTTCTGTGAGCCAATCCGATCGATCCGTCCGAACCTCTGAATAATCCGCACCGGATTCCAGTGAATATCGTAGTTGATCAGATAATCACAGTCCTGAAGGTTCTGCCCCTCTGAAATACAGTCGGTACCGATAAGAAGATCAATTTCGGCAGGTTCATCAGGCAGTATCGCCGCTTTTTCTTTAGAACGCGGAGAAAACAGTGTCAGCAGTGACTGAAAATCATATGTCTTCTTCAGTGTTGACTTGGGCGTATCAGAGCCGGTGACTTTGGCCGTATGGAGCTTACGCTGCGCCAGGAAACTATCGGCAATATGAGTGTAGAGATAATTGGCCGTGTCGGCAAAGGCGGTAAATATCAGCACCTTCTTGTTGCCGGGGTTAATGGGTGAGGCCAGCTTACTTTCGATCTGGGTTTTGAGATGTTGCAGCTTGGTATCGTCTGCCGGGGTGATTTTCTGCATTTCTGTCAGCAAACTGTCAATGACCTCCAAATCCTGTTCGAGGTCGTACTCCCAACTGGGCAAATCCATATCGGACAGTCTGATTTTGATCTTACCGCCGATCATGGCACTATCAATATCCGGCAAATCATCATCGTCAGGGTCAGTGTATTGAAAGGCAGATGCAACATCAGTAAAACCAGCATCGGTCCCGGTTTCCTTAAATGCAGTAATAGCCGCCAGGGTGTTGAGATGATTGCTCTTCAGCTTTGTCAGGGTCAAGCGAAAGGCCTCAACGGAGTTTTCAAGGCGCTTGAGCAGGTTGATGGTCATCAGTGCCTGCAAGCTCCGTTCACGATCGACCTGACGGAGCTTGCCTTTGCCGCCACTGACCTCGGTGTCGTAGATTTCTTCATACTTGGGCAAACGGCTTGGCAGGATGTAACTGACCGGAGCATAGACCGCCAGCTTGAGAATCGATAGCTGCGCAAAAATCTCATTGAAACCGATAACGTCACTGCGATGGGTCAGTTGACAGTGAAAAGAGAGGGGCTTGCGGCGTTCGGGAAAGTCCCCAATGTCTGCCGTGTCATAAAAGGTTTCAATATGTTTACGGGAGCGGGCAATAGTGACGCTGTCGAGTAGTTCAAAGAAATCAAAGTTGAGGGCATTGAGGATCGCTGTAGCGGTACGCTCTTCGGCAGGCAGGGTCGACCAGGCATTAAACGCTGCTTGTGCCCGGCGGAAGATTTCGTCAATCCCCTTATTAGTACGCAGCCTGCTGTTCAGGTTGCCGGCGTCCCCTTCATAGGCTAAAGCAAGCTGGTTGCGCAGATCATTAAAGCGGTTATTAACCGGGGTAGCTGAAAGCATCAGCACCTTGGTTTTGACACCTTCGCGAATGACCGAGTTCAGCAGCTTCTGGTAGCGGGTTTCTCGGTCTTTGTAAACATCGTTATTACGGAAGTTATGGGACTCATCAATCACCACCAGATCGTAGTTCCCCCAGTTAATCCGATTGAGGGGTATACCATACGATTCGCCGCTGGTGCGTTGCAAATCGGTGTGGCATAGCACATCGTAATTAAAGCGATCCTTGACGAAGATATTGGTTTTCAGGTTGCGGTTGTAGTTGAGCCAGTTATCGGCCAGCTTTTTGGGGCACAAGACCAGAACCGAACGGTTGCGTAGTTCGTAATATTTGATGACAGCCAGGGCTGTGAAGGTTTTACCGAGGCCGACACTATCCGCCAGAATACAGCCGTTAAAAGTTTCCAGCTTGTTGACAAAATTCGAGACGGCATTGCCCTGCTGGTAGCCCAGATCAACGGCAGTAAATCCATGCAATGGCATGTAGGCGGCTTTCGGCTCGCCATCCTGAACACAGGCAAACTGCTGCATGGGAGCCTTGCCCCGGTTGGAGCGAAACACGGCCTTACGGCGCATCCAGTCGGCACACTCCTTTGCTATAGCTCGCTGTGTCAGTTTATTTTTCAGCTGAATTTCAAACTCACTGCCGTAAAAACTGCGTTCACGCTCAGCCTTGGGGATATGGAACTCCCGGCGCTCTTTTCTGATTCTATCGGTGACTTCATCCGGGACAAAGGTGGGGGATGTGAAGATGAACTCAAGGGATTCAACCGATTCCAGCTGTTCCTTAAGGGCTTCAAAAGCATAGATTGAAAAGCAGGACGCGGCAATTTTCAACTTAGAGCCGCGAGCGATGACCGTTTTCAGATCATCCCCAAGCAACGTATTGATATTGTCGATAATCTGCATGGTGGTTTCCCGCTTTAACGTGAGAATGCTTTCTTAGTGACTTCGGCTGAGCATATTGCAATAAAAAACCGCCTCACCGATGGAGGGTGAATAGCGTTTATGCGGATATCGGCAGTGATTGATGTGATTTAGACATGAAATCCCCCAAGGCTTGGATAGCAAAGGCATTGTAGGGGATCAATGCAGGAAGTTCCAGAAAAAACCCGAATTGCCGTCAACCGCTATTGAGCAAACCGGCCTATTCGATCAAAATTCATCACAAGGGGGAATTCAATTGACCCCTAAAGCTCGACCCGGCACCCCCCCCTCCGCCAGGTCGAGCTTTTTTATTTTGACCCACCAACCGAACCTCATCCTGGCTCCGCTAACCCAGCGCGTAACTATCTGAACTTAATACACATATTGTCTTCATGGTGATGATATAACGACTATGGAGGGAACAAATGGAACGAATTCAGACCCAGCAGCAGATCAAGGATCTTGACCTACCCGTTCCATTTTTAGAAGCCTTGCTTTACTTTCTGTCCGCAGAGATGCGCATCAGCGCGCCCAAACCCTATGAACCGGAGGATACCGCGATGATAGTTTGATCGCCCTGTGCGGGTCAGCCACCGCTCACCTCACCTTTGCAATTTCACCAGCAATTCGAGCGATCCCGTCGATTTCAATCTGAAGTTCTTCAGCCGGGAATTCGTTTTTTCCAACTGTCTTCAGGCCCAACCCTTTTCTCATCGGGTAGGAGGCAGGGTCGCCCCTGCCGTCCTCCCACACCACCGTACGTACGGTTCCGTATACGGCGGTTCACGAAGTGTGTTGAAAACGATGGAACTGCTCTATGTAACTGAACAGTCCCGCT
>NZ_JACWUN010000028.1 GCF_014773365.1 Pelovirga terrestris
GATGGCATCGCGTAGCCCGGCAATATGCGCCAACTCAAGATAGGCTGGTAAGCCTGCTAACGCCGTGAGTCCTGATGTCTGTACTTGCTCTTTATACTGGAAGGGAAGAACGCCTTGTGCCATAATTGTTTCACCTCGTTGGTGATAGTTGTCTTGCTCGCACAAGCATTCTATCTCCCCAGTTCTACTGGGGCAACGAGGTTTTTCTATTTTTTAGCTGGTGAATCAGGGCGTAGGGGCGGCGCCTCTACAGCGAACAATACGCCTCTAATCGGGTGATATCCCATTCGGGGCGACGACCTGTACCATTCCAGCGTGAATCGACTTTGATTTCAAATAACCTGGAACCGAAATCACCGAGACTGACGCTATCTGTTCGCCCCGAAATGTGCCTGCCACGATCACTGTGTGCCCAAGCTTTGACAAGCAGATTATTGCAAACCTGACCGCCGGAAACTCGCCCGGAAATAACCACGTAACCATGCTTCTGGCCGGCGCTGGTGTTCGAAAAATTGTATTGGGGAGGACCGTTGGTGCTGCCAGTCTGTGCCGACTGACTGATCAGCTGTTGTGCCTGCTGCCTGGTCTGGACCTGTTGTTGATCGACCCGGCGCTGGATATCTGCAGATACAGAAACTGAGCCGATTTGCGGCAGGGGTTGAACAACCGCTCCCCGACCTGAAGGCTGGTCGGAGTAAACCGTTCTCCCCTGTTCATCGACCCAACGGTAAATGCGGCTGCCGGAAGATGGTGGTGATTGTTGCCTTGAGACAGATTGCCGAGGTTGCGGTTGAGCTGTTTCCGCCTGCGGTCGAGGCAACGATCGCTGAACCGCAGGTTTGCTGACCGGCAGTACCGGAACCTGGAATACCTGCTGAACCGGGGGCTCTGGCGGGAAGAAACGGTGTTCGAGCATTGGCCAGAACAGGGCACCGGCAAAAACAAAAGGAAAACTGAAGCACATCAGACGGATAAAAAGGTGCATGGTGGCAATTACCCCTCTTCTGAAATTAATTTGGCGCTATTTTTTTGATAGATTAAGGACTCACCTTGCTTCTTAGTTACAGCCTCACCCACCTCGACGATTATCCTCAAACATCTCTACCGGCATCGGATACCGCAACCGCCAGACCATCTTGATCGGCCGTTCTCTCTCGTAACTCACCATATCCACCGGCCCCAGATAAGTAAACGGTAGGGTTGCTCCGTTGCGCTTTTTCTTTTCACGGGCAAAAACCAGAATTGTGTAACCCCGCTCCTGATGGTGAATCAGGTTTTGTCCGTCAGCATGATGTTGCGCAGTATTTGCCTGGGATTCCCAGTGCATAAGTTCGCGGCTAATGGGGTAATCGGCATACATGGTGCTCGGCGAAAATTCCTTCACGGTTTTCTGAAAGGTGACTAGCAGTACGTAGGTCTTGAACTCCGCAAAGTGAAAGACACCGACACCGGTCTGCCCCGCAGTTTCGAAGTTGGCTTTACCAAAGACCGCCTGAATGTCTCTGCCACCATAACCAGCATGCAGTTCTAGCGGACAAGTAAAGGGAAGTTCGGTAATCTGCCCGCCAACCTCAGTAATGTTTTCTGCCCAGGCCAGAATTTCTTCCAAATCGGCAAGGATCGACGGATTACGGGACAGGCGGTGGAAGGCATCGTTCAGAGAGCTAATGCCAAACTTGCTCCCCTTGTCTCCCCACAGTCGGTAGTAAACTGACATAGCGGCATCACCGGCAACTGATAGTGCTGCATTAGCATTCCCCTGTGCTAACTGTGCAACGACTTGCCTTAAGTGAGCCAGCTCCTTGGGACCATTTATGAAGGCAACGCGCAGCAGGGTTTTCTTCAGCCACGCAAGGTCTGGGTCAGTAGGGATTGGACCCAGTTGCGCTTTGGCCTTCCACCCCGACCACGACTCGGCGACCAGCAATCGTTCCGGCTCGTAATCGTGGTAGCGGATAAAGTTGCCGAAGGTCAGCTCCTGGCCGGTCTCACTGGTGAAGGTCTGCAATCGGTCCGGGACCTGCACGGCAAGGCGGCCGAAGTTCTCCTTGATGTTTTCCAGCACATATTGCCGCGAAAGCCGGTCAAGTTGAATTGAACAGCCGGCCGGCAAATGAGGAAAGTCGAGCTCCACTTCCTTGTCAATGGAGAAGCGATGTCGAGGAAGGAGCGCTTTGAGCTTGGTGTCAACCCGATAGCGGCGGTGGGCCTGGCCAACAAAATCGAGGACGGTCAAGCAATCCTTCTCGGGTGCATGGCGCAACCCCCGGCCAAGCTGTTGGAGAAAGACGGTCAAGCTCTCGGTGGGCCGCAAAAACAGGACAGTGTTGACCTCGGGGACGTCAACCCCTTCGCTCAACTTATCGACTGTAAAAATGAAGGTAAGGCGTCCAGCTTTAAAATCATCAAGAAGACGCCCACAAGTGTCATTCTCAACGCCGGAGACAATGGCCGCTGAAGGGATGCCCCGCTGGGTGAACTGTTCCGCCATGAAAATGGCATGTTTAATCCCGACACAAAATCCGAGCCCCTTTAAACCGCTCAGCTTCGGTTCATAGCGCTGGAGTGCAGCGACGATTGCATCGACGCGCTGCTTAGCACGCGCAGAGTCGAGCACGTAGACGTTCTCCAGGGCAGCCGTGTCATACTTGCCATTGCGCCAGAATTGATCTTGATTGAGGGCGATCGGATCAGCCACGCCGAAGTAATGGAAGGGGCAGAGAAGTTTTTCTGCCAAGGCTTCGGGCAGGCGAATTTCGGCAGCGAAGCGGTTGCCGAAGTCGGCGGCGACATTGTTACCATCCATCCGTTCCGGAGTTGCGGTCAGCCCAAGCAGAATCTGCGGGGTGAAGTGCTCGAATATTGGCCGGTAGCTGGCAGCGGTGCCGTGATGCGCCTCATCGACGATGATGTAATCGTAGAAATTGCTGCCGACCTGTTCCCAAAGTCGACGGCTGGCCAGCATCCCGACTGAACAAAAGAGGTGTTCTAAGCGACTGGCCTGAAATGGACCGACGAGCAATTCGCCAAAATTCTGGTCGCGCAGGACATTGCGGAAGGTGATTTGAGCCTGCTGGAGAATTTCCTGACGGTGGGCAATAAACAGGAGTCGCGCCTGTTTCTGGCGCTGAAGAAAATAGCGCTTAAAGTCGAAGGCAGCAACCACAGTCTTGCCGGTTCCGGTGGCGGCAATGACGAGATTGCGCCAGCGGTCGTGGCTGCGGCGTTCCCGGTCCAGTGCTTCGAGAATGCGATCCTGAAAGGGATGGGGTGACAAGTCGAAAAAAACCATAGGTCCGTTTGGTCGAGGGTTGCGCGCTCGCTCTATCGCTGCACGCAACAACTCCGGCTTCTCAGGGTCGAAGGCGACGAATTCGCGGCTGTTCCAATAGGTCTCGAACTCGACGGAAAACTTCTCCAGGATATGCTCCATGTCCTGCGCCGTGACCTTGAGATTCCATTCCAGACCACTGGTCATGGCCGCCTGGGACATATTGGCGGAACCGATATACGCGGTTGAAAAGCCGCTATTGCGCTTGAAGTGATACGCCTTGGCATGAAGTCGTGTGCGCTGAGTATCGTAAGAAACCCGCACCTCGATATTCGGCAGCTGCGCCAACCACTCTACCGCCGGGGCGTCCGAAGCCCCCATGTAAGACGTTGTAATGAGTCTTACTGGCACCAGGCGATCGCGCAGATCCTCGAAGGCTGGCAGAAGCAGGCGCAGGCCGGACCATTTGATAAACGAAACGAGGATGTCAACCCCATCGGCTGAGCGCATCTCTTCAAGCAACTCGTGAGCGAGTTGCGGTTCTTGTGGTGAACCGGTGAATAGAGAGCTTTCGGCGAGGGGAGTGTGGGGGCGGGGGATGCCTGATCTACCGTAATGAGGCGGGGTAATTTCGAGAAGGACGGGTTTTTGTTCCGAAACGAGGCGGTGTTTTTCCAGGTGGCTTCTGCCCGGCTCCTGAGCCACATGTCCAAGAAGCCGGTTGCAGAGGGCCAATCTCTTTTCCGGGTCTGATTCCTCGCGCAGAGCCTGTTCGAGTACATTGGCCACGAATCCCGCATAACGGGCCGGTTGTTCTTCTGGATCAATTTTACCGAAAACAGTTCTCAATTCAGGATGCCGGGCCAGCGTATCGCGAAGACACTCATCAATGAGCGCTTCGTATATGCCGGGGGCAACAGGGTTCATCGGGAGCAAGACTCACATGTGGCAAGATACGACTCGATCACCGCCACATCAGCTTCAGCCCAGTCCAGATTTTGAAGCTCCTCGGGCGGCAGCCAATTGATGGCCGCGTGTTCGTCAAGAACGATTTCACCAGACGCGATGGAGCAAACAAACGGATAAAGCGTAACTGAAGCTTTGGGGTAGTGGTACGTGCTGGCTGGCAAACATTTTTTCACGGCCACGGAAATTCCCATCTCTTCAAACAACTCTCGGCAGAGACATTCCTCGGCAGTTTCCCCCGGCTCGATTTTACCGCCAGGAAATTCCCACTTGAGCGGCAAGCTCATTCTTTCGCTGCGCTGAGCAGCCAAAACAAGCCCATCCTTCTCGATTATTGCACAGGCAACTTCAATCATAGACCAGTTTCATCTCTCTTAATCTCTGCCAGAATCCTGTCAATTTTGTTCATACAGTCGCGGCAATAGAGATCCCATTCGCTGTCGGAGTCCATACGAAACCCATTACAATCGGCGTCGATTATTCCGCCAGTCAAACCATAAGCAGGATCACCATTATTGAGCTCTTCTCTGCAGAAGGAGCAATAATTATCAACCAATATAGCCTCCGAAAATTCCCGCAAGCTGCCTACTTAACGATCTACCAACAAAAAAACCGCCGCAGCCAAACAGTCACAAGCGGTTGATTTATTGGCACTTATCTCTAAATCCACCCGATCCAAACATCCCACCCTCCCGCGAAAGTCGTTAATTTACATTAGACTAAACTGATCGAGCGCGAAGGTCAATGATTTGGTCACTTGTCACTTGTCACTTGTCACTTGTCACTTGTCACTTGTCACTTGTCACTCGTCACTCGTCACTCGTCACTCGTCACTGATAACTGATAACTGATAACTGATAACTGATAACTGATAACTGATAACTCAACTTTCGCACCACCCAAGGTGCTGCTAACAGATTAAAATTACATCGTTCTTTTACAATTTACAGGCCGGAAGTAGCAACGATCGCCGCAAAAGGCCGGGGATTTCTTCCATAAATGCTTCCAGCATGGCCTTGATCGGTGCCACCATTTTGTCTGCAAAGCTTTTGATCACCTGCTCCAATAGGTTCATCAGCAGTTGCAGTGCTTCGACAAAACTGACTTGGCGCAGTTCATCACAGCCGGCATG
>NZ_JACWUN010000029.1 GCF_014773365.1 Pelovirga terrestris
TCGAGGATCGACCCGGAGCAGGCGGTCACGGCAATCACCTGGTATTCGGCAGGGTGCAGGCCACCGATCAAGTAGCGCAGGATGGTTGACTTGCCGCTGCCGATGTCGCCGGTGATCAGAGCAACACCACCCATGTGTACGGCGTAATCAATCCGCTCTTTGGTGGCGGTGATGACCGGCGTCACCAGGATGTCTTTACGCGGCAGGTCGGCACCAAAGGGGTTTTTACTCAATCCAAACGTATGACGACACACATCCATGATCAGCCCTCCCATACTTGGCCGCTGTGTGGCGTACTTGTGCCAAACAGTTCGATCTGACCGTTCTTGTCGCGTTTGACCCGGGCATTGACATGCAGATCAATGAGCTTGAGCAGCCCATAAGACTGCCCCTGGTGGCGAATCTCCACGTGCTCTGGGGTGCGTTCATGATAAAGCAGTTCGACCCGGTGGCCGATCAGATCGACCGGACCCTCGAAGAGGCGTTTGTCAATAACGATGGAGCGATCCTTGTTGACCCGGCGATAGACGGTTTTACGAAAATAATCACTGAGATTCGCAGGCGCTGACCGCAGGCAATGCAGACCGGCAGCAAATCGCTTGTGGGGTGTCTGTCCGGTGGACCCATGCGGGCGCTGGTGGTACTGGTCATCCAGCCAGGCACTGAAGGCAACGTTGATCTCTTGCAGACTCTGCCCTTTGAAGCCGGGTAAGAACTGGGTGCGCACGGTGCGCAGATACCGTTCAATTTTACCTTTTCCCTGGGGCTGGTAGGGTTTAGCGTGGATCAGGGCGATACCCAGAGCTGCTGAGGTATATTCAAGCTGCCGGGAACGATACGCGGAACCATTATCGACGTACAGCTTGCGTGGCAATCCGCGTCTGCTCAAGGCCTGGTAGAAAGCATCCTGGAAGCAGGCCAGGGATTCGGAGGGATAAAACGCAGCGTGTGGAATCAGGCGGGAGTGATCGTCAATAAAAGCGATCAGATAACACTTGCGGCGCTTGCCGTTACAGTCGAGCACCGGCCCATGGAGAATGTCCGATTGCCACAGGTCGTTGGGCAGTTCGGCTTCAAACTTGCGCCGATCCGCCTGTGGTGCTTCGTCAGCAGCCATCAGTTTGTGCTGACGCAAAAAGCGGTACACCGAACTTAAGCTGACAGACCGTCCGCCGTTGACCAACTGGCGCTGATGGAGTATCCGGGTGAGTTCCGGAACGGGCATTTTGCGCATCTCTTTGCGCAAGGCAATCAGGGCCAGACCGGTTTCCTCGTCAATGGCGCGGGTCTGTCCCTGATCGTTACGATCCTGGGGATAAAGAGCTTCCAGTCGTTGTCCCTGTTCCAGGTAACGGGTAATCCAGCGAATCAGGGTACTGCGGCTGACCCGGGTCCGGCCGCTGTGAGGAATCTGCCATTTGCGCGCGCACTTCTCCTGTAGCAGGGCCTCCCGCTCCCCGCGATCCAGGCGTGTCGCGCCGACGAACTCGGCAATCAGGCCGTAACGGAAGACGGCCACCTCTTGTTTCTGCTGTTCTGTCATAAGATCTCCTGCTGGCAAGGGTTTGCCAACCTCTACATCAGCAGGAGCACCACCTACCAGAGCAGATACCACTGGGGTGCCCAAAAAGCACCGGCCTGGTCAATTTAACTGGCGCGGGCGACCGGGATCAGACGGCGTGTCAGCAGTTGGTCGTAGCCCTGAAGCAGTCCTTTGGACCAGGTGTTGGTCAGATGAATCTGAATCTGTTGTTTCAAATTCAGCAGCCAGTGGCGCAAGCGGGAGCGCGGGAACGCCAGAGGGGGCCAACGTCCCTGATGAACGCGATGAGTCAAACAGGTGACAATGACCGCTATACAGCTACGAATCCGGGGGAAATAATTGGCAGGACGTGCGGTGATGACACAACGACACAAAGGACAACGATAGCATTTCATCGGCAGGGCCTCAGCAAAACCAGCAAAGTAGCGCAGCGCGTAACCGTGGCCCCAGATCCGCCACTGGTGACAACGTGGGCAGGAGTCCGGACGGGGCCAGCGAAATTTTTTGCCCTGCTGCTGAATTTGCTTGAGATCAACCGCAACGGACCATATCATGATCACTCCGGTTAAAGGGGCTGTAACCCCGAAAGCAAAAAGGGCGGAGAGTTCTACGAAAACTCTCCGCCCGCTTTATTTTAACGACCGAATAAAGAGCCTTATCTGAAGGCTCAGATAATCTGACACCCTGCGGTCATTGGTCAACACATTCTGACAATCTCATACCCTCTCTAAATCATTTTTCGTGGCAATCAACAAGTGGCCTGTTGCCTCGGGCTTCAAGAACCGGGGCATATTCAAGAGCCCCCTTGAATGGGGTGAAAAGTTGAGCGACAGAGCGCCGGTCGAGTCGGGCACGGTGGTAGCGAATAAGTAGCGACATTTTCGTAAATCCTCATAAAAATAGATATTTACGAAAATCGCCGCGCCGACCTAATGGCGATTTGTCAAGTAAAAAACGCGCCATCTTGCGAATATTTAAATTATTTTTATTGCTCCGGCTAACTGCAATTTCCTAACCGGACACTACTGGGATAACCCAACAAACACAAGAAAGGAGCCCCTATGCGTGAGTATTACCATCCCGACGATCTGCTCGACCTGTCCTCAGAAGACCCCGTCCTCTGGCGGGAAATTTACGGCTATATGCAGGTGTGCCTGTATGAAGATGACGAAGCCGACCTTCGATTTCGCGTGGCCACCCAAGAAGAATTGCCTGAGATTCAAGCCCTGGGCACCCCCGAAGAAACCGCCACCATCACCATCACCTGCCAAGATCAGACGCGGATTATTCAGCGCATCATTCCTGATCGACACCGAGTAGCACATCAGGCTGATCTTATTTTTGATCAGTACAGCACCGCGCCCTGGCCGCGATATGCATGGCTGGAACAGGTAATGTTGGTTTGACATTTTGTATTCGTCCGATTACAGTTAGCTCATGTACTCTGTTATATGGACATCAGATTTTGAACGCTGGATTAGCCGATTGCGTGATCGCCCGACTCGCATCCGTTTGCTGCGACGGCTGGAGAAGGCCCAGCGTGGTCTACTCGGCGATGTGAGTCCGGTAGGTGAGGGTGTTTTTGAGATGCGGGAGTTTTTCGGTCCCGGCTGGCGGATGTACTACATACAGCAAGGCGACCAACTGATTGTCATGCTCGGTGGTGGTGATAAAAGTTCCCAAGCGGATGACATTAAAACAGCAAAGCAGTTGGCGATGCAGATCAAGGAGAATCACAATGACACAGGCTAAGTTTAACACCAGTACCATGCCGGAATTCGATATGGCACAGCAACTGCGCGATGAAGCCGATATTGTTGAGTACCTGCGCCAGGTTCTGGCTGACGGTGACGGCGCTGAACTGGCCGCCGCCCTGGGGCATATTGCCAAGGCACGCGGCATGACAGAAATTGCAAACGCCAGCGGCATCCGTCGCGAAGCTCTCTACAAGGCCTTGCGTCCCCATAGTCAACCGCGCTTTGAGACTATTCAGCGAGTTTGTAAAGCTCTGGGTGTTCAGCTGACGGTAGAGCAGAGTCAATGATCTAGCAGGAGAATGAAAATTACTCCTTAATTTGATCTGGGCGGTGCGTGGCGTGATCTGCGTCACCGGCGACCCATGGCGTGGGATTGATGGTTGACGTGCTGGCGGCGGTTCTGAATGTTGCGCCTGGGACTGTGGCAAGGGCTCCTCTGTGGTCTCCGCCTGGTGAAGGGTCAGTCCTATCCCCAGTAGTGTGGCTGCTTTTTTTATCCATTGGTACAGCTGGCCTTGATGTTGCTCCCCAGGTCGACAATCTCACCGCTGTCTCTGTGGCGGGTGATCTGGCTGGAGCCGTAGCCTTCCTTGACGATTCCGTTAGCGCTGATGCGGACGTGGGCAATCACTTCCCCGGCGTCGGCATTGATATCGACGGTGAGAATCTCAAAGTTCCAGCTGTGATGAAACGCCTGGTTCAGGCGCTCAACCACAGCACTGCCTTCGACATAACTCAAGGTTCCGCCAAAGCTACCGGGGCGCTGTTTGATCTGGTTTGCTCGGAAAGGGGCGTTGAGGATGGTTCTGGTGTCTTCATTCATGGTTTTACCTCCTGTCTTGGTGGTGTTGTTAAACACAAAAAAGCTGGTTACTCCCTAGAGGAGTGAACCGGCGATGAGTGGGTGACGGACTCCTTTATTTAAGAGATCCCATCACTTTCTTTTAACAAGACAGGGGCTGGTTTTTGGATGGCCTTTGAGCGCGGTGTGGGGTCAGGGTTCAAATAGTCGTTTGACCTGGCTGAACAAACAGGTATGATACTTACAGCAAATGCCATACCAGAACCAAGCTGTTCCGGTATGGCGAACATCAGGAGTGCCCTCAATGACACCGCTCGCTAAACTCCCTATCGGGATTCAAACCTTCAGTGAAATCCGTGAAGAAGGATACGCTTACGTCGACAAGACCCCGCTGATTCACAGACTGGTGACGGAAGGCAAATACTACTTCCTCTCGCGGCCCCGACGCTTCGGCAAGAGCCTATTGGTCTCAACCCTGCAGGATTTATTTGAAGGGCGCAGGGAGCTTTTCAAAGGACTCGACATTGAAGATAAGTGGGACTGGGAGACGACTTACCCGGTGATCAAAATCAGCTTTGGTG
>NZ_JACWUN010000002.1 GCF_014773365.1 Pelovirga terrestris
AAGGCCGATTTTTTCTAAATCCGACATTTTTCACCCTGACGTAACGTAAAAACAGGGTATAGGCAGGAAAAAATATCTTAAAAAAGACGTCGCGACCATCTATGCTTTTTCAGGTGGTGGATTTGGGCTACGGAGGACGAATTGCAACCTAATGAGCCAAATGATACCCTTATTAATCACGCCTCTGATGGAAAAACCCGTCTTGATGTCCAGCTGGACCGCGAGACTGTCTGGCTGTCCCAACCGCAATTGTCAGCAAGTATGGAGTTTTTAATATGACCCTGGATCAAGCACTGAATGCCCTGAAGCCCTTTTCCCCGAAAGTCCCAAGAGATGCGCTGAATTTCATCCGCAATAACTGGCATGAAGCTGAGCCGGTTTTGCTGGCGGAGCTGGATCGGTGCATAGATCAACCCCCATTGGACAAAGAACGGACAGCACTGTTTTTATATTCACTATTTCTGTGTGCAGAAAGGCAAAGTGACGCAGCTTTTGAACGTTATGTCAGGATTCTCCGTCTGCCAAACCTGATACTAAGTGACCTGCTTGGGGACATCCTGACTGAAAACATGAAGGAGATGCTGGCGCGCACCTGCGCCGGGCGGATCAACGAGATCAAATCCCTCATTGAGGATGAAACCCTTTATGAATTCGCCCGCTGCGCGTCTTTACAGGCACTCTATGTTCTGGTGGGGACAGGGGGTGTCGAATTAAATGAGATGAAGCGCTATTGTCTCGATTTGCTGGAACACAGATTGGAACACAGGCCCTCCTATGTCTGGGATGACACCGTCTCACTTGCGGAGGACCTGGGTCTCCACGAAGCGCTACCCTGGATTGAGCGTGCCTATCAGCGGGGGTGGGCTCATCCGGGCTCTCAAACCCTTGAAGAGGTTAAAACTGGATTGAATCGTTCTGTTGTGGAAAAACAGTTGACCCGCATTAAGGACAAATCAGAGTCTTTTAAGGCCGAGGGTGAGATGTCCTTTTTTGTCCAAAATTGGGATAAGCAGAACGATCATCCCGATCCTGATTCTGTGGAGCTGTTGCGGGAGCCACGCGCGGCACGCCTGAAAAAATCCTTACCGAAAGCCGTTAAGATCGGTCGTAACGAGCCCTGTCCCTGCGGGAGTGGAAAAAAATACAAGAAATGTTGTATTGATCAGCAGAATCAAGCACTTATAGAAGCTACCTCGGTATCTGCCGAGGGGTTGGAACTAGCCGATGAATGGCTTGCTGCCGGGTATTATTACCAGGATCAGCATTGGCCGCATCGCGCCCTGGACTGCTGGTGGAATGCCTGGCAGACAGCTCAAGATTTTCTTCCCGAGGGCGTTGATGATCCTGGAAGCAGAGAATATGAAGGGCTGTTTGCAAACTGTGATTTCTTCAGTAACTGGTTGCAGGACTATCAAAGCCTGATCGAAGAAAATCTGCATCACAATCTTTTTGCTGTTAAAAATGGCCTGCAATTTTGTCGGCAGGTTATTGAACGCTTCCCGGCCATGAATCCGGTCTTGCAGAATAATTTACACGAGAGCATATTTTATCTTCTGTTGGTGCTTGGCAAATCGGACGAAGCTTTTTCACACATCCAGGAATTCATTAAACAACATCCAGATACCGCACAGGGGTATGCGATTCTGTCGAGCGCATTGAGTTTTGACAGTCAACGCTTCAATCTTCGCCCTGATTTTCAACGGGCACAGCAGTTGCTGGTACAAGCACTCGAAAATGCCACGGATTGTGAAGGGTGGGATATCGAGATGCGGTTGGCAGATTTGACAGAAGAGCTTGCTGCCGTTCAGGATATTCATTCCTTGGGCTTTGAGAAGAACTTCCGGCAATGCAAGCATATTTAAATCAGACGTCTCTGACGACACGTCTGGCGCTTTATCCGCTGGAGTGTGGGAATGACGAGAGCACAAGATAGGAATATTCGGTAGACCCACGGTGGTGTCGACTGGCAGAGGGTCAAGCCGGTACTGAAGGAATACTTTGATGAACGGTTTTATGTCATCAGCATGTGAATAGAGCTACCGAAAAATTGAATCCATCGGGACTGCATTCATAGAGAGGGTTACATCATGTTTTCAGACACCCACCCCCTCGGAACTGCGTACGCATCCCTTGACGATACGACCTTTGTTCCCCTGTTCCGGGCAGCGTGTTTTTGCGGCAGGGTTCGCTACGAGGTGAGCGCTGAGCCGGTGGATGCCAAACTCTGCCATTGCAAAGCCTGTCAAACCCTGCATGGGGCGCCGATGCAATGGGCTGCTCTCTTTCACAAACAGCATGTACGCTTCACCGCCGGGACAGATCTGTTACGCTTTTACTATAGTGATCGGGACCTCATCGCGCGCGTGCTGCCCTGCAAGGTCAGTTGCAGCCACTGCGGAACCCTGATAGCGGATGAGGGGCGCCGGATGTGGCTCGCTTTTCCTGCGCTGTTCGATTTTGGACAGCCGGCCACGATACCGCAAAGTTTCAAACCGACCTGCCATATTTTCTACGGCCAGCGGGTGATCGATATTGATGATGATCTGCCTAAATGGTTGGGACACAAACATCATTCTGCCCGTTGTTGATCCTGTTCGTGCGGACGTTTTTCACAGTGTGTCCAAAAACATTTTATCGTCAAATCTGACGATAAAAGCCTGATGAAGCCTGTAACTCGACAACTTTGACGACCTTTGTGCCTTTGTTTTGTGTATTAATTCGCTTGCTTTGGCGAAAAAAGATTTAATTCTGGGTATTATTCGCCATATGAGCGACAAGATACTTTTGGCAGATATCGGCCATCGTCTGGGCCGCCGGCGCTGGGACCTCACCGGGCGCGTCAGCCCAGTCCGTTCGAGATCGGCAAGCAGGTGGTGGAAAACTACATATGCAATCTCTCGGAGCCCTGGCGCATGACCTTCAATATTGTCGCGCACAACCAGGATGATCATGTCAAGAATATTGCGTTTTTGATGGACAGGAAGGGGCGCTGGTATCAGGCCAAAAAGTTTTTAAGTCCGGTAAAAAAGATCTGGGCGGCAATCGCCGAGACAAAGAGTCCGGTCAGCTTGGTCAGGATGGTCAGGCCCTGTTGGCCGAGAACCTTTTCCAGGCGTCCGGCAATCAAGAGTAATCCTCCCAACACCACAACCGCGCTCAACAGGGCCAGTCCGGCAACAAACTTCTCGCCCAGAGTAACAAGATCAGCTCCCAAAACCAGCATGACCCCGATTGTTCCCGGACCAACGGTGATCGGTATAGCCAGGGGAACAACGGCAACATCTTCCCTTGAGGTTTGTGGTGATACTGTGGCTTTACCTTGAATCATTGAAACAGCAGAGAGAAACAGTACGGCCCCGGCACCAATACGGAAAGCGTCGAGAGTGATGCCGAAGAGGGCAAAAATGTAGGTGCCGAAGAAAAACAGGACAAAGCAGCTGATGGCAACGGCCAGGGAGATTTTGACGGCTATTCTGCGCCGTTCCGCCAGGGAGTCATCCTTGGTCAGGGACAAAAAAGCGGAAATGACGAAAAAAGGAGTAAAAATAAGAAAGACTTTAAGAAAAAGATTAATATACAAAGTTGCCATTCAATAACTCCCAGCCTCTTATCAAGCTGTTACGTGAGACAAGTTCCACTTCCAACTTACCACCGTTTCAGCCAAAACAGTATCTGTTCACAATTGTTCAGCGCCGAAGCCCCAACCCTGTGGCATGGATGAGGCTGGATTGGTGACGTCGGGAACGTTAGGAAAGATCCGGCGAGCGCAGTGGTGTAATGACAATTCTGTTACCACAGGCCGGGCACCGGTAGATTTCACAACCAGTGCAGGCAAAACAGTTGCCGCACAGCCTTTTGAGGCTGTTACGTGGGTGTTTGGCAGAACAGTGCTTGCAGGTGATGGTTTTCATGGGCCGGATGGTTGTTCGCACAAAAGAGAGATAAAAAAGCCCCCAACGAATCGGAGGCTTTTTTAGCAATGTGGTACCGAAGGCCGGAATCGAACCGGCACGGCTCGCGCCATCGGTGTTTGAGACCGACGTGTCTACCAATTCCACCACTTCGGCATGGTTCGACGATTATAGTGAGCAGGATTTGTTTGTCAAGGGTCTATGCGCAGGGAAATACGTTTGTAGATGTCTTTCCATAATCTTCCCCGGTTGATCGACTTACCGTCAATGGTGTTGACCGGAACCAGATCGATCAGGGAGTTGCAGATAAATACCTCAGTTGCCTTGATGGCATCTGCCAAGGGCAGGGAGGATTCACCGCAGAGGATACCAAGTTCACCTGCTGCGTCGATCACCTGGTGGCGCATGATACCGTTCAGTACCAGATTGCCGAGGGGTGGGGTAACAAGCTGGTTGTCGATGATGGCAAAGATGTTGCTGGTTGCTCCTTCGAGCAGGTTGCCGTTGCGATCGAGAAAAAGAGCTTCTTCAACCTCTTGCTGACGGGCATGGTTGCGGGCGTAGAGGCAATCGGCGTAGTTGCCGAGTTTAAGCTGGGGTAGATGAGAAAATGGATTAACGCGTTGGTTGGGGGCAAGACAGCAGTTGAACCCTTGCACGCGGCGAGGTTCATCCATTTCGTTATAAGAAACCGCCGTGAGCAGGAACCATCCTTGCTTGTGGGCAGGGCGTACCAGGCCCTGGTATGACCCCCGGCTTAATGTCAGACGGATGCGAGAAGCCGCAGCCGTCAGGCGCATGGACAATTGTCTTATTGCTGTTGCAATGGCTGAGCGTGGGCAGGGAAACTCAAGCAACTGTGCTGATTGCTCAATCCGATCCAGGTGCTGATCAAGGAGCAGGATCTGCTGTCGGCGCGCCTTGATCGTCTCAAAAAGGCTGTCACCATAGAGAAAAGCACCATCATTGACAGCTACCCGGGCTTCTTCCTGCGAGATGAATTGTCCGTTAAGGCAGGTCAGCATACATCACCTCTCCAGGCTATGGAGCAGGGCAGACAGGGCCTTGCCTTTGTCCAGACACTCCTGCCATTCCCGTTCAGGTACCGAGTCAGCGACAATCCCGGCGCCGGTCTGATAGCTCAGGTGGTTACCAATGCGCTGAAAGCCGCGGATCAGGATGTTTAGATCCGCACTGCCGCAGGCGCTGATGTACCCGGCACTGCCGGTATAGCTGCCACGCCCCATCGGTTCGAGTTCATCAATGATCTCCATACAGCGTTTTTTCGGAACGCCGGTGATGGTGCCGCCGGGAAAGGTTGCCTTGAGCAGGTCAATGGCGGTGCAGTCGGGTCGTAAGGTTGCCCTGACATTGGAGACAATGTGGGTGACATGGGAGTAGCGCTCGAGCACCATCAGTTCATCCACTACCACCGTACCGCCCTGGCAGACCTTGCCCAGGTCGTTGCGTTCCAGATCGAGCAACATGATGTGTTCTGCTCGCTCCTTGGGATGGCCGAGAAGCTCCTTGCCCAGTTGGTGATCTTCCGGTGGAGTAAAACCACGTGGGCGGGTGCCGGCGATAGGGCGGGTCTGGGCGATGCCATCGCGCAGTGACACCAGGCGTTCCGGGGAACTGGAAATGATCTCAACTTCACCAAACTTGAGCAGGCAAGCAAAGGGCGCCGGGTTGATCTGCCGGAGGCGCCGGTAGAGTTCGCCGGCAGATCCGTCCACGACTGCATCAAAACGGCAGGAGAGGTTGACCTGGTAAATATCACCGGCGGCGATGTAGTCCCTGGCGCGCTTAACTATGGCGATGAAATCCTGCTGCGTCATGACCCCTTGAGGTTCCTGACGCAGAGACAAGGGAGTTTCCGGTGGTGGACTGATCTGGGAAAGCAGCACCTGCTCTCGCCAGTGCTGCAGGTCGACACTGTTATCAAGGGTGGCCAGGGTCATCAGCTGCTGGTGATGGTCGTAAACCGCGGTTACATCAACCCAGTTCAGATACAGATCAGCCAGGGGCAGATCACGGGTTGCCTGATAGGGCAAGTCTTCAATTTGTCTGGCCAGGTCATAGCCGAAAAACCCGAAAAAGCCACCGGGGAAGGGGGTTTCAGCAGAGCGTGGGCAGCGGCGTTCTGCCAATATCTGTGCCAGGGTTTTCATGGGTTGATCTGAGCTGCTTTGGCTCCCATCCGGATGCTGCCAGTGCAGTTGATGGTTGGCCAGGGTATATAGCTCTTGCCGGCGCAAGGGGACGATGGAATAACGTCCGGTTTTGGTCAGGGGGTTCAGGGATTCGAGCAAACCGGGGCCGTCCGGTACACAGCTCAGGTAGAGTGCCAGGGGATCGAAGGTTGTCAGGGTAAAGCTGGTTGTCTTCATGGTCGACACAGGATGCGTGGTAGAAATAAAAAAACAAAAAAGGGGTCAGCGTGAAAGCTGACCCCTTTTACTTTTAATGGTGGAGCTACGCGGGATCGAACCGCGGACCTTTTGACTGCCAGTCAAACGCTCTCCCAACTGAGCTACAGCCCCATTTGAAGTGAGCGAGTTATAACAAACCCCGAGTTGACCTGTCAACAGGAAAAAACCGCTTTGCGCTAATGGCAGGCGCTACTGGTCTAGTCATCTGATTAGTGTCGTGTTAGACTCCGCTCGCAAAAAAAAGTGAATAGGTCCCTGTTAGTCGCTGCAGAACACATGCAGGTATTGATGTGATTATTACAAGGGTGAACGCATGAGCGAACGACAAAATCTGTTACGACATCTCCCGGCGGTTGATCGGGTGTTGCGTGAAGCGGAGCTGCAAGCGCTGACTGATCAATTGTCCGCTGATATTCTGGCGGAGGCCGTGCACCAGCACATTGATTATTTGCGTCGGCAGTTGCTTGGCGGCGGGGCATCAGCCGTTGCCGGTGCGGCGCTTGAACCTGCTGCCATCGCCAATGCCGCAGCTGCCTATTGTCGCGATCTGCTCAAGCCCTCCTTGCGTAAAGTGATTAATGCCACCGGGACCCTGCTGCATACCAACCTCGGGCGGGCGCCTCTGGCTCCCCAGGCCTTGCGGGCGATTCATGATGTCGCCAGCGGCTATTCCACCCTCGAAATGGACATGAGCAATGGCAAGCGCGGTGAGCGTTACCGCCATGTTGAGAGGTTGCTGTGTCGCTTGACCGGTGCCGAAGCTGCGCTGGTGGTGAATAATAATGCCGGTGCGGTGCTGTTGGCACTCACCGCCCTGGGTCGTGGTCGCGAAGCAATTGTTTCCCGTGGTGAGCTGGTGGAAATCGGTGGCGCTTTCCGGATTCCCGAGGTGATGGAGGCCGGTGGGGTGCTGTTGCGCGAGGTCGGCAGTACCAACCGTACCCATCGGCGGGATTATGTTCAGGCTATCACGGAACAGACCGCTATTCTGCTCAAGGTTCATACCAGCAATTACCGGATAGTCGGTTTCAGTGGTGAGGTCACTTCCGCCGAACTGGTAGGGCTTGGGCGTGAACATCAGTTGATCGTTATGGAAGATCTCGGCAGCGGCCTGCTCACCGATTTAAGCTCTTATGGCCTGGCCGCTGAACCTACGGTTGGTGACGTTGTGCGCTCCGGGGTGGATGTTGTGACCTTCAGCGGGGACAAGCTGCTGGGTGGACCACAGGCGGGACTGATTGTTGGCCGCAAGGATCTCATCCGCAAGATTGCCAAACATCCACTGGCACGGGCCTTACGTATTGATAAACTGACCCTGGCCGCTCTTGAAACGACCTTGCGGCTTTATCTGCAGCCGTGTCAGGCCGCTAGGGCGGTCCCCGTGTTATCTATGTTTGCTGCCGAGCTTCAACAACAAAAAGGGCGTTGTGAAACTCTACGACAATGTTTGCTGGATGCACCGGTGGCGGCAGAAGTAACCCTGGTGGAAGATGTGGCACGGGTTGGTGGCGGGGCGATGCCCCTGACGGAGCTGGCTGATTGGGCGGTCGCTATCAGGCCTCACCATCTCAGTGTTGCCAAACTTGCGGCGCGTTTGCGCGACTATACGCCAGCGCTGATTGCCCGGATTCGTGATGATGCTCTGCTGGTAAATCTGCGGGCGGTGTTTGCCGCAGAAGATTGTCTGCTGGCCCAATTACTGGTGGCGGCGTTGGTGGGTGAGGAGTCGTGCTGAACCATCAGGGACATTATATCATCGGTACTGCCGGCCATGTTGATCATGGTAAGACGGCGCTGATCCGGGCCTTGACCGGGGTTGAAACCGATCGCCTGAGCGAAGAGAAAAAACGGGGGATTTCCATCGAACTGGGGTTTGCCCGTCTCGATCTCGGTCATGGTCAGATTGCCGGGGTCGTCGATGTGCCCGGTCATGAAAAATTCATCCCGCAGATGCTCAGTGGCATCGCCGGTATCGATCTGGTGCTGTTGGTGGTTGATGCTAACGAAGGGGTGATGCAGCAGACCCGTGAGCATCTGCAGATCATGGAACTGCTGACATTGCAGAATGGCATCCTGGTGATCTCCAAATGTGATCTGGTGGAACCGGACTGGCTTGATATTGTTGAGGAAGAGATTCGTGAGCAGGTGGCTGGTACCTTTTTGGCAGAAGCTCCCTGCTGTCGCGTTTCGGCCCTGGCCGGAGAGGGGCTGGACGCGTTGCTGGAAACCATCCGCCGGCAATTGCGCCGGGTTGAGCCGCGCGACAACAGCGGTGCCGTGCGTTTGCCGGTCGACCGTTGTTTCAGTATCAGTGGTTTTGGTACGGTTGTAACCGGCACCCTGACTAGTGGCACCATTGCAACCGGTGACAATCTTGAAATCCAGCCGGCCGGAGTCACCGCGCGGGTGCGTGAAGCCCAGGTGCATGACCAGCAGGTCAGCCAGGTATTTGCCGGTCAGCGGGTGGCCCTGAATCTGGCCGGGATCAACCGCGAGCAGGTGCCGCGTGGATCGGTGCTGGGCACTCCGGGGTTGTTTCGCGCGACCCAACGCATCGATGTCCAGCTGCAGTTGTTGCCCGAAGTCCCATGGCCACTGAAATTTCGTGACCAGGTTCACTTTCATCTGGGCACCGGACGCAGTGTTGCCCGGGTGGTGCTGCTGGACCGGGAAAAGATGGAGGGTGGCGAGCAAGCTCTGGTCCAGTTGACTCTCGATCAACCGGTTCTGGCGCATCGGGGTGACCGCTTTATTATCCGTTCCTATTCCCCCATGTACACCATCGGCGGTGGTGTCGTCATTGATGCTGAGCCGCAGAAGCACAAACGTTTTCGTCCTGAGGTCACCCAGCGTTTGCAGGAACTGTTGTCCGGAGACCTGGGGTTCTGGCTCCAGAAACTCGATGAACTGCAACTGGCGCGCCTTAAAGAGTTGGAAAAGCAGACCGGGACCGGTCGGGATCAACTGCTGGCGGGGTTGGAAACATTGCGCGAGCAGGGGCGCGTCGAACCGTTGGCCGAGCAGTGGGTGAGCAGTGAACGCTTGCGTAGCTGGAAGCAGCAAGTGCCGGACATCGTCAGTCATTATCACCGTCAACATCCTTTGCGCCATGGCATGCCACGAGCAACGCTGCAGGCACAGCTTTCAGCCAAACTGGCACCCAAGGGTTTTGAGGTCTTGCTGCAATGGGCGTTTGATGAGAAGCTGCTGACACCATGTCGTGATGTGATTGCCACGCCCGGTTGGCAACCACAGTTGCAACCGGAGCAACAACAGATTGTCGCGCGCATTGAAGCCTATTTTCGTTCGACGGGGTTTGACGTCAAGAACAATCAGGAAGTACTGTTGCAGCTGGGCTATGAGGATATCGACGCAGAGGCTTATTTTTCCTTTCTGTATCTGGAAGGCATGTTGGTGCGTTTGAACCAGGAGAGCTCCCTGCACAGGGAGCATTACCGTCAGGCCGAAGAGTTGTTGGCCAAGCATTTTAACCAGCAACCCACCCTGACCCTGGCGCAGTTTCGTGACCAACTCGGCAGTGGTCGTAAGCTGACCCAGGCGTTGCTGGAACTGTTCGACAGCCTGAAATTCACCCGCCGCATTGATGACCATCGGGTGGCCTGGCAGTTGCCTGAAGTGTAGGTTCATGGTAGTGGGTAGTGGGTAGTGGGTAGTGGGTAGTGGGTAGTGGGTAGTGGGTAGTGGGTAGTGGGTAGTGGGTAGTGGGTAGTGGGTAGTGGGTAGTGGGTAGAACTGAAATGATTTAAGGGATGAACATGAGTATTCGACTGACCTCCTTGTCGCGCAGTTCCGGTTGAGCGGCAAAAATAGGTCCTGAGACCCTGACCCAGGTACTGAGTCAGCTCCCCCAGAGTGAACATCCTGCATTACTGTCGCAGGAAATTCCGTTTGCCGATGCGGCTATTTATCGTCTCAGTGAGTCGCTGGCACTGGTGCAATCGGTCGACTTCTTTACTCCGGTCGTTGATGATCCTTATCGTTACGGCCAGATCGCCGCCGCCAACTCCCTTTCGGATATCTACGCCATGGGTGCCAAGCCGTTGACGGCGATGAATGTCGTCTGCTTTCCGATCGGTTGCCTGGACCAGAGCATTCTTGTTCAGATCCTCTGTGGAGGGGCCGAGCGCGTTCATGCGGCCGGGGCAGTGGTGGCAGGTGGTCACTCGATTGAAGATGATGAACCTAAATACGGTTTAAGTGTCACTGGTACGGTTGATCCGGCACGCATGGTGACCACTTGCGGAGCCGGAGTCGGCGATCAGCTGGTGTTAACCAAACCCCTGGGTACCGGCTTGTTAACCACCGCGTTAAAAGGAGAGGTGCTGTCCGAGGTCGATCTTGTTGCTGCGATTGACGGCATGGTGGCACTCAATAAGGATGCTTCTGAAGTAATGGTGGCGGTTGGTGCTTCTGCCGCTACCGATATCACCGGTTTCGGCCTGGTGGGTCATGCCGCCGAAATGGCTGAAGCCAGTCGGGTCGGTTTACGCCTGTTTGCTTCGCGTCTTCCCGCTTATCCTCATGCTCTGGAGATGGCGGAAATCGGGCTGGTGCCCGTCGGTTCGCACCGTAATCAGAAGTTTTATCTGCCGCGCTGCCGCCAACCGCGCCCGCTTGATCCGTTGTTGATTGATCTGTTGTGTGATCCTCAGACCTCTGGCGGTTTACTGTTGGCGCTGGCTCCTGAGAAACTGGATGGGTGTCTTGAGGGCCTGCAGCAGCGTGGAATCATGGCCTGGCATATTGGTGAAGTGATGGACCAACGCGCCGGTTTACTGGAACTGGAGGTCTGATGATTCTGGGCTTGGGGATATGGGAGCTGGTGCTGTTAGGAGGCGTCTTTGTGGCGCTGTTTGGCCTCGGCCGGGTCCCGCAGGTGGCACTGCAGCTGGGGCGTATCCACGGCCTGGTTCAGCGGGTGCGCGGGTTGTTGCGCAATCCTTTCCGGTTTCTCTAGGGTCTTTTTCGCTGGAATACTACAGGATCAACCCTTAATAGGCTACCTTAGCATATTGTGATTGGGCCGAGGCGGCAATGGCGTCCGACAGGGTGTAGATTTCGTGGGCTTCCAACAGCGGGATCAATTTAAGCAGCACCTCAGCGGTAACGATGGAATCGCCCAGGGCGGTGTGCCGACCGACGATAGTGACGTTGAAGCGCTTGGCCAGATCATCGAGGGAGTGATTGCCCTGGTTGGGGTGAATGATCGATGACAGGAGCAGGGTGTCCAGCACCGGGTTGGTCAAGGTGATACCGCTGCGCTCTTCCTGAATCTGCAGAAACCGCATGTCGAATGCAGCATTATGGGCCACCAGAACAGAGTTTTCCGAAAACTTCTGAAAGTGTGGCAATACCTTGTCGATGGTTGGCTGCCCTTTGAGCAGATGGGGCTGGATGCCATGAATGGCGACCGATTCCGCCGGCACCGTACGTTGTGGATCGATCAACTGATCGATGATTTCGCGGTAGAGAATATTGCCATTAACAATCCGGATAGCACCAAGTTGAATAATTTCGTCACCCTGGGTTGGATTAAGCCCGGTGGTTTCGGTATCGAAGACCACATAGGTTAATTTTCGTAACGGGGTCTGCCCCAATTCCTCCCACTCCTCACCACGATTAAACAGATCAAACTCATAGGAAATTGGACGATGTTCGATGTCACTCTGCACCGCCAGGCGACATTCCTGGTCGACCGGTGGCAGGGTGATCAGGATGCCACAGGCTTGTTTTTCATGGTCCAGCAAGATGTCGATGGCGCCCGAGGCCTTTTCAATGGTGTCAGTAAAACTCAGCAATTTACCATTGGTATCGGCGATCAGGGGGGTCTGCTGCCAGTTTGTCAAAAGGCGCGGGTCGGCATGTTGTCCCGGCCAGCTGATGACGATCTCGATCTGCTGTTGTTCATTGATCGTCAAGGTCAGAACAACATCCTTCAAGCTCGAATGTTTGCTGAGTTGGCCGGCTAAATGGGAAAAAGCCTGGACCATGGAATAGCTGTCAATTTCCAGCCATATACCCTGGGGGGCGAGGTTGATAATCTGCAGGTCGAAGCGCTCGGATATATTCTGACTGATAACCTCAAGCAGGTTTTCGGCCAGCACATTTTCGGTTTTGCTTAAGGCATGAAGGTGCAGGGCATAGTTGGCGCGCGCTTCGACCACCTTTTCCTGCAATGCCCTGGAGGCGCGGTCAATCACCCTTCGGTATTCCTGCAGTTGCTCGGGGTCGTGCTGCGGTTTGGCGAGGATGGAGGTGATCGAGCTGCGAATTTCTTCAAGGTCTTTTTGCTGCTCATCGATCAGCGATTGAATCAGTATGTCGCGGCGGCTGTCAGCTTCTATCTGGCGGGTCATGTCTTCAAGGGTGAGAACAAAACCGGAGATGAGGTGCTTTTCTTCCTGCTCAAGGAAAAATGGCGCCATGTTGACCCGCAGGCAGGCCCCGTTGCGCAGCGTCATCATTGAATTATTGATCAGCTTGGAGTGTCCGGTCGCATGGCAGCGGTTGAGCATTTCAAGGCCGTGGGCAATCTGATCGCGGTCGAGGATGCCGAAGATCGAGCGCCCTAGACCGAGGAGCCCTTGCGCGTTCTGCTTGCTGCCGGAGTTGTTGTTGATCAATTCCTGCGCCTGCTGATTGTAAAGGAGAACCTGGCCGTCACCGTTGCACACGATAACGCCATGGGGCAGTTCCGACATGAGAGCGGCGAGGCGAGTCCGCTCCTCGTTGATTGCGGCCTGGGCTGAGGCTACCCGGGCATCGACATTTTTTTGCAGGGCGGCATAGGCATCTGCCGATTGGTTGATGATTTTAGCCAGATATTCAATCTCTTTGGAGGCGGCCTTCAGTTCGATGCGGTGCTCGGGGTTGACCGTGGTGATAATGCGTGAACTTTCTGCCATTTTCAGAATCGGCATGATGTAATCATTAAACAACAGGTTTATCAGGGCCCCGATAATAAACAGAATGGTAATGGAGCCGAGCAAGGGGAAGGGGACCAGTTTGGGCAGCATTTCCTGCAGCGCCAGCTGTTGTGACTCATTAATGCTGGCCCAGGAACCAATCAGGCTGGCGGCCATGATACTGATGACCGCAAAGTAGATGGCAACCAGAAAAATCCAATATTTAAAACTAGGTTTCATAGATAATAAAGCACACCCGGATCAAGAGTAGTTGATGTGGTTCAGGGTGATGTGGCCGCGGTTGAAGTACGTTTTAAATAATTCAAAAAAACCGGGTTGATCTTATAGAAACGCGGTTTCCGTGCACGTGGCAATGAAACCCAAGTTATTTATCGTGAAATATAAGATAAATGAACGTAGATGGCAAACGTTGTTAGTGCAAAAGTTCACATTGCCGATAAAAAAACCAGGCCGCACCCGATGAGAGCAGGGTTGCGGCCTGGTTGAAAAACAATGTTGTATCTAACAGGTGAGGCGTTTTAAGGCTTCGAGGTATTTCTCGCCGGTTTTCGTGACGATCTCCCCGGGCAGCTTGGGCGGCGGCGCCTGCTTACCCCAGTCAAGAGTTTCAAGGTAATCACGCAGGAATTGTTTGTCGAAACTTGGCTGGGCGCTCCCTGGAGCATACAGGTCTTTGGGCCAGAAGCGCGAGGAGTCGGGGGTCAGGGCCTCATCGATCCAGATCAGTTCCCCCTGGTGGACACCGAACTCAAATTTTGTGTCAGCAATAATGATGCCCTTTTTGTCGGCCACGTTGCGTGCCCGTTCGTAAATGGCAATGCTGATATCGCGGACCTTTTCTGCCATCTCGCGCCCGCACAACTCGGCGGCCTGATCAAAGGAGATATTTTCGTCGTGCTCACCAAGCTCTGCCTTGGTTGAAGGGGTAAACAGGGTTTGCGGTAACTTGTCGCTCTCTTTCAGCCCGGCCGGCAAGGGGATGCTGCAAACCGATCCGGACTTTTTGTATTCTTTCCAGCCGCTGCCTGAAAGATAGCCGCGCACGATACATTCGATGGGAAGGGGCTGGGCCTTGCGGGCGAGCATGCTGCGTCCCTCAAGCTGATCCCGGTACTGGTGGGTGATCGCGGGGAACTCGTCAATATTGGTAGAAACCAGATGGTTGGGAATCAGGTCGGTCATCTGATCAAACCAGAATCGTGAAATGGCGGTGAGGACATAGCCTTTTTGTGGGATTCCTTCATCCATAATGACATCGAAGGCGGAAATACGATCAGTAGCAACGATCAACAGATGCTCGCCAAGATCATAAATGTCGCGCACCTTGCCGCGGTTGATCAGTTTTAACTCCGGACAGTTGGTTGTAGTGATGACTGCAGTCATGGTGAAAACCTCTAGTTTTGAAAGGCCGTTATAAGTTCGGGAGCAATGATTTCTATCTGTGCCTGCTGGTACAATTCGTCCAGGGTGTCAGAGACTGCTTGTTCTTTTTTCTCAAGTAATAAGCGCTCACGCAGTTGAGCGATGTCGACATCATTAAGGGCAGAAAAATCGGCACGCCTGGCAGTTTTGAGGGCAGCTACCAGATAGCGGTTGTCGAAGGTGAAAATGTTGTCGATAACCGGATCGGCCTCCGTCAATGTAAAAGCGGCGTCGGCCAATTCCTGGGAAGACCCGATCCGGGGAATAAAGTAGCCGGAGCTGCGACTGAAATCGCCGGTGTTGTCGATCCGCAGGTCAAGCTGATCCGCTGCGGCAGCAAGATTCTGTTGCTCGCGGGCAAGCTCAAGGAGCTTCCGGGCCAGTTCAAAGGCCAGGGATTGGGCCTGCTCTTCACGGTAGGCCTTTTCAACCGAGGTTTTTACCTCAGCCAATTCGGGCAGGCGGCTGGGTTGCTGATCTTTCAGGGCAATAAGTAAGACTCCATTGGTGGTCATGATGGGGCGAGCCAGTTCGCCGGGCTGGAGTGAAAATGCCGCAGCAGCGATTTCTTCGACCCGACCGAGCCCATTAATGGGCTCGTCAACCGCAAAAAAACCGGTTTCCTTGATGCCCAGATCATTCTCTTTGGCTGCGGCGTCCAGGTCCCCGCCGCGTCGGTTTATATTAAAGGCATCCATGGCTTTTTCGTAAGCCATCTGCCGGGACTCTTCGATTGTCAGCCCCGCTTTGATCCTATCCGTCACATCAACCAGCGGTTTAAAGCCCGCAGCAATATAGTCGGTCACTTTGATAATGTGGAATCCGAAAGGGGTCTGAACCACATCGCTGATCTGCCCGGGGCGTAAGGCAAAGGCCGCGGTTTCAAACTCACTGACCATTATGCCACGGCCGAAGTAGCCCAGGTCCCCGCCATCAGCAGCATTGGCGGCATCGTCGGAGTGACGTTTTGCAAGCTGGGCAAAGTCAGCGCCCTCGCGCAGCTGTTGTCGGATATCCTGGGCCAGTTCACGGCGTTTGTTAATCGTGTCGGGATCACTGTTCTGGCCAAGCTGCAGCAGGATGTGGGCAGCTTTAACCTGTTCCTCGACCTCAAACAATTCAAGATTGCGGCGATAATAGCGATCCATATCGGCCTCGCTGAAGGTACCCAGTTCGGCCTCATAACGAGCCGGATCAAACAGCAGATAGCGCAGGGAAACCCGCTGGGGGATACGAAAATCCTCCTGGTTGGCGTTGAAGTACTCCTCAAGGGCGATATCGTTCACTTGAACTTTCGATTCGACCAGGGCCGCCGTTAACCAGGCATAATCCAGATTGATCGTGTCGTTTTCGCGGTGAAAGAAAGCAATAACGTCGTCCTGCGTGGTGGCAACCTGCTGCTGGAGATGTTCACGCACTTTTTGGGTTAGCAGCTCGCGGCGCTGTGATGCTTCAAACTGTTCTGGTGAAATACGTTGATAGCTGAGCACTTCCACATAGCGATCACGGTTGAATTGGCCATTGACCTGAAAAGCATCGTAGGCGGCGATACTGTTGACCAGTTCCTGATTAGTGACACGAAGGTTGAGTTTTTCAGCCATCTGGACCAGCAGTTGTTCTTCAATCAGCTGTTGCATCGCCTGGCGCGGTAGATTCAACTGACGCTCCAGATTGGCATCAAAAGCCCCCTGATAAATGCTCTGATAGAGACTGTACAGATTGCTGTAAACGTTTTGGTAGGCGGCAAAGCTGATGACATCGCCATTGACCCTCGCGGCTACGTCACGACTGCGATCAGAACGCTGATCGGTCGGTGCGGTCAGCATGGTATAGCCGATAACAAAACTCAAAATAATAACTACAAAGGCAATCTTGATCAGAAAGGACTTCTGTTTGGACCGGACAATATCAAGCATTATTTATATAGCTCCTTCAGCAAAATTTCTGAGGTTTATCTAAAAAATAAACCCGAACAATAGAACAGAAAATTGCCTGAATGCAATGAAATTTTTGCTCTCATAACCCTTGCCTAATGAAATCTCTTTTGCTAGAGTGGCGAGGTTTTTCAACGTTTTTAAGTAACTCATCCCTCCTGCGCCGGTGGCGCTTACAGGACAATAAATGATTAACATATTTGACGCATTTTTAGGTTTGTTTTCGAACGATCTGGCCATTGATTTAGGTACCGCCAACACCCTGGTTTTTATGCGCGGCAAAGGGATTGTTGTCAGTGAACCCTCGGTTGTTGCCGTTCAGACCGGCGCCGCCGGGCAGCGCCGGGTGTTGGCCGTGGGCAAGGATGCCAAGGAAATGCTCGGGCGGACGCCCGGCAGCATCGTTGCCATCCGGCCGATGAAGGATGGGGTTATTGCTGACTTCGACTATGCCGAAGAGATGTTGCGCTATTTTATCCGCAAGGTCCATAATCGTAAGAATCTCGTGCGTCCGCGCATTGTTATTTGCGTCCCTTCCGGCATTACCCAGGTAGAAAAACGTGCGGTACGTGAATCAGCGGAGTCTGCCGGCGCCCGTGAGGTGTATCTTATCGAAGAGCCGATGGCAGCGGCGATTGGTGCCGGTTTACCGATCACCGAGGCGTCAGGGAACCTGATTGTCGATATTGGTGGCGGCACTACCGAGGTTGCGGTGATCTCGCTGGCCGGTATTGTCCATGCACAAAGTGTTCGGGTCGGCGGCGATAAACTCGACGAGGCGATTGTTCAATATGTCAAGCGCAAGTACAATCTGCTGATTGGTGAACGTACCGCGGAGCAGGTCAAGATCGGCATTGGTAGTGTCTACTCCACTGGAGATGATCTTCAGACCATGGAAGTCAAAGGGCGAGATCTGGTCAGCGGTATCCCTAAAACCCTCGAAGTCAATTCGGATGAGATTCGTGAAGCCATGTCGGAACCGATCAGCACGATCATTGAAGCGGTGCGGATCTCCCTCGAACGGACCCCACCGGAACTGGCAGCGGATATCGTCGATAAAGGGATCGTTCTCGCCGGTGGCGGCGCTTATCTGAAAAATCTTGATTTGTTGTTGCGCGAAGAAACCGGACTTCCGGTGCTGATCGCCGAAGATCCCCTGTCCTGTGTTGTCCTTGGCTCCGGCGCCGTTCTTGATCAGCTCGACCTGCTACGACAGGTTTCAGTTTCCTCCTGAGGCTGTGTGCTGACATCTTTGGTTTATCTTAGTAGCGGCGGCGGGGAGGATCCTTTGATCCTCCCCGTTTGTTTGCCGTCTGTTACCGCCTTTTTTCGATGGGCATCTGATGCGTGATCTGTTTAATCGCTATCGTTTTTACCTGTTGGCGATGATCTTATTACTCGCAACGCTGATCCTCTACTCGTACAATATTCGTCAGAAATCGGTCACCACCTTTTTTGAACGTGCGGTGCTATCCGTTACTGCCCCTTTTCAATTGGGCATTGACGGTGCAGTGAGTGGTGTTGTCGGTGTCTGGCGCAACTACCTGTGGCTGATTGACACGCGTCAGCGCAATCTGGAATTGACGGCGGAAAACCAACAGTTGCGCGCCCGCCTCAATCAGATTGATGAAGTCACTTTGCAGAATCAGCGTCTGCGCAAACTGCTGGCCTTTGTTGACGACCTCGATCGCGCAGCCCTTCCGGCCCAGGTGATTGGTGAGGATGTTACCCCGTGGGCCCGTACTATCGTTATTGACAAAGGGACCCGGTCAGGATTGCGTCATGGGCTTGCCGTGGTGGCTGCTGAGGGAGTTGTCGGCAGGGTGATAAAAACGTCTCCCCACAGCTCGCGGGTTCTGCTGATTACCGATCCCTCTTCTGCCGTTGCTGCGTTGATCCAGAGTACCCGCTCTCGCGGGATTTTGCGCGGTCACGGTGAACGCTTAAGTGTCGAATATATGGAGAATAACGCCACAGTTCAGCCTGGTGATCTGCTGGTAACCTCCGGCATGGGCGGTGTTTTCCCGAAGGGACTGCCACTGGCACGCGTGGTCTCTATGTCTCAGGATGACTTTGACCTGTTTCAGCGCATTGAGGCCCTTCCCGCCGCTGATTTCAGCCGTTTGGAAGAGGTACTTGTCATTTTAGGTGAAGATCGATGAAGCGCTGCATGCTCTATCTGATGACTGCCTTCATGTTTTTGTTGCTGCAGAGTACGTTTTTCCCCCTGTTTCTTGAGGCGCGCTGGCGTCCCAACCTGATTCTGATTCTGGTTCTGCTGCTTGCCGTTCGTGAAAAGCCGGTGCCGGCCATGCTGACCGTGATGCTGCTGGGAGCCTTGCTCGACAGTTTGAGCGGGACAACCATCGGATTACACATTGCTGCCTGTCTGGTGGTGTTTATTATGATTCGCCTGATGGCTGAAAAGCTTAATGTTGAAAGCCCGGCGTTACTGGTGCTGATCCTGATCGGCGTCATCTTTGTTCACGGCCTGCTGGTTGCTTTTATCATGACAACCTACAGTGATCTCGCCACCATTTTTTATCTGCTGATTGCCACCTTGCCACAGCAGGCACTGAGTACTCTTTTTGTGTTTTTCATGATGATCATGGTTTTTCCGCACCGGCTTCTGGACGATTCAGGTCGCTCAGATCATAGCGGCATGTTCCGCGGAGATTTGTCGTGAATCTCAAAATTAAATGGATTGATCTGCCCATTGTCAAGCAGCGGTTTTATCTCTACACCCTCGCCGCAGTACTGGTTTTTTTGTTGTTGCTGCTGCGTCTCTGGTATCTGCAGGTGATCAGCTACGAAGATTTGTTTGAGCGTTCTGTCCGCAACCGCACCCGGATGCTGATCACCGAAGCACCGCGAGGGCCGATCTATGATCGACATGGCGTGTTGCTGGTTGATAATCGTCCTGCTTTTCAGATTTCCGTGATGCGGCAGGATATTGTCCAGCGTGATGAGTTGTTTGAACGTTTGTCCGGTTTGCTCCATGTCAATGTCGAACTGCTCGAAATGCGCTGGCAGGAAGGGCGGCGCTTGCCGGTATATCGTCCGGTTCCCTTGCTGCTGGATGTCGATCGTGAACTGGTCGAACGGGTGCAGGAAAACAGCATCGATCTGCCGGGAGTGTTGATTGAGGTGCGCCCGATTCGCGACTATCCCGAACCTGATGCGGTCGCCCATGTGATTGGTTACCTGGGGGAAATCACCGAGAAAGAACTTAGGGCCACGCGTGCCGGGGAGTCCCGCGGTGGGGATCTGGTCGGTAAGGTGGCTCTGGAGCGTGCCTATGATGACAGCCTGCGGGGCAACAAGGGGCAGCAACTGATTGAGGTTGATGTGCAGGGGCGATTGTTGCGGATGTTGCGGGCCGAGGCTCCCGCGCCAGGTAAAAAAATCCATCTGACGGTAGACCTGGAATTACAGAAAGCTGCGGTGACCGCTTTTGGTGAGCGCGCCGGCGCAGCGGTTGTGCTGAATATTCATACTGGTGAAGTTCTGGCCATGGTCAGTTTGCCAACCTACAATCCAGCCATGTTTGCCCGGGGAATCAATCCTGGCGAGTGGCGCGACCTGCTGGGCAATCGTCGTAATCCTTTACAGAACAAGGCGATTACCGGTCTTTACCCACCTGCGTCGACCTTTAAGATGATTGTTGCTCTGGCCGCCTTGCGTGAAGGCATCGCTACGCCGGATCGGGTCATTCAGTGCGATGGTGATCTGGTCGTCGGGGATTCGCGCTTTCGCTGCTGGAAGCGCACCGGCCATGGCCCTACCGATCTGAAAAAGGCGTTAAGGGAAAGTTGTGATGTCTGGTTTTACCAGGTTGGACTCGAGCTTGGCATTGACAAACTGGCCGCTGCCGCTAAAGAGTTTGGTCTTGGCTCGAGTCTGGGATTTTCGTTGCCGGGAGAGCGGGCCGGTACCATGCCGACACGGGAATGGAAGCGCCTGCAGATGAACGAGCCCTGGTACGCTGGTGAAACGGTTATTGCTGCTATTGGTCAGGGGTATGTGTTGACTACTCCTCTGCAGCTCGCGGTAATGACGGCGGCTCTGGCAAATGGTGGCAAGGTCCTCAAGCCGCAAATTATCAGCCGCATTGAGGACTGGAACAACCAGAATACCCACCTTTTTGAGCCGGAACTGATTCATCAGCTTGACTACTCTGCCGCTCATGTGCAAGCGATAAATGAGGGAATGGTTGCTGTTGTTAATGAACCGCGGGGCACTGGCCGACATGCCGAGCTTGAGGACGTCATGGTCGCCGGTAAGACCGGTACGTCACAGGTGGTGCGGCGTTTAAGCGACGAAGAAGAAGATCTGCTCACCGGTGATGAACATATCCCCTATCACCGGCGCTCTCACGGTTTGTTTGTCGCCTATGCTCCTGCTGAAAACCCCGAGATTGCCGTAGCGGTCGTGGTTGAACATGGTCAGTCGGGAGGTGGTGTTGCCGCACCCATCGCGCGTGAGATCATCAGCCGTTATTTTCAAAACCGGGGTGAATAAGGATTTTCACAATGTTTGATCGCCGTCTTGTTTATCATTTTGACTGGGTTTTGTTGTTGACGGTTCTGCTGCTTGCGGGGGTTGGGATTGTCAATCTCTACAGCGCTACAACCAACTGGCCGCAAGGGGCGACCCCGATTTATCTGAAACAGGCCATATGGTTGGGGAGTGGGTTGCTTATTGCTGCACTGGTCTGCCTGTTCGACTATCGTCATCTGCAGTATCTGGCTGTTCATGCCTATCTTGTCGGGATCGGCTTGCTGGTTGTTGTCGCCTTTCACGGTCGTGCGACCATGGGGGCTACTCGTTGGATAAATCTTGGATTTATTAATATTCAGCCGAGTGAAGCGATCAAGGTGGCCATCATTCTGCTGTTTGCCCGCTTGCTGTCAAAGATATCGGTGCCCCAGGGTTTTGCCATCAAAGATTTGTGGCGTCCGGCTTTCTGGCTGCTGGTGCCAACTCTACTGATTCTTAAGCAGCCCGACCTTGGCACCACCGTGATGGTTGTACTGATCGCTTTAACCATGCTCGTATTTGCCGGGCTACAGCGCGCCACAATTATCTGGCTGGCAATTCTGGCCCTGGTGACCGGGGCTCTGGGGTGGTTTGGACTCCATGAATATCAGCGTGTCCGGATTCGGACGTTTCTTAACCCCGAGGCCGATCCCTTAGGCAGTGGCTATCACATTATTCAGTCAAAGATCGCCGTTGGCAGCGGCGGCTTTTTTGGTAAAGGTTTTCTCGAGGGCTCCCAGTCTCAGTTGTCTTTTCTGCCTGAGCGCCATACCGATTTTGCATTCTCGGTTTTTGCCGAAGAGTGGGGTTTTATCGGATGCCTGTTGTTGTTACTCTTATATCTTTTTCTCATCGCCTGGGGGCTTTATATTGCCAGACGCGCCAGCGATCCCTTCGGGTTGTTTCTGGCCATCGGTGTTACCGCCATGTTCTTCTGGCACATTGTGGTGAACCTTGCCATGGTGATCGGCCTGCTGCCGGTGGTTGGGGTTCCTCTGCCGTTGTTTTCCTATGGTGGCACCAGCATGGTGACCATGATGATTGGGGTGGGGTTGTTGATGAATGTGAGTATGCGGCGTTTCATGTTTTGATGGCGCCGCAAAAACTCACCAACTGCTGCGTTGCCGCCATCGTTTCACTGCTTCGACGTACATAAGTACGCCTCATTGCTCAACAATGGCGCTCCTTGCATTTGGCGCTTTTTGCATTGCCATCCAAGTAAGATGCTGTTTGCGAAAGCATCAGGTTTTAGTCTTCCGCAGCTGTCTCAGATGTTCCAGACGCTCGCCGATGAGCTTCTCATAGCCACGATCGGTTGGTTGATAATATTGCCGGCCTGCCAGTTGGTCGGGGAGATGCTGCTGATCACTTACGGCACCGTTATAGTCATGGGCGTACTGGTAGTCTTTGCCGTAGTCGAGGGATTTCAGCAATGAGGTCGGTGCATTGCGCAGGTGTTTGGGTACCGGCAGGGCGCCAGACTTGCGTACTTCTGCCAGGGCTTGGCCGATGGCGACATAGCTGGCGTTGCTTTTGGGAGCACCTGCCAGGTAGGTGACCGCCTGGGCCAGGCAGATGCGTGCTTCGGGCATGCCGACAAAGTGAACAGCCTGCTGGGTCGCTATGGCTATCTGCAGGGCTCGCGGATCGGCGTTGCCGACATCTTCCGAAGCAAAGACGACCATCCGCCGGACAATAAACAGGGGGTCTTCGCCGGCGTCAAGCATCCGCGCCAGCCAGTAGATGGCGCCATCCGGGTCAGAGCCGCGCAGGCTTTTGATAAAGGCGGAGATCACATTGTAGTGTTCTTCCCCCCCCTTGTCATAAGCCAGAGCGCGGGTTTGCAGCGCTTCGGCAATACGGGTCAGGTCAATTTCCCCGGTTCCACCGGACAGGGCTGCGTTTTCGATTGCACCAAGAGCAATACGCGCGTCACCACCGGCTTTTTCAGCTAAAAAATCCAGCGCTTCAGTCGTCATCTCGAGCTGGTAGTCGGCCAGTCCCTCCGTGCTGGTCAGGGCTCTGTTGACCAGGGCTTTAATGGCGATGGGAGGTAGCGCCTCGAGGACAAAGACGCGTGATCGGGAGAGCAGGGCCGAGTTGATTTCAAAACTGGGATTTTCCGTTGTCGCCCCAATGAGGATAATGTCCCCGGTTTCTACCGCGGGCAAAAAAGCATCCTGCTGGGCTTTGTTGAAACGGTGGATCTCATCGACAAAAAGCAGGGTTTTGCGCCGGTGATAAGCGCGTTGCCGGCGCGCCTCGGCAAGGATCTCTCTGACGTCCTTCAAGCTGCCCATCACCGCAGAGAAAAAGACAAAACGGCTGGCAGTGCGCCTGGCAATCAGGTGGCCGAGGGTGGTTTTACCGGTGCCCGGTGGTCCCCAGAAAATGGCTGAGGTCAGTTGATCAGCTTCGATCAGCCGGCGCAGCAGTTTGCCTGGTCCGAGCAATTGCTCCTGACCGACAAAGCCTTCGAGATCCCGGGGTCGCATCCGCTCCGCCAGAGGGGCAAAGCGATCCTCTGCGACACTGTGCTCAAACAGATCCATAATGTCCTTCGTGACTGTCAGTAGGTTTGCGCTGCTCACTCTAGCATGCTGGACACTTGTTCACAACAGGCGCAACGGCTTGGCTGGTTCATGGAAAGGGGATAGACTAATGCCGGATTTCATGGTAGTTGTGCAGGCTTGTTTGTCCTTTAATAATGACAGGAAACTCAGAAGGTTATAGTGAATTTAAAGGCTTGGGAGTCCACGTTGTGAAGCTGAAAAAAGTTGGTATTTATGCCAAAAAAAGCCACCCTGAGGTTGAGCAGATTGCCATGTTTGCTGCCCAGCGTTTTGCTGCCGCCGGCATCGAGGTTTTGCTTGAAGATGGCTTGGCCGAGCAAATTGGGCAGTTAGCCGGTTACGCCGGCGACGAGATTCCCGCGCTGGTTGACTTGATTCTGGTGCTTGGTGGAGACGGGACCCTGATATCGGTCGCCAGGCAGGTTGGGAGCAAACAGGTTCCGATTGTCGGTGTGAACCTGGGGCAGCTGGGTTTTCTGACCGAAATCACCCGGGAAGAGATGCCTGACATGCTTGATAAGTTGATTGCCGGTGATTACAAAATATCTGAGCGGATGATGATCGATGCCCTGATTCATCGCGATGGCAAGGTCGTCGGTGAATATACCGTGCTGAACGATGCGGTCATCAATAAAGGGGCTCTGGCGCGCATCATTGATTTGGAAACCTATGTTGATGGCCGGCATTTGAGCACCTACAAAGCGGACGGGCTGATTGTCTCGACGCCGACCGGTTCAACCGGCTACAGCCTGGCAGCCGGCGGACCGATCATTTATCCCGAGATCAACAGCCTGTTGATCACCCCTATCTGTCCGCACATGTTGACCAACCGCCCGATCATCATCTGGAGTCGTTCGATTATTGAAATTGAGGTCAAGTTTCAGGATGATGTGGTCTTTTTTACTGCCGATGGCCAGGTCGGGCATAAGTTGCTGTCCGGCGATCGGGTTGAGGTGCGCCGTTCTGAAACCCGTGCACGCCTGGTGATCAGCCCCTATCGTGAGTACTTTCAGATCCTGCGTACCAAACTGAGCTGGGGCGAGCGTTAGCACAACCTTCACTGCGGAGACAGTTTACACAGATGATGACAGACCTGATCATCAAAAATTTCGCAATTATTGATCACCTGCATGTCACCTTTGAGTCGGGCTTTACCGTGCTGACGGGTGAAACCGGAGCCGGCAAGTCGATCATTATTGATGCGGTGAATCTGTTGCTGGGTGGTCGTGCGCGCGGTGACGTGATCCGCACCGATGCCGAAAGTGCTTCGGTGGAAGCGGTGTTCGCTCTAGCGCCGCAGGCGCCGCTGCGGCAACGCTTGAGTGCCGCTGAATTGCCGGTGGATGATGAACTGGTGGTGCGCCGTACCCTCTCTCGATCAGGAAAGAATCGCGCTTTTGTCAATGGGTCGTTGGTACCGGTAGGGCAGCTGCGTGAGCTGATCGGTGATCTGGTGAACATCTACGGTCAGCATGAACATCAAACCCTGCAGCGCCCGGAGTTGCACCTGGCCCTGCTCGATGAGTTCGCCGGACTGGCACCGGAGCTGGCGACCTATCAATGGGTCTATAAAGACTATAGCCAGCTCCAGGACGACCTGGCCCGTTTTGAGATCGCCCTGCGCGAGCGGCGGCAGCGTATCGACTATCTGTCTTTTGTTCAACATGAACTCGCTGAAGCCCGGCTGCAAGCGGCAGAGGATGTCGAGCTGGAACAGGAGCGGCGGTTGCTGCAGCACGCCGAGAAACTGACCCTGGCCAGTAGCGGAGGCTATGCTTCCCTTTATGGTAACGAACAGTCCGTCTGTGAACAGGTGGGCGCAGTGGCTGATCAGCTGGATGATCTGCGTACCATTGACCCGGGGCTGGGCGGATTGTCGGAGCGCTTGCGCGAAAGTCTCTATAACCTTGAGGATGTTGCCCTGCAGTTGCGCGACTATGGCGAAAAGCTCGAATTTGAACCGCATCGCCAGGAACAGGTCGAAGAACGCCTGGCGCTACTTGAGCGGCTTAAACGTAAATACGCTCCCTCATTGGTGGAATTGATAGACTTTGAGCAACGCATCGGGCAGGAATTAGAGGACTTGAACTCCGGGGAATCTCGACGCGAGGATCTGCAGCGCCGTTGTGATGAAAAAAAACAGGCCCTTACTGCCGCGGCCAAAGTCCTGAGTCATCAACGTCAGCAGGCGGCACAGAAATTGGCCGCAGCGGTCGAAGCCCAGTTAGCAGAACTGGCGATGCCCCGTGCGCGTTTTGAAATGCGCTTGAACACGCTGGCGCAGCCGGGGCCTGATGGCGTTGAGCGCGGGGAGTTCTATCTTGCAGCTAACCCGGGTGAACAGGCGCAGCCCCTGTCAAAAATTGCCTCCGGCGGCGAGCTGTCACGGATTATGCTGGCGTTACGGCGCTGTGCGCCGGTAGGGGATGACTTGATCACCTTGATTTTTGACGAGGTCGATGCCGGTATCGGAGGGGAAGCTGCCACTGCCGTTGGGGAAAAAATCCGGCGCACCGGTCGTGATCTGCAGGTGTTGTGTGTGACCCATTTGCCCCAGGTCGCCGCCTTTGCCGATCACCATTGCCGGGTCAGTAAAACCACTTCGTCCGAGCGCACAACCACCCTGGTTGAAGCTCTTGGGGATGCGCAGCGAGAACATGAAATTGCCCGTATGCTTGGTGGCTCCCACATTGGTGAGCAGGCGCAAATTCATGCCCGTGAGTTAATCAGCCTGTCGCAGCGGCCAATTGCCGGCTGATTTTTCGACATGATCGATTGTCGTCCCCGGCGCAACATTGCTGACCCGGCACCTAAAAGATATCAGGAAAACAGTTCTTAGGAGTTGAAAATGATCCGTCCTGCCCGTATCCCCGATGCGCGAATAATCCATCAATTATTGCTGACCTACGCCAAAGATGGGCAACTGCTCGGACGCTCGTTGGCGGCCATTTACGACAGTATACGTGATTTCTACGTTTACGAAGAGGATGGGAAGATTCTCGGTATCGGTGCCCTGGCTATCTGCTGGGCAGATCTGGCCGAGGTTCGTTCGCTGGCGGTGGTTCCGGGGCAGCATGGCAAGGGGATTGGTCGACAAATTGTTGAGAGATGCCTGCAGGAAGCCAGGGAGCTCGGTTTACAGAGGGTTTTTGCCCTGACTTACCAGCCTGAATTTTTTCAGAAACTAGGGTTTACCGAGATCGATAAAGCCCAATTGCCACAAAAAGTTTGGGGAGATTGCATCAACTGTGTTAAGTTTCCCGATTGCGATGAATTTGCCTTGGCAATAAATATCTTGAATGCCTGACGTCTTTGTGGTATTGGTGCGCTATAATTATTAGCGAGGCCCAATAAGCGGTATGGCCAAAGACAGTAAGGAAGCGAATGTCCACATCCAGATATTTAAAGTTGATCCTTGTTTCTGCCTCGGGAAGCAGGATGAGATCGTTACGAATCAGAAAAACCTTTCTGGGCTTGACCCTTTGTTCTCTGCTCCTGGGGGGGATGCTATTTTCGTTTTTTGCCTGGGACTATGTGTCCCACCGGATTGAGTTTCAGGAGTTGCAGCGGTTACGCATAGAAGCCAGTGATCAGCGCCAGAATATGCAGCGTCTGGTCCTCGATGTGGAACGGCTGCAGCAGGAACTTGCCTCTCTGGCAATGACTGAAGCACGTATTCGCCAACTGGCCAACCTCGAAGACGATGGTCGTTTGATCCCGGTAGCGATGGGTGGGCAGCCGGATGAGGACAATTTTTCGCTGAACGAAATTCAACAACAGATCAATGCCCTTCAGATCGACATTGAGTTGCGTCGTCAGGCCCAACAGGATGTTCGCAACCTGCTCAACGATCAGATCTCCATCAGCCGCTCGACCCCCAAGGGGTGGCCGACCCGCGGTTGGCTTTCTTCCTATTTCGGCAAGCGTAAATCCCCTTTTACCGGACGCACAGTGATGCATGAAGGGCTGGACATTGCTGCCAATACCGGCACCCCGGTGGTTGCCCCGGCTGACGGAATTGTTGCGCGGGTGACATATTCATCGACCTATGGCAACAAGGTGGTTATCGATCATGGTTATGGCTATCAGACCCTCTATGCCCACAACTCAAGGATCCTGGTCAAAGTAGGTCAGCGGGTCACGCGTGGGGAGCGCATTGCCCAGGTTGGTAACACCGGTGTTTCTACCGGCCCTCACCTACATTATGAGGTCCATCTCAACGGGGTCCCCATTGACCCCCGGGCTTTTCTGTAGAACTCCCATTATTTTATCGTTTTTTTAGTAACCATCCCCCTCTTTATATGACTCATTAGTGCTTGTGAGCCTTTCTCGCCATGTGGTACTATGCCGCCGTTCAGCAACGGTGGCGTCCCTTTATGCCTCCTTTATGAATCAATTTTTTTCGCATCATTTTTTTGATGTTTATTGGAGCACCTACCTCACATGATTCGTCATCTTATCGTTAAAATCGTCGGCAGCAAAAATGAACGCAATCTGAAAAAGTTAATGCCTCAGGTTGAAAAAATCAATGCCCTTGAACCTGAACTCGAACAACTCAGCGATGCGCAACTGCAGAATAAAACTGCTGAGTTTCGTCAGCGCCTGACTGGTGGTGAGACGCTGGCTGAGCTGTTACCGGAGGCTTTCGCGGTGGTGCGGGAGGCCAGCAAACGGGTGCTTGGGCTGCGCCATTTTGATGTTCAGTTGATCGGTGGCATGGTCCTCAATGATGGCAAGATTGCTGAAATGAAAACCGGTGAGGGCAAAACCCTGATGGCGACCCTGCCAATCTACCTGAATGCTCTGCCGGCCAAAGGGGTTCATGTTGTCACCGTCAACGACTATCTGGCACGCCGTGATGCGGAGTGGATGGGGACCATCTATCGTTTTCTGGGGTTGAGTGTCGATTGTGTTGTTCATGGTCTTACCGATGCCCAGCGCCAGGTCGCCTATGCTGCCGACATCACCTATGGCACCAATAACGAATTCGGTTTTGATTATCTGCGCGACAATATGAAGTTTGAGCTTGCTGATTATGCTCAGCGTGAACTGCACTATGCCATTGTCGACGAGGTCGATTCGATCCTGATTGACGAAGCCAGAACCCCGCTGATTATCTCCGGTCCCAGTGAGTCTTCCAGCGACCTCTATTACAACGTCAACCGGATTATTCCACGCCTGGAAAAGGGTGAGGTGATTGAGGAGCGTGACGGCAAGATAGGTCAGACCGTCAAGCGTCATACCGGTGATTTTACCGTTGATGAAAAGGCCAAGTCGGCTTCTCTGACCGAACAGGGTGTTTCCAAGGTTGAAAAACTGCTGAATGTCGAAAATCTCTACGAGCCCGGCAATATTGAACTGGTTCATCACGTCAATCAGGCCCTCAAGGCACACGCCCTGTTTGAGCGTGATGTTGACTATGTTGTCAATGAAGGTGAAGTCCATATTGTCGATGAATTTACCGGGCGTTTAATGCCGGGTCGGCGCTGGAGTGATGGTCTGCATCAGGCGGTGGAAGCTAAAGAAGGAGTGACGATTGCCAATGAAAATCAAACCCTGGCGACCATCACCTTCCAGAACTACTTCCGCATGTACACCAAACTGGCAGGGATGACCGGTACTGCTGATACCGAAGCCGCTGAATTTCAGGAAATCTACAAATTGGAAGTGGTAGTGATTCCGACCAACCGGCCGATGCAGCGGATCGATAAGTCTGACGTCATCTATAAAACCGTCAAGGAGAAATTCCTGGCGACGGTTGAAGATATTGTTGATTGTCATCAGCGCGGGCAACCGGTGCTGGTGGGCACCATTTCCATCGAAAAGTCGGAACTGCTTTCCGAACTGTTAAAAAAACGCGGTGTGCCGCACCATGTCCTCAATGCCAAAAAGCACGAACGCGAAGCCTTTATTGTTGCCCAGGCCGGTCGTAAGGGCGCGGTTACCATTGCAACCAATATGGCCGGTCGTGGAACCGATATCGTTCTTGGCGGCAATCCGGAGATGCTGGCGCGTAGTGAAGCCGCTCCGGCTGAGGATCCGCAGACCCGTTTTGACGAGTTGCTGCCGGGCTATGTTGAGCGCTGCAAGGTTGAACGCGAAGAGGTCCTTGCTGCCGGCGGCTTGTATATCCTGGGTACCGAACGGCACGAATCCCGACGGATTGACAATCAGTTGCGCGGGCGTTCAGGTCGTCAGGGTGACCCCGGCCTAAGTCGCTTTTATCTGAGTCTGGAAGATGATCTGCTGCGGATTTTCGGTTCCCAGCGTGTTGCCTTTGTCATGGACAAGCTCAAAATCCCTGAAGGGGAACCGATCGAACATGGCATGATCAGTAAAGCGATTGAAAATGCCCAACGCAAGGTCGAGGCCCATAACTTTGACATCCGCAAACACCTGATCGAATATGATGATGTCATGAACAAGCAGCGCGAGGTGGTTTACACCCAGCGCCGTGAGGTGTTGGCTGGTGAACAGCTCAAGGATACCTATGTAAGTATTGTCGATGAAACGGTTGAAGATATGATCGCCTCTTTCTGCCCGGACAAGACTCCAGCCGCTGAGTGGGATTGGGACCGGCTGATCGAGGACTTTTTTAACCAGTTCTATTTTATGCCGGTCCTTGAGACCGTTGATCGTAGCAAGGCAACCCGCGACCGTCTGGAAAAACAACTTAAAGACCAGGCGCATGGGCGTCTGGACGAAAAGACGGAAGAATTTACCCCCGAGGTCATGCAGCAGTTGATGCGGGTTTTGTTGCTGCAGGCTCTTGATTCCCAGTGGAAGGATCACCTGCTGTCGATAGACCATCTGAAGCAGGGGATCGGGCTGCGTGGTTATGGCCAGAAAAATCCGAAGCAGGAGTACAAGCGTGAAGCTTACGCCCTGTTTATGGAGATGATGGGGCGGGTACGGCAGGAAGTTATCCAGAAAATTTACCGTATTCAGCTGGCACGCCAACAGGATGTGGAACAACTGGAAGCCCAACAGCGCCGTCGCAAAATCATCATGAATCGTTCTGATAATGAGGAACAGGGCAAGACACCGATCACCCGTGATGAAGAAAAAGTCGGGCGCAACGATCCTTGTCCTTGTGGAAGTGGTCGGAAATATAAAAAATGCTGTGGTAAGTAAGCTCTTTTGTTGAAAGATGCTGTGATGAAAATGGCTGATAAGGGGCGCAAAAATACGACTGATCTACCGGCTATTCTGCTCGTTAGTGGCGCGGCACAAACGGTTCAGTATCTCCAGGACATCCTGGCAGAAATCGACTGTCCGTTGCTCTGCCTTGACCGTGGTACCGGGATCGCTGGTTTTCTTGATCACCATCATGTCGCCATGGTCTTCTGTGATCTGACCCTGCCGGATATCAGCGGCATGGAGGTATTGCGGATCACCCGTCAACACAGTGCCGCGGTACAGGTGGTGATGTTTTCTGAATCACAGGATTTCAAAACCCTGCGCGAGGTGCTGCGTGAACGCGCCCTTGATTACCTGACCCAGCCTTTCTCCCCCGATGAAGTTCTGGCGAGTGCCAGGCAGGGGATCAGCTCCTATTACCATTATCTCCATCAGGATGAGGCCCGACGTGAAGCTCAACGGCGGATGGCCGATCTGGTGCTGCTCAAAAAAGTTGGTGAAACCGCAAGCAGCGGTGGCGACCTGCAACAGCTGTTTGACCAGATTCTTGATTCTATCGTTCAGTCTGCCGGCGTTGAACTGGCCTCTTTGATGTTGCTTGAAGAAGATGGAATGCTTCATATCGCTTCGGCTCGTGGCCTTGATGCGGACGTTGCCAATCGGGTGCGGGTTGCCTCGGGGGAAGGGATCTCGGGACATGTTGTGGCAACCAAAGAGCCGGTGTTGATTACCAACATTGATAAGGATCGTCGTTTTACCAGCCTGGATGCCGGTCATAAATACAAAAACCAGTCGCTGCTTTCTGTACCGATTTTTATTCGTGATGCCCTCGTTGGTGTTATCAACGTCAACAATAAGGTTTCCGGTGCGCCTTTCGATCTGGATGATCAGAGTCTGCTCATGACAATTGCCAGTCAGGTTGCTCTGGCGATGGAAAACTTTGATCTGGTGCATCATCTGCGTCGACAAACCACGGCCCTTGAACGTACCAATGAAGACCTGGTCAGATTAAATCGTGCCCGCACCCGTTTGGTCTGTAATCTTTCCCATGAACTGAAAACCCCGCTTACCTCCATTATGGGGTATATCGACCTTTCTCTGTCTTTTTATGAGAAGCTCAGTGACGCGGAGCTACAGGAAAATCTTAAGCAAGTGCGCGAAGAAGGGCAGCGCCTTGACCGCCTGGTCACCGGGATGTTGCGGCTGTTTTCCATCGAATCGGAACGGGAAATCTGGCGTTGGAAGGCCTTTGGGGTTCCCTGGTCCATCGCCGATGCCTTTCAGTATTTCTGTAACCGCATGACGGCTCTGGGGCTGGAGATTGAAATCGATATTGATGAGGATATGCCCGATATCTACGCCGATCAGGAAAAGTTCGGTATGGCCTTTCATGCCATGATTGATAATGCGGTCAAGTTTAACCGTCCTGGCGGACGGTTGCGGGTGCGAGCACGCCCGTGTCAGCAGGAGGGTCTTGAATACGTCTATGTGCAGATTTACAATGATGGTCGCAAGATTCCCATTACCGCACTTGACAGTGTTTTCAGTTCTTATACTCAATTGGGTAACATCGACACAGAAAAACCGCATGGTGTCGGCATCGGATTGGCGTTGACCAAGGTTGTTATTGATCGGATGCTGGGCGATATTTTTCTTGAAGAAGTCAGCGAAGAAGGTACCAGTTTCGGCATGCTGCTGCCAACGGAACAGACCTATAATATCCTCAAGGGGGATTCATGACGGATCATGTGTTGCCTGCTGGTTATCGTTTTTCTGCTGTCGCCAGTGGTATCAAGAAATCGAAAAAACCGGATATGGCACTGATTGTTTCCGACTGCGCTGCCAGCTGTGCCGGGGTTTTTACCCGCAATCAGGTTATTGCCGCTCCGTTAGTGGTGACGCGTCCGCGTATAGCCACCGGGCGGTGTCAGGCGATTCTGGTGAACAGTGGCAACGCGAACGCTTGCACCGGCCCGGAGGGGATCCAGTGTGCTGAGCAAACGGTGGCGTTAACCGCAGCGGCGCTCGGGATTGAAAAAGATCTGGTGGCCGTCTCTTCCACCGGCGTTATCGGTGTGCCCTTGCCTTTGCCTCCGTTTGAACGTTCGATTCCCCAGCTCGTTGCAGAGTTGCAGCCGGGATCGGCCGAAGCGGTTGCTCGGGCCATGATGACGACCGATGCCTTTACCAAAATTGCCGGCGCTAAAGAATCGGGTGATAACCCGTATGGCATCCTTGGTATTGCCAAGGGCGCCGGAATGATTCATCCCGATATGGCGACCATGTTGTGCTTTGTCTTGACGGATGCCCGAATCGACAGTGACTTTCTGCAGGAATTGCTGCATCGCGCGGTAGCGGACAGTTTTAATTCCATTACCGTCGATGGCGATACCTCTACCAACGATACGGTGCTGGTGCTTGCCAATGGCGCTGCCGGTGGTAACCTGATCTGTCCAGGAACGGCAGCAGCAGCAGTTTTTGCTGATCATCTGAACAGGGTGATGCTGGATCTGGCAAAAATGATTGTCAGTGATGGCGAAGGTGCAACCAAAATGGTACAGATCAGAGTCATCGGGGCTAAAGATGTCGATGATGCTCGCGCGGCGGCCCGCTCGGTGGCTACCTCCTCCCTGGTAAAAACCGCCTTTTTCGGTGAGGATGCGAACTGGGGGAGGATTATCGCCGCGGTCGGTTATTCCGGCATCACGCTTGATCAGGATCGTATCGATATCAGTTTTGACAGCATTCCAATTGTGGCTTCCGGGGTCGCAATCGGCCCTGAGCATGAGGCCCAAGCCGGCAATGTGCTGAAAAAAGAAACCTTCGTTGTCACTATCAATCTGCATCTGGGAGAAGGGGAAGCCAGCTACTATACCTCCGATCTCAATTATGACTACGTCAAAATCAATGCCGATTACCGAACCTGACCACCACCCGGCAGCGGCTCTGGCCGCGATGATTGATCATACCCTGCTGACTCCTACTGCGACCTCGGAGCAGATTATTACTCTGTGTGAAGAGGCCGTAGAGTTTGGTTTTGCCTCTGTTTGTGTTCCTCCCTTACACGTTCCCCTTGCGGTGCAGCGTCTTTACGGCTCACAGGTGAAGGTCGGCAGTGTGGTCGGTTTTCCCTGTGGTTACAACAGCCTGCGTCAGAAAGTCCAGGAAACAGCTGATCTGGTAACGGCCGGCGCTGAAGAAATAGATATGGTGCCGGCACTGAGTCATCTGCTGGAAAACCGTCTTGATCGCTTTGAAGAAGAAATTGTCCAGCTGGTGATGGCAGCCCGGACAGCCCGGGTCAAGGTGATTATTGAATGTTGTTATCTTGACCGGACTCAGAAAGTTGCCGCCACTCGAATCATCATGCGGGCCGGAGCCGCCTTTGTTAAAACCTCGACCGGGTTTGGTCCCTCCGGCGCCCTAGCTGAAGATGTTCTGCTGTTGGCGCAAACAGTGCAGACCCGGATTGGGGTCAAGGCCGCTGGAGGCATCCGCTCCTTGCAGCGCTGCCGGGAGATGATTGCTGCAGGGGCAACGCGCATCGGCACCAGTTCGGGGGTGACGATTGTTGGAGAAATTGCCACGGCACAGATCTTATAGGGGGGGGATTATGTACAAGCGGGTCGTGGTTATTGTTCTCGATGGTGTCGGCGTTGGTGCTCTCCCGGATGCTGCTGCTTATGGTGATGAAGATGCCGCCACCCTGCAACATGTCGTTGCCGGGGTCGGAGGGATACCCTTGCCGCAGTTAGAGCGCTTGGGGCTTGGCAATATTGTCCCCCTCGTCGGCGTAGCTCCGGTTCAGCGGCCGCTGGCAAGCTGGGGGAAGATGGCGGAGCAAAGTGCCGGCAAGGACTCGGTTACCGGACATTGGGAGCTGACCGGGATTATTCTGCAGCGCTCTTTTGCTACTTATCCTGCTGGTTTTCCAGTAGAAATCGTCGATCTTTTTACCTCTATCACCGGGGTGAGGCCCCTGGGCAACATTGCCGCCAGTGGTACTGATATCCTGCGCGATCTTGGTGAAGAACATCTGCGCAGCAAGCGTCCCATCGTTTATACCAGTACCGACTCGGTATTTCAGATTGCCGCCCACGAGGATATTATTCCCCCGGCCCAGCTTTACGAGCTCTGCCGTGCCACCTTTGACGCCCTGCGCCCTTATAACATCTGTCGGGTGATCGCCCGCCCGTTTCGCGGTGAGAGTTCAGCGACCTTTTATCGAACCAGTGGGCGTCACGATTTTTCCTGTCTGCCTCCGGACGATACCCTGTTTGATCGGTTGCACAAAAAGGGGATTCCAACCTGCGGCATCGGTAAAATTGGGGATCTTTTCGCCGACAGAGGCTTGGCTCAGAGTATTCCAACTAGCGACAACAGGATGGGGATGACGAAAATCCTTGCTGCTTTAGATCACATTTCTACCGGCCTGATTATGGCAAACCTGGTCGATTTTGATATGGTCTATGGCCATCGGCTGGATGTGGCAGGTTTTGCTGCTGCTCTGGTCGAGGTTGATGGTTGGTTAGCCCAATTGTTGCCGCGGCTGGAAGCTGATGATCTGCTGGTAATTACCGCTGATCATGGCTGCGATCCGACAACCCCTGGAACTGACCATACGCGTGAATATGTGCCCTTGCTGGTATATTCACCGGCTTTGAGCAAAACCAAAGATCTGGGGATACGTGATAGTTTTGCTGATCTCGCCGCTACTCTGGCTGAGAATTTTGGGCTGGAATGCCGGACAGGTAGAAGTTTTCTGGCTACTCTCGGAGCTTGACCTGTCTATCCAAATGACCAGTTTTAACATCCAAGGGGCTTAATTTATGTTTAGTAAACTATGTTTATTCGTGATTTGTTGTGCCGTTGCGTTTTCAGTTCAGGCAGCGGACATTCAGGTTGTCGATGTCTCCATTACCAGCGCCATCGAAAACCGCATGCCGGTCGACAACCTGGAGGTTTATCCAGCTGACTACGGAAAGCTGTACTGTTTTACCCGGATTGTTGGAGCCGAGGGTGAGACACAGGTCACCCACGTGTGGTTTTATGAAGATCAGGAAATGGCGCGGGTCACCCTGCCGGTCCAGTCGGCCGACTGGCGCACCTTTTCTTCAAAGCGTTTTCTGCCGCAGTGGATCGGACAGTGGTCGGTGGTCATCGAGGACCAGCAGGGTTCATCCCTGGCCCAGGTGATGTTTCGCCTTGAATAGGGCGAAACTGCAGTAGCAGCCACCGGGGATAGGTTGTCCGTCCTCCCCGGTGCTGAACAGAGACATTATTTTTTGCTGCGACTGGCTCGTGCCTTGGCCAGGTTGTCGGCAAGGCCCCGATCAACTGCCATTTTGCGCCGGCTTTCGGAATAATTTTTTGCTGCCAGCGATTGCGCACGAGGAATGTCATAGGCTTTGCGATACTCTCCGGCTGTCATGCCATGGGCGGTTTTCAAGTGGCGCGAAAGGGTTTTAAATCCTTTACCGCAGATCATGCAGTAAATAGCCTCTTTGCCAAAGGCCTTCTTGCGACTGACCACGGGGGTTGCTTCATCGCTTGGCTCAGGTGCAACGTTTTCCCCTTTTTCCAGCGCCACCAGGGCGGCATGGATATCGGTCAGCTCGGCGATCAGTTCTTCCTTGGTCATTGGTGTTGTTGATGCATGCGCCGCTATAATATCAGCCGCCATTTTCATGATACTGGACATCTTTTTTCTAGCCTCCTTCTTTGTTTGTTGGGGTAAGGATCTATTTTTTTTGTGATGTGTTTTTCGGAAATAAAAATAGACGCTGATCTTAACTAGAACATCCTGTACTAAAAAATCAAGAGGGAATGATTATTTCTATTCGATTAATCTATCGTCGGTCAATTTTTGGATCTTTGTTGTGATTATAACAAACTGCAACTGAAGTCACCGTGATAATAGCTGATACCATCGATATTCATCAGATCAAGGCCTATATGAACATAAGAGAAAAACAAGAAAAGAATGAGATGGAACATCTAGCTCAGGGCGCCTGTTTAAGTGTCAACAGTAAAGGTCGTTTGTGTGCCGGTAAGGTATGTTCTATCCGCACGGCTTTTCAGCATGATCGTGATCGGATTCTTCACAGTAAGGCATTTCGTCGATTAAAGTATAAGACCCAGGTTTTTCTTTCTCCACAGGGGGACCATTATCGTACGCGCATGACCCATACGCTGGAAGTAGCACAAGTGGCGCGGACAGTGGCACGCGCGCTGGAGTTGAATGAGGATCTTACTGAAGCGATTGCTCTGGCTCATGATCTCGGTCATACCCCCTTTGGCCATGCCGGCGAGCGGGTACTCCATGAGCTGGTGCCGGGCGGTTTTCATCATGTCAGGCAAAGTCTGCGCGTTGTGGATGTCCTTGAAAACGACGGCGCCGGATTGAATCTGACCTTTGAGGTACGGGACGGCATCCTTCATCATTCAAAAGGACAGGGGGGCTCCCTTTCGGCATCGATAACGCAGCGGGCACAGACACTTGAAGGGCAGATTGTGCGTCTGGCAGATATTATTGCCTATGTCAGTCACGATCTTGATGATGCGATCCGGGGCGGAATTATCAATAACAAGGACGTTCCTAAAGAAATCGTCGCGGTAGTTGGTGCACGACATTCGCTCCGAATCAATCACATGGTGACCGATCTGATCCAACAGTCTGTGCCGGCTGAACGCCTTATTCAGTTGTCGCCGGATATGGATCAGGCTGTCTGTGCCTTGCGCAGCTGGTTGTTCGAACATGTCTATCAGGCCCCTTGTGTGCAGGCTGAATTCGACAAGGCCGCTGCCGTGTTGCGCCAACTCTTCGGCCACTTTATGGACAACCAGACGGTTTTCCTTGCCTGTGGCGGTCATCAGTATCCGGGCGACAGTCTTGCCGTTTCGGTTGCTGATTTTATTGCAGGGATGACCGATCGGTTTGCCCTGTCATTACATGGTCAACTGTTTTTGCCGCAACCGTGGCGGGTTATGTGAAGAACCATTAGTTAATAGCTTGACACTTTCTAATCTTTATGCTAGCGTCGCTGCAGTTTGAATAACATATCAACATGTTTGAACCTTTGAGGGAACATGATAAAAGCTGATGGAAAGATGCTGATATTTGTCCTGGCAGACATCCGCTTTGTTCTTGATCTGGATCATGTTGTTGAAGTTCTGGAGCCGTTGTCGGGGCGGCTTGACGTGCAGCGCAGCGATCTGCGCCAGGGGATTGTCGCCGCATTGGAATTTCGTCACACCGCCATTCCGGTCATTGATCCGACGCTTTCGCTCGGGTTAGTGTCCGATCTTGGCCTGACCCAGCGTAGTGCCCTGGTGTTGCGCGGCACAGAGGGCAACTGGGCGATTCTGGTTGATCGGGTCGACGGGCTTGCCCCGGGCTCCCTGTTCAGCAGGGCAGAAATTCCGGCGTTGCTCCGCGCTGCACCGGGCTGTGCTGATTGTCAGGTTCTGCTGGTTGAGGATGCGCCACTTATGGTATTTGAACCGGAACGATTTTACGGAATTAATCGAGCACAGGTATGACCGCATTTGGTCTTTTCCAAACCGGTAAACTTGATTATGCTGTGCCTTTGATTCACATTCGCAGAATTATCCAGGGCCATACCATTTATCCGTTGCCGCTCTTGCCGGCTGGCGTTGATTATGTCCTGGTTCATGAGTCGACCTTGGTCCCCATCGTATTTTTTGGTCAAGGACGCGATCGGTTGACAGGGTCTCCGGAGTCGGAATGCTTCGTGCTGGTTGATTCTGAATATGGATCTTTGGCCTTTGCCAGCCAACCCAACAGCCGTATTATTGCAGATCATAAAGGAACCTTGTCAGTTCCGCGCCAAAGGGACGCGCCTTGGCAGGTTGGTACTTTCTATTATCAAGAACGAACCTATCACATTCTGGATGTGGACGTGTTGGCCATGGAAATAACCCGGGGGAACGGTTCAATTTGCCTGACACTGTCAGGTTCAAGGAGGCTCAATGAAGAAGAAGCTGCTGCTCGCCGATGACAGTATTACCATACAGAAAGTTGTCGGTATCATTTTTGCGACGGAAGATTATGAGCTGTTAACCGCCAGCGACGGTGACAAAGCTTTTGAGCTGGCACTGGTTCACAAGCCCGACCTGGTGATTGCCGACATCTTTATGCCTGGAAAAAACGGCTTCGACCTCTGTCGGGAGATCAAAAGTCATCCTGACCTCGGAGTAACCTCCGTATTATTGCTACCCGGCGCGTTTGAGGAATTTGATGAAGCCAGAGCGGTGGAGGTCTGTGCTGATGGCTGGCTGATCAAACCTTTTGAGTCCCAGGCGTTGATTGACAAAGTAACGGCCCTGGTTGAGATGCCACCCTTACGCCTGGCGGTCACCGCCGCTACCAGTGACGTTGCTGATGAAACTCCTGAGACAATTGATTTTGCAGGACAATCAGCTGATTCGGATACCGACACCTCCTTCGCCACCGAACAAGAGGTCTCTTTCGCTCCGCAAGAGCCGATCATTGATCTTGTTGAAGAAGAGATTGAAACCACTGACGCCAGTGAAGATGCTGACGGTGAGTTGTGGGGTGAGGTTTCTTTTGAGGAAGAAGATCTCAAACCACAGGAGCTGCTTGCTGCCAGTGATCAGGATGAAGAGGACGCGGCTGACGCTTCCGCCGACGAAAGTGATTTATATGAGCCGGACCAGGGTCTGACCCCCGAACAGCTTTCCCCTTATGCCTCTGCCCCGGAATCTGCTGCGCCATCAAAAGATCTGGATGCGCCGGAGTTTGATGAAGCCAAAGAGGAATTCGAGTTGGTCAGCGATCAACCGGTCGGCGAAGAAGTTGTCGAAATAGACCATCTTGTTGCCGGCCCTACGGCCAATGGGGATGATGAGCTGGAGTTGATGGAGGAAACTCTTGATCAAGAGGAAGAGCTGATCGAGGATTCCACAACCTTCATTGATTTGACGGAGGCTGAGGAGGCAACGGCGGAACCTGTTTCTACGGATGGCGAAGTTTTTACCTTTGAGGCAGATGAAAACCCGGATGATGATGAGATCCTTGATCTGACCGAAGGTGACGTGCTTGAAGAAGAGGCTGTGGTTGCTGCCCCTGCTGACTCCTTTGCGGCAGAAGCACCAACTCAGGCGCATGATAATCTTTTCGTTGCCCCTCAGGATCAGACTGCTGATAAGGAAGATGCCGCTGAAGGATCATACCGCCGGCGTGACGACAACCTTTTCACTGACGTGGACGAGAGTTTAGCCGCCACCGAGGACGATATTGAATCCATGACCAGCACAACTGCCGATTATGAGGCCGAGTTTGAAGCGTCAGATCTGGTTGAGGTAGAACCTGAGGAAATGGCCGCGGAGGTTGATCCGTCCGAGTCGCCGACGTTCGAACCAGCGCTTGCCGGCGCCGATCCCCAGCCCTCCAGCGAGATGGTCGAAGAGCAGCTTCGCCAGTTGCCTGAGGAGGAGGTTGCCCGGATTGTCGAAAAGGTCGCTGGACCGCTGATCGAGCGCCTGGCGCGTGAAATGCTGGAGCAGACCGTCTGGGAGGTGGTTCCCGATCTGGCAGAAACGATGATCCGTGCTGAAATCGAAAAAATCAAGCGCGGAGAATCCTGAACCACGGCTCATTTAGCCAGGTTATCCGGAAAATCAGTAAAACTCCCGCGGGGAGGCAAAGGAGGTCTTGACATCTTTTGCCTCCCCGCTTTATTGTCCCCGGCGTAAGTACCCCTCCTTAAAAAAATCATATCACCTTTAATGCAGGAAAAAGGACGTAGATACAATGAGCATGTCATTGCCCAAGGCTTACGATCCGGCGCAGATAGAACAAAAATGGTTTGATATCTGGGAACAGCGCGGTGATTTCTGCGCCCACGACGATTCGCCGCGGCCGGCTTATTCCATCGTTATTCCGCCCCCCAATGTTACCGGTGTCCTGCATATGGGGCACGCCCTGAATAACAGTCTGCAGGATATCCTGTGCCGCTGGAAGCGCATGTGTGGCTATGAAGTGCTGTGGATGCCGGGTACCGACCATGCCGGTATTGCAACCCAGAATGTAGTGGAAAAGCAATTAGCTGCCGAAGGGTTGGATCGCCACCAACTCGGTCGTGAAGCCTTTGTCGAGCGGGTGTGGCAATGGCGACAGACGTCCGGCGGGCAGATTATCAACCAGCTCAAGCGCCTTGGCGCGTCCTGTGACTGGCAGCGCGAACGTTTCACCATGGACGAGGGCTTATCAAAGGCGGTCCGTGAAGTTTTTGTCCGCCTTTACCAGGATGGCCTGATTTACCGGGATAACCGCCTGATCAACTGGTGCCCGCGCTGTCATACCGCCCTGTCTGATCTGGAAGTGGAGCATGATGACAAGAAGGGGCACCTCTGGCATTTGCGTTATCCGGTTATCGGTAGCGATCACCATCTAGTCGTAGCAACTACGCGGCCGGAAACCATGCTGGGCGATTCAGCGGTTGCCGTTGCCGCTGACGATGAACGTTATCGTGACCTGATCGGTAAAACCGTGATGCTGCCGCTGGTCAATCGTGAAATTCCCATCATCGCTGATGAGTATGTTGATAAAGAGTTTGGCAGCGGTGCCGTCAAGATGACTCCGGCTCACGACTTCAATGACTTTGCCGTGGGCAAGCGCCACGACCTGGAATTTATTAATGTGCTCGATGAGTCGGGCTGCATCAATGAAAACGGCGGGGTTTATCAGGGCTTGTCGGCGGCCGAGGCGCGCCAGCAGGTTGTTGCAGATCTCGATGCCCTGGGCTTGCTTGCCAAGGTTGAGGATCATACCCACGCAGTGGGGGAGTGTTATCGCTGCCATGCCGTGATTGAGCCCTATATGAGCAAGCAGTGGTATGTGGCGGTCCAGCCCCTTGCCGAACAGGCCATTGCTGCAGTTGAAAACGGGCAAACGGCGATTATCCCGCGTCAGTGGGAGAAAACCTATTTTGAATGGATGTACAATATCCAGGACTGGTGTATCAGTCGCCAGATCTGGTGGGGGCACCGCATCCCGGCGTGGTTCTGCTCAGACTGTGACCAGATCAGTGTGTCCATTGAGGATATCAGCGCCTGCCGGCATTGTGGCAGTACCGCCATCGTGCAGGAAACCGATGTCCTCGATACCTGGTTTTCGTCAGCACTCTGGCCTTTCTCTACCATGGGCTGGCCGGACAAAACGTTGGCCCTGGATAAATTTTACCCCACCAGTTGCCTGGTCACCGGTTTTGATATCCTGTTTTTCTGGGTTGCACGCATGATGATGATGGGACTGCGCTTCATGGATGAAGTTCCCTTCAAGGAGGTCTACATCCATGCCTTGGTGCGCGATGCCCAGGGGCAGAAAATGAGCAAGAGCAAGGGCAATGTGATTGATCCCTTGATCGTGATTGATGAATATGGGGCCGACGCCTTCCGCTTTACCCTCTGTGCCTTTGCTGCTATGGGGCGTGATATTCGCCTGTCGACCGATCGGATCAGCGGTTACCGGCACTTTGTCAACAAATTATGGAATGCCAGTCGCTTTGCGCTGCTCAATCTGGAAGACTTTGATCCGGCAACCAGCGACTTGTCCGTAGCGCATCTCGCCCCGGCCGAACAGTGGATTCTGCACCGTTTCAATCAGACCGCTACGCAGATGAATCAGGCCCTGGCAGATTATCGATTCAACGAAGCCGCTTCGATACTGTATACCTTTACCTGGCACGAATTTTGTGACTGGTACGTCGAGCTCAGTAAACAACCTCTCAACGGAGACGACCCGTTGGCAAGGCGGCAAACCCAGATGGTGCTCTTTACCGTTCTCGAAGGGTTGTTACGGCTGGCCCATCCGATTCTCCCCTTTGTCACCGAAGAAATCTGGCAGGCTCTGCCCGGACAACGTCCCAATAAGTCGATCATGATGGCCGCCTACCCCAGTGGCAGCGGTGTTGTCACCGATGCCGGAGCGGTCGCTCAGATGGAACTGATCATGGCGATTGTTTCAGCCATCCGTAATGTGCGTGGCGAACTGGACGTATCGCCGGGACAAAAGATCAAGGTGCTGCTCGATTGTAACGATGCGGCCACCGTCCAGCTGATTCGCGCCGGCGAGGCCGCCATCGGCAGCCTGGCGCGGGTTGAAGATCTGGTGGTCGGAGTCGCGATCGAGCGTCCCGAGGATGTGGCAACCCAGGTCGCCGGTAACGTCGAGGTGCTCATCCCGCTGAGCGGGTTGATTGATCTTGCAGAGGAAGCCACCCGCCTGAAAAAAGAAATCGAGAAGATTCAGAAGGATGTTGATTTTTTCACCCGCAAGTTGGGCAACGAAAAGTTCGTCAGCAACGCTCCGGCTGCGGTGCTTGAAAAAGATCGGGCGAAGTTGCTGGCGGCGCAACAGAAGTGCGAGATATTAACCCAGGGGCTCGATAAGATTGTTGCCCTACAGCAATCAACCTGTTAATTCACCCTGGTGATTCAGATATCTTTTTTTGCCCTGGGACCAGTTTCTGCAATTACGCTGATTGGTGTTGCCATTAGATTTTGCCAAACTACCGTTTTTTTTGTTTAAATTTATAACAATGTTTAGTATACAGTATACTGTTTGCACGTGCCGCCCTGAATCTGGTTCAGGGCTTTGCAATGTATTGGACGACACCGAAGGGATGTCAGCATGGACAGGAGGATTGATTCCTGGCGTGCACCGCCGGGGCACTGGTACAGGGCTTGTTTTCAGGAGGAGAGAAGGGCCGGGCCTGACCGGTAAACGCAGGAGCTGAACAACGCTGATTGAAATTGGAACAAAACCTTTCATTGGCAATCATTCACACTCTCGAGGGAAAAGAACTATGAATTTTTTGACGAACACAGTGGGAAGAAAGATTTTGATGGCTGTAACCGGTCTGTTACTGATCGCGTTTGTTACAGTCCATCTGATCGGCAATCTGTCGGTTTTTGCAGGCCCCGACAGCATTAATGCCTACGCCAAAGCGCTGCAAGATCTGGGCCCCCTGGTCTGGATATTCCGTTTGGGTATGGTGGCTCTGTTTGCCATTCATATCACCTTCGGTATTCAACTGTATTTTGAGAACAAAGCAGCGACACCTGATCCCTACGCCATTGAAAAAACCCTGGTCACCAGTTTTTCTGCCAAGACTATGATCTTTACCGGTTTGATTATCCTGGCGTTTTTGCTCTACCACCTGTTGCACTTCACCATTCAGGTCACTAACCCGTCGATTTCGGCGGCTAATCTTCCCCTTGATGCGGCCTCACGGCTCGATGTTTATACCATGATGGTTCTGAGTTTCCAGAAGGTCTTTATCTCGCTGATTTACATTATTGCGATGATCGCCCTGCTGTTGCATCTGGCCCATGGTATTTCAAGCTGGGTTCAGACCTTCGGCTTGAGCACTGGACCGAGCCAGGACAAGGTGATCTCCATCGGTAAGGTACTGGCTATCGTGTATGGTCTGGCGTATATCGCCATTCCTTTATTAATTCTCGCTCGCATTGTGAAATAGGGGGCTTATTGTGATATTAGACGGAAAAGCACCTGCAGGTCCGATTGAAACTTCCTGGGACAAACATCGCTTCGATATGAAGCTGGTTAATCCCTCCAACAAACGTAAGTATAAAGTTCTCGTTGTCGGTACCGGCCTTGCCGGTGGTGCCGCAGCGGCTTCTTTAGGCGAACTTGGCTACAATGTTGAGGCTTTCTGTTATCAGGACAGCCCGCGGCGTGCTCACAGTATTGCTGCTCAGGGTGGTATCAATGCCGCCAAGAACTATCCCAACGATGGTGACAGTATTTATCGCCTGTTCTACGATACCGTAAAGGGTGGTGACTTCCGCGCCCGCGAAGCGGACGTCTGGCGTCTGGCTCAGGTTTCCAATAACATTATCGATCAGTGTGTCGCCCAGGGCGTCCCCTTTGCCCGTGACTATGCCGGATACCTCGATAACCGCTCCTTCGGCGGTGCTCAGGTTTCGCGGACCTTCTATGCCCGTGGCCAGACCGGTCAGCAGTTGTTGCTGGGAGCCTATTCGGCCCTGTCCCGGCAGATCAAAAACGGCTCGGTCAAAATGTTTGCGCGTCGTGAAATGCTTGATCTGGTTGTCGTTGACGGTGTTGCCAAAGGGATCACCTGCCGTAACCTGGTGACCGGAGAAATTGAATCTTACTGGGGTGATGCTGTCATCCTTGCGACCGGTGGCTATGTTAATGTTTTTTATCTGTCGACCAACGCTATGGGCTGCAGTGTTACCGCTGCCTGGAAAGCGGTGAAGAAGGGGGCCTTCATGGCCAACCCCTGCTACACCCAAATTCACCCAACCTGCATTCCTCAGCATGGTGACAAACAGTCGAAACTGACTCTGATGTCTGAGTCCCTGCGCAATGATGGTCGCGTCTGGGTGCCTAAAAAAGCCGAAGATTGCACCAAGCATCCCAGCGAAGTGCCTGAAGCTGCTCGTGACTACTACTTGGAACGTAAGTATCCGTCCTTCGGCAACCTGGCTCCCCGCGATATCTCCTCGCGTGCGGCCAAGGAACAGTGCGACGACGGTCGCGGTGTCGGTGAGAGCAAACGGGGAGTCTATCTCGACTTTGCTGACTCTATCAATCGCCTTGGTCAGAAAACTATCGCTGAGCGTTACGGCAACCTTTTTGACATGTATGAAAAGATTACCGATGAAAACGGTTACGAACGGCCGATGCGCATTTACCCTGCCCCTCACTATGCCATGGGCGGCCTCTGGGTTGATTACCAGTGCATGAGCAACATCCCCGGTCTGTTCGTCCTGGGTGAGGCCAACTTTTCGGTGCATGGTGCCAACCGTCTTGGCGCTTCAGCGCTTATGCAGGGCCTGGCTGATGGCTATTTTGTTATCCCATACACCATCACCCCCTATCTGGCATCGATCGAGCCGGGCAAGGTCAAAAATGACCATCCTGAATTCAAGAAGTCTGCTGAAGACGTCAGAAGTGAGCTTGATAAGCTGTTGTTGATTAAAGGAAAGAAAACTGTCGGTGAACTGCATCGCGAGCTTGGCAGCGTGATGTGGGAAGACGTTGGCATGGCTCGTAGCGACGCCAGCCTCAAGCATGCTCTCAAGCGTATTCCGGAAATCCGTGAAGAGTTCTGGAACAACGTCAATGTCACCGGTAATGCTATGGAGCTTAATCAGCAACTAGAGAATGCCTGGCGTTTGGCTGATTTTATCGAGTTTGCTGAGATGCTGGCTACCGATGCCTTGAATCGCGAAGAGTCCTGTGGTGGTCACTTCCGTGTCGAACATCAGACCGACGATGGTGAGGCGATGCGTAACGATGAAGATTTCAGCTATGTTGCTGCCTGGGAATTCAAAGGCGCCGGCAAGGCTCCCGAGTTGCACAAGGAACCGCTGAAATTTGATAACGTCAAGCTTGCCGTAAGGAGTTATAAATAATGAAACTTACATTGCATGTATGGCGCCAGCAGGGGCCGGAAGACAGTGGCAAACTGGAGACCTATAAGGCTGACAATGTCAGCCCCGATCAATCGTTCCTCGAAATGCTGGATGAGGTGAATGATGATTTGATCAAGACCGGAAAAGATCCCATCGCCTTTGACCATGATTGTCGCGAAGGAATCTGCGGCATGTGTTCACAAGTGATTAATGGCCGTCCTCACGGTCAGCAGGAATTGACGACTGTTTGTCAATTGCACATGCGCCAGTTTAAAGATGGTGATGAAATTTTTATTGAGCCCTGGCGTGCCAGAGCGTTCCCGATCCTCAGGGACCTGATCGTTGACCGTACCTCCCTCGATGTGGTCATGCAGGCTGGTGGTTACACCTCATGCCATACCGGCGGGGTTGCCGACGGTAATGCCCTGCTGGTTGGCAAGCCGGTGGCTGACTATGCCATGGATGCGGCCGAGTGCATCGGCTGTGGTGCCTGTGTAGCTGCCTGTCCCAACAGTTCAGCCATGCTGTTCACCAGCGCCAAAGTGGCTCAACTTGCGGTACTGCCGCAAGGTAAACCGGAAGCAAAGCGCCGGGTCAAGGCCATGACTGAAGCGATTCTGTCAGAAGGTTTCGGTAACTGCACCAACCACTATGAATGTGAAGCGGCCTGTCCCAAAGGAATCAGTGTCAAGTTTATCGCCAAGCTTAATCGTGAGTACATAAAGTCGATGATTCCCAGTTCAACTGAGTAAATATCTCATTATATTCGGTATTTCAGGGCGAATCGGCAACGGTTCGCCCTTTTTTTTTCAGGTTGATTCGATTTAGCCCTTGTCTCTGACGGCACACAATCGGTACTATCCAAGACACTGTTATTGTTGAAATTTAGAGGCAGGCCTGTATTGTGATTATCATTGACTCCCTGACCCGTATCCCTGATGACTTTGCCCCGAGCGTAGTCACCCTTGGTAACTTTGATGGTGTGCATCTGGGTCATCGAGCCCTGTTTCGGCGTTTGACTTCCATTGCCCGAACCGAGCAACTCCAGTCGGTTGTCTGTACTTTTTATCCCCATCCCCTCAAGGTCCTTGCTCCCGATAATGCGCCGTTACTGCTCAACACCAGGGAAGAGCGGCGCCGCCTGATCGCCGCTTCTCATGTTGATTGGCTGATTGAAATCCCGTTTGACCGATCCTTTGCCCAGCAATCACCGGCAGAATTTGTCGATAAGGTTTTACTCAACCGCCTGGCAGCACAGAAACTTGTTGTTGGTTACGATTACGCCTTTGGCCAAGGGCGCAGCGGCACTCCGGCATTTCTGCGTGACTTTTGTGCCGGCAAGGGGGTTGCCGTCGACATCGTAGAACCGGTCAGCGCAGCCGGAACTCCGTACAGTTCTACCCGCATTCGTCAATTGATCAGTGCCGGTCGGGTCGCTGATGTTCTGCCTTTGCTGGGACGCCATTATAATCTCTACGGCGAGGTGGTCAGTGGCTTCCAACGCGGCCGCGAACTGGGTTTTCCGACAGCCAATATCAGCACAGAGAAAGAATTGATTCCGGCTCCTGGTGTCTATGTGGTGAAGGTACGCCATGGTGATCTTGAATATGGAGGGGTCGTCAATGTCGGCTACTGTCCAACCTTTGGTTGTCATGACTTAAGCATTGAAGTTCATCTGCTCGATTATAGCGGTGAAATTTATGGCGAAAAATTACGAGTCTACTTTATCGAGCGGTTGCGGGATGAAACCGCCTTCGCCAATGTGAATGAATTGACGGTGGCTATAGCAGAAGATGTATTAAAGGCGCGGCAAATCCTGCAACGGGTACAGGTGGTTCAGTATTCTGAATACCTGCCCTCCAATGCTTAGGCTCAGGGAGGCCAGGAATGATGCAGATTGTAACAGGCAATTCAACAGTCTACGGCATATTTGGCGATCCGATTGCCCATTCGTTGTCTCCGTTGATGCAGAATGCGGCCTTTGTTCATTGTGCCATTGATGCCGTCTATGTTCCCTTTCAGGTAACAGCAGATTCCCTCGCTGCCGCTGTCGCTGCAGTGAAAGCCCTCGATATTAAGGGAATTAATGTCACAATCCCGCACAAAGAAGCTATTATCCCATTGCTGGACCATGTTGACCCAACCGCCAGGCAGATTGGTGCGGTGAATACGGTGGTGAATGACCATGGCCGGTTGATTGGCTACAATACGGACAGCAGTGGTTTTATCCGCTCCGCCATCGACGATCTAGGGTTTTCTCCCCATGGTAAAAAAGTGCTGTTGCTGGGTGCGGGCGGTGCCTGTCGCGCAGCAGTTCAGGCGTTGATGACGGCCCAGGTAGAACAGATAACCGTCGCCAATCGCCATGTTGAGCGGGCGTCCGACCTGATTACGGCCTTTACGTCTGATCCCGGGCAGCCCTATCTGGTTGCTGTGCCCTATGCTTCTCCCGAGTTTTTACAGGCAGTTACAGCGGCAGATTTATTGGTGAATACCACTTCTGTCGGCTTGCACGGTGAATCCCTCGATTTTCTTCCATTGGAGAATATTAAAGGTAGCGCATTAATATTTGATATGGTATATTCCAAAACCGGCACAGCATTGGTTCACTCTGCCCAACGCCACGGCTTAACCTGTGTGGACGGTTTGAGTCTGCTCGCTGCGCAGGGGACAGACGCGTTTTATATCTGGACGGAAAAGCGTTTGCCGCATGGTTTTATGCGCCAAACGCTGGTGGATTATTTGGCCTAAATGGGAAAGGAATAGCGGCATATGAGCGTCAGCCGGCTGGGTGAATTACTGATCAGAAACCAGATGATTTCTGATGATCAACTGGCAAAAGCCATTTCTGAGCAGAAAACCGAGGGGATCCGTCTTGGTGCGGCACTGATTAAGTTGGGCTACGTTCAGGAACATGATCTGGCGACCTTTCTTTCCAAACACTACGGTGTTCCTTCCATCGATCTGAAAGAGTTTGAAGTTGATCCTGCCGTTATCAAGCTGGTGCCGGCAGCAGTCGCTCAAAAATATCAATTGCTGCCGATCAATCGAGCCGGTGCGACCCTGATTGTTGCCATGTCCGACCCTTCCAATATCTTCGCTATCGACGATATTAAATTTATGACCGGCTACAATGTTGAGGTGGTTGTTGCTGCCGAAGCGGCCGTCAAGGAGGCGATCGACATCTACTATGATCAGTCAGCCACCATGGCCGATGCCTTAAGCGAATTTGATGATGTTGATCTGGAGTTGGTTGGTGACGACGAACTCGAGAATATTAATGAACTGGAAAAGGCCAGTGAAGATGCACCGGTTGTCAAACTGGTTAATCTGATCCTTACTGATGCGATCAAAAAGAAGGCATCAGATATCCATATTGAGCCTTATGAGCATATGTTCCGGGTCCGTTATCGGATCGATGGTGTCCTTTATGAGGTGATGAAGCCGCCGCGTAAACTGAAAAACGCTATCACCTCCCGCTTGAAAATCATGGCTAACCTCGACATCGCCGAGCGGCGCCTGCCGCAGGATGGACGTATCAAAATCAAGCTGGCTCGTAATCAGGAAATGGATTATCGGGTGAACTGCCTACCGACCCTGTTTGGTGAAAAAGTCGTTTTGCGTCTGCTCGATAAAAGTAATCTGCAGTTGGACATGACCAAGCTTGGCTATGAGGAACAGTCCCTGAAGTGGTTCAAACATGAAATTCACAAGCCCTTTGGCATGGTGCTGGTTACCGGACCAACCGGTAGTGGTAAGACCGTTTCCCTCTATTCAGCCTTGTCGGAACTGAACAAGGTCAGTGAAAATATCTCGACCGCAGAGGATCCGGTCGAATTTAACTTTGCCGGCATCAATCAGGTTCAGATGCACGAGGAAATCGGCCTGAACTTTGCTGCTGCCCTGCGCGCCTTCTTGCGCCAGGATCCGGATATCATCATGATTGGTGAGATTCGTGATTTTGAAACCGCTGAGATTGGCGTCAAAGCGGCCCTTACCGGTCACCTGGTGCTGTCAACCCTGCATACCAACGATGCCCCGAGTACGGTCAATCGACTCTTGAATATGGGGATTGAGCCGTTCCTGGTCGCTTCAGCAGTCAATCTGATTTCTGCCCAGCGTCTTGGTCGGAGGGTTTGTGCCGCCTGTAAAGAACCGGTCAAACATCCCCTCGAAGCTCTTGTCACCGCCGGGATCCCCGAGGATGAAGCTGGTAAAATCATCGTGTACAAAGGACGTGGCTGCGCTGAGTGTAATGATACCGGTTATCGTGGGCGGGTTGGTTTCTATCAGGTTATGCCGATGTTTGAACCGATCCGTGAAGCGATTCTCGCCGGTGCTAATACCGCAGAAATCAAAGAGGAATCGATGCGGCTTGGGGTTAAAACCATGCGTCAGGCAGCGCTGACCAAAATGGCGGAAGGGGTTACCACCTTGGAAGAGGTGTTAAGGACGACGATTGCGGATGATTAATTTTTGGAACCAGGAAGTAAGAACCAGGAATAACGGGGGTTAGCTGTATGGCGAACATGCACCAGTTACTGAAAACGATGATCGAGCAGGGGGCCTCTGACCTCCATGTGTCGACCGGGACCGCACCACAGATCCGCATCGACGGTAAAATGCAGCCGCTCGATGCACCAAAAATGACGGCAGCTGATACCAAACAGCTCTGCTACAGTGTCTTGACCGATGCCCAGAAGCGTCGTTTTGAAGAGGAAAACGAGCTGGATCTGTCTTTCGGCGTTAAGGGGTTATCGCGCTTTCGTGGTAATATTTTTGTCCAGCGTGGGGCGGTAGCCGGAGCATTTCGCGCTATTCCTTTTGAGATCAAAACCTCTGATGAGCTCGGCCTGCCGCCGGTAGTCAAGAGTCTGTCGAAAAAACCGCGAGGACTGGTTCTGGTGACCGGACCGACCGGTAGTGGTAAAACCACGACCCTGGCGGCGATCATTGATGCGATCAACTCTGAGCGCAGCGAACATATCATCACCATTGAAGATCCGATTGAATATATCCATTCGCACAAAAAGTGTCTGGTCAATCAACGCGAAGTCGGGGCCGACACCAGTACCTTCAAAAAAGCCCTTAAATACATTCTACGCCAGGACCCCGATGTGGTACTGCTTGGAGAATTACGCGATATCGAAACCATTGAGGCCGCACTGACGATTGCTGAAACCGGGCACTTGTGCTTTGCCACCCTGCACACCAACTCCTGTGTGCAGACCATGAACCGGATTATCGATGTCTTTCCCACCAACCAGCAGGCGCAGGTCCGGACTCAGCTGTCATTCGTGCTTGAAGGGGTCCTGTCCCAGGCCTTGATCCCCAATGCAAACGGTAAGGGGCGCTGCATGGCCCTGGAGGTCATGGTCCCCAATGCGGCCATTCGTAACCTGATCCGTGAGGACAAGATCCATCAGATTTATTCCCAGATGCAGATCGGTCAGGACAAGTTTGCCATGCAGACGATGAACCAGTCGCTGTTTTTACTGGCCCACAGTCGCCAGATCAGTGAGGATGATGCCTTGACCCGTTCGCATGATCCTGATGAGCTGCGCCAGATATTCGCCAATCCGCAGGCGGTGTTAAGTCGCAAGCGTACCATCAGTCCCGATCGGATGATGTAACAGATCACTGTTAAGGCCCGTAAAAGCCAAATGTGAAAGGGGAGGACCATGCCGAAGTTCAGCTGGACAGGCCGGTCGAAAGACGGAAAAACTCATAAAGGAACCATGGAAGCGGTCAGCGAAGGGGCAGTAACGGCCAGTCTGCGGCGCCAGGGGATCCAGGCGACCAAGGTCAAGGGGGCTGGGGGCCTGAATGCCGAGATTAATATCAGTTTTCTGCAGCCGAAGATAACCACCAAGGATATCGTCGTCTTTACCCGCCAGTTTGCCACCATGATCGATGCCGGCCTGCCGCTGGTGCAGTGTCTCGATATTCTGTCGAATCAGCAGCCCAATAAAACCTTCAAGGAGGTGCTGCTGAAAGTGAAGTCGGATGTTGAATCCGGTTCGACCTTTGCCGATGCCTTGAGCAAACACCCCAAGGCGTTTAATGACCTTTACGTCAATCTGGTTGCTGCCGGTGAGGTTGGTGGTATCCTTGATACGATCCTCAACCGCCTGGCGGTTTATATTGAAAAAGCGCTCAAGCTCAAGAAAAAAGTCAAAAGTGCCATGACCTATCCAACCACGATTGTCGGTATTGCGGTGGTGGTTATTGCGGTTATCCTGATTTTCGTTATCCCGGCCTTCGAGAAAATCTTTGCCGATTTTGGCGGTGCGTTGCCGGCACCAACCCAGATTGTTATTAACCTAAGTAACCTGATCCAGAATTATATTGTCATTATTATTGCGTTGATATTTCTGTCGATTTTTGCCTTCAAAAAAATCTATGCCACTGACAAGGGGCGGCGGGCTTTTGATCGCTGGGCGTTGAAGCTGCCGGTTTTCGGGATGTTGATTCGCAAGGTTGCCGTGGCCAAGTTTGCTCGCACCCTGTCGACCATGATCTCCAGTGGCGTGCCGATCCTCGATGGTCTTGATATTGTCGCCAAGACCGCCGGTAACCGCACGGTTGAAGATGCCATCAAAAAGGTGCGTACCAGTATCAGCGAAGGTAAAACCATCGCCGAACCCCTCAAGGAGTCAGGTGTCTTCCCGCCGATGGTCTGTCAGATGATCGAAGTCGGTGAGCAGGCCGGTGCCCTTGATACCATGCTTGCCAAGATCGCAGATTTTTATGATGATGAGGTGGATGACGCTGTCAACAATCTGACCGCGATGATGGAACCTCTGTTGATGCTGTTCCTTGGAACCACCGTTGGCGGTCTGGTTATCGCCATGTACCTGCCGATTTTCCAGATGGCCGGGAATGTTTAGCGGTTAATGTCAGCGGGAGAACCAAGCGCAAAACAAGTGACACAAGCAGGACATCGCAGCCTGATCTGGTATCTGGTCTGCCGGACTGCGGTGATCACCCTGGTTCTGGGTGGCGCGGCATTTTTCTATCTCCACGGCAACCTCGCCTATTCAGTCACCCCGCTGTTTTTTCTGGTTGGCATCTCCTATGTCCATGCGATTGTTGTCGCTCTGATCCTGCCGCGGCTGAACAATCTCTGGATTTTAAATCAGGCACAGATCGTCTGGGATCTGCTCCTGGTGTCGGCGCTGATTCTCACCACCGGCGCGGTGGAGAGCATTTTTTCGTTCTTTTATCTGCTGGTCATCATCTCGGCCAGCTTTCTTCTATCCCGGCGTTTGACGATCCTTGCTGCCGCCAGTTCTTCCATTCTGTTTGGCGGCATCCTGCTGTTGCAGTTTTATCAGTTGCTCGGCCCTTTTCAGGTTCCCACTGCCACCGCCGATGCCGTTTTCCTGAATTCCCTGTTTGTTCATCTGGTCGCTTTTTTCCTGACCGCTATGTTAAGTGGGACCCTGGCAGAACGCTGGCGCCAGAGCGAAGCCCTCTATCAGCGCAAGAGCATTGATTTCTCCGAGCTGGAGCGGATGAACCGGCTGATTCTGTCCCATATCAGCAGCGGTGTGATGCTGATCAACCCGCAGGGACGGATCCGTGCGTTCAACCTTGCCGCCAGCGACATTACCGGATTCTCCCTGCAGCAGGTGTACGATGCCCCGGCGGCTGAATTGTTTCCTGAGTTCAACAAGATCGTCACTCCTGACACGGAGCCGGTTAACCGCGCCGAGGGGTTTTTTGCCCACCCGTCCGGGGAACGCCTTTCTTTCGGATATGCGACAACCCTGGTGAAGGGAAATCATGGTGAACCCCTGGGAACCCTCGTGACCTTCCAGGACTTAACCCAGCTCAAAAAGATTGAAGAACAACTCAAACGTTCTGATCGCCTTGCCGCCATCGGCCGGTTATCGGCCGGCCTGGCCCATGAAATCCGCAACCCGCTGGCTTCCATCAGCGGTTCAGCTCAACTGCTTGGTGAAAATGAACAATTAAGTGCTGAGGATAAGCATCTGCTGACCATCATGGTCAAGGAAGCGGATCGGCTGAACCATCTGCTCACCGATTTTCTGGCCTTTGCCCGACCCCATCGCCCACAGAAAACCGTCGTTGATATGGCTGTCATGATCGCTGAATTAGGCCGCATGCTCCAGCGTGATCTGCGCTTTCAAGAGATTGATGTGCAGATGAACGCAGCGCCACCCTGTCAGGTCTCCCTCGATCGTAGCCAGATCTGGCAGGTGTTGTGGGATCTGTCAATTAACGCGGCCGAGGCAATGAAAGGGCAGGGAACGCTGCTGATAACCTATGCCCACGGGAATCCCTGGACCTTAACCATTGAAGATAGCGGCCCCGGCATTGCACCCGAGATCAGGGAGCGGATTTTTGAGCCGTTTTTTTCAACCAAGGACAAAGGTACCGGCCTGGGGCTGTCGACCGTTTACTCGATTATTGAAGCCCACGGTGGGACCATTCGTGCTGAAAGATCAACCTTGGGGGGCGAACGCTTCATTATGAGTTTTCCGCATGCAGCAGGGGGAGAAGATGACCAACCATAGCTCACGCATCCTGATCGTCGATGATGAACAAAGTTTACGTGACATGCTGACGGTGTTATTGCAGCGCGAGGGGTATCAGATTGATCAGGCGGTCAATGGGGAAGATGCCCTCACAAAGATGGCAGAGAACACCGTTGATCTGATCATCAGTGACATCAAGATGCCGCGCTTGACCGGTATTGATCTGTTGCGGCGTTTGCGTGAGCAGGAGAATGATACCACCATGATCATGATAACCGCTTTTTCTTCCACCGAAGAGGCGGTAGAGGCAATGAAGCTCGGGGCTTACGACTATATCACCAAGCCATTTAAAAATGATGAAATCCGACTGGTGGTCAAAAATGCCCTGGAACGCCGTCAGTTACAACGCGAAAATCTTCAGCTCAAACGCCAGCTCAAAGAACGCTTTTCCTTCAAAAACCTGATTGGGGAGAGTGATGAAATGACTCGGCTGATTGCTCTGCTTGAGCGGGTTGCGCCGAGTCGGGCCAATGTGTTGATCACCGGCGAGAGTGGTACCGGCAAGGAGCTGGTCGCCCAGGCCTTGCATCTGGGTAGCGAGCGTAAAAACCACCCCTTTGTCGCCATTAACTGCGGGGCAATCCCTGAAAACCTGCTGGAAAGTGAACTCTTTGGTCATGAGCGCGGCGCTTTTACCGGAGCTGACAAAAAAAAGCAGGGGTTGTTCGAAAGCGCCCATTTAGGAACCCTGTTTCTTGATGAAATCGGCGAACTGCCTATGGGAATGCAGGTCAAGCTGTTGCGGGTATTGCAGGAGCGCGAATTCCGACGGGTGGGCGGAACCAGCAACATTCCCCTCGATATCCGCCTGATTGCTGCCACCAATCAGGATCTGTCAGCCAATATCACGCAAGGAACCTTTCGTGAGGATCTCTATTATCGTCTCAACGTCGTGACCATCGAGCTGCCCCCCTTGCGTGAACGGCGCAGTGATATTCCTTTGCTGATTCAGAACTTTTACCACCAGAAAACCGGTAGTGACAACAACTACCAGATTGATAAGCACGCCCTGGAATTGCTGCTCAACTACGACTGGCCCGGTAACGTGCGTGAGCTCGAAAATCTGGTCGAGCGTTGTCTGGTGTTAGGTGATCAGCAAGTGCTCACCGTCGACTCTCTGCCGCCGCAACTGCAGAAAAAGAGATCGTCCAGCCCGACCGAACTGCACGAGATACCGGCAGGATTCAAGATGGAAGAGTGGCTGGAGGACCAGGAACGTCAGATTATTCTCGCCGCCCTGCAGCAGGCCGATGGCGTACGCACCAGGGCCGCTGAACTGCTCGGCATCAGCTTTCGCCAGATCCGTTATCGCCTTGATAAGCTTGGTATCGGCGATGGTTGAAAAGCATCACTTGCGATTCAAAAGATTTCGACGCGGTACAAGTCAACGGCGAAAAAATTTCCCCAAGTCCACTACCTAGTACCCAGTTCATGGTGTTGAGGCATTTGACACCGCGTATGATTTAAAGGTTTTCAACGCGACAAAGAGGTTCTGGTGATTGCTGTTATCAGCCCTTCATAGATTCTGATAGCGGCTAAAAGAACTTCAAAAGACGATTGGCCGCGATGAAAATCTATCAGAATCGGTTGAAACCCCAAAGGCTTCTCGACACGACGGGGGAGCGGTCTTATTTTACGACTAAAAATCGTTGGTTTGATCGCTAGAAGGCACTACCCCGCCTCTGTCCCCCTTGCTTGTGTGGTTGCCGCCGGCGATTTACCGTTGCTCCTAACCACCATCATCGCTATGATGATCCGTCACATCAACACCCCGGAGGGAACCCATGGTAAAAGACCACCTGCAGATCATTCCGGAAGATATCAACAGCAAGTTCAATGTTGTCATTGAATGCTACAATGCCCTTGATCGCAAAATTGACAACCTCGAAAAGCGCCACGATGAACGCTTTGACCTGCTCGATTTCAAGATCGAGACCGTCAATAATCATCTATCGAAAAAAATCGACGCCGTCGCCGCCGATCTCAAAGCCCACCGTGCCGACACCGAAGCCCATGGGAACATTTATCGGGTGAGGGAATCGTAGTCAACAGCGGCGGGCGGTGCCATTAACCGGTCGATGGGTCGGCTCCCAGCAACCATCATCAATATGATGGACCGTCACATCAACACCCCGGAGGGAAACCATGCAAAAAGACCACCTTGAAGTGATTCTCGAAAACATGGATAAAAAATTAGATATTATTATCGAGGGTTATAATGCCCTTGATCGTAAAATTGATTCTGTTCGTGATGAACTCAAGCAGGATATTTCTTTGCTCGATTTCAAGATCGACACGGTCAACAATCATCTTTCGAAAAAAATCGATGCCGTTACCGCAGACCTGAAAATCACGGACGCAAAGGTTGATGGCGTAGCCGCCGACCTGAAGGCCCACCGCGCCGACACCGAAGCCCACGGGAACATCTATCGGGTGAAGGAATCGTAGTCAACAGCGGCGGGCGGTGCCATTAACCGGTCGATGGGTCGTCTCCCAGCAACCATCATCAATATGATGGACTGTCACATCAACACCTGGAGGGAAACCGTGCAAAAAGACCACCTTGAAGTGATTCTCGAAAGTATCGACAGCAAATTCAATCTGGTTCTCGAGGGCCATGATGCCCTACGTCGTGAGATCCGTGAAGAGGCTGAAAAAAACGAAGAGCGTTTCAAGTTGCTCGATTTCAAGGTCGATACCGTCAATGATCATCTTTCGAAAAAAATCGATGCTGTAGCAGCTGATCTGAACGCCACAGATAAGCGGCTAAACAACAAGATTGACTCCGTTGAGGAGCGCCTGACGAAAAAAATCGATGCCGTTACCGCAGACCTGAAAATCACGGACGCAAAGGTCGATGGCGTAGCCGCCGACCTGAAAGCCCACCGCGCTGACACCGAAGCCCATGGAAACATTTATCGGGTGAAGGAGGGGTAGCCGCCGGGGACTGGCTCCGTAGGTGCCTGTCCCCATGTTTGCTGCCCTGACGACCCGATGACCTCGGAGAATGGCAAAACCCGGGCGCAATGAATTGCTCCCCTACAGTTGATATACAATATTCCGATTTTCTCCGCGCCTCTCCGTTAAGTCTTTCTCCTGTATTCTGAATTCCTCCCCGATATCATTTCCAATCCCCACTACCCGTAGCGTCACGATGAATCACCGGGCGGCCGATTTTAGCAACGGACGTGCCGGCGCGAAACCTGACGACGGAATCAGGGTCGATGGTGCAGATGTATAGGGTATTGGATGTGCCGTTGGGGTTGAACTGGATGCGCCGCTGGCCGCTACTGGAAGTGCAGTTCGCCAGCGCTCGCATGATAATCCCCCCTTGATGCTCTTCAAAGTGGCGGACAACCTCCCAGGTGGTGCTGTTGTCAGCAAGGTTGCCACGTTCCAGCCAGTAACGCTGGGTATCGAGATCAAACGCCACCTGATACTCGATATTCTCCGTCACCGCCTGGGTGCGGGCATGACGCAGCGCCAGCATGATACTGCGGGCCGCATCCTTTTGCTGTGCGTTTTTGCGCATGGCGAAAAAGTTAGGTGTCGAAATGGCCACGAGAATCGAAAAGATTGCCAGACAAATAATCAGCTCCAGCAGACTGAAGCCTCCCCCCCTCTTCATGAGTTCCCCCCTCATTGATGTGGTCCCGTTGCAGCAAATAGGAATATTCTACACCACCCATCTGACAAAAATCTGACTGACAATGCTTCGCGGGAAAAAGTGTGCAAAATTTTCACATACTACTGACATTTTTTTCATAAAAAATGCGGTGGCGTCAGTAAAGCATAAACAGAAGCTCATATTTCATCGGAGTTTAGCTTGCGGCATGAATTGTGCTTAATGATGAGGAAGCAGAAAATACACAACATCTTTTTTCGCTAGAGAAAGGTCATGCCTGTGAAGCCAGTAACAAACCAGCGCGGATTTACCTTGATTGAAATAATTATTGCTATGGCAATATTTGCCATTTTGGCAGCGATTGCAGTGCCGAATTTTAACGTGTGGAGGCAGAACTCTCAACTCAGATCCGACGTTCGTTTGATTTTAGGTGCGCTACAACAGGCGCGGGTTGAAGCAATAACGCGTAATCAGCCTGTTACTATTACCTTCGATAACAGTTGGGGTTTGAAAGGTGATTTTACTAATATCCAATTTATCGATGAAAAAGTCACTTTTTCCGCGCGTGGTTTTGCCGATTTTTTTGGATCTGACGATAAAAAATGTGTCAGTTTCACCAGCAGTGCGGGTACGCGCACTGTCATTCTCAAGGCCGCCGGTCATGCCAGCATCCTTCCAGTAGGGAGTACTGAATGCGATTAAAATATATCAAACAAAACAAAGCATCAGGCTTCACCCTGATTGAACTCCTGATTGCGATGGTGGTCTTTGCGATTATTGTTGCTGCCATGTATGGCGTGTTGATCAATTCGAATCGTAACTATGCCATCCAGAATGAAGTTGTTGATGCGCAGAACAATCTGCGGGCGGCTGTTGGTTTGCTGAGTCGTGAGTTGAGGATGGCGGGGTATAATGTCACTCCTGGTAATGTCACTCCTGGTTTTGTCACCCAGCCAGTAGGACCTACTGTTGCAAGTCCCTTACAGTTCAATACTGATTTAGGTCTGATTGAATATAGGCTTGACGGCACTAACTTACAACGAAGAGAACCTGGAGGGGGCTTTCAGACAATTGCTGAAAACATCGAAAGCTTTGTGATTGATTATGATGACCTCCCCAATGTGATCTTTACCATTAGGGCATTTACGCCAAACTTCGATCGTAATCGTGAAGCGACTGTCACCGTAAAAGTTAGGAATCCGCTATGATAAATAAACTTAATAAATTACGCAGCGATAAAGGTTTTTCACTGATCGAAATGCTCATCGCTATCACCATTTTTGCAGTCGGGCTGCTGGCCATGGCTCAATTGCAGACCCATGCCATCGTCTATAACGCTCAGGCACAGCGCCATACCGTGGCAACTATTCATGCCCAAAATATAATAGATGAATTAAGGGCTATGGATTTTGACCTTTTGATTGATGAAAATAATAAGACTGTGCCCATAGATGGGTACACAATTACAACCAAAGTGACACCTGATGAACCCGATCCTAGTGACACGGCAATACAAACTATTGATATTGAGGTAATGTGGACCTATAAGGGGGCTAAAAGCTACACGCTAACCACAGCTATTGCCAAATATACCAAATAATCAGGAGCTCCATATGATGAAAAAAATATTGCTAAACAATCAAAGAGGCGCAGCCTTAGTAACATCATTAATGATCATGTCGCTCTTGACAGTTCTGGGCTTTTCAGCTCTTAACAACAGTGATATTGAGCTGAAAATTTCCGGTAATGAGCGTGTGTCTGCCCAAGCTTTTGCTTCAGCTGAAGCCGGAGTTGACATGGCCATCGCATGGCTGAGGGGCTTTCAACTGAACGATACAGACCCAAATCTAAATCAAGTTTGGAAAGAAGCATATGATGCTTATGATGTGAAATTCAATATGGATTTAATGCCCCTTGACAAAGATAACCCTACTGGAATTAAAGAAGAGGGTTTTGCCGAGGGCACAATTGGCAATGGAAATTGGACTTACGCAATTTTTGACAACTCTACTACTGATGCGAACAAAGCTTTTATCGCATCAACCGGCAGGGCGGGGAGTGATCGTAGTGTCAGAAATCTGTTGGTTGAGGTCTCAATAGATAAAGCAAAGAGTATCCTCGATTATGCCCTTTTTGCTAAAGATGATCTGGATCTTAAAAACAAAGCCAGTGTTTATAGTTATAATTCAGACAAGATTCTTCACTTGACGACAGACACTGATGCTTCGGGTACCTATGACGCAGAAACCATCGAAGCTGATATAGGTTCGAACGTTCAGATTACATTAGGTAGCCAAACTTACGTTGCTGGTAATATTTACCTCGGCGCAGACGATTCTGGGAATGATGCTGAAATTAAAACAAAGGGGGGGGGGAAAAATATCGTTGTTTTAGGCGGTAACGCCTACACTACAGCTGATGGTGGTCTTGCTTTGGATGAAGACGCATCGATAGGGAATGTTGATGTGGGTGAACTTTTTACCGACGGTGGCCTTGTTGCACGATCGGTATCCTGGTTGGCGACTGAAGGCAATACCAATATCAATACCTTTATCCCCACGATTGACTATGAGGGTACCATCACCGCTACAGAAATTACTAAGGCCGCAGATAACACTACTTTTGGTGTAGCCACTACTGGTGTGACTTACTTTGATGATGCAGGTGTTCAGCAATTAAAAAGTGGTTTTAAAATCAAGAATATTGATTTAAAAGGGAAAGACGCGAACACACCGGAAATCTTGACCATAGATAATAACTCTGATGAGATTAACCTTTATGTTTATCACTATACCCAAGGTCAAACCGATTATTCACTTGAGTTACAAAGTGCTACCATCAATATAGAAACTGAGGTGATTCCTGAGGAATTTGTAGATGATGCAAGCCAAGGCTATGTCAAGGATCAGTTTAGCGATATTCCGATTTTGTATGACAGCCCAGATGCAAATGGGCATCTCTTGGAAAAGGTTGGTGATGTTTATTACCGGATCGATGAAAGCGGGGTTAGGACTGACTCCATTACAGATGAAGCTGGAACTGTAACCGATGTGCCCTATACTGGCCGGGTTTTTAGCATGCTGACCAGTAGCACTGGTAACTTAATTATTAAAGATGGCAATCCTGTTTTGCTCGATCAAATATTTTATATCGAGGGCAGCAACGTGGCCTATTCGGCAATCAAAGTAGTTGGTGGTGGAGTAAGAATGTATACCACTGGTGATGTAAACTTTGGTACTTCCACTGAATTGAATAATAGAATTTATGTCAAAGAAAATGGTGCAATAAAATATCTCGTGACCGCTACTGGAAAAGAAGTCGAAGGCCCCCCCACAGTTTTTTCCCTATATTCCACAACAACCGGATTGATTAATATTGGTACAAAAACAGCATTTTCGGGCATGATATACGCACCAAATGCTAATATTGTAATACAAAATCAAGGAGATTTTCGTGGTTCAGCTATTGGTAAAACCGTAGAAATGAAAAACACTGGCTCCGTTATTTATGACTCTGCAATGAGACCAAAAGATGCCGAGCGTAAATTTGTAAAAATTGACGTTCTTTCTTGGCGAGAACTGTAGATGTTACGCGACAACATGAGATATCACCATATACTTAAAATTCTACTGATGGTTCCACTGGTTGTGGTTTGTAATGTTTCTTATGCCGGCGCAATCATTCAGTCGGTAGGGGTCGTGCCGGCACCTTTTGATGTGACAACGGGAGTCAAGGTTGTCCCTGTTGTGAAGAAACCAGAGGCAAATATCGAGTTCGAATACCGATGGTTTGTGAATGGAAACGAAGATTTTTTTGAAAAAACCAATCACTACCCCGGGTTAGGACTCAAGCGTGGGGATATCCTCAGTGTCGAAATTACCCCTGTGAATGAACAGCAGCAACGTTTGACACCATATTCTGTAACGACATTGAACACAGAAAATGCTCGCCCAGTGGTTACTGAACCGGTATCCGAGCTTCTGACAGAGCGAGGTTACAGTCTTCAGATTTCTGCCAGTGATCCAGATGGTGATAACCTCATCTATAAACTCGAACAGGCCCCCGATGGAATGACCATTAATTCATCGACTGGAGAAATTGCCTGGCCATTTGAATCTATTCCGATAGGTGCTTTCCCAGTAAAAGTTATTGTCGATGATGGGCACGGGGGAAAAGTTACCCAGGAATTTGTCTTGAACTTGTCGGAAGAATAAGACCAGGATTTGCTCGGGGTTAAAATTCTTGGGTATGAATAACAAAGCCGGGGTCAAGTCTTGTAACAAAGCCGTAACCAAAACCGGGATTCGGGGACATAATACCGATTAAAGGATGGTCGGATTTATAAACCAGCCCCACAACCGGCGGGTCGCGTCCCGCCAGACGTCATCCTTTTGATAGGCGTCAAAAGGATGCAAAAACGCCTCCACTGGCGTGGGGCGACGTGAGCTAGTCGGTTATGGCGCGTTCTTCCAGCGAACATCGAGGAGACGGCTATCGTCAGCAAATCAACATGTTCAACCTGGTCGCCCTGCGCGCAAGCGCTGAGGGGCCTATGACGGATGGCCTCAGCGTCAATTTTTCTGATGGTGATACCGCTCTTTTTTGCAGAAAATCTCCGGGCCTTGACCACCGAAAGTACGGGCTGCATCCCCTGGCGAGCGCAGCGAGAGGGGGCGCCTGTCGCCTTTCGTGAAAAGAGGTAGTGACCAGCCAATCTCATCTGCTACTAAGAGGAGTCCCTCTCTCGGCGCACCACAAGTCGCCCCACGCCAGTGGAAAGCTCTTTTGCTGACTTTTGGAGCGCTTGCTAAAAGTCAGGCGGCGGGTGGGGCCGCGACCCCGCGGTTCTGTTGTTGAAATCGGGGTAGAGTAGAGAGCAGGTCTGCTCGGCTTATCCATTTCCACCCCTTTCGTCTGACGGTGCCTACAAAGCCGGGGTCAAGTCTTGCAATTCAACAAAATTTAGGTATTCGGGAGTCATAATACCGATTAAAAGATGATCGGATTTTAAACCAACTCCACAACCGGCGGGTCGCGTCCCGCCAGACGTCATCCTTTTGATAGGCGTCAAAAGGATGCAAAAACGCCTCCACTGGCGTGGGGCGACGTGAGCTAGTCGTTTATAGCGCGTTCTTCCAGCAACCATCGAGGTGACGGCTATCGTCAGCAAATCACCATGTTCAACCTGGTCGCCCTGCGCGCAAGCGCTGAGGGGCCTATGACGGAGGACCGCAGCGTCGATTTTTCTGATGGTGATACCGTTCTTTTTTGCAGAAAATCTCCGGGCCTTGACCACCGAACGTACGGGCTGCGCTCGCCAGGGGGTGCCGCGCGAACGTTCGGTGGTAAAGGCCCGGACCCGTTGACATGACGGTTTTTTTCTTCGGCGTCATTCCCGCACAGGCGGGAATCTAGCAGGTTTTAACGAAAGGTTCGTCACCCACCACCAGCCAAATCGTCACAGCGCCTACCTGTTATCGGTCCCTCAGTGCCTCCGGCACGCAGGGCAACCAGGTTGAAAACCTTAGCTTTTAAAAAACGAACTGGCAGGTTCAGCCGGCAGGGGTCAAGTCGTGCAATCCAGCAAAATTCGGTAAAATGACGTTACTTGGGCTTTATGTTGCTTTCAAACGACAACACGTTGGTGCTGTTGAGCTAGTGAGATACGTTGATTTTATTGGCATCTCAACCGTTGTTTTAGGTGAGTTGTTCGCTGGTTTTCGATGTGGAAGCAGGGAGGCTCAAAATAGACTTGAATTGGAGAGATTTCTTTCTTCGTCCCGGGTCGAATTGATCGATATCGATGAACAAACAGCTGAGTTTTATGCAGAAATTTATCGGGGTCTGAGGGTCAAAGGTCAGCCGATCCCAACTAATGATCTCTGGATTGCTGCTTCTTCTTTGCGGCATGGTCTGGCCGTAGCCACTTATGATGAGCATTTTAAAGCCATTGATGGTTTGTTGGTCGTTACATGAGGTTTAAGGAGGATTTATGCCAACCATGACAGTTCGTGGTATTGATGAAAAACTAGCTCAAGCTCTTAAAAATAAGGCCCATCAAGAAGGTGTAAGTGTTAACGCTATCACTCTTCGATTGATTCGTGAATCTTTAGGTTTTGAAAAAATGGGAAGGGCAGCGGGTTATGATGATCTGGATCATCTTGCCGGCACTTGGACCCGAGATGATGCTGAGGAATTCAGGCAAGCTACGGCGGTTTTTGAACAAATCGATAAAGATATGTGGCGTTAGAACATCACATGTTCTTCGGGAACGTTGTTTAGTAGTTGAATTAGCTCTCCGATTGCCCCTCTCCATACGGTCCGCTGCCGTTCAGTGCAGCAACCGGTGTGACGGTGGAAGCCAGGATTGTGCAGGACAGGCCTGATGTGTCGTTGGAATATCGCTGGTTGATTAACGGCGAAGAACATTTTTTCGAGACGTCTACTCATTTGCCCGGCAATCTGTTCAAGCGGGGCGATGTGATCGCGGTCGAAGTGACGCCGGTCACCTATGCCGGTGAGCGGCTGGCGCCGATAGTTTCCCGTCCCTTCGAGGCGATCAATGCCGCACCAGTGATCACCTCTGAACCACCTGAGGAATTAAGCGAAACCGGCTTTCGCTATCAGGTAACAGCAACCGATCCGGATGGTGATGCGTTGACATTTAGGCTTGAAAACACTCCTGAAGGTATGCAGATCAATGCTTCAGCTGGTTTGATTCAATGGAATGTTGATGCCATGCCGGAGGGTATTTTCCCGGTAAAAATTATCGTGGACGATGGCCATGGTGGGCAGACCGAGCAATCCTTTGAGTTGCAGTTGGCCTACGAAGAGGTTCAATCACCCTGATTCTTTCCTTAGTTTGAGCCGGGCGGGGGGGCTGGCTTAAGCTATCGATTCAACGTCTTACCTGTGCTTTGTTCTATCCGTTCTGCTCGTATATCAACTCCCCCCCGCTTTGATTCCATGGATATGATGGCCGGCAAGGGTTCTGCCGGCGTGGTCTGGCAGCAACTAGCTGCCAACTAACTATTTTTGGGAGGGGAAGATGGTATCAGGGGAGAGGTTTGTCTGTTTTTGTCGGAGAGACCGTGGGTTCACTCTTGTCGAGGTGCTGACGGTTCTGGTGATTATGGGAATATTAACCACGATTGCTATCCCGGCATTTCGTGGAATGGCTCAGGGTTCTCAGGTCACCAGCGCCGTTAATGATCTGGTGTCCAGCTTCAATTACGCCCGTAACGAAGCCATTACCCGCGGCGCATTGGTGACCGTGTGTAAAAGTAACGATGCACAAAGCTGTGATACCAGTGCGACAGGCTGGCAGCAGGGGTGGATCGTTTACCTTCTCGATGATGTGGATGACATGCAGATCCTTCGCGTGTATGGTGGCGCTGAGGGGCCGGTTGTGATGGAGGGAAACTTTCATGTACGTAACCGGTTGAGATACGAAGCCAGCGGTTTTATGCCGGGAGTTTCCAACGGGACGATCACTGCCCGCAGTGGCGACAGGCAGGTAAATATCATCATTTCCAATACCGGTAGGGTCAGAACACAGAAGATGTGATAATGATCAGATGGCGTCAATCTTCTGAATGTTTCACAATGCAAAAACATGCGCATTTTGTTGTGCATGGTATGCAGTTATGATTTAATCGGATAAAGTGAACATAGACAGGAGGCCGTCCAATGACATTAGCCGAAAAAATATCAAAAACTGGTCGTCAGGCCACCAATGTAACAATCAGCAAAGATCTGCTGGACGATGCGCGAAAATTAAAAGTCAACATTTCCCAGGCAGCAGAACGTGGGCTGGAACGCGCAAATGCTGAGAAACGCTCGGCCCTATGGTTGGAGGAAAATTGCCAAGCGATCGAAAGTTCAAATCAATATGTTGAACGACAGGGTTTGCCTCTGGCAAAGTATCGGGAATTCTGATGGCCCGATTTGACGTTTTCAACAATCCTCACGCAGAAGGGTGCCTCCTCGATGTGCAGGCAGATCTGCTGTCTCATCTAAATACCCGAATTGTCGTTCCTTTGTTGCCACGAGAGTCCGCACCTTTGCCTGCCAGTACTCTGAACCCTGTTTTTTATATCGGAGAAAACTCCCTGGTCATGGTGACCCAATTTATGGCAGCTGTCCCTCTAAGCATTCTGAAGTCTCCCGTTGCTAATCTCCAGCAGCAGCGGGATGAAGTTGTTGCGGCAGTTGATTTTGTCATGCAGGGCTTCTAGGTTTTTATCATTTTCATGATGCCAGGCTGTCAAAGGTTAGTATTGCCCCTGTGACAGAATGTTAGCCGGAGTCCGGCAGGTGCTTATCATGTCTGAATTTATCCTTGTGATGTTCTTTGCTTTTGCCCTTGGTACCATCGTTGGTTCTTTTCTCAACGTCTGTATCTACCGGATACCGGCTGAGAAGTCGATCGTATCCCCGCCATCTTCCTGCCCGGCCTGTGGCCATCGGATTCGCTGGTTTGAGAATGTTCCGATTCTCAGTTACCTGTTTTTGCGGGGTCGTTGTTCGGCCTGCCGACTGAACATTTCCCTGCGCTACCCGGCAGTAGAAGCCTTGACCGGCCTGTTGTTTGTCCTGACCTTTTATTATTTTGGCTTTTCCTCTGCCACCGTTGTCTATATGGTGTTTGTTGCCGCGCTGGTGGTGATCACCTTTATTGACCTGGATCACCAGATCATTCCCGATGTGATCAGTCTGCCGGGGATCCTGGTCGGTTTTGCCAGTTCGTTTTTTATTCCCTGGTTGACCTGGTACGATTCGATTTTCGGGATCCTGCTGGGCGGTGGTTCGTTGCTGGCGGTCGCCTGGATTTATGAAAAGCTGACCGGACGGGAGGGGATGGGTGGCGGCGACATCAAGCTGCTGGCCATGTTCGGGGCATTTCTCGGATGGCAGGCCGTGTTTCCAGTTATTTTTCTGGCGTCGTTGGCGGGCACTCTGGTGGGTGTCCCCTTGATGCTGGTACAAAAAGGTGATACCCGGCTGGCGATCCCCTTTGGGCCGTTTCTGGCAGTGGCGGCGATCGTGTATTTGTTCTGGGGGCAGATGCTGATTGGCTGGTATCTTGGCCTGCTATAGGTGGGAGTTTAAAATTTTTTATTGGTTCGGTCTAAAACTTCTTGACAATATCTCACCCTGACCTATAATTACGCACAATTTGTAGATGTGATAAACGTAATTTGATGCTTTTGAGAAAAGCATCAAGTTGGATGTCTAAGCAAAAAGTGCCAAAAACAAGGCGTGCCATGGTTGAGCAATGAGGCGTACTTACGTACGTCGAAGCCGTGAGACTATGGCGGCAACGTAACAGTCGGTGAGTTTTTGCGACGACATTAAAGTTAAATGGGTTATGGGGTAAATCATGGAGCAGAATCGAGTCAAGGAAGTTCGTGAATCCTTATTGATGAGCAAGGCCGAACTGGCTCGCAAGGCGGATGTGTCTCCGTTAACTATTACCCGGATTGAACGTGGCAGCCCGTGCCGCATGGAAACCATGCGTAAGATTATTCTGGCTTTGGGCTACAAGCTATCTGACAAGACCAAAATTTTTCCAAATATTTAGGTTTGATCAAGTAGCTTCTCATTTTTTGTTTAAGTGGCGCGCCTGTTTTTTTTGGGGATTCTCTTTTCGACTGGATAAATCATGTTCGCATCGAAAAAAGATATTGTCGGTATTGATATCGGCACAAGTGCGGTAAAGATGGTGCGCCTGCGTGAGGCGCGTGGAACCTATCATCTCCAGAACATCGGCATTATGCCGCTGGAGCCGGAAACGATCATTGATAATGCCATTATGGATTCTCCGGCGATTGTCGACGTGATCCAGAATCTGCTCGGGTCGATGAAAATCAAGACCCGGCAGGTGGCAACATCGGTTTCCGGCCATTCGGTTATTATCCGCAAGATTAATCTGCCAATGATGACCGAGTCTGAGCTCGAAGCATCGATCCAGTGGGAAGCAGAGCAATATATTCCCTTTGATGTCTCTGAGGTGAATATCGACTTCCATATCATCGGTCCCGACCCGAAAGATCCTTCCCAGATGAGTGTTGTTCTGGTGGCGGCGAAAAAGGATTTCGTCAACGACCACTCTGCCGTATTTGCTGAAGCCGGCCTGACGCCGGTGGTGATGGATGTTGATTGTTTTGCGGTAGAGAACATGTTCGATTACAACTACGGGTTTGTTGAAGGGGAAGTCGTTGCCCTGATTGACCTGGGTGCCAGCGCCACCAGCGTTAATATCATGCGCGGCAGTAATTCCGTTTTTACCCGTGATATTCAGACTGGTGGCAACCTGCTCAGCCAGGAATTGCAGAAGCGTCTGGGGGTCAGCAGTGAAGATGCTGAGCGGATCAAGCTCGGGGAACGGAAGATTGCTGATTTAATCCCCGATGAGATTGAACAGGTCCTTGCTGATGCGACGGAAAATCTGGTTCAGGAGGTTCAACGCTCCCTCGATTTCTTTTCCGCAACCTCCAGTGAAGAGAGTATCGGTAAGGTGTATCTGACCGGTGGGGTCGCCGCCTCCGAGCGGGTTCAACAGGTTCTGGCGCAGCGTCTGGGGATTGACGTCGAACGGATTGATCCTTTCCGCAATATCGCCATCAATGAAAAACAGTTTGATCGAGAATATCTCAATGCCATTGGTCCAATGTTTTCGGTGGCGACCGGCTTGGCAATGAGGAAGGTGGGTGACAAATGATCAGGATCAACCTTCTTCCGGTAAGGGCGGCGCAAAAGAAGGAAAAGCTCCGTTCACAAGTGCTCGTTCTGCTGTTGTCACTGGTGCTGGTCGGTCTGGCGTGTGGTGCCGTCTATATTCAACAGCAACAAACCAATGAAAATCTGCAGGCAGAAATTGCTGATATCAATCGTCGCAATGCGGAGTTACAAAAACGCATTGGTGAAGTCCGTGATTACGAAAAAAGAAAGGCCGACCTCGAACAAAAGCTTGAGGTTCTTGCCAAGTTGAAAAACGACAAAACCGGCCCGGTGCGGTTACTGGATGACTTAAGCAACGCCCTGCCGGAAGAATTATGGTTAACCAGTTTCAGTGAGCAGAATGGCAGTGTTGATCTGGCCGGCATTGCTGACACTGAGCAGACGGTGGCCCTATTTATGCAGCAACTGGAAAGCTCAGGCCATTACAGTGGTGTTGAATTGACCGTTACCGAGCAGACCACGGTCGGTAATCGAAGAATGCAGCGCTTCAGCCTCAAGGGTCGGGCTGTGACCTCTGCGACCAATTAAGACAGGACGAATGCGATGAATCCACAAATTGAAAAAGTCCTTGGTCTTCCTGCCTATCAACGGTTTTTGATTGTTTTTGTCCTTGCTGCCGCTATCGTAGCCGGCTTTTATTTCATGGTCTATGAGGGGCAGCGGGAGGAACAGCAACGCCTGGAACAACAGCGTGAGTCTGCCCAGACCGTGTTGCAGCGCAATCAACGAATAGCTAACAACCTTGATGCCTATCGAACTGATTACAATAACCTTCTGGAGCAACTCGAAGCTGCTCTGGATGAATTGCCCCTGGATAAGGAAATTCCTGCATTATTGACAAAGATTGCAGAATTAGCACAGGAAAAAGGATTGGATATCTTGCGTTTTCGCCCTTTAGCTGAAGTTCCCAAAGATTTCTACGCAGAAGTTCCCGTGGAGCTAAGGTTGGCCGGTTCCTATCACAATGTTGCCATGTTTTTTGATGCGGTTAGTAAAATGGAAAGGATTGTGAACATTAAAGGTGTAAGGCTTGGTGGTGCGACGACGGAGGATGGCCGAACGGTTCTTAGTATTGAGAGCAATGCTACTACTTTCCGCTTCCTTGGTGACAGGCCGAACAACTAGTTGAAAGGTGGTAGGCTCAGATGATTTTTTACAAACTCTCTGTTATAAGACTTTTCTTGATCACAGCCACCTCCCTGTTGATGATTCTGCCAGCTGTCGCTTTGGCGGTTCAGGATGATGATTCTGCTGACGTGCGGGTATCTTCTCTGCCGGAGACAGTAAGGGATTATACTTATCAACCCCTTGGGCGGCGTGATCCTTTTACTCCCTTGATCCGTCGTGACGAACCTGCCCCTGTCATACAAACGACCAGAAGGCCTGAAGCATTACGTGGGCCACTGGAGCGTTACGAACTGGGACAAATGCGTTTGATTGCCGTGGTGGTTGTCGGGGGGGCTCCGCGAGCCATGTTATCTACTCCCGATGGAAAGAGTTATACAGTAAAGGTAGGCGACTTTGTTGGTACCAATGGTGGACGAGTTAAAGATATCCAGACTCGTAAAATCGGAGTAGACGATCAAGGTGTTCGAATAGTAGAAAATCCGGATCGTATTGTTGTTATTGAAGTGGGTATAGACAGTCAAACAGGAAATAAAATAAGTGAGTTGCAATATATATCACTTTAGTTTCGCTGGAAATTGCTGTTCCGATGACTTTTAGGGGAATCATTATGAGAAGAAGCACTGTGCTCCTCGGTATTTTTTTGTTTTTCAGTTTTGCTGCGGTATTGCCTGTAGCAGCTGAATCTTTGTCGACAGTCAATGTCTCCAACCAAGAGGTGACACTGTCTGCGACGGCGGGAGTCGAGCAGGTCCGGTATTTTTCGCTGGATTCCCCTAAACGACTTGTCGTTGACCTTTACGGTGTCGCCCCCGGGGCACATGCGCTGGATATCCCTTTGAGTGCTGGTTTCAGCGCCTTGCGCACCGGAACGCTGGAAAATCGGACGCGTTTTGTCTTTGATGTTGCCGGTGATCAGTTTCCGACTTTTAACGTCGCTACCGGATCCCAGAGTGCAGTCGTTACTTGGCAACCGGCAGCAGCAACAACCTTCTCAGCGTTGTCAGAACCCGCCCCGCAAGGCAGTGCCAAGGTAGACGCCATCAACTTTACCAATGTCGATGGGCGTTCGCGATTGTTAATGACCATCAGTGGCCAGGCCCAGGCTACTGATCCTGTTCGTGACGGTAACCGTGTTCAGTTTTCCTTGCCGGATACGACCTTGCCCCGCGCTTTACGTCGTGAATTTGACACATTTGCGTTTCCCAGTGCCATTCATTCAGCAACCCCTTATCTGGTAAATGCGGGAGGGCGCCCTGAAGTGCGCGTTGTTGTTTTGCTCAAAGGTGATGTCACCTATCAATTGCAAAGGGTAGCTGATGGGTACGAGTTTATCGTTAGTGATGGTATCTATGCTCAGACCTCACCGGTTGTTTCCGGTCAAACTGCTGTGCCTGTGTCTTCGGATATCTCTCCACAAACCTCATCTTCACTTCAACAGGTATCAAGCTCATCGGCACCCTCTACTTCGTTATCTGAAAGACGACAAGCTGAGAAAGTTTATACAGGAGAGAAGACATCTCTTGTGTTCGATAATGCCGATGTTAGAGACATTCTCCGATTAATTGCAGAAATCAGCGATCTAAATATTATCGCTTCGGAAGAAGTGAGTGGGAATATTACCTTGCGTCTGATTGATGTCCCCTGGGATCAAGCCCTTGATCTGGTTCTTGATGTTTCAGGCCTCGGCATGATCCAGCAAGGAAATGTCGTCAGGGTGTTACCTAAAAACACCATCCAAACAATGCGCGAAGCCGAAATGTCAGCTGCTCGGACAGAAGAACAATTAGAAACCTTGGTTACTGAGGTAATTACAGTCAGCTATGCCGACATAACAAGCGTTGTTGAGCCGATTGAGAAGATTTTGAGTGAGCGTGGAACATTAACGCCGGATTTACGCAATAAGCTTCTTATTGTTAATGATATCCCAGCCAGGATAGAGCGAGCCAGAGAGTTGATTTCCATTCTGGATACACCTGAACGGCAGGTCATGATTGAGGCTCGAATTATACAGGTTAACTCTAATTATTCTAGGAACCTGGGTGTTAACTGGGGTATTCAGTCGCAAAGTTCGGCGGTTAATCCTGGTGCTCAGCAAATAACTAATTTAGGAGGTAATTTTCAAGTTCCGACGGTAGAACCTGCTTTTGGAGCATTATCGGCTGCTTCTGCTGGTCTGGGCAGTCAAATTCGCATTGGTAGAACCAACATTGATAATTTGATTTTGGATCTACAACTTTCTGCACTTGAAACTGATAATAAATTGAAAATTATTTCAGCGCCTAGAACTACAACACTAAATGGTCAGAAATCTATCATAAAACAAGGAAAAGAAATTCCTTTTGAGAGAACAGATAGTGAAGGAGTCAGGACCATAGAGTGGAAAGAGGCCGTTTTAATGTTGGAAGTAACCCCTGTTATTAACCCAGATAATTCCATTATCCTTGACATCATTGTATCAAACGACAGACGTGAATCTTTTGAAGAAGGTGATGGCCTCGATATCAAGCGGGCAGAGACTAAAGCGTTGATTACTGATGGAGAGACAACAGTTATTGGTGGTATTTATATTGAGTCAACAGAGGGTGGTGATTCAGGCGTTCCAGGATTAATGAGGATCCCCGGACTTGGTCATCTATTCAAATCGAAATCCGAATCAACAATCAAGGATGAACTTCTGATTTTCATTACACCTCGGATTATACGAGACATGTAGTAAATATAAATTCCAAGCAAAAAAGGGCGGGCTCTACCTGCCCTTTTTTGCGTTAAAAAAAGGTGACACAGCTTTGGACGTTTTACAGGTCGCACTCGGCTCACGCAGTTACCCTCTTCATATCGGTAGCGGATTATTGTCCTCCACGGGTGAGCGGATGCGGGATATTGATTTTCCTCACCAGGTTGCTGTGGTGTCGAATCCGCTGGTTGCCGATTTGTACGCAGAACCTGTGATGGTATCATTACAGCAGGCCGGCTTTGACCCGCGCCTGATGCTGGTGCCCGATGGAGAAGACTATAAAAATCTGGCAACCCTGCAACTGATCTACGATCAGCTGATTGAACAGCGATTTGATCGCGGCTGTGGCTTGCTGGCATTAGGTGGCGGCGTGATTGGCGATATGGCCGGCTTTGCAGCGGCAACCTTTTTGCGTGGCATTCCTTTTGTCCAGGTGCCGACGACCCTGTTGTCACAGGTTGACAGTTCGGTGGGTGGTAAAACCGCTGTCAATCACCCCCGGGGCAAGAATCTGATCGGTGCTTTTTACCAGCCGCAGCTGGTGGTCATTGATGTGGCCACCCTGCAAACCCTGGATCCGCGCGAGGTGTCGGCGGGGCTGGCAGAAGTGATCAAGTATGGCGTGATTCGTGATGCGACATTTTTTGCCTGGCTCGAGAACCATCAAGACCTGTTGCGTCAGGGTGATCCGGCAGCGCTTATTTATGCGATCAAGAAATCTTGTCAAATAAAGGCTGATATTGTAGAAATTGATGAACGTGAAAGCTCAATCCGTGCTCATCTGAACTTTGGCCATACCTTTGGTCACGCAATTGAAAACCTTGCCGGCTACGGTCAGTGGAAGCATGGTGAGGCGGTCGCCGTCGGAATGGTGGTCGCCGCAAAAATTGCCTGTAACAAGGGGCTGTGCCGTACCGATGATGTGGCGCGGTTAGAACAATTGTTGCGTGCAGTCAATTTGCCGGTGGATCCTCCTGACTATCCGCTGGCCGCCTATGTCGATGCGATGCAGCGTGATAAGAAAGTTAAGCAGGGGGCCTTGACCATGGTGCTGAACCAGGGGATCGGCACCGTTCTTCTCGAGCCGGTTACAGATCTTGCCGGATTGTTTTCAACGATTCTAGACCTTAAAGGATGACCATGACTGAACATGATCAGCAAAGTGCACTTTTAGGGAAGATTGCCGCCTATACTGAGCTACTAGTGAATGATCCACGCTCCACCATTTTTGTCTCCCTGGCTGAGACCTATCGCAAGTTGGGGCTGTTTAATGATGCTCGCGAGATTGTGGCAAAGGGGCTGGAACTGCATCCGGATTTCGGACCTGCTTATGTTGTCCTGGCGCGGATCGAGTGTCAGTTGGGAAATATCAATGCTTCCTGTGCGGCCTTTGAACAGGCTTTAGCCCTTGATCATGACAGTCTTGCCGCTCTGGTTGGTTACGCTCGGGTCAAGTTGTTGCTTCATCAGGCCGATGCTGCTCGTGAATTGTTATTACATGCCCGCAGTTTAAGTCCGGCCGATCCGGTCATCAATAAAATGTTGCTTGGTCTGGCCCCACAAGCGGAACCCGAAGAAGTGATCACTTCCGTTGCTCCTGTTGTTGACAGTCAGCCTGCCAGGGCAAACAACCTGACAGCACTGGCTTCCACCACGCTGGCAGATCTTTATCTGGTCCAGGGATTGACCGACAAAGCTCTTGGGCTGTATCGCCAGTTGTTATCCCGCAATCCTGATAACCTTGAACTCCGGCGTAAAATTAGGGAATTGGAGGGGCGGACTGAAGTGCCGTCGCCGTCCCTGACCGAAGAGGATGAAGTACCACTCCCTTCAACCGCAGACGAGCGGATGGAGGTGGAAAGAGAGTCGGTGTCAGAGCCTCCTGTCACGGAACCAACAGCGGAACCGACCGCCGTCTTTACTGAATCTGAGACGATAACAGAGGCGGCCCTGGACGCACCCGCTACCTGCTTTTCTCCTGCCGAACAGACAATGGGTGAGGTTCTGACGGATGAAGAGACAGATGAAATAGTCCTTAATGATGCTGATCCCCTGGAAGAGACCACTGGTGCTGATGACGCAGCTGAAATCATCGATAAATTAAACAACTGGCTCAATAATATCCGCCTGAGGAGGGAACATGTTTGATGTTATTCTCGAACGCATAGTTACTCAGTGCCCAGGAAGCCTCGGCGCTTTGATAATGGGATTTGATGGAATTGGTATTGAAGAATACGTAGTGGAGAACGCTGACCTTGATCTGACCTTGGTCGGTATCGAGTATTCAAATGTGGTGAAGGAGATTCGCAATGCCAGCGATATTCTCAAGGTCGGTAATCTGCGGGAAGTTTCCATCAAAACAGAACAATACTATGTGATCATTCAGACCCTCACCGAGGACTATTTTATCGCTCTGGTTATTGAACGACGCGGCAATTTTGGTAAGGGGCGCTATCTGTTGCTGCGTGAATCTTTCGAACTTAAGCAGGCATTGTCATAATCTATGAAAATCGCCGTCATTAACGGGCCGAATCTGAATCTGTTGGGACAACGTGAACCACAGATTTACGGTGCGCAGACTCTTGATGAGATCATGACCCGGTTAACCTCCGAAGCCCAAGCGCTTGAGTGTGAGTTGGTTATTTGTCAATCGAATCACGAAGGGGTGCTGATTGATCAGGTTCATGCGGCCGAGCAAAAGGGGTGTTCCGGCATCATGATCAACCCCGGCGGTTATACCCATACCAGTATTGCCTTGCGTGACGCCTTGAGTGCTGTCAGCTTACCGGTCGTCGAAGTGCATCTGTCCAATATCCATGCTCGCGAGCCCTTTCGCCGGAACTCCTTTGTCGCTGCGGTCGCTGTTGGTCAGATCTGTGGTTTTGGGGCTTTCGGTTACAGTCTGGCGCTGCGCGCCTTGTTGAATGAACTGCAGCGCAGGAGTTGTAGTGTCTGATAGCCATGCTTTTGTCCAGCAATTGTTGGTGACCGAACAGCTTGATGCCGTTCTGGTCGTCAGTCGTTGCGACCTGCGCTATCTGTGCGGGTTTTCCGGCAGTGATGGCGTATTGTTGTGTTTGGCAGATTCCAGTGTGTTTTTGACCGACTCCCGCTATCAGGAACAGGCCCGCCAGCAGGTTGTAGCTGATGAGATCCGCTGCTATAAAAGCAAGTTTCAGGGGCTTGCTGACCTGATCGACGAACAACATGTTCAACGCATCGGTTTTGATGCCGGCAACGTGACGGTTGCCCAGTTCGACGAATTAAAACGGTTGTGCCCGGTTGCCACATCCTTTATTCCCTTGACAAAGCGCTGGGAAAGTCTGCGCGCCATTAAGAAGCCCGCCGAGTTGGCCCACCTTAAGCAAGCTGCTGATCTGAACCGAAAAGCTTTTGATGCGGTTTTACCTCTTATTCGCGTCGGCGTAAAAGAACGGGAGATTGCTCTGGAGCTTGAATTTGCCTTGAAAAAGCTTGGTGGCGAAACCAACGCTTTTGATTTTATCGTGGCATCAGGTGTTCGTGGCGCATTACCGCACGGTGTTGCCAGTGACAAAGAACTGTGCGCTGGGGAACTGGTGACTATCGATTTTGGTACGCGTTACCAGGGCTATCATTCTGATGAAACGGTGACCGTTGCGGTGGGCGAGGTCGATGGAAACCTTCGACAAATGTTCTATATTGTGCTAGAAGCACATGACTGCGCTATTGCTGCTGCAAGGTCGGGAATCCGCGCTTGTGATCTTGATGCGGTAGCGCGTGATTTAATTGTCAGCAAAGGGTTTGGAGAATTTTTTGGTCACGGACTTGGCCACGGAGTTGGGCTGGACGTTCATGAGTACCCGCCCTTGACGACCAGGAACGAGGACAGTTTATTCGCTGGTATGGTTGTGACCATTGAGCCGGGAATCTATCTGCCCGGTGTTGGTGGCGTGCGCATTGAAGATACGATTGTTATTACTGAAACAGGTTGTGAGTGTTTAACCTCTATTCCCAAACAATTTCGCCAACTGTAGGGTATAGGCCATCAATAGATCATTCTAAAAATACTGTATGTCCGGGCGATGACTTATCGCCATATGCCGGAGGAAAACAATGGAATTAAAAGATCTGAAAAGTTTGATTAAGCTGGTTACCGATACCGATATTACCGAATTCAACATGGAAAGCGCGGTCGGCAAGATTCATATCAAGCGCGGACCTGACAAGGAAATTGTCTATGCTTCGGCACCGGTTGCCGCTGCTCCTGCAGCCGCACCCCCGGCTCCGGCTCAAACGGTTGTTGCTCAGCCACCATCCGCAGCTGCAGCTGAAGTGAACAGCAAATATGAAGCTATCCCGTCACCGATTGTCGGCACCTTCTACCGCAAGCCGTCACCGGAGGCTGACGTTTTCTGTAAGATTGGTGATGTCGTTGAGGCCGGCCAGGTTCTTTGTCTGGTTGAGGCGATGAAGATGTTCAATGAAATTGAAGTTGAATTCAAGTGCAAGATTGTCGAAATCGTCAAGGATGATGCCGCTCCTGTGGAGTACGGAGAGACCTTGTTTCTGGTCGAGCGCCTTTAATTTCTATGGCGTTTCACGCAGCAACAACGACTCAACTAGAAGGCAGGAGTGACTATCCATGTTTCATAAAATACTGATTGCCAATCGCGGGGAAATTGCCCTGCGGATTATTCGTGCCTGTAAAGAGATGGGGATCAAGACGGTTGCGGTTCATTCGGTAGCTGATCACGAGGCATTACATGTGAGTCTGGCTGATGAAAGTATCTGCATCGGGCCAACGCCAAGTGCGTTGAGTTATCTCAACATGAAAGCGATTATCAGCGCGGCAGAGATTGCTGATGCCGATGCGATCCATCCGGGCTACGGTTTTTTGTCCGAAAATGCTGAGTTTGCCGAGATTTGTGAACAATGTGGCATCACTTTTATCGGCCCTTCAGCGGAAAGTATGCGCCTGATGGGTGATAAGATCAGCGCCCGCAAAACCGTAACCGCCGCCGGTGTACCGATTTTGCCTGGGACCAACAAGAGCATTGAAAGTACCAAAGAGGCGCAGCAGATCGCTGAAGAGATCGGTTATCCGGTGATTATCAAGGCTTCCGCCGGAGGCGGCGGGCGCGGGATGAAAATTGTCCATTCCCCGGCATCCCTGGCTAATGCCCTGGCAACGGCACGCTCGGAAGCGCAGGCTGGTTTTGGTCGTGCCGATGTCTACATCGAAAAATTCTGTGAGCATCCCCGCCATGTCGAGATTCAGGTGCTCGGTGATAAGCACGGTAACGTCATTCATCTAGGTGAGCGCGATTGTTCCATCCAGCGTCGTCATCAAAAATTAATTGAAGAAGCCCCCTGTCCGGTGATCACCCCGGAATTGCGTGAAGAAATGGGTTCCTGTGCGGTTGCTGCGGCCAAGGCGGCGGGATATTCCAGTGCCGGTACGGTGGAGTACCTGCTCGATACCGATGGCCAATTCTACTTCATGGAAATGAACACCCGCGTTCAGGTTGAACATCCAGTGACGGAAATGGTCACCGGTGTTGATATTATCAAGGAACAAATTCGTTCAGCGGCCGGTATCCCCCTGCGCTATCAACAGGAGGATATTGTCATTCGCGGTCATGCCATCGAATGTCGGATTAATGCGGAAGATCCGGAGAAATTTACCCCGTTTCCCGGAAAAATCACCGGTTATCATACCCCTGGTGGTATGGGGGTACGGATCGAGAGCGCCATGTATGATCAATACACCGTGCTGCCCCACTATGACTCGATGATCGGCAAATTGATTGTTCACGGAGAGAACCGTGAAGAGGCGATCAAGCGCATGAGTATGGCCCTTGACGAGTATATTATTGAGGGGATCAAAACCACCATTCCCTTCCATAAGAAAATGATGGTCAATAAAGATTTTATCGACGGCAACTTTGATACGAATTTTCTGGAACGCAACAAGATTTAGTCCAGTGACTACGACAGGGAACAGGGCAGGGCAGGAAGACATCTCCTGTCCTGTTTTTTTGGGGATTGCATCATGGAGAGGTCTGATTCACCACTGACACTTGGGTATATCAGCTATCTGAACTGTGTACCTTTTTTTGGAAGGTTAAAAGAGCAGGGGTTTAACGGCAATCTGGTGCCTGGGGTACCCTCCGCCCTCAATCGCATGCTGCAACAGGGGGAGATTGATGCCAGTCCCTCGTCCTCCTTTGAGTACGCCCGCAATTGGCGCGACTATCTGTTGCTGCCCGGCCACTCTATTTCCTCTGTCGGTAGTATCGCCAGTGTTCTCTTGTTCTCACCGGTGAGTCCTGACCGACTCGGTGGCGTTGAGATTGCCCTGACTGGAGAATCGGCCACCTCCATCAATCTGCTGGAAATTCTCCTGCGTGATTACTATGGGTTGAATGACGTTGTGACCAGGGTTCCATCTGGATCGGTCGAAGATCTGGTCAGTAAGGGTATACCAGCCCTGTTAATTGGCGACCGCGCCCTCAAGCTATCAACTGTGGTCCCGTTAGGGATTGGGGTTTATGATCTCGGCAAGTTATGGCACCAGCACACCGGTCTGCCGTTTGTGTTTGCTCTGTGGATGATCCGCAAAGGGGTGGTTCAGCGCCACGCTGAAGCCTTGGGTCAACTTGGAGAGCAACTGTTGAAGTCCCGTGAAGCAGTAATGCAACAACCGCTGGTTTTTGCAGAGGCCGCTGCTCTACACCTTGGATTCTCACCAGAACAGATCATCAGCTATTGGCAGACCATTGACTATCGCCTTGACCAGCAGCATCTGGAGGGGTTGAACAGGTTTTTTGACTTGTGTGTGGATTATGGGTTACTGGGGGAAATGCCGGAGTTGAGGTTTTTATAGGTACATGCATTATAAACGATGAAGGGGGGCAATTCCCCCTTCATCGAATGCGAATCAAGGAAATGTAGGCGTTAGTGTGAAACCGCGGGAATGACTGTTGATACTGAAAGAGATTCCCGTCACAATGCCGGTTTCGCTAATTGCTACAGCCTTGCTAGAATAGAAATCAGGATTAAACGGATACTCATAATTTGGTGGAGAATGTGCTCCAAGATCATACATCGTTCCATCTTTCCACAAAAATCCATGCACTACATCAGCAGTGACATTCCCTTCAATATAACTCTTATCGGTTGTTGAATATCCGACAATCTCATTTTGATCATTGATGTCGACGGCATGACTGTACGAGCCTCTCAGTGTGCCTAGATTGCTGTATTCACCTTTTCCTTGTGCATTGAGTTGCCAGATAAATGCCTGCCCGCCGGAATTACCAATGACGATATCGTTGTTGTTCATGCCAACGATTTCGATTGCGTCGCCGTTGGGATTGCTGATGGGATACATCACGCCACCTGCCCAGAAAAAACCTTCATTGCCGGAGGTGCCGGCGATTCGCTTATTGTTGTTGATGGCGACTGGAGTTGAGGATTCGACACCTGGGAGAGTGTTGAGGGTCGCCCTACCGTAACCATTTGATTCGCCGATAGTGAGGTCGTAATAAACCCCCTGCTCTTTGGACAAAATGACCACCTGGCGGTGATCGTTCAGGGATACTGATTCAGAGCTTGTTGATCCTAAAATCCCAAAAAGAGGGACTGCAGAAGACCCTGACTGGCCATCCCAAAAATAAGCTCGACGTCCATCATCAGTGGTGTCAGCAGTTAGAACAACTGCACCACTTCCGTTGATATCTGCTACCAATGTGTTTTCTAAACTAAGTTCGTCATCGAGGTTAGTAATTGCCTTTGTTACAGAATTCCATATAAAAGCACGAGTTGCATTTTCTCCGCTGTATCTGTTCCCTATAACAAGTCCGTGATCATTGATTTTGAGAACTTCATGGGCGTCAGCGTTTGTGCTGCCTGGTAGTAGAGGGATTACTTCCATAGTCATAGGATTAGCTGGGTCCCAGAAAATAAGTCTGTTGCCCGGAGATTCACCAATAATTTGACCGGCTGAATTGACGTCGATAGTGCTCGCAAAAAACCACTCTTCGCCTGGTGAATTCAGATAGTCACCTAAGTCAGTCAACTCGCCAAGAGATTGACTGCTAAGAACGGTATTAGAACTCGGTGGTTGAGATGGGGTAGGAACTGTTGGATCGTCAGGGTCATTAGAAGTACCGGAATCACCACCAGAGCTACTCGAATCTCCTGACCCACAGCCTTGCAATGAAAAAGAAAGTAAAAATAATAACAGCAAAAACAAAGTCAGCTTTTTCATTAGGGACCCTCCATGTGAGTTATGGTTAGCACCCTTTAAGTAACATAATGAACACTTAACTGCAAAGCTTTTATTTCAGGTTTGCCTTAACATCGTAAAATTTTTAAGCATCTAGTTTAGCGCTATATTTTGCGTTGTGGTTTTTTCCGATTGACAGTAAAACTTATATCACTAAGATATGTCACGCGCCCGGGTGGCGGAACTGGTAGACGCAAGGGACTTAAAATCCCTCGGGAGTAATCCTGTACGAGTTCGATTCTCGTCCCGGGCACCATTTAAAATCTTAGTTGAACTAAGTTAGACACTAAAAGCCCTGAAATTCGGGGCTTTTATCTTTTTATCTTCTTTTTTTCGTCCATGGTTGTCTAGTCCCGCTCATTGACATATCCCTACTATAGGGATAGGATGTCAGCAGTTCTATCCTTATCCCTAAAATCGTTATCCCTACAGGAGGCTTTTATGCCTAGGAAAACGGTTCCTCTCAGCGACGTTCAAATAAGAAATGCTAAGCCAAAAGGCAAACAGTCAATGCTTTATGACGGTGATGGTTTGTTTTTATTGATCTCATCTTCCGGATCCAAGGGTTGGCGATTTAAATTTCGTCTTCATGGCAAGGAAAAGCTGATGAGCTTTGGCACCTATCCAGAAATCAGCTTGTCAGAAGCGCGAGAAAAGCGCCTGGAGGCACGAAAGTTGGTTGAGAAGGGGATAGATCCTATTCAGATGAAACAACAACAGGCGCAGCTGCAACGAGACATCAACGAAAATACTTTTCAGAAGGTGGCGGAAGAATGGCTGCCGCTTCAAAAAGATTTGGCGGAAAGCACCTTGAAGATGATTCAGTCAAGGCTTGATAGGGATATATACCCGGCTATAGGCAAGCTGCCGATCAGCTCAATAAAACCAAAAATTATTCTTGATGGCGTGATTCGACCAATGGAACAGCGCGGGGCGGGAGTATTGTCCAGGCGGGTTAAGACTATCATTTCACAAGTGTTCACCTACGCTGTCGGATGCGATTACGCAGAGCGCAACCCAACGGCTGATATTGCGGGTCTGTTGCAAAAAGTTGAGCGCGGACACATGGCAGCAGTGACTGATCCGGTGGAGCTTTCAGCTCTTTTAAAGTCAATTGATGGCTATGAAGGGAGTATATCGGTCAAGTGTGCTTTACAATTGCTACCGTTGCTGTTCGTGCGACCTGGAGAGCTTCGGACTATGCGTTGGCAGGATATTGATTTTGACGCTAACGAATGGCGCTTTGTGGCACCAAAAACAAAGACAGAAAGAATTGTCCCGTTGTCCCGGCAATCTATTGAAATTCTCGACACATTGCGACCACTAACCGGGCATTTGCAGCTGTGTTTTCCATCAATCCGGTCTGTGGTGAAGCCAGTCAGTAATAACACGTTCAACGCAGCCTTTCGGCGCATGGGCTACGACCAGAAAACAGTGACAGCTCATGGGTTCCGAGCAACAGCAAGAACAATCTTGGATGAAGTATTACAGCAGCGCGTCGATCTGATTGAGCATCAGCTTGGACATACGGTGAAGGATGCACTCGGCAGAGCCTATAACAGAACGTCTCACTTGCCAGAACGTCATAAGATGATGCAGTGCTGGGCCGATTATCTGGATATGCTCAAAACGGGCGGCAAGGTAATTCCGTTACGGCGTAACGCGTGATAAAAATGATGGCGATGCCACTATGCCCCCTTGAGTAATCAACCCATATAGCACCGACTTTCCAAAAATCGGATTGCCTACAAAAATATAACAACACTACTCGCTCGCTTTATGGATCAGCCTGCATCCCTCCACAGCTCAGTTGCGCACAGCATTTCCTTTCTAAAAAAATTCCGGTATCAAAACAATCAAACAAGAACAGCCTGCTTATTCGATACCAATCAAATTCTCTATCTGAGTCATCAGAAAACAGTTTTGACGATTAGCATGTCTTTTGCCCTTACAGTTAAAGATCGGTTGGGTTGGTTAATCGTGAAATATTAAACGCCAACGTGAAAAACTAAACGCCAACGTGAAAAACTAAATGATAGCGTGTAAAAGTACACGCAAGTGATTGAAATAAAAGAAGAAAAGTCTTGACCCTGCCAAACAATCCTATTACCGTAGACAATATCTTGGATGGTATTAGTCACTTCAGAAAGGGAATGGACATGCAACACAAAATGTTTGAGGACAATCAGGTTTATCGGGACAAGACAATCGCCAGAACATTATCAATAGGTCGGGCAACTATTTGGTTGTGGGTTTCTCAAGGCCATCTAGCTGCGCCCACGAAATATGGGCCTAGAGTTAGCGGCTGGCCAGGCTACGTATTGAATGAATGGCTGGAAGGAAAAAACCAACAAAAAAAGGGAGGACTATCATGAAGAAGGGATGGATGCATATTACGACGAAAGCTCTCGTTGGCGCGAGAGCTTTCAGTCCATACATAACAAAAACCACTGAACATAATTCTACAGAAAATCCCACAAAACAACAAGGATTTTGTGAGCCTGATCCTGCCCAAGTTGTAGAGCTAGAACGCTACCGGAATAGGCTTTTAACCTGTCGTGAGTTATCTCGCAAAGATTCATCGGCCCTTGATTGTGTTGATTACCTGTTGGATCTGGTGTATCGGCGACCGTCATGAGTGGTGAACTGTCAAAAATTCAAGCGGCATTGGCGGTGATTCCTTCCGACGATCGGGACACTTGGTTGCAGATCGGTATGGCGATCAACTCAGAGCTGGGGGAGGAAGGATTTCACCTTTGGGACAGTTGGAGCCGGTCGGCAAGTTCATATAATGAGAACGACGCGCGGGCATCCTGGAAGTCATTTACCCCCGGCGGTGGAATCAATATTTCTACCCTGTTTCACTATGCCCAGCAAAACGGCTGGAGCGGCAAGGGATACCCTGTCCTTACTGACACACAGAAAGCCCGCTACAGGGCAAACCTGGAAGCCGAAAGAAGTCAGCGAGAAGATGAACAGGCGAGGGTTCATGCCGAATGCCGAATAAAGGCAAGCCGGATCTGGAAGCAGTCAAGACCAGCACAAGAAGATCAACCGTATCTGGAGCGGAAGGGGATCAAGGCGAACGGTCTGCGACAATACAAAGATGCGCTTGTCGTTCCGGTCAGGGACAGCGGCGGCACTCTTCATGGTCTGCAATTCATCGACCAGGACGGTGGGAAAAATTTTCTGACCGGAACAGTCAAGGCGGGGCATTACCATTCAATCGGCGGCAAGCCTGAGACAGTCTTATGTCTGGCAGAAGGATACGCTACAGCAGCAACAATCCACGAAGCAACAGGGCAACCGGTGGCGGTTTGTTTTGATGCTGGCAACCTGAAGCCCGTTGCGGAAGTGCTGCGGGAAAAATTCCCTGATATTAAAATCGTCATCTGCGCGGACAATGACACCGGCACCAAGGGTAACCCCGGACTTTCTAAAGCAACAGAGGCAGCAAATACGGTAAGCGGCCTGTTGGCAGCGCCGGAATTTCCTGCGGGCACTAACGGGTCAGATTTCAATGATCTGGCGGCAGCAGTAGGACTAGATGAAGTTCGGCGGCAAATAGAATCAGCGAAAGAACCAAAAACTTTAGCAGCAGATAGGGAATCGTTACCGCTTCGTAGACCACTGCCAAAGTCTGAACCTTTTCCTATTGATGCCCTTCCTACGCTATTGCGGGGAATGGTTGAACGGATCATTGAGACAATACAATCGCCTGTTGCCCTCGCTAGTCAAAGTGTCTTGGCTGCTGCAAGTTTAGCCGTTCAATCGTTGGCTGATGTTTCTATCGACGGGAGGAAATCTCCGTTGTCTAGTTTCTTCATCACCATTGGTGAATCGGGTGAACGAAAGTCAGCAACAGACAATGTGGTATTAGCGCCACACAGGAAGCACGAACGGACGTTAATAGAGAAGGCGGCAGCGGATCAGATTGATTATCAGGCAAGTCTTGAGGAATGGAAGAAAGCAAAAGAGCAGGCCGCCAAAGAAAAAGAAAATATCAAGCATCACTTGATGGCACTAGGCGCGGAACCATTTCCCCCGTTAGGCGGTCAAATCATTACCGAAGAACCGACTTATGAAGGCATTTTCAAGCTATTGGAAACTGGGCGGCCTTCAATCGGTATCTTTTCCGCAGAAGGTGGCCGCTTTATCGGTGGTCACGCCATGGGTAAAGATAACCAGCTGAAAACAGCAACAGGGCTTTCTTCGTTATGGGATGGTTCCCCGATGACCAGGACACGAGGTGGTGACGGAAGCGGTGTGCTTTATGGACGGCGCTGTTCATTACACCTGATGCTGCAACCGAATATTGCCAGTGATCTATTCAGTAATCAGTTGTTGATTGGTCAAGGGTTGCTGTCTCGCTGTCTGGCAACATACCCGGAAAGCACCATCGGCCGCCGGATGTATCGAGAGGCAGACTTGAGCCAAAGCGTTGAAGGCAGTGCTTATTTTACAGTCATGATGCAGCTGTTTGAATACCCGCAACCCATGGCAGAGGGAAAGCTAAACGAACTGGCACCAAAAGAGCTTTACCTTGCACCGGCGGCAAAAGGGAAATGGATCGGTTTTCATGACCACATTGAAGGCTTGATGCAGGAAGGCCGGGAGCTATCCCCTATTAAGGGCTTTGCTGCTAAAGCGGCAGAACATGCAGCCCGCCTTGCCGGGATTATCACACTGGTAAGCGATCCGGCAGCAACCAGCATTTCAACACAAAACATCGAGGCAGGGATTGAACTATCACAATTCTATATCGGCGAATCCTTGAGGCTCTTTCATTCCAGCACTGATGATCAGGAACTGATACTTGCTGAATCTTGCCTTGAGTGGGCCAGCTCTCAGGGTGGATTATTCAGCTTGCCCTGTCTGTATCAGAAAGGGCCGAATAGGGTACGTGACCGCAAAACGGCAAAACGTATCATTGAGATATTGGAACAACACAACAGAATTGAACCTATTGCTGGGGGTGCTGAAATTGATGGAAAAAATCGCCGGGAAGTATGGAGGGTTGCGGTATGAGCCTGTTCCCGAAATACAACAGCACCGCTGCTAAACCTGCTAAGTCTGCTAAACCTAGTCCAACTTTAGCAACTTTAGCGACTTTAGCAACCATGCAGAAAGATGATGGGGAGACGTTACGCAGTAACAATCAGATGACCGTCGAGCAGTTGCCACAGTGGCAGCACGATCTCTGTATTGCTCATGCAGATTTTAATAACTGGCGCGGCCAGTGCCCGGTCATTCTGGATGATTGCCTTATCAGCAAGGTCATCGAATCAAACGGCAACCTGGATAAGCTGCGCGGTCTTAATCTGGGTCATGGGATCACCACCGATGCCGTCATCGACCCGTGGCTCGCAACCGGCGAACCAGCAAAGGATTTAATCAATGATCCGGTATGGTTTGTCTGTATGGCTGAACACCTTGTGACTGGTCATGTTGTATAGAAGTTTTGAAATATCCTCCACAGGAAAAGCGTAAGTTTTGTGCTCTATTTTGGAGCGCTTCCTCCGCTTGCGCAGCTCGTTTTCCTGTGGACGACTAAAAGGGAGAATGTTATTAAGATGCTCGTAGAATCAGAATTTATGATACGATGTGCTTTGTGTCATCTGTTTTACTGTTACGGGGTGAACATCGGGAGATAAACATGCCATTGCCTAAAAAACTGAAGATGGAGCCGTTAATAGATGTGGTATTTGAGATAAGATTTAAGAGCGTTATTTCGGCTTCAAGTATTCTGCCTGGCTTGCTGTTCGAAAGACTTGAAGGGGAGAAGAAAATTGAAAAATTGCCAGCAAGTCAACTTCCCGAACAGGTGAGGACTTCGGATCCCAATTTAAAATATGCGCCTCTTCTTCGTATTGTGTGGAAAAATTTTGCGATAATGATTAGCGATAATGGTGTAGCGGTTGGGTGTATACTTCCTTATCCCGGTTGGTCGTCGTTTAAAAAAACCATCATAGAGTTGGTCGGACATTTATCTAGCGCTAAAATAATAAAGGAAGTTGAACGATATTCTTTGAAATATATAGACATCATTCCAGCTAAATCTTTAAAAGATCAGGTATCCGCTGTTAATTTAAGCCTTACCATAGGTAAACACAAGCTAGAGAGTGAATTTTTTCAAGTTCGAGTTGATATTCCAATTGATGACCTAATTAATATTATGGTTATAAATTCATCGGCTAGTGTTGCCTTATCGTCTGGTGAAAAAAGAAATGGCGTTGTTGTTGATATTGATACGATTTTAAATATTGGTGATGATAATATTGAAGAAACTTATTCTTCCTTAGAAAAAAATTTAGAGAGAATGCATGATTTAAATGGGGAGTTGTTTTTTAGTTGTCTTCGGGAGGAAACAATAGAAATGTTGGAGCCGGTCTATGAGTAGCTATAAAATTGATAGTACCAATCAAACAGTAGCTTTTCTGACAAGTGGAGTTATTGCAGCCCTATTGTTTAATCAACCAATTGTGCCCGTAGAGAGCCGTCAAGAAATTGATTTATTGCAAAAGGCTTACATAAGCTCGGCACCATCACCAACACACGATCAATACAGAAGTTCAATAACACATGAGTTCATGTTTTATGAAGATCCGTTTGTAACAACGATGTCTGCTGTTTATGAGAAATTATTGATTGAACAAGAAGATCTTGGTTTAGAATTTCAAACAGTTTTGAATGAGAACCTGTGGGAGTTGTATGAAAGCTAGGGGGAAATGTGGGTATCTTCGAAGAATCAATTCAATCATCAATACCTTACTACCTTACCCAGGAGGCCAAAGAAGGGTTAATTAAAGAGCTTAAAAAATTTCCTCAATCTACTAATTATTACACAATTTTTTATCAAGAAAATATTTTGCAGGGAGATGGTTGGAATCAGCTTGAGGTTTTAAATTTTGAAGATGGTCAACGGAAGAAAATAAAAGGTATTCTTCTTACTAACAGCTGCGATATTAGCCTAGAGAACTCTAGAGATTTTCCAGTTACTTTGACGTTCGCCCCAGTAATAAAACTAGAAAACTATGAAAATAAACTTTATTCATTTGGGATTGATCCTAAAAAGATAAAAGAAAAATTACGATCAATAAAAGAGCAAAGGGTTTCCTCTCTATTCTTCTTGCCAAAAGGTGGATCTTTGGACGGAGACTATATCGCCTTATTAGATGATATCCACACTATGCCTTTTAAAAAATTCGAGTCAAAAACTGACAGAGTTAAACAATTTACTTTGAGCCAAATAGGTTTTTATCTATTCCTGTTGAAACTATCCATTCATTTCTGCCGTTTTCACGAAGGAATTTTGCGTGACCATACTGCTTAGCTATTTTAAGCCATAATAATAATTAATTGTCTGTCCAATATCCTGAATCGCCCTGCTCGGGGAGCCGCGCTTTACTCGAGCAACTATATTGATCAGTCTCATAATTCACGCGATGCGAAATGACAAGCAACCAGACAAAAGATCAAAAGTTTGGGCTGCATTGGCCTTTGATCGATAAAAATTTCTCACGTCACCTAAAACTTTTCAGACACCACCGACGGCTATTTCCGGGCGATTCTCACTGGTCTGAGTCAAGAAGATCTACTGCACTAGCCACACCTGCTTGGTCAGCACATCACACGCAGTCAACGTCTTGCCGTAAACCGCCCCGGTATCCAGATTGTAGCGCCCTGGCTCAAAGTAGGGTTCACCATCAGTGGTAGGATGATGGCCGACCACATGAATGTCACCGTCCTGTCCTGGTGGTGACAGCCGTTCCCACATCAACACGAATGGGTCTTGCATCTCCAGGGGAATGCCCCGCTCGATCCCTGCATGCACAAAGATAAATGGCTCGTGCCGCGACCACAACTGAGTCGATTGTAGAAAGGCGATATGCTCTTTGGGAAAATCGGTAAGTCGGGCGATTCGATAGCTTCGCAGGGTTTCCTTGCCGCCGTTGAACAGGAAAATCTCGATGTCTGACTCCGAGGCGTTGGCTCGATAGGCACTCGACTGATCACGCAATTGGTGTCCGGTTATAACCCCATCCTCGATCAGAGCATCAAGCAACATCTGGTCATGGTTGCCACGGATAAAGATGGTTTCCGGAAACTCTTCATGGAAAATGATCAGCCTCTCAATCACCCCTTTGCTGTTCTTGCCCCGGTCAACGTAATCACCAAGAAAGACGAAGTGATCGTTGTCCGTCGGCGCAACGGTATTGAGCAACCGATTCAGCTGATCAAGCTCACCGTGAATATCACCGATGGCTATTAATCTGGCGGGGAGATCCTGTATCACTTCATGTTTGTCCCCCTGGCACTGCCACAGGTGTATTGGGCCGGTCGTTCGCTCATAGTACCACTTCCCTTTGAAACCGCTGGCGGCATTGCCTATCTCAACGAGCTAAAAAAACCGCGCTATGTGGAGGAATACTGCTCTGGTTTTTTTCAGATCCTTGAACTGCTTCTTTTTTGCCGCTACCCATCCTTATCCGATTATGTCTTAGATATTTCGGTACTGATAGTTTCAATGATAAGCCTTGCGACATCGTCCAGCTCCTCCCATCCTTGTGGAGGGCCGCTCCACCAGCGAAAGTGCGACTTGCCTTCATAGCCACCTACTTCCAGCTCAGTAAAACCGCCGTCGCATCCCATTTGATGATTTGGAAATGCTGGAATTTTAATAGCTGAAAGCCTTGACATGATTTCAGCTATCTGATCATTTTCAACTCTTTTTTTAATCGTTTCATTTTGTAAAAGCTCGTTTTTCTTGGTGAATTTAAAATAATACGCACCTTTATTGTCTTTGATGACTTCAAACATCTTTTTAGCTGTTTCATATGGGGTGCCAAAAGTACCCTCAGTAGAGATTCTCAATATTATCTCGGCCATATTTAGATCCTCAATTAGTAGACGTTAGATGCAGAAGGCAAGACAGATTGAACGTCACCCGATTCATCCCAATACCATCTTTGGGGCGCTGCAAGCTATCTGTCCGGTCGTGATAGATAGACTGTCTGGCTTCGTTTTAGCGCATTCAAAAGACCCAGCGGCAGCAAAGTGGTTGCTGGGAAGGAGAAGGGTATCTTTGCGCCCAATGGGTCAGATAAATAAAAAACCCCTCGAGCAACCCGGAGGGGGGGTGGGAGGCTCGAAGGGTTTAGAGGTGCGTATAGCCCCCCTTGATTGAAAGACTAGCCAATCAAGGTGCTCGATGCAAGAAAAAAAGCCTCCCTATCCTTACCCTTCACGGAAAGATATTTTTCCTGTGATCGCCTCCAGAGCATATCCCAGAAGGTTAACGGGGCTTTTTTCTGGCACATCCAGCATCAATGCCTTAGTATGTGGACTGTTTTTATAACTGGGGGACATGATGCTCAAATAACATTCTAAATACCGCCTTTCACCCTGATTCGGTGGGGCGGTTTTTTATTGCTTGGGAGATTTGCGTGGCGATTAAGAAATCGGAAATTTACAGCGCTCTGTGGAAGAGTTGTGATGAGTTGCGCGGCGGTATGGATGCGTCGCAGTACAAGGACTACATCCTCACCCTGCTGTTTGTGAAATACGTCAGCGACAAGTATGCCGGTAACCGCAACGCCCTTATCCTGGTGCCCGAAGGGGGTTCTTTTGCTGACATGGTCAAGCTGGTCGGCAACAAGGAGATCGGCGACCGGATCAACAAGATCATCAGCCGTCTGGCGGAAGAAAACGACCTCAAGGGTGTCATCGACGTTGCTGACTTCAACAACGAAGATCAGCTCGGCAAGGGGCAGGAGATGGTCGACCGGCTGTCCCGGCTGGTCAAGATTTTTGACGGGATGGATCTACGCGCCAACCGCGCCGAAGGGGACGACCTGCTCGGCGATGCTTATGAATACCTGATGCGCAACTTTGCCACCGAGTCGGGCAAGAGCAAGGGGCAGTTCTATACCCCGGCGGAAGTCTCGCGGATCATGGCCAAGATCATCGGCATCAACCGCACCACCAGCCAGGATCACACCGTTTACGACCCGACCTGTGGTTCCGGCTCCTTGTTGCTCAAAGCCTCCGACGAAGCGCCCAGGGGGATGTCGATCTTTGGTCAGGAGATGGATAACGCCACCGCCGCTTTAGCGCGGATGAACATGATTCTGCACGACTGCCCGACGGCGGAAATCTGGAAGGACAACACCCTCTCGGTGCCGCACTTTAAAGAACGCGACGGCAGCTTGAAGATGTTTGATTATGCCGTGGCCAACCCGCCCTTTTCCACCAAGGCCTGGAGCAACGGTTTTAACCCCAATGATGATCAGTACCGGCGCTTCGAGTACGGTGTGCCGCCGGACAAAAACGGCGATTACGCCTTTCTGCTGCATCTGATCAAGTCCCTCAAAAGCACCGGCAAGGGCGCCATCATTCTGCCCCATGGGGTGTTGTTTCGCGGCAATGCCGAAGCCGTTATCCGCAAGAACCTGGTGCGCCGGGGGCTGATCAAGGGCATCATCAGCCTGCCTGCCAACCTCTTTTACGGCACCGGCATCCCCGCCTGCATTCTGGTCATCGACAAAGAACAGGCTCAAGGACGTGACCGTATTTTCATGATCGATGCCGGTAAAGGTTTTATGAAAGACGGCAACAAGAACCGGTTGCGCAGTCAGGACATTCACAAGATTGTCGATGTTTTTAACAAACAGCTGGAGCTACCCCGTTATTCACGCATGATCCCCCTGGAAGAGATCGCCGCCAACGACTACAACCTCAACATTCCCCGTTATATTGATTCCGGAGAAGCGGAAGATCTGCACGATCTGGACGCTCACCTCAATGGTGGTATTCCCAACGCCGACATTGCTGCCCTGGAACGTTACTGGCGGGTGCTTCCCTCCCTGCGCCATACCCTTTTTGCTCCGGCACGCGATGGCTACTCCAACGCCACCGTAGCGCCCCACGAGGTCAAAAACACCATCCTTCAGCATCCGGAATTTACCGCCTTTGCCGAAGGGGTGCAGACCATCTTTGACGACTGGCAAGCCGCGCACCGGGCCAACCTCAACAACCTCGTCATTGGCGATGAACCCAAACAGGTGATTGTTGATCTATCCGAAGACCTGCTGGAGCGCTTTGCCAAAGCTGAGCTGCTCGACAAGTACGATGTCTATCAGCATCTGATGGATTACTGGGCAGAACAGATGCAGGACGATGTGTTTGTGCTGGTGCAGGATGGTTGGGTTAAATCGGCGCAGCTGCGGCAGATGATTGACAGCAAAAAAGAAAAGAGCAAGGAGGCCCCGGATCTGGTTGTAGGCAAGGCCAGATACAAGACAGATCTGATACCGCCCCAGTTGATCGTTGCCCGTTATTTTGCCGCCGAACAGCAAGCCATTACAGATCGTGAAGCTGTTCGCGATGACATCAGCCGCGAACTGGATGAGCTGATCGAAGAGCATAGCGGCGAAGAGGGCTTGCTCGAAGAGGCCAAAACCGACAAGGGCAAGGTCACCAAAGCCAGCCTTAAAGCCCGCATGGCCGAAGCCCGGACGCTGGCCGACAACGCCGAAGAGATGGCGCTACTAACCCAGTGCAGCAAACTCATCGACCGCCTCACCGCAGCAGAAAAACAGGTCAAGGATGCCCAACAGGCATTGGATGAAAAGGTGCTGGCCAAATACCCCAAACTGACGGAAGCTGAAATCAAAAACCTGGTGGTGGAGGATAAATGGTTCGCCACCGTTGAGGCTGCGATCCGTGGCGAAGTTGACCGGGTGACCCAGACCCTCGCCGGACGGGTCAAGGCTCTGGAAGAACGTTATGCCGAGCCGCTACCGGCACTGACCAATGACGTTGTCGAGCTGTCAGCGCGGGTTGATGCCCACTTGCAGAAGATGGGGTTGGTATGGAAGTGAGGCCGGGGTACAAACAGACTGAAGTCGGGGTGATTCCGGAGGATTGGGAAGTTATGCAGCTTGGAGATCTATCCTTGAAAGTCGGTAGTGGAATCACTCCAACTGGAGGGGAAAGAGTCTATAAAACAGAAGGTCACCCGTTCCTAAGAAGCCAAAACGTTGGATGGGGTTGTTTGTTGATGGATGATATTGCATACATTGACGCTGTTACCCACGCCACGTTTCCAGCAACTGAAATTAGAAACAATGACGTTTTTCTGAATATTACGGGAGCATCTATTGGCAGAAGTGCAATAGCAGATCATCGTGTCGAGGGAGGAAATGTAAATCAGCATGTCTGCATAATTCGTACAGACCAGAGGAAGCTTCATCCGAAGTATCTGAACTCTTTCTTATTGTCAAAATCTGGACAGAAACAAATTGACAGTTTTCAGGCTGGTGGCAATAGGCAGGGTCTAAATTTTGGTCAAATTCGTTCATTTCTTCTTTCGATTCCACTCCTCTCCGAACAACGCGCCATCGCCACTGCCCTGTCGGACGTGGATGCTCTGATCATCTCCCTCGACAAGTTCATCGCCAAAAAACGCGCCATCAAAACCGCCACCATGCAGCAGCTTCTCACCGGCAAAAAACGTCTGCCTGGGTTCAGTGGGGAGTGGGAGGTGAAACCAAGGTACAAACAAACTGAGGTGGGCATGCTTCCAGAGGATTGGACTGTGCTTAATCTCAGTGAAATTTGCTCAAGCATCAAAACCGGTAAGTTAGACGCTAATGCAATGAAATCTGATGGTGAATATCGTTTTTATACTTGCGCCAAGAATCATTACTGGATTGATAGATATGCATTCGACACTGAAGCACTTTTGGTTTCTGGCAATGGCGCAAATGTCGGATATGTACACTATTACAAAGGTAAATTTAATGCATATCAGAGAACATATGTTCTCACGGACTTCTCTCAATCGATTCTTTTTTTGAAAATTTATCTGGAGAGGAATCTCGTTGAAAGAATCCGGGTAGAGGTCAATGCTGGCAATACGCCTTATATAACGATGGACACTTTGACGGATATGAAGATTGGCCTCCCCCTAGACAAGTCGGAGCAAACCGCCATCGCCACCGTCCTCTCCGACATGGACGCTGAAATCAACGCCCTTGAAGCTCGGCGCGATAAAACCAGAGCCATTAAGCAGGGAATGATGCAGGAGTTACTGACCGGCAGGACGCGGTTGATATAGTGGTAAGGGAATAATGACGAGGTACTGAAGAGAGCTTTCACCAACAAGGATCGGATGCCATGGGGACAGTCACACCAAATTATCGCAGTGTGCAACAGCTTCTGCAAAGCCAATCATTTGCGATTGATGAATACCAGCGCGAATACAAATGGGAAAAAGAAAATGTCCTGGAAATGATTTCCGACTTTCTGGACAAGTTTCAAAACTCCTACCAGGATGGCGACGAAACCACCGCCGTCAACAACTACACGGATTATTTTCTCGGGTCAATCATTGTCACCAAGCGTAATGGTGCCTATTACCTGATCGATGGCCAGCAACGTGTTACCACCCTGACCCTGTTGCTGATTTATCTGTACCGCGAAGCTAAACATCAAGCCTTACCCGTCCACCAGATCATTGCCCCGTTAATCTATAGCGATAACTTCGGCAAACCTTCCTTCAACCTCAATATCAGAGAACGTCTTTCGGTGCTGGAAGCTCTGTTTGATGGGACGCCCTATAATCTGGACGGTAAGGACGAATCGATTCGTAGCATGTACGATCGCTATCAGGATATTCTCCTGCGCGACCTGGCTGGCGAGCTGGATAGCGCCTTGCCCCACTTCATTTACTGGCTGCTTAATAAGGTCGGCATGATTGTCATTTCGACAGACAACGACAGTTATGCTTACGCTATTTTTGAAACCATGAATGACAGGGGCAAACCCCTTAGCCCCGTTGATATGATGAAAGCGTTTGTCCTGGCACCGGTGGAAGATGTGGACAAGCGCCGTCATGCCAACAGTGTCTGGAAAAAGCAGGTGCTGGATCTGATCACCTGGGGTGAGGAACAAAGCAAAGAACGTGATTCTGCCTGCATCAAAGCATGGCTGCGGGCACAGTACGCCGAGAGCATCAGAGATCGCCGAGCCGGTTCGACCGATAAAGACTGGGAGTTGATCGGCAGTGTGTTCCATCGCTGGACACGCGACAACGCCAGCCGACTGGCTCTGGGCACAGAAAAAAAGAACCTGCTTCTTGTTGAAGAAGAGTTTCCCTTTTTTGCTCGTGCTTACAAATCCATCCTCGACGCCGGCACCAGCCTTAAGCCTGGCTGGGAGGTAATCTACTACAACGCCCACAATGATTTTACCTGGCAGAATACCGTGCTGCTGGCGCCATTGTGTCTGGCCGATCATGATGACCTTGTTCGCAGAAAAATTGCTGTTGTTGCAACCTATCTTGACATCTGGATCATGCGCCGTGTGGTCAACTATATCCGCGTCAGCTATTCTGCTGTCAGCTACGCCATGTATCTGTTGTGCAAAGACATCAGGAAAAAACCGCTAGACGAGCTTGTGCAGTTGCTTACCAAACGCCTTGCCCAGGATGACATCACCTTTGAGGCTGCTCCAAAAAAAGGGCGCGAAGGTTTATCCGACTTACGCTTAAATCAGTTTAGTCGCCGCTATATTTACCATTTACTTGCCCGGGTAACGGCTTTTGTTGAAGAAGGCTCCGGCAAGGCCAACATGTTTGCTGACTATGTTGATCGCAGCAAAAAGAACGCCTACGACATAGAGCATATCTGGGCAGACAACTACAGCCGCTACAGTGACCAATTCACCAGTAACGAAGAGTTTCAACGTGCCCGCAATCATGTTGCCGGATTACTGCTGCTACCAGCCGATGTTAACCGCAGCCTGAACGATCTGGCCTTTGAGAAAAAGGCTCCCCACTACGCCAAGCAAAATTTGTTCGCTGCCAGCCTGGCCGAGGCGAGCTATCAGCACAGCCCCAAGTTTCGTCAGTTTATGGAGACAAATGATCTGTTCTTTAAGCACTATTCGACTTTTGGCAGGAGTGAGCAACACGAACGTCGTGAACTTCTGGCCGCAGTGGTAGACAAGGTCTGGTCGCCGGACAGGATACGGAGCGCTGCTTATGACTAACATCGGCCAACGCGAACGACTGACCCAGCAACGAGCGGTAGACCTGTTTCGCGATACCCTCGGCTACCGCTACCTGGGCAACTGGCATGACCGCGACAATAACCGCAATGTCGAAGCGGCATTCCTCACATCCTGGTTGCTGGCACAAGGCGTCAGTGAACCGCTGATCAAACGTGCCCTGCATATACTTGATAAAGCTGTTGCCGTGGGTGAGGGTAAAAGCCTTTACGATGCCAACAAGGCCGTTTATGGGCTGTTACGTTATGGTGTCAAGGTCAAAGAGGGTGCCGGAGAACAGACCCAAACCGTCTGGCTGATTGATTGGCAAGACCCCGACGCCAATGATTTTGCCATCGCCGAAGAGGTCAGCGTCCTCGGGGAGAATAAAAAGCGCCCCGATATTGTGCTCTACGTCAACGGTATCGCTCTGGGCGTGCTGGAGCTCAAACGCTCCATCGTCTCGGTTACCGAAGGCATCCGTCAGAACCTCGACAACCAGAAAAAATCCTTTATTCGCGGGTTCTTTTCCACCATGCAACTGCTCATGGCCGGTAACGACACCGAAGGGGTGCGCTACGGCGCTATTGAAACCCCGGAAAAGTATTATCTCACCTGGAAGGAAGACAGTTCCATCGCCAACCTGCTCGACCGGCATCTGACGCAGTTGTGCAACAAGCAGCGTTTCCTTGAGCTGATCCACGACTTTGTCGTGTTCGATGCCGGTATCAAAAAGCTCTGCCGCCATAACCAGTATTTCGGTATTCGTTCCGCACAGGAGCATATCCGCCGCAAGCTGGGCGGCATCATCTGGCACACCCAAGGCTCCGGCAAAAGCCTGACCATGGTCTGGCTGGCCAAATGGATCCGCGAACATGTCAACGACGCACGGGTGCTGATTATTACCGACCGCAGTGAACTCGATCAGCAGATCGAAGAGGTTTTTACCGGCGTCAGTGAACACATTTATCGCACCAAAAGTGGCGCCGACCTGCTGGATCAGCTCAATGCCACCACGCCCTGGCTGCTCTGCTCCCTGGTGCATAAGTTCGGACGCAGTGACGATGCCGCTATCGATGACTTTGTTGAAGAGCTGAATACCTACATGCCGGACAACTTCAGCGCCAAGGGCAATTTGTTTGTCTTTGTCGATGAATGCCACCGTACCCAGTCGGGCAAGTTGCACAAGGCGATGAAAACCCTGCTACCCCAGGCAGTTTTTGTCGGCTTTACCGGAACACCCCTGCTTAAAGCCGACAAGCAACGCAGCATTGAGGTGTTCGGGGTGTCGCCCATCAGCTCCCCCTGGCAACCTTACATCCATACCTATAAATTCGACGAAGCGGTCAAGGATCAAGTCATTCTTGATCTACGCTATGAAGCCCGCGACATCGATCAGAATATCACCTCGCAACATAAAATCGACCTGTGGTTTGATGCCAAAACCAGCGGTCTGTCGGATCTGGCAAAAATCCAGCTCAAACAGAAGTGGGGCACCATGCGCAAGGTGCTTAGCTCCCAGTCACGCCTGGAGAAGATTGCCGCAGATATTCTTCTCGATATGGAAACCCGCGACCGTCTCAAAAGTGGGCGCGGCACCGCCATGCTGGTTTCCAGCAGTGTTTATCAGGCCTGCAAGCTCTACGAGATCTTCGCGTCGACCCACCTGGCCGGTAAGTGCGCGGTAGTCACCAGTTATCAACCCAGCCCGGCGGACATCAAGGGCGAAGAAAGCGGTGCAGGTAAAACCGAAAAGCTGCGCAAGTACGACATCTACCGCAAGATGCTGGCGAATTATTTTGAAGAACCGGAAGACACCGCCATGTACCGGGTGGATGAATTTGAGAAACAGGTGAAGGAGAAGTTCATCAAGGAACCGGGACAGATGAAGCTGCTGATTGTCGTCGACAAGCTGCTGACCGGCTTTGATGCACCCCCGGCGACCTATCTGTATATCGACAAGCAGATGCAGAACCACGGGCTGTTCCAGGCCATCTGCCGGGTCAATCGCCTCGATGGCGATGATAAGGAATACGGCTACATCATCGATTACAAGGATCTGTTCCGTTCTTTAGAAGGTGCCGTCAGCGACTATACCGGCGGCGCCCTCGATGGCTATGACCGTGACGATGTTGCCGGGTTATTGGAGAACCGTCTGGTGAAAGCGGTCGAGAGGCTCGAAGAAGCCCGTGAAGCGGTCAAGGCTTTATGTGAGCCGGTAGCGCCACCAAAGGATACCCAGGCCCATCTGCATTATTTCTGCGCTGAAGACACCGCCAACAACGAAGCCCTGAAGGATAATGAACCCAAACGAGTCGCCCTGTATAAGCAGGTGGCGGCTCTGCTGCGTGGCTATGCCAACCTGGCGAACGAGATGGAAGAGGCCGGATACTCTCCCGACCAGATTGCCACAATTCGCCATGAGGTTGATTACTTTGAGAAGGTGCGCATGGAGGTCAAGCTGGCCAGTGGTGACTACGTCGATATGAAGGTATTTGAGCCTGCCATGCGCCATCTGCTTGATGCCTATATTCGGGCGGAAGACAGCGAGAAGGTTTCTGCCTTTGATGACCTCGGGCTCGTCGATCTATTGGTCAATAACGGAGTTGGCGCCCTCGATAAGCTGCCCCAGGGGATCAGGAGAAACGAAGAGGCGATGGCGGAAACGGTCGAGAACAACATCCGCAAGGTCATTATCGACGAGCAACCGATCAACCCCAAATACTACGACAGCATGTCGAAACTGCTGGATGCCCTGATCAAAGAGCGGAAAACCCAGGCCCTCGACTATCGGCAGTATCTGGCAAAGTTAGTGGCACTGGCTCACAAGGTCAAAAAGCCGGAAGAGACGGGCAGCTACCCGGCGTCCATCAATACCCCGGCAAAGCAGGCTCTGTATGACAACCTCGACGGTAACGAAGCCCTGGCGGTGCAGATCGACACTGCTATTCGCCACACCAAGAAAGACAGCTGGCGCGGTAATCACTTTAAGGAGCGGGAGCTAAAAAATGTTATCCGTGAGGAGCTGGCTGAGTTTGAGGCAAAATCCGAAGAGATTTTCGAGCTGGTGAAAAATCAACGTGACTACTAAGCAGCATTACATTGAGGTTGGCGGCCTGCAGGTTGAGGTGGTGCGCAAATCGATCAAGAACCTGCACCTGGCCGTATACCCACCGGAAGGTCGCGTGCGGGTGGCCGTGCCCTTAGCCGTTGACGACGAAGCCGTGCGCCTGGCGGTTATTTCCAAGCTCGGGTGGATCAAGCGCAAGCAGGAAGCCTTTGCCAGGCAACCCCGGCAATCGCAACGAGACATGGTCACCGGCGAGAGCCACTACTTTCAGGGCCGACGTTACCGATTGAAGGTTGTGGAGGGTAGCGGCGCCAACAAGGTTTACATCAGCGGCAAGAATATCATCCTGCACATCAAGCCTGGAACGGAGCGTGACCGCCGCGAAGCCATTCTGACCAACTGGTATCGGCAGCAGCTAAAAGAGATGATTCCCGAGCTACTGGCTAAATGGGAGCCGGTTGTTGGTGCCAAGACGCTGGAATGGGGCGTCAAGAAAATGAAGACCCGCTGGGGCAGCTGTAATTCCCAGGCACGGCGCATCTGGCTTAACCTGGAACTGGCCAAAAAGCCCCTGTCATGCCTCGAATACGTGTTGGTGCATGAGTTGGTTCACCTGCACGAACGCCGTCACAATGACAACTTCCGCAAGCTGATGGATCAGTTCATGCCACAATGGCGCAATCAGCGCGACCTGCTCAACAGCGCCCCGCTGGGGCATGAGGAGTGGGGGTATTGATGGGTTTTGTTGGTAATATCAGTGGACGGATGAAGCAAGGGATGTCAGTTGTCTACTGGCTCTGATTTGGAGAAATTATCAATCTTATCTATGAAAGCATAGTTTCTTCTTTGGAAAGATGAACGAACCAAGACGGACAGGTCACCTGCGCCCTTTTTTGAATATCACGGCGTCACACGAAGTACATTGCCACGCCGGATCATCGTCTTTCACACAGCATCCTCCGAGTACCACTTTCCCCGCCTCTAGGTCGGAATCGAGATCGGAAGAAAATGCTGGAAAACCATAGAGAATGGTTGCGACAGATGGTGTCTTGCAGGCAGTGCACCTTCGGGGTTTCCGTGAGTATTCGTATCGTCTATTCATTGTTTTCCAGCGACCGTTGCAACACACCGGACTGTGGCAAGCGCATCTTCACATAGAAACAGAGGCTTGGGGTGTTGTTAGGGTCACTAACAGGACCTTATCGTATGCGTTTTAGGCTGCCCAGCTCAGTCCGAGCTGAATTTTGCCCGGTCATTGTGTAACGCATAGTGGTGCCTTTTGCTAAGCTATTTAAATATGTTACGAGTACATCGTTGCCTGATTTTTTGTACGAGACTTTGTCGATCATGCCCATGGCTTCGATTTCCCCTTTGCGGAATGTAACAGTCATTGGGACGACGCCGGTCATTTGCCATGTGCCTTCAAGCGGGCCTGGATTACCACCACCACACGCTGCAAGAGTTAAGGCTAGGCAGGTAAAAACGATGAGACGAACAACACCCTGCATGGTTTCTCCTTATGTTCTTGTTGGGTCTAAGCCATAACCTGTTATAGCCGGACCCGTGTAAGAGGATAATTTTACAAGCCTCAGACGGAAAGGACCGTCTTCATATGGAACAATAGCCAGGCGTTGCGATTGACGCTGAATTTTTTGAATCATCAGAAATGTAGAGGGTCCCTGGCCGTTCAGGAATCGTGATCCCATGGAGATGTGTAACTCTTCCTTTCCGTCGGCAGGCCATTCGTCGTCAGGGATGTTGATCACGTTAATCAGGCGTTGAATTAAATCCTGCTTTTGAGGGTCGATGGTTTTCATAAGGTCGATACCGAATACGTTGCGTTGTTCGTGTTGGGGACTATTTTGCTCAGCGTAGAGACCATAGCAGAAACTCTTTCGAACACTACTGTCCCCCCCCTTCATTCCCAATCCCGGCAAGACCGCAAACAGAAAAATGTAGGAAAGTCCCGGCGCTGTTGTCGTGTGAGCCACAGGATAAATCGCGGCTCGTTCCTCGCGCTATCTATTCTTATTGTTAGATTTCATTCGCACGGTTCTACCGGAATAAACATGAAGCTTAAGCCCGTTTCGACGGCTCGCCATGCGAAATCATAATTACCCTTCAATGTGATGGGCGGCCCGTATGGATTTTGAGTCCGATAGACTAGCTCGGTGCCAGTTCTATAACTTCGTCCCTCTCGGAAGTCGAAGTCTTTAGTATCCTTCGAAAAGTTTTGGTGCTTAATGTAGTGAGGGTGGTCGGTGGCCACTAGTAGAAAACCGACGTCTACAAAGTCGCCATAACGCTCGAGATTATTGAGATCTTTAAAAACATCATACCGATTGTTTGGCTCACGGTGATTTTCTTTCTTGAAGTACTTGAGCTCGATCGCGCAAGAATGTTTCTCTCCGCTTTTGACGTTTTCCAAAGAAAACCAAATATCGATTTTCGCTTTCTCAGTTCTGCTCTTGGCAAATGTCCTGCCGCTCAGTCTCACATTTTTCTCGAGTTCGATATTAAATCGCTCATCTGGCGTTTCCTCGTAGAGCTCGCCAAGTGTTTTCAAGATTGCTGCAAACTGTAACTGCAAGGAAGCTTCATTAGATACTTCAATACGCTGCCCTGTGATTTTTCCGCACAGGCGATCATAGGCTACTTCGACGATCTGCTTGATCCTCGCGTCATGATTCATGTGATTCAATTCCGGTGCAATCTAACCTGTTAATATACGGACCCTTATACGATGACAAATCCGGGCGTCCTTGTCAGTATAAAAAGTATCCCGAAATACACCCCTGACTGAATAAAGAGATACATCACTCTCAAAACCTAGAGCATTATACTCACTCCATCTGAAATATATCTGACTGATACCAAATTAGGAGAAAATAAATTATTCCTGATGCACTCCGGAAGCCTTGGCCGGAAATGTTTGTCAATAACCATTTTTGATGGTCTAAATTTTGTACACGATCGAAATATCAGGTTTATTTATTTTTTGTCTTCACGCACGTACTCTATTTCCAGTGAACAGCACCTTTTGAGAATAGGAGTAGGCGTGATGAATCGTATTAAAACTGACTGGGAAACCATATCAAGACACTACCGGGCAGGGTGCCGGTCACTCCGCGACATTGGCAATGAGTACGGCATATCCGAGGCCGCTATCAGGAAAAGAGCAAAGAAGGAGGGCTGGCCACGCGACTTGTCGGAGCAGATCAAAGCCAAGGCTACCGAGAAGGTACGCATTGAGGCGGTGCGCGGTGGTACGCAAGGTGCGTCCGAACGTACCATTATCGAGGCCGAATCAGACATCCAAAGCCGAGTAGCTCTATCTCATCGCAAAGATATACCGCAAAAGCGTGAGCTGGTAGCTAAGCTGTTTGCTGAGATCGAAGCCATGACTGACAACAAAGAGTTATTCGAGACGCTGCAGGAAGCCCTGGCGAATGACGATGCCAAAGCACTGTCGCAAGCGGTTAATAAAGTTGTATCGCTGCCGCAACGGATCAAGGGAACAGCTGACCTGGTCAACGCCTACAGGACATTGATCATGCTGGAGCGTGAAGCCTTCGGGATTAACGACGACGCTGGATCCTCCGAAGACGCCCTGGCCAATCTCATCAAGAAGGTGCAGGCCCGGCGAGTGGATCTCGTGCAGGTAGCAAGGAGTAGTCGCTGATTAAGGCTGACAATCATTATAGCCTTCCCAATCTGAGACTGATGACCACGTTGTAGAAAACTACTTGTCACATACCCCTCCAGGGTGAGTTCCGGATCAGTTACGTCAAAGATGTGCATAGGGATAGCTTTAGGGATGCAAAATAATTGATATTTTTTAAAGTGTAGCAAATCAAGTTGTTTAGGGCTTCAATTGGATTCTCGTCCCGGCACCATCTTAAAAAAAAGGGAAGTCATCCTATCGAGCTGACTTCCCTTTTTTTTATATCAGGATTCAAGGCGTTGGGGCCTATGTCGGTAACGGATCTTCCAGGGGGGGCAAATCTCCTTTATTATCCAATGACCGGTGGTTTCACCACCGTCAGCAGCATCTTGAACGGTTTAACGGCATCAACCGCGTGGGGAATGTTGGCCGGCATGATGATCATTTGGCCGCTACTTACGAAAAACTTATCGCTGCCGATGGTGATTTGTGCTTCACCGTCAAGAACCTGAATCATGGCATCTCCGGTGGAAGCGTGGCTGCTGATACCTTCGCCGGCGGCAAAGGCAAACAGGGTGAGGGTCAGGTAGTCATTCTGTGCGAGGGTGCGGCTGACGACTTTTTGTTCGGCATACTCAATCAGTTCGGTCGTCGTCAGGACTTCGCTCTTGGCAATGTTTTTGATGAGTTCCGTTGTTGTCATGATGTACTCCTTGTTGATGTGGGTAGTTTCCGCGTCACTTGAGTCCCATGTTAGAGTCTTATGCTTGTTCAAACCTTGATATGGATCAAAAGAGACAGGTAATTTTCTCTGCGGCAACAATTCCGATAGGCACAAATCTGCTTGCCAATCGCGCTATTGTTCGGTAGAGTGTGATTATATTTTTCTTATCTAATTAATGAAAACTACTAAAACGATTGTGAAGGTATGGTTTGGAAAATGCGACGCTCATCACGCTGATTTCTTTAGGGCTGGGTCTTCTTAGTGGTGTTGTTTTGCATCGCTCTGATTTTTGCCTCGCCGGCGCCATCCGCGATATATTTCTGTTTCGTCAGAGCCCTCTGTTTCCCAGTCTGGTTCTGCTGATCACGTTAAATATGGTTTTTATCGAGATTGCGCGCTTAAGTGGCTTTCTTGACTATCAGTTGCCTTCTTCCCTGTATGGTTTGCCGGCGCTGACGACCCTTCTGGGTGGTATCTTATTTGGTGTCGGAATGGTGCTGGCCGGCGGTTGTGTTGTTGGTGTTCTTTATAAATTCGGCGCTGGAAGCGTATCTGCTCTGGTCACTATCCTGGGAATGATGTTGGGTAGTATCGTTTATGTCGGGTTCCATCCTTACTGGAAATATCTGTCTGATAAAACCCGTTTAAGTGAAGCCGCTACCCTGCCGCAGTTGTTGGTGGTGAACCAGACTCTGGTTTTGCTGATCACTGTTTTCGTTTTGTCTTTAGTGATTTTGCGGTGGTATAGACAGGGGGTGCTGGTGCGCCCCTCTTTTGTTCGCGGCTACTTGCAGCCCTGGATTGCCGGTGTGTTGCTGGCCATGATTACCCTTGTCTCTTTTGCTGTGGTCGGTATGCCCCTGGGAATTACCACCAGTTATTCAAAGGCGGGGGCTTTTATTGCTCAATTCTTTGCTCCGGTCTGGGTCGCTTCACAGGACTTTCTGCAGGCCCGTGGGTTCAACTACTATTCACCACTGGCAGATAGCATGTTACGTGCCGGACCCGGCCCCTACTTTGATGGGTTAGCACTGGTTCAGTTTCCTTTGATTGGTGGTATTATTCTGGGGGCGTTTATCTCCAGCGTGCAGTTGAAAAAGTTCTCCGTTCATTGGAGGGTGCCGGTCATCCAGCTGTTTTCAGCTTTGATTGGCGGCATCCTGCTGGGGATGGCGTCGCGCATGAGTCCGGCTTGTAACGTCTGGCATCTGCTGGGTGGGATTCCGCTACTGTCACTCCAAAGTTTGTTGTTTTTCGGGGGCCTTTTTCCGGGGGCCTGGATCGGAACGCGCTTGTTGACGCGGTTTGTAGTTCGGGCTTAAAAAAGGAGGTTGTTTATGTCTGCCGATACTCCCTCAACTGTTCTGGTCGATGTACGCGGTTTTGTCTGTCCGTCGTCTCTGCTGGTTGCCTTGCGGGAGTTGAACAAGTATCGTGAGGCTTTGCGAAAAGATCATTTCATCATTGAGTTGATGGTCGATAATCATGATTCAACCAACCGCATCTGTGGTGCAGTAAAAAGTATGGGATACGATTTTGCGGTGACCGACAGGGATAATAGCTATTGCATTGCCGTTTACCGAGCCCGGACCCTGAAAGACGCTGATTTATGAAGGTTTCTCCAGAAACAGCTGAATCAGGAGTGGAAAATCTTCCATTCTCTGATCTGCAGCAGCAATTGCAGGTTGTTAAGCAGCAACTGTCCGGGTTGTCCCAAGAAAAAGAACAATGGCTGCAACGCGAGCAGGATCTCTACCGTTATATTCGCCTTAAAACCAACAATATGCTGGAAGTTATCGGTACCTTACCGTTAGCGGCTGAGGAACTTGATGATGATCGCCTGCTATCGATCGATCCGATTGGCATTGTCACCGATTCTTTTCATCAGGTCCTCGATAACCTGAAACAGACCAACGCCGAACTATCCCTGGCTAAAGAAGAAATTCAGGCCATCTTTAACGCCTCTGGTGCCGGGATTATGGTGGTTGATGCGGCTTTGCGCCTGCGGGCCTATAACAACCGGGGGAAAGACCTGTTTTTCCCCTCGGTTGAGGAGGTCGTTGGGGTAAATTTCAGGGAACTGGTCTGTCATCGTCGCCAGTCTACTGGGGAGTGTCTGTTTGATAAGGTTCTGCAGGATGGTGACGTCGCCGAGGAAAGCGATTTTACCATTGATGACCGCTTTTATCATGTTGTTGCTACGCCGATTCATGACCTCGCCGGACAGATTGCCTATATTATTCTGATCTATACCGATATTACCCAGCTTAAACGGCAGGAGACCGCACTTAAAGAGGCAGAATTACGCCTGCGTGCTATTCTCAATGGGACCCCGGCAGCGATTACCCTGATTGATCCTACAACCCATCGGATTGTTTTTGCCAACCAGACCCTGGCTGACATGATTGGGGGGCAACTCCAGGAGATTGAAGGGCACATCTGCCACAAATTCATCTGTCCGCGCGAGGAGGGTCAATGTCCGATTACTGATCTGGGTGAGACGATCGACAAATCTGAACGTAGACTTGTTCGCCTGGACGGCACCATTCTGCCGATTATCAAGACGGTAACAAAGATTGAACTGGAGGGGCAGATCCTGCTGCTCGAGAGTTTCGTTGATATTTCGGCACTTAAAGATGAGCAACAACGCCGCAAGGAAAGCGAGGAGCGCTATCGCACCCTCTATTCAACCATGCGCGAAGGCGTTGCACAGTTTAAGATGCTTTACTCAGCAGATGGTGTTCCCAGTAGTTATGAATTTGTCGACGTGAATCCGGCCTTTGAAAAGATTTTTTCAGTGGCGGCAAGGCAGGTCGTCGGGCGCTCTGCTGAGGATATCTTTGCCGTAGTTGATGCTGTGCCCTTTGGGTTGGAATGTTTTACTCGCGTTGTACGCGAACAGGTGTCCAGTGAGTTTGAATATGAATTCAGTGAACTGAATAAAACCCTCAGAATCTCAGCTGCACCGACTTCGTCGGGCTGTTTTTCCGCTCTTTTTGAGGATATCACTCAACGTAAAAAGGATGAGGCCCGTATTGCTCACATGGCTTATTTTGATGCCCTGACGGACCTGCCCAACCGTCTGCTGCTCAAAGATCGTCTGAACCAGATGCTGACCCGGGCGCAGCGCAACAACAAACAACTGGCCCTGTTTTTTCTGGATCTTGATCATTTTAAACGGGTGAATGATACCTTTGGTCATGATGTTGGTGATCAGCTGTTAAAGATTGTCGCCGACCGATTGAAAAATGCTCTGCGTCATTGTGACTCAGTGTGCCGACTCGGGGGGGACGAGTTCGTTGTTCTTAGTGACATGATTTCGTGCCAGAATGATGCGGTTAAACTGGCCGAAAAAATTCATGCAACCTTAAAAGACCCCCTGGTTCTGAGAAACAAGGAGATTTTTGTTACCACCAGTATCGGTATCGCCATGTATCCCGCCGATGGTGATGACCCAGATACCCTGATTAAAAATGCCGATGCCGCTATGTATCAATCCAAGGATGGTGGTCGCGATGAATTTCGTTTTTACTCTTCGAACGCCAATGCTCAGGCTTTGGAGCGGCTGCTTCTGGCGAACGATCTGCGTAAAGCTCTTGATCATGAGGAGTTTTATCTGGTTTACCAACCGCAAATCGATTTGGATAAAGGCCAGATCATTGGTGTTGAGGCCTTGCTGCGCTGGAACCACCCGGTGTTGGGACATCTGTCACCGGCTCAGTTTATCCCTCTGGCCGAAGAGACCGGGTTGATTTTACCCATTGGTCGCTGGGTGCTATTAACCGCCTGCCGCCAAATCAGGGAGCTTCAGCAGCTCAGTGGGGTACGGCTGCGTCTGGCGGTCAACCTGTCTGCCAAACAGTTCCGCGATGTTGGTCTGGTTTCCTCCATTCGTGAGTTGCTCGCTGATATCGGTCTTGAAACGGACCTGCTCGAACTGGAGATAACCGAAAGTACCTTGATGGATAATATCGATAACGCCACCAGAACCCTTCACAGCTTGCGGGAAATGGGGCTGACCTTGGCGATTGATGATTTTGGTACCGGCTACAGTTCCCTTAGTTATCTCCATCATTTTCCCCTCCAGCGTTTAAAAGTGGATAAGACCTTCGTCCGGCGCTTGAGTACCCATCCGGAAGATTCAGCCATTACCGAGGCGATTATCGTGATGGCGCATACCATGGGGATCAAGGTCGTTGCCGAGGGGATAGAAAACAAGCAGGAACTTGAGTTTCTTGTCTCAAAAAACTGTGATGAAGCACAGGGTTTCTATTTCAGCCGCCCCCTGACAATGTCACAACTGACGGAAAAAATTAAAGACAACGAATCGGTCCAAGCGTTTTGTTTTTTTGCCGCCGGTGATCAACCTTAGATATCAAGGTCACTGCTCCGGTATGATTCTCCCTCAGCCCCAAAGCCTTTTGCCAAAACTTGCCTTCCCGCTGAAATTCCGCTAAAAATTTCCTTTGTTCCTTTTTTTTATAAAAATTAAGATGTAACAATCTTTTGCCCTGGATGGATTGAACCTTTATGAAATTACCTGTTAACGAGTTTGCTTTTTTTCTGCGCGGTCAAGCGCGAAAAAATCTCAAACTGCTTGTTCTTTACTGTTTTTTTCTGTTTTTAATGGTGATGACCTACGCCGCGCTGTTCACGGTGTTGATGGAGTCTCTCGAGGGACGCCACTATTCCTTTTTTACCGGGGTCTATTGGACCATTATCACCATGAGTACTTTGGGGTATGGCGACTATGTATTTAGTACCGATCCCGGTCACATCTTTTCTGCTCTGGTCACCCTTTCCGGGGTGGTTTTTATGTTGATTCTGTTGCCGTTCGGCATGGTCAGTCTGTTTCTCGCCCCCTGGATTGAACAACGCCTGCGCTATCGCCCCAAAACCCAATTACATACTGATTACAGCGATCATGTGATTATTTTTGGTTATGACAGTATTACCCGTGCCTTGACCCGTAAACTGATTTCGCACCATACCCCTTATGTGATCGTCACCTCGGATCAGGATGAAGCAATCCAGCTCGAAGAGGAGGGGCTGCATGTTGTTTTTGGTCGTCCCACCAATGTGACCTTTTTAAAAAACATTCAGGTCGCCAACGCTCGCCACGTGGTTGCCAATCTGAGCGATCCACTGAATACCAACATCTGCCTGACGATTCGTTCCTTTTGCGATACACCGATTGCTACCATGGTAGATGAACCGGAACGTACCGATTTATTGCGGCTGGCCGGCGCCAACCGGGCCATTCCCCTCAAGCGGATACTCGGAAGCTATCTCGCGTCGCGCGCTACCACCCTGGGGGCGATGGCCCATATCCTTGACGCATTTGGCAAGCTGTTGATTGCTGAAATGCCGGTTAAATCGACCCCCTTTGTTGGCCAGACTCTGGCCGAAGCAAAAATTCGTCAGCAGACCGGACTGGCGGTCATCGGTTTGTGGGAGCGGGGCACCTTTACCATCCCCGAAGCCGGCAGCGTTCTCTCCCCGCTGGCGCTGATGGTTTTGGCCGGAACCCGTGAGCAACTCCATGCCCTTGAAGAAATTACCGACGAAAAGGACAAGACGGATCTGGTGATGGTGCTCGGCCACGGACGCATCGGCTGCAGTGCTGCCAGGTATCTGGAACGGCGCTCTATCCCTTTTGTCATTATCGATCGCACCAATAACCTCGAATGCATGGACCATATTACCGTTATCGGCGATGCAACCAGCCGCCATCTGTTAATGGAATCGGGGATTGAGGATGCCAAAGGTCTGATTGTGACGACCAACGATGACAGCACCAACATTTTTCTGACCCTTGCCAGTCGCCGTCAACGTCCCCATATGCGCATTGTTGCACGCTCCAATCAGGAAGAAAATGTTGATCAACTCTACGCTGCCGGTGCTGATTTTGTTATATCCAATGCATCAGTCGGAGCCAATATCCTTAATAATGTCCTCGAAGGCAAGGAAACCATTTTCCTTACTGAGGGGATTGATGTCTTTCGCGCGCCCCTGCCGTCAACGCTGGTGGGTTTGAGTATCGCCGAATCCCAGATTCGTCCCAAAACCGGTTGTTCCATTGTCGCACTGGAGTTGCCGGAATCCATTGATCCGATTGTCTCTCCGCCCCCGGAAACGATATTGGTAGAGGGAATGGGATTAATCTTGATCGGCAGCCCGGAAGAGGAAGAAAACTTTGGTCATAAATTCAGGAAAAATTCCTGAAAATGTTGTCTTCTCTCGGTTTTGTCCCGATTAGTGTTATAATTGCACGCGAACTTATTTTTATAAGGAGTCTGTATGACAGGAGTTGATGAGCACGAATGTAAAGATCCCGGTTCACATTGGATGCATATTTGCCAACTGCGCCGCGAGGGCCGTCACGAGGATGCCAATGCTCTGATGGCAAATCCTGGACAGACCTGCCTTAATTGTAATGCGGTGGCTCGTTACGCCAAAAATCTTTGTAACCCAAGTTCATTCTCACGCGTTTAGAGACCTGCTCGTTCATTTTCTGATGATCAGATAGAACGTAGTATGTTTCTGGTGGTTTTTTTTCGGAGGGATTCATGAAGATGTTGGTTAAATTGATTGGGCTGGTGCTGGTTCTGTTCTTGGTTGCCGGGGCAGCAGTCGTGTATTTCGGCGATACCCTGGTGCAAAAGGGGATCGAGAAGGGTGGAGAGACTGCCCTTGGGGTTCCTACCCGGGTTGGCAACGTCGACCTATCCCTGACTGGAGGGGAAGCGACGATGAACCAACTGACAATTGCCAATCCTCCCGGATTTACAGCGCAACAGTTCCTTGTGCTTGGTCAGGCCAATATGGCGGTATCACTGAACTCCCTGCTGAGCGATACGGTGACGATCCCACGGATTGCAATCAGTGGCATACGCGTTAATCTCGAACAAAAGGGGGAAAGGAATAACGTCAAACCGTTACTGGAGAGAGCACGCAGTCTGGCCGGGGAGGGTAGCAAAACAACGGATGTCCCGGCATCGGCGAGCAAAGAAGGCGGCAAAAAGTTCATTGTTACCCACTTTTCTCTTGATGATGTTCAGGTCAATGCCAATCTCGAGGCCTTTGGCCAGAATTCGTCATTAAATCTGGTTTTGCCGAAAATTGAACTGCGTAACCTGGGGGATGAGCAGGGTGGACTGACCATGCCGGAACTGATAGAAAAAGTGGTACAGGTGATTCTGGAGAGCGCCCAAAAAAGTTCAGGGCAGTTGTCCCCCGCTCTGGCACGTTTGCTTTCAGGGGAACTTAGTGATCTGCAGTCGCTGCAATCAGGGGTGATCGATCGCGCACGCCGGCAGGTTGACAGTTTGACCGGTGATCTTGAAGAGAGGCTACAGCTCAATGTTCCCGAAGAAGATAAAAAAATGATCGAGGAACGGGCGGGAAATCTGATCAAGGGGCTCAGTGACCGTTTGGGCGGCAATTGAGATAGGTGGTAGTGTTGGTCTGAATCTGGTAGCTTTCCCGATATGTTCAGGAAAGTTACGTAACGCCTGAGATGGTGATGCGTTATTCATTATTTATTACAAGGAGACGTAAAATGAAAAAGTTCATCGTTCTGGTTTTTATCGCTTTATTTATGGTTGCCTGCAGCAACGACTCTACCGAGACAACGCAGTCCCCTGCACCGGCATCAAAACCTGCTGAAGATACAATACAGCGGGCAACAGATACGGTTCAAAAAACTGCTGATCAGGTGGTGGAAAAGGGTCAGGAACTCAAAGATGAGGCGGTACAGTATGTAGGCAAGGCATCTGAAACTGTTGCTGCCAAGTCCGAAGAACTTCAGGCCGGTGCGGAAAAACTTGCACAGCAGGGTAGTGATCGCTTGGCCGCTTTGGTCCCTACTGCAGCAACCTTCGATAAGGGACGTTCAATTTATCAGCAAAGCTGCCGCAGTTGTCATGATTCCGGCATTATGGGGGCCCCCAAGATCGGGCACGAACGCTACAGTGCGGACATCGAAAGATTGGTTGCGAACAGCATCAAAGGGATAGGTCGCATGCCGGCACGTGGCGGCAATCGAAATTTAAGCGATGAGGATGTGCGCGCTGCCGTTTTGTATATGGTTGAAGAGAGCAAATAACCTGCGATAAATAAACCCAATGTTCACAAGGTTGGTTCACTGTGGGAACCCAAGCTCTTCTGTTTTTATTGAGGGGCTTGGGTTTTTATTGCATCTAAAGGAGGTGCAGATGACTATCCGCAAGAAGTTTTTTGATTTTGACTATCCGGAAGTTCTTGATATGAAAACCCGTGAGTTGATTCGCGTCGCCTGTGCTATCGCGGTGCAATGTCCTGACTGACTCAAAAAACACTTCGCGGTCGCGAAGGAGCATGGAGCCAGTGAGGATGAACTGCTGGAAAGTATGGCTTATGGTATGATGGCCCCGGGTGGCAAGGCGAAAAATTTTGCCAAGTCGATGTTGGAAGAGCTGGATCTGAAATAAATAAACGAGCCCGCCCCATGCAGCAGGCTATTACTAGCCTTATGCTTTTGCTTGAAATCTGGAAGATGAACGAACTGCGAAAAAATTATATGACCCCCGGCTGTGCCGAACGACTGCGTGGGGAGTTAAAACAGCTGCTGTATCAGGAGCGTCCGCAGATGGTGGAAACCGTGGCGTGGGCTGCCTCCAATGGTGATCGCTCGGAAAACGCAGATTATCATTATGGCAAAAAACGCTTGCGGGAAATCGATCGGCGGATCCGTTTTATCACCGGTCAGCTAGACAGCGCGATCATCGTTGATCCCCTCGAGCAGGGGAAAAATGCCGGCGATCGGGTGCTTTTTGGAGCAACGGTCACGGTGGAAAATGGCGATGGTGAGCAACGCTGTCTGAGTCTGGTCGGTGGTGATGAAATGGATGCAAGCCGCGGTCGTATCAGTTGGTTCTCTCCGGTCGGCAAGGCGCTTTTAGGCGCCCGCGAAGGAGATGAAGTAACCGTTCAGACCCCTGGCGGGCGGGAAGAGCTTGACATTGTCCGGGTGGAATATTGCCCTCTTGATTAATGCCGAGCAAAAATTATCAGGGAGCAGGATCATGACACAGAATAATCTAAAAAAAATCAGCGTGGTTATCTATCAGCGGAACTACCTGGCCGAAAAATGGCGGCAGCTGGTTAACCAGACGGAACTGGACGCTCTTTTTGTCGAGTTGAGCCAGGAGTTAACGCCCTTGGGGTTCGATTTTTCCCTGGTTAACGTGTCGGATGTGACCATGGATATCAAGGGGTACGGCGACTTGCTTAATAGCGTTCGGTTAAGCTGCCCTGCCCATGGGATCGGCAACATATGTCTTGGCCATGTGATCGGCGCCAGTCAACATCTCAACCTGGCTGAAGATGTACGGCGTGGGGTCAATCGGGTGTGTTTTGCCCCGGAAACCATTGAGCCACAAGGCAGCGACAAGGTTGTCTGTCACAATTGCGGTTGTGGCTGTTAGCAGGGCAGACTAATAGGAGTCAGAAGTCATCAGGTTGATAATTGTGTCAACAACCTGATCAATTGTTTGGCCGCTGGTGGGGATTTGAGGAAACTGGCGATATACCGATTCGCGTTCCCGTAATAGTTGGTTAATTTGTTCCAGTGGATTGGACTGTTGCAACAGCGGGCGAATCTGCCCCTGTTTTTTTACACGGTTCAGAATGTCCTGTGGCGTTGCCGTCAGACAAAAGATGCGGCCGCTTTGTTGTAATGCGCTGATGTTTTCCTGATTGGTAAAGAACCCCCCCCCGGTGGCAATAACCAGGTCGTGACGAGCGGCCAGTTCCCGTGCCAGGTCAGCCTCCATCAGCCGAAAAGCCGCTTCCCCTTGCCGGGCGAAGATCTCACTGATCCGGCAGTTGGTGCGTTGTTCAATCACCTGATCGGTATCGATAAGGGTTGCCCCGAGCCGTGCCGCCAGAGCCCGTCCAACGGTGCTTTTGCCGGAGCCCATAAAGCCGGTAAGAATGATGTTGGTTTGTGACATGATTTTTCCGCTTGGCGAAGGGGCATACGGCTACAGAACATAAGAAGTTGAGGCCGGATAGTCAAGGTTTTATGTGTCTGTTCCGCACCGGATCCAATGGCCCCGCGCAAGGATAGTGCTGAATTGTTACAGTTTTATAAAGATATTCGTGTTAACAGGTAGATAGGTCGTTTAATAATTTATCTTGGATTGCTTATCCTTTTCTGCCATAATCGCGCTCTTTTGCTGGAAAATCACGATTTATAAGGGATTTAGAATGATTGAAAATATCCGTAACATTGCCATTATCGCTCACGTTGATCACGGTAAAACCACCTTGGTGGATGCCATGCTGGTACAATCGGGGGTGTTCCGCGAACACCAGGTTATTACCGAACGGGTCATGGACAGTAATGACCTGGAAAAAGAGCGTGGCATCACGATCTTGTCGAAAAATCTGGCGGTGCAACGTGGCGACCTGAAGATCAACATCGTTGATACTCCTGGCCACGCCGATTTTGGCGGTGAAGTTGAGCGCATCCTCAAAATGGTTGATTCGGTATTGTTGTTGGTCGATGCCTTTGATGGACCCATGCCGCAAACCCGTTTCGTGTTGAAGAAATCTCTTGATCTGGGGATCAAACCGATTGTGGTTATCAACAAGATCGATCGCCCCGGCGCGCGTCCCGAAGCTGTTGTCGATATGGTCTTCGACCTGTTCTGCGAACTTAACGCCAATGAGCATCAGCTTGATTTCCCCATTGTTTATGCCAGTGCCAAGTTTGGAATCGCCAAGGCGTCATTGGCCGATGAATCTGATAACCTCGATCCTCTGTTTGATATGATTCGTAAACGTGTCGATCCTCCGGCCGGTGATCCCTCAGCACCCTTTCAGATGCTGATCAGCAGCATTGACTATAATAAGTTTATCGGCCGTACCGCGACCGGTAAGATCGCTAATGGGACCGTTCATGCCGGTGAGTCGGTGGCGCGGATTGACCGCGATGGCAAGGTGACCTATGGCCGTGTTTCCAAGTTGCTCGGTTACCAGGGGCTGCAACAGGTGGAAATAGGTGAGGCTAGTGCCGGGGATATCGTCACGGTTGCCGGTTTTGAGGAAATGGGGATCAGTGAAACCCTGGCTGATGCTGAAAATCCCCAAGCCATGCCCTATATCGCCATCGATGAGCCGACCCTGTCGATGAACTTTATCGTTAACAATTCCCCTTTTGCCGGTCGTGAAGGTAAATGGGTCACTTCGCGCAACATTCGTGAACGTTTGACGAAAGAACTGCGGACCAATGTGTCGTTGCGGGTTGAAGATACCGCCAGTACCGACACCTTTAAAGTGTCGGGGCGTGGGGAACTGCATCTGTCGATCCTGATTGAGAACATGCGCCGTGAGGGGTTTGAACTTTCGGTCTCCAAACCGGAGGTTATTTTCCGTGAAGTTGACGGTGAACGCAATGAACCGATCGAGTACCTCGCCATCGATGTCCCCGAGGAATATCAGGGGACAGTGATTGAAAAGCTTGGCCGCCGCAAGGCGGAAATGACGTCCATGCAGACCATGGAAGGCACCAACCGGATTGAGTTTCTTATCCCTGCCCGCGGGCTTATCGGTTTTCGTACCGAGTTTATGACGGATACCCGTGGCACCGGGGTGATGAATCACAGTTTCCACAGCTATGCTCCCTACAAAGGTCCGATCGAGGGACGAAAAAACGGTGTGCTGATCGCCATGGAGGCGGGCGAAACCGTGGCTTACTCGCTGTTTAACCTGCAGGACCGGGGGATTTTATTTGTTGGTCCCGGGGTGCAGGTGTACGAAGGGATGATCATTGGTCAGCATGCCCGTGAAAATGATCTGGTGGTTAATGCCTGCAGAGGGAAGAAGTTGACCAATGTGCGGGCCTCAGGGAGTGATGAGGCCGTGCGTATCATACCACCAAGAAATTTGTCCCTGGAGCAGGCGCTGGAATATATTGATGACGATGAGTTGGTGGAAATTACCCCAAAATCGCTCCGTTTGCGCAAGCGCTATCTGGATGCTAATGAACGTAAACGCATGGAGAAGCAGTCAGGAAAGTAGCTTTTACCGGTTTTCTATCTTCAATCGTTTGATTTTTTCTACCAGGGTCGTGCGGTTAATGCTGAGCAACGTGGCCGCACGTGCCTTGATCCCCTGTCCCAGTTCCAGGGCCTGATGGATCAGTTGACGCTCAATTTCAGCGAGGGTCTGATTCAGGTCGATCCCCTCAGGACTGACTTCAGGGTGTGATATCCCACCCGCAAGACACGGGGCGGCAATGTCGGGGGGTAGATCCTGACAGGTGATAACATCGCTGTCGGTCAGGGCAACAGTTCTTTCAACCACATTTTCCAGCTCTCTGACATTCCCCGGCCAGGAGTAGTTTTCCATTGCCTGCAATGCTGCAGCGTTGATGCTGATGGGCTTGCGTTTCATCTCGCGGCAGCTGATTTCGAGAAAATACCGCGTTAGCAGGCTAATATCCCCTCGTCGCTCACGCAATAGCGGCAGGTGAATGGGAATGACATTGAGGCGGTAGTACAAATCTTCACGGAAATTACCCGATTTAACCAACTCCTGCAGGTCGGTATTGGTGGCAGAAATCAGGCGGATATTGAGCCTGATTTTTTTACTTGAACCGACCCGCTCAAACTCATGCTCCTGCAATACCCGCAACAACTTCATCTGTAGCTGCAACGGCATATTGCCGATCTCATCGAGAAACAGGGTGCCGCCGTTCGCCAGTTCAAACTTGCCCGGTTTATCGGCGACCGCTCCGGTAAAGGATCCCTTGATATGGCCGAATAATTCCGATTCCAGCAGATCAGCGGGAATCGCACCACAGTTGATCGCAACAAAAGGGTGCTCAGCTCGTGGGCTGTTGTAATGAATGGCCTTGGCTACCAGCTCTTTGCCGGTACCTGATGCCCCAAGAATAAGGATGGTGGAATCGGTTGACGCCACCTTTTCCATCCGGATAAAAACCTGCTGCATCGCCTGGCTGATGCCGATGATATTGTCAAAGCGGTAACGACCGTGGAGCTGCCGGCGCAGATACTGGTTTTCCGTGACCAGCCGATTTTTTTCAAGCGCTTTGGCCACCTGGATACGCAATCGCTCAAAGTTGAAGGGCTTGCTGATGTAATCAAGGGCACCAGCTTTCATGGCTTCAACGGCGGTTTCGGCGGAAGCATTGCCGGTAATCAGGATGACGGACGTTCCGGGTGAATCAATCTTGACCTGTTTAAGAATGTCCATGCCGCTGACCCCAGGTAGCAGCAGATCGCTGATAATCAGGTCGTAGTTGGTTTTTTTAAGCAGTTCAAAGGCTTCCTCGCCGGTTTGGGTGCTGTTGACCCGGTAGCCGTCCAGCATGAGTAACTTAGACAGTGCACGGCTGCTCTCTATCTTGTCGTCGATCAATAGAATCCGGGGATGATGCATTCTGGCTTCCTTGTAGGTGCGTCATTAAGTTGACGGCAGGGTAGCATGAAAAGTGATAATCCTCAAGCCAGGATGCCGGCAACCCCGGGATAAGGCGTGATCGCCCGTGCGAGATTATTTGAATTTAATAGTGAGGTTGTGCTAGAATGCGAATTTAGATATCCATACTAAAGAGCAGATAATGGCCGATTTTTTGATCCATAGCGGGACGTATAATTCCTTGCGCGCTACCGAAATGATCCCGCATTTCGGGCTCGCTCATGCTGCGTCAGTCAGGAATGATGGAGATCCTGAGTCTGGACATTACCGCGAAAAAGTCAATAACAAGCCGTCCGGCTTTGCTGCTGCGACTGATCGTCTGGAGTTGAGTCGCGAGGCAATAGAAATTCGTGAACTCCAGCTGCGCGACCAGGAAGTACGAGCCCACGAGGCCGCCCATGCTGCCGCCGGGGGGTCTTACGCCGGTGCACCAAGTTACGATTATCAGCGTGGTCCCGATGGGCGCACTTACGCCGTTGGCGGTTCTGTCAGTATCGATCTCTCGCCCATCCCCGGTGATCCTCAGGCGACACTGCAAAAAGCCCAGCAGGTACGCGCAGCCGCTCTGGCCCCGGCCCAACCAAGTGCCCAGGACATGAAGGTTGCGCAACAAGCCCAGGCGCTGGCGACCCAGGCCCGCAGTGACATGTCACAGGAGCAGATAGCAGAAAGAGAAAGACGGCTGAGTTCTGATGACAACGCAGAGTCCGGGTTTGCTGTTGAGCAGGGGATATCAGCATACGTCCGGGGCATCCATGATGCGGGTCCGGCCCGATTGGAAATTTACAGCTGACATTATCTCCATCCTGTTCACCTCTTACACATGGTGACGCGTCACTTCTGAGACCCTGTACCCTTCCCCTTCAGATCAATCATGCATTTGTACACCGTGCCCCTGACTAGACCTTGCTGATGACAGAAGGAAAAGTTGCTGTTTTTTTAACCCCGTGTTCCCATATAGGGTAAATATTATTTAGTTTGTATGCTGTTGATTTTTAACATGAAAGACCATTCGGGTGGTTTTTTTTCTGCGTTTAAATACCTTTTCTGATAAAAGTAAAACGCTATTCTAGCTTGACAACGACCGTTTTTTATAGTCTCTTTGCAGCTTCAAAACATCCGCAAGTTATTGAAAAATAGCCATAAATTTACTTTTAATAAAAAAATTTAGTTATCTCAAAAATTCACAGATTTGATATTTTGCTTTTTTCAAGGAGTAGCTGAAACAATGAATATAACGAAATTTAAAAAAATTATGGCGGCCAACCGTGGCGAAATTGCGATCCGGATTTTCCGTGCCTGTACGGAACTGGGCATTTCTACCGTAGCAATTTATTCCCAACAGGATCGTCTTTCGCTGCACCGCTATAAAGCTGATGAAGCCTACCTGATTGGTAAAGGTAAGGGGGCTATTGATGCCTATTTGGGCATCGATGAGATTATCGATCTGGCGCGCAAGAAAAATGTTGATGCGATTCATCCAGGTTACGGTTTTTTATCTGAGAATGCAGAATTTTCAGCAGCTTGTGAACGTGCTGGGATTGCCTTTATTGGGCCGACTCCCGACATTCAACGGCGTCTGGGTGACAAGGTTTCAGGCCGCAAGGTTGCGGTTGAAGCCGGTGTCCCCATCGTCCCCGGTACCAACGATCCGGTGCGCACGGAAGAAGAAGCCCTGATCTTCGCTAAATCAGCAGGTTATCCGATCATTGTTAAAGCCAGTGCTGGTGGTGGCGGGCGCGGTATGCGCGTCGCTCAAAATCAGAAAGAACTACTTGAAGGGTTGCGTAGCGCGGCTTCAGAAGCTAAAGCCTCTTTCGGCGATGCGACGATTTTTCTCGAAAAATATGTCAAAAATCCCAAGCACGTTGAGGTCCAGATCCTTGGTGATAAACATGGCAACCTTGTGCATTTTTATGAACGGGACTGCTCGATCCAACGCCGTCATCAAAAGGTCATCGAAATTGCTCCGTCTCTCTATCTGACCCCGAAAAAACGGGAAGAACTCTGTTCCTATGCCCTGAAAATTGCCAACTCGGTTGGTTACATCAACGCCGGTACGGTTGAATTTCTGATGGATAAGGAGGAGAACGTCTATTTTATTGAAGTTAATCCGCGGATTCAGGTTGAACATACAGTGACCGAGTTGGTAACCCTGCGCAATCTGGTGCAGGCCCAAATCCGCGTTGCAGAAGGGTATAAGCTCAGTGATCCGGAAATCGGAATCAAAAGCCAAAAGGATATCGAGCTGCGTGGTTTTGCGATTCAGTCACGGATTACTACGGAAGATCCGGACAACAATTTCGCGCCCGATTTCGGTACCATTAAAGCCTATCGTACCGCCGCCGGGTTCGGCGTGCGGCTCGATGCTGCTGCCGGTTACGCCGGTGCCGTGATTACCCCCGATTACGATTCCCTGCTGGTCAAGATTTCAACCTGGGGGTTGACCTTCCTTGATGCGTCGCGCACCATGCACCGTGCTCTGCAGGAATTCCGGATCCGTGGGGTTAAAACCAATATCGGTTTTCTTGAGAAGGTGATTACCCATCCGGTCTTTCTTGCGGGGGATTGTGATACCTCCTTTCTCGAAAAACATCCGGAAGTTTTTGAAGTCCGTGCCAAGCAGGATCGTGCCAATAAGATTCTCAACTATATCGGCGATGTGACCGTCAACGGCTATCCCGGTATTCCATCCCATAAAGCCTTGAAGTTTTCCTCTTTACGTGAACCGGATGTTCCCGAAATTCCCTATGGTCAGCAGCATCCACGGGGCACACGGGATATTTTACGGGAAAAAGGACCTGAAGGCCTGGCCCAGTGGGCGCGCAATCACAAACAGTTACTGATTACCGATACCACCATGCGTGACGCCCACCAGTCACTGGTAGCGACCCGCTTTCGTACCTTTGATCTTGACCGGATTGCTGAAGCTACTGCGCACCTGGGGGGTGGCCTCTTCTCCCTCGAGATGTGGGGAGGGGCCACTTACGATGTTTCCATGCGCTTTTTACGTGAGGATCCGTGGGAGCGGCTTGACCGTTTGCGCGCCAAGGTACCGAACATTCTTTTTCAGATGCTGCTGCGGGGTTCCAATGCGGTGGGTTACACCAATTATCCTGATAATGTTGTTCAGGAATTTGTTGCCAAGGCCGCAGAAAGCGGCATCGATGTGTTCCGTGTCTTTGATTCGCTGAACTGGACCAAGGGGATGCAGGTGGCGATGGATGCTGTGCGCAAGAGCGGAACTATTTGTGAGGCGGCGATCTGCTACACCGGGGATATTCTCGATCCCAAGCGCGACAAGTATCCGCTTGAATACTACGTCTCCATGGCTAAAGAACTGGAGAAGATGGGTGCCCATATTCTGGCGATCAAGGACATGGCGGGTTTGATCAAACCTTTTGCCGCAGAGAAACTGGTTAAAGCCCTTAAAAATGAGATCGGTCTGCCGATCCATCTGCATACCCACGATACCTCCAGCAACGGTGGTGCCATGCTGTTGATGGCGACCCAGGCTGGGTGTGATATCGTTGACGTAGCCTTGTCCTCTGTGTCCGGCCTGACCGCACAGCCCAACATGAATGCCCTTCTGGCTGCTCTGGAGGGAACCATCTGGGATCCGCAGATGGACAATGACGGCTTGCAGAAGCTGGCCAACTACTGGGAAACCTGTCGCACCTATTATGCCCCCTTTGAATCAGAATTACGCAGTGGCACCGCCCAGGTCTACTACCATGAAATCCCCGGTGGCCAGTATTCCAACTTCAAACCCCAGGTTGAAGGTTTGGGGCTGGGTCATCGCTGGGAAGAGTGCAAGATGATGTATCGTACCGTCAACGACATGTTTGGTGATCTGATCAAGGTCACCCCGTCGTCTAAAATTGTCGGCGATATGGCCATGTTCATGGTGCAGAACAATCTGACCCCGGAAGATGTGTTTGAGCGCGGTGAAGAGATGGCTTTCCCCAAAGGGGTTGTCGATTTCTTCAAAGGGATGATCGGCCAGCCCTATGGCGGGTTCCCCGAGCGTCTGCAGCAGATTATCCTGCGCGGTGAACGGCCCTTGACCTGTCGTCCCGGAGAATTGCTGGAGCCTGCTGATTTTGTCCTGAAAAAGGATGAGTTGGAGAAAAACCTCGGTCATAAGGTGTCCGATCGCGATGTCCTCTCGGCGGTTCTGTATCCCGGCGTTTATGAAGAATACGATCGTTTCCGTCAGGAGCACAGTGATGTGTCGGTCCTGCCGACCCCGGTATTTTTCTATGGCCTGGATATCGGTGATGAAGTGACCATCGAGATCGAACCAGGTAAGACGCTCATTGTTAAGCTGAGCGCCATCGGTCGGGTGCGTGAGGATGGAACCCGCCACATCTATTTTGAACTCAATGGTGAACCCCGGATGACGACCGTTGTCGATCGTTCGGTAGAAACCGATTTGAAGAGCAACGTCAAGGCGGATCCGGATAATGGCCATGAGATCGGTGCGCCGATGCCGGGCAAAATTTTCAAGCTGATGGTGAAGGAAGGGGATAAGGTCGAAGAAGGCGATGTGCTGGTGATTACCGAGGCGATGAAGATGGAGACCAATGTTAAGACCCGCCGTGCCGGAGTGATCAAGCAGTTGGTTTTTGATGAAGGGGATCAGATTGAGCAGGGAGATCTGATCGCTGTTATTGAATAGACTTTTTTAATGTTATTGCAGGCGTGCTGCCGGATCTTCTATCTCTGAGGGTTCGGCTTTTTTTTGTCGACAACGTTAAACCAATGGGCTGTCATCCTGGTCGCAGGGCTGGGGATACGGTGCTGAACTGATAGCACAAAGCAGCGATCAGTATTCCAGATGAGAGTCGAGCAGATGGCGAATATCGGAACTGTCGCCGAGCTCCAGTGCCTGGCGCATGATCGCTTCAGCTGCGCTACTGTCGAGTTGGTTGATGATGTTCTTCAGTTGGGGGATATAGGGGGCTGACAAGGAAAAATCACGGATACCCAGACCGATCAAGGCCAGCAGGCAGGCCGGGTCGGTTGCCATCTCGCCACACAGACACAGCTCTGTTCCCTCACTACGGGCGACGCTAACCAACCGGTCGATGCTCTGCAGGACAGCTGGATGGAGAGGATCATAGTGGTTCTGGACGCGTGGATTGGAACGATCGGCAGCCAGCAGGTATTGAATCAGATCGTTGGTGCCGAGGGCAAAAAAATCGACCTCTTTGGCCAGGTGGGGCGCCAGATGGATTGCCGCTGGAATTTCGATCATTGCTCCAATCTTAATGTGCTCCTGGTAGGGAATCCCTTCCTGCTCCAGTTGCTGCGCCGCTTGTCGTATCAGTTCCTTGCAGCTGCGGATTTCATTGAGGTTGGAAATCATCGGGAAAAGCAGTCGTAATGGACCGGCCGTTGCAGCCATCAGGATGGCTTCAAGCTGCACCTGGAAGATGTCGGGATAGTCTAGACTGATGCGGATGGAACGCCAACCCATAAAGGGGTTGTTCTCCTGGGGCTGGCGAAAATAGGGGAGGCTTTTGTCTCCACCGATGTCAAGGGTACGAATAGTAACCGGCATACCGGCAAATTTTTCGACAACCTGTTTATAGAGCTGATACTGCTGATCGCGATCGGGAAACCCGCTGTGGGTCATGTAGAGAAATTCAGTGCGATACAGACCGACCCCTTGCGCTCCGTGCCTGATCGCGACATCAACATCGCTGATCAGGCCGATGTTGGCGCGCAAGAATACCTGCCGGCCGTCGCGGGTGGTGGCTATGACGTCACGTAACAGGGACAGCCGCTCTTTTTCCTCCAGCCGGTTCTGTTCCAGACGCTGGTACTCAGCAATGATGCTGGCCGATGGGTTGGGGTAGAGACAGCCGGCATTGGCATCGAGAATCAGGTAATCATTGGGGCTGATTTGGGTGGTAACGCCCTCAACTCCGATAACCGTTGGAATGCCGAGCCCCTTGGCCATGATCACCGAATGGGAATTGGCTTCATTGGACTCCAGTACGATCCCCAGGATTTTTTCATGGTCAAGGATTGCCATATCTGAGGGAAGCAGACGCTTTGCCACCAGGATGCTGGGTTGTTGCAGTTGCAGCCCCGCCGGTGCCCGGCCGACCAGGTTGGCAAGCAAGCGGCGGCCGACATCCTCCATATCTGCCGCACGTTCGCGCAGATAGGGGTCTTCCATCCGGGCGAAGGCAGCCAGATAGCCGTTGATGACTTTCTTTAACGCATAGGGAGCACTGTGGCGTTCTTCGATCAAATGATGCAGGCGTTCAATAAGACCTCGATCTTCGAGGATCATTAAGTGGGTATGAAAAATCGCAGCATCTTCCTGGCTGAGTTGGGAGGCTACCCTTTTTTCCAGGTAAAGGGTTTGAATCCGGGTGTGACGCAGGGCATCGTCCAGCCGGGTCAATTCCGCTTCAACATCAATGTTGCATTCATCGAAAATATCAGCAAAGCCATAGTCATGATCAAGGATTGTCACCGGGCCGGTAATGATACCAGGGTAGGCCATTTTGCCGTAGAGAGCGATGGTTTGTGGCTCGGCCGTATGGCCGCTTTCAGCTGCTGCAGAGGCCGGCAGTGGTGGTCCGGGGGTTTCATAACGATGCAGGGTGTCCAGCAGTCTGGCGTTGACAACAATGGAAGCCACCTGGAAGGCAATAGTAGTCAGGGTCGCCAGTTCATCGGCAGAAAAATGATGAATATCACGAGTCTGGATAACCAGAACACCGACGGAGGCACTTCGATCCTGGAGCGGAATGCCGACAAAGGTATGGAACTGTTCCTCCCCGGTTTCATGAAAAAAACGATAATCGGGATGGTTCTGGGGATGACTGATGGCCAGCACCTGTTGCTCTGCTGCAACCTTACCGGTCAATCCTTCCCCGATTTGTAATTTGACCTTACCGATTGACTCAGGGGTCAGGCCGTGGCTCGCCCGCAGGACCAAGGTGTGCTGGTCATCATCAAGCAGGTATAGAGAGCAAACTTCCGAACGGGCACGGTCGGCGACCAGATGAACAATATTGTTGATTGTTTCGTCGAGATCGTGGGAGCGCAGAATCAGCGCACTGATATCCTGCAGGGTATGTAACCCGAGCTTAAGATCTGATTTTTTTTTGATTCTGGCCATGGAGTATCTAAGGAATTGGGTTAGTCGGCAGGTGAGTTGGCATTTTAGCCTAAGCTCAGGTTATTTGCGAATGTTATTTCGCACGAGAGGAAAATGGGCGTGGCGCACGCTTACCCCCGGACCAGATAACGGCCGACCTGATCACTGTGATGACAGGCGACCTGGTGGTCCCCGGTTATCGTCTCCAGCGCGGGGGCCTGTTGTCGGCACCGGTGGTCGGCATAAGGGCAACGGGGATGGAAGTGGCATCCGCCTGGGGGATTGACTGGTGAAGGGATTTCTCCGGTCAGAGCCAGAGGGCGGGCATGGTGTGGATCGGGCACCGGCACGGCGTTGAGCAGTGCTTCGGTATAGGGATGACGAGGGTTTTTATACAGTTCTGACGCGGCACAAAGCTCTACAATGTTGCCCAGATACATGACAGCAATACGGTCACTGACGTGTTCGATCACCGCCAGATCATGAGCAATGAATAAATAACTGAGTTGTTGTTCTTCGCGCAGCTGTTTCAACAGGTTGAGAACCTGGGCCTGAACCGAGAGATCCAGCGCCGAGACCGGTTCATCGGCGATAATCAGTTCCGGTTCCACTGCCAGAGCCCGGGCGATTCCAATGCGCTGGCGCTGTCCTCCGGAAAATTCATGCGGGTAGCGCTGTTCGTGCTCTGCCGACAAACCGACCTTTTCCAACAGTTCGATGACGCGGTCGCGCATCTGGCGGGCAGGTACAAGCCGGTGGATAATCAGTGGCTCACTTAAAATGGCGCCAATGGTCATGCGAGGATTGAGGGAGGAGAAGGGGTCCTGAAAAATCATTTGCATACGCCGCCGCCAGGGTCGCATCTTTGCTGCAGAGAGGCCGGTTAACTCGGTGCCGGCGTAATATATTTGCCCCTGATCCGGTTTGAGCAGCTGCAGGATCAGTTTGCCGGTGGTCGATTTGCCGCATCCGGATTCGCCGACCAGCCCCAGAGTTTCCCCGGCGTTGATGGTGAAGGAGACGTTGTCGACAGCGACTAGTCTGCCACTATTCCGGCCAAGTGGATCCAATACTTTAAAGCTTTTTCTTAAGTTTTTAACTTCGAGTAGTGCCATATTTATGACTGTCTCCAACAGCGAACCAGGTGGTTTTCAGCAACTTCCTTGAGGGCTGGGCGTTGCTGCTGGCCGTTGTCGCACAAACAGCTACAGCGTGAGGCAAACAGACACCCTTCATGGTTTTTGGTTAAATCTGGCAGTTGGCCGGTGATGGTGGCCAGGCTGTTTTTTTCACCGATGCGCGGAACGCATTGCAATAATCCCCTGGTGTAAGGGTGGAGCGGGTTAGAAAACACCAGGTCTACACTCCCCAGTTCAATAATCTGACCGGCATACATGATGGCCACCCGGTCGGCGTTGCTTGCGACAATTCCCAGATCATGGGTGATCAGCAGGGTTGCCATCCGCCGATCTTGTTTGAGTTTGAGCAGCAGGTCCATGATCTGGGCTTGAATCGTGACATCGAGAGCCGTTGTCGGCTCATCGGCGATCAACAGCTTTGGGTCACACGCCAGGGCCATGGCGATCATCACCCGTTGGCGCTGTCCCCCTGAAAGCTGGTGCGGGTAGTCACCTAAGCGCTGCTGTGGATCGGAAATGCCGACCTGAACCAGGCTCTGTGTCGCGTGAGCACGTGCTTCGCGGCGCGAAAGTCCCTGATGCAGGCGCAGCACTTCAGCAATTTGATCACCAATCTTCAGCACCGGATTCAGAGAAGTCATGGGTTCCTGAAAAATCATCGAGATGTCATTGCCGCGGATTCGGCGAATTTCGATTTCGGGCAAGTGGAGCAGGTCGCGTCCGTCGAGATGGATCTCACCACCGACGATACGCCCCGGTTCCGGCAGCAGGCGTAAAATGGAGAGGGCAGTCATCGATTTGCCGCAACCGGATTCACCAACCAGGGCCAGGGTTTCGCCCTGCTCAATATGAAAAGACACACCATCAACGGCCTTGAGCAGGCCATTGCGAGTGAAGAAGTAACTCTTGAGATTGGCGACGGACAAACGTGGGGGCATACGGCTTATTGCTCCTTAGCAGGCTGATCCATGTGTACATGCTGGTGGTGAAATGGTCAAGGGCTCCCGTTGGTCTGTGTTCGTCGTCCCTGATGAGGGTTAAAACAGAAGGAAGAACGTCCCCATATTTTTCATTAAAATACTGGCGTTACCTGAAACAAACAAGAATAATAGCAACATGAATTTTAACTATGTTGATCTCCATATCCATACGACCTGTTCAGACGGGTTTTTCAGTCCTGAAGATGTCGTCATGCAGGCGGCCCGGGCTGGGCTGGTGGCTATTGCTTTGGCCGATCATGACAATATTGACGGTATTATTCCGGCCACTCTGACCGCTTCCTCCCTGGGGATTGAGGTCATTCCCGCAGTCGAGTTGTCCAGCCAGTGGCAAAGCTACACCGATATGCACCTGCTTGGTTATGGTTTCGATTACCATGATCCGCGACTGATTGCCGAACTTGAGCACTTCCAGTTGTTTCGCGCCAGCCGCAACGAACAGATTATCGATGCAGTGAATCTTAAACTGGCCGAAGAAGGTCGGGCGCCCATCGCTGCCCAGGAGGTTCGCAAGCTGGCTGGTGGCAGTATCGGGCGGCCACACATTGCCCAGGTGTTGCGTCAAAAAAAATATGCCAATAGTAACGAGGACGCTTTTACCCGCTATCTGGTGCCCTGTAATGTGGAAAAACACTATTTTCCCGCAGACGAGGCTATTCGTCTGGTGCACGCCTGCGGAGGTATCGTGGTTCTGGCACATCCACCCTACGTTACCCGTGATCGCCATCAGCTTGAAAAACTGGTAGCAGAACTGGTACGCCTGGGGCTCGATGGGATCGAAGTCTACAATAATGGTTCCGGCCTGGAGGACAGCGACTGGCTGATTCGTCTGGCGGCGCACCATGGCCTGGTGATTACCGGCGGTTCGGATTTTCATGGTGAGCCTGGCTCTGCTATCCAGATCGGCCATGGCCTGCGCGGTATCAGGGTTGCTTATGACTGTGTCGAGCAGATTAAGGATGCACTGATCCGGCGTGGTGAGCCCCTGCGCTGGTAATCAATCTTTTACTGATCGCGCCACTGTGGTTGGCGTTTTTCCAGAAACGCGAGCATCCCTTCTTTTTGGTCAGCAGTTGCAAAGCATAGCCCGAACAGGTCAGCCTCGTAAGCAAAGGCGCGTTGCATATCCATTTCCCGACCATTATTGACCGCTTCCTTGATCAATTGTAGCGCCATTTTAGGCTTGGCTGCGATGATTTGCGCCAACTCCCGGGCCCTGGCCAATAGCCCGGTCGCCGGGACCACTTCGCTCACCAGGCCAATCTGTGCGGCCCGGGCGGCGCTGATCCGTTCACCGGTGAACATCAGCTGTTTTGCCATGCTGCTGCCCACCAGCCGTGGCAGGCGCTGGGTGCCACCCCAGCCGGGGATGATGCCAAGGTTTACTTCGGGCTGGCCGAGCTGGGCACTGTCGGCAGCAATCCGGATGTCGCAGGCCAGGGCCAGTTCGCAGCCACCGCCTAAGGCATAGCCGTTGATGGCAGCAATATAGACTGTGCTGCCGTATTCAATTTTATTCAGCAACTGCTGGACATCGACCGCAATCCGGCGGGCGCCCAGCGGGTCAAGGGGTTGCATCACGCCGATATCCCCACCAGCGACAAAGGCTTTTTCGCCGGATCCGGTGATAATAGCGACCTTGATCTGTGGATCGGCTTCAATTGCGCTGACGGCAGCATCCAGCTGTTGCAAAGTTAGCTGATCCAGGGCATTAAGGGCCTTGGGTCGGTTGATGGTCATCAGGGCAAGGGCGTCAAATTTTTCGGTGATAACCAGATCGCCGGCTGTTTCCATGTGAGGTTCCTTTTGCTGTGATGTCGGTAGTGTGGCTCAGGCGTTACGGATAATTTCCACCAGCAGGGAACTGACCTTCTCCATATCAGCAACCGCAACCTGTTCCTGCGGAGTATGAACCTTGGCCATGCCGGTGCCCAGAATCACCATGTCAATACCATGACCATTAAAAATATTGGCGTCGGAGCCGCCGCCGGCGGCGGCAATCTGCTGCGGACGCTGCAAGGTCTTGCCGGCATTCACAATCAGTTGCACGATGGGGGCTGTTTCCGCTATCTGCATAGCAGGAAAATCTTCCTGGATTTCAATCGCCATGGATGCCGACCGGGTTTTACCGTCAACAACCACTGAACTGTTGTACGCCTCTTCCTCAAAGCATCGAATGATTGCTTCAGTAACCTGTTGTAACCGCTCAGGCGCGTGGCTGCGCACCTCGCCGCGGAGGCTGACCTGGCCGGGGATAATATTTGTAGCAACGCCGCCGTTGATCGTGCCGATGTTGGCGGTGGTGTGTTCATCAATGCGCCCCAGGGTCATGCGCGCAATCGCCTTAGCGGCAATTGTGATGGCAGATATTCCTTGTTCCGGACAAACCCCGGCGTGGGCTTCGAGGCCGTAGATGTCAATTTTCATGCGGTTGGCAGCGGGGGCACGGGTGATGATGCGGTCAATGCCGGTGGTATCAAGGGCGACCCCACGCTTGCCTTTAAGCACTGAAAAATCAAAGGCTTTAGCGCCCAATAGTCCCAGCTCTTCACAGACGGTGATCACAACCTCCAGCGGTCCGTAGGGAATGTTCTGTTGGTTAAGGACCTCGATGGCTTCAATCAGTTCGGCAATTCCGGCTTTGTCATCGGCTCCTAAAATGGTATTGCCGGCACTGGTGAAAATTCCATCGTTCAGCACCGGCTGAACATTTTCGGCCGGGCTGACGGTATCCATATGGACACTGATAACAAAGGGATCTCCTGCCCGGGTACCGGGAAAACGGGCGATCATATTGCCGCTGTCGCTGCCGATAGTCGCGCCGGCAGTGTCAACCTCCACCGTGGCACCAAGCTGAGAAAAACGCTGGTGCAGATAGGCTGCGATAGACGCTTCCCGATAGGATGGACTGTCGATTGAGGCAAGGCGAAAGAATTCATCGGCAATTCTTTGTTGGTTGATCATTGTTTTTTCCTTTTTTTTATGGTGTCTTCTCTTGTGTCGTTTGATTTATTTTCCGGCAACAATGCTAGCAGCTAAAACCAGTGCTGGACAGAGAAAAGTGTTAACTGTTACAATCCTTAAATTAAATTTATTAACTATTCAGTTCTATCCTTGCACCGGGTCGGGAATCCTATGTCAAGGGACGCTTTTCGTCATCCATGACTGCTTTTTGTCGCCGTCCATGGCGACAAAAACCCTTGCCACAGGATCCCCGACCCGGTGTTGAAAAGGTGCTCAATTTATTAATAAAAGTTGAACTAACCTATCGTCCTGGGAAAAACGCGTCTTTCAACCAGGACTTTCAACAACCACATTATACTGGACTCCCCGCACGCGGAAAATATTTATGATGTTAGCCGAACAACGACAACAGATTGTTGATTATGGTATGAAGATGATTCAGTCCGGGTTAACGACTGGCAGTGGTGGTAACCTCAGTATGCTCTGTCGTGAGACCGGTCTGGTCGCAATCGGGCCGAGTGGCATTGACTACGCTGACGTCAGCAGTAACCATATTGTTATCGTTGATCTGGACGGCCAGCGAGTTGAAGGCTGTCTGAAACCTTCCAGCGAATTGAGCTTTCATCTGGCGTTGTACAAAGCCAGACCTGATATCGCCGCAGTGGTTCATACGCACTCTGTTTACGCCACCACAATGGCATGCCTGCACTGGGAAATTCCAGCAGTCCATTATCTTGTGGCTTTCTCGGGTCAGAAAGTTCCCTTGGCCGACTATGCTACATTCGGCAGTCCTGAACTGGCTGAGAATGTGGTGACCGGGATCGCTGATTATCATGCCGTGCTGTTGGCGAATCATGGTCTGGTCGCTGTCGGTGCTGACCTCAAGCAGGCTTTTAACGTGGCAGAAGAAATTGAATTGGTCGCTAGAATATACTATCAAGCCAAATCGGTTGGTGAACCGGTTCTGGTCAATCATGAAGAGATGGAAGCCGTCTTGAAAAAGTTCACGACCTATGGGCAACAGTCAACGTGAGCAGTTTTTTTTGTATCTGTTCAGCACCGGATCCCCGACCCGGTGCTGGGATAGAGCTGAATAGCTACTTTTTTTTAAGTTCCAGTCTCGCTGGAATGTCTATGATAAAGGCAAAGTAAGGAGTCAATGTGAGTCAGGTTTTCAATCCATCTAGTGACAATCCGCAGGCACAGAGTTCGATCATCGATCTGTCTAAAAAAGCACGACAGAAATTGCGGGCAAGTTGCTATAACGATGCCAGACAGTTGTTTGCTGAAGGCCTCGAACTTGAGCCGGACAACCCTTATCTGTTGTCGGGAATGGGTGATGCCAGTCGCGAGATGGGTAACTTCGAGGTTGCCGAAGAGTGTTATCTTAAGCTTTTGCAGATCGATAAAAACAACCTGTTTGCCCTGCGCGGTCTTGGTGATGTTTACAAGAAACTGAATCGGCACAACGATGCCATCACCATGTGGGAGCGCTATCTGCATCTGCGGCCCCGTGACAAGCACGTGATGTCGCGGATTGCCGACAGTGCCAAAGTGTTGTTGCAATTTGAGCGCGCTGAACAGATGTATCAGAGTATTATTCAGTTTGCTCCGGATGATCGGTTCGCCCTGTCGGGCCTGGCTGATTTACAGCATCGTCTGGGTAACGACCAGGAAGCGATCCGGATTTATGAAAAGATATTGGGTTTTGGCGGCAAGTCACTGCATATCCTTACGATTCTCGGCAAGTTGTGCTGGCGGGTCTCCGATTTTGACAAGGGGGAAGTTTATTTTCGCCGTGCCCTTGAGGTCGACCCGGATAATCCCTACGCCCTTTACGGTCTGGGGAACTGTCACCGCTGGCATAAACGCTATCAGGAAGCGATCGCGGTCTGGCAGAAAATTCTTAAAAATTCTGAGGGGACGCAGGCCCTGCATACACGGATGGGCGATGCCTATTACCATATTGGCATGAAGGACGAAGCTGCCCGGTCTTATCGGCGCTCTATTAGTTTCGGTCGTGATCCTTTTTCGCTGGCCGGGCTGATCTGTCTGTCCGTTGATATCGGCGATCTGGATACGGCGGTCGCTACTTTCTTTGATCTGGTTGTGGCGGATGACGATCCCCTCTATCAGCTCGATATGCTTAGCCGGCGCTTGCTCCGTACTCTGCCACAGCCTGTCATGGAGGCATTCTACCGTTATTTGTTAAACTCTCATGGTAAGCTCGAAGCCGATCTGGCTACGGCCGTGCGGACCTATTGTTGATGCTGGTTGTGGCAGCGCGGATCAGAGTTGCGCCGGTAGCGGCCAGTCGTTTTCAAACCCGCGAGGATAAAAGTTTTCGCGGGTTCGGTTAAAATAACCAAACTGGAGGCGCGGAACCTGTTGTTTGAGCAGATCCAGCATCTTCTTCATGCCGATCCCTTTGCCTTCGGCACCCAGGGTTGACCAGTAGAGCAGGGGGTCAATGCTGAGATTGCGCATCTGAATCAGGTCGATTCCTGTATCTTCCACCCGCTTTAACAGGGTTTCAATTTCATCCTCGCGATCGGTGATTCCCGGAAACACCAGATAATTGAGCATGGTAAATAAACCATGCTGTTTAGCCCGGCGGATCGACTCCAGGACATCGGCAAAGCGGTAGCAGCGTGGGCGGTAATAGGCGTTGTAGAAACGCTCCTGTACCGAGTTAAGAGAGACCCGGATGGAATCAACCCCGGCCGCCGCCAGCTGGTCGATGGCCCCAGGGATCGAAGCATTGGTATTGAAGTTAATGGTGCCGCGATCGGTCTGGCGGCGCATTTGTCTGACTGCTGCGCAGACGATATCGATCTGCATGATCGGATCCCCTTCACACCCCTGGCCAAAGGAAACGATGGCGTTCTCTGCCTTTTCTAGATGAGGAACGGCCAGCGCACAGATTTCATCAACGGTCGGGACAAAATCAATGCGATCTTGACTGGCCTGACAGGCTTTGGGCTCATCCTGCAGGGAAATACACCCAAGACACTGGGCATTGCAGGCGGGAGAACAGGGCAGGGGAGCTTCCCAGCGTCCGAAAAACAGATTCTTGGCGGCGAAACAGTGATAATCAAGGGCACAGCGGGACAATTGTTCCAGTAGACGATTATCCGCTTCGTTTGCCAGTCGCCGGCGTACCAACGGCTCCAGTTTGCGGTCGTCAAAGTGCTCGGGCTCCCACTGGCGGTTGCGATCGACCCGGACCGCCGCAACATAGAAACGCTCTTCCTCAACGCACCAGCCCACTGCCGTGTAAGACCAGAGGGTTAGTTCAACCGGTTTGTTAAGATAGTCTGCGGCAGGCAACAGGGTACGGGTAAACCCCGGAGTGACAAAAGCGGAAACCGCCTGCAAGCAACCACCGCCCCAGGATTTCGGCATCCGGCCGACGGTTTTCTGCTGACCGCTGCGGCGATCAAAGCCGATCGGCGGGGTGTTGGGAATGGTAAACAGGCGGCTGCCTTCCGGTAGGGGAATCAGTTCCTCTGCTTGGGGCCGACACAGGGATAAACCGTTCATGCCCGCCATCAGAAGATCCGGATGCTCGAATACCTCGCCGTCAGAATCGGCAACGACGGTTAAAAATGTTCTGCTTTTGCTCATGCGCCACTTCCTTTCGCGAAGCCTCGGAATATAGCATACAAAGCTGTTGGCGACGAGTGATCTGACCAAAAACTGCTCAAATGCACAACGAACGACTGTTCATTGCCCTAAAAAAACACCAGACGGCCGCATCTACTTTACAAAAATAGTAGTCCTTGATAAAAAAAACTGCCAAAAGTTCTTTATCTAATAACAAAAGAATCCAAACCGGCTGACGTTCGTTACCTTGATGATCGTTCGGTTGAATTTGACAATCAGGAGTTTTGTTGATGAAAAATATGGTATTCGCATCGGTTCTGCTTGTTTTTCTGTTTCTTGCCGGCTGTAGCGGTAACAGCGATAAATACGGCGCCGGGGTTGATCCTGCTGCGCCAAAAGTCCAGGTCAAGGATATCTTTCTGCAACCGGATCTGATGGGCAAAACAGTTACGCTCGAAGGGCGCATCGTTAGTCAGTGTGCCTCCAATGGTTGCTGGTTTTATCTGCAGGATGACACCGGTCAGGTTTATGTCGACCTGGCGCGCAACGGCTTTGAGTTGCCTTCGATGCCTAACAAAACGGCCATCGCCAGTGGGACGGTTGCGCGCACCCAACAGGCTTTTTTACTGATCGCCACCGGGGTTGAAATTAAATGACCAGCTATTTAAAGCTTGCCGCAAAAAACATCCTGCGTCATCGCACCCGCAGTTTACTGACCATGCTCGGCATTGCCGCATCGGTTGGTGTACTGTTCGCTGTGTTGTCCTTCAATAAAGGGTTCACCGAAGGTCTGGCGGTTGAGCTGGAGCGCACCGGTCTGCATTTCATGATTGTACCGTCCGGCTGTGCCCACGAGGTCGCAGCGCTGGTGTTGCATGGGGCGGTTATCCCCAAGTTTCTCGATACCGGGGTGATGGAACATGTCGAGGGCACGGCAGGGATTGATCTGGCAACTCCGATCCTGGTGGCGCAGCTGCCCGACCAGCAACGGGGCAAGATCGATCTGATCTACGGCATTGAGATGAACGTGCTCGAAGCGATTAAACCCGGGTGGGAAATCACCGGCACGATCCCGCGCCATGAACATGAGGTACTGTTAGGCTACGAGGTTGCCCAGCATGACAACCTTCAACCCGGCGATCATTTCTCTTCCCCGGCAGCAGGGGTTGATCTCATTGTTGCCGGCATTGTTGGCTATTCCGGTAGTCAGGATGATGCCTTTGTCTACCTGCCGATACAAACCGCCCAGAACCTGCTCGGTTATCCCCAATCAGCCACGGCCATCGGCGTCAAGGTTGATGACCCGACCCGCATCGGCGCCATTACTGAGTCCTTAACCTCAACAGTGCCCGGTATCCAGATTGTCACCATGGGCGAAGTGATGAATTCCGTCTCCAATCTGGCCGCTGCCGCGCGGGCTTTAAGTCTCGCCATCGTGCTGATCGCCATCCTGATCAGTGCCGTCGGGGTGATGAACTCGATTCTCATGGCGGTCTTTGAACGCACTCAGGAGATCGGCATGATGCGCGCTGTCGGGGCGTCACGGTGGGATATCTTCCGCATTATCTTGAATGAAACGACGATCCTTGCCCTGGTCGGTGGTGTCGTCGGCATCGTGCTGTCGACCCTTGGTGCCCGCCTGATTGAAGCCTTTGTCCGCTCCGTCATGCCCTTTGTCCCTTCCGGCGACCTGATCCGTTTTGATCCCATCGTGGCCTTGGGAAGCGTGGCATTTATCTTTGTTATCGGGCTTTGTGCCGGCATTTATCCAGCGGTCAAAGCATCGAAAATTAATCCGGTAGAGGCGATCAAGGGATGATTGAACTAAAGCATATCGAAAAAACCTATCGTCGCGGTGTCGAAACGGTGCGCGCCTTGCGTGGTGTCAACCTGACCATCAACGCCGGTGAATTAATGGCCATTGTCGGTCCCTCCGGGGCCGGTAAGACGACTCTGCTGCACATCCTGGGGTGCCTTGATCAGCCGACCAACGGCGATGTGCTTTTTGACGGTGTCAATACCGCCGGCATGCCCGAATCACAACTGGTCAAAATCCGCCGCGAGAAAATCGGCTTTGTCTTCCAGCAGTTCTATCTGATTCCGGGCTTGAGTGTGTTTGATAATATTGCCCTGCCGTTGCTCTTCAGTAAAAAGCCGGCGCAGCGTAAAAAGATTGAACAACTGGCTGAAATGGTTGGACTGGAACATCGCCTCAACCATGCCCCTGCCCAGTTAAGCGGCGGGGAAATGCAGCGTACCGCCATCGCCCGTGGCCTGGTCAATGATCCGGCGATCCTGCTGGCGGATGAACCGACGGGCAACCTGGACACGGAAAACAGTGAAAAGATCTATGCCATCTTACGACGCCTCAGCAATGAGGGGTTGACGACGATCATGATTACCCACAACCCGGAGCTGGCTGCCCGGGCTGAACGCACCGTCAAAATCAGGGATGGTTTGATCTGCCCCTGAGATATATTCATTTTTCTGTAATTACCCAGCACCATCCTTGCGCAGGGTTGGGGATCCTATGGCAAGGGTTTTTGTCGCCATGGACGGCGACAAAAAGCGGTCATGGATGACCCATCGGGGAACAATCGCGTCCCTTGACATAGGATTCCCGGCCCGGTGCTGAAAAGATACCTTTTTCTTAATCCTTGGCTGGGGGTGGGCAATCGGTTAATCTGTCGCCATGAAGACCCTGTTGACCACCCTGCACAGCCGTTATATCCATGCCAGCCTGGCCTTGCCCTACCTCAAGGCCTATTGCCTCCCGGTCTGCCCGACCATCCAGATTCTAGAGCTTACCCTCAATCAACCTAAAGAAAATCTCCTCGCCCAGATCGTAGCTGCTGATGCCGAGATCATCTGTTTTTCCGTTTATCTGTGGAATCGGGTAACAACCCTGGAACTGGTCAACTGCCTGAAGCAGATCAATCCTGACTATCGGATCGTTCTCGGTGGCCCGGATATCTCTTTTGAGGTCCCTGACTTTTTTCACCAGGTTCCGGTAGATGCCATTATCTGTGGGGAAGGGGAGTTGCCTCTGCGTCATCTCCTTGCTGCCTGGCAGGCCGGCAAAGAGCCATCTTCTTTTCCTGGTGTGCAACTGCGGGGAGAGTATTCATCCGGCGAGGAGAGCCTGCTCGACCGGCTCGATCAAATCCCATCCCCTTTTGCTGCGGGGTTGGTTGATTTGACCCGTGGACTGGTATATTACGAGAGCAGTCGGGGTTGCCCGTATCGTTGCAGCTTTTGTCTGAGTGCCCGCAGTCGCCGGGTTCGCTCTTTTTCCATGGAGCGTATCAAGGCCGACCTCGGTCTGTTGATGGAACAACAGGTCAAGCTGATCAAGTTCGTAGATCGCACCTTTAATTATGATGCCGTGCGTACCCGTGAGATTTTTCGTTATATCCTGGAGCATAATCATGCCAGCGCTTTTCATTTTGAAATCGGCGCCCACCTGCTTGATGAACCGACCCTCCAGCTGCTGGAGCAGGTTCCGCCTGGGATTTTTCAGTTTGAAATCGGGGTCCAGGCAATCCTGCCGGAAACCTTGCAGCAGGTTTCCCGTGCCATGTCGCTGGATCTGCTGGCAGACAATGTGCGGGCCTTGAGTGAACGCACGAGCATACACCTCCATCTGGATCTGGTTGCCGGGCTGCCGGGCGGGGGGCTGCCGGAATTTTTTGATGCCATCGATTGGACTTATGACCTGGGTACAGATCACCTGCAGATTGAACTGGTAAAGCTGCTGCCCGGTACGCCTCTGCGGCAGCAGGCCGTAGAACAAAAAATCTGTTACGACCGGGCCCCTCCCTATACGGTGCTGTCTACCGGCCACTGGAGTTTTTCTGAGCTGGAACGGGTGCGCGGCATCAGTCGGCTCAATGACCTGTTGGTTAACAGCCATAAGTTCCCGCGCTTGATGGCGGCCCTTATTGCCACTGCCGGATCCCTCTCAAGGGCTCTGGATGAGTTGAACCGTTACTGGTGCGAGCAGCAATTGCATGCCGGCAGCCGTTCGTTGCGGCAGTTGGCTGACGAACTGAATCGCTACCTGGAATGGTGTCCCGCCGGCAAGTCCCAGCTTCACCTGCGCGAAGCCCTGGCCCGCGACTATGCACATCTTGAGCGGGTCGTCAGTGGTACCGCTCCCGATTTTTTTGATCAACGCTTAACGGTGCAGGAGCAGACGCAGGTCCGTCAACAAGTGAAAAAGCAATTGCAAGGTTTGGTGCGGGAAGGGAAAGTGCAGTTTTTCAGCAGCGTTTTTTATCACTTACCGGAATCCCCCGGACGCCGCATTATGACTTTTCTCTATGTAACCAGAACGTCAACCGGGGTTGAGGTCGAGGAAGTGATGTTGTAGGGACTTTTTTATGGTATTGGCCGACAAGAAAAGGCCGGGAATCCCCGGCCTTTTCTTGTCGGCTCAGCTGTGTCGTTTCTAGCTTAGTGGTTATTCAACATCATAACCACAGGCAACATCGACCCGCCGGTTAAAGGCTCGTCCCTCTTCGGTGTTGTTGTCGGCAACCGGTTTTGATTCTCCCATGCCCTGGGTTGTCATCTTTGTCGCCGGAACATTGAAGCGTTCGACCAGGGCATTCTTTACCGCGGTGGCCCGCCGCTCGGAGAGGGTCTGGTTGTAGGCTTCAGGACCGGCACTGTCGGTATGACCGATGATAGCAACCTCGTGGCCGGGGTAATTGCTAATACAGGCTGCCGCTTTGGCTAATTCACTATCAAACTCGGTTGAAACGTTTGCACTGTCAAACCCAAAATTGATGCGCAAAGAGAGGACGGTCGGACATCCTTCAGTATCAACCCGGACGCCGGGCGGGGTGCCAGGGCACTTGTCAAGATAGTCCGCAACACCGTCACCATCGCTGTCAAGCGGGCATCCCTTAGCATCAACGGCAACGCCACGGGGGGTATTGGGGCATTGGTCAAGATGGTCAGGTACGCCATCACCATCACTGTCACGCACAACCGGAGCCGGTGCCGGAGCGGGGGCCGGTTGTGCTGCGGGTTCGGTCAGGAAGACAGCGGAGACAAACTGTGACATGGCATGCGCGTCTGCCAGCTTGGCGGCGCTGGTCGCGAAGCCACACTGCCCGGCCTGGGCAACCTTCTCAAGGACTTTATGACCCATGGAATTGCGCTCATTGCCAACGGCTATCGTGTAAATACAGAGGTCGTCGCCCAGCTGATCTTTCGCTTGTTTGGCGGCCGCAGGCGCGTTGTCCATGTCGAGGCCGTCACTGATGATAATCAGTGCCGATTGACCACCAGCAGCTTTAACATCCTGCGCTGCCGAGCCAAGAGCTGCGCCAAGGGGGCTGGTGCCGCCAATGTATTTGATTTGTCCGAGGCTGTCATGGAAGGCTTGACGCTCATGACGGGTCATACCATAGACCAAATCAGTAGGATGTTGGGACTGATAGCTGTTATGACCAAAGGTGCGCAAGCCGGAATTGTAGGACAGATCGGCAGGAATCCCCTGGTTAATTCGACTGGCGATGTCTCTGGCTGTGATAAAATATTTGCCGCCCTCTTCCATGCTCAACGATGAGTCGAGAATGATCTGGAAGTTATCGATCTTGGCAACCTTGCCGCCACTGTTAACCGCTGGTGCTGTCAGTGGTTGTAAAGGGGGTTGCGGTACCGGCGCGCAGGCACCGACAAGGGCGATGAGTGCACACCCGGTAAAAAATTTCATCCATCCCGTCATGATTCGTTCCTCTTGAATAAAATTGCGGAATTGCATGAATTATTTAATATCATGTTGTTTGGTAGATGCAAGGGGGGCGGACGGGTAATAACCGTCGTTCAGCCTGGGGTAGTGGTCAGGTCCTTAGCCGATATCTGTAAAGATTCAAGGCATTAGCGGGGCGGTTGAGCGCTGGACAGAAGACACATTATTTCTCATTAAGAACGAAGTGTCAGCGTCAGCCGACCAGGTGCTTTGGCCGCATGAGGTTCTTTGCCGCGGCTAACCGTCCTTGTTAGGCTGGACTTTTGTTAAGCCGATCAAGGATGCTCTCCAGTTGGGTCAGGCGCTCATCAATACGCTGAATCTGTTCTATTGTGTTGATGGCACAAATCTCACTGGGGCAGGTGTCACAACCTTCACAAAAATGACGTGGAGGTAGCTGGGTCAAGAGCTCGATGAAAAAAGTTGAAGACTCATCAAGGTCAGCAAAGTGAGGGTCCTTTTTGATCGCAGTGGCACGATCCTGTTCATGACTGATCAGGCTGTGGCCGAGTTGAAACAGGCGCTGCAGCCAGGTCGTGTGGAAAATCTCGCTAGCCTGGTCAAGATCGGTGCCGGCGAGATACTGCAGGGCCAGATTGAGGTTGTCGTAGGTTTGCTGCAGGGCGTCACGGACTTCTGTGCTTGACGACAGATCAATGCGGTCAGCACTGAATTTGCGGTTGACCAGGTGGAGCATCTCACAGGCCAGTTCATGGGGGATCCCTTCTTCCATCACTGCTGCGAGAAAATGGTGCGGGGTGGCAGTCTTGAGCAATGCCAGTGGGTTGGGCAGGCTGTCAGCTTCGAGACGAAAATCCTGTTTATCGCCAACAACGAAGGTTTGTGGATTGGTTCTGCTATAGATCACCCTGGCGTCCATGGTCGGGATAATCCCCAGATCGAGCAAGCGGGCACTGCGCCCTTGATAAACCTCTTCCTCCAGCACCAACAGGCTTTCGCTGCGGATAATTTCCATGATCTGCAGATAATGGTTTTGCTCACGTTCCTGCCAGATGTTGAACAGCGAACCCAGGATCTTGGCGGCGTCTTCTGACTTGTATTCAATGTCGTAAATGGCTTCAAGGCGCTTGGCATTTTCTGCATCGTCATCATCATAGGCTTCAAGACCACGGATAATGGTCACATGCTTGCCGATCATCAGGGCGAGGATTTCCGGCTCTGTTTCGCGCGCTAACCGGCATATTGTTTCTTCATCGCAGTTGGATAAAAACTCCAGCCAGTTTAACGCTGATTCCGGGTTCAGGGTGTCCAGATCCCAGCAATCAAGATCGAGAATCAGAGTGATTTGCGCCGGGGAGGCCAGAGAAATCAACTCCAGAGAGTCTTCCGCGCCAAGATCATTGACGGTCAGGTAGAGTTCCTGGGGATGCAGCCTGGGAACAACAATCTCCGGTTTGCTGCTGTTAAAGATCAGGCGATATTTATCTTTGCCCTGTGCCTGATGAATCTGCAGCAATTGCTCTTTGAGGGGCATTTGATGGAAGGATATCGGCACCGCTACAGACTGTTGCGATCTGTTTGTGATCTGGTTTTTTTCGTTCATGAAAATGAAAACTCCGGTCAGCAGGTTGTGAAAACAAGGTCAGGCATGATCAGGTTGCCTTTTGTCCTTTGTCGCTTGCAGCGATACTCTAAAACAGCCATCTCAATAGCGCAATCACCATGTGCCCGAGCCTTATAAATTGTCCCGGACCTGGTGATTGTCGTTAATAACTTCATTTTTCTTTCATGAATTGATAATCTGCAGTATTACCTTGGGCCTTCAGTCTTTCGGATTTCCTATTCATGGTGAGAACCCAGCCAGAACAATCCATTAAAAACAAGCTGGTCATTTTGTTGATGCTGATCAGTGTGCTGTTGTTGCTGGTTTTCAGCCTGGTTGTGCTGACGGCTGAAATCTTTGCCACCCGGGCCGCGTTGATTCAGGAAATCAGGGTCCTTGCAGCGGCAATAGGAAGCAGTAGCCGTCAGGCTCTGGTCCTCGGTCAATACCAGGAAACAGAAAAGTTTCTTGCTGCGTTAACGACCCAGAAACATATCCATGCTGCCTATCTGTTTAATCACCAGGGTGAGCCGGTAGCAGAATATCTGTCTCATAACAAGGCTGCTTTTACCTGGAGATTTCTTGAGAAGGACTTCAACGCTTCCAATAAAGCTCATTGGACCACTGCAACCGAAGAACAAATTCATTCCAGTCTTTCACATCTGGGTGTTTTTATTCCGATCTTCTATACTGAAAATCGTATTGGCACCATTTATGTGCTCAGTGATCTTGCTACCCTTTACGGGCGCTTGAGTGGTGTCGCGCTAGGCACGACCCTGTCGCTGATGCTGTTGTTCATTTTTTCCTGGTTTCTTGCAGGCCGTCTGCATAAGCCTGTTTCTGAGCCCTTGCTGAACCTTGCCGGGGTCATGGAAAAAATTTCGGTGCAACAGGATTATTCGGTACGGGCGACAAAAATGAGCAATGACGAAATTGCCCTGCTGGTTGATGGACTGAATCACATGCTTGATCAGGTTGAAGATTATCAACGGCAGCAATCTCGCTATCAGGACCATCTCGAGTTGACCGTTCATCAACGAACGGCCGAGCTGCGGACAGCGGTGGCGGAGCTGAATAAGGCGCGTCAGTTGGCGGATTCAGCAAATGAGGCCAAGTCGCAGTTTTTGTCGCGCATGACCCATGAACTGCGAACCCCGCTCATTGGTGTCCTCGGGATGAACGGCCTGTTGCAGCGCACCGCGTTGACAGAATACCAGCGCACCCTGGTTGATACCGTTGATAGCTCTGGTAACGACCTGCTGGCTCTGATCAGCGATGTTCTTGATATTGCCAGGATTGAAGCCGGGGTGATAGAGCTTGAGCACCACGAAATCGTTCCGGCGGACATGGTTGCGGAGGTTGTCGCGCTGCTCAAACCCCAAGCACAGGCCAAGGGGGTCGAGCTTATCGCCGATATCCCCACCAGCGCCTTGCGCCGGATTCGTGGAGATCGGGCGCGAATCCGACAGATCATGATGAATCTGATTGGTAACGCGATCAAATTTACGCCCAAAGGAACCATTACTGTAGGCTTGCAACTGGTGTCGGAACAGCAGGAGCTGGGGCAATTTATCTTTATCGTAAAGGATACCGGGATTGGGATGGATGAGGCGACCAGTCGGCGGATATTTGAGCTATTCTATCAAGATAAAAGTCTGCCCTCCGAGGGTGCTCTGGGCAGTGGCCTCGGTTTGCCGATTGTTAAACAGCTGGTTGATCTGATGGGGGGCAACATCACTGTCGCAAGTCGTCCCGGAGAAGGTAGCTGCTTTACCGTGGAGCTGAGTTTGCCTTTGCTTGAGCAGATACCATCGACGAAACCGGTGACCAAGGCGGATGTCATTAGCCCCTCCAGCGCCCCTCGCGTGCTCTATGTGGGTCGGCATGCTGCCGAGCGGCAGTTGCTGCGATTGACGCTGGCTGTCTGGCAGGCTGTCCCTGTTTTTGTCGACAATCTCCAACAGGCGGTGGCCATGTGTCAGCGCGCTCATGTTGTTCTGCTGATCCTTGATGCGGCCGAGCTCACACCCGGGAATCTTAAAGAGCTGCAGGCATTAAAAAACGAATTGCCACCCTGTTGTCTGCTTGGTGACTATGAATCTGCTGATCTGATCACGGACCCTCTGCTTGGATACCTTGAAAAACCGCTCAATCAAACCGCCTTGCGCCGGATTATCGATCCTTTACTGGTGACATCAGCCACTGCGTCTTCCGTTGCTGCCGGGAAGGCTGGCTGATGAACCGCTCTTTACCAATGATTGCCTTGTTCTCCGGTATTGCGCTGGGGGTGCTTCTGTTGATCTGGTCGGGCGGGCTATTCCTAAGCTACCTCGGTTCCAGCGAAAGCCTGGTGGTCAACCCGCCCCCGGTTCAGCGATTGGCGGTTGGCAGCACCACGACCTTGCAGCTAACCGGTAATGGCTTTGATGGTGATACTCAGGTCAGTCTGATCATGGATGTCAGCAATCAGGACACAGTAGTTAACCGCTATCCGCTGGATGGATTTTTCAATACCAGTCTGATCATGGGTGAGACCCTGATCCTTGGCAGTAATGACGGTCTGAATCTTGTCAGTATTGCGGACCCTGACTCGCCCCGGCTGCTTAAGACCTACCTGCCCGGACGTTCGGTTGTTGATCTGCACTACAGCGATGGTAAGCTGTTTGTCTCCTGTGGGCGACTGGGATTGGTTATTATGACCCTGGAGCAGGGGCGTCTTACCATCGAGGCTGAAATCTGGACCGGCGATACCACGACCACAAGTTATTTTCATGCGGGTCATTTGTATGTGAATAGTCACTTCGGTGGTCTTAAGATGTACCGGTTGAACGAGTTACTGTCGCCACGGCAGGTTGGACAACTGGATTTTGACAGCATCATCAGAGGGATGGCGTTTTATGGTGAGCGGCTTTTTCTCTTTGATCGTAGCGGGGTACTTTTCCTTTACGATTGCAGCAATCCAGCGGCTTTGAAACTGATAGATCAGGTGCGCTTCGAATCAGGTGTGCGTGCTGTACTGATAAATAAGCAGCGGCTCTATGTTGCTCTGCCCGACAGTTTCAGGGTCTTTGCGTTGGACCAGACGGATCAGCTCAATCGGCTGGACCAGCTGACATTGGTTCAGAGCTGGGATGGTTTCGGCTCGATTATGAGTCTGATCGAAGGACAGCATCATCTCTACCTGATTGACCGTAGTGTCGGTTTGCGGATTTTTGATCTTCGTGATCAAACATTGTCTGAGCAGATGGCCTTCGCGGAAGGGCTGCAAACCCTGGCCGAAAAGGGTGATTATTTATACGTAACCGGTTCGCTGGAAGGACTGTTGACCATTGATCGTCGGCATTTACGTTCGCGCCAGGTCATCTCCTGGATCAGCTCCTTGCCCGGCGTAAGCGATGGCATCGTGGTTGATGACCTGTTTTATCTCAGTTTCAAGCACACGGGGGTTGGCGGTGTTGCCTTTGTAGATAAACAGCAAGGGCGCGCCGTTCACTTTGACCATGCTTCATATCCTAGCTACGCTCTGGCTCGATATGAAGATGTACTTTTTGTTAACCAGGACAATGGCAGTATCAAGGTGTTCGATATCCGTGTTCGCACCAGCCCCCAATTCCTCGCGGAATGGCCTGATTATACAGCAAATCGCTTACTGGTCATCAATGATTATCTGATCAGCTTTTCACTGCGAACCGGCCTGCGGGTGACCACTGTCGCCGATATCGATGCCGCTTCGGTAGTCGACCAGATGGCGGCGCCACAGATTCTTGGCATGGTCGCCGTGAATGATTATTTGATCTGTGTCACCTATGACCAGGGGCTATTGACGTATCGCGTTCATGCTAACGGCAAGTTGGAACAGGTCGCCCAGCTGCGGCCTCCCTTTCCGGCGCAACAATTTGCTCAACAGGTCGATGTTGATGTCCATGAAGGCCTGGCCTATATCGCTAATGGTCGCTCCGGGTTGTTGATTGTCGATGTCAAGGATCCAACCCGGCCACAACTGGTCAGTACCATTGCCGTGCCGGGCTATAGCAAAGGAGTGCGGTTTCATGAGAACCTGGTCTATCTTGTCACCTTGCGCAACGGAGTTCATATTGTTGATGTAACGGTGCCCGGCCGGCCACTGGTGGTCGGTACCGTGCCGTTGAGTCGATTATCAAAGTTTTTGCTTGTCGATGCTGGACTGCTGTATTTTTTTCAACATGCAAGCGGTATATCGGCCATTCCTCTTCCTCATTTTGCCGACCGGATGACATTGCAATCGCGCAACCGACTGAGTTTCGTCTTGTCGGCACCGAAGCATCCGGGGCGCTACAATCTGGTGGTCAGTAATCGCCACGGCATGGTTAATCATAATGCGGTTTTTGAGATTTATGAAGAAACGGGTCTTGAATGAATTGCTCCCGGATGTCGGGATGAAAACAGGTCAGGTTGTTAAGGGATCATGCGTATACTCGGATTTATCCTATCAGCGGCTGTGCTGCATGTAGTTGTGCTGGTTTTAACCCCGGATAGCAGCAATCAGCGGTTTGACGACATCCTGGTCGGGGTTGAATTGGTCCAGCGACAGATGGATTCTTCTGCCACAGCTGATACCTTTAGCGAAGGGCAGGAGTCAACAGCCACTGACAGATCCGAGCCGTCCTTGCCTGACCGGATTGACAACGTCGTTGCGGTTGAGGTGGCCACTTCACCAGAGCCTGTTAACGAACTGATTGAACCGAAACGGGCGGTTGCCATGAATCGTCCTGCGCCGCAACCCATTCCGGGACCATATCAGCAGCCACTGCCTGACGATACGACGGTTGCTGCAACGCCGGATAACAACTCAGCACCTGTTCTCGCCCAAGTTACCCAGCAAGCAGTCGATCGCCATGCAGAGGCTGAGGCCGTACCGGTATTACAACGCTCTCTTTCTGAGCAACCGGCTGTCAGACCGGCAAAGGCCAAAAAGGCAGAGAGCATTGACGGCATCAGGGCGCCATTGATCGAGCAGGTGGCCGCCGCGCCGCGCTATGGTTATCATCCTGCCCCTGCCTACCCACGCCTGGCGCGACATCGTGGGTGGGAAGGAACTGTGGAATTTAAGGTCCGTGTACTTCCTGATGGTCAGGTTGGTGAGGTGACGCTCATAAGTTCCAGTGGTTATAAGAATCTTGATCAGGCCGCCCACAGAGCCATTAACCGCTGGCGCTTTACCCCGGCCAGTCGAGCCGGAAAGGTGGTTGAGAGCTGGGTTGTGGTCCCGGTCCATTTTGTTCTGGATGGGCAGCCGCGCACACCCTAGCCAGGTTGCTCTTTTGGTGCCAGCAAGGGTATTGTTTCAATTTCTGCCCCTGGTGTTTTGACCGTTCCTGCTGGTGGCTTTTTGCTAGAACATGAGGAGTTTTATGAATGAAGGTCATCAGCAACGTGATATGTTGCAGCGGATCAGTAAGTGTGCAGAGGCATTGCGTCAACACGCCGACAGGTTGCCTGGCCCGGAGCCGGAATCTACCGCCACATTGATGGAATATTTACAGCAGTTGGCGCTTTATGCTGACGCCGTGAATTTAAGCAGTGTGCAGAAAATAGCCGACCAGGTGTGCTACTCATTAGCCAGGCCTGGTGGATTGCCGTCACGATTGCAGCAACTGGAAAGTCGAAACTACAGTCTTGCCGCAGAGTGGCTGGAACAACTGGCCCGCCTTTATCGCGGAGGCTTACCGGAACCAAGGGAGCTGATTGCCGATCTGCTCTACAGTTTTTCTCTGCTGGAACAAGCCGTCGGTGCTCAGCGCGTTGAACAGGGTGGACCCTCAGACCTCTTTGATGAGGATCCGGTAGCGACATCAGAGGCATGGAACTCCTATGTTCAGGATAATGATCCCTTTGTCGATGATCCGGGCTTTGGCCACTTGTTTGATCTGTTGCAGCGAACCTTGAGTCACGCCACAGAATTGCGGGCGGACTTCCCTGCGGATCCTTTTTTTCAGGATCCCCAGGCTACCGGTACCGGTTCTGTCGACATGTTAGCTGCAGACCCCGGTCGGGGTGACGATGGAGATCAGAACAATCAGGATTAATCGGGCTTGCTAGAGGCGTGAGTTGCGACAAAATTCATTGCAAATCTTTTATCAGCATGCTAGAAACCAGCCCTTGTCGGTTACCACAGGCTGCAATGTAGGCGCCAGTAGCTCAGCTGGATAGAGCAACGGACTTCTAATCCGTAGGCCGGGGGTTCGAATCCCTCCTGGCGCGCCATTTTTGTTTGACAATTTATTATTTATTTTATAAAGTACCGAAGTTTTTCTGGTGGGTGTAGCTCAGTTGGTAGAGCACTGGATTGTGGCTCCAGATGTCGAGGGTTCAAGCCCCTTCACTCACCCCATTTAAGCGCGAACAATGCTCACCTTCCACGCTCAGTTAGCCGGTCAGACCGGGTGGGTATGGGGGGTGAGCATTGTTGCTTGTCGTGTTGATGTTGTGCGGATGTGGTGGAATTGGCAGACACGCTAGACTTAGGATCTAGTGCCGCAAGGCGTGGGAGTTCGAGTCTCCCCATCCGCACCAGACATTAAGGTTTTCTTTTAATTCAATTCACCGGGTTTTGCTATGTGCCCTTGTCTCCATATCCCTAAAGATGTTGAATTGCAAATCAGGAAGGACAGTTAATTAATGAATGTTACCGTCGAAGATTTGAGCCCGATCAAGAAGAAAGTCACCATCGAAGTCCATGCCGATCTGGTTGCCAGTGAGTTGGACAGTGCTTTTAAAAAAATCGCCAAGACCTCAAATATCAAAGGCTTTCGCAAGGGAAAGGTGCCCAAAAAGATACTTGAGCAACAATACGGCCCCAAAGCGCATTACGACACCATTGGATCGTTGATTAACAACAGCCTTTATAAGGCGCTGATCGATAACAAGATTGAAGCTGTATCCCAACCGGAAGTTGTCCAAACCGGAGCCATTGAAGAGGGGAAGCCCTTTGCTTATGAAGCGGAAGTCGATGTGCGACCGGAGCTGACAGCAAAAGATTATACCGGCCTTGAGCTGGAAAAAGAGAAGCTTGTTTTCGATGAGGCGGCAGTCGATCAGCAGTTGGAGCAAATGCGCCAGTCCAGGGTGCAGCTGGTTGTTGCTGAATCCGAGAGCGCCCGCCATGATGATACCGTGGTGATCGATTTTACCGGCTATATTGATGGTGTAGCCTTTGAAGATGGCGCCGCAGAGGACTATCAGCTGGAGCTGGGATCTAACAGTTTTATCCCCGGTTTTGAGGAGCAACTGGTTGGCATGAAGCGGGACGAGGAAAAAGACATCAGTGTGACCTTCCCCGAGGCCTATGGCGCCAAGAATCTGGCCGGCAAGGATGCTGTCTTCAAGGTCCTGCTCAAGGAAATCAAGGAGAAAAAGGTTCCTGCCCTGGATGATGATTTCGCCAAAGAGCTGGAAGCGGAAGGCCTGGAGCAGCTCAAAGAAAAAACCCGTGAGAACCTGAAGTCCCAGCAGCAGCAGCAGATCGATAATCAGCTGCAGGAAAACCTGATGAATGCCCTGCTGGAAAAGAACCCCTTTGAGGTGCCGGACGGGATGGTCACCAACCAGCTCATGTACCTTAAAGACAGCTTTTCACAGCGCTTAAAGGCCCAGGGGATGTCGTTGGAAATGTTGGGCATGAATGACGAAAGCTTCAACAAAACCTACTGGGATATGGCGACCCAACAGGTCAAGGGAGAATTGCTGCTCGATGCGATCGCTCAGCAGGAGCAGCTTGTTGTTGCTGATGACGAGGTTGAAAAAAAATTCGCAGCTTTTGCCGAGCAGAGCAACACCCCGCTCGAGCAGGTCAAACAGTTCTTTGAAAACGATCAGGCCCTACGCGGCCTTAAGGGGCAATTGCTGCAGGAAAAAGTTTCTGCATTTTTGCTTGATAGCGCCGTTATTACCGAGGTTGAGCCCAAGACCCCTGAGGATGAGAACGACTCTGAAAACCCAGAAAAGGAATCCTGAACATGTCATTGGTACCCATGGTTGTTGAAGATACCGGTCGCGGCGAACGAGCCTACGATATTTATTCACGCCTGTTAAAAGACCGGATCATCTTTTTAGGTGGTGCCATCGAAGATCACATGGCCAACCTGATTATTGCTCAGTTATTGTTCCTTGAATCAGAAGATCCTGATCGTGATATTCACCTTTATGTGAACTCACCAGGCGGTGTGGTGACAGCGGGGATGGCGATTTATGATACCATGCAGTACATTAAATCCCCTGTTTCTACCATCTGTATCGGCCAGGCCGCCAGCATGGGGGCTATTCTGCTCGCGGCTGGAGCTCCCGGTAAGCGTTACGCACTGCCCCATGTCCGGATAATGATTCATCAGCCGCTGGGTGGATTTCAGGGACAGGCGTCGGATATTAATATCCATGCCCGTGAAATTCTGCGCATGCGTGAAAGCCTGAATGAACTGCTGGCTCGCCATAGCGGCCAAAAACTTGAGAAGATTGCTCTTGATACGGAACGGGATTTTTTCATGGATAGCGAAAGCGCCCGTGATTATGGTATCATTGACGACATCGTGAAGAAGAAACCCGGTCGTCAAGAGTAACGGAGGTACACCAGGTGAGTTCAAAAGAAGAAAATAGCCATTTGACCTGTTCATTTTGTGGAAAATCACAAGAAGAAGTCAAAAAGCTCATTGCCGGTCCGACGGTCTATATCTGTGATGAGTGCATTGAGCTGTGTAACGATATCATTGATGAGGAAGCGCGGCAGGATCAGGCTACTGTTGGCAGCGGAAAGAATCTTCCAAAACCTTCAGAAATCAAGGACGTCCTTGACGAGTATGTGATTGGCCAGGACCGTGCCAAAAAAATTCTCTCGGTTGCAGTCTACAACCATTACAAACGGGTCGAATTTTCTGATAAAAATGACGACATTGAAATTCAGAAAAGCAACATCCTGCTGCTTGGTCCCACCGGCAGTGGTAAAACCCTGTTGGCCCAGACGTTAGCCAGGGTTCTGGATGTGCCTTTTACTATTGCCGATGCGACCAATCTGACCGAAGCCGGCTATGTTGGTGAGGATGTCGAGAATATTATCCTGAGCCTGTTACAGGCGGCGGACTATGATCTTGAAAAAGCACAAAAGGGAATCATCTATATCGATGAAGTCGACAAGATTGCCCGTAAGTCAGAGTCTCCCTCAATCACCCGTGATGTGTCAGGGGAGGGGGTACAGCAGGCGCTACTGAAAATCATCGAAGGAACAACCGCCAGCGTGCCGCCCAAGGGCGGGCGTAAGCATCCGCAACAAGAGTTCCTCAAGGTTGATACCACCAACATTCTGTTTATCTGTGGTGGTGCTTTTTCCGGGCTGGAAAAGATCATCAGCAAGCGTATCGGTTCCAAAGCCATGGGTTTTGGTGCCGAAGTCCGCTCGTTAAAGGAAGAAGACCTTGGTGATCTGCTGACCAAAATCCAGCCGGGTGATTTGCTGAAATATGGCCTGATCCCCGAGTTTGTCGGCCGGGTACCGGTGATTGCCACGCTTAATGAGCTGGATGAAGAGGCCCTTATCCAGATTCTGCGTGAACCAAAGAACGCCCTGATTAAACAGTACCAGCGGTTGTTTGACATGGAGAATGTTAAACTGAAGTTTACCGATGGTGCTCTGGTTGCGGTCGCCCGGGAAGCCCTGGCACGTAAGACCGGTGCCCGTGGTTTACGCTCGGTGCTTGAGAATTCCATGCTTGAGGTGATGTATGATATTCCCTCACAGGATCGCGTCAGAGAAGTTGTCCTCAATGATGAAGTGATTACCAAAGGGAACAAGCCGATCATTCTCTACGATGTTGCTGAAAGCGCCTGACCCCTTCATTGTTTCTATGGTGGCAATCACTTCCGGTTGATTTTCTGGAGCGCAGACCCTTTGTTGGGCGTCTGCGCTCCTTTTGTCTGTAGAGGTAAAACTATGTCCGATGACGATGCCCGGGTTATTGATCAACGCCAGTATCCTTTGTTGCCGCTACGCGATATCGTTGTTTTTCCCTATATGGTTGCCCCCCTTTTTGTTGGTCGACCGCTGTCAATCGGCGCCCTTGAGAGTGCGGTACAGGACGCCGATAAACTGATTTTTTTGACGACCCAAAAAGATCCACGAAACGATGACCCTGCTGGAGATGATCTTTACTCAGTCGGCACTCTGGGAAAGGTTGTCCAGCTGCTAAAGCTTCCCGATGGCACGGTGAAGGTTCTGGTTGAGGGAATTCAGCGCGGTGAAATTCAATCTTTTGCGCCGGGCAAAGATTACCACCGGGTCGTTGTCACGCCATTGCAGGAAGACGCATCGACCCGCTCGACCGAGTTGGAAGCGGTGATGCGGGCAGTGGTCAGTGCTTTTGATGCCTATATCACCTTAAGCAAAAAAATCCCGCCTGAGGTCAACGCAGCACTTGTCGGCATTGATGACCCAGCCCGGCTCGCAGATACCGTAGCGGGCCATCTGCAGGTCACGATTGCGGAAAAGCAGGAGGTGCTGGAACTCCTTAATCCTGCGCGGCGACTTGAGCATCTGCTGGTATTGCTGGAACAGGAGACGGAAATCCTGCAAATTGAAGGGCGGGTCCGCAGTCGTGTCAAGAGTCAGATGGAGCGCAGTCAGAAGGAATACTATCTCAATGAACAGATGCGGGCCATTCAGAAGGAGCTCGGTCAGCAGGATGATTTTAAGCAGGAGCTTCTGCAGTTTGAGCAGCAGGTTGATGATAAAAAAATGTCAACAGAGGCTCAGGTCAAGGCCCGGGCCGAAATTCGCAAGCTCAAGATGATGTCCCCCATGTCGGCAGAAGCGACGGTGGTGCGTAACTATATCGAGATGCTGTTGTCCTTGCCGTGGGATAAGGGCACCCGTGATCGCCATGATCTGGTGAAGGCTGAGCAGATCCTTGATGAGGATCACTATGGGCTCTTCAAGGTTAAGGAACGTGTCCTTGAATATCTGGCGGTACAAGCGCTGGTTAAAAAAATCAAAGGACCCATCCTGTGTCTGGTAGGCCCCCCCGGTGTTGGCAAGACCTCGCTGGGACAATCGATCGCCAAAGCCTTACAACGAAAATTCGTCCGCATGTCGTTGGGGGGGGTTCGTGACGAAGCGGAAATCCGTGGTCATCGGCGTACCTATATCGGTGCGATGCCGGGGAAGATTATTCAGGGACTGCGCAAGGTCGGGGTGAAAAATCCGGTTTTCATGCTGGACGAAATCGACAAGATGAGCACTGATTTTCGCGGTGATCCTTCTTCTGCGCTGCTTGAAGTGCTTGATCCTGAACAGAACAACAGTTTTGTCGACCATTTTCTTGACGTGGACTACGATCTGTCAAGTGTGCTTTTTGTCGCGACCGCCAACAGCCTGCACTCGATTCCCCGACCGTTACACGACCGGCTCGAAGTGATCCGTATTGAGGGCTATTCCGAAGAAGAAAAGTTGCATATTGCGCGGCGCTATCTGCTGAAAAAACAGATCGCAGCTCATGGCCTGAAGGCCGATCAGGTCCAATTTTCCGACGCGGCACTCTACGATATTATCCGCCACTATACGCGCGAGTCAGGGGTTCGCAGCCTCGATCGTCAAATTGCTGCCGTGATGCGCAAGCTGGCTAAAAGGGCGCTGCTTGAGGGGAAGAAAAAACACTTCAGGGTGACGGACAAGCAGATCACAAAATTTCTTGGAGTGGCACAATTCACGTATGGGTTACGTGAAAAAGAGGATCAGGTCGGGCTGGCTACCGGCCTCGCCTGGACTGAAACCGGTGGAGAATTGCTGGTTATTGAGGTCACAACCTTCCCAGGACAGGGCAAGCTCATTATTACCGGGCAACTGGGAGAGGTTATGCAGGAATCCGCCCAGGCCGCTTTAAGCTACATCCGTTCACGCTGGCAAGAGTTGGGCCTTGAAGAAAACATGATCTCCTCCCTTGATATTCATATCCATGTGCCGGAAGGTGCCGTACCCAAAGATGGACCCTCTGCCGGCATCACCATTGCCACCGCGCTGGCGTCAGCCCTTAGCGGTCGGCGTGTCACCAAAGAAGTTGCAATGACCGGTGAGATTACCCTGCGTGGACGAGTCCTTGCGATCGGTGGATTAAAGGATAAAATTCTTGCTGCCAGGCGTGGCGGCATAGCACGGGTCATCATTCCGGCAGATAACCGTAAGCATCTAGTGGAACTGCCGCAGGAACTGGTGAAGAGTATCGAGGTTGAAACAGTGGAGCATATGGATCAGGTTCTGGCCCTGGCGCTGCTCCCACCCTTGGGATAATAAAAACGAGGATGACAAATAAGTTGCGAAAACTTGCTCAAGCCCCGTTATGACGGGAAAAAGAGCTTGACACTTTTTTCGCAAACCTGATATACCTTACGCGTTTTCGGACGGATCACATTAATCAATCATCAAGGAGGTATCCCGTGACTAAAGCGGATCTTGTCAACGCAATGGCAGAAAAAGCTGAAATTAGCAAAACTGATGCTGAAGCAGCACTCAAGGCATTTATCGAAACTGTAACAGAGGCGCTTCAGTCAGGTGACAAGGTTGCACTGGTTGGTTTTGGTACCTTCAGTGTTGGCGATCGTGCTGCACGGACAGGACAGAATCCGCAAACAGGTCAGAAAATTGAAATTGCAGCTGCCAAGGTTCCCAAGTTCAAGGCCGGCAAGGCGTTGAAGGATGCAGTCAATTAAACCCTGTTAGTCACGTTCGAAGCAGTTTAACGATAGTGGGAACAGGAAGCATTTGCCGTCCGGCATGTCATTCCGTCTGGGCGCATACAAGCTTCCTGTTTCTGTCTGAAGAGGGGCTGTAGTAGAGTCGGTTACAACGCCGGCCTGTCACGCCGGAGGTCGCGGGTTCAAGTCCCGTCAGCCCCGCCATTTTTTAGAATTGTATCAACGTCGGGCGAATAGCTCAGCTGGGAGAGCGCCTGCCTTACAAGCAGGATGTCGGGGGTTCGAGCCCCTCTTCGCCCACCATATTTAAGGGGCTGTAGTAGAGTCGGTTACAACGCCGGCCTGTCACGCCGGAGGTCGCGGGTTCAAGTCCCGTCAGCCCCGCCATAAAATCAAGCACTTAGCCAGTTTTGGTTAGGTGCTTTTTTCATTTGTGCCCATTCCACCAGGAACTAAACTCCATGTAAGTGTAGCTCGCAATGAAGCAGAGCCCCCCTCCATTGGCCGCCACATATGACAGTTATGTCAAGTATGACAGATACCGTTGTTGACTTTACCTGCCACTAGCCTACGCACTGTTCTCTTTACTCATTGTTATCGATGGGTTGTATTACCTTAATCAACTATTCTTTTCTGGCCCGATAGTTGCGATATAAGACACTTCGGTAAGACATGAGTAAGGTGGTGCATTCAGCGTAATTTAAACTGTTGCCGAGAGAATGCTACGCACAAACAAATGTAAGAACTACAGAAACTTAACGGATGCGCTGAGGATCTATTTGAACAGATACCGCTTGTTGCGTGCAGAGCTTCGGTGAACATTTGGCGCGGGCGAGGAAGACGGATTGTCGAGGGCAAGCATGCAGAAGATGAAGAACAAAAATAGTCCTGCGAACTCCGGCGCAGTGATCTCGGTGCGCGGCAGCGTCGTCGATATCCGTTTCGACGCGCATTTGCCGCCCATCTATTCGTTGTTGTACGCGCAGGATGGAAAAATTGCCATCGAAGTTTTAGCTCAACTCGACGCCCATCGCGTGCGCGGAATTGCGTTGACTCCCACTCAGGGTCTGGCCCGTGGCATGGTGGTTGAATACACAGGCGGGCCGTTAATGACGCCGGTCGGCAAGGGAATTCTCTCGCGCATGTTCGACGTCTTCGGCAATGCGCTCGATCGCGAAGGTGAGGTTTCAAACGTGGAGTGGCGCTCCGTCCATCACGCCCCGCCGGCGTTGGCAAGACGTTCCACAAAATCCGAGGTCTTTGAAACGGGCATCAAGGTTATTGATGTGCTCGTACCCCTCGAACGCGGTGGCAAGGCGGGGCTGTTCGGCGGTGCGGGTGTCGGCAAAACGGTCCTGCTCACCGAAATGATCCACAACATGATCGGCCACCACGAGGGGGTCAGTCTATTTTGCGGCATCGGAGAACGCTGTCGCGAAGGTGAAGAGCTTTACCGCGAGATGAAGGACGCCGGCGTGCTGCCGAACATGGTCATGGTGTTCGGGCAGATGAACGAGCCGCCGGGCAGTCGGTTCCGCGTGGGCCATGCCGCGCTGACGATGGCCGAGTATTTCCGGGATGACGAGCACCGTGACGTGCTGCTGCTCATCGACAATATCTTCAGGTTCATCCAGGCTGGCTCGGAAGTGTCCGGCTTGATGGGGCAAATGCCATCCCGGTTAGGCTATCAGCCAACCATGGGTACCGAGTTGTCCCGGCTGGAGGAGCGCATCGCCAATACCGACACCGGCGCCATCACGTCGATTCAGGCGGTATATGTGCCGGCAGACGATTTCACCGATCCGGCGGCGGTGCATACGTTTTCGCATCTTTCCGCTTCCATCGTGCTGTCGCGCAAACGGGCAAGCGAAGGACTTTATCCGGCCATCGACCCGCTACAGTCAAGTTCCAAGATGGCCACGCCCGGCATCGTCGGCGAACGGCATTACGCCTTAGCCCAGGAAATTCGGCGAACCCTCGCCCAATACACGCAGCTCAGGGACATCATCGCCATGCTTGGCTTAGAACAGCTTTCGCCGGAGGATCGTAACGTGGTGGCGCGCGCCCGTAGGTTGGAACGATTTCTCACCCAGCCCTTTTTCACGACCGAGCAATTAACCGGACTTAAAGGCAAACTCGTCAGCCTTGAGGACGCGCTTGACGGCTGTGAGCGCATCCTGCGCGATGAATTCAAAGAGGATCCGGAGAGTGCTCTTTACATGATTGGAACGATTGATGAAGTGAAACGTAAACCGAAGGAAGGGAAGGAAGGGAAAAATGGGAGTGGCCATGAAACTTAAGGTGCTGCTGCCGTTTCGCATCTTTGCCGAGAAAACCGGTGTGACCCGCATCGTGGCGGAGACCCATACCGGCTCATTCGGTATCCTGCCGCGCCGACTTGACTGCGTTGCGGCACTGGCACCGGGGATTCTGATCTACGAAAACGACATCGAAGGCGAGGTATACCTGGCGGTGGATGAAGGGGTGCTGATCAAGACCGGCTTAGATGTGCTTGTTTCGGTGCGCAACGCCATCGCCGGAACCGACCTTAGCACCCTACGCGATTCGGTGGAGCGGGAGTTTTTGAACCTGGACGAACGGGAGCAGAGCATGCGCTCGGCGCTGGCGAAAATGGAGAGCGGATTTATCAGCCGCTTAGCGGGGTTCCATCATGACTGACGAATCCGATCAGAAACCGTTGAAGTCGCCGCCGAAGCTAAGCCGGGAAGTTGGCGTCAAGGCGGAGCGCAAATTGCGTGCGCAACGCCATGTCAACCGTACCGTCTGGTTCGGGCTGGGCATGATGGGGCTGATCGGCTGGTCGGTAACGATTCCGACCCTGCTCGGTGCGGCGCTGGGTCTGTGGCTGGATCAGCAGTATCCGGGAGGTCGATCCTGGACCCTGGCCCTGCTGGTTGTCGGCCTTGCCATCGGCTGCTTGAATGCCTGGCATTGGGTGACCAGAGAAAACCGGGCCATGCGTGAAGAACAGGAGGATGACGATGAATGAAGCGTTTCGTTTGGCGCCGGTGTTGGTGGCGGGCGTGTTGCTCGGGGCGATTTTTTATGGCGGCCTGTGGTGGACAGTTCGCCAGGGCGTTTCGTCCCAACGGCCGGCGCTTTGGTTCTTCGGCAGTCTGCTGCTGCGGATGAGCATCGTCCTGACCGGATTTTATGTTGTTGCTGATGGTCAGTGGCAGCGACTGCTGGTGTGTTTCGTTGGATTTGTGACGGCGCGCCTGATCGTGACGTGGCTCACCCGCCCGCCGGTCGATTCTCGCAATGTGCCGGCAAAGGAGGGTTGTCATGAATTTAAGTCCCGATGAGATCATTTTCTGGCAATGCGGTTTTTTCAAGCTCAACGCCACCATTGTCTTCACCTGGGGACTGATGTTGGTCATGGCCGTCGGGTCATTACTCATCACCCGTAACATTTCCATCGGTCTTGCCCGTTCCCGGTGGCAAAATCTGCTGGAAATTGTCGCCACCCTGACCGAGAAACAAATCGAAGAAGTGGGCCTTGGCCACCCGAGAAAATATCTCCCCTTTTTGGGCACGCTCTTTCTGTTCGTCGCCATGGCGGCCCTGTTCACTGTCTTTCCCGGCTACGAGCCGCCGACCGGCTCGCTCTCGACCACCGCGGCGCTGGCGCTCTGTGTGTTTGTGGCGGTGCCGCTGTTTGGCATCATCGAACGCGGCTTTGGCAATTATCTCAAGTCCTATGTGCAGCCGACGTTCATCATGCTGCCGTTTAATATCATCAGCGAACTTTCGCGCACGCTGGCCCTGGCTGTTCGTCTGTTCGGAAACATGATGAGCGGGGCGATGATCATCGGTATTTTGCTGACCATCACGCCCTTTATCTTTCCGGTCGTGATGAAGGCCCTCGGCCTGCTCACCGGCATGGTGCAAGCCTACATCTTCTTTATCCTGTCCACGGTTTACATCGCGGCCGCTACCCGTGTGAATACATCAAAATCTGAAGTGGACCCCATTGAACCATGAACCATAAACCTTGAACCATAAATAATGACAACCAGGGAGATCTCATACTATGGATAGCATGACGTTAATCGCAATCGCATCTATTCTCGCTGCAGGCCTCACCACCGGCATCGGCTGTATCGGCCCGGCGCTGGGGGAAGGGTGGGCAGTATCGACCGCGCTGAGATCGCTGGCTCAGCAGCCAGACGCCTCCGCCACCATCACCCGGACCTTGTTCGTGGGGCTGGCGATGATCGAATCCACGGCCATTTATTGCTTCGTGGTCTCGATGATTCTCATATTCGCCAACCCGTTCTGGAACTACTTCATCGCTCAAACCACAGGACAGTAAGCCGATGTTAATCGATTGGTTCACCATCGCTGCGCAGGTGCTCAACTTTCTCATCCTGGTCTGGTTGATGAAACGCTTTCTCTACAAACCCATCCTCGACGCCATCGACGCGCGGGAGGAGAGGATCACCAGAGAGCTTGCCGATGCCGACGCAAAAAAGGCTGAAGCGCAAAAAGAGAGTGCGGCGTTCGAGCGCAAAAACCAGGAATTTGACCAGCAGCGCAACGCGCTTCTGAGCCAGGCAACGGAGGAGGTAAAAGTCGAACGTCAGCGTCTTCTTGACGAGGTACTACAGGCGGCCGAAGCTCTTCGCGCCAAACGGCAGGAGGCCCTTGTGCGCGAACAACAGACCCTGAACGACGAAATAACCCGCCGGACGCGCAAGGAAGTTTTCGCCATCACGCGCAAGACGCTGACGGACCTCGCCGGGGCAAGCCTGGAAGAGCGCATCAGCGAGGTGTTCAGGCGCCGTTTGCGAGAGCTGGACGCTGAGGCGAAGGGACGCTTTGCCAAGATCCTGAACACATCATCCGCTCCGGTGCTGGTGCGCAGCGCCTTTGAGCTGCCGGCTGAACAGCGAGCCGCGATCCATCAGGCGCTCAACGAAACCTTCGCGGCTGAAATCGACGTTTGTTTCGAGATCGCACCGGACCTGATCAGCGGCATCGAACTTACCGCGAACGGACGAAGGATCGCCTGGAGCATCGCCGATTATTTGACGTCACTGGAAGAGAGCATTGGCGAACTGTTGCAAGGACCGGCCAAACCCAAAACCAAACCGGAGGTTGATCCGGCCACGCAAGCCGAACCCAAGCCGAAGCCCGGGACGCAACCTGTCGCTGCCAAGGAGACGCAATGAGCGCCCCGGCAGATGCTTTACAAAACGGTGTCGACCGCGCTTTCACCGTTCTTGGCCGGGGGCGCGAAATCTTCACGCCGCAACTGACGGCGCGGGAGGTGGGCACGATTACCGGTGTCGCCACGGGCATCGCCCAGGTCACGGGCCTTCCCGGCGTCGGCTTTGATGAATTGGTGATGTTTCCCGGCGATGTCTTCGGCATCGCCTTCAATGTCGACCCGGAAGAGATCGGCGTTGTCCTGCTCGGCGAATACTGGCATCTGAACACCGGGGATGAAGTCCGGCGCACGGGCCGGGTCATGGACGTGGCCGTGGGCGACGGATTGCTGGGACGTGTCATCGACCCACTTGGCCGGCCTCTCGACGGCAACGGACCGGTGGCCGCCAGCCGGCGTCAGCCGATCGAACGCCCCGCCACGCCCATCATGGATCGGGCGCCGGTCACGGTGCCGCTCCAGACCGGAATTAAAGTTATCGATGCGCTCATTCCCATCGGTCGCGGTCAGCGCGAGCTGATCCTCGGCGACCGCCAGACCGGCAAGACCGCCATCGCCGTCGACACCATTCTGAATCAGCGCGGCAAGGATGTCCTGTGCGTTTATTGCGCCATCGGTCAGCGAGGGGCCGCCATCGCCAAAGCGGTGGCCACTTTGCGGGAAAAAGAGGCGATGGATTATACCGTCGTGGTCGTCACCGAGGGCAATGATCCGCCCGGTCTCGCGTACATCGCCCCTTATGCCGCCACCAGCATTGCGGAGTTTTTCATGGAAGCGGGGCGCGATGTGCTGATCGTTTATGACGACCTCACCCATCATGCCCGCGCCTATCGCGAACTTTCTCTGTTACTGCGCCGACCGCCCGGCCGCGAAGCATTTCCCGGCGACATTTTTTATATCCACTCGCGGCTGCTCGAGCGCGCCACGCACTTACGCAAGGAACTGGGCGGCGGCTCGCTCACCGCGCTGCCCATCATTGAAACCGAAGCGCAGAATATTTCCGCCTACATTCCGACCAATCTGATTTCGATCACCGATGGGCAGATATACCTCTCGCCGGCGCTGTTCGAGCTGGGTGTCTTGCCCGCGGTCGATGTCGGAAAGTCCGTCTCACGCGTCGGTGGCAAGGCGCAACGCGCCGCTTACCGTGCGGTAGCCGGCGATCTCAAACTCTCCTACGCGCAATTTGAAGAACTCGAAACCTTTGCCCGGTTCGGTGCTCGGCTCGATGAAGATAACCGCAAGGTCATTGCCCATGGGCAGCGCATCCGGGCCATCCTCAAGCAGCCGGAATTCGCGCCGGTATCCATGCCCGGCCAAATCACTCTGTTGCTGGCGTTGACCGCAGATCTGTTCGTCGAGGTACCGCTTGACCGGATGAACGCGGCCGAGCGGGCCGTGCGCCAGGCGGCGGCCAAGATTCCGGCGGAGGTGAGCGAGCGCCTGGAGAGCGCCGACACCTTGAGCGCTGCGGATCGTGAAACGATCATTGAGATCGCCCGCCAGGCCCTCGCTGCGTTTTTAACCGCAATGGAGATGTCATGAGCGACACCTCCGCGAGCCTGCGCCGAAAAATCGATAGTGCCGGAAATTTGCAGTCGGTCGTCCGCACGATGAAAGCCCTGGCCGCTTCCAGTATCGGTCAATATGAGCAATCGGTGCGGGCGCTCGGTGATTACTATCATACGGTGGAGCTGGGATTGGGCGTCTGTTTTCGCGACGCCGATTCCTCTGGCCTGATGACCGGAGAGACCAAACAAACGAATAAGGGTGTGATCGAGGCGGTCGTGTTCGGCTCAGACCAGGGGCTGGTGGGCCAGTTTAATGACCTGGTGGCCGATTATGCGGTCAAGACGCTGGCGACTCTGACCGCCAAGGCCAATGTCTGGGCTGTCGGCGAGCGCGTGCAGGCACGCCTGGCGGACGTGGGACTGCCACTGTTGGGACTCTTTACCGTGCCGAACTCGGTCACAGCCATCTCCTCGCTGGTCGGGCAGATTCTCGTGGAAAGCAAGACGCATCGCGATCAGGGTGAAGTCAGTGAACTTTACCTCTTTTACAACCGCCCTGCGTCCGGGGCGGTTTACACCCCCGTTAGCCAACGATTGCTGCCGCTAGATGCAACCTGGCGCCGCGAGCTGGCCGAACTTCACTGGCCGCTGGAGAATTTGCCTGAGATCATTGGCGACAAAACCGAGACACTGCGGGCGCTGATCCGCGAATATCTCTTCGTTTCACTTTTTAGGGCCTGTGCCGAATCCCTCGCCAGCGAGAACGCAAGCCGCCTGGCAGCGATGCAGCGCGCCGACAAAAACATCGACGAGCTGCTGGAGGGTCTCAATAGGACATTCCACCAACTGCGTCAGAGCGGCATCGACGAGGAACTGTTTGACGTTATCTCCGGCTTTGAAGCCTTGAGCACAAACTAAAATGTGATACATTGACTCGGTGAAGGTTGGTCGATTTTGGTACCCCTGTTGTGTTAACCGAATTTTTTTCTCCTGGCTATTGTTTTCACCTGATGGACTCGAATTTTATAAATTATTCAGTAGACGGCCTGTCACGCCGGAGTCGCGGGTTCAAGTCCCGTCAGCCCCGCCATTAATTCAACAAAAAGGGACGGGTTTTTAGCAGTGACCGATAGCGTCTATGAGTTTTTTGCATACCGATGTAGGGTTTTTTGCCGTCAATAAGCTGGAGATGACCGCAGCCCCATGGGTACCGGTGGTCATAACCGCTGGGGTATTGGTGACCGTTATGCCTCCCAGGGCGTACATTGGCAGCGCAGATGCCCGGCAGGCTTCTTGTAGTTCCGAAAGCCCCTTGGGCGCACCGTAGCTTGCCTTTGAGGGGGTATAAAACACCGGACCATAGGTGGCAAAGTCAGCGCCCTGATCGGCGGCAGTGGTCACTTCTTCGGTGGAATGGGTAGAAACGCCGATCAGTTTTTCTTTGCCTAACAATTGTCGCGCTACCGCTGTGGGCAGGGAGCGACTTCTTAAGTGGACACCGTCGGCATTAACCGCCAGGGCAATGTCAACGCGATCATTGATGAGCAGCAGGCAGTTGTGACGCAAGGTGATGGTGCGAAGATGTTGTGCCATGTCGTAGAGCTGCTGTGCCGGCAAATCCTTCTCACGTAGCTGAATCATCCGTACTCCGGTTACCATCAATTGTTCCAGTACCTCGAAAAAATTCTGTTCCGGTCGAATCAGCCGGCGATCGGTGATCAGGTAAAGGGGCGGCAGGGGGGACTGTTTCATTGGAGTCCTATCGTTCTTCTGCAGAGGTTAAAAAAGCCGTGTCCCAATCTTTCCAGACCGGATCATAGCCTGCCTGTTTGAGCAGCTGTTCAATCTCAGCCGGGCTGCGATCATCGCTGATACTGAACTGTCCTCCTTCATCTGAGTGATTGCCATAACCGCCGGGAGCGGTGCAGGAACCGGCACTCATCTGGGTGATCCCCAACGGCAGGAGATTGTCGCGCAAGGCAGCGCTTTCACGGGTCGAAAGAACCAGCCCGGCGTCGGGCAACAACAGGCGCAAGGCACAGATAAACTGGGTTAATTGACGATCCGAGACTATATGTTCTGGCGTAAATCCTCCCGCAGCGGGGCGCAGGCGTGGGAAGGAGAGGGTCACCAGTGTTTTCCAGAAACGGTGCATCAAGTAGCGAGCGTGCAGGCCGGAGTAGAACAGATCACTCAGGCTGTTACCAAGACCGAGCAGTGAACCAATGCCAATCCTGCGCATGCCGGCCTGACCGGCACGTTCGGGGGCAAGCAAGCGGTAGTTATAGTCACTTTTGGGGCCGTAGGGATGCAGGTCACGGTAGCGCTCCCGATCATAGGTCTCCTGATACAGGGTCAGTCCATCAACCCCGGCGTTGACCATCCGCCCATAGTCATCAGTCGACATGGGGAAGACCTCAATTGAAATCGAACCACAGTACGGCTTGATGATCTTTACCGCCGCTTCAAGGTAGTCGACATCAGCCGCTTGCGGTGCTTCGCCGGTCAGCAGTAACAGGTGGCGAAATCCTTGATCGTGCAGATAACGGGCTTCGCGTTCAGCTTCATCTAGGGTCAGGGTTTTGCGTATCAGGTCATTCTCGGCATTAAAACCACAATAGCGACAGCCGTTCAGACACTCATTGGACAGATAAAGAGGAGCATAGAGTAGAATTGTCCGGCCAAACCGCTGACGGGTGATCTGCTGGGCCTTAAGAGCCATCCGTTCGAGTTGCTCAGCGGTTATTGCAGGGTTCAGCAGGCAGGCAAAATCCTCTATGCTGATCCGTGGTTGCCCGAGGATCTGATCAATCTGCGCTGCCGTGGCTGAGTTAATGGCATCCAGTACCGCCGCCCGTGGATAATTGTTGATCTGATCTAAAAAACTCACGACTCATTCCTTAAAAAGCCCGTCAATGGACTGGAGGCGCTGGCTTGCAGACGTTTTGGTCCTAGTCCAGCAAGGTAGGCTTCACGTCCGGCCTCAACCCCCTTGGAAAAAGCGCGGGCCATGGCTGCCGGGTCGGGTGTGTCGGCTAAGGCGGTATTAACCAACACCGCCGCTGCACCCATCTCCATTGCTTCGGCGGCATGGGAAGGGGCACCCAGGCCGGCGTCGACAACGACGGGTATGCGGGCCTGTTCAATAATAATAGCGATCAAGTCGCGGGTTAGCAGACCGCGGTTGGTGCCAATGGGAGCACCCAGGGGCATTACGGTGGCAGCTCCGGCTTCTTCCAGGCGTTTGGCCAGGACCGGATCGGCCGGCATGTAGGGCAATACGATAAACCCTTCCTTTGCCAGGATTTCAGTGGCCTTAAGGGTTTCAATGGGGTCAGGCAAGAGATAATAGGGGTCCGGTGTCACTTCGAGCTTGATCCATGGTTCGCAGCCGGCTGCTCTGGCGATGCGGGCCAGTCGAATAGCTTCTTCAGCAGTGCGCGCACCACTGGTGTTGGGCAGGAGTAGATAACGCTCCCGGTCAATATGAGAGAGCAGACTATCCTGCGGATTATTGATGTCAACCCGTCGTAAGGCAACAGTGACAATTTCACAGCCGGAGTGTTCCATGGCGTCAAGCATGGCTTGATGGGATGAAAATTTACCAGTGCCAACCATCAGTCGTGAACGAAAGGTACGGTTCGCGATCTGTAATAGATCCATAATAATTAACGCCTCGCTAGGGGTGATAAGTGAAATTGAGTGGTCTTCATCCGCCACCGACAAATTGAATCAGTTCAATCGTGTCACCTTCACGTAGAATGGTTTCGCGGTACTGTTGCGGCGCAAGAATCGTACCGTTATGTTCAGCCACCACCTGTTCCGGGTTGACACCGACCATCTCAAAGAGGGCTGCGATGCTGGTGGGGTCAGTAATCTGCTTGTGCTTACCGTTAACAGTAATTCTCATAGGTGAGCTACCCTTGTGTTGCCGGATCTTCTCCGAGTATCAGCCTTAACACTGCGTTGGCCTGATGATGAGCGGCAATTCCGACACGTGGTGCCATCAGGCCGCAACCAGGTCCGGCGGAGGTCAGATTGTCGCCACAGAGATAGAAGCGGTTGTTGATTTTTCTGGTACGAATCGAGTTGCCGGGTTCATAGCCTGCCATGCCCGATGCCGCAACCAGATATTTTTCCGGGACATCGCGCAAAAACGTATTAGCAAGCATGGCCTTCTGATCGGCTCGGTCAAAGGCCTCAACAAGAATATCCATGTCAGCAAAAAGTTCATTGACGTTTTCTGCAGTAATTTTGCCATAATAACTATCCACGGTGACCAGTGGATTAATGCGTTGCAGATTATCGCGTAGGGCATGCACCTTGGGCAAACCAATCTGATCAACAAAATACTGCTGACGATTGAGGTTGGATGGTTCAACCACATCAAAATCAGCGATTCTGATAAAGCCGACACCGGTTCGAGCCAGGGCGATGGCAATAGCTGAACCAAGACCACCGGCACCGGCAATGCCGACCCGCGCCTTTTTGACTTTGGCGTGGACTCCAGGGGTGTGGCGCGCCATCATTAAGGCTTCTAGTTCCTGAGGTGATGGTGCAACGCCACGGCGGATCATGACAATATGGTCCTGATCGGCGATAAGATGATCATCGGGGCAAGGGTAGCCATTGACAATCAACAGATCGGCATTTGGACACTGTTGTTGTTGCAGATCGCGTAAAGGCATCTTCGCAGCGACGGTCAGGCTGCGTTCGTTGAGGTAAATCTGTATTTGTTTTCTGTTCATAAAAAAAGCCACCAGGCAAGGCGGCTGACGAAGAGTATTCGTTTTTACGCCGCTTCCCTACGCCGGTATCAGCCGGATCAGGTTCCAAGGGTCGTTCCGTTTGTCCGGAACTCTCAGTAACAATGACTCCCCTAGCGTTATCAATGCTTTGAACGTTACCAGACCGGTTTTCTTCAAGTCAACAGCTAAGGCTGAATATTCGCGCGGGATCAGCGCTTTAAATCCGTGGTTTTTTGCTCAAGCTTCACGTATGATACGCCGTTTTTGAGAATTTGCTGAACCAGAGAATTGAATTAAAGGGACAGGTATGACGATTTCTGAACGTTATCGAGATATTGTGCAACAACTTGAGCAGCAGGCTGATGATTTTTATACCATGTTGCCGGAAGAAGCGACCAAACCACTGCATTTTGTTGATCGTGCAGCTGAGGAATTGGAGGAATGGGTGGAAAGTGTTGGGGAAATTCCCCGCAACCAGCTTGAAATCAAATTGTCGCCGGTTCTGCTAAAAGCACATGGTGACCTTGATCGCGCCCGGGTTCAACTTGAGCAGGCTGAGCACCATGCCGTTGCCGCTCTGATCTGGGAGATGGAACAGCTGCTCTATCGCCTGCTCAATGATCTGTAGTCCTGTTATAACTGTTCAGGGCCGGGGCGGGAATCCTCTGTCAAGGGACGTGACAGTTTCCCTTGCTACAGGGTCCAAAAGCCCTGCGCAAGGAGAGAGCTGAATCGTTACCTCCGGTTTAACGTTGTCGGGCTTTTAGTCGCTGATAGGCACAGGTCAGCATCTCGACAGTGGTATCCCAGTCAACGCATTTATCGGTAATTGAAACGCCATACTTCAGCTCCCGTGGGTCGTCCGGTAAGGACTGGTTGCCGGCGTTGATGTTGCTTTCGATCATAACACCGGTAATGGAGCCAGGCCGCGCTACCAGCTGGTCAACAACGTTGTCAAGAACTTCCTTTTGGCGCTCGTGATCCTTGCAGGAATTGGCGTGACTGCAGTCCACCATGATGGCGGTGGAAAGATTCTTGGCGCTAAGCAAAGCTGTTGTTTGTTCAATATCTTCCGGGTAGTAATTGGGGCGGTCGTTACCGCCACGCAGGACGATATGAACGTTCGGGTTGCCGCTGGTCTGGACGATGGATGAGCGCCCTTCGCGGTTGATGCCGAGGAAGCTGTGGGGATGCTTAGCCGCTGCCATGGCATCAGCAGCAATGGTCAGGGTGCCGTCGGTACCGTTTTTAAAGCCGACCGGAAAGGACAGACCGCTGGCCATTTCGCGATGGGTCTGTGACTCGGTGGTGCGCGCACCGATCGCGCCCCAGCTGATGATATCTGCAAGATACTGCGGGGTAATAGGGTCCAGCATCTCGCTGGCAATGGGTAGTTTCATGGCGGTCATGGCGCAAAACAGCTGGCGCGCGATTCCTAAGCCCTTGGAAATCTGGTGACTGCCGTTCATGTCAGGATCGTTGATCAACCCTTTCCAGCCGATGGTCGTGCGCGGCTTTTCAAAATAGACGCGCATGATGATGAACATCTGGTCGCTCAACGCATGTGCCAGTTTTGACAGGCGCTGGGCATAATCCAGGGCCATGGCACTGTCATGGATAGAGCAGGGGCCAACGACTACCATCAGGCGTTTATCTTCCCCGCGCAGGATAGCTTTAATCGTGTTGCGGCTGTTATTGACAAAATTGGCCCCATCAAGGGGCAAAGGGAACACCTGCTTGAGTTCGGCCGGCGCGATAATGGGCGTGACATCAAGCACATTCAGGTTGTTGGTTTGAACCATGAGCTCGTCTCCGCGAAACAAGTGGTTAGGCTGCTTTCACATTTAAGGCTAGTAATCTAACCATTTTTACTATTTGCTGTCAAAGATTGTTTCTTGGGTTTTTCAGGGATTTATTGACACTGTCCCGGCCTTTTAGTTATATAACGCCCAGCAATTGTCGCGATTTTTCTGGTTTTTCATTCGCAAACTGCATGGGGATGATCCTGCATTTTTTGGATGGGCCCGGTTTAAGTGAGGTGAGATATGGGTTTTCTGATTATTGCCATTGCCCGGATTCTGGAACTGGCATTTACCATTTATATTTTTATCGTTATCGCCAGGGCGCTGATTTCGTGGGTTAATCCCGACCCGTACAACCCCATTGTGCGTTTTCTTCATAATATGACCGATCCTGCCCTTTATCGACTGCGGCGGCTGATGCCTTTCCTGCAAATGGGCGGGCTGGATTTATCTCCTGTTGCTCTTTTGCTCCTTTTGTCAGTTGTGCAGCAGCTGGTAGTCGGTTTTCTTTACCGTCTGGCGGCCTGATTTATTTGCGATTAAGCAGGGCAACTTATGCGTATTACTCCTATCGAGATCCAGCAGCACCGGTTTAAAAGTCGACTCTTTGGTTATGATACCACCGCAGTTGACCAGTTTCTGGAAATGCTCGCCGATGAGCTGGAGCAGCTGTATCATCAGAACAATGATTTGAAGGAATCCCTGGCGCGCACCCGAACCTCTCTGGAACAGATGCGCGAGCGTGAGAAGCTGCTGCAGCAAACCCTGATCACCGCGCAGAAAATGACCGAGGAGCTGAAAGACCAGGCGCGCCGTGACGCAGAAATTGTTATTGCCGAAGCCCATATCGAGGGAGAGCGCGTATTGCGCGATGCCAATGAGCGGCGCATCCAGCTGGTCGGGGAGATTCAGGAAATCAAACGGATCAGACATTCCTTCAGAAACAGCTTGCGCGCCCTGATTAACAACCATCAGCAGCTTCTTGATATGGATATTGATACCCTGCAGATTGATCTGCAACAGCATCCGGAAAAATTACAGGCTTTGTTTGCCGACGACATAACGGATGACGACCTTTCTGATTAATGCCTGACTATCTCAGCGAAACAGCAGATGGAGTAATCCTTTCTCTGGTAGTACAGCCGCGCTCGTCCAAAAATCAGCTGGCAGGTTGCCATGATGGAGCCCTCAAAGTGAGGCTGACGGCGCCACCGGTTGACGGTGCCGCCAACAAGTGCTGTTGTGCTTTCCTGGCAAAGCTGCTGCGGGTTCCGCTACGTGACATAGAAATCCTCTCCGGAGTAAGGTCGCGCCATAAGCGCTTGCTGATCCACGGGCTCTGTCAGAACGATATTATTGAACGCCTTGGTGCGATAAACGATGAATAAATAAACAGCTCAGACTGGGGGGGACGGGCATCAACTAAAAAAGCGTTATCTGATGAAAATCTGCCTGCTGATGATTGTGCTGTTTTATTCGCCCCTGCTGTGGGCTGAGGATTCTCTGCTCGCCCTTGGGGACGGGCAGGGACAAGCCGCCCCAAATCTGCACACAATGACTCCGGTCATTGTCCACGCCACCTCGATTGAATCGGGTGAAACCATCATCGAAGGTGCGGCCCTGGAGTTGATGCCGTCCGCCACCGGTTCTGTCACTGAAGCCCTGAAGGGCATGTCGCAAATCCAGTACGACTACGAGCGTCAGTCCAGTCTTACCGTTGGTGAAATCGCCCCGCCGCGGATCTCTATCTCCGGTGCCAGACCATACGAAAATAACTTCATGATCGATGGCATGAGTGTGACTAATACCTTGAATCCGTCGGGGTTGGATAATTCAAGGAACACTACTGATTTGCCCGTAGGGGGCAGTGATGTCGTGCTGTTCTACGATTCCTCATTGCTCGAGTCGATTCAGGTCTATACTAGCAATATCCCTGCAGTTTATGGGGGATTTGTTGGCGGCGTTGTTGATGCTAAATTGCGTGAGCCGCGCTCCGATTACTGGCGTTTTAGTCTCAGCGGCGGATATACCTACGATGGTTGGTTTGATTTGCGTGATGAAGACAAGGAATCAGTCACCCCGAACAATCAGCCCCGGTTTCGCATCTATCGGACAGGCACCAGTGCTGAAGGGCCTGTTGGTAACAAAGCTGCCGTTTTGTTGTCGTATGTTCGCCATCATTCCACGATTCCGTTGACGCGCGTCAAGGTTGACGGAACAACCTACAAAGATAACCAAACCCGTACCAATGAAAACTATTTCGCTCGCTTGAATCTGCAACCCCACAATGAGCTGAATCTCAATCTTGATCTTACCTACGCCCCCTACGAAGCATTGCGCTGGGATCCGATCTTCCGTGGCAGTGAATGGTACATCAACAACCGTTCCTGGCGTTTTGCCACCCAGGCAGATTATTTTTTAACCAGTGGCGTGTTAACGACCAAGGCCGCTGTTGCTCGGCATGGCTTCAGTCGTGATAGCAAGACTAGCTTCCGCTATGCCGGCTTGGAGGACAAATACGGCGGGTTGGGTGATACCAAGAATAGAACCCGTGATGCCCGCGCCTCTGTCAGCTTTGTTTCGACGGATGTTGATATCAATGTCGGTCACATCAGTTATACAACCGGTATCGAATATGGTTACAAGCATATCGATATGTGGAATGAGGGGTTGGTGATCCATAATTTAACAGCGACCAGAAGAACCATACAAACCTATGAAGAAATCTCCCAAGCGCGGCATAATTCAAACATCGGCGGCTATGGGCAACTGGAAGTTGTCTGGCACAGGCTCTTGTTGCGTCCGGGGGTACGTATCGACTACGACCGTTTTTCCGGTAACACCGATATTGCGCCCCGTTTTAAGTCTGAAGTTGATGTATTCGCTAATGGCAGTTTGCGTCTTGGTGCTGGCGCAAACCGCTACTATGGCCAGCATTTAAGCGCTTATGCATTTCGCCGACATCGACCGATTCATACGCAGATATATGATATTCAGGAAGATGGCAGCGAAGTTCCACGTGATCCGACGATCAGTGCCGTCAGAAACTTCAGTAGCGATGGGCTGTCAACCCCTTACTCCGATGAAATTTCTGGAGATCTGTCAGGATCGATTGTTGGTACTGATTATGTGGTTTCTGCTGTCCGCCGCAAACACCAAAAGCAGCTTATCAGTAAGTCCAGTGATGGGATAGACTATGTTTTAACTAACGATGGCAAAAGTGAGTACCTGGGCATCACTGGCACCTTGTCCCGTGTCTTTGCAACGGATTATCTTGGTACCCATCGGGTTTCGTTAAGTGCGACAAAATCGAAGACCTATTCCGTGACAGGCTTTTTTGATTCCAACGTAAGGGAAAATCTTGTTATTCAGGGGTACGACCTTACTTACGATACGGTATTTTATCGGGAGGGACTTATTTCGCGCTCGGATCTTCCGGCTGAAAATTACAATGCTCCATGGATTCTTGCTGTTACCCTCAATAGCAGCTTTTACCAGGATCGTTTGCGTTTGATGTCGGTGGTGCGTTGGCGTGATTCGAGTAGGGGACTGGTAGCTGATCGCCGGATCAGCGATGAAACCCCCTATGGGACAACGTCCGGTAGCAACACGGTAGCAAGCAATTTCTGGATCAATCCCGAGGGTGGTTATTCCCAAGCGTACACATACGACAAGATATCGGGCGGCGCTACAACTGATCTGACTATCGAATTTGACCTTTACCGGTACAATGAGCGCACGGTTACCATGATTGGCGAAGTCCTTAATCTTTTTAATGGGCGGGCAGAAACCGGGCAGTCGGTGGATGACACCAGAATTGTTAATCACGGGCGCGGCTTTTATCTGGGCTTTAATATGGTCTTTTGACGAACCGCCGTCAGTTAAAAAAATCCGCAATAGAATATTGACAAATGCCTGGACATATAACTAAAATTCAAGGTTGTTCAATAACTATTTACAGCCGATGGAGGGTTCATCACATGCCAGTATATGAATATCAGTGTGAAGATTGCGGTCACCGATTTGAAGTTCGTCAGAAATTTTCTGACCAGCCGGTATCAGAGTGCGTCAAATGTGGCGGCCATGCGAAAAAAGCTATTTCTGTTGCCGGTTTTGCCCTGAAGGGGGGCGGCTGGTATCAGCAGGGATATAATAATGCCGGGGCCAAGGCGGAAAGCTGTCCGGCTGCCGGCAGTGCTCCCGGCGATTCCTGTGCCGGTTGCCCGAAGGCAGTTAACGGCTGAGACCCTTCATCCTATGATCCCTTAAAAACGTCCCCGTTGATTATCACGGGGATTTTTTTTGCCATTTTTTTCGTTAGAGGTTGCTTTACAAACGAACATGCCTGTGTTTAGAGTTAAAAAATTCGTATCTGTTCAGCGCAAGATCTCGGATCCTATGTCAAGGGACGCTTTTCGTCATCCATGACCGCTTGTTGTCGCCGTCCATGGCGACAAACACCCTTGCCACAGGAACCCCGACCCTGCGCAAGGACAGTAGTGAATAGTTACAAAATTTCTATGTTATCGGGAAACATACTCGGGAGGAGAAACAGTGGCACTGATTATTGATGGTAAGGCCCTGGCAGGACAAATTCGTGAAGAGATAGCGCAACAGACACAGCAACTTATTGCCAACGGTGTGACCCCCGGTCTGGCGGTGGTTCTGGTGGGTGAAGACCCGGCCAGTCGGGTCTACGTGACCATGAAAGAAAAAGCCTGTGCCGCAGCAGGGATTTATTCGGTGGAACATAAGTTGCCGGCAACGACAACCGAGCAGGAGTTACTTGATCTGGTAACCCGCCTTAATCAAGACGCCCGCATTGATGGAATTCTGGTCCAGCTGCCCTTGCCCGAACAGATTGACGAAGCTAAGATACTTGAAGCCATTTCTCCTGCTAAAGATGTCGACGGTTTTCACCCTTACAATGTTGGTCGCCTGGTCACGGGTAATGCGCTGTTCAAGCCGTGCACACCCTATGGTGTGATGGTGATGCTGGAGCGCATCGGTGTTGATCTCAAGGGTAAAAACGTGGTGGTTGTCGGCCGTTCTAATATCGTCGGCAAACCGGTCGCGCTGATGTGCCTGGCCGAGCATGCTACGGTCACCATCTGCCATTCGCGCACCCAGGATCTTGCCGCCAAGGTTTTGGCTGCTGATGTGGTGATAGCTGCGGTTGGACGTCCGGAGATGATTCAAGGTGACTGGATCAAACCTGGTGCGGTCGTCATTGATGTTGGTGTTAACCGGGTTGGTGAGAAAAAGCTGGTGGGCGATGTGGCATATGCCGCCGCCGCCGAACGTGCGTCAGCAATTACCCCGGTCCCTGGCGGGGTCGGCCCGATGACGATTGCCATGCTCCTGCAGAACACCCTGGAAAGTGCCAAGCGGCGCGCAAGCTAACTGTTGATGATTTAAGTTGTTGATACTTAAAGAATTGTTGCCCTTTTGTTGACCGCTCACCGATAACCGGTTTGGGAGGATTTCATGGATATACCGGATGATTTAAAATATTCCGAAGAGCATCAATGGGTGCAGGCAGAAGATGATATCGCGTTGATCGGTATCAGCGACTTTGCCCAGGAGCAATTAGGTGAGATTGTTTTTCTCGAATTGCCTGAAGTGGGTGATCAGTTGCAGTCAGGAAAGCCCTATGGCGTGGTTGAGTCAGCCAAGACGGTTTCTGATTTGTATGCGCCGGTCACTGGTGATGTCGTTGAGATCAACGATGAGTTGCCCGATAGTCCGGAAATCATTAACAGCTCCCCTTATGAAGATGGCTGGTTGATCAAGGTGAAGCTGGTTGATCCTGCTGAACTTGATGACCTGCTTGATGCTGCAAGTTATGAAGAAATGATCGAAGATGAAGAATAGTCATTTGCTGATTTTACTTTTTTACCGCCCATAAATATAGCGCCCGGATAAGCGATACTCAAAATAAGCTCTGATCCGGAGCTGATCGTGGGGATAATGTCTGCCGAGCGGCCCAAACGGGGCCGCCCGGTAGACGGCTTGAATCGCCTCGAAGTCCAGCAAATCAGAGCCGCTGGTGCGGCGTAAATCGACATCGATTAATTCTCCCTCCTTGTTGACGATAATCAGTAATTCCAAGGTACCGTCAATCCCGTTCATCGCTGCCTCAGCAGGATAATTCCAGACCCGCTCAACCCGATCGTGGAAGCGCCTGAAAAAAGAGACCAAACGGTCGTGCTGCAGATTCAGCCAAATCTCCTCACCAGGCTCAACATCATCCCGTTGCCGATTTCTGTCCCGCGGATCCTGCTGCCCTGCGGCAATTTCAGCGAGCCTGCTGGGCGAAGGAAATAACTGGTCACGGGTTAACCGGGGTGGTTCCTGTTGTTCCAGTGGCGCCGGATCTTCCGTAAGCCGTTGCGCTTCCTGTGGACCTTCCTCGGTTCGGGGTTGTGGTTGCTCCGGATCTGCCGGGGTGGTTGGTGGTGGAGTCGGTGCCGCTGCCGGGGCAGCCGCTGCCGGTGGCTCTGGAACGGATGGCGGTAGCGGCGCAGGTTTTGGTGGTTGTGCCGGGGTCGGCATGATGCCTTGACGCTGGTCGCGCACATCGTCACCTGGTGGGGCCTGTTCCCGTTCTACCCGTTGATCACGTTCGGCCCGGCGGGGTGATTCTACCTCCTGCTCCGGTTCAGGGGGGCGGGGCGGTTGGTCGATTTCGTAGCTGGGTTGTGGTTCCGGTTCAGGTTCCGGCTCTGGTGGTGGCATATCGACCAGCTGGATAACCGTCGGCTGCGACGTCGTTGCCACTGGCTCTGCGGTCTGTAACAACAAAATTGCTACGACATGTAGCAGCAAGGACAGGAGCAGGCACGCCAGGAACAGGTGGGTACGGCTAACGATCCTGGTTGATTTTTGTGATGAAAGATTGTCCATGATGTCTGACTATACACTGTCATTGCAGCAGGTCACCAGTAGCTTTTACTTTGTCATCATTCGTGAAATATCGACAAGCGACAGGTTCATATCGGCGCTGATGAATGCCCCTGGCAGGCACTTAAAAAAAGGAAAAACATTGACCCTCGGTGAGGGGCTGAGTATAACCAACAGACACAAAAAGTCTAACCCCCAACGGGTAATCAGCCGTTTTTTACGTGAACTAAAGGAGGTTTCAAATGCATCTGGTTGATCAGATTAAAGCCAAGGCACGTGCCGATCTGCAAACTGTCGTTCTGCCTGAAGGCTACGATGATCGCATGATCGAAGCAGCAGCCAGGATCGTCGGTGATAACCTTGCCAATGTGGTGTTGCTGGGTAAACCCGACGAACTCATTGCCCAGGCTGCAACCCTGGGGGTGTCCCTTGCCGGGGTGGCTCTGGTAGAGCCGAAAAATTCCGACTACCTGCCGGCTTTTATTGATGAGCTGGTCGAGTTGCGCAAAAAAAAGAACCTGACTCGCGATCAAGCTATTGGTTTGTTGACCGCTGACGACAACCTCTATTTTGCTGCAATGATGGTGCGTTTTGGCGAAGCTGGGGGGGCGGTTGCCGGCGCTGCCAATACCACCGGTGATGTCCTGCGTGCCGCTTTTCAGGTGGTTGGCACTGCCGCCAACATGAATACCGTTTCCTCGGTTTTCCTGATGGTGACCAAAACCCCGGAATTTGGAGAAAACGGGGTCTTATGTTTTGCTGACTGTGCCGTTAATCCTAACCCTGATGCCCAGGCTCTGGCCGAAATTGCTGTCAGTACCGCGGCCAGTTGCAAAAGTTTTCTTGGTGTTGATGCCCGGGTCGCCATGCTCAGCTTCTCAACCAAGGGCAGCGCCGCCCATAGCGATTGCGACAAGGTCCTCAAGGCCTTGGAGATTGCCCGCACGCTGGCGCCGGAATTGGCTATCGACGGCGAACTGCAGGCCGATGCAGCATTATTGCCCAAGGTTGGTGAAAAGAAAGCCCCGGGTTCATCCGTTGCCGGTCGTGCTAATACGATCATTTTTCCCGATCTGGATGCGGGTAATATCGGCTACAAGCTGGTTGAGCGTTTGGCCGGAGCAGAAGCGGTCGGGCCGATTATCCAGGGTCTGGCAAAGCCGATTAACGATCTGTCCCGCGGTTGTTCGGTCGATGATATTGTCAATGTGGCGGCGATCACCGCGGTCCAGGCACAGGCCTGATGATCGATTCAGTCTGGTCGGCAGATAACCATGATCCAGCTGTATAACGTCTCCAAACGCTACAGCCGCGATTCGGTAGCGGTTAACGACTTGTCACTGAAAATTGACAAGGGGGAATTCGTCTATGTTACCGGCGCCTCAGGCGCTGGTAAGACCACCTTTTTACGGATGCTCTACGTCGCTGAACGACCAACCCGTGGCCAGATCCTGGTGGATGGTCAGAATATCACCCGCATCCGCAGTCACCATATTCCCTATTTACGCCGCAAGATCGGCGTCGTCTTCCAGGATTTCAAGCTGTTACAGAGTCGCAGTGTCTTTGAAAATGTTGCGTTTGCCCTCGAAGCCCAGGGTAAAAAACGCTTTGAGGTCAGTAAAAAGGTGTATCAGGCCCTCAAAGAGGTCGGTCTTGAACACCGTTTACAGCGCAAACCGCTGGAGCTTTCCGGCGGAGAACAGCAGCGCATCGCTATAGCCAGAGCGCTGGTGGTTGATCCCCTGATTCTGTTGGCTGATGAGCCGAGTGGGAATCTGGATCTGGGGGTGACCCTTGAAATCATGGAACTTTTCAAGCGCGCAAATGCCCGGGGCACGACGGTGCTGCTGGCTACTCATGATTATAACCTTCATCAACGCTTCCCCCGTCGGGTTATCACCCTCGATGAGGGCAAACTGGTTGGCGACCAGCGCCCGCTGGATTCTGTCGGGTCAGAGCATTAAATTATCGAAATGGAGGTTCCGGCGGTGCTGGAAACAGTTCGCTATTTTTTTCTAAGAGCCTTGCGCAATATGCGTCAATGGCCTTTTTTATGTAGTGCCGCGATCCTCACCATGGCGGTATCCTTAGCGACGATTGCGACCTTTTTCCTGATTGTCGTGAATATCGAACAATTGGCCGCTCGCTGGACCGAGGAAATCCAGGTGATTGTCTATTTGCAACGTCCCCCGACACCTCAGGAGCTGCCTGAACTGGTCAATAAGCTGGAACAACTGGACGGCGTTGAGCGGGTCACCTATGTATCGCCGAGTGAAGCGATGGAACGCTTTGGCGAGCGCTTGGGGGAAGATGCTGCCTTGTTGCAGGGGGTGCGGCCTGATCTGTTGCCGGCTTCTTATGAGCTGGCCTTGCACCGGGATTTTCGCAGTCACCAGGGGATAGAAGAGATTATCAGACAACTGGAAAACCTGATTCCGGTTGATGATCTGCGTTATGGCCAGACCTGGCTGGAGCGGTTTAATCATTTTATCAGTATGCTGCGCTTTGTTGGGGCTTTTTTAGGTGGTTTTCTGTTGTTTGCAACCCTCTTTATCGTCGCTAATACCATTCGGCTGACCCTTTATGCGCGGCGCGATGAACTGGAGATCATGGCTCTGGTTGGCGCGACCATGCGTTTTATTAAAATCCCTTTTATGCTGGAAGGGGCAATCCAGGGATTTGTCGGCGGGTTGTTATCTTTGTTGTTTCTGAGCTTTTCTTTCTCTATGATCATTTCACGCGGGTTAAATGCTTTCTGGTTGACCCCGATGGATTTTGATCTGCTGTTCCTGACTGCCACCCAGCAGCTATTACTGGTTCTGGCCGGGGTGGTGCTTGGTGTCCTCGGTAGCCTCTCCTCTTTGCGCCGCTTTGTTCGGATCTGATGGTGAAACGAACCGTCTTTTGCCTGATTATTTTTATTTTTCTACTCTCAGTTACGGTCTATGCCGACAATCTGGCGCAAACCCAGCACCGGCTTGAGCAGATTCGCCTGCGCATCGAAAAAGCGGAAGCCGACATCAAGGCGCAACGTCAGACGGAAATCGACATCAGTCGTGACCTGGCCCTGTTGGGTGGCCAACTGCAGCGGATTGATGAGCGTATCAGCAGGATCAAGGACGAACAGCAACGTTTGCAACGCGACCTGGGACAACAGCAACAACGGCTCAGGCAGAGTCAATCCCAATCGGAAAAAATTGCTAAAGGCCTCGAACAGCGTCTGGTAGCTCTCTACAAAGAAGGTGAAACCGGTATGCTGAAAATTCTTTTTTCAGCAGATTCTCCCAGCGAACTGATGCAGCAGTACCACTACCTGACCCGGGTCATGGAGAACGACAGGGACCAACTGGATGAATTTCGTCAGGCGATTACCAATCAGCAGCACCAACTGACCCAACTCAAGCAACTCCAGCAGCACCAGTCGGACCTGCTCAAACGTGAAGAGGCAGAACGGCAAGAGGCGGTCGGCGCGCGCCGGTTACAGGCGCGGCTGTTGCAGCAGGCGCAAAGTCAAAACAAGAAATTGCAGGAAGAAATAACCGTCTTACACCAGGATGCTCGGCGCCTTAAAGGGCTGGTAGAGCAACTGCAGAAAACCCCGCCGCCGCCATCACGTACCGTCCCGCCCGTCGTGCCTGGTGGGACGCTTGATTTTGCCGGTCAGCGCGGTCAGCTGAACTGGCCACTGCAGGGGGCCGTGTTGATCAGGTTTGGAACCCAGCGAGACGACAAGCTAGGTACAATATATGAGAGCAATGGCCTGGAAATTTCCGCCCGCCCAAATACCGAGGTCCGTGCTGTTGCCAATGGTCAGGTTGTTTATGCCGACTTTTTCCGAGGCTATGGAAATCTCTTGATTGTCAGTCATGAAGGGGAGTATCACACCCTGTACGCCCAGCTGGATCGTTTGCATAAAAAAACCGGTGATTCAGTTGCGACCGCTGAGCTGATCGGTCACAGTGGCTTATCAGGCCGCGAAAGTATCTATTTTGAAATTCGCCACAAGGGCGCACCGGTCAATCCATTGATCTGGTTAAGACCTCTGTGATCAGGAGCAAGCTAATGTTGTTGCGTAAGAGTATTTTGTCATTGATTTTTATTCTGCTGATCGGTTACCCCACCATGGTGCCGGCGGCACCGGTCCTGAACAGTCAGCAGGATTATCAGAACCTGGAATTATTGATCGACGTGCTGACCCTGGTGCGTGACAATTATGTGGAAGAGATCAGCCTGGAAACATTGATTGAGGGTGCTGTGCGAGGTATTTTCGAGAATCTCGATCCCCACAGCAGTTACCTGACGGCAGATATGTATGATGATCTCAAGGTTGAGATCCAGGGGCAGTTTGGTGGTATCGGCATCGAGTTGGCAATCAGGGATCGTGAACTGGTCATTGTCGCTCCGATTGAAGGTACACCGGCCTGTCGTGCCGGCATCCTTGCCGGCGATCAGATTGTTGTGATCAACGGTAAAACGACCCGTGATCTTGATATGATGCAGGCGGTACGGTTGTTGCGCGGTGAGGTCGGCGAGGGGGTTGAGCTGACCATCTCGCGACCCGGCATGGCGGAGCCCTTTGAGGTGACTCTGGTGCGTGAGGTGGTTCAGGTGCAATCGGTGCGGAGTCGTTTGCTGGATAACAATTATGGTTATCTGCGCCTGATTCAGTTTCAGGAACGCAGTGGAGAGGATGTCGCCGAACATCTGCAGCAACTCCACAGCCAAGCTGATGGTGGGCTCAACGGACTGATCCTTGACTTGCGCAATAATCCCGGTGGATTGCTGGATGCGGCGGTGGCTGTGGCGGATCTGTTTATTGCTGACGGCGTGCTTGTTTCTGCCTCCGGACGCCAACCGGAAACCCGGCAATCCTTCCCGGCTCAGGCTGATAATACCCAGCCGGACTATCCGCTGGTGGTGCTGATCAATGGCGGCAGTGCCAGCGCTTCAGAGATTGTTGCCGGCGCCCTGCAGGATCATCAACGTGCCGTTATCCTTGGCGAACAGAGCTTCGGCAAAGGGTCGGTGCAGACCATCATCCCCCTGCCTGACCGGGCCGGGTTGCGGCTGACAACGGCTCACTATTATACCCCGTCAGGGCGTTCGATCCAGGCCTTGGGGATTACCCCCGACATTCTCGCTCCACAGATGCTGCTATCACAGCAAAGGGTCCCTGATGGTATGCGTGAACAGGATCTGGATAAACACCTGCCGGCACAGGCGCCCCGCACCCAGGCCAGGCCATTGTCGCAGCAAGAGGAGCAGGAATTACAGGACCGGAATAGCGATTATCAATTGCAGCGCGCCCTCGATCTACTTAAAGGCTACCAGCATTTTAATCGCAAGAAAGATACAGCTGTAGATCATAATAGTTTGAACAACGTATCTGTTCAGCACCGGGTTGGGGCTCCTGTGGCAAGGGTATTTGTCGCCATGGACGGCGACTAAAAGCGGTCATGGATGACCCAACGGGAAACAATCGCGTCCCTTGACATAGAATTCAAAGGCCCGGTACGAGAATAGAGCTGCATAGTTGCTGAGCAACTTCATCCATGCCGAAAGAATGTATCACTAATGGCCACCCGAAAAAAAACGTCTGCCACCAAAAAAGTAGCGAAGAAAGCAAAACCCCCATCAGGATCACAACTGGTATTGAGTCAACCCGCCCGCATGCTGGTGGCAAGCGTTGTTCTGGTGATTTTTGTCGGTGTCTGTTTGCTGGTTTTGACCAGCTTGCGCGACCGGTTGCTGATGCGGGCGGATGTCGTTGTCTATGAAGAGCCGGTCAGAGAATATCAACCGACCCGCCAGTATGTTTATGACGATGTTTACCGGCTGGTTGATCTGCAATTAATCAGTGGTCCACAATCACAAGGCTGGCGTCGGGTTTCGGCTGCGGATGGTGTTGATACGCGTGAAATTTTCGGCAGTTTTCCTCATCCTGGGCGCTTGTCGGAACTGGCACAGCATATTGAGCAAACCCGTGCTCCGGCGCGTCTGGACATTGCTGAGCCGCAAGGGGTTATCCAGTTGTACTGGGAAGGGGAGCCCCGGCTCACACTGATTTTTGAGCCTCCGGCTCCGGTAGATCGTGCTCAACGTTCACGGATTGCCATTATTATTGATGATCTTGGTCCGTCATTAACTACCTTGCGCCAGTTTCTTGATCTGGGGTTGCCCCTCACTCCGTCGATCCTGCCGGGTAGTGACAGGGCCGGAGCTTCGGCTGAGCTGCTGCGTAAAGCCGGCCGCGAATACTTGATCCATGTTCCCATGGAACCGCGGAGTTATCCACAGACCAATCCGGGTGCTGATGCCCTGTTGCTGCAGCATTCGGAAGTTGACATCCGCCGCTGGATGCAACACTACCGTGACCAGGTGCCGGGCGCAGTCGGCATGAACAACCACATGGGTTCGCGTTTTACCGAATATGCCGAGCCGATGCAGATTGTGCTGGACGAACTGAAACGTCAGGATCTGTTTTTTGTTGACAGTGTTACTATCAGTAGTTCGGTCGCTTTTGCTGAAGCGCGACGGATGGGATTAAAAACCGCCGCCCGTGATATTTTTCTCGATAATGAAGAAAATGTAGACTATATCCGCCGCCAGTTACGCAAAATGGTACAACTGGCAAAGAAGCAGCCTGAGGTCATCGCCATTGCTCATCCGTATCCGGAAACCCTTGAGGCTCTGCGGCTGGAAAAGGATTGGTTGCTGTCTCAACCCATTGATTTTGTCCCGGCATCGCGATTGGTGAAACGTTACAACAATTGATACAACGGTGATGTTAGTTTTTGGCATAAAACATGGAATCTCTTGTGAACAGTGAACATTACAATCCGGCGGTGGTGAAGGTTACCGAACTGGTCGGAGCGCTTCAGGAACTGGTTGAGGACAACTTTGTCGACGTTCTGGTTCAGGGGGAATTGAGCAATGTTTCACGCCCAACCTCCGGTCATCTCTATTTTACCCTCAAGGATTCATCTGCCCAGATCCGTTGCGCCATGTTTCGCAGTCAGGCGCGTCTGTTGAACTTTCTACCGCAGGACGGAGAGGGTGTTATCTGTCGCGGCCGGGTATCTGTATATGCGCAACGGGGCGATCTGCAGCTGATTGTTGAAGAAATGAATCCTGAAGGGGTAGGGAGTCTACAGCAGGCATTTGAAGAGGTGCGGCAGCGGCTTGATAGGGAGGGGCTGTTTGCGCGCGAGAAAAAGAAGCCCCTGCCCGCTTTTCCGCAAACCATTGGCGTGGTCACCTCAGCCAGCGGGGCAGCATTTCAGGATATTCTGCAGATTCTGCGGCGCCGGGCGGTCGGGGTGACCGTATTACTACGTCCGGTGCGGGTTCAGGGTGTTGGTGCGGCAGCGGAAATTGCTGCAGGCATCGCCGACCTCAACCGTCACAAGGATGTCAATGTCATGATTGTCGGGCGTGGTGGCGGATCGAAAGAAGATTTGTGGGCCTTCAATGAAGAGGTTGTCGCGCGCGCCATTGCTGCTTCAGAGGTTCCGGTGATCTCTGCGGTTGGCCATGAAACCGATGTGACGATTGCTGATCTCGTAGCGGATCTGCGGGCCCCGACACCCAGTTCCGCCGCTGAACTGGTTGTCCAGAATCGTCTGGAGCTGGAGCGGCACCTTGATCAGTTAATGCTGCGCCTCGGACGGCAGATGCGCTGGCAGCTCAACCTGCTGAACAGCCGCCTGGATGGTCTGAAAAAACGGCTGAAATCTCCGACCGAGCCGTTGCGGCAGCAGCAACAGCAGGTGGCCCAGCTGCTGTCACGCCTGGTCCAGGGGATGCGGCATGGATGTCAGGAGCACCATCATCGTCTCAATCAGCTTGCCGGACGATTAACGGCTCTTTCGCCGACGGCAGTGCTTAACCGTGGTTATGCAATCGTCCTGCACGACAACCAGGTGGTTGTGTCGAGCCGTCAGGTTCAAAGCCGAGATGACCTGCGCGTTATCCTGGCGCAAGGGCAAATACAGGTACAAGTGACAGCGGTGACCGGGTCAGATGAAGAAGATGTGGATCCCACTCTTGACCTGTAGTCATCGGGGTGTAGATAATCAGCAAAACAACATTCGTATCTGACCTTGCGCCGGATCTTCGGATCCTATGTCAAGGGACGCTTTTCGTCATCCATGACCGCTGGTTGTCGCCATCCATGGCGACAACCACCCTTGCCCCAGGATCCCCGATCCGGCGCAAGGACAGAGCTGAGTAGTTACCAAAATTTAAGGGACAGTACTTATGTCAAAGAAAAACGGATTTGAGGCAGCACTGCAGCGACTTGAACAGGCGGTTGAACAGCTGGAGTCAGGTGAGCTGTCGCTGGAGAAAGCCCTTACGGTCTTCAGCTCCGGGGTCAAAGAAGCCGACTATTGCCGCGAGTCCTTGCGTGCCGTTGAGCTTAAAGTCGAACAATTGCTGCAACAGAGCGATGGCAGTGAACAGCGGGAGCTTGTCGATGGACAATAATGGCAGCGAATTGCAGGCCTATTTAGGTCGTCAATTGGCGCTGATTGAAGAAGCTTTAGACTGTTTCATGCCGGCTGCTACCATCCGTCCGGACCGCCTTCATCAAGCCATGCGCTATTCGGTGTTAGGTGGCGGTAAACGCATTCGTCCGGTGTTAATGCTGGCGGCATGTGAAGCGGTGGGAGGTGATGGCCGCCACGCTCTGCCGGCGGCGTGTGCGGTCGAAATGATTCATGCCTATTCGTTGATTCATGACGATCTGCCGGCTATGGATAATGACGATTTACGGCGTGGTCGCCCGACCAACCATAAGGTCTATGGCGAAGCGACCGCTATTCTGGCCGGTGACGGTTTGTTGACTGAAGCCTTTGTCTTGCTCAGTCGTAGTGATCTGTTGCCGGGAGTATCCGCAGCTGATCGCCTGACCATCATCAACCTGCTGGCAACCCACGCCGGTACCCGTGGTATGGTGGGCGGTCAGATGGTTGATATGGAGGTTGAAGGACGTCCCATTGATCTACCGACACTGGAATATATCCATACCCACAAGACCGGGGCGCTGATCAAGGCAGCAATCGACATTGGTGGTATTATTGGTGGATCACAGCCCGAGCAGCGAGACGCTCTGCAGCGCTACGCTGCGGCCGTCGGGTTGGCATTTCAGATCGCTGATGACATCCTCGACGTGACGGCAAAAACGGAAGAATTGGGCAAACCCAGCGGCAGCGACCTGCAACGCGGCAAAGCAACCTATCCAGCTCTTCTCGGCCTTAACCAGGCCCGGGAGCGCGCGCGGGAACTGAATGAGGTGGCGATCAACGCCTTGCAGGTTTTCGGTCTGGAAGCACAGCCGCTGCGAGCTATTGCGCGTTATGTCATCGAGCGTTCATACTGATCACGTGACCGTACCCGATGTGAGTAAGGTGCCGGTTGAATCCGGTTGACAAGGAGAACAAATGGAAAGGCTATTGCCGCAGATCCAATCGCCGGAGCAGCTCAAAGCTCTCGATAAAAAGCAACTGCCCCAATTAGCTCGCGAACTGCGTGAACAGATTGTCACAACGGTGGCCGCCAATGGTGGTCATCTGGGTAGTTCGCTGGGCGTGGTTGAGTTAACCATTGCTCTGCACCGGGTTTTTAGCTCCCCGGCGGATAAAATCCTCTGGGATGTGGGGCACCAGGCTTATGCCCACAAGCTGCTGACCGGCCGCCAGGAGCAGTTCCCGACCTTGCGCCAGTGGCAGGGTCTAAGCGGCTTCCCGAAACGCAAAGAAAGCGTGCACGATGTTTTTGATGTTGGGCACTCCAGCACCTCCGTCTCAGCGGCGCTGGGGATGGCCGTGGCCGGGGATATTCTCGGTGCTGATGATCGGATTGTCGCCGTCATCGGTGATGGTTCTCTGACCGCTGGTATGGCGTTTGAGGCTCTTAACCATGCCGGTCATCTGAAACAGAAAATGGTCGTTATCCTTAACGATAATGAGATGTCGATTTCACGCAACGTCGGCGCCCTTTCGTCGTTCATGAGTCGTAAGATGACGTCTGATACCTTTATCCGGTTTAAAAAAGAAACGGAAACCCTGCTGAATTATATCCCCGGAATTGGTCGTGATCTGGTCGGTATCGCCAAGCGCGCAGAGGAGTCGCTGAAAAGCTTCATGACCCCGGGCATGTTGTTTGAGGGCTTCGGTTTTGATTATTTTGGTCCTCTTGACGGTCACAATCTCGAAGATCTGATGGAAACCCTGAAGAACGCTGCCCAGATTAAGGGGCCGGTTCTGCTGCACATATTGACCAAAAAAGGGAAGGGCTATGAGCCGGCAGAAAAAAACCCGGCCAAATTTCACGGAATCGGTCCCTTTGATCCGCAAACCGGAGAGGTGCCGGCACCTGCTGCCGCAACACCGCCATCCTACACCGAAGTTTTTGGTCGAACCCTGGTTGATCTTGCCGCCACTGATCAACGGATTGTCGCAATTACCGCAGCGATGGCAGAAGGAACCGGCTTGAAGCCGTTTTCACAAACGTACCCGCAACGCTTTTACGATGTCGGTATTGCCGAACAGCACGCAGTGACCTTCGCCGCCGGCCTGGCTGCCCGTGGATTGCGCCCGGTCGTTGCTATCTATTCCACTTTTATGCAACGGGCTTTTGATCAGGTGTTGCACGATGTCTGTCTGCAGAATCTGCCGGTTACCCTGGCGCTTGACCGTGGTGGTCTGGTCGGGGCCGATGGTCCGACCCATCATGGTGCTTTTGATCTGTCTTTTTTGCGCTCCATTCCCAACCTGATCGTGGCCGCACCGCGGGATGAATACCAATTGCAGCGGTTGATGAAAACCGCCCTGAGCGTTGATGGACCTTTTGCTTATCGCTATCCGCGGGGCAAGGGGACGGGAACTTTGTTGCCGGAGGAAATTGAACCGGTAGCTATTGGTCAATCGGAATTGTTGCGAGAAGGTCCAGATGGCTTGTTGATTGCTATTGGCAGCATGGTCCAGCAAGCCCTGGCTGCCGCGGAGCAACTGGCAACCGAAGGGATTGACCTGGGTGTTCTGGATGCGCGCTTTATCAAACCTTTGGATCGTGACCGGATGATTGCCCTTGCTGAAAACGCTCCCTTTGTCATGACAGTGGAAGAAAACGTGCTACAGGGGGGCTTTGGCTCAGCGGTGCTGGAGATGTTCAGTGATGTCGGACTGCAAGTTCCGGTAATACGCATCGGTATTCCCGATCGCTTTATTGAGCAGGGTTCGCAGGCGCAACTCTATGACAGCCTTGGTCTCAACGCAGAGCATATGGCCACCCGGATTCGCAAACTGGTCAAGCTGGAAGAACGGCACCAGTCTGCCGGTTAACGCTGCCGCACTGTGTCAGTTCTCAGCGGGCAGATAGCGTCCGGCCCAACAGGCAATCAGCTCGCCAACATAGTGTGCGTCGGCTTCTTTTGACAGCAAGTGATCAGTATTGTCGAGACTGATAAAGGACTTAGGGTGTCTGGCTGCCTGATAAATCAGCCGGGCATTATCGATATTGACCACCGGGTCGCTGGGCGAATGCAATACCAGTAGCGGTCGTCCAAGTTTTTTAATCCTCTCTTCCGATTTATGGGTTGCCAGATCCGCAACGAACTCCCTGCCAATGGTAAAGCTGCGTCCGGCTATGTCAACCGTGGCTGAACCCCGTTCCTTGATCTCCTCGAGCGCGTGAGCCAGCAGGTGGGTCACATGCTGTGGATCAAAAGGAGCAGCGATGGTCACCACCGCGCGTACGGATGCCATCAGACGGGTCGCCTGCAGAACAGCGGCGCCGCCGAAGGAGTGGCCAATCAGAATATCCGGTCCTGCGGTGTTCTGCTTGAGCCAGGTAGCAGCAGCTACCAGATCACCAATATTTGAGGATAGATGGGATGAGGAAAAATCTCCCTGACTGTCACCCAGGCCGGTAAAGTCGAAACGTAGCACCCCGATATTTTTAGCGGTCAGGGCGCGACTGATATGGCGGGTTGATTTAAGGCTCTTACCACAGGTGAAGCAGTGGGCAAACAGAGCCCAGCCGCGCGGCTTAGCCTTCTCAGGCACGTCAAGGATACCCGCGAGTTGGTGGCCACTATCAGGATTGGTGAAGTTGATCTGCTGGCTGCTCATGCCGTCTCCAAGGTTGGTTGATGGTGTTTTGGAATAATGAGATTAAATCCGATCAGAACGCTGAACTTTGCGTGACTTTTATGTCAATATATTTTATACGGTAGCCAGCATCAGCTTTCAAGGAGATGGATCATGGCGCGCAAAATATTTGTAGCCGCAACCGGCATGAACAGTGGTAAAACCACCACCAGTGTATCATTGATGCACATGGCGTTGCGTAAATACAAAAAAGTTGGGTTTATTAAACCGATCGGCCCTAAACCGGTTGAATTTCAGGGGCAGCTTGCGGATAAGGATGCCGTGTTGATGGCGCGGTACTTCGGTCTCGAGAATGACCTGCATCTGATGTCCCCCTTTGTTTTGCAAGACGGGGATACGCGCCGGGTCATTGATGGGGAACTGACCCGGGAGCAGATTCGCAATCAGGTGTTCGGGGCGATAAAAGAATTGGACGAAAAAAACGACTTTCTGATTATCGAAGGCGCAGGTCATACCGGGGTCGGTACCGTTCTGGGGTGCAACAATGCTCATATTGCCAAAATGACCGGAGCAACGGTTTTATTGGTTACCGGGGGTGGACTAGGGAATGTTATTGATAGCGCCCAGGTAAACATAGCACTTTTTCAAAAGGAACAGGCACGGGTCAAGGCCATTCTGATTAACAAGATTATCCCGGAGAAGCGTGAACAGACCCTGAAATATCTCGATATGGCCTTTGCCGATGAAGATATCACGGTGCTGGGCGGTTTTAATTATCAGCCGATTCTCGCCAATCCGACCATGCGTCGTATCGCCGGGGTGCTTGGGGTTGAACTAAAAGCCAACTACGACCAGTCCCAGCGCATTATCCATCACGTTCAGATTGGTGCTGCCTCGGCCCAGCGGGTGGTTGAATTGTTGCGTGATTCTACCCTGGTTATCGTCAATAGCAGTCGTGATGAATTGTTGGTGACCCTGTCCAACCTCTACCATCTTGATGAATTTCGCCCCAGGATTGCCGGCGTGGTGATCCCGGGATCGAGTGAGATCAGTCATATCACCATGAAAATCATCAACAGCAGTGGTATCCCTTACATGATTGCCAAGCGCACCTCATCAAAGGTGTTTGAAATGATCAGTGATGATGTTTCCAAATTGACCGTGGAAGACACCCATAAACTAAAGTTATTGACTGAGTTGGCCGAGAAAAGATTAAATTTTGAAGAGATTGATGCGTTGCTCGATACGTAGATTTTATGCAGACAGGTGGTTTTTACTGCTGCTGCCGGCTGGAATCATTTGTGCGACTTTTACAATGGAGAAAAAATCAAGTATGTTAATCCGGGTACGTTATAAAGATGGTCGCATCGACCTGGTTCCCTCTGAAACCCTCGATGAAATGATTCTGATGAGTGACATCGAGCGGATTGAGCGTAACAACAGCTGGGTAGTGCTTGGTGAAGAACCGGTTCGCAGCACATTGCGTGGGCGTTATTACGGGTTGGGACAACAACGAAAAAAATGATGTGAACGATATGGCTGCAACCACTGCTACTAGCGCCCCTTTGCTGCAGATTCAGGATTGGGGCGTACTTGTTTATGAGCAGGCCTGCGTCCGACAACAGGACATGGTGCAGGGGCTGTTGTCCGGTTGTGGTACCAACACCCTGGTGCTGACTGAACATCCAGCCACCGTCACCCTCGGTCGGCGTGGCGGCGAATCTGACTTGCGCTGTGCTGAAGAGACTTTTGCTGATCGTGGTGTTATGCTCCAGCGGATCAATCGTGGAGGTCTGGCCACTGCTCACGAGCCCGGCCAGCTGGTGGTCTATCCGGTGGTGGAGCTGCCGGTCAGGGATCTGCGTCACTTTACCTCCGGCGTTCTTCAGGTTGTTGTCGACCTGCTCGCCCAGTATGCTGTGGTTGGGGAGTTGCGACCGGGCAATCCGGGGGTCTGGGTTAAGGGACGCAAAATCTGCAGCTTTGGTATTGCCCTGAAGCGTTGGGTGAGCTGTCACGGTATCGCCCTGAATCTCAATAATGATCTCTCAACCTTTGACCTCATTGTGCCCTGTGGGGTGCCTGACGAACAGGTGACCTCCCTGGTCCGGGAAACCGGCAAGCCGGTTGATATGCAGCAAATCAAAGAGCAGGTGGTGACGCTGTTCTGTCGGCAATTCGGTTATCAGCCGGTTTATGGGGAATAGGGAGCGGGGAGTGGGGAGTGGAAAAATGGTACGTAGTCTGGCTGGAAAAACACTCTTTATTACCGGTGCCAGTCGTGGCATTGGCCTGGCGGTGGCACTTAAAGCGGCAGCCGATGGAGCTAACATTGTTGTGGCGGCCAAAACAACAGAAGCTCATCCTGAGCTGCCCGGCACAATCTATACCGCTGCAGAACAGATTGTCGCAGCCGGTGGCCAGGCTCTTCCGCTGGCTGTTGATATCCGTGATGAACACCAGCTGCAGGCTGCGGTGGCAAAAGCCGTTGAGACCTTTGGCGGCATCGACATCCTGATCAACAATGCCAGCGCCATCTTTCTGGCCGGCGTACAACAGACGCCGGTCAAGCGGTTTGACCTGATGCATCAGGTTAATGTGCGCGGCTCTTATCTGGCGGCCAGCTATTGCCTGCCGCACCTGCTCAAGTCACATAATCCTCATATCCTGTCATTTTCACCTCCTTTGAACCTTGATCCCCGTTGGTTTAAACATCACCCCGGTTACACCATGTCCAAGTACGCAATGAGCCTCGCGGTTATTGGCCTTGCCGCCGAATATGGCGAACAGGGCGTGGCTGTCAATGCCTTATGGCCCAGGACCGTCATCGCCACCGCCGCTCTGGCCATGTTGGGTGGTATGGTCAAACCTGAAAATTGTCGTACTCCGGAGATCATGGCCGATGCCGCCTGGTATCTGCTCACACGTGACAGTAGCCATGCCAGTGGTCGCTTTTTTATTGACGAAGAGGTATTGGGTGAAGAAGGTATCAGCGATTTTAGTACCTATGCGGTTGCTGCTGACCAGCCCCTGTGCCCCGATCTTTTTTTGGATTGATGATTAGATTAAAAGCGATGCATCTTTGCATGACTTCTGCTAGGATGACGCCCTTGTCAGTGTCAGGCTTAAGGAGAGGAAGATGAATACAGATTTCCAGACCGTCGTCCGATCGGTCCGTGATTTACCACCAATGCCGGCGGTTGCCAACAAGGTTCTGGAGCTTTTGGGCGATCCAAATGTCAACTATAGTAAACTAGGTGAAGCCATCTCCAGTGATCCGGCAGTGTCTGCGCGTCTGCTTAAGGTTGCCAACTCAGCCTTTTACAGTATGAAGCGTCAGATCAAAACGATCGATCACGCCATTGCCATCGTTGGTGAAAAAACCTTGCGCAGTCTGGTCCTGGCTGCCAGCCTCGAAGGAATCAGCAAATCCTACGGGTTGCTGGAAAAGCTGTTGTGGGAAGATGCCATGGGCTGTGCTATCGGCAGTCGTATCATCGCGCGCAAGTTTTCTTCCGCCGATCCGGAAGAAGCCTTTCTGGCCGGGCTGTTTCGCCACCTGGGAAAAATAGTGATGAATTACAGTGAGCCGGATAAATACCGTGCTCTGGTTGAGGCGGCTTACACTGAGGAGATGTCCCCCTCGGAAGTTGAAGCCCGTTTTTTTCCTTATGCCCACGAGGTGGTTGGTGCGGCAGTTTTGCACAAGTGGAATTTTAACCGCTCGTTGGTGATGACCGCACTGCATCATAAGGATCTGGCTATCTCGCCGGATGAGGAAGAAGATGCAGAGCAGATGCTGCGCCTGGCGGCAACCGTCAACCTGGCCGGTTTTGTCTGTATGAAGCTTGGCATTGGTCGTCGCCAGCCATTGGAAGATCTTGACGTGGCGCAATGTCCTGGTGCTATAGCGCTCAATCTTACGGCTGAACAGGTCGAGGGTGTGCTTGAGGAAATTGACGAAGTTTTTAATGAAAACCGCGAGTTTTTCATTGGTTAAATTATCGCCACCAATGTCAAGGAAATGGGGGAAGCAATATGCTTCCCTTTTTTTGTCCGGTTGGTTGCGGATCCTGTTATGAAAAAGCGTCTCGATGTGATGCTCGTAGAGCGTGGTTTGGCTGCATCGCGCGAACGTGCTCGCGCGTTAATTCTTGCCGGTCAGGTTGTGGTTGATGATCACCGGGTCGACAAGGCCGGCCAGCAGATTGATTCGCAGGCTGATATCCGCTTGAAAACCGGTGATATCCCTTATGTCTCCCGTGGCGGCCTGAAACTCGCTGGTGCCCTTGCCGCTTTTGACCTTCAGGTGGGTGGTCGTATCGCCCTGGACGTCGGTGCGTCCACCGGCGGCTTTACCGATTGTCTGCTGCAGCAGGGTGCCGTCAAGGTCTATGCTGTCGATGTGGGTTATAATCAACTGGCCTGGCAATTACGTGATGACCCCCGGGTGATCAACCTGGAACGTTGCAACATCAGGCACCTGCAACCAGAACAGTTGGCAGATATCCCCGAACTGGCGGTCATCGACGCGTCTTTTATTTCGCTTTCAAAGGTCTTGCCCTGCACCTTGAGCCTGTTGAGCCCTGAAGCTGACATTATCGCCCTGATCAAACCCCAGTTTGAGGTGGGTAAAGGGCAGGTGGGTAAGGGAGGGATTGTCCGGGATGGCGCACTCCACGACCAGGTGGTGGAGCGCATCCGGTTGCTCGCGCTTGATTTAGGTTGCTGCGTCAAAGGAATTATTGAGAGCCCGGTGCTTGGGTCAAAAGGGAATAAGGAATTTCTTATCCACCTGCAAAAAAAAATGCAACTGTAGCCAATGCGGCAATGTCAAATGATTAGCTGTTGTCGCCGGTTTTTGCTAAAATGCCGTGTTTGAAAGAATATCTTAAAAAATTGTATCTGTTCAGCACCGGGCCTTTGAATTCTCTGTCAAGGGACGCGATTGTTTCCCGTTGGGTCATCCATGACCGCTTGTTGTCGCCGTCCATGGCGACAAAAACCCTTGCCACAGGATCCAACGGTCCTGCACCAAGGGCAGCAGCTGAATAATCACAAAACACTATTGTCAGAATAGAGGTGATCCATGTCGTCTGATTGTCTGTTCTGTAAAATTGCTGCCGGGGATATACCGGCAACTGTCCGTTATCAGGATGATCTTGTTGTGGTGTTTGAAGATATCAACCCTCAGGCTCCGACCCATCTGCTCCTGATTCCACGCAAGCACATTCCAACTACCCTCGATCTGACCCCGGACGATAACGCGCTGGTGGGGCATGTTTTTCAGGTTGCCGCAAAAATGGCAACGGATCTAGGGTTTGCCGATGAGGGTTTCCGCATTGTCAACAACTGTAATCAGGCCGGTGGTCAAACCGTCTGGCATGTGCATTTTCACCTTCTTGGTCAACGGCAGCTGACCTGGCCTCCCGGTTAAGTTGTGTCCATCCATACCCTTCTGGATGAACATAATCTAAGTTTCCAGCCGGAAACTACATGAAGTTGGTAAAATATGATGATCATGGTTGATGAAAAAACAGAACAACGCTTGATGCATGACATTATGGAACTGCTGGTCACCCACTATGGCGCCGAGCTGACCGAAGATGTTCTAGATAGCGAAATTGCGCGCCTTGAGATGGCTCTTAGCGACGCCCGGGAATCCCATCGCGGACAGGTGCGCAAATCGGGCGAACCTTACATTTTTCACCCGTTACGAGTTTCTCATCTGGCGGCCCGGCATTGGATGGACTTCTCGTCGATTATCGCGGCGCTGCTCCATGACGTGGTGGAGGATACGCCGGTCACCCTGGAGCAGGTGCGGACCAAATATGGCGACGAGGTAGCTCATCTGGTCGATGGTTTGACCAAGGTCACCTCCGAATTAATGGGGCGTGACGATTTAAAAAAAGAAACCTACAAAAAAACCCTGCTGGTAGCCATCAGCGACATTCGGGTGTTGTGCCTGAAATTCTGGGATCGTATCGATAATCTGCAAACGATTGACGCATTACCTCTGCAAAAGCAAAAGTTGATTGCTGAGGAAACCCGAAGTGTTTATGTCCCTCTGGCGCGCCATCTGGGCATGGGTTATGTCGCCAATGAGCTGGAATCCCTGTCACATTCGCTGCTTTACCCCAAGCGCGCCAAACGCTATCAGCAGGTGATTGCTCAGCTGCAGGAAGATGCTGCAGGCTATTTACGCCAGATTCGTGGCAAGATTCATGTCGCCTGCGAAAAACAGAAATTATCGGTGGTGGTAAAGGACCGCTGGCGCCCCTTTACCGTCCCTGCAGCACAGGAGATGGGGCGAGGCTTTGGTGCCCTGTTTACCCTGGAAGTACACGTCGACCGGATGATGGATGCCTATCTGTTCCTCGGCCTTTTGCACAGTCTGTTTCCTCCGATTCCCGGCAAGCTGCGGGACCATTTGAATCAGACCTCACAGCATGGTTATCTGGCCATCAAAACCACGGTCCAGGCTGAAGAGCAGCGCATGCGCGTTGAAATTACTACGCGCAAACTGGCGCGTTTTAATCAGGCCGGGGTGCTGGCGCCCGGCTTCCGTTTCCGTCACGATAACTTCCGGGCCTTGATGAAATCCTTGATGGATGGTGAATCAGCCTTTGACACCGAATCTCTGAAACTGGCGTCGGCAACGATCCAGGTTTATACCCCGCAAGGGGAGGTGCGTAAGTTGCCGGAAGGCAGCAGCGTGCTGGATTTTGCTTTCGATATTCACGATTCAGTGGGCCTTCATGCCCGTCGTGGCCACATTAACGGACGCATCCGCCAGCTGAAAACCCGACTGCTGGATGGCGATCAGGTGATGGTTGAAACGTCGCAGGAACCTGAAGTGTTGCCCAAGTGGCTGGAGTGGGCGATAACCCCGCGAGCGCGCAACAGTATCCGCCGTTATCTGCGCAACAAGGTGCGGGCAGCGCAAACCGAAGCAACCAATGAAAAGGAGTAACTATTGGTCCGTTTAGTCATGATCTTTGTCGTCTTTTGTCTGCTGATTCCGGTTGTACTTAGTGCCGGTCAGGTCAATTCATTTATCTATCATCGTTTTGATGACGATCGTTACCCCTCGACCAACATTGCCGGTTCCATCTTCACCGAACAACTGGAGCATCTGCGGGAGCGTCATATTCCTGTGGTCTCTACCCAGGAGATTTCCGAACGGATTGCCCGCGGTGAGGCGTTGCCTGACCATGCAGCCATGATCACCGTTGATGATGCCTATCTGTCTTTTTATCAGGCCGGCATGCCGATTGTCCGTCAATTCGCGGTTCCGGTTTCCCTGTTTGTCAACACCGATGCGGTCGGAACCCCGGGTTATATGTCGTGGGATCAGATTCGTGAAGTGGCAGCACAGGGGGTCGAGATCGGCAATCATACCGCCAGCCATGCGTATCTGGTGGAAAAAATGGCGGGGGAAACCGATGCCCAGTGGCGCCGGCGTATTTATGACGACATATTATCAGCGCAGCAAGCCTTCGAACGTGAGCTTGGTTTTGCTCCGAATATCTTCGCCTACACCTATGGTGAATATTCAGCAGAAATTATTGATATTGTAAAGGAGCTCGGCTTTATTGCTGCCTACGGCCAGCAATCCGGAGTGATTCACCAGCAGCATGATCCTTTTACCTTGCCGCGCTTTCCCATGGGCGGTCCATTCGCGACCCTCGCTGATTTCAAGTCGAAGGTGGCAATGAAAGCGCTGGTGGTCGCTGAACAGCACCCCGTCAATCCGGTTATTTTCGCTCCCGACACTGCGCCGGTACTGGATTTGTCCCTGCCCGATATTGCCGGCAGTGCCAGTCAATTTAACTGCTTTGCCCAAGGGGGGAACCGCTGTAGTGTCACGGTCAATCAGGAGCGCGGTCCCGGTTGGTATCAGATCACGGCAGATGGGCCATTAAAGGGAAGACGTAACAAATACACCTTGACGCGGCAGGCACCGGAAGGGGGATGGCAATGGTTCAGTCAGCTCTGGATCAACGCCGACAATCCACCGCATAGATAAGACAGGTGTCCACCTAAAAACACGGAAATAACGAACGAAATCAAAGAAAATAGCCAAGGTTATTGCGTGGACCAGCAAGGATATTTCGGGCTATTCCTCTTTGCGCAGGTTGACGTTACTCAAGCGTTGCAGATTGTTTTGGCGGATCATCGCTTGAATTTCACGAATGTATTCTTCACCGCGAATGGAATAGTTCACCAGCCCCTCGGCTAACACCAGTCCGTCAGGATGCGTTTCACTGTTTTGATCTGCTCGCAAGTAGCGAAAGCTTTGATAGGCGTGGTGGGTGTTCAGGTTGTTGGCGTAGGATCGAACGGACTCATACAGATTGGGGAATTTGCGTACCTCATAAATCTCCCCTTCCGGGCGTCCCTCAGGGACAATTCCCTGTCCGGGAATAAAGGTCCATTGACCAAACAGGTTGTTGGCCGCCAGGCTGAAACGGGAGGTCCCCCAGGCCGATTCGTTGGCGGCTTGAGCCAGGGCAAGTTCGACCGGAATGATGTTCGCGCGGCGCAATAGAATCTCAATCGCCTGGTCAATGCCCTCCGCTTCCAGATTGACTTTATAACGGTCGGCGAGGGCGAGTAGAACGGTTGTCTGCTCCTGATCAAGAGCTCCGGTTGCGTCATATAGCTGTTGAATGGCTAACAACTGCTCGCGCTCAGCAAGAATTTCTTCATTGACCAGCAGGATCAGTGGCAGCATGATTTTAAAAAAGAACTGTTTGCGTGTTTTTGTCTCCGGGATGCGGTTTAAGTCTATCGGCATGCTATCGACGATCAGTGGCGGTACGCCATCATCAATCTGATCAAGTTGATAGTTGTAAAGCTTGAATGTTTCTTGCAGCCCCTGATATGATGGCACGCTCGTTTCGATCGCTTCCGTTCTCTGTGCAACCGGTTCGGTGTTGTCGCGGCAACTTGCCAGCAACAGCCCCAGCAGCAGGGTAATGAAGAGCAGGCTTGGTGTTTTCAACATAGCTGTCCTTTTTAAGTGGTGCTGGTTCGGCTATCTCTGCAATATTGCCAAGACACAGCCCCAGATAAACACGATGAAACGGTAACGTTTCTTGGCCATCGTGGGAAAAAACAGAAGGACTTTATACCCAAGCTGATCGATTTAGTCAATGCAGCCTCATCTTCCGCTATGATAGCGGGACCATCGAGGCAGGAGGCGACATGAAAACCTATCGCAAAGAACTGGTTTTTGAAATTCCCACCCGTCGTGCTTTTGTCAATATTACCGCTGAGGTTGTTGATTGTATTGAACAGAGTCGAATTAACGAGGGACTGTTACTGTGCAACGCCATGCACATTACCTCCAGTGTGTTTATCAATGACCATGAAGCGGGACTGCATCAGGATTTCGAAGAGTGGCTGGAGGGGTTAGCTCCCCATGCGCCGATCAGTCGCTATCGTCATAATGATACCGGCGAGGATAATGGTGATGCCCATCTCAAGAGAACCATCATGGGGCGTGAAGTCGTGGTTGCCATTACCGATGGCCGGCTCGATTTTGGTCCCTGGGAACAGATCTTCTATGGGGAGTTTGACGGCAGGCGACGTAAGCGGGTGCTGGTGAAAATTATTGGCGAGTAACCGCCATACCCATTGATTTAAATATGATATGCTGTGCCGGATGGAGTATGGGTTAGCGGGTGCTGGTTGCTATAAGTGAGACAACATGGAAACGATCAAAACAGCAAGCTTTGAATATTTGATCAGTCTGGCCAAGGAAAAACCCGAGGGCGGGTACCGCTTTGTTCTCGATGGTGCCGAGTATGACATTCAGGATGTGTTGGAGATTTCAGCCATTGCAACCAAACATGGCTACATTGTGATTTATTAAACCATACCTTGAAGGGAGGGAGTAAATGTCAGATTTTGTTGAAGAGGCCGGCGTTGAAAAAAATGTGTGTTACACCCTGGAAGTAGCGCTGGAAAAATCCATTGTGATGGAAGAGCGAGCCTTTCGTAATCTGCTGCATGCCGTCAGAATTGTCAAGGATCGTCAGGCAAAAGCGATTCTGCGGGACGCCGCCAAGGAGGAACTCGGTCATAAAAACTTGATCGAGAATGCCCTGCTTGAAGGGCATGATAAGAACGCTTCAATCATGACCGAACCATTATCAAGCATGAACCTTGATTATGTATATCAGCAGAAGGAGATTGCCCCTGACGCTGATGCCCGTGAATCACTGGCCTATGCCATTCACCTGGAAAAGCAGGCGGTCAAGTTTTATAAGGCTCTGATCGCCGGCTGCGAAGGCGCGCCAATGATGGACCTGTTCAAGCGCCTGATGGCTGATGAAACCCGCCACCTGCGGACGCTGGAAGACCTTTACGAGAAGATCTTTTTGACGGAGAATTAGGTAGTGGGTAGTGGGTAGCTCCCACTACCTAATTTCCGATATAAGAATAAAGGGTTCGGCTGCTACGGTCGGCCCTTTTTTTTGTGCGTCGTTGTTTTTTGTTCCCAATGCTCAGATGAAGCGGACCATTGACCCATCATATGCAGCAGAAAAGCCAAATATGATGGGTATCTTTGCTGGATTTTACTGAGCCCTCCCCCCGCAGTTCTCAATTTAATCAATACAATCATGTAGATAGCATGTCTCTCGGGGTGTCATCCGCGGTGGCATGTTCGTTGCGCATATGGAGTGTTGATATATCTCGCGGAATGGTTTGGCTTTTATATTTAGGGAGGTTTTGATGATGCCGCTACAGTGGAAAAAATTCATTCGGCAGATTTTGAGGTGTTCAGCTCTGGTTGTCAGTCTGTTGGCTCTTGTGGCCTGCGGTGGTGGTGGGGGCGGTGGGGGCGGTGGCAGTTCCAGTGATCCCAGTGTTCCTGCAACTGATTTTGTATCCATCGTCCCAACCGCAAATCCAGGACCAGATCAGTATGTTGAAACGGGGCAAATCGTTCAGCTTGACGCAAGCAGCAGCACCACCAGCCCAGTCGGCGGACTACTGACCTACAGCTGGGACATGAATTTGCCCGCCAACAGCAGCGCTGTTTTATTAACCCCTGAAGAAGTTACTTCTTCCTTTACCGCTGACGTAGATGGGGTCTATGAAATCTATTTGACCGTTTTTGATGATGCTACCGGGGTAGCATCAGATCCTGTAAAAACTATCATTATCAGTGAAAATAGTTACGTGTCATTATTTTCAATCGATGGCGATGGGAGCGCCTTATATGAATCGGCTGATGGAGTTTATTATCTTACTGGATCACAGTTTTATGCCACCATTACAAATGATTCGGAATTAACCTTCAGAATCACAAGAGCAGAACTTTATAATGGAACTGAAGTTATTTCATTCACAGAAAATCAGGATTTTCTAGGAGGTTCGGAGTTTTCACCAGCAGAAAGCTTGATAGGGGTTTTTGTTTTAAATAAGATGATAAAAAATGATGGTTTCGAATTTAGATACTATATATCGAGTCCTGATACATCAGAAACGTTTATTGTAAGGTATCTATACTGATATCGGAAAACAATAACTTAAATTTATTGTTTTGCTATGGTTGATCTAAATAAATCACATGCTAATTTAAATAAAATTAAAAATACCACTGTTTAAAAAGTACAACATGAACCGGAGGTCTATATGAAAAGAATTTTTTTAAGTTTGATGGTACTGTTGATTTTCAGTGTATCGGGAGCATTTGCTCTGAGTATCACTGATGATTACTATCTTGGGTCCATTGAGCGCAGTGATCCAGCAAGTCCTGCTAATGAAACGGCTTATGTAAATCAGCTCATCAGTATGGATGTCGATGCTCAATATTTAGAGCCGCTGAATCCTGTGTTCTCTCGTGTTTTCACTCGTTCAAGCAACGTGCTTGATCCTCTTCCTGAAGCAATTTTCTCTTACAAGGTAGAGCAACCCTTCGCCAGTTTGGGCTTTGTAGGCATGACCGCTGACTACATATTGGGAAAATATGCAACTATTTCTCACGTCTGGGTTGTTAGTGGGCTAAGTGCTTTTTTTCTTCCTGGCAATATTGACAGAGATCTATCGCACTACTCTGTGTTTAACAATACCCAGGCTGTCCCAGAGCCTGCAACCCTGTTGCTTTTAGGTGCAGGATTGGTAGGAATGGGCGTGTATCGTCGTAAGGTTAGCATTTAGGGTTAATTGTTTCTTCCATAGCGAGACCTAAGTCCCGGCCATATCGGCCGGGACTTTTTTTTGGGCTAATTCTTCCAGACTGGGGAATGCGAACCGTTCCAAAAGGGCGTAACCCGATATGTCCTTCACGATTGTTGTCTTTGTTTTCAATAGAACAGCGTAATATAGAGATCTATTTGCCTTATGTTTACTTTGATTTGTTTACCCCGGTATTTTTTTCTTATGTGCTGTTTTTACATCTCAAGATGTCTCCGTTCAGCAGAATAAATACTTATAAAATAAGATAAAATAACATTTATCGCTACAGCTAGAAAAAAAAACAAAAGACGATAAAACATCGTTTGCATAATTATTTTCTTTTTGATATGTTTATAACAACGTTATATCGCAAATGTTTATCGAGGTATGCAGGGGTAGGTACAACAGCGAGCTTAGGGTGTGTGGAGGCGGTCATGGACGTTCATTTGATCAAGGGTGTTTTTGCTGTATATGTGGTGGGCGTTGCGCTTATCCGCCTGCTGGATGACGAGGAACATTATTATCTGGCAGTGGTGAAAAAGGTCTGGGGGCGTAGCCAGGGGCTGACCCTCCACTTTATTGCCAATGTCTGTGTGCCAATGATTTTCGCTCTGGTTGCTTTTTCTCAGGGGTTCATCGCGATGGCGTCCTGATAGCGTTGCCGAAAAACTTTACAATCGTTAAAAAAAGGTCGCGGGTCCTGAAGGGTCGCGGCCTTTTTTGTCGGAAAAATTTACACTTTTGGCAAATCGACGCTTAATACCTATCCATTTTGGTTTTTTTCTGTCGGAAAATTTTACATTGTGAGTAGACGGTTGGCGAGAACGAGGTAAGTTCTTGTAAATACAGATAGTAAAATTTTGGCATGAGCTGTGCTTATGTATCTGATCAAACAATAACCAGGCACAGGAGGCCGATATGAAAAAGATTTTAGTTAGTTTAGTGGCGATGATGTTTTTGGTAGTTCCGATGGCATTTGGTTTGAGCATCTATCCCGGCCTTGAATTAGATAAGGGCCCTAACCCCGCTATTTCTCCTGATAATAGCAATAGTGGACTTAAAGATTATTTGTACAATAAATATGGGCTTGAGAATCCTCTTTATAAGAGCAATGTAGATGATGGTGAAGAAGGGCCTTTCATGGGCAGCTACAATACAGAATATTTTAATTCTCCGTCGGATCCTACTGAAGCAACAATCTCTTGGGTAGGGCCGTATATTGTAGAAGCACCAGCTTATCTGGTTGTTAAGGATGGTCGTAATTCCCCCTTTTGGTATCTGTTTGATTTGACATTTTTGGAATGGGATGGAACGGACGCTCTCGTATTAACCGGTTTTTGGTCTGATGGTAATGGTGCGATTTCCCACGTCGAATTATATGGAGCCAGATCAGAAGTCCCCGAGCCCGCAACCCTGCTTCTCTTCGGTGCCGGTATCGCTGGCCTGGCCCTGTATCGTCGTAAAAGAAGCTGATCTAAGCAGCAGCACATCATAACAACCTTAAAGCCCCGGCATAATGCCGGGGCTTTTTTGTCGGAAAATTTTACAGTGTTGGAGTCGCGGTTGTTGTCATCCCTCTTGACAAAGCTGGTGGCTCTTTTTTATTTTTTGGTGGGCTAGAAATTGAAAAAACTAGATTCTGCGACTACGCTTCGCTCCGCGCAGAATGACATCAGGGTGATGCTCCAATGACAAGCGTCTGTGTGTCATCCTGCGCGTAGTCGCAGGATCCAGATGGTTGGCGGGGTGAAGGAAGGGCGACGGACAGGGCGACGCATGCATCGTCCCTACCGGGTGTATGTTTTCAGCAAAAATATTCTGGATATGTTAGGCTCCCGCCTTCACTAATGGGATAAGTTCGATCAGAATGATGATCAAAATTTTCAAGGAGGATTGAACCAATATGAGCAAGAAAGTCAAAAAAGAAGAAGGTCAGATTTCCATTCACACCGAGAATATTTTCCCCATCATCAAAAAGTGGCTCTACAGCGACAAAGATATCTTCCTGCGTGAGCTGGTTTCCAACGCGGTGGATGCTATCCACAAGCTGCAGAATGTCAACCTGCTGGAAGGGTTGCAGCTTTCCGACGAATACCAGGTCACTATCCATATCGACAAGGATGCCGGTACCTTAAGTGTTTCCGATAACGGCATCGGCATGACCGCCGATGAGGTGCGCAAGTATATCAACCAGGTGGCGTTTTCCTCAGCGGAGGACTTTGTCGAAAAGTTCAAGGACCTCGAAGACAAAAACCAGATTATCGGTCATTTCGGGCTGGGTTTTTATTCCAGCTTCATGGTCGCTGAAACCGTGGAAATCCGCACCCTGTCCTACCAGAAAGAAGCGCAAGGGGTGCACTGGATCTGTGAAGGGACCACCAGCTACAGCATCGAGGAAATCAGCAAGGATCAGCGCGGCACCGAGGTGATTCTGCATCTGAATGATGATGAGAAGGAGTTCCTCGATCCGGTCAAGGTGCGCGAACTGATCAAGAAATACTGCAACTTCCTGCCGGTCTCTATTTGTCTCGAAGGGGAGGAGGTCAATGACAAAAACCCCCTCTGGACCAAGGCTTCTACCGAGATCAGTGAAGACGAATACAAGGAGTTTTACCGCAAGCTCTACCCCATGTCCGATGATCCTCTGTTCTGGATCCATCTGAATATCGATTACCCCTTTAATCTCAAAGGGATTCTCTATTTCCCGCGTCTGACCAATGAATTTGATGTCAGCCGCAGCCACATTAACCTGTTCTGCAATCAGGTGTTTGTTTCCGATAGCACACCGGAACTGATTCCGGAGTTTCTGACCCCGTTGCAGGGCGCTCTGGACGCCCCTGATCTGCCCCTGAATGTTTCGCGCAGTTACCTGCAGAATGAACCGCAGGTGCGCAAAATCCGTGAAGTAATCAGTGGTCGGGTCGCCGCGAAAATTGTTGACCTGGCGAAAAAAGATCCCGATGCCTTCGTGCCAATCTGGGAGGATATTCACTCCTTTGTCAAATACGGCATGATGCGTGAGGATAAATTTTACGATAAGGTCAAGGATCAGGTGATCTACCGGTCAACTGGTGAAAAGCGTTATACGACCTTGCCCGATTATCTTGAGCGTGGCAAAGAACAGCATGAAAACAAGGTGTATTACGCCAACGATGAGGGTGCCCAGGCGACCTACCTGCGCCTGTTCAAGTCGCAAGATTTAGAAGCACTGATCCTCGATGCTATGATCGACAATCATTTTATCCAGTTTCTTGAGTCGAAGAACAAGGATCTCAAGTTCGAGCGGGTCGATTCTGATATCACCGAAAATCTGCTGGAGCACGATGCCTCCAAAAAGATTGTAACCGGTGAGGATAACCAGACCAAGGAAGAGAAGATCGAAAAGATCTTCAAGGATCATCTCGACATCAAGGGCTTGCACATTCGCGTTGAGACCCTCAAAGATGAATCGGTTCCGGGAATGATTCTGCTCAATGAGCAGCAGCGGCGCTTCAAGGAAATGACCCGGATGATGGGGCAGGGTAAAGAGATGCCCGACCTGTTTGCTGACCACACCCTGATGGTCAACACCGCCAGCCCGGCTATTGCCAAGGTGCTGGCTCTGGTTGACGACAACAACAGCGAAACCGCCAACATGCTGATCGACCAGATTTACGACCTCGCCATGCTCTCCCACCAGGCCATCAGCAAAGAACGCATGGCCGGTTTTATGGAGCGTAGTGGGAAGCTCCTTGGAATGATCTGATTGGTGGGGAGTGGGTAATGGGGAATAGGTAGTAGTGACAGGGGGGGGACATGGAAAAGGGCCATGAAAAATTGGAAGCTTGGAAGCTGTCAATGCGTTTGGTTAAAGCTATATACGACATGACTGCACATTTTCCAATTGAAGAGCGGTTTGGGTTGTCTCAGCAGATGCGCCGGGCAGCGATTTCTATACCATCAAATATTGCGGAGGGGGCTGCCAGGTATGGTAGTAAAGAATATGCTCATTTTATTTCTATCGCTCGAGGATCGCTTGCTGAATTGGATACACAGGTGAAAATTGCTGTAATGTTGGGGTTTTTACCATCGGAAAATTCTGTAGGCGAATTGAGTGATAGGGTCGGCAGATTGCTGACCGGACTTCATCGTAAATGGAAAAACCCCTAGTCCCCACTACCCACTACCCACTACCCACTACCCACTACCCAAGCCTCCCCGTCTGCCGCAACGCCTCAAACAGAATAATCGCCGTCGCATTGGCCAGATTGAGACTGCGCACCGCCGGTGAAAAGATCGGGATGCGGATCGCCTGGTCGCCGACCGCTTCGATCATCTCTTCCGGCAACCCCATGGTTTCCTTGCCGAACACGATAAAATCACCCGCCGTAAACTGAACTTGTGTGTAGTTCTTCTGCGCTTTTTTCGAGGTGTACCAGAATCGGCCCTCGGGGAACTCCTGTTGGAGTTGTTCAAATGAATCCCAGCGTCGCAGCTTAACATGAGGCCAGTAATCAAGGCCGGCGCGACGCACCTGCTTGGCATCGATAGAGAACCCCAGCGGGCCGACCAGATGGAGCCAGCTGCCGGTCGCTGCGCACAGGCGGCCGATGTTGCCGGTATTGGGTGGAATTTCCGGTTCAATCAGGACAATATGGAAGGGTGGTGCGGAGGCTTGGTTAGCGTTTGTCATAGCTTTATTCATGTTCCAGGGTGTCGAGTACGATCTGTGCCCACTGGTTAATATTTTCCTGATAAATTTTGTGAACTTTTCCATCAACGGCACGAAATAGCCTGGATGCTTTTTGTCCGTCGATGGAGTTGTCGTAAACGTAGGTGCGATCGACGAAGCGGGCAACGACTGCACAGTTAACGATAGATTTGCTGTAGCGACTGATAATCTTTTCGATCGGTACGGTATGGCCACCTTCCGTCACCCGTTGGGCAACCCTGGCGGCATTGATGGTTGGAGAGTTGGTCCCGACGAAAAACAATCGAATAAAATAACCGGCGCGTTTGGCGCGGCGCAAAAAATCGACCTTGTTCGCAGCCGACATAACGGTTTCAAAGACCAGGCTGTTTTTTTGTTCAAGACACTGTTCGCGCATCCTGTCGGCCTGGTTGGCTGCTTTTATCGTCGCCTCGGTGGAATTCCAGTCCCCGTACACTTCCTGGGCAATATCATCCGGGTTAACATAAATACACCCTTCACCGGCGACCCACTGGTGAAGACGAAGATCTTGTGTTAATGAGGTTTTGCCGGAACCGTTCGGCCCGGCGATGACTACAATGACCGGTTGGTGCGTGGGTGGCATCAGGCAACAGCCTTCTGGACCGCATCGCGCAAACTATTCATCAAGGTTTTATGAGCTTTTTGTGCCTTTCGGGTAGCCTTTAGAGCGACATCGTAGAGCAGGGCATCCATGTTTTCCGGGTTGGGCTCGACATCAGGGTTAAGCAGGTCGACAACCGGTACCTTGATTTTACGACCGGCGAAGAGATTGGCGGCCTGCTGATCGAAAAAAACAACCGGCGGTATACCAAATCTGGCAGTAAGTTTTTGAATGTGTCCTTTGGTGAGGCTTCGTTCACCGGACAGAATCAGAGAGACATAGCCTCTTGATCCGATCTCCTGGCGCAGGTCAGCGTAAGTCAGCCCACGACTTTTGATCAGGGCTTTCAGAGCAACAATCGCCGGATCTTTTGCTTTGGTCATTGAAGGTCTCCTTTGTTTACATATTGTAAACAAAGGAGCGCCGATGGTCAAGTTTGCTTTTGTCTTATAACTTCACCCACGGTCTGACCACAGATGACTTTATTGACATTGCGCTAAGGGCGATTGGTCAGCCTTGCAAGGCCTGATCAAGATCAGCGATCAGGTCATCAATGTGTTCCATTCCAACCGACACCCGGATCATTCCCGGCGTTACCCCGGCAGATAGTTGCTGCTCAGCGGTCAACTGGGAGTGGGTGGTGGAGGCCGGGTGGATGACCAGGGTCTTGGCATCACCGATGTTGGCCAGATGGCTGGCCAGTTTGACCTTGTTGATGAAGTTTTTGCCGGCTTCAAGCCCGGCTTTAATTTCAAAGGTCAGGATCGCTCCTTGCCCTTTGGGCAGGTATTGTTTTGCCCGCTCGTAGTCGCGGTGACTGGATAACCCAGGATAGCTGACCTGTCCAACGTGCGGATGCTTGTCCAGCCAGGTGGCCAGCTTCAAGGCATTTTCACAGTGGCGCGGCATCCGCACATGCAGGGTTTCCAGCCCCTGGAGTATCTGGAACGAGTTGAAGGGAGAGATGCAGGGGCCCATATCGCGCAGCAGGGTCAGACGCATCTTGAGGATATAGGCGAGATTCCCTAACGCTTCGTGGTAAACCAGACCGTGATAGCTGGGGTCAGGGGTGGTAAATTCAGGGAAGCGTCCACTCGACCAGTCAAAGCGTCCGCTGTCCACCACCGCGCCACCGATACTGGTACCATGTCCACCGATGAACTTGGTCAGGGAGTAACAGACAATGTCGGCGCCATGATCGATCGGGCGAAACAGGTACGGGGTGGCTACCGTATTGTCAACAATCAGCGGCAGACCATGCTCATGGGCAATGGCCGCAATGGCGTCAAAATCATCAACATTGTTCAGCGGGTTGCCGAGGGCTTCAATATAAACAGCTTTGGTTTTTTCGTCGATGGCTGCAGCAATGTTGGCAGGATCAGAACTATCGACAAATTTGACAGTTATCCCCATACGTTTAAATGTATGGTTGAATAAATTATAGGTGCCGCCGTAGAGGGCGCGCCCGGATACAATGTTGTCACCGGCCATCGCCAGGTTCATGACCGCCAGGGTGATGGCAGCCGAACCGGAGGCCAGGGCCAAGGCGCCGACCCCACCATCAAGGGCGGCCAGGCGTTGCTCCAGCACATCGCTGGTCGGGTTCATCAGGCGGGTATAGATATTTCCTAATTGTTTAAGGGAAAAAAGATCGGCTGCGTGTTCTGCCGAGTCAAAGGTATAAGAGGTGGTCTGGTAAATCGGCACCGCCCGGGATTTCGTGGTCGGGTCGGGTTGCTGACCGGCATGAAGAAGCAGCGTCTCGATGGCATGCTGGGGTTGATCAGGCATAGGTCTCTCCTGTTTCAGCGTACTGAGGTTTATAGTTTATCTATGTAGTAGGAAAAGCAATATTAATTCTATAGCAGATAGATAATGAACCTGCAACTGGAATCTACGAAAGATTTATTTTACGGATATTGGAGAAAAAACAGGGCGCAATGAATTGCGCCCTGACATCAGGCACCAGTATGCGGGGTTATTATCGTAGGGGCGCGATTCATCGCGCCCAGTTTAATACGTCATCAGTTTTGACTGACCCTCAACGCCTGCTCCACATCGGCAATAATATCGTCGATATGTTCAATCCCCACCGAGACACGGATCAGGTCAGGGGACACCCCGGAGGCGATCTGTTGTTCATCCGAAAGTTGACGATGGGTGGTGCTGGCCGGGTGGAGCACACAGGAACGGGCATCTCCGACATGCACGACCAGAGCAATCAATCGACAGGCCTCCATAAATTTGATACCGGCGTCTCGCCCACCCTTGATGCCGAAGGTAAGAACACCACTGCAGCCTTTGGGCAGATACTCCCGGCCTAAGTCATAGCTCGGGTGACTTTTCAGCCCGGGATAGTTGACCCAGGTCACGCTTGAATGCTGCTGGAGGTAGGCCGCCAGGGCCAGGGCATTGCTGCAATGACGCTCCATGCGCAAGGGCAGGGTGGTTAATCCCTGATTAAACAGGAAGCTGTTTTGTGGAGCGGGGGTAGCTCCCAGGTCACGCATGTACTGAACGCGAGCTTTGACAATATAGGCCGCCGGGCCAAAGGTGTCCATGTAGCGCAGGCCGTGGTAACTGGAATCAGGCTCCGTCAGTTCCGGATATTTCCCCTCCCTGCTCCAGTCAAAGGTGCCACCGTCGACAATCACCCCACCGACACTGGTACCATGACCGTCGATATATTTGGTCGCCGAATGCACCACAATATGGGCTCCGAGTTCCAACGGCTTGCACAGGTACGGAGTGCCGAAGGTGTTATCAATGATCAACGGGACATTCATCCGCTTGGCCAGTTCGCTGAATTTGGCAAAATCCAGGACGTTCAAGCCGGGATTCCCGATGGTTTCGGCAAACAGACAGCGGGTTTCCGGTCGAAAGGCCGCCTGCAACTCTTCCAGGGACGCCTCCGGGTTGACAAAGCTGACCTCGACCCCCATTTTAGGCAGGGTATTGGCAAACAGCGAATAAGTGCCGCCATAGAGGGTGCCGGTAGCAACCAGGTGCTGACCGTTGCGGCAGATATTAAGGATGGCCAGGGCTGATGCCGCCTGTCCCGAGGATGTCGCCAGGGCCCCGACGCCACCCTCCATCAGGGCGATTTTCCCTTCAAAGGCGGCGGTGGTGGGGTTACTGATGCGCGTGTACATATGGTCGGGCAGTTCCAGATCAAAGAGCTTGGCCACATGGTCGGCACTGTCATATTTGTACGTGGTGCTCTGGCAGATCGCCGGGATGCGAGGTTCGGTCGGTCGGGGTTCATAGGTTCCCTGAACCGCCTGGGTTTCAATTTTCCAGCTTTTTTGCATGGAATGCCTCCTTGAATAATGTCATTGTATGGGCAGGTTGGATTACTGGTTGATTAAACTGGTGAAAGACAGATACTAACAGAATGGATTTGAAAGCGAAATAAGCAAGGATGTCTACGTCTGACACTATTCTGATTTTTTTCAGGCAGATAAAGAGGAGGAGCCATGACGGCCGGTTTTTATGACGTTGTGTTAACGGTTGCCCAGTGGAGTATTTTTACCCTTGAGTTACTGGGAATCGGCATCATCATGCTGTTTTCGCTTTACGCAACCTTCTATAATCTCAACCTGTTGATCAAAAAAGGGACGAGTGAGGAGCTGTTTCATAGTTATCGTCTGCAGTTAGCGCGGGGCATTCTGCTTGGCCTCGAATTCCTTGTCGCAGCAGATATTATCAAAACCGTAGCGGTTGAATTGACCTTTGCCAGTGTCGGTATGTTGGCGGTCATTGTTCTGATCAGAACATTCTTGAGCTTTGCCATTGAGATGGAGATGACTGGATGCCGACCCTGGCAGAAACAACAAAAATGATCGGGTAACAGAAATGATCCGGGTTGCATAAATGAAATATGCCCTGCTTAAAGAAATCATTACCGAACTGCAAACGCGGATCGCCGGGGCACGGATATCAAAAATCCATCAGCCCGAAGCGGAGGTGCTGGTCCTGCGGCTATGGAACGGCACTGCTAACCTGCGGTTACTTGTTTCCGTCAAATCGGGTCAGCAACGTATTCACTTATCTCAAAGAGAATGGCTTAATCCCCATCAGCCGCCACGCTTCTGCCAGTTGCTGCGCTCACGGCTCAGTCGAATCGACCGGGTGCAACTGGTCAATGATGATCGGGTGGTACGGATTGACTGCCACGGACCTAAAGGCCCTTGTTTTTTGATGGTGGAAATGATCGGCACGATCGGCAATATGATACTGGTCGATCAGCACGACATCATTATTGATGGGTTGAAACGCGATCGTGGCGTAGATTCGGGTCGGTTACTATTAGCGGGAAAAGCCTACAGTTATCCCGACAAACCTAAGGGGCCGATTGATCCGGCACAAGGTTCGGTGCCCCTGCCTGAAAATTTTACCTGCTGGAGTGATTATCTCGATCAACAGGGAAATGACCCGGCCGTCGTGCCTACTCCACAGGGTATACAGCTGCGGCTGCGTCAGACAATTGTCCGTCAGCAAAAAAAACTCAACAAGCGTTATCACAAGATCAGTGCAGAGCTGGAGCGCCAGCAGCAGGCGCAAGAGGATAGAATCAGGGGTGATTTGCTTCTGGCGAATCTCCATCTGGTGAAAAAAGGGATGGAACAGCTAAGCGTAGCGAATATCTTTTCTGACCGGGCAGAAACGCTAGATATTCTTTTGGATACGCGCCTCTCCCCGCAGCAGAATGCCCAGAGCTACTTCAAAAAATACAAAAAAGCGGCACGAGGCGTCGACCACAGCCGGCGCCGGCACGCAGAAACTAAAGCCGAACTGCAGTGGCTGGACGAATTGCTCTATCAGTTGGACGATCACCCTGAGCCAGCCGATCTGGAAGCCATCTATGCCGAGCTGGATGACGCCGGTCTGCTCAAGGGTCCTGACGAACACCATAAAAAACGCACCCGCCAGGCCAGCGCCCCGCAGGAACTGGTCAGCCCTTCCGGAATCAAGGTCCTGCGCGGCAGAAATAATCAGCAAAACGATCAGTTGTCCGGGCGTCAGCTGAAAACCGGGGATCTCTGGTTTCATGCCAACGGATGCCCCGGCGCCCATGTGGTGCTCAAAGCATCAACCGTCGCGGTGCCGGTAACCGCTGAGGATATCAGTTATGCCGCAAGCATCGCCGCCGGATATTCCAAAGCCCAAAACGATGCCAAGGTCGAGGTGATGATGGCTACCGCAGAGAGCGTATCACGCCCCAAGGGTGCTCGTCCCGGACTGGTAACCGTTAAAAAGTACCAGACCCTGATTGCAGCGCCTTTACGCCCCTGATCCCCTTGGATGGATGAGATTTTTTTTGTTGCAAACAAAAAATTCCTTTGTTATAACGTGCGCACGTTTCGCGCCGAAGTGGTGGAATTGGTAGACACGCTAGGTTCAGGGTCTAGTGGGCGTAGGCCCGTGGGAGTTCGAGTCTCCCCTTCGGCACCAAAAAACAGACCGCGAAAGCGGTCTTTTTTTGTTCGTTGACCCACTACCCACTACCTACTACCCACTACCCACTACCCACTACCCACTACCCACTACCCACTACCCACTACCCACTACCCACTACCCACTACCCACTACCCACTACCCACATCAATCCCCATCCCAATGTTTAATCACCCCTGATTCCAGCGCCGCCCGTTCAACCGCAGCCGTTACCTCTTTGTGAACGTCAGGGTGGAGCAGGGATGGCACCAGTTCGTGCTCTTCAGCATGACGGGCGATGCACTGGGCCGCTGCGATTTTCATCTTGTTATTGATTCTGGTTGCACGGACGTTGAGGGCGCCCCGGAACAGACCGGGGAAGGCGAGGGCGTTATTGACGCTTTTACCATCGGCAGCGAAGGATGCACCGACCTGCATGGCAAGTTCCGGTTCGATTTCCGGATTCGGGTTGGACAGGGCCAGAATAACCGACCCTTTACGCACCATCTCCGGGGTGATCAAACCCGGTCGCCCGGTCGTTGCAATAACAATGTTGGCACGTTGCATGACCTCTTCAAGGGTTCCTTCTTTGCCGCCGGCAGCAACCAGGCGCTCGCGGGCATTGCTGTCGATGTCGGTGCCGATGACCTTTTTTACGCCGTAGGAGAGCAGTAGTTTGCTGATTCCCATCCCCGCCGCCCCCAGTCCTATCATCCCGACCGTTGCCTGCTTGAGCATCATGCCTGAGAAGCGGGTTGCGTTAAGCAAGGCAGCCAGGACAACAACTGCGGTGCCATGTTGGTCGTCGTGCATGACCGGGATGTCCAGCTGGGCATCAAGCACCTCCTCAATCAGAAAACACTCAGGGGCTTTTATGTCTTCAAGCTTGATTGCGCCAAAAGTCGAAGCAATGTTCAGAACCGTATCAATAATAACCTGCGGATCGTGGCTCTGGATCAGGATAGGCACGCCACTGACCCCGACCAGATGATCAAACAATACCGCCTTGCCTTCCATCACCGGCATCCCCGCCACGGCACCTATGTCACCCAGCCCAAGGATCGCCGTACCATTGGTGACAATGGCAACCTGATTCGGGATAGATGTGTATTTGTTGGCCAACTCCGGTGAACGCTGGATGTCCTTGCAAATGGCAGCGACACCGGGGGTGTAGATCTGGCGAACGTCGGTAATGGTTTCAATCCGGACGCGGCTGCGGGTAGCGATTTTGCCGCCCTCGTGAACCTGATGAACCAGATCGATCAGATCTTCAACGATAATTCCTTCAAGCTTTGAAATAGCCTCAACAAGCTCATCAAACTGTTCTTCCGAATCAACATAAACCACAATTTCACGGGTATTGTGAGTGCGGCCAACGCGCACCAGGTGAATGTCGCCAACACTGGCATTATTCTGGGCAATGGCATTGGTTACGCTGGATAAATGGCCAGGCTTGTCCTTAAGCATCAGACGCAGACATTTAGCAATTTTTCCAGCACCTTTTTCGATATCCATGTTATCTCCGTTAGTTTGAAAATTTAGCCCTGAAGGAAAAAATAATCGTAACTATTCAGCTCTATCCTTGCGCATAGCCATAGGATCCCCGACCCGGTGCTGAACAGATCAAATAATCATCGGTATGTGTCCATCTGGACCCGCCGGATGAAGGCAAATCCGGATTTACCTTAAGTTCTGCGAAAAGATAACAAAAAAAAATGAAAAAAAATATTCATTTGCTCCCCCCAGTCAGATTTCTGTCAGATATGGTTCATATAATGTATCTGTTTAGCACCGGATCGGGGTTCCTATGTCAAGGGACGCATTTTCGTCATCCCTGACCGCTTGTTGTCGCCGTCCATGGCGACAAACACCCTTGCCACAGAAACCCCGACCCTGCGCAAGGACAGTGGTGAATAGTTACCATATAATAATCATTATTTGCTGTTGTTTATTCCGGGCAACCAGGATGAGGAGTTCAGTGTGCAAGAAAAAACCGCTTTATTGCTGGATGATGACGTAGAACATCGTCAGCAGATGATGGAAGTTCTGACATCAATGGGCTATGTGGTTCATATGTTTGCCAACCCGATATCCTATATGTTGCGACGTGAGGGGCATTTTTGCTCTGAGAACAAACACTGCTTCGATCTGATCCTGGTCGGAAACCGGTTGCCGGGGATGAGCGGGATCGATTTTTTGCAGCGCCTCAAGCGCGGTGGTTGCTGTTTGCCAGATCATTATAAGGCGGTCTTCTGTAGTGACTTATCGCAAGAGCAGCAACAACAAATAACGGCCCTTGGTTGCTGTTTTTTCACAAAACCGACATCACCCGAAGACATCAGAGCCTGGCTTGATACATAAGGGGTTGGTGTCTTTTGTCTCTGTTTCGTCCTACCTTGTTTCAATCAAGCCCGTTGTTATATATTCTAATAATTAGCTTATTTCATGCGATTTCACCCTCATTGAGTTGGGTTTGCATGCTTGGGTTGATTGTTCTCTTGCTTTTTGTTCGCATTCTGCTACATTTAATGAGTGATTGATTTTATCTATTCATGAAGCAGATTGTGAAAATATAGTAAACCAAATGAAAACAATAATTTAGAAAAAAAGGGGGCTAAATGAAATATCTGCTTGTTCTATTCACTTTTAGTTTGCTCATGGCCTGTTCTAGCCAGACGCCTCAGGAGCTTGTTGCCGAAGGTGACCGGCTTATGGCTGAGGGTAACGTCCGCGGGGCCATTGTGCTTTATAGAAATGCCCTGGAAAAGGACGCCAATGATCTGACTGCCCGTACTGGTCTGGCTTCAGCCTACCAGGAAAGTGGCAGCCTGGACCTGGCTGAGCAGGAGTTGCAAAAAGTGTTACTGCAAAATCCCTCCTCCCATGGCATTCTACTCCAGTTAGCTGCTATTGCTATTGATAATGGTGATCCGCAAAAGGGTTTGGCTGAAATTGAGCGTTTCCATTCAGTCCTTTCTCCCACCGCTGAATCTTTAACCCTTCAGGGGCGAGCTTATGGCGCCTCTGGAGATCTCGTTGAAGCAGAAAATCTATTCAATCAAGCTGTTGCCCTCAATTCTTCTTATGCCCCGGCCCATCTGAATCTGGCGAAAACCTACTTGCAGCGCAACGACATCGTGCGTGCTGAGCAGCGCTTGCGCGAAACGATTGCTCTTGATGATCGTCAGTTTGAGGCCTATTTCTTGTTAGCTCCGCTGGTAACTGCCAGGGGCGACATTGAAAACGCCCTGCAGCTTTACCTGGATCTGGTAGCGGTTGAGCCGCGTCAGCATTATGCCCTTTATATGGCCGGCATTTTACAGCTAGATATGGGCGATTTTGCCGCTGCCGAAAAAACTGTTGCGCAGCTTGGCAGTACATTTCCAGACCGTCCTGAAGGCTCTCGGTTAAAAGGGATGTTACATTATCGTCAGGGTAACTACGATGATGCCAGGGTCGCGCTCGAGCAGTCACTACGCAGTGAGCAGCATCCGCTGACCTTTTTGTTTCTGGGCTTAAGTCATTATTCCCTGGAGCGTTATGAACTGGCTCTCAATCAGTTTCAGAATGCCCTCGATATCAGCCCCGAGTTTGAGCGCGCGCGGGTGCTGGTTGCCCTGACCTTGCTCAAGCAGGAACGCGTTGATGATGCCATTACCCAGATCCAGAGGGTTGTGCGCGACAACCCCAACAATGCCTATGCGCGAAATATTCTTGGTAGCGCTTTGCTTGCTGCCGGTCAACTTGATCGCGGCATGGCCGAACTGGAGGCGGCAACCAACCTCGATCCGACGCTGGTAGAGGCTCATCTGCAGCGTGGTGCGGTACGTTTATCGCAGGGAGAGCTTAATGCCGGCGAAGAAGATCTCATCCGGGCTTTGCATATGTCTCCGGAATTGCTTAATAGCCGACTGATGCTGGTGACCCACTATCTGCGTCAGAAAAATTATCCGGCGGCCATTGATACCCTCAATGAAGGGATGAACGACACGCCGCAGGATGCGTTGCTCAATAATTATCTGGCCGCAGCTTATTTCTCCCAGAATCGTCCGCAGCAGGCCATCGCCGCACTGCAGGCTGCCATAGCCGCCAACCCCGAGTACCTGACTCCTTACTTTAATCTGGCCTCTTACTATGCATCGCAATCCGATTATGATCAGGCCCTGCAGCAGTTTCTACAAGTCATCGAGCGTGATGGAAGCAATTTAAGAGCCTTGCTGGGCAGCGCCGCCATCTACAATGTGCAAGGTCGCAATGACGATCTTGAAGCCGCTTATCGCCGGGTTGAAGCGACAGGAACTGAGCAGGGTTTCGTCGCCACCGCTCAATATCGCCTGCGTCAGCGTGACCAGCTGGCGGCTCTGACGGTGGTTGATCGTGGCTTGCAGCTCCATGGCAACTCTGCCCCTTTAATGGAAATCAAGGGTGCGTTACATCAACAGCAAGGAGAACTCGGCGCTGCTGAAGCAGCCTTTGCCGGTCTGGCATCCGTCGCCCCGGAGCGTGGTAATACCCTGTTGTGGCGCCATTACATGAGTAATAACCAGCGCGATAAAGCCGTTGAGCTGGTCGATGATCTGCTCCGTTCGCAATCCGGGCAGGAATATCCCTATCTGCTGGCGGCCTCCCTGCATCTGGCGTCAGGGGATACCGATACCGCCACCAATCTGCTTCAACAGGGAATCAGCAGGCTGCAGCGACCTTCACGTCTGCAGTTGCAGCTGGCCACCATTTTCGAACAATTGCAGCAGGTACAGCGGGCAGAGCAGCTGTATCAACGCATTCTCAGCTCCGATCCGACCTTTGCTCCGGTACACGTTGCGATGGGCACCCTGGCAGAGCGGCGTGGCAACAAGGGCGCTGCTCGTGATCATTATCAGGAGGCCCTCAGTCACGACCGCGACAATGTGATTGCCCTGAACAATCTGGCCTACATCATGGCCGACAATTTCGGTGAGGATCGACAGGCCCTCGATTACGCCATGCGCGCATACCAGTTGCGTCCCAATGACCCGCGCATCATGGATACCCTCGGGTACATCCTGGTCAAAAATGACCGCGCACAGGATGCACTCAACCTGTTGCAACAAGCCCATCTGTTGCTCCCGGATATCCCGGTGGTGGCTATTCACCTTGCTCAGGCCAAAATGGCTCTGGGCGATCAAGAGGAGGCCCGCTCCTTGCTGGAACAAGTCCGCGACAATGCATCAGCAGAGGATGCGGCAACCGCTAGAAGAATATTGAATCAACTCTAAGGGGTGCAGCGCATGATCAGACCATCGTTTCTGCTGCAGCTCAGTGATACCTTTCTGGCTGTGGTCTGCCTGATGCTGGCGCATTATCTGCGTTATGGTCGATTGAGTAGCGAGACCCTGATATTTGAGGGTGGAATATTTAAGCTGGCCTCTTACGTGGTTGTTGTTATTACCATTTCCTATCTGTTTAACCTCTATGAGTTTCAACAGTTTAACGAGCTGTGGAGGGTTGCTGCCAAGATTGTTTTTGCCCTGACCGTCTCTCTTCTTGCTCTGTCAGCGTTGTTTTATATCCTTCCCGGCCTCGGTTTCTGGCGCGGCGTTTTACTGATCAGTTTACTGCTGTTTGGTTTTTGCCAAATACTGGTGCGCTGGTTGATCCGAAAATTCTCGCGGGTGTCTTTTTTTGCTAACCGGGTATTAATCGTTGGTGCCGGCTCCCTGGCCAAAAAAATTTCCGAGATTGTGCCGTCCGATCACAACATGCACAGCTATACCCGTTTTGTTGCCTGTACTGATAAGGTTCCCGTTGTTGACCCGGACCTGATTGTCGGCCATATCAATGACATTGACCAGATAATCCTTGATTATCGTCCGCAAAAAATGGTCATCGCCCTGACCGAACGGCGCGGAAACCTGCCGCTTAAGGAGATCATGCACAGTAAATTGCGTGGCGTCGAAGTGTACGATGCTGCCGCTTACTATGAGCATGTCAGCGGCTGTCTGATGATCGAAGAAATGCATCCGAGTTCTTTTATCTTCAATCAGCGCTTTCGCATGACTCCATTTATGCGCAGTTATAAACGCTTATTTGACGTTGCCTTGTCGGGAACAGGTTTGCTGATAACCGCTCCTTTTTTTCCTTTTATTGCCCTGGCAATCATCATCGATTCAAAGGGCCCGATTTTTTACAAGCAATTACGTGTTGGTGAAAATGAGTATGAATTTTTCGTTTATAAATTTCGCAGCATGAGCGACGGCGCAGAAAAAAAATCCGGCGCGGTGTGGGCCCAGAAAAATGATCCACGCGTTACCCGGGTCGGTCAATTCATGCGTAAAACCCGTATCGATGAGATCCCCCAGCTCTACAATGTGCTTAAGGGGGATATGAGTTTCATCGGTCCGCGACCCGAACGCATGACCTTTGTCGAGCGGTTGAAAGAGTCGATCCCCTTTTATTCAACCCGACACTTCGTCAAGCCGGGGGTGACCGGCTGGGCCCAGGTACGTTACCCCTATGGCGCATCCGATGAAGATGCCCTGGAAAAACTGCGTTATGATCTTTATTACATCAAGAATTATTCTATTGCGCTCGACTTCAAGATTATTCTTGATACCATTCGTGTTGTTACTTCAGGTTTTGGCGGGAGATAAAAAATGAAAATTTTTGGATTTACATGGGTTTTTGTTCTGGTTGTATTGATGACAACCGCAGCTGCAGAAGACTATCGCATCGGCAGCGGTGATGTGCTGGAGGTTTCGGTCTGGGGCGTCCCTGAGATGAGTCGTACGGTGACCGTACGTCCGGACGGAAAAATTACCTTGCCGGCGGTGGGGGATGTGGTGGCCGACGGTATCGCGCCGATGGTGTTGAGCCGCCATATCGCGAAAGTTATTGAAGGCTACGTGAAACAGCCGGTGGTGACTGTTTCGGTACAGCAGATTCGCAACAACCGGGTGTATGTCATTGGTGGCAGCGTTTCACGGGTGGTTGATATGACCAATCAGATGACCCTGCTCAAGCTGCTCAGTGAACTCGGCGATTTCAGCCGTGCCGATTTGCGCCGCGCTTACCTGTCGCGTAACAATGAAAAGATCAATGCTGATTTTTTCGCGCTTTATTTCCGTGGTGATTTGAGTCAGGACGTCGCGATCCAGGCCGAAGACATCATCTATATCCCGAGCAACATGACCAATATTGTCTATGTGCTTGGCGCGGTTAACAATCCCCAGCCGATTCAGTATGTTGAGGGGATGCGGGCGCTGGATGCCGTCCTTGGTGCCGGCGGTTTTTCCGATTTTGCCCGTGAAAACTCGGTATCGATTATTCGCGAAGGGGGGGAGCGGATCAATATCGATCTGCGTAAAGTGCGCCGAGGTCGTGATATTGAAGAAAATGTTCAGTTACGTCCCGGCGACTATCTCATCGTTGATGAAAGTCTCTTTTAAAGGTTAGTAAAACGAATGAAAGACACCCTTAAGCAAATATTTAGTTTTCTGCAGGCCCTCTATCGCTATAAGTATCTGTTTGTTGCCGTAACACTGCTGGTGATGACGGCTATCGGTATCTACAGCCTTACCCTGCCCAAGATTTATCGCGCTGATACCACGGTTTTTATCGAAAGTAATGTGATTGACGAATTGGTGCGCGGTATCGCCATCACCCCAAGCATGGAAGATCGGGTGCGGGTGCTACAGGCCGCCATGCTCAGCCGCGACATGATCATCAAGACCCTGGTTGAGCTCAACTCCAACATCCTGACCCGCAGTGAAGCGGCGCAACAGGAATATATTTCAGCATTACAAAGCCGTACGCGCATCAATGTTACTCGACAGATGGACCGCTTTACCGTCTCAATCGATGATCCCGATCCCCAGTTTGCCCACCGTTTTATCAACTCGTTGGTTGGAATCTATATCGAAGAGAGTCTGTCTTCCACTCGCGCAGAGACCTTTGGCGCCGGCCGATTTTTACAGGAACAGCTTGATTCCTTCAAAATCCGCCTTGAAGCAGCCGAGGACCGGATCATTGAGTTCCGGAACAACCAGGGGATCTTTTTTTCCGTCGATGAGGCCGGGACCCTGGCCGCTATCCGGCAGATGATGAATCAGGTCGAAGACATTGAACTGAATCAGGACACCCTGCGTGCCCGCCAAACGCAGTTGACCGAACAACTGAAAAATACCAGTCCCACCATCGACATGGTCAGCGAGGCAGCAGAGAGCAATCGCGTCATGGAGATGGAAAATCGTCTGAGCAATCTGTTGCTGCGCTATACGGAAAACTATCCGGAGGTGGTGCGGCTCAAGTTTGAGATTGAAGCCCTCAAACAGCGCATGGAAGATCCGGCAACCGCACAGCTGGAGCGTGGCGGCACGCGGATGACCACCACGAACCCGCTGCACCAGCAATTGCAGAGTCAACTTTATGAGGTGGAATCGGAATTGTCATCGCTGGAGGCGCGTAAGCGCAATCTGCAGCAGAATATCCGCACTCGTGAACAAGAGTTGCAGGAAATTCCGGAAGCGCAGAAAGAGTTGGGCATCCTTATTCAGGAGCGAGATTCCTACCGCACCATTTATAATGATCTGCTCTCGCGGATGACCAAATCAGAAGTCTCGACCCAGATGGAGGTGGCAAACAAGGCTTCCACCTTCCGCGTCATCGACCCCGCCGTGCTGCCCCGGGCACCGGTTTCGCCGGACATGCTGCGCATGTTGCTGCTGGCTGTTGCCGGGGGCTTCGGTTGTGGCCTGGGGTTGGTTTTTCTGATCGAGAACATGGACAGTCGTGTCCGTGATGTCGGTCTGCTTAATGATCTCGGTGTCGAGGTGCTGGCCGTTGTCCCGAATATTTCTGATCCGGCAGTCCTCAAACGGCGCTTTTACAGAGATGTCGTACTTGTTGGCGCCTCCGGTATCTATCTTATTGCCTTTATCGGAGTGTTTATCTTCTCCGATCAGATCATCCCCCTGGTGACCTCCTTGATGACAGGTTATTAATAGTATGAGTCGTATTGAAGAAGCGTTGAAAAAAGCCGCGCAACAGCGCAAGCAGAGTCGCGAGGAACAGGCTGATACCGTGCCCCAAACCCCAGCGCCTGCATCCCTCAAGCGAAAAGTGAGTGCCCTGCTTGATGTGGTTCCCCTGAAGATTAACCACTTGATGCTGGCCACCGCCCGTGATGAAAAAACGGCCGTAGTTGAGGAATATAACAAACTCCGTTCAACCCTGATTGCCCTGACCAGCGGTGAAAAACCCCTGAATACGTTGATGGTGACCAGTACCGTCAGCGAAGAGGGGAAGACCATGACGGCCCTGAATCTCGCCATCTCTTTGGCCAAAGAGCATGATCATACGGTCCTGCTGGTTGATGCCGATTTGCGTCGTCCATCGATTCATCGCTATCTCGACATCCAGCCGGAGGTCGGGCTGGTTCATTGCCTGCGTGACAACCTGCCGATTGAACAAGCGCTGATCAAAACCGGCGTCGGTAAACTGGTCGTTCTGCCTGCCGGCGAGGCCATCAAGGAACCCGTGGATCTGTTGTCCTCAGGCCGGATGAAAGCAATTGTCAAGGAACTCAAGCAGCGCTATCCAGACCGTTATGTGATTTTTGATACCCCCCCGGCCTTGCCTTTTGCTGATGCCGGAGTGCTGGCGGGGTTGGTCGATACCACCTTGTTTGTCGTCCGCGAAGGCAAGGCCAAGCTGGAAGATATTGTCGAAACCCTCGAAGAATTCAAGCGTCATCATCTGCTCGGGGTGGTCTTTAACGATGCTCACAGCTTTGTCAATCGACAGAGTTATTACTATGGTAACTATTAAATCATTAAGTGGGGATAACATCATGAAAACATTGAGATTTCTTGCTTGTTTGCTGGTAGCGGCGGTAAGCTTGATGATCACCCCGGTTGCCTGGTCAGCGATTGACATCACCCCACGTTTCAGCCTGGCGCAGGAATACAATGACAATATTTTTCTGCGTGAATCCAACCGTGAAAGTGACTGGATCACTACAATAGAACCGGGATTATCTCTTGGCTACAACCAGCGCTCCATCGATCTCGCCCTTGATTATTCCCTGCGCTATCGGTTGTACCAAAACAATACCTCAGAAGATCAGGATCAATTTCGCGACGTCCAGCGCGGATCTGCCAACCTGTTGTTGTTCCGTGGTCGACCCTTTACCTTGCGCACCACCGGCACCATCAGTCGGGAAACCTTGAATGAGCGTGATCGCGATCTCGAATACAATGATACGGTCGATCGTTCAACCGTTTATCGGTTATCAGTCACCCCTGAGTATCGCTTGCGTCTGGGGCCCACCACCTCAGCGATCTTCGGTTACAGCTTTAATCTGGTCGATTACGCGGATCGCAGGGGAGATGATTACATCGAGCATCAGGGGCGGGTCACCCTTAATCGCAACCTGACTGCCAACCTCGATATCTGGGCCCGCTACCAGTACACTGTGCATGACAATGATGACGACCTGGAGGACTATGATCGTCATGCCGCTACTGTCGGTGGGGATTATCGGCTCGGAGCACGTACGACCCTGTCTGCAACGGTTGGTCGCACCTGGATCGAATATGACCTTGGTGATGAAACCGACAGCAGCATCTGGTCAATGGATCTTAGCTATCGGCTCAGTGAAGCCATCCAGGCAACCCTGGCCTACAGTCAGGATTTTACCATGACTGCTATTGACGGTTTGTCTCGAACCCGCGAGGGTAGCTTTACCCTGGTTTATACGCCGCCGAAGGTCAGTGCGCGCACCCAGTTGTTCTGGCGCGAACTTGACTATCAGCGGCAGAACCGTATTGATGAATCCTACGGGGTGCGCCTGTTGATTGACCGGCAGCTTGGACGCTCATTGACAGCCGGGATGAATGCCGGGTATGAACATTTTGATAATAAAGATTCGGCGACGGATGAACAAATTCATCGCTACACCCTTGGCGGCACCCTCGGCTACGAATATCGACGTTTTAATCTGTCCCTTTCTTATCGTCACCGTTACAACGATTCCGATCTCAACGGTCGTGACTATCGCAACAACATTATTACCCTTCGAGGAACATTACGGTTTTAATTATGTATACAAAGTTTTTTGATTTAAGCGCCAAACCTTTTGACTTGCTGCCCAACCCGCAGTTTCTTTATTTAAGCAAAGGCCACCGCAAGGCCTTGAGCTATCTGCAATATGGTGTGCAGGAGCGGGCCGGCTTTTCCCTCCTCACGGGTGAAGTTGGTTCAGGGAAAACCACCATTTTAAGGGATATCATTAATAAAATCAGTGGAGAAATGTCGTTGGCCATGGTGTTTAACACCCAAGTTGATGGACATCAGTTGATCGCCCTGATTAATGATGATTTCGGGCTGAAGACTGAAGGTAAAGACAAGGTTCAACTGATCAACGAACTCAACGACTTTCTCCTTGGTGAAAATGCCGCCGGTCGCCAGGCCATCATCATTATCGACGAAGCTCAGAATTTAAGCGAAGAAGCCCTCGAAGAAATTCGGCTGCTCTCCAATCTCGAAGCCGACAGCTTCAAACTGGTGCAGATTATTCTCGTCGGGCAACCGGAGCTTAAGCAGATCATTGCCCGTCCCTCACTGCGCCAACTCCGTCAACGCATCAGCATCAGTTGCCATTTAAACCCTCTCAATCGCGAAGAAATCGAGGAGTATATCCTGCATCGCCTCGGCACGGTCGGTAAGCGTGACTGTGTCACTTTTGAGGAGGGGGTTTTTGATGGCATTTTTAAATTCAGTGGCGGTATTCCAAGACTGATCAATCTGATCTGTGATTTTCTGATGCTTTCCGCCTTTGTCGAAGAAACCCGCAATGTCGATAGGGATATGGTTCAAGATGCAATCAATGAGCTTTCCTTTGAAGATACACAGCTGGACGAAACTGAAGAGCGGGGAGGGGCTGCAGCTGGAAAGAGTGTCTCGCCGGCGCGGCGGATCTTCACCGGCTCAAGCCTTGACGACCGGGTCGCGCGGATTGAAGAAAATTACGCGAAAATCAGTGCTGCCCGCGCGGAAAACGAGGCGATTATTGAACGTTTGTCGAGCCAGGGAAGTATTATAGAGTATCTGATCAATCAGCAGCAAAAGCAGTATATCAAGATTGAGGATCAACTGAAAAGGATCTCCTCCCAGGTCGAGCGCTTACGCCAGGCCGTCCTGACCGACAACCGCCGGGTCGCCGATCCGGATATCATCAAGCTCGAATCGGTTGTGTGCAAGGATAATGGGTAGTTGGGTAGTGGGTAGTGGGTAGTGGGTAGTGGGTAGTGGGTAGTTAACCCTTCATGGCGTACGCTTTACAGTTCACGGCCTTAAACAAATGACACCGCGAAGCGGTAGACATCGCTTTAGCGATGGACCAATCACGCCGCCCTGCGGCAGACAGCGCGAAGCGGTAGACAAATGACAAATGACAAATTAAAAATTCTCGTAACCGGTGGTGCCGGTTTTATCGGTTCACATCTGGTGGATCTCCTGTTATCGCAGAATCACCAGGTCGTGGTTCTTGATAACTTCAGCACCGGGAAATTAGATAATCTCCCCAGTGCTGATCGAGGGCTGAGCATTGTCAATGGCGATATCCGTTACAGCGATACCGTCGAACAGGCAGCAACCGGCTGTGATGCCATTGTTCATCTGGCAGCAGTGGCCTCGGTTCAAGCTTCTGTCGAGGATCCCTGCGGTACCCATCAGGTCAACCTGGTCGGCACCCTCAATCTGCTCGAAGTGGCTAAAAAGCAGGGAATCAAGCGTTTTGTCTATGCTTCTTCCGCGGCTGTGTATGGCGATACGAACGAGTTGCCGGTCAGCGAAGCGACTCAGCTTAATCCCCTGACCCCCTACGCTGCCGACAAGCTTGCCGGCGAATACTACATCGACTTTTATCGCCGCCAATACCATCTCAAGCCCGTCATTTTCCGTTTTTTTAATATCTTTGGCCCCCGGCAGGACCCATCATCTCCTTATTCCGGGGTCATCAGCATCTTTCTTCAGCGGGCACAGGCCAACCAGCCGATCACTGTCTTTGGTGATGGTGAGCAGACCCGTGACTTTGTTTATGTCGCTGAGCTGGTCCGTCTGCTGGAACAGGCTGTCACTACGACCGAACCTGCAGCTATGCCGATGAATGTCGGCAACGGCAAGCAAACCAGCCTCAATCAACTGCTGGCCGCTATCCAGGATTTTTCAAGTCATCCATTGGATATCCGCTACAGCAACCCCCGCAGCGGAGATATCCGTTATTCCTGCGCCGACAACCAGCGAGTCAGAGAGCAGATGGGGTTTCACAACCAATATCCAATCGCCGACGGGTTGAAACGTACCTGGGAGTGGATGAGAGAATAGTGAGCAGTAAGCAGTAAGCAGTAAGCAGTAAGCAGTAAGCAGTTACCGCTCACGGCTCACCGTTCACGGCTTACGTTTTTCAACAAATGACGCCGCTTTAGCGGCAGACAAATGACAAGGGACACCGCGAAGCGGTAGACAAAGGACGCCGCTCTAGCGGCAGACCAATGACCATTACTAACTATCTTACCATTGACGTTGAAGATTACTTCCATGTCTCAGCATTCGAGAACATCTCGCCACCGGAAACCTGGGGGACGCGTGAGTGTCGGGTTGAGGGCAATACCGATCTGATTCTTGCTATTCTCGATGAAAACAACACCAAAGCGACCTTTTTTATCCTCGGCTGGGTGGCTGAACGCTACCCTCAGCTGACCAAAAGCATAGCTGCCCGTGGTCACGAAATAGCCTGTCACGGTTATCTCCATCAACGCGTCGCCCTGATGGAGCGCGACACCTATCGCCAGGATATCCGCCGCGCCAAAGCCCTGCTCGAAGATCAGAGTGGTCAGGCGGTCAACGGTTATCGCGCACCCAGTTATTCTATTACCCGCCGGACCTGCTGGGCCTTTGATGAGCTGATTGATGCCGGTTTCACCTACGATTCCAGCATTTTCCCCATGCATCACGACTTTTACGGCATTCCCGATTGGCCCCGTTTTGCCGGCTATGCCGTCAAGCAAGGCGAGCAATGGCTGGCGGTCGACGCTATAGCTGCCGGTCAGCAAGGGATCCGTGAAATACCTATCACCACCCTGGATCTCGCCGGCAAAAACCTTCCCATTGCCGGTGGCGGTTATTTCCGTCTGCTTCCGTACCATATCACCCGCTGGGGTTTGAAGCAGATCAACAACAAAGAGCAGCAACCCTTTGTCTTCTATATCCACCCCTGGGAATTCGATCCGCGCCAACCCCGCATGGCAGGTGCAAAAATGAAAAGCCGCTTCCGTCATTACCTTAACCTTGATCGGACAGAAGCACGCTTCCGGGCATTGCTGCGGGATTTTAAGTTTGGACCGATTGGAGACTGAACAGTAAGCCCCTGACCCCTGAGAAATTTTTGTCGTTGGCAGGGATATTCAGGCTGTTCAGGTTGAAGGGTGGATTCTGGGAGTGATGTAAGGATCTGATTGTCGGAAACAACTTTATGGAAAAAATCATCAATTCGTTAAAAAACCTGACCCTTGAAGACCTGCGCGAATGGGCCGGCAGTAAAATCTATAACCGTGGCAAAGAGTATATCGCCGGCGTGTCACAACTCTCTCGCCTTGAAGACGGTACCTTGGTGGCCTGGGTTTCAGGTACGGATGAATATGCAACATGGGTAAGACATGTGAAAGACGGCGAGTTTGATCATGACTGCACCTGTCCGTATGATGACTACGGACCCTGTAAACATTCAGTAGCTGTATTGTTGTCGGCTTCGCAATTGTTGACACGTGGACAGAATATACCGTTGCTTGATCGTGATGATGAGCTGTACCAGGAGGCTTTCGATGCGGAAGCGGGCGGTTGGCTTGCTAAAGAGAATGCTGATGACGAGGTTGCGGAGCCCTGTGGTCTGAAAAAGGGTCGCTCATCCCAATTGGAGTCGATGCTGGCTGAGAAAAGTCATCAAGAGCTGCTGGCCTTGCTGGTTGATCTGGCTCTTGATGTTCCCGATGTGTCTCGTCGCCTGCACGATATAATGCGTCTTGAACGTGGAAACGTCGACCAGGTTGTTCGGACCCTGCGTAGGGAAATCAGACGATTGACCGCCGAGGAGGTTTGGTTTAATCACTGGCGAGATGAGGGGAATCTGCCTGACTACAGCCACGTTGAAGAACAGCTCGAGGCACTTCTGGCAAAAGGATATGCCGATGCTGTCCTGGAGTTGGGTGAAGAACTGTGGAATCGGGGTATTGTTCAGGTCGAAGAAGCACATGATGAAGGCGAGACGGCCCTGGCAATTTCTTCTTGCCTTGCCGTAGTGTTGCGCGCTCTGCCGGCAACATCACTCGGTCCGGCGGATCAACTGTTGTGGCGTATTGATCATGAATTGAAGGATGAATATGGCTTGTTGGATGGAGTTGGTGCCATAGCGACGGACCACAACTATAACCTTGACGACTGGCATCAGGTGTCATTGACATTAAGGGAATGGCTTGATCATTGCGACAAGGCAAAACCAGACAGATGCTCAGCGCGTTACCAGCGCACCAGAATTGTTAACTGGTTAAAAACGGCCTACCAGTGTGGCGGTGAACCTGAAAAAATCATCCCCTTGCTGGAGCAGGAAGCCGATCTTTGCCGCAACTATGATGTGCTGATTAAATTCTTGCTGGATGCCGGGCAGCATCAGTCCGCCCGGCACTGGTGTATTCACGGTTTTAAGCAAACGATAGCCGATGCTCCGGGCATTGCTGCGAGCTTACAGAAAGAGCTACGGTTACTGGCTGAAAAAGAACAGCGATACGATCTGGCCGCAGCTTATCTTGCGGAAGATTTTTTTGACCAATCTTATGAGTCAACATACCTTGATTTGCGGCAGATGGCAGAAAGAATCGGGGCATGGTCTGCAGTTCGCACAGCTATTCTTGATTATCTGAATACGGGAGTTAGCCCATCTTCAGACAAGGGTCAATTGAATTGGCCTTTGCCTGAGCCGGAGGTTAAGAAACCCCCTGCGGTTAACACAATAAAATACAAACGTTTCCCCGATTGGGAAACGTTAATCGATATTGCCATTCTCGAACATCGTCATAACGATGCCGTGTCAATTTACCAGGAAATGATTAAAGTGCAGGGCAGGGGGAGGCTGATCGATGGAAAACTGGCTCAGGCTGTTGCCGAAAGTCATCCGGATACGGCTTTGCAGATCTGGCTATCCATATCTAAAGGGTTGATCGCTGAGGTAAAACCCAAAGCCTATGAAGAAGCGGCAAAGTATTTACGTCGGATGCATCAGGTTTACCAAAGAACGGATCGTCTGTCTGAATGGACATCGCTGCTGCAACGCTTACGGATAGAACACAAGGCTAAACGGAGGCTCATGCAGGTGTTGGATGGATTGGAAAAAAACCGCAAACTTGTCGGCCCACAGATGGAAATCTTTTGATTCATGCCTTTTGATTTCACTACATTGGAACTGTTGCGGGCAAATCACCCGGCCTGGCGTTTGCTGCGTGCTCAGCATGCGCCGTTGGTCGCGAGTTTTTTGCAGCGGGTTTTTATCGTACCTAATGAGCGGGTCATGGCTCAGGCCGACCTGGTTGAGGCGCTTGAGGATGAACTCTTTGCCTTGCGCCAACAGCTGGGCGGCGATGTTTTTCCCGGATCAGCCCAGAGCTATCTGAATGACTGGGCCGACAATGATAAGGGGTGGTTGCGCAAGTTTTATCCAGTGGGCACAGATGAGCCTCATTTTGATCTGACTCCGGCGACGGAAAAAGCCCTGACCTGGCTGGAGAGTTTGACGGAACGTTCTTTTGTCGGTACAGAATCGCGCCTGCTGACCCTGTTTGATCTGTTGCGGCAAATGAATGAGGGGAGTCAGGATGATCCGCAACTGCGCCTGGCAGAATTGCAGAAGCGCCGCAATGAGATTGACGCGGAAATGGCTCAGGTGATGGCGGGAAACATCCCGCTCCTCGATGAAACGGCGTTGAAGGATCGTTTTCAGCAGTTTCTGCAGCTGGCGCGTGAGCTGTTGACCGATTTTCGTGAGGTGGAGCACAACTTCCGCACCCTCGACCGCCGCGTACGTGAACGCATTGCCCGGTGGGAGGGGGCTAAGGGCGCCTTACTCGAACAGATTATGGGGGAACGGGATGCCATTGCAGATTCGGACCAGGGTAAAAGTTTTCGCGCTTTCTGGGATTTTCTCATGTCTCAGTCACGCCAGGAAGAACTGAGCCGACTGCTTGAACAGGTTCTGGCGTTACCGCCAATCCTTGAGATGCGCCCGGATATCCGATTACAGCGGGTTCACTACGACTGGCTGGAAGCCGGGGAGCATACCCAACGAACGGTAGCGCGCCTGTCCGAACAATTACGCCGATTTCTTGATGACCAGGCGTGGCTGGAGAATCGGCGGATTATGGATATTCTCCACAGTGTTGAAAGCCGCGCCCTGGATTTACGGGAGCATCAGCCGGTGGGGCATTTTATGCCCCTGTCCGACACCAGCGTTAGCGTTGACCTGGCGCTGGAAAGGCCGCTCTATCGCGCCCCATTTAAGCCGGTGATTTCTGATCTGGTAATGGATGAAGGGGACGCTGATGTTGACGCGGCTATCCTTTATGCCCAGATTATTGTTGACCGTGCGGAATTGACTGACCATATTCGCCAGGCGCTGAAGGGGCAACATCAGGTCAGCCTTGCCGAGGTGGTTGCCCGCTATCCGCTGCGCCATGGACTGGCCGAACTGGTGGCTTATCTGCAACTAGCTGGTGACGGGCCTGATACCGTGGTTGATGATGAGGTTGAGGATCACATCAGCTGGGAAGCAGATGACGGAGTTGTGCGGAGGGCGAGTCTGCCACGGATAATCTTACTGAGGAACCAATGACAGATAATATACAACAGGATCGTGCCGAGTCGGGCAACCCTCCCTACGAACTGTCATTGGTCGTGGTGCCCTTGCTCAAAGGGGTGGTTTACCGCGATGAGCAACAGGGGTTGTGGAACTCCTTATTGCAGATGCAGGGCAGCGTTCAGGATTATGTCGCTGTTATCGGCCTGGAACTGATCGTTGATGAAGCGGAAGGCTATGCCTTTTTACGCTCCCGACCGGAAACAGATGAGGATGATACCATAGCTGTTCCGCGATTAGTTGCCCGGCGTCAACTGTCGTATCCTGTCAGTCTGCTGTTGGCTCTGTTGCGTAAAAAATTGGCTGAGTTCGACGCTCACGGTGGGGAAACTCGTCTCATCCTTTCCCGGGAAGAGGTAGTGGAGTTGATCCGCATTTTTCTGCCTGAGGGCAGCAACGAGATCAAATTAATTGATCAGGTGGATGCGACCCTGAACAAGATTGCCGAACTCGGCTTTGTTCGGCGCCTGCGCGGGCAGGGACAGATGATTGAGGTCCGCCGGATCATCAAGGCCTATGTCGATGCCCAGTGGCTTGCCGACTTTGATCAACGCTTGGCTGAATATCAGCAGCAATTAAGCGGTGCAGCGGAGGGGACCGATGAGTGAAAACCTGGAGCTGGAATTTATCGGCGACGATCAATTGGCCGGATTCCGCTTGCATCGTCTTGAAGTTTTCAACTGGGGCACCTTCGACGGGCGGGTCTGGACCTTGCGAACCGGGGGCAAGAACGCCCTCTTAACCGGTGACATCGGTTCCGGTAAATCAACCCTGGTCGATGCCGTTACCACCCTGCTGGTGCCGAGTCATCGGGTTGCCTACAATAAAGCGGCCGGGGCCGATAGCCGCGAGCGCTCATTGCGTTCCTATGTGCAGGGTTACTACAAATCCGAACGTCAGGAAGCCCTTGGTAGTACCAAGCCGGTTCCCCTGCGTGATACCAATTGCTATTCGGTCATCCTCGGGGTTTTTCACAATGCCGGTTACAACAAAACCGTGACCCTGGCCCAGGTCTTCTGGACCAAGGACGCCAATGCCCAACCGGCGCGGCTGTACGTGGCCTGCGAAGGTGATCTTTCCATCAGTGGCAACTTCTCCGGTTTCGGCAGCGAGATCGGTGGGCTGCGTAAGCAGCTTCGCGCCGCCGGCGTGGATTTGTTCGAGAGCTTTCCTCCCTACGGTTCCTGGTTTCGGCGCCGTTTTGGGATCAATAATGACCAAGCCCTGGAACTGTTTCATCAGACCGTGTCCCTTAAATCGGTAGGTAATTTGACCGATTTTGTTCGCAGCCACATGTTGGAGGCGTTTGACGTAGCGCCGCGCATCGTTGCCTTGATTGGCCACTTTGAGGATCTTACCCGGGCTCATGAGGCCGTTTTAAAGGCCAAGCATCAGGTTGAGATGTTAGAACCCCTGGTGGCCGATTGTGATCGCCATCAGCAACTGTCCCAATCCGCTGAAAATCTACGCGGTTGTCGCGATGCCCTGCGCCCCTGGTTTGGCCGTTTAAAATTGAGCTTGCTGGAAAAACGCCTGATAACCTTAAATGAGGATCTAAATCGTCATCAGTCGGCAATTGCCGGGCTGGATAAACAGCGCCTTGATGACCAAGCGCAGGAACGTGAATTGCGCCGCAATATTGCTGAAAATGGTGGTGATCGCATTGCCGCTATTGGTGAGGAGATTCGTCGTCATCAGGAAGAGCTTGACCGACGTCGCCAAAAAGCCCGACGCTACGAAGACCTTCTGCTTCTAGTGGGAGAGTCGGCGCCATCGACAATAGAAGATTTCAGTCGGTTACGGGCGCAGGTCTCGCAGCAACGGCAAAATGTAGAGGATGCAGAAATCCGCGTTCAGAACGATATCAATGAGGCGGGTGTTTTCTTTGCCCAGGGGCGTGGTGAGTACGACCAGCTCAAAACCGAAATCAGCGGCTTAAAAGCGCGCAAGAGCAATATTGATGAAAGGCAGATCAGCCTGCGACGTTCTCTGGGCAAGGCGCTGAATCTGCCGGAAGCTGAGATGCCTTTTGCCGGTGAGTTGTTGCAGGTCCGTGAGGAAGAACGCTCATGGGAGGGTGCGATTGAGCGGTTGCTGCATAACTTTGGTTTGTCGTTGCTGGTTCCTGATGCTTACTATACCCAGGTCGCCCAGTGGGTTGATCAAACTCATTTGCGGGGACGACTGGTGTACTTCCGCGTCCGTGATGTCAAACGTGGCGAACTGCCGACCCTTCACCCCGATTCCCTGGTGCGTAAACTGCTGGTCAAGCCTGATTCCCCCTTTTACGACTGGCTTGAACAGGAAGTAGCCCACCGCTTTGACCTGGCCTGCTGTCTCACCCAGGAGCAATTTCGTCGCGAAAAGCGCGCCGTTACACCTGCCGGACAGATCAAGGCGCCGGGAGAACGTCATGAAAAAGATGACCGCCACCATCTCGATGATCGTAGCCGTTACGTGCTGGGATGGAGTAACGCCGAAAAAATCGCGGTCCTTGAAGCCAGGGCCAAAAAGCAGGAAGACCACCTGGCGGAACTAGGTAGTCGCATCGGTGCTTTGCATCAGGAGCAGTCAAAGCTCAAAGAACGTCTGCAAACCCTGTCCAAGCTTGGAGAATATGAGGACTATCGTGAGCTGGACTGGCAACCTGTCGCTGTTGCCGTCGCCCGGCTGGAAACGGAAAGGCAGGAACTCGAAGCGGCATCCGATCTGTTAAAGACCTTGACGGATCAGCTGCACAGGGTTGAAAAGACCATCAGCGAAATCGAGCAAAAACTTAAAGATCGCAATGATCAGCGCGCCCGCACCGAACAAAAAATCAGTGATGCCAAAGCCTTGCAGCAACAGTCTCAGGTGTTGCTGGTCGATCTGCCCGACGCTACCATGCGGCGTTTTTCGATCCTTGAAGAGCTGCGGGAAGAAGCTCTGGGCAGTCATCAATTAACGGTTGAGTCTTGCGACAATCGTGAACGGGACATGCGCGACTGGTTGCAGACCCGGATTGATGCCGAAGACAGAAAGCTTAGCAAGTTGGGTGAAAAAATGATCAAAGCCATGGCGGAATACAAGAAAGAGTGGCCACTTGAAACCCGCGATGCCGATGTCAACATTGCCGCCGGATCCGAATTCAGAACGATGCTGAAACAGCTTCAGGCTGACGATCTGCCGCGCTTCGAAGGTCGTTTCAAGGAGTTATTAAATGAAAATACCATTCGTGAAGTAGCAAATTTCCAATCGCAATTAGCTCGCGAGCGCGAAACCATCAAGGAGCGGATAGCCAGGATCAACGAATCCTTGACCCAGATCGACTACAATCCGGGGCGCTATATCAGCCTTGAGGCCCAGCTGACCCTAGACGCTGAGGTCCGGGAATTTCAGAGTGAGCTGCGCACCTGCACCGAGGGGACACTGAGCGGTTCACAGGACACCCAGTATTCAGAGACCAAGTTTCTCCAAGTAAAAAGAATCATTGAGCGCTTCCGTGGGCGCGAGGATTACTCCGATCTGGACCGCCGCTGGACCGCCAAGGTGACCGATGTGCGCAATTGGTTCGTCTTTGCCGCCGCCGAACGCTGGCGCGAAGACGACAGCGAGTATGAACATTACGCCGACTCCGGTGGTAAGTCGGGTGGGCAGAAAGAAAAACTCGCCTATACGGTACTGGCGGCCAGCCTCGCCTATCAGTTCGGACTCGAATGGGGAGCAATCCGCTCGCGCTCGTTTCGTTTTGTCGTCATCGATGAAGCTTTCGGCCGAGGATCTGACGAATCGGCCCAGTATGGCTTGCAGCTTTTTTCACAACTCAACCTGCAACTGTTGATTGTTACCCCACTGCAGAAAATCCATATTATTGAACCTTTTGTCGCCAGCGTTGGTTTTGTTTACAACGAAGAGGGCAAGGCTTCGGTTCTACGCAATTTAAGTATCGAGGAATACCGTGCTGAAAAGCAGAGGCTCAAGGGATGAAGTGGACCACGCCGGCTGATCTGAAGGCGCAAGTAAGGCGGTTGTGGGATCGTGGTCTGTTGCTGTCGGTCATGGTGAGCGGGGAGGAGGGTTTTCCCCGGCGCCTTACCCTTAAAGGACCAAATTCACGCCAGTTGAGTGACTCCTTTGCCGAGGTCAGGAGCTGGATTGGCCGTTTGACCGCTGGGTCCGGAACCTACCGGATTGAATGGCGCCGGATCAATCACCCGGTCCTTGGTGGTAACGACATACCTTGCGCGATCTGGGTCGATACGTTGGCCGATGCTATTGAGTTGATTGACAAGGGTCGTTGTGTAGGAACGTTTCGTACACTGGTGGCATTGACCAGCCAACAGCAACCCGAACTACTCCCCTGGCTTGCACGACGACCGCTGAAAGCTCTTGAACTTGAAGCCGTCTGGCCACAACTGCTGAATGTGGTTGCCTGGCTGAGAAAGAATCCGCGCCCGGGTATCTATTTGCGCCAGATCGATCTGCCAGGTGTCCACAGCAAATTCATTGAAGAGTATCGCGGCATTTTGACGGAATTATTCGATCTGGTTGTGCCTGAGGATGCGATCGATGCCAGGTTTTCAGGCAGCGGCGGGTTCTGTCGGCGTTATGGATTTCTGGACAAGCCGGTGCGGGTGCGTTTTCGCTTGCTGGATCCAGACCTCCCTTTATTGCCGACGCGATCTGATCAGGATCTTGTTGTCACGCAAGCAGCCTTTGCTGACCTTGATCTACCGATTTCAACGGTGTTTATTACCGAAAATGAAATCAACTTTCTTGCCTTTCCGCAGGTCGCCGGGTCGATGGTGATTTTTGGTGGTGGATACGGGTTTGCCAATCTGGTTGCGGCATCCTGGCTGCAGCGAAAACATATCCACTATTGGGGCGATATCGATACCCACGGTTTTGCCATTCTTCACCAATTACGCCGCCAGTTCCCGCACGCTGAATCACTGTTGATGGATCGATCGACCTTGATGGCACACCAACCTGTATGGGGTACTGAAGCCCAGCCTAAAATAGCGAATTTGTCGGGGCTGAATCAGGACGAAAACAGTCTCTATCAGGAATTGTGCACCAATACATTGGGTAGTTCGGTTCGTCTGGAACAGGAAAAAATAGGCTATCAATGGCTTATTGAGCGACTGAGACAAGGGTTTGGCCATCTAGTACCCTGTAACTCGTAGGATCGTAAGATTGCGCAGAGATTTTGTGTGCCAGCAAGATGAGAAAGATTATGGGTTACAGGGTACTAGTCATGGCGCCGATGATGACATGACCTTAAAACGCACCACGGCGCTCTCACTGACCCCACCCCGACCATCATTGACGACAACTTTCCAGTAGTAGGTGCCTGCGTTTAGCGGCCCGATGGTTTGACTGAAATCGTAGGCGGTCGTTTGTGGACTGTCGTTGCTTCCGCTCCCCCCGCCCCCGCAGGAAATCAACCACACCAGCAAAAAAGGGATAAACATTGTTACGATGAGTTTCCCTGGTCGTCGTGATCGGGCTATACCAAATAACGACAGTCCAACAAAGGTCGTGGCAAAACCGTAAGTACCAATATCAAGAGGGCTGTTCAGGTAGGGATTATCAGCAACAACGACAACATAATAAAGTTCATCGCCATCTTGGTCTGTTGCTTCTTCCCAGGCCAGGGTAATGGTGTCGGTTGTAGAGAAAATGGTATCCGCTGTCGGGATAATAGTTCGTGGCGCTGAGGGTGGGGTATTGCCGGCAATATCGGGTAATACCTTGTTTTCGATCAGGTTGAGCGCGTTCGCCACATTGAGAAGTCCAAAACCATAGGCATCATCTGCCCCGGGGGGACCAAGATCGGTTGCGGAATATTTCAGTGCCAGGTCAATTTCAGTAACGCCAAGGGTAAGTCCGAGGCTGTTTGCCGCACTCAGCAGCAATGCCGCAGCGCCGGTAACATGAGGAGCAGAAAAAGAAGTGCCTGAAACCTGCTGATAGGAAGTGGTATCCCCACTACCGCTCGCTGCTACTTTGATCGCTATGCCGGGAGCAACCAGATCAGGGTAGGTGAAGTCCTCCGGACAGGCGGATGGACCACGTGAACTGAACCCGGCGATCGTATTATCCGGCCAGGTTGCTCCGACGGAAAAGCTTTCAGGATAGTTGGCAGGGCTGACGCTGGTTGCTGCATCCGGCCCGTTATTGCCGGCTGCAGAAACAACGAAGATTCCGGCGGCTTTTATGGTTTGGATGGCCGTACGCAAATGATAGATACTGCTCCCGGAACCAAAGCTAGACAAGCAGTTTCCTGCTTCATCATCAAACCCCCAGGAGTTGTTAATAACTGCCGGTGCCCGCTCCGGGTTACCACCAGGGCTTAGTACCCACTGCAATGCTTCAATGATATAGGAGAGATTTCCAGTGCCATCGTCACGAAATAATTTTGCTGCTATCAGGCTGGCTCCCGGAGCCATGCCAATCGTGCTGCCACTGTGATGGCCACCGAGGGCAACGCTGGCAACGCCGGTACCATGGTAGCCGCCAAAATCATAGGGTTCAGTGCTGCCATTATAAGGGTCAAACCAGTCCCCGGCGTCACCGCGCCACCTCCCGGCCAGATCGGGATGCTCAATATTTACGCCTGAGTCAAGGATAGCAATAGTAATGCCTCTACCATCATAGCTTCGTTGCCACAGCAACGGCGCACCGGTTCGTCCAATATTCCACTCCGCTGAGCTGGTATCAGCGTCGCGATGCGATGGCAACTGGACTTCTTCATCAAGGGTAATTGCCTCAACGTAAGATAGAGTAGCCAGTTCGGCGAGAAGTTCAGGCGATACAGTCAATGCCATGGCATTGACAAGCCATAGGGGGCGGGCAGAAGTTAGGTTGCGTTGGCTTAAAAACTGATTAAGCGGTCTACCGTTCTTTTCGGAGACAGATGTTAATTCCCTGACGATCTCGCTACGTTGCCGAGGCCCGAGTCGTTTGGCGAGCATGACCGGGGTTTCATCGGTCGTTAAGCTTATGATGACCGAAATGGACTCTGAAGGGGTGCGATCCAGTACTGATTGAAGTTTTGGCGAGATGACTTCAGCAGTAACGGTCAGTGGTGAAGAGACCGTCAGCAGAAGGCCCAGAATGGCTGATAAAATGAGTTTTACCGGCATCGACAGTCTTCTCGTTATTTGATCTGAAGCGTTTGCAGAAAAAAATACAGACAACCCAGAAAAGCTTTGGGTTGTCTGTATTTTATAGCAAGGCTAAAGGATGTTGTCACTATACCATGCGCTTAAGGGCTTCGATGCGCTCATCAAGGGGAGGATGCGTTGTGAATAAACGCTTGATTCCCAGCCCTTTGGCGCCGGAAATACCAAATGCGGCAATTTGCTCCGGCAGTTGTGCCTGGCCGCTGTTGCGCTTGAGCTTTTCCAGTGCTGCAATCATTTTTTCCCGACCGGACAAGCGTGCCGCTCCCGCGTCCGCACGGAATTCTCGTTGGCGACTGAACCAGAAGACGATCACACTGGCCAGGATACCGAACACAATCTGGGCAACAATCGAAGTGATAAAGAACGCCGGGCCGTGGCCACGTTCGGTTTTAAAAACAACGCGGTCAACAAAATGACCAACAACCCGTGACAGGACAATAACAAAGGTATTCACTACCCCTTGAATCAGCGCCAGGGTGACCATGTCGCCGTTGGCAACGTGACTGACTTCATGCGCCAGAACCGCTTCAGCTTCATCACGGGTCATGGACTGCAAAAGGCCGGCACTGACTGCCACCAGGGCGTTGTTGCGTCGCATGCCGGTGGCAAAGGCATTAATTTCCGGAGCATTATAAATTGCCACTTCCGGCATGCCGATGCCGGCAATTTCCGCCTGCTGCTTCACTGTCTGCAATAGCCAGGCTTCAGCCTCATTGCCGGGGGTGGTAATCACTTTGGCACCGGTCATCCGCTTGGCAACAAATTTGGACATAGCCAGGGAGATAAAGGCACCGCCGAAACCGAATACCGCCGCGAAGATGAGCAGATTGGTCATGTCCAGACCGACACCCTGCTCGTCCAGCATGCTGCCCACACCGAGCAGGTTCAAGACAATGCTCAAAACAAAAATAATGGCCAGGTTGGTTGCAATAAAGAGTAATACACGCTTCATAACTGCTTGTTCCTCCATATAAATAATGATTTAACTAACGTTAGTTGTTCAGTTTTTTGATTTTTTGGGACGTAGCAACAAAAGCATAATGACAAAGTTTACAATCCGTTATTATGCGTTATCTGTCAAAGGTGTCAAGGTAAACCGGTCATGTTGCAAACGATATATTCAACCGCATAAGAGGGACGCCTGGTTCCAGGAAAATCTGCTATAATGTCGAAAGGGATATTTAGAAGTGGAGGATTATCATGCTGATTGTGCCGATTGTTTATGAAGATGGAATGATGGATCAGGTTGATCCCCAGAGTCTTCAAGTCCTTATAGAAGAAGAAATGATCGTCAAGTTTCAGCGTGGCGAAGGATGGGTCTATGTCGGAGTAGACCCGGTTCGCACAAAACAAAGACCTGACTATCCTGGACCCGAGCGTCGCCACATGCACTAAGTCTGGTCTCTATAGCTTCGGCTGCTCCGTTACGGGAGCAGACGGGTCAGGCGAAAATGATAATTGCGTAACACTGACATGACCCGGGTACGCTGTTCCTGGCCCATGCGCAACAGGATTTTTTGTCCGGCAGACAAGTTTTCCAGGGTCGGGTCGGCGTAGGTGTAGTTCACCGAGGGGCGCTCCAGCGCCAGTGGATCATCAGGATTCGGTGTTTCCAATAGATGAGCAAGTACGTAAACCAGTCGATCATTGAAATAGGCGTTGGGGTAACCCAGCTGTTGATAGGCGGTTTGCAGCAAAGGATAAAGATAAACATAGACCCTGATCACCGTATCGGGGTTGGTATGCTCCAGTAGATCGAGATAAGGAGCATAGCGCTGGTAGTTCTCCGGCGAAATCCGCAGACGCTCTTCCTCTCCCGCCGCGACAAAGCCTCCTTCCGGAAATTCAAAGGGGATGTGAGCCAGTGGCAGCTTCTTTTCCGGCAGGTTGTTGATGGTCAGTACCAGGCGCTGGATAAAGCTGTTCACAATCACCAGGTTACTGAAATAACGACCGCCGAGCAGACCGGTCAGGGCCTGATCGACCAGGGCGTCACTCTGCCCAATGGCCGGCAGAGATTCAGGCAGGTCTCCGAGCGGGTCATTCAGCGGCGACGGTGAGACCTCGGCAATCGGTGGTTGTTCTGCAGGGGAGAGCTCCGGTGCCGGTACGCTGTCCGGCACCGGATAGCGTACCACCGGGCGCTTGAGTGGCTCCTGCAAGGGGTCCAGAATCTCTGGCTCACTGACGATGAGATCATCGACGCGACTGTGGAAATAGATCGATAAGCCAAAGGCAATAATCACAGCCAGCAGAAAATAGATGATCAGGTTAGTCGTTTTCATGAACTCGTCTTTTCTGAGATGGGTAAAAAGAACGACCATGACATTGCTGAAATGCCTCCAGCTGATTGACAGGGTAGGCCTCCCGTGCAAGTGCGTGATGGCGTGCCATTAGCCGAAGATTGTTGCCGCCTGCTCGGTACTGATTTTTTCCAGGGCAGGTGGCCCGCCGTCTGCCATCTGCGGGGCAACCAGCCAGTAATGCCAGAGACTGTTGTCAGCCGGATAACGGTACAGCATTCCTCTCTCGGTGTCTCCCTGCTTGACCAGCTCCAGACGATTGGCGATCAGCCACTCAATCCGCATCCAGCCTGAGTCCTTCTCGACCCGGCTGCCAAGATCAAGCCAGAAACCTCGTATCATGGTGGTTTCCGGTGTTAATTCATAGTCTGTCAGTTCGATGTCCATTATTGTTGTTTGCCCGTTTGTTCAGAGAGATTGATTTTGGCCTTTAAAAAGTGTGGCCAGGATTCAGTCAATGCGCCAGTCAATTGGGAATCGCCAGTTTGACTATTCGCACATCAAATTTAACGGTTCTATTGTAGCGAAAATAAACCGGCAAAAGTAGTATAAATCACAATGACCCGGTTGTCGTTGATATCCCTCAGATTTGAATCTGTATCGGTTATGTGGTACTTCTGACATGGTATCTTCCGCCTGATTTTTCCTGTCATTCCTCTTTATCTCGAAAGAGCTATCATGGTTAACAGTATTGCCCAGCAGGTTGTTGCTGCTGTTGCAGGAGGGGCGGTCGTGTTGACCGCAAACAAGCGACTGTTCCGATATCTGCGGACAGTTTACGATCGTTCTATGGCCGAGAAGGGGGTCCTGGTATGGCCAGGTGCGCGTATTTTCCCCTATGCAACCTGGCTGCAGCAGGGTCTAGACAGCCTGGGCGAAAGTCGTCGTCTGCTGGGCACTTATCAGCAACATCACCTGTGGGAAAATTGTATTTCCGCTACGACCCGTGGCTCAGCTCTGGAGCTGATGAATCTTGATCGCACTACCGACACGGCGGTGCGTGCCCATAATTTGTTGAGCGAGTACGATCTGACTACGGAATTCTGTGATTTAACCGCTGACCAGCACATGTTCTGTGCCTGGCGCAGCCAGTATTTGCGTATATGCGAAGAATACCGCTGGCTCGATGAGGGGGGACTGTCAATCCGGGTTCTTGATGCCTTTGCCCAAAGGCAGTTGCCTCTGCCGCAGAAGATACTGCTGGTTGGCTTTGATCAACTCCCGCCGGGTATCATCAGACTTAAAGCGCTGATGAATGAGCGTGGCTTCCCATGCAATGAACTCGATATGAGCCAGGCACCAGAGGGGCGGGTTGTGCGTTTTGCCGCCGCCGATGAAGATGATGAAACCCAGCGGATGGCACGCTGGGTCCGCTTGTTGCTGGAGCAGGGGGTTGAGTCAATTGGTGTTGTGGTTCCCGATCTCCAGCGCCGCCGTGCGCAGATTGAACGCGCATTAAGGCAGCAGATCGATCCGCTTGCGGCAGTAAGGTTTGACGAAACCAGTTTATTCGGACTTTCCCTCGGTTCTCCTCTGGCGCAACAGGGGGTTATTGCTGCCGCCCTGGCGTGTCTCGACATCCAGCCACAGATGACGATGGATCGGATTTCTTACCTGTTGCGAACCCCTTTTGTCAGCGGCAGTCAGCAGGAGGCTGATCGCCGTGCCCTGTTTGACCGGCGGTTGAGGTCATTTCAACAGCAGCAGTTCAGTCTTCCTGCCTTGCTGCGCCTGGCTAAGGGGTTCGGCGGGTTGGGTGTTTTTGAGGGGTTGCTGTCTGGTCTGATGAATATTCATCAGCAGGCGGTGACGGCAGAAGAGTGGGCCGATCTATTCGCTGCTGAGCTCAAATCCAGCGGCTGGCCCCAGGGCGTGCCACTGTCGAGTGTCAGTTATCAAGCAGTAAGCGCCTGGTATGACAAGGTCCTGACTCGCTTTGCAGCGGTGGATCCAACCGCGAAAGTGTTTGAACGCAGTCGGGCCGTGCGGATCGTCCGGAGAATCGCCACCGAGACGGAATTTCAGCCGCAACGGGCGAGCGGGCCGGTGCAGGTGGTCGGGCTGCTGGAATCGTCGGGGCTGCATTTCGATCACCTCTGGGTGATGGGCCTGGATGCCGCTACCTTGCCGGCTTATCCCCGCCCTAACCCCTTCATCCCTTTTCGGCTGCAGGATGAAATGCAGATGCCCCATGCCGGTTTTTCCCGGGAACTGGAGTTTGCCGGACAGGTTGTGTCACGGTTGCGCTGTGCTGCCGGCAATATTGTGTTCAGCTATCCCCGGCGTAGCGGTGACACCGACTTGAGCCCAAGTCCTTTAATTGAGGACATCGAACGGGTTGACGCCTTGCCCCTGGCTGAGTGTGCCGATTTGCCGTACCGGATGCAAACCATGGGTGCAGAACTCGAACCCTGGCAGGATGACCAGGGGCCCTCATTGTCTTCCCACCAGTCCAGCGGTGGCACCCGTTTATTGCAGGATCAGGCCCATTGTCCTTTTCGTGCTTTTGTTCATCATCGTCTTGCCGTACGCCGTTTTGATCAGGCTGCAGCCGGACTGTCACCCCTGGTACGCGGCAATCTGCTGCATCTGGTTCTGCAGGAGGTGTGGCAACGGTGGGGCAGTCAACACCATTACCTGCATTTAACCGCTGCTCAGGTGCAAGAGGACATTAACTCGGCAGTTGACAAAGCCTTGGCGGCCGGATTAGGCGCAGAACCTGAATGTCATCAACAGCTTTGTCTGTTGGAAAAACAACGTCTGGTCAGACTGGTGAGCGAATGGCTTGAAAACATCGAGAGCCGGCGTGAGCCCTTCACCGTTGTCCAGATTGAACAGAATCTTCAGGCCAAGATTGGTCCGTTGGAGTTGACCTTGACGGTTGATCGTGTCGATGAGGTGGTCGGGGGTGAGCGTATCATTATTGATTATAAAACCGGCAGTGCCATGAATATTGCCGACTTTTTAACCGAGCCGTTAATTGAACCGCAGTTGCCAAGCTACGCCGTTGTCGGGGACGAAAAAAAGGACCGGGTCCAGGGGATTGTGGTTGCGCTGGTCAAGGCGGGTCAGTGCCGGTTAAAGGGGATCACCAGTGACGATGATCTGTTGGCTAAGGTACGCTCCGTGGCCGCCTTGCCAAAGGCCCGGGAACTCGGCATCAGTGACTGGACCACCCTGGTTGATTTCTGGCACCGGCAACTCGATCAGCTTGCCACCGACTTTGCTGCCGGAGTTGCTGCAGTCAAACCCTTCGACCCGCTTAGAAGCTGTCGCTATTGTGATCTGCCCGGACTGTGTCGCATCGGTGATATTGACCAGGAGGGGATCAATGAGTAGTGCCGACCAGCAACAGCGACTCCAGGCCATCGACACTAATATTTCCTGTATTGTTCAGGCCCCGGCCGGTTCAGGAAAGACCGAGCTGCTGATCCAGCGCTTGTTGGCATTGCTGGCCGTGGTCGACAAGCCTCAACAGATTCTGGCAATCACTTTTACCAATAAGGCTGCTGCCGAAATGCGCCGGCGTTTGCTTGATGCCCTGGACCAGGCCAGGACGGCACCCCAACCACAGGCGGAGCACGAAGCCCTGACCTGGCGTCTGGCGCGCCAGGCCCTGGAACGCCAGGGGGAGAGTCTGCTGCTGAATCCTGCCCAGTTGGCGATTCAGACGATTGACAGCTTCTGTGCCACCATTGTTCGTAAGATGCCTTGGGTAACGCGTTTTGGTGGCATGCCGGATATGAGTGATGACGCGTCGGAACTGTACGAGGCGGCAGTAACCCAGCTCCTCGCCCAACTGGAACAGCCGGGCCCGGTCAGTGATGCCTTGAAGATTGTCCTTGAACATCTGGACAACGACATGGCCGTAGTGCAGCGTATGCTCATCGGCCTCCTCGCCCGGCGCGATCAGTGGCTCAGACACTTGACCAGCGATAAACATCAGCTCCACCGTGAGCTTAATGCCGGTCTTGAACGTATCTGTAATGAACATCTGGAGCAGGCACGTCAGAGTATCCCCGCTCCCCTGGTATCTGAACTGCTGGCCTGTGTTAATTTTGCCGCTCATCACTGCTCTGACGATTCCGCCATTGCCCATTGGCGGGTTCAGGAGGTGCTACCGCCGGCCACCATGGAACAAATGCCCTTGTGGTTGGGGCTTGCTGATTTGCTGTTAACCAGTTCCGGCACCTTGAGAAAGTCATTGAACAAAAATGTCGGCTTTCCTGCAGGTCATCACTACAAAAAAAACAAACAGGGAATGGTCGACCTGTTGCAACAGTTTGAACGGGTCCCTGATCTGGCCGACGCGTTCCTGCGGGTGCGTTCCCTGCCGCAGCAACTCTACGGCGCTCAACAGTGGCAACTGCTGGATGCTTTGTTCGATCTGTTGCCGCGCCTGGTAGCTCAGCTGTGGCTGGTGTTTCGCTCACGCGGTCAGGCCGATTTCACCGAGATTGCTCTGAAGGCGAATACGGCTCTGGGGGCTGCTGATCATCCAAGCGAGTTGCTGTTGCAGCTGGATTATCAACTGCAACATATTCTGGTAGATGAGTTCCAGGATACCTCGCGTTTGCAGTATCAGTTGTTCAGTACCCTGACTGCAGGATGGACCGCTGGCGATGGTCGGACCCTGTTTCTGGTCGGTGATCCAATGCAATCGATTTATCGTTTCCGTGAAGCCGAGGTCGGGCTGTTTCTCCATAGTTTTAAAGGATCTTTCGGCAACGCCGATGTGCCGCTGACTCCCTTGCGCCTATGCTGTAATTTCCGTTCGCAACAGGGGATTGTCGACTGGGTCAATCAGGCGTTTACCACCATCTTTCCACCCCGGATGGATGTCACTACCGGTGCCGTTCCGGTGGCCACCGCACAGGCCGTCAAACCGGCACTGGCCGGCAACGCGGTCCAGATTCACCCCTTTGCAGAGGTAGATGATGGCGCAGAGGCCGAGCGGATTGCCGCTATTATTGCCGCTGCCCAGGACCGGGATCCGCACCAGACCATTGCTGTCCTGGTGCGTGGCCGTAACCATCTGCGCCAGTTGTTACCGTTGTTGCGTCAGCGAAATATCGCCTACCAGGCTAAAGACATCGATCGTCTTGAAGCTCGCCCGGCAGTGCTTGATATCGTTCACTTGACCCGCGCGCTGCTTCATCGCGGCGATCGCCTTGCCTGGACCGCGGTTCTCAGGGCACCCTGGTGCGGCCTGACCCTGAACGATCTGCATCACCTCTGTGACGATCCCCATGAACGTACCATCCCCTCCCGGTTGGCAGAGATGACAGTCATTGCGCGCTTAAGTGACGATGGTCGTCGCCGTCTGGAACGGGTTTGGCCTGTCCTCCAGCGGGGGATGAAAGCCAGATCCCAGTTGCCATTGCGCGATCTGGTTGAAGGCTGCTGGGTCGCTCTCGGAGGCCCGGTGGGGCTGGCAGAAAATGTTATGACAGATATCAATCTGGTTTTCGCGCTGATTGAGGAGCTCGATCAGGGGGGAGACCTCGCGGAGATGGAACAATTGACAAGGCGTTTACAGCAGCTTTATTCCCCTCCCGACAGTCGCGCGAGCGGCAACCTTCAGATCATGACGATCCATAAAGCCAAGGGTCTGCAATTTGATACCGTCATCCTGCCCGGTCTGGGGAAGAAAACCCGCAGCTCCGATGCTCCTTTGTTGCGCTGGCTTGAACATCCGGAACATGGCCTGCTACTGGCTCCGGTGAGTGCTCGAGGCAGCCGGGAAAAAGACCTGGTCTACCAACTGGTAGCTCACCTCGAGGCGTGTAAGGACGATTTTGAGAATGCGCGGCTGCTCTATGTTGCCACCACCAGGGCCATCCGTCATCTGCACCTGCTCGGACACGCCCAGATGGATAAAAATGGGGAACTGCAGCCGGCGTCAGGTTCCTTGCTGGAAAAACTCTGGCCCCAGGTTGGCCATGCCTATCAGCAACTTGATCTCTCGGCAGATCCGGTCGTAGCTGAAGATCGGCTGGTCAGATCCCAGCGTTTGAAGAGTTCGTGGACGTTGCCGGCCTCTGCTGAGGTCCCACTGATCTCCCTGCCTGCCGAAAAAACGGCTTCCATGTCCGCTGCCGAGAATCTGGTTGATACCCTTTACAGTGGCTGGGAAAAATCGCTGTATCGCCATGTCGGTACCCTGGTCCATCAGATTTTTGAACGTATTACCCAGACCGGTAGCGGTGTCTGGAACGATGTGGACGAGAATCAACGGATGGCAGGGATCAAGCAATCGTTACGCGGGTTAGGTGTCAGACAGAAAGATCTGGCCGAAGCGACCCAAAAGGTGATAGAGGCTGTTGACCGAACATTGGCAAGTTCACGCGGAACATGGTTGTTAGCCTCCTATCTTGATCAGGCCGCAGAGTTGCCTCTCAGTGGATTTAACGATAAGCAATTGATCCATGCGGTCATTGACCGGACCTTCGTCACTGACGGTTTGCGCTGGGTGATTGATTATAAAACCAGCACTCCGGCGCCGGGAGAAAAACTAAAAGATTTTTTTCAGCGTGAAGGATCGCGCTATCAACCGCAACTGCAGATATATGCAGAACTGATGCAGCGCTTTGATCCGGATCATCGAGTCCAGGCGGCCTTATATTTTCCTCTGGTGGATGGCTGGCTGGAAATCGATACCACAAAGGGTTGATTTTAGCCATGATGTCGCTGACTTGCCGGCATGTTGTCAGTTGCTGACGGTCTTATCCGCTGCCCTGTTGACGGATTCGGTGTTAATGAAGTGCGCCGATGGTAGCAGGGCTGAGTAGATTGCCGGTCATGTAACGTTGGCGCGGGTCGATGTTGACGAGTTTTTTCATGGCTTGGGATGCCAGATGCAGACGAAAGGTGGAGCAGGGATCTTTGACCAGATACAATTCTACGGTTTTTTTCATAGACCCGATGCGCAGTTCGGTTTCAATGCTGTAACACCAGTGACGGGTACCATCTGCTGCGGTTAACTGACGACGATTTTTTGCTGTTGCTACTGAATAAACTTCGATATCGGTATTTTTCTGGATCGGATTGACACCAAAACTGATCAACAGATCCTCGCCTTCCTTAAAGGTGGTAAAGTCGAAAATATGCAGCAGGGATATCTGGCTGTTCATATCGATTTGTGCCTCAATCGCCGGTATTTTCAGTTGTGGAAAGGCGACCCATTCACACCAACCAACATCAACCAGCAATGAATGCTTAGCTCTCTTCATACGTACCCTCATAGAATGGGTTAATGTTTAGCCCAATCTATTGACGCCGGTAAAAAAAGTAAATAATTCTAATATTAATTTCAAATCGTTCACCGATTTACGTATCGGTGTCGACTTCGGGTCAGATTTTGGTTTTTTAGGAAATTTGTTGAAAAATATGCTGGTTTTAATTGACTCTGCCGATATAGATCACTGATACTGAAATTAATGAACTCTTAATAATTTTGGAGTGTGTCCATGTCTGGAATGGTCAGATTTTTTTTGATTGTTGTTGCTATCATCAGTATTTTGTTAGCGGCTCTGGCTGTTCTGATACAAACCCAGCTGACACCGGAGCGGGTGCGTACAACATTTTTGCCGATGGTGGAAAAACAGTTTGGGCGTACTGTCGCCATTGGTGACATTGACATCGGTATTTTTTCCGGCGTGACAGTTGCTGATCTGAGTATAGAGGAAGCTGATTCCTCGGATCTGTTTGTCGTGGTGAAAACCGCACGTCTGACGTATCGGCTCTGGTCGCTACTCAAGGGACAACTGGATATCAGCGAAATTTTCCTGGATGGGCCGGAGATCACCATCATCCGTTATCCTGACGGTCGTTTCAATTTTTCCACCCTGTTAAGTGAAAACCGGCAACAGACTCAGACCGGCCCGGACCAGGGTTCTGATGCGCACAACCCGCAGGAGTCTCTGTTTGAGCTGCTGATCCAGCGCATTACCATGCGTAACGGACAGATTCTTTTTATTGATCGTTTTATTAATCCTACTGCTCCATTTCGCTACAGCTTCAGTAATCTGAACTTAAGCGCTAAAGACATTTCTTTCAGTGGCAGTTTTCCCCTTGATATTTCCATGGTATTGAATCAATCACAGGTTCATTTGTCGGCACAGGTCGACCTGTCACGTCAAAGCGGTAACGCCGCGTTGCGGGTGACCCCTCTGGATTTGGTTCCCTTCGCTCCTTACTACCGCAACCAGCTTCCCGGTCCCTTGGGCAGTGCCCAACTGGAGGTCAATCTTGACCTCGACTGGACCCCCGAGCGTTTGCTGTCTCGTGGTAAGGTTATTCTGAATCAGGTTGATATGGTGTTGCGCGACCTGCCGGATTTGCCGTTGCGCGGGGTTCGTATCGCCACCGATTACTCAATACGTTATGATATCCCTCGGCAGTTGCTTGATATCTCGACCGCGTTGTTGAATTACAATGACATTAAAACCTCCTTACAGGGGAATATTGATCTGACCGGTGCCGGCCCCCAGTTTGATCTTCAGGTTGTTCTTGATAAAGCCGATCTGCGTCACAGCATCCAAAGTCTGCCGCACAACCTCACCCGACAATTACAACCCTACAGCCCGGCGGGTGAATTAACGGTTCACTTGCGTCTTTTGGGGCCACTAAGCGCTGCTGACAGGCTGGTTCATTCGGCCCGTATCAGCCTCAATCAGGTCCAGGCAACGGTAGGTCATCTGCGTACCGGCTTAAACGGTGATATTGCTTTCGCCCAGAACCGGCTAACCTCGGACAATCTGCTGCTAAAGGGGGGAGACCAGCAGGCGCAGCTGGTTTTTAACCTGACAAATATTATGACGCCACCGATCAAGGGTACCTTTGCCCTGTCCTCACGGGAATTGAATCTGAACCGGCTTTTGCCGGCAGAACAGGAGCATTCCCAACCTTCCGCTTCTCCCGGACCTCCCCCCTTGCCGGCACAGGAACCCGGTCCTTTCGATCTGCCCTTTGATGTTAGTGGGACGGCAACGGTTGACCGCTTGTTGTACCGGCAACTGACGATGTCACAGGTCGATGCTGCGCTCAGTCTGAAAGATAATCGGCTGACCCTTTCACCCCTGAGGGGCCGCATTGGCGAAGGACAATTCACTCTCGACTCATCCGTTGATCTGGGGGTCGCGGGATTCAGCTATGAAGGGCAGGCAGAGGTGGCTCAACCCGATCTGGCTACCCTGATGAGTGGAATTTTTCCAGCGGCCAGCCAGAAAGCCAGCGGTCGGGTGAACTGGGTTAACAGCTTTTCCGGGCGCGGTACCATGACGGATAATCTGCTCAAGGCACTGCAGTTGGAGGGCGAAATCCAGTTGTTCCAGGGAACGATCAGTGGCTTTGCCTTGCTTGATCAGGTGTCCTGGTTTCTTGACAGCCCGGATCTGAAAAATTTGTCATTCCGTGATGTTAAGGGTAGTTATCGGCTCAAGGATGGTAAGGCGCTGATTGACAGTCATTTCGATGGGAACCAGGTGACTATGACTCCGAAAGGGAGTATCGGTGTCGATGGCACGGTCAATCTGTCGTTGGCCACCCGCCTGGCACCTGACATTCTCAGGCGCATGGGAGCTTCCGAGCGCTTGAAACAGGCTTTTGTTGACAGCAGTGGCTGGGGGGTCCTGCCGCTGGAAATCGGTGGCAGTCTAACCAGCCCGCAGGTTCGATTCGATACCGGGGCGCTGGAACAGCAGGCCCTTGACCAGGTCAGATCTGAAGCGTCGGACCGCTTGTTGGAAAAGCTGTTGCCGGAGGTTGAGGGGGAAAGCAGGGAGTCGATGAAAAAACTGCTGGATAATACCCTGAAGCGCTTGCGTCCTCAGTAACGGTTGGCGGCGCAACCACTCGGCAAGCTTTTTTAGGTCAAGTCAACAGCAGCCGGGAGAGGCAATTCCCGGCTGCTTTGTTTTATCTGGTGATGGAACGGGTTTTACTGCGCATGGTAACGAATTCTTCAGCGCTGGTTGGATGAATGCCGACGGTCTGATCGAACATCGTCTTGGTGGCTCCTGCCTGTAGGGCCACGGCAATCCCCTGGATAATCTCTCCGGCACCTTCGCCGACCATATGGGCACCGACCACCCGGTCACTGTCTGCGTCAACAATCAGTTTCATCAGATAGCGTTCGGTTGTATCAGCCAGGGCCTGCTTGAGGGAACGGAACTCGGTGGAGAAGATGTCGATCCGGGGGTAATGATCCCTTGCCTCTTCCTCGGTTAAACCGACGGTGCCGATGTTGGGTGAACTGAAAACCGCGCTGGGGATCAACGCGTAGTTTAGCCGGGCTTTTTGGTCACGGTACAGGCGATCGACCAGGTTCATCGCTTCAGCCAGAGCGACAGGGGTCAGTTGCAGGCGGTCGATGACATCGCCCAGGGCATAGATGGACGGCACATTGGTCTGAAATCCGTCATTTACCTTGATGGCACCGCGCTCATCGAGTTCCACCCCCACCCCTTCAAGACCAAGCTGAGCGGTGTTGGGACGGCGGCCGGTCGCCGCCAGCACCATATCGGTTTCAAGAGCAGAACTATCAGTAAAGGTTACCTGCAAAGCGCCATCGGCGGTTTTTTCTATCCGTTGCGGTTGACAGTTAAAGCGCAGATCGATCTTTTTTTTGCGCATCTGGTCAGCGACGTAACTGCAGATTTCCTGATCAAAGCCACGCAAAAACAGCTCACCCCGATAGGCCTGGGTAACCGCAACTCCGAGGCCATGAAAGATGCCGGTAAATTCGGTTGCAATATAGCCCCCACCAACAATCAGGGCGCGTTTCGGCAGGGTTGGCAGGGCAAATACCTGATCAGATACGATCATCAGGTCACTGCCCGGAAACTCCGGCACGTAGGGGCGCGCGCCGGTGGCAATCAGGATCCGTTCAGCGCTGTAGCTGGTATCGGCGACCGTTACCTCATGCTTGCCGGTAATGGTCGCCTTGCCCCTGATCAGCGTTGCTCCTGCTTTGCTTAACATTCCCTCTAGGGCGCGATTGGACCTGACAATGACCTTGTCCTTGTTCTGCTGCAGGCGCTGCCAGTCAAAGGAGGGACGTTGGCTGCTAAAACCAAAACCGGCAGACTGGACAAAAGCGGAACCATATTCAGCGGCATGGACGTAGAGCTTTTTCGGGACACAGCCCAGATTGACACAGGTGCCACCGGTGCGATCCTGCTCAGCAACGGCAACCCGCACCCCCAGCGCGGCCGCCATGCGGGCGGCCCTGACGCCGCCTGAGCCGGCACCAATGACAAACAGGTCGTACTGATATTGATGGTTTTCGTTCATATTAGGCACCCTGGTTATCCCACTTCATTGTATTCACGAATACGAAATTGAACCCCGAGTTTGTTTGCCAACTTTTCGCAAGCCCCGATATCGATCCCCGGATAGGTGACCATGGTCGCGGTTACGTCAGGAATATGGTCCTTAGCCAGACGCAAAAACTCGCTAACCGCGGCAAACGATTGTTCGCCAAAGCGGGATTGGCAGAGATTCTGATAGGTTGTCGCATCAGCAGCGTTGAGTGATACGGAGATAGCGTCGATCAGCCCGTTTAGCTCAGGTAAAATGTTACGGCCATGCACCAGGTTGGCCTGGCCATCAGTGTTGATCCGGATACGACAACCCTGTTCTTTAAGCCGCCGGGCTACAGTCAGGATCAGATCGAGACGCAACAGCGGCTCGCCATAGCCACAGAAAACGATCTCGTGATAGGGAGCCGGATCTCCAATGGCCGCCATCACTTCATCGACATCCGGTTCGTGATCCAGTTTAAGCTCGTGTCCTTTGACGACAAAATCGTTGAATTTGGCGCAGAAGATACAGCTATTGGTACAGCGGTTCGTGATATTGAGATAAAGCGAATCGCGAATCTGATAGGCGATGGTTGCAGCGGTTTCAATGGTACCGATGCCAAACAGATCGTAACAGTTGCGACTGGTAATACGAGCAACATCAGCTAACGTTAAGCCCTTTATTTTTGCCAGGGTTTCGGCAGGGTGAAGCAGGTAAGCGGGTTCATTGCGTTTGCCCCGATACGGTTGCGGCGCCAGATAGGGGCAGTCCGTTTCAAGGAGAATTCGCTCTAAGGGCAACCGGCGCAGCATGGCGCGGACCTCATCATTTTTTGGATAGGTAATCGCTCCGGTAAAGGAGAGATAAAAGCCCATATCCATGCATTTATGAGCCATTACCAGGTCGCCGCTGAAACAGTGCAGGACGCCACCCACTTCAGAAGCTTTTTCCTCAGCAAGGATGGTCAACACGTCCTCGTGGGCATCGCGGTCATGAATGATGACCGGCTTGTCTATTTCTCTGGCGAGCTGGATCTGGCGGCGAAAAGCCTGTTGCTGGATGTCGGCAGGGGCACGATTACGGTAATAGTCGAGACCGATTTCACCAACGGCAACAACTTTCGGCTGTTGCGCAAGGTGGCGTAATTGGGTCAGGGAGTTATCATCAAGTCCTGGCGCATCGTGTGGATGGAAACCGACAGCCGCATACAGAGGTTCATAGCGGGAGGCCAGATCGACATTGATCACAGAGCTTTGCAGATCACAGCCGATAGAGAGGATATAGCGCACACCAGCGCTCTGAGCAGCCAGGATGACCTGTTCCAGATCTTCAGCAAAGCGACTGTTGTCGAGGTGAGCGTGGCTGTCGATCAGTTTGGGGGTAGCATCAGTCATGGTTATTTGCTCAACAGATAGAAATGTTACTGGGTTTCAATGCGTGGAAACATCGGTGTAGCTTTATCAATAGTGGTACCCGCTGTCAGGCGCACGGAAAAATCAAACTCCTCGGTGTGCAGAGAACTGGTCTCGCGTCCAAGCAGCGTCAGAATCTTTTCGGCGGTCTCGGGCATGAACGGGGTAATGAGCAACGCAATTACCCGTAAGGAATCGATCAGATTATACATGACGGTGCCCAACCGCTGTTGTTGTGACGGATCTTTAGCCAGGGTCCAGGGGGCGGTATCGTCGATATATTTGTTGCCGGCTGAAATCAGTTCCCAGATGACAATCAATGCCTTGTTGAAGGCCATTTCGTTGAGCAGCGCATCAGATTTGCGGACGGTTTCGCTGAATATATCGACAAACCTGTCATCGATGGCTTCAGCCACGTCGGCTTGTGGCAATGTGCCACCGAAATACTTTCCAAGCATGGCGGTGGAACGGCTGACCAGATTACCGAGATCGTTAGCCAGGTCGGAGTTGATACGGCCGATCAGGGCGCTGTGGGAAAAATCACCGTCCAGTCCGAAGGGGACCTCGCGCAATAAAAAGTAGCGAATGGTGTCGACCCCGTAGGTATCAGCCAGCATATGGGGTTCAACCACATTGCGCAGACTCTTGCTCATTTTCTGTCCTTCAACCGTCCACCAGCCGTGGGCAAAAATCTGCTGCGGTAGAGGAAGACCGGCGGCCATCAGAAAGGTTGGCCAGTAGACGGTATGAAAGCGCAGGATGTCCTTGCCAATAACATGCACAGCCGGCCAGAAGGTGGCAAACAGCTGATTCTGATCCTCGGGATAACCCAAAGCGGAGATATAGTTGGTGAGGGCATCAAACCACACATAAATAACGTGCTTCTCGTTGCCCGGTACCGGGATCCCCCAGGAAAAAGAGGTGCGGGAAATCGACAGGTCCCGCAGACCTTCACGAACAAAGCTTAGAATTTCGTTGCGCCGTGATTTGGGTTGAATGAAGTCGGGGTTGGCCTCGATATGGGCCAGCAGTTGCTCCTGATATTTACTCATGCGGAAAAAATAGGATTCTTCCTTGAGTTTGGTGGTTGCACGACCACAGTCAGGGCAGTTGCCGTTAATCATCTGGGTCTCGGTCCAGAAGGTCTCGCAGGGGGTGCAGTACCAGTCCTCGTATTCGCCGAGGTAGATATCCCCCTTGGCCTCAATGGTTTTAAATTGTTCCTGAACCGTGTGTTTATGCCGCTCCTGGGTGGTACGGATAAAATCGGTATGGGAAATATTGAGTTTATCCCAGAGCGCCTGAAAACGCTTGACCACCCGATCAGCCAGCTCAAGCGGGGTCTCGCCATTGGTCTTGGCTGCCGCTTCCACTTTTTGCCCATGCTCATCCGTCCCGGTTAAAAAAGCCACCTGATAGCCACGGGAACGTTTATAGCGGGCCATTACGTCACAGGCCAGGGTGGTATAGGCATGGCCGATGTGCGGAACATCATTTACGTAATAGATCGGTGTCGTAACGTAGAAGGTCTTTTCCATTAGTTGTCGCTCCCGCGAGGAAGAGGGTTATTATCCTGTTGATCAGCTAGTCGTCTTGTCCGGATTTTTGGGGCGGTTTGACCGTCGTCTGGGGCGCCGCCGCTTTTTTGCCGGCTTATCCTGGGGTGACTCTTCATTCCGGGGTGGTGCCGCCTGCTTAGGCGCAGCAGCTGTCGGTGCTGATGTCGATTGGGTTGTCTCTTGGGTTGTTGGCTCCCGCCGCTGACGGGCGCGGCGCGCCTGACTCCTGGTTTTTTTTGCCGGCTGATTTTCCTGGACCGATTGCGGTTTTTCTGTCGCCTGGGGTGGCGTCTCCGGGCTGGCTGCCGGTTGGGGTTTCGCCGCGAGGGCAATCTCATGCTGGAGCGCTTCAATCTGCATGCGGCAGCGTTCACCGCCAGGGCAGGAGAGGGTGACTAACTGTTGCATGATATCAAGAGAGATAACTTCAGCCGGGCCCGTCGTCAAGGTGACTTTTTTGCCGAGTTTAGGCAGTTTTTTGCGCATCTCGTGGTAATTTTCATATTCGTAGGCAAGGCAACACAGCAGTCGGCCACATTGACCTGAAATTTTGGTTGGATTAAGAGCCAGTCCTTGAGCTTTAGCCATTTTTACCGAAACCGGGGCAAAGTCGCGCAGGTAGCTGCTGCAACAGAGTTCCCGGCCACACACGCCGAGGCCTCCGACCAGTTTGGCTTCATCGCGCACCCCGATCTGGCGCATTTCAATGCGGGTGCGCAGTTGCTGGGCCAGATCGCGGACCAGATCACGAAAATCGATCCGGCCTTCAGCGGTGAAGTAGAAAAGGACTTTAGAGCCGTCAAACAGGTATTCCGCCCGGACCAGCTTCATGTCGAGTCCACGTTCACGAATGCGCGCTCGACAATAAGCAATAGCTTCTTTTTCTTTTTCGTCGTTACTGGTGGCCATGGCCAGATCAGCTTCAGTAGCAAGGCGCAGAACGGATTTGAGTTTAGGCGGTGCATCAGCGGGAGGCGTCTCACGCGGGCTGTTGACCACTGTTCCAAGCGCACGACCGCGCTCGGTTTCAACAATGACTTTGTCACCGGATGACAGTTGCAGGTCGCGAGCGTCAAAATCAAATATTTTTCCTGCACAGTGAAAAGATACACTGACAAGCTTTAGCGTTTGGGTCATAGGTGTCCCTAGTAAGTTCAGGCGTGGGCAATCTGCATCAGCATATGATCCAACGTCAGATGCAGATTAACATTGCGGCTCAAATAACGGCGCGCTCTTGCCACGGCTTCGAGTTTATCCATCACTTGCGGGGTTGACAGTTGGCGACTTTGCTGTTGAATCAGAGGCAACAGATCCTGGTTGATCAGCTGATCTTCTGCTTGACCATGTTGAACAAGCAGCAGATCACGAAAAAAAACATCGAACAGGTTAAGGATCTCATCGATAGTATCTTTTTCGGCCTTAAGGGCTTGCGCCAGTTCGAACGTTTGAATACTACTTGTTGGCGACAGGGCTGACAAGGATTGAATCAGTCCGGCACGTTTTTTCAGGTAGAGATCCTGGTGCTGGCCCAGCGCTTTTTCAAAACTACCATCTGCAACCGCCGCCAGTACCTTGGCCTCTGCAGCGCTGATGGTGAGTGCTTTTTCAAGGTGGCGGGCAAGCTCACGACTTGGCAGGCGGTTAAAACGTACCCGTTGACAGCGCGAACGAATCGTCGATAGCAGACTGTCGGGACGGCTGCTGATCAATATGATCAGGGTTCCGGCAGTAGGCTCTTCAAGGGTTTTCAGCAGGGCGTTGGCAGCTTCATGGGTCATCAGTTCCGCACTGTCAATCAGGCACACCTTCCCCCGACCAGCAAAGGAACGCAGCACCAGTTGTGGTTGCAGGGCACGGATCTGGTCGATTTTAATCGCTGTTCCATCAGGCTCCAGGGTGAAAAAATCAGGGTGGGTGTGGGCTGCCATTTGACTGCACGACGCACAAAGACCACAGCCGTTAGCTGACTCGCACAGAAAATTACGGGCAAAGATTTGCGCAACAAGTTTCTTGCCGATGCCGTCAGGCCCATCAAAAAGGTAAGCGTGGGCAACACGATTGTGCTCGATGGCAGCATTTAATATCCTGATCTGCTGCTGATGGCCTACAATGGAGTCCACATTCATTCCTGCTGTCATGCTTTCTTGTTGGACCTGATACCGAGCTATTACTGCCGTGCAGTATCGGGTCAGGGATCCTGGGTTAAACAGGTTTCAGTGATTTAGCACTTAAAATCAGGGAGGGGCATTATGGTTCACGTGCCGCAAGTTTTCAAGTTCTATCCCTGTAACATGACAATAGCTCGTTACCGCCTCCCTTGATGACCATAAAAGTAAAAATTTCAACAGGATACCGATTGTTGCCGGGGCTCAAAAGAAATTGTGCTATCTCGATGATTTGTCTATACTGCGTCAATTATTGGTTTTTTACGGAGTTAAAGTGGAAGATAACTATACCCAGTTACAGCAAAAGCTCGGTTACACCTTTACTGATTTCAATCTGATTGTCCAGGCATTGACCCATAAATCGTTCAGTAATGAACAGCCGGAATGCGTGGCACACAACGAGCGCCTTGAATTTCTTGGCGATGCCGTGCTTGAGTTGGCTGTCAGTGATCTGGTGTATCGCCTTTTCCCTGATATCCCTGAGGGGGGGTTGACCAGAATTCGTGCTGAGGTTGTCTGTGAGAAAGGATTGGCAGAGATTGCCCGGGGACTTGATCTCGGTTCCTGCCTGCGCCTGGGACGGGGAGAGGTGAATAATCAGGGTTTCAATAAGCCCAGTCTGTTGTCCGATGCCCTTGAGGCACTGCTTGGCGCCGTATTCCGGGATGGGGGTTTTGCTACCGTCTGTCAGATTGTTGAAAAGAGTTTTGCCGCGGCCATTGATGCGTCAGCCCGCTTGCGCTACGGCAGTGATCATAAGACCTGCTTGCAGGAGCGCCTGCAAGCTCATTATAACAAGTTGCCTGAGTATCGCCTGTCACAGATTGAAGGACCGGAACATGACAAGGTTTTTTTTATGGAGGTTCATTTTAACAACCGGATTTTGGGGCGGGGCCGCGGTTCCAGCAAAAAAAGTGCAGAACAGCAGGCAGCAGCAGCAGCACTTGACCATCCGTTACTTAAAGGAGTAGCTGTTGATGACCGATGATCTCAACCCGCCATTTGTCTCGGGATTTGTCGCTCTTGTCGGGCGACCCAATGTCGGCAAGTCCACCCTGTTAAACCAGATTCTTGGACAGAAAATTGCCATTACCTCGAACAAACCCCAGACGACGCGCAACCGGATATTGGGTATTCATAATACTTCGCAGGCGCAGGTTCTTTTTCTGGATACCCCCGGTATTCATCGGCCACAAGGCAAACTCAACCGGTTTATGGTAGACCAGGCGGTAGGTGCCTGTTCAGATGTTGATCTGATCCTTCTTCTGGTAGAAGCCGGAACTCGTCCCGGCCCCGCTGATGAGTCGATCTTTGGCCTGTTAACACCCTTAAATACCCCGGTTTTTCTGATTATCAACAAAATCGATCAAATTGCCCCGCCCTTGTTGCTGGAACAGATCAGGCAGTTCAGCAATGCCTTTGAATTTGCCCAGATTATCCCATTGTCAGCGATCAGCGGTGATGGGGTGCCGGAATTATTACAGGCGGTAACCGGCATGCTGCCCCCCGGCCCACCCTATTATCCTGAAGACCAGGTCACTGATCTGCCCGAGCGTTTCATCGCGGCGGAGATGATACGCGAAAAAATCATGCGCCAGACCAGCGATGAAATTCCTTACGGCGTCGGGGTCAAAGTAGAGCAGTTCGAGGAAAAGCCGGAAAAGAACCTGGTGGTTATCCAGGCGACGATTCATGTTGAACGCGACAGCCACAAAAAGATTATTGTCGGTAAGGGCGGCCAGATGATCAAACGCCTTGGTCAGCAGGCGCGTCAGGACATCGAGCGTCTGCTTGGTGTCCGGGTGTTTCTGGAACTGTTTGTGCGGGTAGATAAAAACTGGAGTCAGAGTGAACGGATGTTGCGCGAACTTGGCTACAGTAACCGTTAGCTATAGACGGATCGCCGTCCTATTTTATCTCGTGAAAGTTGAATGAACATTTATGCTCAAAACTGTTGCCATTGTCGGTCGCCCCAATGTCGGGAAATCCACCCTGTTTAACCGTCTGCTGGGTCAACGCAAGGCCATCGTTGAAGATTTTCCCGGGGTCACCCGAGATCGTCATTACGCTGAGATTACCCGCTATGATAAACCTTTTCTGCTGGTCGACACCGGCGGTTTCGAGCCGCAAACCGCTGATCAGCTGCTTTGTCAGATGCGTGAACAGTCGCAAGTGGCAGTTGAAGAGGCTGATATCATTGTTTTTCTGCTTGATGCGCGGGATGGCCTGACGCCGGCAGATAGGGAAATTGCCGCTATGTTGCGGCGCACTGAAAAACCGGTGCTTTTTGTTGTCAACAAGGTTGATGGTGACAAGCAGGAAGCGGGAACTGTCGATTTTTATCGTCTGGGGATGGATGCCTTTATTCCTTTATCGGCCGAACATGGTCGCGGGATTGGTGAGTTGATCGATGCCCTGGAGGCCTTACTCCCCGAGCAGGCTGCTGTCGCTGAAGTCGAAACCGAGGTGCGGCTGGCCTTGATCGGTCGCCCCAATGTCGGCAAGTCATCCCTGGTGAACCGCATGCTCGGCTATGAGCGGGTGGTTGCCAATCCGGTAGCCGGTACCACCAGAGACAGTATCGACACCCCCTTCATGTTTGATCAGCAACGCTACGTGCTGATTGATACCGCCGGTATCCGGCGCAAAGGCAAGGTCAGTGAGGCGCTGGAAAAATTCAGTGCTATCCATGCCTTGAAAGCGATGGATCGTGCCCATGTGGTGTTGATGGTGATTGATGCGGTTGAGGGGATTACCGATCAGGATCTGACCATTGCAGGCTATGCCTATGAAAAGGGGCGGGCGGTGGTTCTGCTGGTCAATAAATGGGATGTGCCGGAAAAAGAAAATCACACCATGGCCCGCTTTGTCGAAGAGGTACGGCGGCGCTGTAAATTCCTGCCCTTTGCGCCGCTGTTGTTTGTCTCGGCGCTCACCGGGCAACGAATTAACAAGATCATGCCGCTGGTTGCCGAGGTCGCCGAGCAGTTTAATCGCCGGATAACTACGGGTCAGATCAATCAGGGGCTGGAAGAATTCCTGGCCAAGCATCCACCGTCACTGGTGCGCGGTCAGCGGCTGAAGTTTTATTATGCAACCCAGAGTGCTGTGCGTCCGCCAACATTTGTCCTGTTCAGCAATCGGCCCGACGATGTCCACTTTTCCTATGAGCGCTATCTGGTAAACTGCTTCAGAGAAAAGTTCGGTTTTGACAAGGTGCCGCTGCGCCTGCAGTTTCGCGGACGCGGCAAAGAGACCCATTAACCCTATCTTTTGGTAGTGAATTGTTGTCGTTATGAGCTTGCAGGGACGCCTCGAAGATCTGAATATCTGCTCCATTTTACAGTTGATCAGTCTTGGCAAGAAATCCGGGACACTGATGCTGAACAGTGGGCAAAATCACGGCAGTATCAGTTTTTATGACGGTCAGGTGGTGCGCGCCAGTTCCAGCCTTTTTCCTCAGGGCCTTGGCACTTTATTGTGCGAGCGTCAGCTGATTTCCCTGTCGCAGATGGAACAGGCGCTGACATTTCAGCAGCGGTTACGCAAGCATCAGCCGTTGGGGGTCATTATCAGCTACCTGTACAAATTGGCTGCTCATGACATCGAGCAGGTGGTTGGTGACCAGATAGAGCAGATCGTTGTCGATTTCTGCCGTTGGCAAGAGGGCGCGTTCAGTTTCAACATTGAGAAGGTTGATCCCTATGGTAGCGCTCAACTCAACCCCTTCGATCTGATCCTTGAAAAAGGATTGAGTCCACAGCGGTTGGCGGTCAAGATGCAACTGCTCGAAGCAGCTAGTACCAATGTGACTCTCAATGATGAACAGCTTGACGCCAGACTCTCTGAACTGCAACATCGCCAGGATCGAGGACGTATCACCCTGTTGCGCGGTATGTTGGCAGAATTGCAGGACCCTGAGTTGGGTGGCGGAATTGTTTTACTGATCTTACGCTATGCCAGTGAATTGTTGCGACGTGCCATTATCCTCGATGTGCGTGGTTCGCGATTAGTCGGTTTGGGTCAGTTCGGCCTGACCAGTAACGGTCATCACGCTGATTCATTGGTACGCCGGCTACATGTTGACATCAGCCCTGATTCCCTTTTTGCCGAGGCGACCAGACGACGGACCCTGGTGCGCGGGGCCCTCAACTGTGCTGTGGCCAAGCAACGTCTAGCTGTGGTGTTGGGGCGGGTTCCGGATGATGTCCTGGTGGCTCCTTTAGTCAGTGGCGGGCGCGTCGTGGCCCTGTTGTATGGGGATGGTTTTCATCGATCTGATGACGCTCTGGCTTTTGATGCTTTTGCCGTTTTTTTGTCGCAGGCCGGTATCGTTATGGAGAAGTTACTGCAACCGGAAACAGCGCTTTAAAAGATGGTATACTGTGAATCATTGAGGTTTTTTAAATGAGGAGGACGGCATGCAGAAAAAAATTCTGATCGTTGAAGATGAAGAGAGTTTGTTAAAGCTTGAGAGTATTCTATTAACGACCAAGGGTTTTCATGTTCAGGGGGTTACGACCGGAATTGCAGCTCTCAAGGCGGTTGCTGAAAATCCGCCTGATCTGGTTCTGCTTGACATCATGTTGCCGGAGATGGACGGGTTTGACGTCTGCCGGCAGATTAAAGACTCACCGCAGACGTGCCATATTCCTGTGATCCTGCTGACGGCTAAAAAATCTCCGGAAGACATGGCGCGGGGCAAACAGGTGGGTGCTGAACTGTATATTACCAAGCCATTCAAGTCGTCCATGGTGATTGCCTCAATTGAAAAACTGTTGAATCCTGCCTAATGATTCCTTGTCATGTCATGATTTCTATGAATAATTGTAACGATTCAGCGCTATCCATGGGCAGAGCCTTTGGATCCATGATCCATCGGGAAACACGCGCGTCCCTTGACCTTGGATTCCCGTCCCGGTGCTGAACAGATACCAATAATGGTGCCGTTGTTCGTTCTTTTGGGTAATGGCCGGCGTTGAGCAATATTGGCCCGGCCGTCCCCTGACGCGTCTGAATCAGGTACCATGGTTGCGACTTTTGGTTCGGCACAGGGTACCGATGGTCTGGGGCGCAATCAGGCTGCCGGTATATTTTCCTGACAGGTGGTTATGTAACGATCGTTGCTGTGCCGACAGGGGCTTGACACTCCGTGATTAACGTGCAATAAGTCGCCATTCTCTAATTTATCAACGTAAAGTGGGCAGGAGGCTCCATTGGCTAAAGAAGAAGCGATAGAAGTAGAAGGAACAGTAGTAGAACCTTTGCCGAACGCCATGTTCCGGGTCAAGCTCGATAATGATCACGTTGTTCTTGCGCACATTTCAGGAAAAATGCGAAAGTACTATATCCGTATTCTGCCGGGCGACCGGGTTACGGTTGAGCTCTCACCTTATGATCTTACCCGTGGACGGATCACTTACCGGGCCAAGTAATTTTGCCTTGTCGGTTGCCAGTGAGTTTATGCTGGTCTCGAAGATCCCCTGTCCGCGCCGGATACCCCCACTGCAACGCATAAACCTGATTTACGACGATGCCGGCTACAGCCGGTTTTCGTGCATCTGGAATCGAAAAAACTGACTACAGAATTTGAGACGATAGAATTCAGAGTTTTTAACATCAGAGAACATCAACGTGACACTAATGATGTGTCGGAGGTGATATGGAAAGCCAGTACAGCCCGGATCGGATTGAAACAAAATGGCAGGAATACTGGGATCAACAGAAAACCTTTCGGGCGGATCAGCACAGCAGTAAAGACAAATTTTATCTGCTCGAAATGTTTCCGTACCCATCCGGCCGCATTCATATGGGGCATGTACGTAACTACGCTATCGGCGATGTTGTGGCTCGCTTCAAAAGGATGCAGGGGTACAATGTGCTCCATCCGATGGGCTGGGATGCTTTCGGTATGCCGGCGGAAAACGCCGCTATCGAGCATGGCATTCATCCGGCCAAATGGACCTATGAAAATATCGATAATATGCGTAAACAGTTGCAACGGATCGGCTTGTCCTACGATTGGGAGCGCGAGTTTGCCACCTGTGATCCCGCTTATTATCGCTGGGAACAGTTGATTTTTCTGAAAATGCTGGAGCGTGGCCTGGCCTATAAGAAAACCTCGTCAGTCAACTGGTGTGAGGATTGTCAGACGGTGCTTGCCAATGAGCAGGTGGAAGACGGACGTTGCTGGCGTTGCTCCCAGACTGTTGCTCAGAAGCAACTGGAGCAGTGGTTCTTCAAGATAACCGATTATGCCGATGAGCTGCTTGAGGGAACAGACAAATTAAGTGGCTGGCCCGAGCGGGTGCTGGCCATGCAGCGTAACTGGATCGGCAAGAGCTATGGTTGTGAAATCATTTTTCCGGTCGCCGATCGTAAAGAGCAGATCAAGGTTTTTACGACCCGGCCTGACACCCTGTTTGGCGCGACCTTTATGAGCCTGGCACCGGAGCATCCGCTGGTTGATGCGTTGGTGACTAATGAGCAGCGGTCGCAGGTCGAGGCTTTTATTAGCGAGGTGGCGCGCCAGGAAAAGACCGACCGCGTCAGTGGTGAAGTAGAAAAAAAGGGGGTATTTACCGGGTCCTACTGTATCAATCCGGCGGACGGACGCAGCCTTCCTGTCTATTTGGCCAATTTTGTTTTGATGGACTATGGTACCGGCGCCGTGATGGCGGTTCCCGCCCACGATCAGCGTGATTTTGAGTTTGCCCGTCAATATGATTTGCCGGTCATTGTGGTGATTCAACCCGAAGGCGAAGAGCTGCACGCCCCGTCCATGACCGAGGCTCATGCCGGCAGCGGTGTCCTGGTGAATTCCGGCGCGTTTGACGGCCTCGACAACGAAACGGCCAAAGATCGCATCGCTACCTTTTTGGCCGGGCAGGACAGTGGCCGGCAGACCCTCAACTACCGCTTGCGAGACTGGGGGGTTTCCCGTCAGCGTTACTGGGGTACCCCGATCCCGGTGATCTACTGTGACCAGTGCGGCACCGTCCCGGTTCCGGAACAGCAGTTGCCGGTGCTGTTGCCTACCGATGTCGAATTAACCGGTGCCGGAGGATCGCCCCTGGCGCGTCATCAATCCTTTGTCAAGGTCGATTGCCCAACCTGCGGCAAACCGGCACGCCGTGAAACCGATACCTTTGATACCTTTGTGGAAAGCTCCTGGTATTTTGCCCGCTATGCCTGTCCGCAGCACGATGAGGCTCCTCTTGACCGCGATGCGGTCAACTACTGGTTGCCGGTCGATCAGTATATCGGGGGGATCGAGCATGCTGTGATGCATCTGCTCTATGCGCGTTTTTTCACCAAGGTGTTGCGTGATTTAGGGCTGCTTGATGTTGACGAACCCTTTACCAATCTTCTTACCCAGGGGATGGTCTGCAAGGAGACCCAGCGTTGTTCCGAACACGGCTGGCTCTACCCCGAACAGGTGATTGAAGGCAAATGCAGCACCTGCGGCAGGACGGTGGAGGCAGGTCGCACCGAAAAGATGAGCAAGTCAAAGAAGAACGTGATTGATCCCAATCAACTGATCGATACCTATGGGGCCGATACTGCCCGTCTGTTCTCCCTGTTTGCCGCACCGCCGGAAAAAGATTTGGAATGGAATGAACAGGGGGTAGAAGGGTGCGCACGTTTTCTTGGTCGGGTCTGGCGCGCCGTGAGCGACAGTCTGGACGATCTTAAACAGGCTGGTACAATGTCAGAGTCGTCATCCGAAGCGGCAATGGAGCTGCGCCGCAAGACCCATCAGACGATTAAAAAGGTCACCGAAGATATTGACGGACGCTTTCATTTTAATACCGCCATTGCCGCAGTCATGGAATTGGTGAATGCCATTTATGCCCTGCCGGAGCGCCGCCGGGAAGCAACTGTCCTGAAAGAGGCCCTGGAGGCCGTGGTACGTTTATTAAACCCGTTTGTTCCTCACATCTGCGAAGAACTGTGGCAAGCCCTCGGGCATCAACAGAGCGTCGAGGCCAGTGGTTGGCCGAGCTGGAACGAGGAGGCCCTTAAGTCAGACATCATCAATCTGGTTGTTCAGGTCAATGGTAAAGTGCGAGGAAAAATCCAGGTGGCGGCTACGGCCGAACGGACACTGATTGAACAAGAGGCCCTAAACGAAGCCAATGTGCAGCGCTATATCGAAGGTAAGCAGGTGCGCAAGGTGATTGTGGTTGCCGGCCGTCTGGTCAACGTGGTGGTCTCCTGATGCCCCTGTTGCTACTGATGGTGGTTTTGCTCTTGGGGGGCTGCGGTTACCATTTTCCCGGTCAGGGCGGGTCATTGCCTGGTGGGGTTGAGCGTATTCATGTGGCGATGTTTGATAATCTGTCCCGCGAACCCTTACTGGAAAACCGCCTGACAACAGAAGTGATCGATATCTTTTCCGGCCATCCCAATATTCGGCTTGTTCCCATCGAAGACGCCCAAGCGGAGCTGAGCGGCCGTATTCTTTCTTATGACAGCAGTTCTATTGCCTATCAACAGGGAGATCAGATCAGTAAGTATCGGGCCGGCATGGTTGTTGCCGTTCGCTTGCAGGGTATCGATAACCAGAGGTTATTGTGGGATGGTACGGTGCGTTGGCAGACCGAATATGACGCCGCTGCTGATAAAATGCTGCAAGGGGACGACGAGCGCCGGGCCCAGGATGAGTTGGCGCGGCGGCTGGCCGAAGAACTCTTTTCTCGTCTGCTCGACGACTTTTAGCATGACCAGCTGATGCGACTTGAGGATTTTTATCGTCAGCTTGAGGTCGAACCCCCTGCGCTTATTTTACTTTATGGTGAAGAAGACTATCTGCTGAACCAGGCCCACCAACGTATCCGTTCTGCCATTTTTGGCACCACCAGGGATGATTTCAACGACCATCAGTTCCACGCCAAGAGCGCGCGAGTTGAAGAAATTCTGGACGCTGCCTCTACCTATCCCGTCTTCGCTTCGCGTAAGCTGGTCACTGTTAAGGATGTTCAGCTGCTGGCTGCTGCAGATCAGGATAAGTTCAGCGCCTATCTCGAACACCCGCTTGAGCAAACCTGCCTGTTGATGATCGCTGATAAAATCGACAGTCGCCGCAAGTTTTTCCAGCTGTTTAAAAAGAAGGGGGTCGTTCTCAAATTTGACCCCCTGACAGATCGCGAGCTTCCCGATGTTGTCCGCCGGGCAATGCAGCAGCGTGGTATCAGTATCAGCAGGGATGGCCTCGACCTGTTCTGTTCACTGGTCAGTAATAGCCTGCATGAGATCGAGGGTGAGTTAGATAAACTGGTATTGTACCTCGGGTCGCGCCGGGATATTGGGGTGGACGATGTCGAAGCCATCATCTCACGCGGTCGCAGTGAGAATGTTTTTGTGCTCGGAGAGGCCATAGCCAAGGGCGATCTGGTTCGTGCCCTGACCCTGGTGCGCCGCTTTGCCGCGGCATCGGAACCACCACTGCTGGTGCTGAATCTGATCACCGGTCATTATCGCCTGCTGTGGAAAATCAGAGCCCTGGATAACCAGCGGTGTGCTGCGGCCGAAATTGCCAGGCAGGTCGCCCGCCCCCCCTTTGTTGTTCAGCGTCTGTTGGAACAGGCACGACGCTTCTCCCGTCGTCATTTTATGGCCGCCTACGCGTTGTTTATTGAGACCGATCTGGCGATGAAATCCAGTGGCGGTGATGCTGGGGCACTGCTTGAATTGATGGTGATTCGTCTGATGCGTGACAAATAAAAAAACCCGCACGTCGATCCCAGGCTGGGAATGTTCAGCGGGTTTTTTTTAATATTATGAGGGTGACAGTCGTTGAGCCGCCAAGGCTCGCTGAAAATTACCCCTGTGCCAGACTGTTGACCAGCTTTGTCAGGCGCGAAACTTTGCGGCTGGCAGTGGATTTATGAATAATGCCCTTGGCGGCGCTGCGGGAAATGTAAGGAATGGCTTTGGCCAGTGCAGCGTTGGCAGCATCAGCGTCACCGGCGGTGACGGCCGTACGAACATGTTTAACCAGGGTGCGCATGGTTGAGCGGATATGGGTGTTGCGTGCATTACGCACCAGATTTTGTTTGGCTCTTTTCAGTGCCGATTTGTGATTTGCCACGAACGAGTTCTCCTTGGTTTTAGTAATAACCTCTGTGATTGCCTGAAAGTTTCGCAATCATAGGGAGCTGGATCCTGACTGTCAAGTTAGAAATATTTATTTTAGCAGAAAAAAATACGTAGCTTCAGTAGGTTGTGGAGTCGGCAAAAAGGATTAAATATTATTTATGTCAAGCCGCAAGCGCATTATGGGAGCGACCCTGGTGATGTCGATCGCCACCTCCATCAGCCGGGTGTCCGGTTTGATCAGGGATATGGTGGTGGCGCGTTTTTTTGGGGCCGGGGTTGCGACTGATGCCTTTTTTATGGCGTTTACTATTCCCAACCTGCTCAGGCGGTTTTTTGCTGAAGGCTCACTGACGGCGGCCTTTGTCCCGGTGTTTTCCGAGGTGTTTCATCGCCGTGGTGAAGATGAAGCACAGCGATTGGCTAATCGTTGTGCCACCCTTTTACTGTTGGTGATGATCGTAGTGGTGGCGTTGGGGTTGATCTGCTCGCCATGGATTGTTCAGGCGATCGGCTATGGTTTTGGTCAGACGGAAGGGAAACTGGAGTTGACTCATCAGCTCAACCTGATCATGTTTCCCTATATCGCTCTGGTGTCGCTGCTGGCGTTACTGACCGGCGTTCTTAATGTGCGCGGCCACTTTTTTCTCCCTTCTCTCTCGCCGTTGCTACTCAATCTGGCGATGATTTTCGGGGCTTTGAGCCTGGGACAATTATTCCAGCGTCCGATTTTCGGTTTGGCTCTCGGGGTTCTGTTGGGCGGGGTGCTGCAGCTGTTGTTGCAGTTTCCGGTCCTGCTGCGTTATCGGATGCGATGGCGTCCCGATTTTCGTTTTTTTCACGATGAGCAGCTGAGAAAAATCACCCTGCTCATGTTGCCGGGTATTGCCGGGGTGGCAATTTATCAAATCAATATTGTGGTATCCCGCCTACTGGCATCTTTCCTGCCTGATGGCAGTGTCTCTTATCTCTATTACGGTCAGCGCCTGTTTGAATTTCCTCAAGGGATTTTTGTGGTGTCTCTCGCCCAGGCGGTGCTGCCGATGATGAGCCGGCAGATCGCCGATGGTGACGAAGAGGGGATGCGGCAATCATTGAACTTTTCCCTGACCCTGATTGCCCTGTTTACCCTGCCGGCCATGGTCGGGCTGGTGTTGTGTGCCAAACCGGTGTTCTCGCTGTTTTTTCTGGGTGGCGAGTTTGGTCTGATCGCTATGGATAACAGCGCCCTGGCGTTAGTCTGTTTTGCTCCCGGGTTGCTGTTTGTCGGTTGCAGCCGGATTGCAGCACAAACCTTTTATGCCTTGCAGGATACCCGTACACCGGTGATCGTCTCGTTCTGGACACTGCTGGTCAATTTGGGTGCCGGTCTTTTATTGATGCAATGGCTGGGGTTTGTCGGATTGGCTTTGGCCCTGACGACTGCTTCCTTGTTTAACGCCGTCGTATTACTGACCCTGTTACAGCGTAAACTCAATCTGAGGTTGACCCGGCAGCTGCTGACCCAGAGTGTCAGGATTGTCATCGCTTGTCTGCCGATGGCGCTGTTGGTGTATCTGGTGCTGGGGATGGTTGATTGGCATCAGTTCGGATCGTCTGCCTATAAAGGGCTGATGCTGGTCTTTGCCGTGGGGTCAGGCGTTGTGGTTTTTGCCGGCAGTTGTCTATTGCTGAAGATTGATGAAATTCATCAGTTGTTGCGACTGATCAGAAATAAATTGCGACGCTACAAACAGCCAATAGAACATTCTTAATAGCGACGGAACTGAATCTCCCCGCGAGCCACTTTTTTTTCAACCCATCGTCTCAGCCATGTTTTGATATGGCTTCTGGTGACCGGGGTCAGGAGCATAAAACCGATCAGGTCGGTACAGAAGCCGGGGGTCAGTAACACGACCCCCCCCGCCAGAATCATCGCCCCATCAAACAACTCTTCAGCCGGAACCCGTCCTGCCTGTAAATCAGATTGAATGCGCATCATCAATTCGAATCCCTGGCTACGGGCAAGAAATGCCCCGGCAATTCCGGTCAGGATGACCAGGCTGATAGTAGAGATCACGCCAATCTGCCGCCCCGCCTCGATCAGCACGAAAATTTCCAGAATGGGGATAAAAGTAAACAGAATCAGCAGCTTTATAAACATGTAGAGGCCTTTTCATCAAAAAAAGTAAATGCTTCAGTACCATCATATGGTATTTGTCCTTCAGATTTTCTATAAACTTTTAACTAGCTGAAATATATATGAAAAATAAGTGACTAAAAAATGTGCAAGACGCAGGGTAGGGCGCTTGTTGTTAGGCTTTGGTTATAATTAACAGGTCTATCCACAAGTTTTCAACAGTTGGTGTGGACTGTTGGCAAAAGTTACAGAATTTCAGGAATTTGTCAAATTTGACGAAGTAAGAGCGGCATTTGAGCCGTCCATTTCCGCAATAGTCGTAGTTGTTTTACGGCGCAACAGATCTTCCGCATCAATTCCAAGCGCCACTGCCAAACCGGTCAAATCAAAAAGCAACTGGGCGACAATGTCTTCGGTATGCTGCTTGGAAGAAGATGTTTTTACCAGACATTGTTCCAGTTCTTGTTGCCCGGCATGAAGCTGCTGAAGTCGGACGGCGGCTGAGCGGTCGTCCGTTTTTTTAATCAGTTTCTGGGTACGTTTGAGTGCCGGCAGGGAAGGGGGCAGGCGCTGAGCCAGTTGTTGAGAGAGCCCCTTGTCCAGACGTTCCTGTTGTTTAATCTGCTCCCAGCGCTGGGCGTGTCCGTGGCTGTCGGCGTCAGCAAAAACATGAGGATGACGCCGCACCATTTTGGCACAGATTCCCTCAATCACCGTGGTCAGGTCGAACGCACGGCGTTCATGGTAGATCTGGGCCAGAAAAACAACCTGCAGGAGCAGATCCCCCAATTCATCACAGATGCTTGCAGGATCGTCACTGTCTATTGCTTCGAGTAGTTCGTAGGCTTCTTCAAGTATGTAGCTTTTTAAGCTTAAAGGCGTCTGTTGCTGATCCCATGGGCATCCGTGCGGAGCGCGCAGGGTCGCCATGATGGTGGCCAGAGGTGACAGATCATGCTGACTGTTGGACTGCGTTGGGGTCTCTGACATGGGTCATTCATCCTTGTTAGGTGTGTACCGGATTGGCCATAACGTAAAGGTTAATAAAGAGTAAAAAAATCTTGCAAAACGGTCAGGGATAGGCTAGACAAGAGCGCCATAAATACGGGGGAGAGCAGGTCTTTTGTCTTGACATGGATGGCTCTCCCTTTATACTGTTCCCTTTGCTCTGGGGGCGATCGTGCAGCTGGAACTGAAACATATCAAGGGTGGACAGCTGGAGCAAGACTACAGTTGTGCTGTTGGCGATTTTCCGGAACTGCTGGAGTTGGCCAATAACGGTGAGTGTGTTTACCGTGACCCCATCGGTGTGCACTTACGCTTTACCCAGTCCGGTCGTCTGGTCGAAGTCGCCGGACATGTTCAGGCAACCCTTGAGTTAACCTGCGGTTGTTGCCTGACCACTTTTGCGTACGCACTGGCAGAGGATTTTGACCTGACCTTTGTGCCGGAAACGGAACCAGCCGATCCGGCGACCGAGCAGGAGCTTGAGCCTGACGAACTGGGACTGATCCCTTACGGTGAGGATCGTCTGGAGTTGCTGATCCCGGTGCAGGAACAATTGTTGTTGGCGGTGCCGATGCATCCCTTGTGCTCTGCCGACTGCCGGGGATTATGCCCGGTTTGCGGGGTTGATTTAAATATGACGGATTGTCGGTGTGAGAAAAACGTGTTCAATAACAAATTTGGAGCCCTGGCCAAACTAAAAGGCAAGGCTGATTAAGGCTTGTTGGTTTTAACTGGTAATCAATAAAAAGTACTCCGGCAATAGCCGGTGTCATCCATTCAAGGAGAATAAGATGGCTGTTCCAAAGAAAAAGACCTCAAAGTCCAAAAAAAATATGCGTCGTGCTCATGATGCCATCAACGCCCCGGGTATCTCCACGTGCCCTAACTGCAACGAGCCCAAGCTTCCCCATCGGGTATGCTCCAGTTGCGGTAGTTATAAAGGGAAAGAAGTTATCAGCAGTGATAACATCTGACCTGAATCGGCGCGGGCATGTTGAAGAAAATAGCTGTTGATGCCATGGGGGGTGACAACTCTCCTGAAGTCGAAGTCGCCGGCGCTGTTGGCGCATGTCGCCGCTGGGGATGTCAGGTTATTCTGGTTGGTGATACTCCTCGGGTGCAGCAGGAATTAGCCAAGCATGATATCGGCGGACTGCACATCGAGCTCCATCATGCCAGTGACGTTATCAGTATGCACGATTCACCGTCAGCGGTAAGGCGTAAGAAAGACTCGTCCATCCGTGTGGCCTTTGATCTGGTCAAGTCAGGCTCGGCTACGGCCGTTGTCAGTGCCGGCAATTCCGGTGCCATTATGGCCGCCGGGATGCTGGTTTGTGGTCGTATCAACGGCGTTGAACGCCCGGCTATCGGTACCTCCCTGCCGAATCTAAATGATCAGACGATGGTTCTTGATATGGGGGCAAACGTCGACTGCAAGCCTAGTCACCTGTATCAATTCGCCCTGATGGGAAGCCTTTATGTAGAACATCATCTGGGTAAATCCAGACCCCGGGTCGGACTGCTGTCTAACGGCGCCGAAGAAAAAAAAGGGAATGAGTTAACGCGTGAAGCTCATCTGTTGCTCAAAGAAGCGCCGCTGAATTATGGTGGCTACGTTGAGGGTGGCGATGTCTATAACGGTTCAGTCGATGTGGTTGTGTGTGACGGCTTTGTCGGTAATGTGCTGCTCAAAGTGTCTGAAGGTCTGGCCGTGGCGATTGGCACCATGCTCAAGCGCGAGATTGAGAACCGTTTCTGGGCCAGAGTCGGTTATTTACTGAGCCGTCCGGCTTTTAACTCATTCAAAAATAAAATCAATCCGGCAGAATATGGTGGTGCGCCATTGCTTGGTATTGCCGGCGCAGGGATTGTGTGTCATGGCAGCTCCGATCCTGTCGCCATGAGTATCGCTATTCGCCAGGCCGGAGAATATGCCCAGAGCGGATTTTTTGAGCGACTGGCAACGGTATTTCAGCAATGACAGGCTTTCTCCAGGAGGTACAGGCATGAGAGCACGCATCACCGGTACGGGATCCTATATGCCTGAAAAGATCCTTACCAATCTCGATCTCGAAAAAATGGTTGATACCAACAATGAGTGGATCATGGCTCGTACCGGTATCGAGGAGCGACGAATCGCTGCTGATGATGAATGCACCTCTGATATGGCGGTCATTGCCGCAGAGCGGGCCATGGAAATGGCCGGAGTCAGCGCTGATCAGATCGACCTGATCATTGTTGGAACCATTACCGGGGATTACCCCTGGCCGGCAACCGCCTGTATTGTTCAGGCTAAAATTGGTGCCAAAAAGGCTTTTGCCTATGATGTGTCAGCCGCCTGCAGCGGTTTTTTGTATGCCCTGTCCTGTGCCAATGATTATATTCGTTGTGGCCATGGCACCAAAGTACTGGTGATTGGTGCTGAAACTCTGAGTCGTTCGATTGACTGGACTGATCGTAATACCTGCGTTCTTTTTGGCGATGGCGCCGGGGCGGTAGTGGTTGAAGCCGGCGAGGATGGCGCCGGAATCCTCTCCTGTCACCTGCATTCCGATGGTAACTATCTCGAACTTCTTTATCAGCCGGGTTTTGGTGCTAAGCACCCGGCATCGACCGCCGGTGTTGATTCGCGTCTGCAGTTTTTGAAGATGCAGGGTAATGAAGTTTTCAAGGTTGCGGTTCGCTCTCTGACCGAGGTATCCATCGAAGCCCTCGAAGCCAATGGGTTTACCCACGCAGATGTCAAGTTGTTCGTCCCCCACCAGGCCAATCGCCGGATTCTCGAAGCGACCGCCAAGCGGTTGCATTTAACCGACGAACAGACCTATATCAATGTGCATAAATATGGTAATACCTCGAGTGCTACCATTCCGGTGGCTCTGGATGAGGCTAACCGTCAGGGTCTGATTGCCTCCGGTGATCTGGTGCTGTCGGCTGCTTTTGGTGGTGGCTTTACCTGGGCATCAACCTTGTTGCGCTGGGCCTGATTTTTTTTGATAGGAATGTGATACCATGTTGACACTGGTGTTTCCCGGCCAGGGATCGCAATATTCAGGTATGGGTAAGGATCTGGCTCAGAACTTTCCCCTTGCCAGGCAACTGTTTGAAGAAGCTGATGATGTGTTGGGCTTTAGCCTTTCGCACCTGTGCTTCTCCGGTTCGGAAGAGGAACTGAAGCTGACGGCTAATACTCAACCGGCGATTCTGGCGGTCAGTATGGCCGCGCTGCGTGTCCTGCAACAGGAAGTTGAGCTTGAACCGTCCTATGCTGCCGGCCATTCCCTCGGTGAATATTCCGCGCTGGTCGCTGCCGGTGTCCTTTCTTTTGCTGACGCCCTGACAGTCGTGCGGCAGCGCGGTATTTTTATGCAGGAAGCGGTACCCGTCGGAGTTGGAGCCATGGCGGCGATACTGGGTCTAGAAGGTGAGGCATTGGAACAGCTGTGCCATGATGCTGCTCAAGGGGAAGTCGTTGCCCCGGCTAATTTTAATTCGCCTGGTCAGGTGGTGATTGCCGGTCATACCTCTGCGGTTGAGCGTGCCATTGCTCTCGCCGGTGAGCGCGGCGCCAAACGTGCCCTCAAGCTGCCGGTCAGTGCCCCGTTCCATTGTGCCCTGATGGCCCCTGCAGCGCAGCGCCTGGAGCAGACTCTGGCCACGATAGCGGTTGGCCCGTTCTCCTTCCCGGTAGTCACCAATGTTGAGGCGACCCTCTGTGATCAGCCCGATCGGGTCAAGGATCTCCTGGTCCAGCAGGTGTGTGCCCCGGTGCGATGGGATGCGTCAATTGACCATTGCGCTGCTCTGGGGGTTGATCGTTATCTTGAGGTCGGTCCAGGGAAGGTGCTGACTGGTTTGATCAAACGGATTGCGCGCGGGGCAACTTTGGATCAGGTTGGTGATGTTGAAAGTTTAAAGCGCCTGCAAAGGTAATCTGTTGTGTTACGCTGGATGCCAGCCGTTGAGGAGATAGTCGCATGCTGTTAAAGGATAGGGTCGCTGTTGTCACCGGAGCTACTCGCGGTATTGGCCGGGCAATTGCTCTGGCCCTGGCAGCAGAGGGTGCTCATCTGGTTGTGGTTGGTACTCAGGCCGAAAAAGCTGTCGCGGTTGCTGCTGAGATCGAACAGGGTGGCACCCGGGCGCTTGGTATCGGTGCGGATATCTCCCGCGCGGACGATGTCGAACGGCTGGTTGAAAGTACCAAAGAACACTTTGGCCGAATTGATATTCTCGTTAATAATGCGGGGGTTACCCGTGATGGTTTAATGTTGCGCATGAAGGAAGATGATTGGGACACCGTTATTGATGTCAACCTCAAGGGCGCTTTTTTATGCACCCGTGGCGTGGCCCGCCTGATGACCAAACAGCGTAGCGGCCGCATCATCAATATCTCTTCTGTCGTTGGACAGATGGGAAACCCCGGTCAGGCCAACTATTGTGCCGGCAAGGCCGGTCTCCATGGTTTAACCAGATCCAATGCCCGTGAACTGGCCAAACGTCAGATTACTGTCAACGCAGTTGCTCCCGGTTTTATCGAGACCGATATGACCAAGTTTCTGACTGAGCAGCAACGTTCTGAATTGACCACCCAGATTCCTCTGGAGCGTCTCGGGCATGTTGATGATATAGCAGCAACCGTGGTATTTCTGGCGTCGGATCAGGCCGGTTATATTACCGGACAAGTGATTGGCGTCAATGGTGGAATGTACATGTAAATTAACACATAATGGTCTGCAACAGACCGACATAACAAAGGAGAAACATACAATGGCTTCGATTGAAGAAAGAGTAAAACAGATTGTTGCTGAGCAACTGGGTGTAGATGAAGATCAGGTTACTGAAGATGCCGCTTTCATGGACGACCTCGGTGCTGACTCGCTCGACACCGTTGAACTGGTCATGGCGCTGGAAGAAGAATTTGATATTGAAATTTCTGATGAAGATGCTGAAAAAATCCAGACGGTCAAGGATGCCATCGACTACATCAGCAAGCTTTCCTGATGCTGCCGCGGGCTGGAGGCGATCTGATTGCCCCCAGCCCGTTACCTATTCAGGCGTACTTATTCTTCACCTGACGAAAAACCAAACTTTTGTTTAAAGAGAGTTGATCTATGCGTAGAGTTGTGGTGACCGGTCTGGGAGTCGTATCTGCCCTGGGAACCGGTGTCGAAAAAAACTGGACAGCCGTTACCAGTGGTCAATCAGGAATTGGACCCATCACCCGATTTGATGCTTCTGACCTTGCCACCCGGATCGCCGGTGAGGTTAAGGACTTCAACCCCGAAGACTTTATTGACAAAAAAGAGATCAAAAAGATGGATCTCTTTATCCAGTATGGTCTGGCTGCAGCCACCATGGCGTATGAAGATTCCGGTTACGAAATCACCCCTGACAACGCAGAAATGGTCGGTGTGCTGGTCGGTTCCGGCCTCGGCGGTTTGCCGGCAATTGAGCATTATCATCAGGTGATGCTTGAGCGTGGTTACAAGAAAATTTCTCCCTTTTTTATTCCCGTTGTGATCATCAACCTGGTTGCCGGACAGATTTCCATCCGCTTTGGTGCCAAAGGCCCCAATCTGTCATCCGTTTCTGCCTGCGCTACCGGCACCCACTCGATTGGCGATGCCTATCACATGATTGCTCGTGGTGATGCGGATGTCATGTTTGCCGGTGGCACCGAGGCGACCATTACCCCGCTGGCGATCGGCGGTTTTAATGTGATGAAGGCCCTGTCAACCCGCAATGATGATCCCCAGGCAGCAAGCCGTCCCTTTGATAAAAATCGTGATGGCTTTGTCATGTCTGAAGGTGCCGGAGTGATGTTGCTGGAAGAATATGAATCGGCCAGACAGCGCGGCGCAAAAATTTACTGTGAGCTGGTTGGTTATGGTTTGAGCAGTGATGCTCATCATTTGACCCAACCCTCTCCCGGCGGCGAAGGTGCTGCCCGTTGTATTAAAATGGCACTGCGTAATGCTGGTCTTCATCCTGAGCAGATCGGTTACATCAATGCCCACGGCACCTCGACCTATTTCAACGATCTCTACGAAACCATGGCCATTAAATCGGTCTTTGGATCCTATGCTGATAAGGTGATGATCAGTTCCACCAAGAGTATGACCGGTCACAGCCTCGGTGCAGCCGGTGGCATGGAGGCGGTTTATACCGCTCTGGCGCTCGATCGCGGGGTGCTGCCGCCGACAATCAATTATCAGGAGCCGGACCCTGAATGTGATCTTGATTACATCCCCAATACTGCCAGGGAAATATCCTGTCAGGTGGCCATCTCCAATTCGTTCGGTTTTGGTGGAACCAACGCAACCCTGGCCTTTAAAAAAATCTAGGAGTTTTTGATGATAGCCCTTGCCAGCGATCACGGTGGATTGGATCTGAAAAACGCGATTGTCGCATTCCTGCGTGAGCAGCAGATCGAATGTACTGACCTTGGCACTGATGGTACCGCCTCGGTTGATTATCCCGACTTTGCCGAGAAGGTTGCTGCGGCTGTTGTTTCCGGTAGCGCCAGGGCTGGAATCCTTGTTTGTGGAACCGGGATCGGCATGTCGATTTCTGCCAACAAAATCCCCGGTATCCGTGCCGCACTGGTTCATGATGAGTTCACTGCGCAAATGGCGGCAGAGCATAACGATGCCAATATCCTGGTTTTAGGTGGTCGCGTGCTTTCTGTTGAGCAGGGCGTGCGGTTAGTCAATATCTGGTTGACCTCGCGCTATGAGGGCGGGCGGCACCAGCGCCGGTTGGATAAGATCGCAGCGCTGGAGTAGTTCAAGGGGCGCTGCTACGATCAATACGGAGCGGTTAACGGCTCCGTTTTTTATTTGTGGCAAAGTGTTGTATCTGTTCAGCACCGGGTCGGGGCTCCTGCGCGAAGGACGGCAGCTGAATAATTACAGTTTTTTGTGACGCCATCAATTATTTAACAGGAGAATAAGCATGACCGCAGAGACGTTGGCAACGATTGACCCTGAGATTGCACAGGTTATAGCGCAGGAAGTCGCCCGGCAGGAATACAGCCTTGAATTTATTGCTTCGGAGAACTTTGTCAGTGAAGCGGTGCTGGAAGCGCAGGGTTCGGTACTGACCAATAAATATGCTGAAGGCTACCCCGGCAAGCGTTATTATGGTGGTTGCGAATTTGTTGATGTCGCCGAGCAGCTGGCCATTGATCGGGCGAAAGAACTGTTCGGAGCTGAACATGCCAATGTCCAGGCTCATTCCGGTTCTCAGGCTAACATGGCGGTCTACATGGCCACCTGTGCACCGGGCGATACGGTGCTGGGGATGAATCTGGCCCATGGCGGGCATTTAACCCACGGTTCTCCGGTAAACTTTTCCGGCAAGCTCTACCATATCGTTGCCTACGGGGTAAAAGCCGAGACCGGTACCATCGATTATGACGAGGTTGCCCGTCTGGCCCATGAGCATCGACCTAAACTGATCGTTGTTGGCGCCAGCGCCTATCCGCGTGAGCTCGATTTCCCCACCTTTCGCCGGATCGCTGATGAGGTCGGAGCACTGGTGATGGTGGATATGGCCCATATTGCCGGTCTGGTTGCTGCCGGTGTTCACCCGAATCCGATTCCCTATGCTGACTTTGTCACCTCAACGACCCACAAAACCCTGCGTGGTCCCCGTGGTGGTCTTATCCTGTGCAGCGCAGAGTGGGGAAAAAAACTCAACAGCCTGATTTTTCCCGGCATCCAGGGTGGACCACTGATGCATGTGATTGCCGCCAAAGCGGTTGCCTTTAAAGAGGCGCTCCAGCCCGAATTCAAGACCTACGCAGCCCAGGTAGTGAAAAACGCCCGGGCTCTGGCGGCAGGTCTGGTGGCACGTGGCTACAATCTGGTGTCCGGTGGTACCGACAATCATCTGATGCTGGTTGATTTCAGTGGAACCGAGATGACCGGTAAGGTAGCCGAAGCAACCCTCGAACATGCCGGGATAACCGTTAACAAAAATGCCGTACCCTTTGACACCCGCTCTCCTTTTGTCACCAGCGGTATCCGTATCGGTACTCCGGCTACCACCACCCGTGGGCTGACTGAAATAGAGATGGAGCAGGTCGCAGGGTGGATTGATCGAGCACTTAAAAATAGTGATCATCCCGATGTTCTCTCTGAAATCAGGGCCGAGGTCAAGCAATTGTGTCAACGTTTCCCCCTCTATCCTCAGCGTCTTGGGTAACCAAAACATGGTGCGCCCCGATTGGGATGAATATTTCATGCAAATTACCCGGTTGGTTGCAACCCGCTCTACCTGTATGCGCCGTCAGGTTGGTGCCATGCTGGTTAAGGATCGCAATATCCTGGCAACCGGTTACAATGGGGTGCCCACCGGCATCACCCATTGCGATGTCACCGGCTGTCTGCGTGATCAGCTGAAGGTTCCTTCCGGCGAACGTCATGAACTCTGTCGCGGTCTGCATGCGGAGCAGAATGCCATTATCCAGGCGGCCCGTCACGGCACCAATGTTGCCGCTGCGACCCTTTACTGCACCGATTCCCCCTGTATTATCTGCAGCAAAATGCTGATCAACGCCGGGGTGACGGACATCATCTATGGTCGAGGCTATCCTGATCAGTTGTCCCTGGAGATGCTTGGTGAGGCCGGAATCCGTTTTCATCATTATCAGCCGGCCAGTGCTACATGAAGTGCCCGTTCTGCCATCATGAAGACACCCGGGTGGTTGATTCACGCCTCGGCAAGGATGGCAACAATGTCCGCCGCCGTCGCGAATGTCCCTCGTGCGAACGGCGCTTTACCACCTATGAACGGGTAGAGGAAATCCTTCCCTATGTCATCAAGAAAGATGGTCGCCGGGAACCTTTTGATCGTGCCAAGATTGTTTCCGGCATGCAGCGCGCCTGTGAAAAACGCCCGGTCTCCATGGAGCAGATTGAAGCCCTGGTAGATCGGCTTGAGCGACATTTTCAAGAGTGCGGGGACAAGGAGATTCCGGCCAGCCTGATCGGCGAAGCGGTGATGGATGCCTTGCACGAGACCGATGAAGTGGCCTATGTCCGTTTTGCTTCGGTGTATCGTCAATTCAAGGATATTAATGAATTTATGACGGAACTTACCGACCTGCTCAAAAACTCCGGCAAAGGGTGATGGCGTCGCACAGGTAGTTTTTTTGTATCTGTTCAGCACCGGTTCGGGAATCCTATGTCAAGGGACGCTTTTCGTCATCCATGACCGCTTTTTGCCGCCGTCCATGGCGACAAAAACCCTTGCCACAGGATCCCCGACCCTGCGCAAGTATAGAGCTGAATAGTTACGTTTTTTTTGGTTCACTGTTCCCGTTGAAAAGTCTTTAAAACCATGATCGACCCGTCATTTTCATCTCATTTATTTATGCAGCGGGCTCTTGAACTGGCCGAGCAGGGACGGGGGCGCACCGCGCCCAATCCGCCGGTCGGGGCAGTGATTGTCAAGGATGGACAGATTGTCGGTGAAGGGTTTCATCCCAAAGCCGGTATGCCCCACGCCGAAGTCTATGCCCTTGAACAGGCCGGCGCCAAAGCACAGGGCGCTGATGTCTATGTTACCCTCGAGCCCTGTTCCCATACCGGTCGGACTCCCCCCTGCGCCCGGGCTCTGATCGCTGCCGGGATTCGTCGCGTTTTTGTTGCCGTCATTGATCCTGATCCACGGGTCTCCGGCGCCGGTATCACCCTGTTACGCGAGGCCGGTATCCAGGTGACAGTCGGTTTGGGTCGGGAGCAGGCAGCAGAACTGCTTGCCGGCTTCAGCAAGCATCTACGCTGTGGCCACCCCTGGACCATCTATAAGGCGGCCATGACCCTGGATGGCCATACCGCAACCGCAGTTGGCGATTCGCGCTGGATCTCCTGTGAGGAAAGCCGGCTGCGGGTGCATCGCTTGCGTAACCGGGTCGAAGCTATTATGGTGGGGATTGAAACCGTTCTGAAGGATGATCCGCAGCTCAATGTGCGTCTGCCGGGTGAGCAGAGCCGCGATCCGCTACGGGTTGTGGTCGACAGTCGCCTGCGTTTTCCCCTGACCGCGAAGATGCTGGCGCAAGACTCGCCGGCAGCGACCCTGATCGCCACCTGTTGTGATGATAAGGCACGGATCAGTGCCCTGACCGCTGCCGGGGCCGAGGTCCTGGTGCTGCCAGCCGATGAGGCAGGTCGCGTCCCTCTTCAGTCTTTGTGGGATGAGCTTGGGCGGCGCAACGTTCAGTATCTGCTGCTTGAAGGTGGCAGTACCCTGGCGACATCAGCGTGGAACGCCTGTTTGATTGATGAACTGATGGTGTTCGTGGCGCCCCGACTGGTTGGCGGTTGCCCGACCAGCGGGTTGTTCTCAGGTGTCGGAGCGATCTTGATGGCTGACAGCGCCATGCTGGAAGATGTGCGTCACGAAACATCGGGGAGTGATCTGTTGATCAGAGCAAAGGTGCAGACATGTTTACTGGACTGATTCAGGCTATCGGCCAGGTGCGCAGTCTTGAAGGTGGAAGTGAATCCGGCCGCTTGCGCATTGCCAGTGCCCTGGTGCATGAAGATCTGTGCCTGGGAGAAAGTATTGCCGTTAATGGGGTATGTCTCACCGTCACCAGCTGGGATCGCGACAGCTTTACCCTTGACGTGTCGCCGGAAACCTTGCGGACCACAACCTTGGGAGGCCTGTCACCGCGTACAGCGGTGAATCTGGAGCGGGCCTTGCGCATGTGTGACCGTCTTGGTGGCCATCTGGTGGCCGGTCATGTCGACAGTGTCGGTACCGTGCGGCAAATGCGCAAAGAACATAACTCCGTGTATTTCGAGTTTGCTGTGGGGGCGGAGTCCCTGCGTTATATCGTTGCCAAGGGTTCGGTCGCCATTGATGGGGTCAGTTTAACCGTCAATCAGGTATTCAGTGACCGTTTCAGCATTATGGTTATTCCCCATTCCTTTGAGCAGACCTGTTTGAAAGAGCGGCGTGTCGGTGATGCCGTCAATATAGAAACCGATCTGATCGGCCGTTATGTTGAACGGTTTGTCGCCTCCCCGTCCGGAGCAACCGGCGGCTCATTGAGCCGTGAGTTTCTTGCTAAAAACGGGTTTGTGTGAGATAAATTCCGCCTTGAGCTGACAAGCTGATGAAATACAGAGATACAAAGGAACTTTGATCATGACAATTGCAAAAATTGATGCCGCCCTGGAGGATATCCGTAACGGCAAAATGGTGATTCTGGTTGATGATGAGGATCGCGAAAACGAAGGTGATCTGGTCATCGCTGCCGAGCTGGTGACCCCGGAAGCGATCAATTTCATGGCCCGCCACGGCCGGGGCCTGATCTGTCTGTCCTTGACCGAAGAACGGGCCGATCAACTGGAGCTGCCGCTGATGGTCAGCGACAACAGTTCTTCCTTCGGTACCGCTTTCACCATCTCGATTGAAGCGCGCAAAGGGGTGACCACCGGTATCTCCGCTGCCGATCGCGCCCGGACGATTGAAGTTGCGGTTGCTGATGATACCACGGCCAGGGACCTGGCCCGACCGGGTCATATCTTTCCCTTGCGGGCTAAAAAAGGTGGCGTGATGGTGCGTGCCGGGCAGACTGAAGGCTCGGTTGATCTGGCGCGTCTGGCCGGACTCAAACCAGCCGGGGTTATTTGTGAAATCATGAATGAAGACGGCACCATGGCGCGCATGCCGCAACTTGAGGTGTTTGCCAAAGAGCACGACCTGAAGATCATTTCCATTGCTGACATCGTCGCCTATCGGATGCGCAAGGAACTGCTGATACGTCGGGCGGCTGAAACCCACATGCCTACCCCTCATGGTGGCCCGTTTACCGCTATTATTTATGAGAATGAGGTTGATAAGGCCCATCATATTGCCCTGGTTAAAGGCACCATTGATCCGGAAAAACCGATTCTGGTACGGGTGCATTCCGAATGTCTGACCGGGGATGTGTTTGCCTCGGCGCGTTGCGATTGTGGTACTCAGCTTCATACCGCGATGGATCGCATTGGCACTGAAGGGACAGGCGTTGTCCTGTATATGCGGCAGGAAGGGCGTGGCATTGGTTTAATCAACAAGTTCAAAGCCTACGCCTTGCAGGATCAGGGGCATGATACGGTTGAGGCCAATCACCTGCTCGGCTTTGCTGCTGACCTGCGTGATTACGGCATCGGTGCCCAGATCCTCGCTGATTTGGGGGTTCGCAAAATTCGATTGATGACTAATAACCCCAAAAAAATCATTGGTCTCGAAGGCTACGGCCTGGAGGTGGTGGAACGGGTCGAACTGGAGATTCCTGCCCAGGGGTCCAACGTGAAGTATCTGACAACAAAACGGGAAAAAATGGGGCATTTGCTCGAACATTTATAATCTGATCCAACCAAGATGCTTTCGCAAAAAGCATCAATTTAGATGGATAAGCAAAAAGCGCCAAATGCAAGGCGCGTCATTGTTGAACAATGAGGCGTACTTACGTACGTCGAAGCAGTGAACCACTGGCAGCAACGCAGAAGTTGGTGAGTTTTTGCGACGCCATCAACCAACAGGAGTTTATCGATGCCAAAGACCATTGAAGGAAAATTTGATGCCGGTCATTTTCGTTTCGGGATTATTGTCAGTCGTTTTAACAGCTTTATCTGTGAACGACTGCTCGAAGGTGCGATCGATACCCTGGTCCGTCATGGTGCCGTCGATGCTCAATTAACGGTCGTTAAGGTTCCCGGGGCTTTCGAAATCCCCTTGATGGCCAAGCAGATGGCGGCATCAAAAAAGTTTGATGCGCTTGTGTGTTTAGGCGCGGTCATTCGCGGCGGCACTCCACACTTTGAATACGTCAGTTCCGAGGTTACCAAAGGGGTAGCCCAGGTGTCTCTGGAGTATGGTCTGCCTGCGGCCTTCGGCGTGTTGACCACCGATTCAGTTGAACAGGCCATCGAGCGCGCCGGTACCAAGGCGGGAAATAAGGGTTCAGAGGCCGCTATGAGTGCGCTGGAAATGGTCAATGTGCTGGGAGCTTTTAACGCAGATGAGCAATAACCGCCGGCGGGGACGTGAATATGCCCTGAAAATTCTCTTTGCCCTGAAATATCAGTCTGATCAGGTCAACGTAGATCAGATTCTGGAAAATTTCTGGGATAATCTCCATTACTCGGAAGATATCCTGGGAGAACCCTTGGAGGATGGGGCACAACCGGTCCCGGAAGCGGTTCGGTTGTTTACCGAAAAACTGGTGCGCGGGGTCCTGGAGCAGCGCCCGTTACTTGATGAGCGGATCAAGGCGGTGGCCCACAACTGGTCCCTGACGCGGATGGCAACGGTTGATCTCGCCCTGTTGCGATTGGCGACCTATGAATTGCAATTTTTGACCGATATTCCGACGGCAGTGACCTTGAACGAGGCGATTGAAATTGCCAAGCGCTACGGCTCCAAGGAGTCACCTCCCTTCATTAACGGCTTGCTGGATAAAATCGCCCAAAAGAACTCAGCCAGACAAAAAGCTGATTGAACATATTTATCAACGGAGTCAATCCATGAAAAACAGCATCAATATCGGCCTGCTCGGCTTCGGAACCATCGGTACCGGGGTGGTCAGAGTATTGCAAAAAAACGCGGATGTGATCCAGCAGCGCCTTGGCGCGCCGGTTCAATTGCTCAAGATTGCCGATCTGGATATTACCACCGATCGCGGGGTTCAGGTCGCACCAGCTATCTTGACCACCAACGTGGAGGAGGTCATCAGTCACCCTGATATCGACCTGGTCATCGAACTGATTGGTGGCTATGAACCGGCAAAAAGTTTTCTGCTTAAAGCCATTGCCAACGGCAAGCACGTAGTCACGGCCAATAAAGCGCTGATGGCGGTACATGGTCAGGAAATTATCGCCGCCGCTAACCAGGCCGGTGTCTCGGTCATGTTTGAAGCTGCTGTTGGTGGGGGCATTCCGGTGATTTCTCCGATCAAGGAAAGCCTGGGGGCCAATCGGTTCAGTTCGGTGCTCGGTATTCTTAACGGCACCTGCAATTATATCCTCACCAAGATGACGGATCATGGCAGTGAGTTTGCTGCGGTCCTCAAAGAGGCTCAGCAATTAGGTTATGCTGAGGCGGACCCAACCTTTGATATCGAAGGCGTGGATACCGCTCACAAGATCGCCCTGCTCAGCAGCTTGTGCTTTGGCACCAGAGTGGATTTTAATCAGGTTTATATCGAGGGGATCAGCAATATCGATGCCGTTGATATCAGTTTTGCCAAGCAGATGGGGTACAAGATCAAGTTGCTGGCCATCGGTAAGAATCATGGTGATCAGATCGAGGTGCGGGTGCATCCGACCATGATCCCGGCAGAGGATCAACTCGCCGAAGTGGACGGGGTCTTTAACGCTGTTCGCCTGACTGGTGATTTTGTCGGACCGACCCTGCTGTACGGCAGTGGTGCCGGCATGGATCCGACCGCCAGCGCGGTCATGGGGGATGTCATGGCCATCGGCCGCGATATCCTCTGTGGTGCCCGTTTGCGTGTGCCGATTATGGGGTGTTGTGAAGAGGCGGTCCAGTCGCTACCGATTCAGCCGATGAGTGAGATCATCAGCCACTATTATCTGCATTTTAAAAGCCTCGATCGCCCCGGTGTGCTGGCCCGGATCGCGGGCTGTCTCGGCGACCATCACATCAGCATTCAATCGATGATCCAGCCCGAGCGTCACGAAGCCGATTGTGTTCCCATTGTTCTGATGACCCATGCCGCCAAAGAAGCAGATGTGGTCAAAGCATTAAAAGAGATCGAGGCGTTTGATATTACCTGCCAGAATCCGCGCCTGATCCGGGTCGAGCATGATCTAGGTTAAAAGGGTCGCAAAAAAAGAGCCCCCATCCATTCAGGATGGGAGCTCCCCCCCTCCGAACCGCATTGCATGATATCGCATTGCAAGTGGTTCAGATCCTTGTTATGGGTAACACTATACCCACGATTTCTGACAAAAATCTGACAGGACCCCCTTTTCAGCAAAAAAAAATGAAATTTTTTTCGTTTTTTTCTCTTTTTTTTTGTAACTATTCAGCTCTATCCCTGCCATAGGATCCCCGATCCAGTGGTGAACGGATACTTTCGTTTTTTTATCTGATTGGCGAAGGGTCGGGAATCTTCAGGGATAAATCACAACTCCTACCCGCTCAATATGATCAAGCAGCGCCGGTTCATTGATCTGTTGATGGTCGATCACGTCAAACATGTAGGGCAGGGGGGTCTCTTCGTTGAGCCGGATCGCCAGCTCGATGGCTGTGCGGTTATTTGTGCTATCTGTTTCAATCGCCAGATCTACATCAGAGCCGGGTTTGTCGGTGCCTTTCGCCCGCGAACCAAATAGCGTGACCTTGGTAATATCAGGAAAAGATCTGATGGCTTGCAGCATCTCATCATAGTCAGCTTGAAGTAGACCAAAAGGTGAAGGATCCATTATTTAACCATCCTCGGCAGAAAATATTCGTGCAGCTCCTGCACAAATGGAGCGTATAACGTACGGATGTCGTTTTCTACCTGCCGGGCCGTGGTTTCATTATAGGTGTGGGTCGTAAGGTTACGGTCGTTAAGTGCCTGCAGCCAATATTTCCCCTGGGTGATCAGACCATTCTGAAAGGCCTGTTTGATCGCATTTCGGGGGCTGGTGATGGTGTAGCCTTCTGCTTCCTGGAAATCCTTGAGAAGTTTCCATCCTAATTTAAAGGTTATTTCAAAAAACTGGATGAGACCGGCGCGTTCAACCTCACTGGGGCGTTCAATGGCCAGGGCGGTTTGGAGCCGTTTGTAACTCTTTTCAAACTGGGAAAAGCGCTGCTGCCAGCGGATGTCGGTCGTCATTAGTCTTCTCCAGTGGGTGAAAAGCAGTTACTGCTTTTTAGTTCGTCGATATCTCCGGTTCGACGATATAGCGCTTAATTTTACGGGTCGTGGTTTTCGGGAATTCATCCTCACGCAGGGTGAATTTTTTCACCCGTTTGTAGTCGGCGAGTTCCTTGCCATAGGTCTGAATCTCGCGGCGGATCAAATTTTCAATTTCTCCGGCAGAAAGAGGCTTGTCCTTTTGCTCCCGCGCCAGGGTAAACAGGGCCTCTTCATCGGGGAAGACGACGGCGTATACCTCCTCAGCCGTCTTGCCGATACGATGGCCGTAGACCATGATTTCGGCAATATAAGGGCTTTTAAGTAGTTGATTTTCAACTTCTTCCGGGTAAACGTTCTTGCCGTTGGGGGTCACAATCAGATTCTTTACCCGTCCGCAGATAGAGAGCATGCCGTTTGTATCAATGCGGCCCAGATCGCCGGTACGGTACCAGCCCTCCTGTAGCACCTCTGTCGTGGCGGCTGGATTATTGTAGTAACCGAGCATGACATTGGGCCCCTTAACCAGGATTTCTCCTTCACCATCGGCGTTGGGGTTATCAATGCGCACCTGCACATCCTGAAGGCATTCCCCCACGGTGCCGGGTTGGTTTTTAAACGGGCTCTCCGCCGAAATGACGGGTGAAGTCTCGGTGATGCCGTAACCCTGATAGAGGGTCAGCCCAAGATTTCGGAATCCTTCGGAAATAGCTGGATCAAGGGCGGCTCCACCACTGACAAAGGTGGTGTGTTCTCCCACCGCCTTTTTGACATTGGCAGCGACAATTTTCCGGGTCAGGGAGAATTTGAATAACATCCTTGAGGAAGTATTGGAATCGATCTTTTTGATGATGCGGTCGTACAACAGTCGATAGACCGCCGGTACCCCAAGCAGGAAGGTCGGCTTGATTTCATTGAGATTGTCCCCCAGTTTTTTGATCGATTCGGCAAAACTGATCCGGCCACCCAGGGCCAGGGGTAACAGGATCCCACAGACCTGTTCAAAGACGTGGTTGATCGGTAGAAAAGAGAGGGTGGCGATCGAGCTGTCGAGCTTGAAATGCGCCTGGGCGCCATAAATATTACTGACAATGTTGCGATGACTCAGCATAGCGCCCTTTGAGCGACCCGTCGTGCCCGAGGTATAGAGAATCACCGCGCGCTGATCCGCATCGGTGCTGCCGACAACCACGGGATCATCAGCAAAAATGGCCTTGTAAGAAAACAGCCGCTTCTCTTTCAGCAGGCGGTTACGGATCAACTCGGCATCAGATAGGAAGTGTCGCTCTTTTTTCTTTTTTTCAGAGGTTTCAGGGCTGCTGGTAACCAGCTGGCGTAATTGTTGCGCGGCGGCTTCGAGCGGTTCACGTCGCTCCGGGGCTATATTCAGATCAGCAACCAGCTGCTGCCACAGGGTTTTGAGCTCCTGCATGGTTTCGATGATGTCATCCTGATCACCCATTTCCTCAATCGGAGTATCGATCAGGATGATGTTCTTCAAATCGGGCAGATCGTCAATAATTTCCAGCAAGGTGTCAAACTGAACCTGGCCGACAATGATCGCCTGGGCATCAGCATCACCAAGAATATGACGCAGTTCCGCTGCTTTGAGCTCCTTGTCAATCGGTACGGCAACGCAGCCGGCATGGAGGATGGCCAGATAGGAAGTGACCCAGCGCGGTGACGAAGGTGCAAGGATCGCTACGTGTGACATCTCCTTGATGCCAAGCTGTTGCAACCCAGCCGTCAGTTTTTCAACATTATTCCAAAAACGGCCGTAAGAAATCTCCTTCCACTGGCCATTGACTTTATGCTTAAATGCCACAAGGTCGCTGTGTTTAAGGCAGCTGGCCTGAATAATCTGATCAATCTTCTGCAAGGCGTTCCCTCCTGCTGGTAAGGGTGTGCTAAAGACCTCCCAAAGAGCCGGAATCTTAACATCCTTTGCCGTTAAAAAGAATGGATTTTGAAATCGAGCCCGGCCTGATTTTTCTTCTTGTCAGGCAGAAGGTCGATGGGTAGTCTGTCTGCTGGTTTGTCGCTATGAGTAAACAACCACAGTTACCCCTTTTTATTGAAGCTATCGAGTATCTCTTCAGCACCGGATCTTCGATTCCTATGTCAAGAGACGCGATTGTTTCCCGTTGGATCATCCCTGACCGTTTGTTGTCGCCGTTCATGGCGACAAACACCCTTGCCATAAAAAACCCTGACCCTGCACCAGGGCCGGGGTGAAGAGTTACGATATCGATATATTTTGTCTGGACGACAGACAACGAGACAGGAGCTTTAAAATACATGACGACTCAACCACAAAGCAATAATACCTCCATCGCCATCATCGGCCTGGGTTACGTCGGTTTACCCTTGGCTGCCGAGTTCGGCAAGCATTTTCCTACCGTCGGTTTCGACATCAATCAGCAGCGGATCGACGAACTGCGCCGTGGTTATGACCGCACCCGCGAGTTGGAAAGTACGGATCTCCAGGCCGCCGAGCATTTGCGCTATGCCAGTAAGCTGGAAGACATTGCCCGGTGCACGGTCTATATTGTTACTGTCCCGACGCCGATAGATGATCATAAAAAGCCTGACCTGCGCCCGCTGCTGGCTGCCAGTGCCAGTGTCGGCAAGGTCCTCAAACCTGGTGATCTGGTTATTTACGAATCGACTGTTTACCCCGGCTGCACCGAAGATGATTGTGTCCCCATCCTTGAACAGCACAGCGGCTTGAGCTTTAATCAGGACTTTTTCTGTGGCTACAGCCCCGAGCGCATCAATCCCGGCGACAAACAGCATACCGTGACCAACATCCTCAAAGTGACCAGTGGTTCAACCCCCGAGGTTGCTGAGCGGGTTGACACCCTCTATCGTCAAATCATTACCGCCGGCACCTACAAGGCCGGCAGTATCAAGGTGGCGGAAGCGGCCAAGGTCATCGAAAATGCTCAGCGCGATATCAATATCGCCTTTGTTAACGAGCTGGCGCTGATTTTCGACCGGATGGGGATCGATACCATCGAAGTACTGGAAGCCGCCGGCACCAAATGGAATTTTCTTCCCTTCAGGCCCGGCCTGGTCGGTGGCCACTGCATCGGGGTTGATCCCTATTACCTGACCTACAAGGCCGAATCCATCGGTTATCACCCTCACATGATCCTTGCCGGTCGACGCATCAACGACGGGATGGGTAGTTATGTTGCCGGTCGCGTGGTCAAGATCATGATTAAAAAAGGTCTGGCGATCGTCGGCGCAAAAGTGCTGATGATGGGTATCACCTTCAAGGAAAACTGCCCCGATATCCGTAATTCCCGGGTGATCGACATCATCAAGGAAATGCAGGATTACGGATGTGCTATCGAGATTTTTGACCCCTGGGCGGATAGCGATGAGGTACGTCATGAATATAACGTCGAACTGGTCAGCGAACAGCAGATGCAATCACAAGGATACCAAGCAGTTATTGTCGCCGTAGCCCACCAGGAATTTGTCAGCCTGAATCCACGCGATTTGGTCGGAGATGGGGGCGTGGTGTACGACATTAAAGGAATGTACGATAAACATCTGACGGATGGGCGGTTGTAGGGGGGACAGAGTCTGTAGATACACCAATGACTGACTTGGAACTTCATGGAATTCCGTTTCCTGACAGTGATCGACGAAGCGCCGCAACAGCTTATCGAAGTCAAACTCTCCGACACCAGGGCTAGCCGCTCCTTGCATTATTTTCATCATAAATACGGCATCCCTGCTGTTCAGATTGTCAAGAATCTGCCCACCGAGCGGATGTCAGGCAATCTGCAGGTACTGAAGATTTTAGATTACCTAAAAAAATTGCAGATGTAAGCAGTAAGCAGTAAGCAGTAAGCAGTAAGCAGTAAGCAGTTCACGGTTCACGGTTCACGGTTCACGGTTCACGGTTCACGGTTCACGGTTCACGGTTTTTCACAAAGGACGCCGCTTCAGCGGCAGACCAATGACGCCACGAAGTGGCAGACACCGCGTTAGCGGCAGACACCGCGTTAGCGGCAGACACCGCCTTGGTGGCAGATTGCGTTTCTGTAACCGACAATATATGATGTCAATGACAGTCAACAACATTATGGGGTTTGTTATGCCACAGATTACCGCCCGACTATCCGATGAATTGGTTGATGCACTAGATACTGCGGCATCAACTCTGCATCGCAGCCGTGCTGACGTTATCCGTCAGGCGGTTGAGTCATATCTTGAAGATTTTGCCGATATTTCTGTAGCCCTTGACCGACTACGCGATCCGAGTGATGAGTGTATTGACTGGCAGGAGGCTCGCAGTGCGCTACTCGGTTCAGATTAAAAAGAGCGCACTCAAGGAGATTCAGTCCTTACCCAAAGCCGAGCGTATTCGAGTCATCGAATCCATCGACCGTCTTGTTGATACCCCGCATATTGGCAAAGCACTCAAAGGAGATCTTTCCGGCCTTCGCCGGATACGTGCCGGTAATTATCGCGTTGTGTACGAAATAAATGATAATCAACTGGTTATTCTGGTGTTACGTGCAGCTCACCGCAAAGATAGTTATCGAAAATAAGGGACAGTGAACAGGCAGTGAGCAGTAAACAGTAAGCAGTTGCCGCTCACCGTTCACGGTTTACTGATTTTTACAAATGACATCGCTTAGCGATGGACCAATGACACCGCCTTGGCGGTAGACGCCGCTTCAGCGGCAGACCAATGACAGCTTTAATGGAGGAGGGATAATGAAACAGGAATACATCGAAATATTACTCGAAGAAATGAATGGTAAATTTGACCTGGTCCTTGAAGGTCATCAAACCCTTCAGCGTGAAATACGTGAGACGCGGGTCGAGTTAAAAGAAGACATTGAACTGTGCAACTTTAAAATTGATATTCTGAACACGAAAATCGATGGAGTTGCTGCAGACTTCAAAGCGACAGATCAACGCTTGAGTGCCAAAATCGATGGTGTTGATGCAGATCTCAAAGCAACAGATCAACGTTTAAGCGCCAAAATCGATGGAATCGCCGTGGATCTCAAGGCTCACCGCGCTGACACCGAAGCGCACCACGGCGTGTATCGAGTCAAAGAAAATTAAAACCGTCTCGCGCAGAGATCGCAGAGATCGCAGAGAAAATCTATAGGCATTAGCCGCAGATGAACGATGAGAATCTTGGTAATGGGAACTGGGGGAATAGGGAGTAGGGTAACCGTAGGGGCGGGTCCTTGTGCCCGCCCGCCTTTGATTTTAAGCAGTGAGCAGTAAGCAGTAAGCAGTAAGCAGTAAGCAGTAAGCAGTAAGCAGTAAGCAGAATGTGAAAACCTCCTGAATTCTAAATTCTGACCCCTGTATTCTGGTGTTTGTCATCTGCGTACCATCTGCGTACATCAGCGGCTAATAGATTTTTGTTTTTTCAGTAATTTCCGTGTCTTTCCGAGTATTCCGTGGACGATAAGGTTTTCTTGTACCAATGCAAATAAGATTCGCAACACAAACTGATGCCCCTACCTGGGACACCTACGTCCTTAACCACCCGCACAGCAACCCCTATCTGCTGTCAGGGTGGAGCAGGGCGATCAGTAGCGCCTATGGCCACAAGCTCTATCAGCTCATGGCGACTGACACTAATGGTAATACCACCGGTACCCTGCCCCTGGTTCATATCAAACACCCGATCTTCGGCAACACCCTGTTCTCCATGCCCTATGCTGATCTCGGTGGGGTGATCGCTGATGATGATCAAATCGCCACTGCGCTGATTGAGCAGGCAACCCAGATCGCCTCAGACAACAAGATCCCCGTCATTGAACTACGTCAGGGCAGTGAACTGAACCACAACACCGGCAGCTTTTACCAGAGCGCTGCCAGTGCCCACAAGGTGCGTATGGTGCTGGATTTACCCGAAACCGCTGATGTGTTAATGGCCGGTTTCAAAGCCAAACTGCGCAGCCAGATCCGCCGTCCGCAGAAAGATGGCCTGACAACGGTTAGCGGCGGCATGGAACTGCTGGATGATTTTTACCGCGTTTTTGCCGAGAACATGCGTGATCTGGGCTCACCGGTTCACGCCAAAAAATTCATCGCCGCTGTCTTAAGCGAATTTGCTCATCAAGCGCGAATATTTCTCGTTCATAAAAACGATGAGGTCTACGCCGTCAGCATCACTCTGGGGTGCGGTAACACCCTCTATAACCCCTGGGCCTCATCCCTGCGGCGACACAGTGCCTCCAGCCCCAATATGCTGCTATACTGGGCCATGCTAGAGTACGCCTGTGATCATGGCTTTAAAAGGTTCGACTTTGGCCGTTCAACGCCGGGGGAGGGGACCTTTAAATTTAAACAGCAGTGGGGTGCCGTGGAGGTGCCGCTGCATTGGCTGGCACTGACGCGCACACTGTCACTTGAACCCTCATCATCACAACAAAAATCCAAATTTGAAATGGCCATGCAGCTCTGGCAAAAGCTGCCGGTCTCGTTGACTAAAGTCGTCGGTCCGCCGTTGCGAAAGTATATCGGGTTATAATCATGCGTATCGGCAGAATTTTACCACCAGCCGCATCACCCATCGGCTGGACCAATCTTGCCTTCGGTCTGCGTGGTCTGACAAAAGGCAATAAGTCACGTGATGATTTTGCTGCTGATTTAGCCTTGCATTACCATCAGCGCCATTGCTTCCTGGTTTCCTCCGGTAAAGCCGCCCTGACTCTGATCCTGAAAGCCCTGCACCAGCGTTATCCAGGCCGTGACGAAGTCCTGATCCCCGCTTACACCTGCTATTCGGTGCCCTCGGCCATCGCCCGCGCCGGGTTGAAGGTGCGTTTGTGCGATATTGCCGAAAATAGCCTCGATTTTGATTTAAGTATGATTGATCAACAGACTGATAACAAAAAGCTTTTATGCGTGATTCCGACCCATCTGTTCGGGCTGCCGGCAGATATCGCGGGCGTGCGCTCATTGATCACCGATCCTGAGGTTACCATCGTAGAAGATGCCGCCCAGGCCATGGGCGGAGAGGTTCATGGGCAACAACTCGGCGCCTTGGGGGATGTCGGGTTTTTCAGTCTTGGGCGTGGCAAGGCCTTGTCGACGGTCGAAGGGGGCGTCATCCTCACCAACGATGACGAACTCGCTGCCTTGATCCGCCGGGAATATGAAACCCTGCCCGAATACCAACTGACACAGCACATCAAGCTGATCCTCTACGCCATCGCCATCAATCTGCTCATGCATCCCTGGATGTTCTGGTTACCCAAAAGCCTGCCATTCTTAAAACTCGGTGAAACCATCTATGACACCGGCTTCAGCAGCAAAAAACTCACCGCTTTCCAGGCCGGACTCGGGCGGCATTGGCGCAATACCCTGGCGAAATCAAAGCAGATCAGATCCACCCATGTCGGCGACTGGCAAACAATCGTCACCGGCTCTCTTACCGCAAAGACTGATGGCCCGCCGCAACCCCTGATCCGCTTTCCATACCTCCTTGATAGCCCGAAAGCGGCACTCTCGATGCTCCAGCAAAGTGATGATGCCGGCCTCGGCGTGGCCATATCGTACCCCGATGCCATTCATCGCATCCCGCAGATTGCCGATCAGTTCGCCGGGCAGGACTATCCCAACGCTGCTGCTATGGCACAGCGCCTGGTCACCATGCCGGTCCACCGTTATCTGACGGAAAACGATATGCTTTCTATTGCGAGTATTTTACGTTAAACGGGCTTGATATCAGCAGCCATGAAACGAGAGAATAGTAATCAAATTGATGGCGCTGGTATGGATTCCCGCAGGGGTCATCTTCAATAAAAAACAGGAGTAGTTATGAATGCAAAAAACTTCGCGCTGATCGGCGCCGCCGGTTATATCGCACCGCGGCATATGCGAGCTATTCAGGATACCGGCAACAATCTGATTGCAGCCCTAGATCCGTCCGATTCCGTCGGACAGCTCGATCAATTTGGCTACGATGTAGCTTTTTTTACCGAGTTTGAGCGCTTTGACCGCTACGCAGAAAAGTTGAGAAGGGCCAAAGCCGACACTAAAATTGATTATGTCAGCATCTGCTCACCCAACTATCTGCACGATGCCCATATTCGTTTTGCCTTGAGAATCGGGGCTGATGCCATTTGCGAAAAGCCGATTGTTATTAACCCCTGGAACGTAGATGCCCTTGCCGAATTGGAACGCGAATCGGGTAACCGCGTTTATACTGTTCTGCAATTGCGGACTCACCCGAATATTATTGCTTTGCGCGAGAAGATAAGAAATACCGATTTAGATAAAAAATATGACATCGATCTGACCTATATCACATCCCGGGGACGCTGGTATTTCACCTCGTGGAAAGGGGATATTTATAAATCCGGTGGGATTGCGACCAATATTGGCGTTCACTTTTTTGATATGCTGCTGTGGATCTTCGGTGATGTCCGCCGCCATGAAGTCCACCTGTCCACTCCCGAAAAGATGAGCGGCTATCTGGAGCTTGAAAAAGCCAATGTCAGGTGGTTTTTGTCGGTAGATCATCATGATCTGCCGGAGGTAGCCCTGGCAAAAAAACAATCGACATATCGCTCAATCACCTATGATGGAAAAGAAATCGATTTTACCGGAGGCTTTACCGACCTGCATACCGCCGTTTACCAGGATATTATGGCGGGGGGAGGGTACGGAATGATTGATGCTCGCCCGGCGATTGACCTGGTCTACCAGTTGCGTCAAGCTGAGATTCAGCCCCAATCAACAAACCTTCACCCATGTCTTGGCGACAAGCGTCCGAAAGGAACAAATTGATGAATTATTTTGTTCATGAATCCTCCTATGTCGACGAAGGGGCTGATATTGGTGCCGGTACAAAAATCTGGCATTTCAGTCATGTGTTATCCGGAGCAAAAATCGGCAGCAATTGCAGTTTCGGTCAGAATGTCTGTGTCTCCGGTGGGGTCGTTATCGGCGATAATGTCAAAGTTCAGAATAACGTATCGATCTACGAAGGGACAACCATTGAGGATGACGTATTTCTCGGACCTTCCTGTGTCCTGACCAACGTCACCAACCCTCGCTCCCAGGTACTGCGTAAAAACCTGTACGAAAAAACGCTCCTGAGCAGAGGATGCTCAATTGGTGCGAACGCTACCGTTGTTTGTGGTATTGTCATTGGACGCTACTCCTTTGTCGCCGCCGGAGCCGTGGTCGCCAAGGATGTGCCCGATTATGCCCTGATGGTGGGAGTTCCGGCCCGTCAAGCCGGTTGGATGAGTCGCCACGGCCATCGACTGACCAGTGTCAATGCCGACGGTTATTATCAGTGCCCCGAAAGCGGTTTCCGCTATCAGGAAAAAGGCGGCGTCCTGCGCTGTCTGGATCTGGAAGAAGATGCACCCCTTCCGGCCGAATTGGCTACCGGTACGAAGGTTTATGATGAATTCAAGTCAGCCGCAGAATGATTCAATTCCGGAGTCGCTTCAATGGATTTTATTGATCTGAAAACACAATATAAGGCACTCAAAGAGCAGATCGACGGACGCATTCAACAGGTTCTCGATCACGGCCAATACATTATGGGGCCGGAAGTCAAGGAACTGGAAAAGCAGCTGGAAAACTACACCGGCAGCAGCCACTGTATTACCGTGTCCAGCGGCACTGAAGCCTTGCTCATTGCCTTGATGGCTTTAGAAATAAAGCCGGGGGATGAAATTATTACGACCCCCTTTACCTTTATTGCCACGGCGGAAGTGATCGTGCTGCTCGGTGCTACCCCGGTCTGGGTGGATGTCGAACCGGATACTTGCAACATCGACGCGAGCCTGATCGAAGCAGCGATCACGCCGCGCACCAGGGCCATCATCCCGGTGAGTCTGTATGGACAGCCTGCCGATATGGACGAGATTAACACCATTGCCGCGCAGCATGGACTCGCCGTCATTGAAGATGCGGCCCAGAGTTTCGGTGCCGAGTATCAAGGGCGCAAGAGTTGTAACCTGAGCATGTTCGGATGCACCAGCTTTTTCCCCAGTAAACCCCTGGGCTGTTACGGTGACGGCGGTGCCATCTTTACCAACGATGACGCCCTCGCCCAGGCGGCTCGGGAAATTCGCGTCCATGGTCAAAGCAAACGTTATTGCCACAGCCGTATCGGCGTCGGCGGGCGGATGGATACCCTTCAATGCGCCATCGTCCTGGCCAAGCTGGGGCGCTTTGATTGGGAAGTCGAGCAGCGTATCAGCGTCGGGCAACGCTACAGTAAGCTGCTGGAGCAGGCCGGTATCCCGCAGATCAGTGTGCGTCCCGATCGCACCAGTGTCTTTGCCCAGTACAGCGTTTTTGTTGAAAACCGCGAAAAAGTACAGGCCGACCTGCAACAGGCGGGTATCCCTACAGCTGTCCATTATCCGGTGCCGATTCACATGCAACCAGCTTACAAACACATCCCATGTCGCAGCAGCCTGCAGCACACCCTCTCAGTCTCTGAACGCGTGATGAGTCTGCCGATGCATCCCGATCTTGATGAAGCAACCCAACAACGTATCGTTCAGGCGTTAGCTGATAGCTGCAGGAGATCAACAATATGAAGATCGTCACCATTGTTGGTGCCAGGCCGCAATTCATCAAGGCAGCGACTGTCTCCAGAGCGATTGCGCAGCGGAACCTTCAGACAGATAGCGATCCAGTAAACGAAGTGATTGTCCATACCGGACAACACTTTGATCACAATATGTCGCAGACATTTTTCGATCAGCTCGCGATTCCTGCACCGAAGCATAACCTCAATATCCATGGCGGCGGTCACGGCATAATGACCGGCCGGATGCTGGAGCAGCTTGAACAAATACTGACCATAGAGCAACCGGATTGGGTGTTGATTTATGGCGATACCAATTCAACCCTGGCGGGAGCACTGGCCGCAATCAAGTTGCATATTCCCGTAGCTCACGTTGAAGCAGGGTTGCGGTCGTTTAATATGAAAATGCCCGAAGAGGTCAATCGAATTGTTGCCGACAGTGTCTCCAGCCTGCTCCTGTGCCCGACAGAAACCGCTGTGCGCAATCTGCAGCGGGAAGGCCACCATTCAGGCGTGCACAATGTCGGTGATGTCATGTATGACGCGTCCCTCCATATGTGCGTTATCGCCGATCATGAGTCCACCATTCTTGCCGATTTAAAACTGGAAAAAGGAAAGTTCATCCTCTCAACCTGTCATCGCGCCGAAAACACCGATGACCCCAACAGGCTGACAGCCATCTTGTCGGCCTTGAATGAGATTTCCACCGAACTGCCGGTGGTGCTCCCCCTGCACCCGCGTACCCGTAAAATGGCTACGCAACATGGTATCGCATTCGGGTCTGGCGTCAGGGTCGTCGAGCCGGTGTCTTATCTTGACATGGTCAAACTCGAAAGTGGTGCCGCTGCCGTTGCCACCGATTCGGGCGGCGTTCAGAAAGAAGCCTATTTTTACCGGGTACCGTGCGTGACCCTGCGGGAAGAAACCGAATGGCTGGAAACCCTTAACGGTGGTTGGAATCGCCTGGCACCGCCAATGGGTGCTGATATTGTCCAGGCAATTCGCGAGGCCCTGTCAGGTGACCACCGGGATTATGCCTCCCCCTATGGAGACGGTCGTGCGGCAGAAAAGATTGTCAGTATGCTGGAGAGTGTCGTGCCCGACCTGCCGGTGCGTTCAGGATAAATGGGATTTAACCATTGTCACCATGAACATTGAAAAGCAACGAGCATCAGTGCCGGATTTCAACCCAGACAATAATGGATCCTTAATCAGAAGGTATCAATGATGGGGAACAAAGAGGAATATCGAAAACTTTGTAAAACAGAACAGAGCCTTCCAGTGTGGAACAAGGATTGGTGGCTTGATGCCGTCTGTGGTGACGACTGGCAGGTATTGACGGTAGAAAAAGGCGGTGAAATTTTCGCTGCTTTGCCTTATGTCGTAACCAAGGGAAAGTTTGGTTTAAGACTAATAAAAATGCCGAAACTGACCCAGACCCTTGGAGTCTGGGCCAAATACCCTGATGACCAAAAGTATCTGACCAGAATTTCATACGAAAAAGAGATTTATACTAATATTATTGAACAACTAGAAGCGCTGGATGTGGCGTATTTCCATCAGAATTTCAGCCATAAGGTGACTAACTGGCTGCCGTTTATGTGGAAAGGTTATGAACAAACAACAAGGTATACATATATTATTGACGACCTCACGGACATAGATGTCATATTTAAAAATTTTAATAGTTGTAGGAGGCAGAGTATAAGAAAAGCAGAAAAAACACTTAAAGTTGGTTTTGATCTATCTTCTGAAGATTTCTATAATCACCATATGACTTCTTTGGAAAAAAAGGGAAAATCAATTAATTACAAATATAATTTTTTTAAAAAAATGTATGATTTGTCTTACGAAAACAATTCAGGTAAAACTCTTTATTGTTATGATAATAACAATAATATACATGCCGCTGTTTTTTTAATAATGGATAGAGAAAGCACTTATGCTTTGATTGGTTCAGTGGATATTGAATTTACTAGTGGTGGCAGTGATTTATTGATTTTTGAGGCAATTAAATATGCTTCAAAGAAAACTAAAATGTTTGATTTTGAAGGTAGTGTGATTGAAAATATCGAAATGTCTTACAGAAATTTTGGTGGTAAGCAGGTGCCGTATTTCTCCATAACAAAAACACACTCACCTTACCTTATGATCAACGACGGTTTGCAAAAGATTATTTCCGGTACTAAAAAAAGCATTAAAAAGATCATAAAAAAAGACAGCAAATATTAGATATATACATTTATCATCATTGGCGTAGATAAAATATGAGAAAAAAACTGTTACACATTACTAGTACCGTGTAACATTTAAAGTTTCGTAAATATGCGGACTGTTGTATAATCATGGCAACCCAAGGAGGCTGCCATGGCACCGAGATACCGAGTCACTCTGACAAAGCAAGAACGTAAAGATCTCG
>NZ_JACWUN010000030.1 GCF_014773365.1 Pelovirga terrestris
GTCGCGGCCTGGGAAAGTCACCGCAACAGCAAAACGAAGAAAATTAACTGGCAGTTCACAACCGCTGACGCCAGGATCAAGCTGACGCGACTTTATCCGAATTTATAACTGTTACAAGGTACTAGGGCGGTGATAATGTTATAAACACTCAGTTTCTGGCGATTCGTTGGTCAAAATCCAATACAGACCGACCCGTTCAACGGCCTTGCTGAAATCGTCAAAATTGACCGGTTTGCGAACATAACTGTTGGCGCCGCAAGGATAACAACCGGGATTTTCCGGGTGCGTTCCTCCGTGCGTATTTTCTTCAGAACGTCTACGCCACTGAACCGCGGCAACTTCAAGTCAAGCAAGATTAGCGCCGGTTTCATGCTTTCGCTGCCATCTTTCGGGAACAACGCATCAAGCGCCCCTCACCATCATTGGCTACAACAATAGGATTGATTAGCCCGGAATTTTTCAGCGCGCGGCGGATCAGCAATTCATCTTTCGGGTCATCTTCCACGATCAGGATCTTTTTCATATCCTGCATGCGAATTCCGTTCTTTCGGGAGTTTCACGTAAAAGACGGCACCATGCCCGACCTGCCCTTCGCCACGAATGATCCCACCATGACGATTGATGATTCTTTGCACTGTTGAGAGACCGATACCTGAACCGGGAAATTCATCTTTGCGATGCAACCGCTGAAAGGGTTCAAAGAGCTTGCCCGCATAATCGTTGTTGAAACCAGTTCCGTTGTCGGCAATAGCGATTTCTATCGTTTTGTCATATTCCCTGGTGAGAGTCAAAGAAATCTTCGCCCGCTCAGTCTTGCCGGTGTATTTCCAGGCGTTACCGAATAAATTTTCCAGCGCGACTTTTATCAGTCGCTTGTCACACCAGGCTTTAAGATCCGGCTCAACCGTCACGTCAACAGTTCGCTCAGGGTTTCTTTGCTGCAATATGTCAACGACAGCCCGAGCGATGAGACTTAAATCGACCAATTCCAGGTTAAGCTCACCACGAGTGGACTGCGACAAGGTCAGCAGGTCGTCAATCAAGGTTCCCATTTCCTGGGCCCCTTGCCGCAAATAATCGAGATATTTTCGCGCATCAACATCCAGCTGATCCCCATAATCTTCCGCCAGTGCCTGGCTAAACCCATCTACCGCGCGCAAGGGCGCACGCAAATCATGCGAAACGGAATAGGCGAAAGATTCCAGCTCTTTGTTCGCTGCTTGCAGTTGATGGTTGAAGCTATCCTTGGCCGAGGTGGTTTTTTCCAACTGCTCGGTCATCTCGTCAAATGCCGCGGCCAGCCGGCCGATTTCATCCCTGGCAGACAGTCGCAGCCGACCACTGTAGTCCCCCTTGCGCAACCTTTCGATGGCACTCAGCAGAAAGGACAGGCGCTTGACAACAAAATGATTAATCAGGAAGAACAGCAGCAGTCCGGTTAGCAAGGCGATGATCCCGGCACCACCGAAGTACAGCTTCCGGGTGGACAGCAGCTCCCGGGTCACTTCCTGGCGGTCAAGCAGGTAGATAATATGCAGTTGCCAGGGCGCAAAGTAGGTGTCACAGGAGAGATAACCGAGGGACAGGTCCTCCGGCTGAGGACAGAACGGTCCCTGCTGCTGGCCATTGGCGGCATGAACCAGAACCCGAGCAATGACTGGTCGGAACCGCTCCGGCTCAGGGTCGCTGGAAAATTTGATGGTGCCTGACGCATCAACCAGCAGCGCCACCCCGCCTAGAACTGAAATCTGTTCTTTCAGAATATTGAACGCATCTTCCTGGTAACGGTTGCTGTAGGATTCGATCTCCTGCAGGCCATTTCTTTCCAGCAGCTCATAGTTTTTTTTCAGGTGGTGAGTAACAAAGTCCCCGGTAATGAAACGCATCTGAATTTGGGTGCGGTTCAAAAAGGTCTGTTCCTGCCGTTGAATCACCCAGCTGGCGAACAGGGCAAAGGCAAGCAGAACGGCCGGAACCGCCAACATGGCGATCTTGCTACGGAGGGAGGAATTGTGCAGGGTGCGAAGCAACATTGGCGGTCTCTATCCTTTATTTATAAACGTTGCCACCGGCGATATCGAGGATATCAGCCGGGATAACGATGCCGAGTTGGCTTGCCGTTGTCAGGTTGAGACCAACAGCAAAGGATTTCGGCATTGTGATCGGAATGCTTCCCGCATCCTCGCCGCTCAGGATACTGTCCGCTAATGCTGCAACTTCCCGCGCCTGCCCCGGAATATCGGGTCCCAGATAGAGTAACGCGCCGAGCTGTGGGCCACGTAGATTGGTAGCCATCAGGACTGGTTTCTCGGTCTCTTCAACCAGCAACTTGACATATTCGTCCCGTTCTCCAAGCGGACCAACCGGCGTCCACCAGTAGTCGACCTGCCCGGCCAGTTTGCGGGTGGCCTCACGGACCTGATCCAGCAGTTCCGGGAGTTTTTCCGGTACCGCCTGGTAAACAATCTGATAGGGCACGAAGGAGAAGTCGGGATGGCCGCCTATCGCTTCCCGCAGCATCCCTTTATCACCCTGGGAGGACGGATAATCGGTATGAATAAAGCCAATCCGCAGCGGTCGTTGCGAAGAAACGTCTTTGACCAACCGTAGCGCCATATCGAGTTTGGTTTTCCGCTCGATGCCGTAGACCCGCCCGCTGACATTGGTCCCTGATGGCTGGTTGATCTGAGCCACAATCCCCGCGCCGACCGGATCGGTTACGGTAAAAAACAGCCAGGGGATGTCCGTATCCTTGAGGAGCTGATGAGCGACCTGGGAACCGAGGGTGGCAATTGCAACAACCAGGTCGGGTGTTTGTTCGGCCAGGGCATTTTTCAGCAGACGGGTTGCCCTGTCCGGATCGCCATCGGCTTTAAGCACACGAAAATCAACCGAGTCGCGAATAATGTGCAGCGTTTCCTGAAAGACGGCCGAGCCTTCGAGAATGACGTGCACCGGCATAGTTTCAAGAATAATGACCTGTTTGCCCGCGGCCTCAGCCGGCATGATGGGACGTGGGTAAAACAGCATCAGGAACAACATCAGCCTGAACAACGTAGCGAGCATCCCCTGGCTCTCCTTTCCTGTTTATGGTGCTGTCAGCGGAAGTTTGACGCGAAAGTGCTGTCAAAATTCTTTGGCGCCATAACGAGAGCTGGATCATCATTTACAAAAAGAACGCTCTCTGCCTTGGTTAGCTCAACTTTATCATTTCTTGCTAACCATGCAACCTTTTCCTGATGACATGACAGTAACACTGTAAGTTCCGGGTGTGTTTTACCAAATGACCGGGCGATACGAATGACGCTCTTGCCCTTGACATATCCGACGACCTGAGCAACCGCATATTTCGGCGGGATCGCGATATCCTCGTAATTATGGTCGGAACACAAATAACCTTCCAGAACCAAGCTTTCGCGCTGCCGTACCGGTTTCCTGATAACTTTTCCAAGGTGCTGTCCTATTCGACCACAGACTACATTCCGACGACACTTTGGTATTCTCATAATCTGTTACTTCCCTGATTCACCAGCTAAAAAATAGAAAAACCTCGTTGCCCCAGTAAAACTGGGAAGATAGAATGCTTGTGCGAGCAAACAGCTATCATCAACGAGGTGAAACTAATTATGGCACAAGGCGTTCTTC
>NZ_JACWUN010000031.1 GCF_014773365.1 Pelovirga terrestris
TCAATCACCAGCCTGCTCATCCTCACCGGCTGCTTACTCCCCGGCAGATTCCTCCCCCGCTGGCTACCCAACGACAAACTCATGCACTTAGGCGGCTACTTCCTGCTGATGGTGCTGATCTCCGCCCAGACCCGGAACCTCCTGCTGAGCGCCGCCCAGACCCGGAACCTCCTGCTGAGCGCCGCCCTGTTGTTCCTCGCCGGACTCCTGATCGAATGCCTGCAGCACTTCGTCCCCGGCCGCCACTTCAGCTGGCGCGATCAACTAGCCAATACGGTGGGAATAATGCTGGGGTTGGTGGTGTGAGGGGCGGGTGGTGCCAACTGGTCAGCATTTGCTCTGATCATGCTGCAGTGCTATTATAACAAGCGTCGCTGGCACTGACACTGCCATAAGAGAAAGAGGTGGATTATGAACATAGCTAATCTTGATCAGGAACTGATGAAATCAGTTCTCAAGGAATCAGTAAAAGAATCTTTGTTTGAGAATCGGGCTTTTTTTGAAGATATCTTTGCTGAAATTCTTCATGACGTTGCCCTGACCGAAGCGATAGAGCAAGGTCGACAAACTCCCGTGGTCGATTATGAAGATGTTCGTACGATACTGGAGGGGTAACTGTGCAGCACTTGTTTCGTAACAGCTTTGTCCGTGACATAAAGAAAATAAAGGATAAGCAGCTATATCAAGCCATACAGCAAGTCATCGATCAGGTTCAGCAGGCTGATGTCTTGACGGACATCCCTCACCTGAAAAAGATGAGCGGCAGTCAACATTGTTACGCTATTCGCCTTCACGAATATCGTATCGGAATCTATTGGTCACCAGAAGAAGCAGACGAAGTTGAATTTGTGCGTTGTTTGCACCGGCGTGAGATTTACCGATTCTTCCCGTAGGGGTTGTTCCTGAACTGGTTGTCGGTTACATCGTACCTGATTGACCTGACCGTTGCAGTGACCTCCTCATCGTCCCACCACTGCCCGATCTCCACCAAACCCATACCCTAGCCGCACCTTGGTTCCGTTTGTCCATTCCAGGCACCATTACGTTCGTTCTCCAGTAATCGCCATCAAAAAACCAGCCATCTCCTTGTTAAAAGAGGGAAAGGGAAGGAACAGCTTCTCCCACCAACTCTCATACACAACAAGGAGGTACCACCATGCCCCGCGTAAATCTTCGTCAGCAGTTCGTTGACAATCCGCCCCTGCCAACCACGGCTGCCAAAGTCACCTATTTCGACACCCAGTTAACCGGGTTTATGCTCGAAGTTACCCGTACCGGCAGTGCTACCTATTACCTGCGTTATCGTGACAAAGCCGGGCGTATCCGTCAGGTTCGCCTAGGTCGGACAACTGCCCTTAACGTTGACGAAGCCCGTGAAAATGCCCGCATCCTAAAGAGCAAGGTTCTGATGGGCTTCGATGTTCAGGAGCATGTCGAAAAGATCAAGCAGATGCCCACATTTGCCGAGTTTGTCCGGGATCACTACCTGCCTCATGCTGTTGTTTGCCCCAGTAAATGGTCATAGATTGTCTAACTATATGGAACCATTAGACAGATTGTCACATCAATGGACTTTTGTCACACCGTGACCGGCACTCGCCGGTCACGGTGGTAGTGTTAAAAAGGTTCTTCTTCCTTCGGATGTGGTCTGGAATCAGCAATTTCTTGGTACGCTTGATGTGTGTTGATGATGTTCCGCAGGCTGGCCGCCATCAGACTCATCACCAGTTGTTCCACCAGGGCCGTCAATTCATCGAAGGTCGTTTCAGTATTCTGATCCTCGTAGATATTCATCGCACACCTCCCTTAAAAGATTTCCGTACTGGCTGCCTGGACATGCTCTGCGGTCACCACGCTTGACTCGTTTCTGGCAGCAACAATGAGTGCGCCCCGGGCCAGGAAGTTGGCTTTGCGATAAAGTCCTCCTGAACCTTGATGAACAGCGGTCACGGCAGCCTCCTCAAACAGCATGCGATCGCAACCGGCTATCTGCAGGTGATGGCGCAGATAGTTTTCCATGGCGCAGCGATCGATACCGGCCAGGTGGCAGCGAGTGACGACCCGTGAAGCCAGAGGTTTGCTGGCGCGGTAGCTGAGGTTGTCCACCAGGTTGGCCTGACCGGCGAGAATAACCGGCAGGTAAGGTTTGGAATCCTGCTCGAACTGAGTCAGGGTGTGGAGTTCGGCAAAGACATCGAGGCGTAAGAGGGACGCTTCATCGATGACCAGCAGGGTTTTCATCTTCTTGCCGGTGACCAGATCGAGAATCTGCTGTTTAATCCGGTACGCCATCATGGCCCGTGAAGCACCGGCCTTGGTAATGCCCAACGCGGCGAGGATCTGGCGGTAGAGTTCGAGGATCGACCCGGAGCAGGCGGTCACGGCAATCACCTGGTATTCGGCAGGGTGCAGGCCACCGATCAAGTAGCGCAGGATGGTTGACTTGCCGCTGCCGATGTCGCCGGTGATCAGAGCAACACTATATTTATAGGACAGGCACTTTATTCTTGGGCACTTTATTCTTGACCTGTGTTTTGCCTTGGGGTAGGGTGGCGGTGTACTGACCGGTGGTGAGCCTGGTCGACGTAATGCCATTTATGCGACAGTGAAATTGTTGTGCTTCTGAGTGGGTGCTATACTGTAGACAGTTCAAGCTTTGTCCGAGGGAGTGTTCATGCCGACCATCAGCATGTTTTATGGAATTGTTATCTGTCTTTATTTCTTTGACGATGAGAGACACAAGCTGCCGCATATACACGCAAAATATCAGGGGAAGGGGGCATCCTTTTCCATTCTTGATGGATCTTTGCTTGCTGGAGAGATACCTCAAGCTAAAAGCAGGCTGGTTCAGGCGTGGATTGAAATCCACCGTGATTCCCTATTGGCAAACTGGGAGTTGGCTGTTAATGGGCTCCCGCCTTTTGCCATTGAGCCGTTGCGATAGGAGGATATATGGAATCCGTGATTCGCGTAAAAGTAAGAGATGATTATAATTTGGAGCTTTGGTTCGACACAGGTGAGCATCGGTTATTTGATGTGAAGCCCTATCTTGGTCGAGGAATTTTTACACGGCTTCAAGATATGCATTTGTTCAGGAGAGCTTTTGTAGCTATGGACACTGTGTGCTGGCCAGGTGATCTGGATATCGCCCCGGAAACTCTGTATGACCGTTCTGTACCAATCACCGACGAAAATCGCGTTCATTCCGCGCACGCAGAAAACGCCTGAACTTTATGGCCCTTCCGCGCTACGCCCAAGTCTCCTTAAGTGAAACCCCCTGGTATCACGTTGTTTCCCGCTGTGTGCGCCGCGCCTTTTTGTGCGGAGTTGATCATATCACCGGCCAGAGCTTTGAACACCGTCGCGACTGGATCGAACAGCGCATTCTGCAGCTGGCTGGAGTCTTTACCATCGATGTCGCCGCCTATGCGGTGATGCACAACCATTATCATATCG
>NZ_JACWUN010000032.1 GCF_014773365.1 Pelovirga terrestris
GATCATATCACCGGCCAGAGCTTTGAACACCGTCGCGACTGGATCGAACAGCGCATTCTGCAGCTGGCTGGAGTCTTTACCATCGATGTCGCCGCCTATGCGGTGATGCACAACCATTATCATATCGTTCTGCGGGTTGATAATGAACGTGTGGCTAATCTTTCCACGGAAGAGGTGATCACCCGCTGGTCGCAGCTTTATCGCGGGCCCTTGATCATCCGCCGTTATCTCTCCGACAAGCGCAGTGAGATGAGTCAGGGCGAACTGATCCAGGTCGATAAGCTTGCAGACGAATACCGCAAGCGGTTGTGTGATCTGTCCTGGTTCATGAAGAACCTCAACGAATTCATCTCCCGCAAGGCCAACGCCGAAGAACACACCAGAGGTCATTTCTGGGAGAGCCGCTACAAGTGTCAGGCCCTGCTGGATGAACCGGCCCTGCTGGCCGCTATGGCCTATGTTGACCTCAACCCCGTGCGTGCCGCCATGAGCGACACCCCGGAAACCAGTGACCATACCACCATCAAACGCCGGGTGGAGCAGAGCCAAAGCCCCCCGCCGGAACCACCGAAAAAACCGGCTATCCCGACCGATACCGACATCCTGAATCTGCCTGAAGCCCCCTTGCTCCCCTTCGATCCGACGGAGACCTTCACTGCCGGCATTCCGTTCGCCTTTGCAGATTATCTGGAGCTGATCGATACCGTCGGCCGCGCCGTCCACCCGAAGAAGCGCGGTTTTATCCCCGAAACTACCCCCACCATTCTGCAGCGCCTGAACATCAATACCGAAGCCTTTATCCACAATGCCGATCAGTTTTTAAGACGCTTCGGTACCACCGTCGGCCATCCTGCCAAACTCATCGACCTGGCAGCAAGCCGTAATGTCCGCTATCTACGCGGCATGGCGAAATCACGGGCGCTGTTTGGCAAGGTTGCGTAAGCCCTCTTGACCTGGACGCGACAGGCACATTAAGTTGCTTGCCAGTTCAGATAAACAGGGTTAACGAAAACCACGCCACAGATCCTCCTTGGAAAAATGGGCAACAAAGTCTAAGCAATTGGCTTGCATTATTCAAGAATGATTGGCAGAATATGCCATATTCGACAAGGGGAGACATCCTATGCCAACACGCAATGTTGTACTGACAGACAGCCAGGCAAAGTTCGTCGAACAGATGGTGGCCAGCGGCCACTACCAGAATGCTAGCGAGGTGCTGCGCGAGGGCTTGCGTCTCATTCAGACGCGTGAAGCAGAACAAGCAGCAAAACTCGCTGCCTTGCGCGAGGCAGTGGCGGTGGGTATCGCCGACATCGAGGCGGGGCGATATACCGAATTTAACGATACTGCGTCGTTGCGCTCGCACATTGATGGCATTAGCAAGCGTGTGCTGGCGAAGCACGGATGAGCGGCTGGACGGTACGTCTGGCCGCTCAAGCCGCTCAAGATGTTGAAGACATCCTTGATTGGACGCTTGGGCAGTTTGGGCCGTTGCAGCTTGAGAACTACACCGGAGTCATCAACGATGCGTTGGAGGCCTTGAACGCTGGGCCGCAGCTGATCGATGTGCGCAGGCACCCTGGGTTGGGTGATGACGTAGCCACACTGCATGTGACCCGCCAGGGACGAAAAGGTCGCCATCTGCTCGTATTTCGAGTCGATGAGCAGACCAGTTCGATTGAGGTGCTGCGTATTCTGCACGACAGTATGGATTTTGAACGACATCTGGAACAGTGACGGCGATGTTTTTAATATAGATCGACGATATACACTTTTTTCTTCTCAAGGAGTCTTCATGCCCACCTGGACCGCCATCAGCAAAACCGACCATCAGCACACCGGCTGGACCCGCTTCACCAACTACGCCCACGCCCAGCACGACGCCCTGGCACCCGTACTCGCTGTGGAGCTACCTCACCTGCTTGGCAGCTACGCCCTGGCTTTTGCCCATAGCAACACCACCAGCAACGCCACCCCAAGCTACCAACTGGTCGCCATCCTCTCCCTCCAGGCCGGGCTCAACCTCTTTCTTGATACCAATCAGCAATGGCAGGCCAGCTATGTACCCTCCCACTACCGCAGCTACCCCTTTGCCCTGCAACCCAATCAACAGGGCGAAATGACCCTGTGCTTTGATGCCGACTCCGGTCTGATCCACACCCCCGCCGAGGATCAGCAGACCCCCCTGCTCGATGCCGATCAAGCCCCCAGCAAGGAACTGACCCCCATCATCGACTTTCTCCAGCAGCGCCACCAACACACCCAGCTCACCCAAACCCTGGTCAACCAACTCGCCGAGCACCAGCTGATCCAACCCTGGGAAATTGAAAGCGCCGGAGCTGATGGCGAAGCCAAACCCGTCAAAGGCCTGTATCACATCAACGAAGCCGCCCTCAAAAACCTCGACCCAACCCCCTTAAGCCACCTCGCCCACAGCGGCGCCCTGGGCCTCGCCTATGGTCAACTGTTAAGCCAGGCACGCCTGCACGACCTCACCCGCCGCTTTGAACAGAACCAGACCGGCACCACATCCCCAGAGGTGGATATCGAAGCCCTGTTTGGTGAAAAAGACGACAACCTGTTCAGGTTTTAACCGCAACGATTCACCCCTAGAGACACAAATGATGTTATCCTCAAGCCTGACTATCAGTACCCACTAACCCCAACAAGGAGAAACCATGAATCAGCAACAAACCATCACCATCGACGGAACCGAGTACAACCTAGCCGACCTCAATGACAAAGCCAAAGGGGATTTAGCCTCCCTGCAACTGGTCGACCAGAAGATCGCCCAGAACCAGCAAGAAGCCGCCATCCTCCAAACCGCCCGTAACGCCTATGCCCGCTCATTGACCGAGCAGTTGCCCAAAACCGCCCAGTAATACAACAAAGAGGAATCTGCCACGTAACAGCTATGCGATCCCTTAAATGCTGATCCTGCTATTCTCAATCACCAGCCTGCTCATCCTCACCGGCTGCTTACTCCCCGGCAGATTCCTCCCCCGCTGGCTACCCAACGACAAACTCATGCACTTAGGCGGCTACTTCCTGCTGATGGTGCTGATCTCCGCCC
>NZ_JACWUN010000033.1 GCF_014773365.1 Pelovirga terrestris
TCAAGGTCCATAACGCCGCAAGTGCCAAACCATTTAAATGGACGAAAAGTGCTGCCGTAATCATCGATTCGGTTCAAAGAGCAAAAGCAGCAAATTAATATAAAGGACTAACCAAACAGGACACTAGTGGCGCCAAAGTCGTGTTTACTGCACCAGCACACAACTCAGTTAGCCTCGTTGTTGGTGGCGATGTGCCTGCTACGACCGCAGCTGTTGTTGCTGGGACAGCTGCTGTTCCCAAGGATGAGTCTCAAAACGAAGTTATTTACGGGAACGTATCTGTGGATGATCACGCTGTTGGCGTTGATTCAACTATCGAAACGATTGCTTTAGATGGTTATGGAAATGCCGCTGTTGGTGATGTAACAGATGTTGACGCACTCAAAACCCTGACCCTGAGAAACAGTGACGGTAGCACGGTTGTTAACACTGATGTAGCAACCCTGTCATTGGTTCTCGATAACATGGGTGACGCAGCAACTGCGAATGTTAATCTTGATGGCGCAGGTGCAAACGTGGAAACACTGACCATTACAAGCGAAAATGATGAGTCAGATGTCAACTTGACCGCTGCTGCCGTTAAAGCACTAACGATTAATGCTGGTGCTGACCTTGATCTTAGTCGCTCTGCAGTAAGTACTGTTCTTGAAACAGTTTCGATTACCGGTGCAGGTGAAGTTGATCTTGGCGATATCACCGCTGCAACTGGCCTCGACAGCCTCAATGCCTCCGCTAATACCGGCGGTGTGACCGCAACCGTCAATGCCGCTACCGCAAATGTTGGTGACCTGACCGAGTACATTTTCTCCGGTGGTGATGACGATGTCACCCTGGCTGACAGCACCGTCAACACCAAAGTCAGCCTTGGCGCTGGTAATGACAAAATCAGCCTCGCTACAGGTACCACTAGCCTGTCCGCAGTGATCGATGGTGGAGCAGGTACCAACACCCTGCACATGGATGCAGCTGACGCAGTTAATGCCTCTGCTACAACCACCTTCGAAACCAAGATTGATAACTTCCAGAAGTTGAGCTTGGGTGCTTCAGCAGTTGACCATACTGTCAAGCTCGGTAATATGAATGATATTGACTATGTTATTAGTACTGGTGTGGTTACCACAAAGACTCTAACGATTCAAGGAATGCTCAATAATGGTACTTTAGAGTTAACCACTGCAGGCTCTAACGACGTTATCGTTGAAATGGCTGATGCAACTGGTGCTAATGATACCTTCAACATCGTGACCAAGGTAAGTGCTACTAACCTTATTTTTGGTAAAGTAGAAGTGGCTGATGTGGAAAACATCAACATCGCTGCAACCGATACAGCACCGGGTACAGCAGCAAGCCCCAACATCCAGACTGCTACCCTGACGGTCGATGCTGATTCAGCTGAGACCATCGTAATCACAGGTAACAGTCACCTGAACCTGACCACAACCACAGGTACCGATCTGGTACTGGTTGATGCCAGCGCCATGACCGGTAAACTTGACTACGCAGCAACCGTAGACGAATTGGTCGTTCTGGGTGGTTCTGGTGCCGACACCCTCGACGCTAGCGGCGCTTCTCAAGTTGTCCTTAACGGTGGTGCCGGTAACGACACCCTGATCGCCGGTGAACTTGCACAACTGACTGGTGGTGCTGGTGCAGATACCTTTGAAATGAATGTCGAAGGTGGCGTGGTCGGTTATGCTACAATCCTAGACTTCAACTCCGGTGATGTGATCGACACAGGCAGCAACGTAGGTGGCACCAACTTCGTCACCACCAAGATCGCTTACGCTGGTACCGCTGTCTTCCAGGATGTTGCTAACAAAGCCATTACAGAAACGGCACTAGGGTGAGCGTGGCCAAAAAAATTGATGGAAAAATAAGAGATATTTGACAAGATACGTGGGGGAATAAAAAAGGAGCCCCCTCAGTTATCTTGGCGGATATCAAGGGGCTCCTTGCCATAAGAAAGGCAAG
>NZ_JACWUN010000034.1 GCF_014773365.1 Pelovirga terrestris
GGGTATCGATGTTGCCGCTGGTGGTGTCGTAATCGTTGATGGTATCCTGCCCCCAGCCTTTATCGAACAGGTAGGTGTCGTTACCGCGTCCACCGTTCAGCAGGTCATTGCCGGCACCGCCAATCAGCAGATCATTACCGCTGCCACCATTGAGGGTGTCGTTGCCTTCGCCACCGACAAGAAGGTCATTCCCAGCTGTGCCTTGCAGGGTGCCGGAATTATGGATGAGGGCATCTATATTTTGAAACCAAACGGGATAAATCTCGCTGCTTTCCCAACCTAAAGGCGCCAGTGTTTTCCCGACAAATTGATCAAATTCGAATAATCCAATCGCAACATCTTCAAGCTTGCCCATCTGTTGGTATTCGCTGAGCATACTGTTCATGGCGCTGAAGTCGAATTCAAAACCTTCAGCACCGATTGATAGCTCGACAGCATCGATGTACGGCTTGAAATGCGATTGCAGCATTAAATCGCCATGCAGCGATCGCTGAAGATCTCCAAAAGCCTGCTCAAGCAAAGCCGCTGCCTGGGTTCGAGGATTGGGCGACCCCCACTGTAAAAAGTCCTCTCCCAAGAACGCTTCGAGCACAGCAACCTTTCTCGCATCAATCAGACCACCCCGGCTACCGGGATCCAGATCGGTGACCCCAACCCACTCGTAGAGGATTGCTGTCATCAAGGTCCCGTGAGCACTGCGGTCGGTCTCCTTCATGAACTGTTCCACCAGCGCCCGCAACTGACCACTCTCATCCCGTGCCATGGCCTGATGCAAGCTGTACACATAACCGAAAGCCTGAAGTTCGGGAAGCGCCGCGATGTCATCCGACACCTTGATATAGTCGAGCGCGCGGGTGCGGGCATTGTCGACAGCAAACCAGACGTCGGTAGCGGTGCCGACTGAACCGTCAGCCCAGATGAAGCTGCCCACCTGTTTGTGGGCGTTACCGTGCTCATCAACATAGGTTGAATTGGTGTAGCTGAGACTGATCGACATAATACCCAGTTCATCCAGGGTGACCAGCTCACCCTCATCGGTCAGTCCGTCCTGCGACTGATCGCGCCACACCTTCAGTTCGGGCCAGATAGCGTCATTGGCATCAATCACGCCGTCGCCGTTGCTGTCATGCTCAGCCAGAGCAGCAAAACCGTTGACCGCGCTCAGACCGTTGACCAGCACCGTATTGTCGCCGAACATTTCCTGTCCACTGTCAATGACCCCATTGCCGTTTCGATCCCACACCAGCAGACCATCATTCGCCCCCACCCAACCGGTCAGCTGGGCAAAGCCATTGCCGTCATGGTCAAATTGCACCCCGGCGTCAAAACCAACCGTGTTGATACCGTTGCCGTCAAGGTCGAGGATGATGGGAGAAGCCTGAAGTTGTGCTGAGTCAAAGCTCTGTTGGAGGCTGTCGATGAGGGCTTTCCTGCTGTGCTGGTTGAGGTAATAATAGATCGCAAGGGCTGGATTCATCCTTGCAATGAGCGGTTCCAACCAATCCGGGATCGGGCCCATCGACGAAATGGGGGTATCATAACTGGTTCCGATTTGTTTGCCGACCTTGTTGATGAAATCGAAATTGGCATTGTAATTCACAATATTTTCAAATGTTTGGCCAGCAAGATCCCCGAAGGTGTAAGGGTTGTTTTCCAGGATACTTTTTACGCCCGGCGCATTATAGGTGTAGGTCACCGCTCCGGTCACCGCACCAACCAGTTGTGCCAAGGCGCCGCCTAGTGTCCCGTGCGGTTAGTTCTTTTGCTTAAATTGAAGTTGTGCTATAGTTTCAAACATGGCACGCACTCATGAAAAATACGAATTAACAGCGCAAGACCGACAAGCTCTCGAAGCCTTGCTTCG
>NZ_JACWUN010000035.1 GCF_014773365.1 Pelovirga terrestris
AATTATGGCACAAGGCGTTCTTCCCTTCCAGTATAAAGAGCAAGTACAGACATCAGGACTCACGGCGTTAGCAGGCTTACCAGCCTATCTTGAGTTGGCGCATATTGCCGGGCTACGCGATGCCATCAGACGGCATCTCCATGTTCGCTCAGACAGTCGTCAGGGGTGGTGTGACGAACAGATCGTGATGGCCCTGATTCTGCTGAATCTGGTCGGTGGGGAATCTGTTGCAGACCTTGAACAACTGGAAGCAGATGAAGGGTTGTGTCGATTGTTGCGGCAGATCGAGTATCATGGACTGCCACGCAAAGAGCGCCGCTTATTGGAGCGGCGGCGTAAGAAAGCAGGGCGCACCGTCCCTTCCGCCTCGCCCGTCTTCCGCTACCTGGCCGCCTTTCATGATCCACAGGAAGAGACACGGCGGATTCCGGGATCAGCTTTTATCCCTGCGCCCAATGAGTGTTTACGGGCATTGGGGCGTGTCAACCAGGAGATGGTCGCGTTTGTCCAGAACCGCAACGTCCAACGCGAAGCGACCCTCGACATGGACGCCACCCTGGTGAGCAGTGACAAGACACAGGCTCTGTGGTGCTACGATGGTTATCGCGCTTATCAACCGTTGAACGTGTACTGGTTCGAGCAGGATCTGGTTGTCCACAGTGAGTTTCGCGATGGCAATGTTCCCGCTGGCTATCAACAACTGCGGTTGTTGCAGGAAACGCTGGAGCACCTTCCTGATGGGGTCGATAAGGTGATGCTCCGCTCTGACACCGCCGGTTATCAGCAGGATCTGCTGCGTTACTGTGCCGAAGGGAGCAATGAACGTTTTGGCGCCATCGAGTTCGCTATCGGAGCCAACGTGAGCCAAAGCTTTCGGCAAGCCGTTGGTGAAGTGGAAGAAGGCAACTGGTTGCCGATAAGGCGCACCGATCCGGACGGTCGCCAGTATGATACAGGTCAGCAATGGGCCGAAGTCTGTTATGTTCCCAGCTGGGCAGGGATGAGCAAGAACGGCCCCGGCTATCGTTATCTTGCTACCCGCAAACGGCTCCACAACCAATTGGAGCTACTTGGCTGTGAAACCGTCGCCGATCCCGAGCAGATGCAAGCGCCCAGCGGTGAGCGCTATAAAATTTACGGGATTGTCACCAACCGGGATATCGACGGCAATGAGTTGATTCAGTGGTATCGAGAGCGCTGCGGCAAAAGCGAAGAAGTGCACGCCGTCATGAAAGACGACCTGGCCGGCGGGAAACTCCCTTCAGGAGATTTTGGAGAAAATGCCGCTTGGTGGGGGATCATGATTCTGGCGCTCAATTTAAACGCCGCGATGAAACGTTTGGTCTTGCCCCCGAGCTTTCGGTGCAAGCGACTCAAGGCGGTTAGATTCGGACTGATCAATCTCGCCGGCCAGGTTCGTGAGCGTTCGCGTCAACTACACATTCTCATTAGCCCCAAACAGCCGGCTCTGGGCCTGTTGCTGCACATCCGTGAGCGGATCATCGATCTGGCACGGGGAGCACCGGAAGTTGTTGTTGGCAGCTGAATCAGAGCAAACACAAAAAAAAGAACCCCGAAAGGAGGCTTTGCGCCCGAAGTGCGCCCAGAACGGCACTGAGAAGGCCGATTTTTTCTAAATCCGACATTTTTCACCCTGACGTAACGTAAAAACAGGGTATAGGCAGGAAAAAATATCTTAAAAAAGACGTCGCGACCATCTATGCTTTTTCAGGTGGTGGATTTGGG
>NZ_JACWUN010000036.1 GCF_014773365.1 Pelovirga terrestris
CGAAGCAAGGCTTCGAGAGCTTGTCGGTCTTGCGCTGTTAATTCGTATTTTTCATGAGTGCGTGCCATGTTTGAAACTATAGCACAACTTCAATTTAAGCAAAAGAACTAACCGCACGGGACACTAGCACTACCACTTTTCCAACCTGAGACTGTATCAAAATCACCACTGTAGACACCGTTGGCTGTCGGGCCAGTCTCGCTTTGAGTGTCATCTTTGGTTAAACCGGCGAAGGCTTGCGCCACCTGGCCTGCGGTCAGAGCTTTGGCTGCAGTGAAGGTCAGACCATTAACGGTTGTGGACTCTCCATTCGCAAGTGCTTTAAAGGTGAGTTCTTGGGTTGCCGGCACTAATGCCTTTGCTGCTTTGGTTACGGTCGTGACTGATGCGTTTTGCACTACGGTAACATCGGTTGTATCTTCGCTACCGGTAACACTGATCGAACCAACTGTAATGTCAAAGTCGCTGGTTTCTTTTTTAGCATCAGAGATGGCATTAACGGTCACAGCGATTGTTGTTCCGCCAGTGACTGCGATGGCAGTATCGCCGTTATTCAAAGCGGCTTCACCGTCTGAATTCAGTGTTTGAGTTACGGAGACAGCGCCTGATTGCTCATTACCAGCTGTACCGACTGTAATGTTGCCAGTTGCTGCTTTTGCGGATACATCGATTGTGACATCGGTTCCGTCGGTGGTAGCAATGTTTGCACCTTCAAAATCAGAGCCGGTGATGCTGATTGCACCTGCCGCATTGTCCAGCGTGACTGCGCCAGTATCCTTGTTCACAGTAACACTGACATTGCTGCCGCCGTCGACAGTGACTGCGCCCTTGGTGCCAGAAGTAGTAACTGCCGTTGTATCTTCAGCAGTCAAATCAATAAGACCAGCAGCCTCTGTCACGCTGAGGGACGTCAAGCCTGCCCAGGTAGAGAAGTCAGCTGTTAAATCAACAGCTGTACGCACTACAGCATTCTCGACATTTTGTACAACGATACCTGTAGGAAGAGCCGTAACAGCAGTACCGGCATCACCAATACCGTTCAGCACGTTCAGCTTAAAGGTGTCGGTTCCAGCACCACCATCAATGGAATCCAAAGCAGTCAAGGTCGTTGCAACAGCACCAGTTGTGCCATCGATCACACCATTAAACGTATCATTCCCGGCACCACCAACAAACTCATCCACACCTGTAGTGAGCGTGAATGTGCGTACGTGTTTGAGCCGTGATTACCGGGCGTTATGGCGTACCCGTTCATTTTTACCGAACAATTACCGACATGTAGGCAGCTGCTAAAAAAGATGATTCGCTTATTTCTCCTGATTGGCAAGGCCGTAGAGAGATTTGGACTGAAGGTCGGTGGTCGATTTTACCGACCATTTACCGACACGGAGGGTCGCTCAGGGCGTTTTTATCGGCAATGGGGCGTTGACAGGGTTGCAACGTTTGTTCAGTCTGCTCAGCAAGTGACAGCTGTTACTTGACCGCTTCCCAGGCAAAGCCGGTGACATTACGGCTGTTGGAATCAAAGTCGATGCCGATCAGGATGATTCTCTTACCGTCGGCCAGATACTTCTGCTGGTAGTTGCACTCTTTGATCTGCTTCAGGGCATCACCACTGCCATCGACCTTGA
>NZ_JACWUN010000037.1 GCF_014773365.1 Pelovirga terrestris
CCAGCATGGCCTTGATCGGTGCCACCATTTTGTCTGCAAAGCTTTTGATCACCTGCTCCAATAGGTTCATCAGCAGTTGCAGTGCTTCGACAAAACTGACTTGGCGCAGTTCATCACAGCCGGCATGGAACAGACTACCCAGCGTTCGCGGGTCGTTGCTGGTACGTCGTGCCAGCGCCAGCATGATGTAACGTGCAAACACAATGCTCGTATGAGCAACCAGCGCATCGTAGCTACGACTCTGAAACTCTTTGGCCAGGTTGAGATAACTTTTGGTGATTTTGAAAAACACCTCGATGTCCCAGCGGCGCTTGTACAGAGCAATGATGTCCTCATCGGCAAGGTGAACATCGGTGGAAAGCAGTGCCAGCCATTTCTTTTTGCTGCGATCTCTGACAAAAACGATTTTGGCCATGACCGCGTCACCCTTGGAATTTTTGCCTAATTCAACCTGAACCGAGGCGAGAATCTTGGCGCGACCGCGACGCTTGGACACACTTTTGTACAGATCATTGAGGGTGAGATCAAATCCCTTGTAGCCGTAGGTGATGGTCTTCATCGACTTGAGCATGCAGATAACCTGCTGTTGTTGCTCAAGGAGTCCGACGATCACCGAAGGAAAGGCAAACCAACTGTCAAAAAGCAGGTAATCGGCATCAAGGCCGCTACTGCGTGCCTGCATGATCAGTTCTTTCATCACTTCGGGTGCCTTGCGCAGGCTCTCGGTACGGCGCTTGTAGCCATTGGTGCGTTTGTCAACCTCAGCCATCTCGGTCAGACGGCTTTTCTTGTTCGCTGAACTCAGCAGAGAAAAGGAAACCGGCACATAGGTCGAGCCGTCAGACCAGCCCAGGGTCAGCATCCGAAAGCCGAGATAGTAGCGTTTTTCGTTATGGTCATGGACACGCGCAAGCAGTTCCACCTTCTTGCTACGGTTGCGTTTGTAGAGCGAGTCGTCGACGATGAACACCTTCGGTGTCTTTTTTTCAGTCAGCGGCAACAGCTGATGGTTGATCACCGCTGCGCTCAGCAGATGCAGAAACTTGCGCCAGTTGGCGTGAACCGAGTTCAGAAAGCGATAAGCCGTATCCTTGCTGATCTCGGCCTCGGAACCGACGGATCGCAGATACCGAAATAAATTCTTGCCGGTAAATGCCAAGCTGAAGATAAACCGCATAACCACCACGGGGGCGAATCCGCACTGCTTAAACACGTTGCTTTGCCGAAGTAGTAGTGCGATACGCTGATTGTCAAAGAACGAATCTATTGGGTTTTTACATGAAACAAGTTCTGATACAATACGGTTCAAAGCGTCATCTCCTTGAAGTAGTTTCGGTTGTTTGGCGATAACCAATTCTACCATAG
>NZ_JACWUN010000038.1 GCF_014773365.1 Pelovirga terrestris
CTAGTACCGTGTAACATTTAAAGTTTCGTAAATATGCGGACTGTTGTATAATCATGGCAACCCAAGGAGGCTGCCATGGCACCGAGATACCGAGTCACTCTGACAAAGCAAGAACGTAAAGATCTCGAAGCGTTAACCCGGAACGGGAAAACCGGGGCAAAAAAGTTCATCCATGCCCGTGCGCTGCTGCTCTGCGATGCAGGCCCTGACGGGCCGGCATGGACCGTTGCCAATGTTGCTGTCGCGCTGGGCGTCACGCCGCGCACCATTGAGCACCTCAAGCAACGCTTTGTAGAGGAAGGCATTGAGGTCGCCTTGGAGCGTAAGCCCAGAGAAAAGCCGCCGCGCGAGGTTCTTTTTGATGGAGCGTTTGAAGCACGGTTAATCGCCTTGGCATGTTCCGATGCCCCAGAGGGATTTGATCGCTGGACAGTCCGACTGCTTGCTGACAAGGCTGTGGAACTGAAATTTGCATCATCCGTTTCGCATATGACCGTGCAACGGGTTTTAAAAAAAACGAACTTAAGCCTCACCTCAGCAAATACTGGAAAATCCCACCACAAGGCAGTGCGGCCTTCGTAGCGGCGATGGAGGATATTCTGGAAGTCTATCATCTGCCGTATGATCCCGATTACCCAGTGGTGTGCATGGACGAATCCAGCAAGCAACTGATTGGCGAAGTCCATACGCCAATACCCTGCAAGCCAGGACAGCCGAAGCGGATGGATGACGAATACGTCAGACACGGTGTCGCCGAAATCTTTATGGAAGTTGAACCCTTGGCTGGCAGACGTCATGTTGCGATAACTGAGCGTCGAACCCGGAAAGACTGGGCGCAACAGATCAAGCAGATGCTTGACGAGCGTTATCCCGAGGCCATTCAGGTGCGGTTGGTGATGGACAATCTGAATACACACAATATCGCCTCACTTTATGAAACATTCGAACCCAAGGAGGCTCGGCGTTTGGCGGAGCGGTTGGACATCCATTACACGCCCAAACATGGAAGCTGGCTGAACATGGCCGAAATCGAACTCAGCGTGCTAAAAGGGCAATGCCTCAATCGTCGTATTGCCGAGATGGTGACCATGCAAGCTGAGGTCGCGGCCTGGGAAAGTCACCGCAACAGCAAAACGAAGAAAATTAACTGGCAGTTCACAACCGCTGACGCCAGGATCAAGCTGACGCGACTTTATCCGAATTTATAACTGTTACAAGGTACTAGGG
>NZ_JACWUN010000039.1 GCF_014773365.1 Pelovirga terrestris
CTAGTGTCCTGTTTGGTTAGTCCTTTATATTAATTTGCTGCTTTTGCTCTTTGAACCGAATCGATGATTACGGCAGCACTTTTCGTCCATTTAAATGGTTTGGCACTTGCGGCGTTATGGACCTTGATGAACCGGTGGATCTCTTTGCGCAGCTCTGTAACGCTGGTAAAAATCCCCCGGTGAATGGCGCGGCGCTCCAGTTGTGAGAACCAGCCTTCGACTGCATTCAGCCAAGAAGCGCTGGTCGGCGTGAAGTGCAATTTGAAGCGAGGATGCTTACCCAGCCATTTCAACACATCAGGTGTTTTGTGCGTGCTGCTGTTATCCAGGATCAAGTGCAGTTCCAGTTCACTGGGTGTTGAGCGATCGATCTGCCGCAGAAAATCGAGAAACTCCTTGGCCCGATGTCGCTTTGTTGTCCGGCCAATGACTTTTCCCGTCAGGATGTCAAAGGCCGCGTAAAGATTCGTGGTTCCATGACGCTTATAATCGTGCGTACGGCGCTCAATCTGACCAGGCTTGAGCTGGAGCATCGGTTGCGTTCGGTCAAGTGCCTGAATCTGGGTCTTCTCATCCACCGACAGCACCAGGGCATTGTCGGGAGGGTTCATGTACAAGCCGACCACATCCACGACCTTGTCAGCAAAATCTGGATCGTTGCTGATCTTGAAGGTCTTGAGGCGGTGTGGCTTAAGATCTGAGGCCTCCCAGATTTTCCTGACTTGCCAAGTGGTGACACCCGCCGCCTTGGCCATGAGGCGCACGCTCCAATGAGTGGCTTCCTTGGGAATTTTCTCGACGGTCAAGGTCAACACCTCTTTGACCTTTTTTGCCGAGAGTTTCTTGGGTTGCCCGGAGCGCGGCAAGTCTTTTAGGCCATCAAGACCACTGGCTCTGAATCGGTTGCGCCACTTGTAAACTGAGAGCTTGGAGGTGCCGACCAAGGCGGCTACCTCTTCTGCGGATTGTCCTGCTCCACTTAGCAGAACAATCCGGGCCCTCAAAACAAGGCTTTGCGCTGTTTTTGGAGACCGAAGCAAGGCTTCGAGAGCTTGTCGGTCTTGCGCTGTTAATTCGTATTTTTCATGAGTGCGTGCCATGTTTGAAACTATAGCACAACTTCAATTTAAGCAAAAGAACTAACCGCACGGGACACTAG
>NZ_JACWUN010000003.1 GCF_014773365.1 Pelovirga terrestris
TCCACGGCCTAACCCAGGCCTTCCTCAAACGGGGTCTGCCCCGGGCTCTGTTGACCGACAATGGAGCTGCCATGCTCGCCGAGGAGACCCGCCAGGGGCTGGCCAGGCTGGCCATTGAGCACAAGACCACTCTACCGTATTCGCCCTACCAGAACGGCAAGCAGGAGGTGCTTTGGGCGCAACTCGAAGGCCGATTCCTGGAGATGGTGCGCTCAGTCGAACCCCTCACACTGGCCTTTCTCAATCAGGCCGCACAAGCGTTCGTCGAGCAGGATTATCATCGCCGGATCCACCGTGAAACCAACCAGTCTCCTCTGGAGCGCCTGCTTGACGGTCCTGGGGTCGGTCGCCAGGCTCCCGATCCCGACGTCTTGCGCCAGGCGTTCTGCCGGCAGGTCAGGCGCAGCCAGCGCCGCAGCGATGCGACGGTCACCGTCGATGCGATCCGTTACGAAGTTCCTGCCCGTTTCCGTCATTTGCCGCACCTGTTGCTGCGCTATCCCGGCTGGGACAAGAGTCGCCTGTGGCTTGTTGATGAACACAGCGGTGTCTTGCTGACCACCCTGCTGCCCCAGGACAAGCAGGCCAACAGTTCCGGTCGCCGTCGAACCCTGACCCCACCATCCGCCGCAACACCCTGTCCCGCTCCGGAACCCGGCATGCCGGCACTACTGAGTCAGTGGCTTGCCGATTATGCCGCCACTGGCTTGCCCCCGGCCTATCTGCCCAAGGAGGAAATCGATGAATGACGCCACCCTCAGAGCGGTCTACGGGCTGAAATACAATCCCTTCCTGCCGACCCTTCCACCTCAGGCATTGTGGAGCCTGCCCGGCGCTGAGGCCTTCGCCCTGCGCCTGGAGACGCTGACCATCCACGGCGGGTTCGCCCTGATCACCGGCGAACCCGGTCAGGGTAAAAGTAAAACCTTACACTGGCTGTCCGAGAAGCTCAGGCAGGTGCCGGATCTGTCCATCGGCGTGATGGAGAGACCACAAAGCTCCATGGCAGACTTCTATCGGGAACTCGGCGACATCTTCGGCGTTCCCTTGAGTCTGGCCAACCGCTATGGGGGCTTCAAGTCGCTGCGCGCCCGTTGGCAGGCTCATTGCGATTCCACTCTGCACCGGGCGGTGTTGCTCATCGACGAGGCACAGGAAGTCTCCAGCCAATGCCTCACCGAACTGCGCTTGCTGCAGAGTTCCCGTTTCGACTCCGAGAGCTTACTGTTTACTGTGCTCTGTGGCGATTCGCGCCTGGGTGACCGCTTTCGCTTACCGGAACTGCTCCCGCTGGGCAGTCGCATCCGCGCACGTTTGCCCCTTGGCCCCCTCGCGCCGGAAACCCTCAAGGAGTATCTTGACTTTGCCCTGACTCAGGCCGGCCATCCGCAACTGATGACACCGGAGTTGATGGAGACTCTGGCCGCCCATGCTGCCGGTAATCTGCGGGTGCTCACCCACATGGCGGCAGAACTGCTGACAACAGCCGCATCTCGTAATCTGCCGCGGCTGGATGAACGTCTCTATCTGGAACTGTTCACGCCGACTCCGAAGGCACGGCGAACGGAAAAGAGGTAATGATGATGAAGAACCTCTGTCTACTGATTATGCTGCTGGTCACTCGCTTGAGGATCAGAAAAGGTGAGCCAACCACCAAAAAAACGTCAACAACACCGCTGCCGGGACAGCTTCTGTTACCGTTTGACGAGACGTCACGACCCGACAACGAACATCACACCTAAACAACGAACAGCCAATCAGCAGCACACAACGCTGCTGATTGGCTGTTCCATCATTTATCTTGGTCAAGCTCCGTCAATTAGCGTGGTCAGTCATCCCTCAATTACCGTGTTTACTCTCACTTAGCGACTCCCTCCTGCCAAAATAACGGACCATGGGGGATTCGAAATTTTGCGCCAATTCATTTCTCAGCAGCGAAATGAAATCGGCAAAGTTTTTATAGCCCAATCGCAACACAAATCTGCCGACGGTCGCATTGCCCACTCCAGCGCCGCTACTGATCGTGGTAATCGTTTCGTAAGCGAGTTGAGGATATTTCTGCTCCAGATACTCCGCGATTTTTGCTTCACTCGGCGTCAGTTTTTCAACGTCTCTTATTCTTTCCAGCAGCGATTTGGATTCCATATTTCACCTTGAGAGTCATTGAACAGAAATGGATCAGTCTTAAATCCTTCAGGGCCTGTATTGCTGACCGAGGCAATCACCTCCCCTGTTGGTTGGTTCATTTTTTCGGTCTCTTTGCTCGCACGATTCTTCCAGAAGACGAGGACTATAAGAGGCTTGTGCAACAAAGAACATCAATGCAGGACGAGCAGATATCTGTTTAATTTTGGAGGGTTAACATTTAGAGAGAACAACTGATTTTCCGCACCTATGATATACAAATCCCTCTCCCATGGGAAGAGATTCCCAGACAAGATTCCCAGAGAAAGACTCGTCCCGCATTTGCATTTCACGCTCAGCAGGTTCTCCCGGAAGGCCGGCTCGCCGGACAACTCATGCCATAGCCGTAACCCGTAGGCAGATTGTGTATACAAAAATATTGACAAAGACGCTAGTTGGTAATATTTTACCAAAAAAACATGGATCTTGGTAGTTTGTTATCATTTATCTGGTTACCGTTCATTCAGAGAGCAACAGCGCGGCGGTCGCAAATTGGCATTGTCGCTCTAACTGTCCGGTGATTTCAAAAATGGACTAACTCGTGCTTCGGTCGAGATCGGTGCTCACATGCACCCCTAATCAAAGGAGAATAACAATGGTAGGGTTCCTGATTGGTTTGCTGGTAACGATCTGCGTCGGTTGGTTGATTATCAAGAAATATCAACCTCATACGGTCCTTCTTCTGGGCGGTTTAACGCTGCTTGGTCTCACGGTTTTAATCGCCCCTGAAACAAGCATTTTATTCAAAGATGCGAAGTCTACCGGCTGGATCGGCTTCGACCTGTTTGACTATGTCAAAAACACCATGTCCTATCGCGCCGCGGGTCTGGGGCTTATCATCATGGCGGCCGGCGGTTTTGCCAAGTACATGGATGAGATCGGGGCAACCAATGCCATGGTTTCCGTCTGTATCAAGCCCCTGCAGTTATTTCACGCTCCCTATGTCGTGCTTGCTCTGGGGTATGTTGTCGGCCAGATTATGAATATATTCATCCCCAGTGCTGCCGGGCTGGCGATGCTGCTTCTGGTCACCTTCTACCCGACGCTGGTGAGATTGGGAGTCAGCAGAAAAGCCGCAGCAGCGATGATCGGCACGACGGCGGTACTGGATCTCGGCCCGGCAAGTGGCGCGTCGAACATGGCAGCCAAAACAGCAGGACTTGATGTTGCGGTCTACTTCGCCTCGTATCAGGTGCCGGTTGCTGTATTTTCCATCATTACCATTTCCGTTCTTACCTATTTTACTGCCCGCTATTTTGATAATAAGGAAGGGCATGTCGCCACCGTAACCGCGTCATCGGCCCCCGAGGGTCAGCAGCTCGAAGCCCCCTCGAAACTTTACGCAATCCTCCCGCTGCTGCCGCTTACGCTGATTCTCATCTTCAGCAAGCTGCTGGTCAGCTCGATTAAATTAGATGTGGTTACCGCGATGATTATCGGCGTGTTTGTCGGCATGCTGTTTGAGGTGATCCGGACCAGAGATTTCAAATCCATCTTCAAGGGAGTTATGGCCTTTTTCGATGGCATGGGGCATATGTTTGCACGTATCGTCTCCCTGATTATCTGTGCGGAAACCTTTGCTGCCGGTCTTAAAACCATAGGGGCTGTCGGTTTCCTGACCACTTCGGCGCAAAATGCAGGGCTGGGCTTCACGATTATGACGTTGCTGTTGTGCGCAATTGTGGCTGCGGTTGCGATTCTGACCGGCTCCGGTAACGCGGCGTTCTTTTCCTTCGGCAATCTCGCTCCCGACATGTCCGCCAAGTTCGGTGCCGAAGCGGTCAGCATGTTGCTGCCGATGCAACTTACCGCCGGTCTGGCGCGCTCCATATCGCCGGTTGCGGGAGTAATCATTGCGGTCAGCGACGCCGGCCAATGTTCACCGATCGACATCGTCAAGAGAACGGCAATCCCGGTATTGGGTGGGATTGTCATTACTCTCCTGGTTAGTGTCTTTTTTGTCTGAAGCGGCGAGGGCAACTAGCGATACCGATGGCGGAAGCGTAGCCGGTCACTCTGGTCACGGGCTACATTCAGTTCCAACAGCCAAATTCCAGGAACGGAGACCGACAACAATGATCAGCCTCAACTCTTGCAAAAATGGTGGATAGCATGACAAATAAAGCATCAAAGAAAAATGAATATCAGGTTTCAAAGGCCGTTCGCGATACCTTTGCTGATCTGGGCGCTAATCCAGAGGTCAATGCCGCGCTTGAGTTCATAAAAGCCGACCATGTCCATACCTTGAACGAGCAGAAGGAAATCTGCGCTATTTCAGCCCCCACATTTGAAGAAAAGTCGCGGGCCGAAGATTACCTGCGACGCTTTAAGGAGTTGGGCCTGGACGAGACTCGGCTCGATGCCATCGGCAATGTCCTAGGCATGCTCAAAGGCTGCGCTGAAGCCCCCAAGCTTGTTGTTGCCGCTCACCTGGATACCGTCTTCCCTGCGGGAACCGATACCAAAGTCGTTGAAAAAGAAGGGATCTTTCATGCGCCCGGCATTGCCGACGACACTCGCGGACTGGCCGAAATTCTCGGTATCATCAGAACCTTGAAACAGAGTCAGATCCAACTTCTGGGCGACATTCTCTTTGTCGGCAATGTCGGTGAAGAAGGCCTGGGTGATCTTAGGGGAACCAAGCAGTTGTTCAATGATTTCAAGGATATCGATGGATTCATTACGATCGATGGTACGGGGGTTGGGTCGATCACCTATCGGGCCACAGGAAGCCACCGTTACCGAGTCACATTCAAGGGCCCCGGAGGTCACAGCTACCTCAATTTCGGGTTACCAAGCGCCATCCATGCCGCCGGCAGAGCGATCGCTCTTTTAGCAGACCTAAGCCCTCCCAAGGATCCGCTCACAACCTTCACCGTTGGGACCATCAACGGAGGCACATCGGTAAATACCATTGCGGCTCAAGCTGAAATGCTTATCGACATCCGTTCCAACGGCAGAGAAGAGTTGCTACAGCTGGGTTCTGATATTTTGTCCATTATCAAAGCTGCTGCCGCTCAGGAAAACACACACTGTAACAGCGATCAATTAACAGTTGACATTGAACTCCTCGGTGATCGACCCGCAGGTTTTCAATCGCCGGACGAACCGATTGTTCAGGCCGCTTATGCGGCAGGAAAACTGCTCGGCATCAATTCACAACTCGGAAACCCAGGCAGCACGGACGCCAACATACCGATCAGTCTCGGCATCCCCGCCATCTCCATTGGCAGGGGAGGAACCTCAGGGAACATTCATACCACAAACGAATGGTTTGATCCGACAGGCGCTTATCTAGGTCCACAGAAAACATTATTAACGATTCTCGCTCTCGTCGGCGTCAAAGGAACCTGTCCTCCTCTACTGAAAAAATCTGCTGCAAACGTTTAAACGCAGCAATCACCCCCTTTGTTCGACTATAATTGCCACCTATAATTGAACATTTATAAAAGAAGAAGCCATGTTTACATTAGATAGATTTAGGGATGATATTCAGTTCCTTGTCAATATCGACAGCGGGACCCATTGCCGAGAAGGTGTCAATAAGCTTGGCCGGTGGTTTGCCGACCGGTTTTCTCGTATAGGATGGGACATTGACTGGTTCGAGCCGGCACCCGAATATGGCAAAAGTTTTTTGGCGTATTCCGGGGACAAGAACGCATTTGATTTATTGATTTTATGCCACCTGGATACCGTGTTCCCGGAAGGCGAAGCGAAAGCGCGGCCGTTTTCAGAAGATCAGGCGCGGATGTACGGTCCCGGCGTGGCGGATATGAAATCCGGATGCCTGTTTACCTGGTACGCTATCAAGGAGCTTCTGGATAAAGGGCAACTGAGCGGCAATGTAGCTGTGTTCTATAACGGCGAACACGAAATCAGCTGCCCGCATATTCGGCCTGTCATCGAAGAGCTTTCGCAGAAGGCAAAAGCGGTCATCTCTGCGGAATCAGCAAGGGTCAACGGGGCATACGTAAAGCAGCGAAAAGGGATCGGCAGATACCGAATCGAGTTCCATGGCAAAGGGGCCCATGCCGGGAACAATCCCTTTGAAGGGGAGTGTGCCATTACCGAGGCGGCCCACTGGACGCTTTTTCTGCGCGAATTCTGCGATCAGGACAAAGGAATCTACGTCAACCCGGGGATTATTTCCGGCGGGATGTCGCAGAACTCGATTCCGCATTTTGCCGAACTGGCGATCGACACCAGATTTGATGCGTTGGAAGAAGGCGAACGCATAGAGCGCCTTATCAGGGAAAAGGCGGAACGGCCGTTCAACCCGCAGATCAAGGTTCAGGTGAAGGGTAAAATCATGCGTCCGCCTATGGTTCCCAACGCCAGAACTGAAGAACTCTGCTCCTCGATTGAAAAGATCGGCGAACGCCACGGAGTAGATGTTCATTGGGCCTTTGCTGGCGGAGGCTCCGATGCCTCTTTTGCCTCGCCTTTCGGCATACCAACCCTTTGTGGACTGGCCGCTGTCGGTGGCAAACTACACAGCAAGGATGAATACCTAGAAAAGAGCGACCTGGAAGAAAGGTACAAGGTGTTTCGGGATATTGTGTTAGAAATTTCTACCAACAATCCTGCTGATATTTGACCTGTTCGTTTCTGGATCTCGAAGTCTAACATGCCCCCTCGGAAAACCGGGATGCTGATATCCTCAATCAGAGGCTGTATTCTTGTCTTCTCTCCGTCATTTAATTTGATGGCGTCTCCATGAGGTGGTCAACAAAACCTTCCTATAACTCCTGCATCATAAGAAACGCCCACGATTTGGTATCCGTAGGCGTTTCGTGTTCTATGGTTGGTGGTAATAAAATCAAGCCTCGCCCAAGAAAATTTGGAACCTTTCCGCTTCGGCACCTTGGGGCCAACATTCCCAAGAAGATCAATTTCTGTCAATTCACCAGCAGGCTAAGCTCTTTGCAGATGCTGATAATCCTGAATCGACTCAAGCTCTTCCTCTTCTACTTGACGGGCTCGGTAGAGATCCCAACGCATTTGCAAATTGAGCCAAAAATCAGCACTCATGCCGAAGAACTTAGCCAGTCGCAAGGCCGTGCTGGGTGTAACTCCACGCTTCTGGTTTACTAATTCATTGACACGCTGGAATGGCACATGGATGGCTGCAGCCAAATCTTTCTGGCTGATCGACATCGGCAACAAGAACTCCTCGCGGAGCATTTCGCCAGGATGAGTTGGTGGCCTGTTGGTTGGAATACGTACCATAATAAACTCCTTAGTGATAATCGGTTATTTCCACCTGTTTCGGCCCGGCATCTGACCAGACAAAGCAGATCCGATATTGATCATTGATTCGGATGCTGTGCTGTCCTTTGCGATCACGGCCTAAAGCTTCAAGTCGGTTGCCTGGTGGAACTCTCAACTCATCCAACATGGTTACCGAATCGACTTGGTCGAGTTTGCGTGTGGCAACCTTCCAAAGCATTCTGGGACAGGATTTTCGGGCCTCCTTGGAGGAAACACCGTTGAAGATGTCTTCAGTCGCTTTATCTTTGAACGAGACAATCATGAAAAAACGGTATCACGGTTGTCATGCTATCGCAAGTTATTTTTGGATTGATGTGGCGCGGTATCAAATGTCGTAAGTTTGGATTGGCAGCCCTGTCCATTACTGCCCGAAAAGTTGTTTCACTAAATCTGGGTGGATTCCATACATTGGAAATAACCTTTTCTCGTATTTACTGGGTTAAAAGAAAACCCCGCCTGGATCGCCGAGCGGGGTTTTTCTGTTCCTTATGGTCGTGATTTAATCTCATAGCCCGCCACTCCACGAATCTATTCCCAGCGACCGTCACGCCGGCGACGCAGTTCGATATCGATCGACTCAACCCGTCCTCGATCACTGATAAATGAACTAAGTAGCAGGCTGACGAGGCTGATAATAAGCGATCCGAGCAGGGCAGAGCCGAATCCGTCTACTAAGAGGCCCCCTGCAACACCCGAAGTCATCAGCAACAATAGAGCATTGATCACAAAAGTAAATAAGCCGAGGGTTAACACATTTATCGGCAGGGTCAGGATTAACAGGATGGGTCGGAAAAATGCGTTGAGAATACCCAGCACCATGGCGGCAATGAGAGCAGAGCCGTAACCATCAACATGAATACCCTCAAAGAGGTGGGCGGCCACCATAATAGCAATAGATAGAATAAGCCACCGAAGTAAAAGTCCCTTCATATGTAAACCACTCCTTCACCACTCTGAAAAATGCATTTAAAGGCGGACTTCCAGATCCATTCTTTCATGCAAAACGCGGATAACGTTGATGCCACCGGCAACCTGTTCGCGGTAAAAAACCACATGCTGACCGGAAGGGAATTTGCGGTACCCAGAACGGATTTCGTCACACCGCTGTCCTTGATTCGGATTTTCAGCCAAAGCATGAAAACATCGGTCCAGCTGAGCAAGGTAGTGACGGCGCTGATCTCGTCCCCAGCGTTCTTGAGTATATCGCCCAATCTCGCGAAGATCCTCAAGCGCCTGCTTTGTTAGCGAAAACATCGGCATTAGCCGGCGATCTCATCGAGTTCACGATTCAGATCTTCCAAAGAGTAATTTGCTGGGCCGCTTTGTTCGCCCTGTATCAAGGCTTTACGTAGAATTTTAAACTTTGTTTCACGCTCTTCAAGCAACCGCAACCCGGCACGAATCGCTTCGCTGGCAGAACCATAGCGGCCGTCCTCAATGGCATGAAAAATAAACTTTTCGTAGTGCTCGCCTAAAGTCACACTGGTATTTTTTCCCATGATGTCCTCCTCTGATGAACTGACGCCATTCTATAATATTTATTGGTATTTTTCCAGATCGCTCATCAGTTCGGGATGGCGATGTCTTCGTTGTCACTAAACTGGATCGCCTCGCTCGATCCGTCGTGGACCTCGCCAATATCGTGCAAAAGTTTGAGGTCAAAAATGTCGATCTGGTGGTGCTGGACCAGGGGATTGACACGACATCGATTTATGGCCGACTCCAATTCAATATTCTTGCCACCATCGGAGAGTTTGAAAGGGAAATTATCCGGGAGCGCTCATACGAGGGCAGAATGCGCGCCCTGGCCAGGGGTGTCAAATTTGGTGCCAGGCCAAAACTTACTGTGAACGAGATATCCCAATGGATCAACGACTATGAAGCTACAGGATGCAGTAAGACAGAGATCGCTGACCACTACGGGATAAGCCGATCATCCGTCTATCGCATCTATTCTGAAAACTGCCAACACATGTCCTGAAATAGTAGCAATGCAGGAATGCCCCGTCCAGCACTCCGGGCGGGGTATTCGTGTTCAAAAAGTGGTCAGTTGTGAGACGGGGGGCTTAGATCTTTTACAATAACCATGTAAAAACCTTGTATGTGTCACGGTTTATCCCTGATGGCTAGTTACACAATCTTTTTTACCCTGGGTTATCAGAAAATCCACACCTGGATGACCAATCGGGGGAACAATATTTAAGATGCCGTGACTTTTATAAAAACCTCAGCAACTACTCTATTCATAATGCGTCCACATGCGCAGCACTTTCACCACTCTTGTCTCTTCCAGAACCTGATAGACAAGTCGATGCTGTATGTTGATTCGACGGGAATATGCTCCAGCCAAATCGCCAACGAGCTTTTCATACGGAGGCGGGGTCTGATATGGATTCTCCGCTAAAACACTAAGTAGTTTTTCGGCTTTCGGCTTCAGTCCTGAAGCCGATAATTTCTTCCCATCCTTTTGGGCCTGCTTGGTAAAAACGATCCGCCAACTCACCAGTCAAGTTCCTCGTCGCACTCATCGACAGGGGTTTTCAGCCCCTCAACGATTGATTCCTTCATTCCCGGCACGGAATGGAGATAGAGTGTTTCCTGAACAGCCCGCCAATCATCTTCAGCGATCAGGACTGCATTGCCGCGCTTACCGGTAATTTGTACAGGTTCATGCGATTCGGAAACTTCATCGAGAAGTTTATAGAGGCTTTTCCTTGCTTCAGTAGCGGTTATAGTAGGCATTTTAGTTCTCCTCTCTGGGGGTACGTAAAAGCGTACGCCAGCTGGAGTTGATAGTCAACTAAAACAGAACTCAACAACCCATTAGTGTTCAGCGCCAACAAAAGAACCACGTTTCTCATAAATCATTTTGGATTGAATGGATGGTGTAAATTTTGTCTAGGTGCGGTCTTCCGACAAACCCTGCTTTGTCAGAAATCCCGTCGGTCGATCCGAGCGGGATTTTGGTGTGTTTATGTCGGCAAGTTATCGATTTGATATTTCCCTTGGCAGTTAGTAATAGTCCTCTTCGAGTTGGTGCCGGACAGCTAAAATAGTGGCCGTCTTACTATCCTCAATTTCAAAAAGAACGACATACCCCTTTGCACCAAAAGAAATGATCATTTCGCGCAATAGAGGATCTTCGGGGGTTGCCTTTCGGCAGGTGAAGGGGAATTCTTGTAGAAATTTGATGCCCTTCTGGATAGAACTTAGGGCCTTTCGTGCAGCATCAATGTCCCGTTCAACAAGAAAACCATAGAGCCGAACAAGATCATCCTTAGCTGTTCGGGTATAGCGAACCCGATAATTCACTTATCCCTCTTTGTCTCTGCCTGGGCAAGCATCCCGCTCAGTTCATTTAAAACATCTTCAGCGGAGCAGTATTCCCCAGTCCGTCGAGACTCGTCTCTTGCAGCAATCCCTCTGGAAATAAATTCCCGGTGAATTTTCCTGTGCTGAATACCGGCCCGTAATGACTTTTCCATAAAGCCGGATAAGGTTTCACCTTCACGTAAGACACTTTCAGCCGCTTGGCGTAATTCGGGCTCAACTCGTAGAGAAGGAATTGTTGCTGATTTCATGACGGACCTCCTTGCGTCGCATTTGCAACTCATTCTAACGGAAATTGATTCTGTGGGCAATGGGATTTAGTGACCGAAAGGTAGAGCTTCAGAAGAAAACGTAAAGCCAAGGGAATCATGAGCGTACCATATCGTGGGTGTTTCTTGCATTGCGCTAGATGTAGCAAGTCTGAAAATAATGGGAATAATGGCTTACGTCAGTCTCTCTCGCGCCATTGAATTCCAAAATTTCTCCTGGAATCTGGAATCGAGTTTTTTAACATGGGTATCTGGTCACCACGCTACAGACTTGCCATTCTCCCGATAAAGTATATACTATGAATATATATTTATGGGAGGTGTTTATGAAAACCGCAAAATTGTTTAAAAATGGCAAAAGCCAAGCAGTCAGACTGCCCAAAGAGTTTCGTTTGGACGGCGAAGAAGTTTACATTAAGCAGACCGGCAACGTCGTTCAGTTGATCCCCATGTCCGGCTCATGGGACTCTTTGTTTTCTAGCCTGGATAAGTTTTCTCCTGACTTTATGGCTGATCGTCAACAACCCCAGCTGGAAAATCGGGAGGATTTTTGATGATCCTGCTCGACACAAACATCTGTATCTACATCATCAAACGCAAACCAGAGGAGGTCCTGCACCATTTCCAGCAATATCATCCGGGCGATATAGGAATTTCATCAATCACCCTGGCTGAGCTTCAATATGGAGTTGCCAAAAGTCAGGCACAGAAGCGCAACGCTGAGGCGTTGTCTGAGTTTCTGATCCCCTTTGAGATTCTTCCCTTCGGTGAATCAGCTACGCAGGCCTACGGGGCGATCCGGACAGTGCTGGAGCAACAGGGAAAAATCATCGGGGCGATGGATTTACTAATCGCTGCACATGCTGTCTCGTTGGATGCTGTTCTAGTGACGAACAACGTGAAGGAATTCAAAAGGGTACCGGATCTCAAAATCGAGAACTGGGTAAACACCAAGACCACCGAATCCTGATTCCAGAATCCCTTACCTCCGCCAAATTCTTACCCTCCACTCAATCAAAGATGATTTATAAGAGACCCTCCTTCCCGTTCATTCGAGTGGCCACGCTCACCCAACTCAGGGAAAAGTCTTTGTTGTGTTGCTCATGACCAAAACCTTTTCTACCTTGAATAATGCAATGGGTGACTGGCGTTAGGCTCTACAGAGAAAGATGTCGCAGACAGCTAATCACCTCATCCAGTTCTTTCCAGGTCGTGGCTCGGCCCAGGCTGAATCGGATCGCCCCCATCCCCTCCCTCACAGGAACACCCATGGCGGCAAGAACGGGGGAAAGGGTCACTGAGCCGGCATGGCAGGCAGAGCCGGTAGAAGCAGCGACCTGCGGCATACGGCCGAGAATCTCGGCCCCTGTACGGCCGGTGAAATTGATGTTGAGGGTGTTGGAGAGCCGCTGCGTCGGGTGTCCGTTGAGGGAGACCTTCGGCCCGAAGGTCTCCTGCAGCTGATCCCAGAAACGATCGCGCAGATCCTTTATCTGTGGCGCATCGATCCAACCGGCGGCTACTTCGCAGGCCGCTCCCAGTGCCACGGCCAGGAGGACGTTTTCCGTTCCGGCCCGCCGCCCTGATTCATGCCCGGCGCCATGGATGAAAGGCTCAATGCATGTCCCTTTGCGAATGTACAAGGCACCGATTCCTTTGGGGGCATAGAGCTTGTGTCCGGCCAGCGACAGAAGATCGACCCCGAGGGTGTCGACCCTGGTGGGAATCTTGCCGACACTCTGAGCCGCATCGGTGTGGCAAAGAACCCCTGCTTCGTGAGCGATGGCGGCGATCTCTGCAATGGGTTGGATCGTGCCGACCTCGTTGTTGGCATGCATTACTGAGATCAGAATCGTACGGGAGGAGATCGCCCGGCGCACATCGTCCGGATCGACACGACCAAATCGATCAACGGGAAGGATGGTAACCTTGGCTCCAAGTCGCTCCAGGAAGCGGCCGGGTGCGAGGGTCGCCGGATGCTCTACCGCTGTAGTGATGATGTGGTCGCCGTGTTCCCGATGGGCAAAAAAGACTCCCTTGAGAGCATGATTATTCGACTCACTACCACCGCTGGTGAAGACGACTTCGGTGGGATCGCAGTCCAGAAGGGCCGCAACCTGCGTCCGCGCGCGTTCCACTGCGTCCTTGGCTGGGATCCCGGCCCAGTGCGGACTGGAGGGGTTGCCGTAGTGCTGGGTCAGAAAGGGGCGCATCGCCTCCAGTGCCTCATGGGCGATGGGGGTGCTGGCGTTGTAGTCGAGATAGATTTGCTTCGTCATGAAATACCTTTCAATTCGACTCAGGCCGAGGGCTCTTCATGGGAGCGGATTGGGTGGTGCAGTTCAGCCACCGCAAGAACCGCCGCAGCCGGAACGTGAACCGCTGTTGGCAGCCTTGAGTTCCGGATCAAAGATCACCAGCGGCGTGGTTCTGACCAGCTGTTGATACCAGAATTGCAACTGCTGTTGTTGCTGGGCCGCTGACAGACCTGGAGCGCTGACATTCAGGGCCAGGTGCTTGCTGATGATCATATCATTTTTGAGTTGCACGGAAAAAGCCGCCAAACTGCCGAATCTCTTGGCCAGCAGTTGGTCAAAGTCGGCATGGTCGGCTTTGATCCTCTCGATTTCGGCAAAGACCTCGTCCTCGTAAACGACGACCTGGCTTTGCTCGGCCGCATTGAGCAGCAGCTCGCGCTGGAGCAGCTCGTTCCACACCTGCTGGCGCAGTTGATTCAGCATTGCGGGGGGCGGCGACTGAGGTATAGATTCCATGCGTTTTTCGAGAACCGCCTGGAATTCTTCGCGGGGCAGTAACCGTTCCCCCACCCGGGCCACGTAACGGTTGGCCAGGCGCTCGTCCTCGGCTTTTAGAGCGCGGTATTCATCGGTACTTAAGGATTCCTGAAGAGTTGCCGGGTAGCCGGCGGCAGTAATCGCGGCGGCGATGGTCGCGGGATCGACCCGTGCGGCATCATACTCGACGTTACTGCGTCCGGTAGTGACGCTGACCTCGACCTTACCAACGCCGTTGACGCCCGCTAGGGCATTTTGAACCCTTCGCACACAGGCTCCGCAGGTCATTTTTTCGACATTGTAGACCGCCAGAGAGACGTCGGCGGCATCAATGGTACGTGGCGTCCAGCCCATTGCGACTACTGCCAACACGGTAAACACTGCTAACGCGGCAAGATAGGTTGTTTTTTGTTTCATGTTGTCTCCTGTTGGCTCGTTTTACCAATTTCCTTACAACGTTAAGCTAACCCTTTAGCTCAGGCACAGATCTGTCTTATTCAGATTGCATAATCCATCGCTTCTTCGTGAACCAGCTGAAATTCACGGAACAGCTCGCGTCGGTAGGCGGCAAAGACGCTGTCGGTGCGATCGCAAGGGCGGGGAAGTTGAATATCAACAATTTTACGGAGACGGCCGGGATATGGGGCCATCAGGATGACTTTGCTGCCAAGATAGATGGCTTCGTCCAGATCATGGGTCACAAAAACGACTGTTGGTTGCTGCTCCTGCCAGATCCGCAGCAGCTCATCCTGCAAGCGCAAACGGGTGAAAGCGTCCAGCGCCGCGAATGGTTCATCCATAAACAGCACTTGTGGCGATGCCGCCAGGGCTCTGGCAATGGCAACACGCTGTTTCATGCCGCCTGAAAGCTGGTGCGGATAGCGTTCGGCACTGTCCTTTAGCCCGACGATTTCAAGGTGATGCAAAGCGGTAGCTTTGGCCTCGGATTTGGCCACCCCTTTGGCTTCAAGGGCGAACATGACATTACCCAGGGCGCTTTTCCAGGGGTAGAGGCCGTAATCCTGAAAAATCATGATCCGTTCAGAATCGGGCTTGGTCACTGGTTTGCCGTCGATGGTGATGGAGCCGCAACTGGGCTGGTCAAATCCGGCCAAAAGATTTATTAATGTCGTCTTGCCGCAGCCGCTCGGTCCGACCAGACAAACAAACTCACTAGCCGCGATATCAAGATCAAGGGGAGATAACGCCGCCATGCGTTCACCATTGGGATTGCGATAATATTTGGCCACCCCGCGCAGCGACATTGTTCCCGATGTCATCTGTTGACCCATATCACACTCCTCCCCAACGCCGTTTAAGTAAATCTTCAAGCTGGCGCATGGCGCGATAGATTGCCAGCCCAAGCAGACCGACCACCAGCATCCCCGCTAGAATCCAGTCGGTACGCAAGAAGTTGCGGGCATCGACAATCAAATAACCAAGCCCCGACTGGGCGCCGAGCATTTCTCCCGCGACCAGGTGAATCCAGGCGGTACCAACAGCAATATGCAAGCCGACCATGATGCCGGGAAAGGCTGCCGGAATGACAACTCGCAGAAATACCATCATTTTGCCGGCGCCGAAATTGGCGGCGACCTTTAGATAGATCGCAGGAATTTGACGCACCGCGTCGATGGTTGCCAGCAGCATGGGGAAAAAAGCCGACAGGAAAATGATAAAAATGGCCGGTGCGTTACCGATACCGAACCAGAGCACCGCCAGCGGGAACCAGGCAATGGGAGAGATTGGACGCAGAACCTGGAGTAACGGATCCATGGCTCGGCGGGCGGTTATATAGCTGCCCAGAAACAGACCAAGAGGGATGGCGATGCTAACGGCCAGCAGATAGGCACTGAAAAATCGATAGAGACTGATGCTGATGTGACTGAATAATACGCCGTCGGTCATCAGCTCACGTAGAGCCCGCAGGACATCCAGCGGTCCAGGCAGCTGTACCGGGGGATAAAACCCTGCGGCAAATTGCCACAAGGAGATGAAACCCAGCAGACCGACCGTCGGCACCAGATGGCTGAAAATCTTTTGAAACCCGATATTCATCTATATTTCTTTGTTTCAAGATATCTGTTCAGCACAGGATCAGGCATTCAGAGCAAAATGCGCATCCAAATACTGATCTAGATCGACCTGCTCCCTGGCGACATTAAATTGCAGCATATAGTTCTGGGTCGCTGCAAAATCAGCTACGGTCGGGGCAAGACTGTCGAAGGTAATGCGCCCTTTCGGGGTCGTGAGCACTGTCTTGATGATCTCCGGACGCTGGCCCAGTAGCCGCACCGACAGTTGTGCCGCTTCATCCGGTTCACTCTGAATAAAGTGAGCCGTCCGGGTCAGTCCGGTGACCAGATCCTGCGCGATCTCCGGCTGATTGATGATGTTTTCTCGCAGATTCAGGACGCAGCAGATATGATCGTTCCAGATATCCTTGGAAAGGGTCAGCACCTTTCCGACCTGCTGTGCTTCGGCCTGAGCACCAAACGGCTCGGCGACGATGAATCCGTCAATACGGCGAGTCGCCAGCGCCATCACCATTTCCGGGGGCGCCATGTCGAGCAATCGGACATCAGAATCGGGGATCAGCCCATTTTCCGTCAGCACCTTGCGCAACAGCAGATTGTGGGTCGAAAAGGGGCTGGGGATGGCAATTGTTTTCCCCTTAAGATCACTAATGCTGTTGATATCATTGCCATTTCTTACGGTGATGACACTGCCGTTGCGATGTCCCAGCAACACCGCCTTGATCGGCGCTCCGTTACGCCGCAGGGTCAAGCCGATGGGGGTCAGCAGAAAAGCTCCATCGACAGCGCCAGCGCGAAGAGCCTCTGCCGCTTCCGGCCAGGAGGAAAATTTGATCGGCTCCAGCTTGATATGCTCGAATCTGTGTTGCTGGGCGGCGATCATCAGCAGATGATCGGTAATGGGTAGATAGCCGATTTTCAGCGTCTGTTTGCCGGTGGCAAACGCTCTGGAAACCCCTCCGGGAAAAGCGCCAAACACCGGAGCTGCGGCCAGCGTTGTCAATCCGACCTTGATAAAGTCGCGTCTTTTCATCAGTTTTCTCCTTTAGCAAAGGTTGTGGCAACAGCTTTCCAGCCGAGTTCACTGCGGCGTTGGTCAAAATCGAGAATAATTCGTTTGGCCAGGGTTGCTGGATCGGGTTCGATGACCATCACCGAACCCAGACTTTCACGGGTCTGTTCGTAGAAGAAACGAGCGACTTTGTCCGAACCACTGACCGGTGGAGAGATACAGTGGTAGGAGTTGATTCCCAGCAGGCGGAAACTTAAGGCGGCACCGACCCCTTTTTCGTTTGACCATTCCGGGCTCGAAAAGGCGAAAGGGGTTTGTTTTAGAGGCTTGCCGCAGGCGTCTGACAAGACCCGAAACAACGCTGATGCCCGGGCATTGTCGAGACACTCTCCCATGTGCCAGACGGGTGGCAATTGATGCTGTTCCAGGACTCCCTGCAAACCTGAACCTGCCTGGCTTAAGCCGTCGGGATGACAGAAGCCGAGCTTGAGCAAGGCATAGGCGGCGCAGCCGTTGGTCAGAACCAGCACGTCGTTGGCGATCAGCTCGCGGGCCACGATGGTAATCGCCTCTTCGTAAACCAGCTTGGGATTGTTACACCCCACCAGATTGACGACCCCTCGAATGTTGCCGTGCTTTAAATGATCAATGAGAACCGGTGCACCGCCAAAGGTTTCAAGAATATTTTCAACAGCGAACCCGACCTCTGCGGCAACCCGCGCCGGCGGAATGAAAACCTTCCCGGACAGCCGTCCAGAAAAACTGTGAATGGCTTTTTCAATGATTTTTGTCGCTATTACGTCAGCCTGATCCAGATTGCTGTGATGATGATCAAACGCCAGGTGCTCGGCACCCGGCAAGCGGGCAGAATCGCTGGTTGTTATCACACGGGTATGAAAGCAGGCGGCAACATCCATAATGCCGGGGAAAACATCTTGCACATCAGCAACCCACAGATCCAGAGCCCCGGTCGCCAAAGCCAGTTCAGCCCCCATAGCGCTGGCTAAAGGCTGAATATCACCAAATTTTGCCAGCGCCGAATGGCCGGAACAGCAGATGCCGTAAAGACGAATACCGGACGCTCCCTGTTGCCGCGCTGCGGCGATCAGATCTTCGTTCCGTGCTGCTTTAACGATAGCGGCTACCAACACCGGTGAATGCCCGTGAACGGCAATATTGACGGAATCTTCTGTGATCGAACCCAGATTGACTTCTACCGTACTGCGCTTGGGCAGGCCATAAAGGCTGTCCATTGCGATACTGGAACCGACCACGCTGCTCCAGGCGAACGCCAGACCGCAACGCAGCATTTGCTGCAGAATATTTTGCCAATCGCCATCAGTTCCAGTGGTGGTGCGGTGAAGGGCCTCGAACACTTCGTGATAGGCACCGATCGGCAGGATATCCAGTTCTTTCCAGACCGCCAGTCGCTCCGGCGGTGCCATCGCTTCCAGGGTACGATGCGGTCCGGGAAGCGTACGACACAGATCCTCCAGCAGAATCATGGCGATTTCGCCAGCCAGTTCCTTAATCTCGCGCCCTTCTACATCCAAACCAAAACTGCGGGCGGCAGCCTGTACCTTTTCCGGCCCTAGGATCGGCAGATCAAGAGAACCGTCAGCAGCTCCTTTAAGAGCAAGCATCACCTCGCGACCCCGTGCGCCATGAGCGGATACCCCGGCAGCGACCCAGCGCAGGATGTTGCGCGCCGCAATCAGATGGGCATCGGCGCCGCAGACTCCGCGCGGACTTTTGGGGGTAATCCGGCACGGCCCCATATGACAGTTCTTGCAGCAGGTTCCATTCAGTCCAAAACCACAATGGGGTTTCTGTGCATCAAAACGATCAAAAGCCGTTTCAAGACCAAGCTTATCCATGCGCTGAATCATCTCCCTGACAGAGGGATCCGGCGTTCGTTTCAACACGGTTTGTTTGTCGGGAAAATTGCGGATGTCATTTTTTCTTGTAGCCATAGGGAATCCTCAGTCGACAGGGACCGTTATTTTCAATAAAGGGAAATGTAATATCATAGACAGGCCGATAGCCTATCTGATCAGTGTTGATCTGTTTAATTTTAGCTTAGCTAATTGGTGGGCTTTATATTGTGTTTTTATATATTTGTCAATCTTAAATGTGGTGTTTATAAATTAATATACACAGTTAAGGATGTGGATATGACCTTTTGGATTTGTTAATTTTTTAAAAAGACAGACAGCCAAATAGACACACATCTTGTCGAGGATGCTATGAGCGTCAATATGCTGAGATTCAAAAACTTTAGGGAATGATTGCTATTTAGGGCGTTTTTCTAGATTGACAAAAACATTGGGTCTCTCGGATAGCAATCAGCCTCTAGGATGAGATGGATATTCCAGGGGATATTAAGTGCGAAGAATAAGCTGGTAGAGAATCCCGCCCGCCGCACTGACGGCCAGTGTAGGAATCAAACCCACCTTGGTACGAAACAGGACGAAAAAAGCAGCCGCTGCAATAATCAGCGCCGGCAGATCTAGGGTATTCAAGGTCGGGATGAGGATACGGATGCCAGGGAAGGTCTGCACCGTCAGATGGCCAAAGAGCGTATTGAAGGAAAACCAGACCGCCAGATTGAGGATGACGCCAACTACCGCCGCCGTTACTGCTGTCAAGGCGGTTTTAAGGGAAAGGTTGCGATTAAACCTTTCTATGTAGGGGGCACCAAGGAAGATCCAGAGAAAGCAGGGCACAAAGGTGACCCAGGTCACGACGACAGAGGCCAATAGCCCCGCCGCCAAAGGAGAAAGCTCGTCGACCAGACGAAAAGCGCCCATAAAGCCGACAAACTGTACGACCTGGATCAAAGGCCCCGGTGTCGTCTCAGCCATGCCCAACCCATCAAGCATCTCCCCTGGTGCCAGCCAGCCGTAATCCTCCACCGCCCGCTGGGCCACATAGACAAGGACGGCGTATGCGCCTCCAAAGGTTACCACCGCCATCTTGCTGAAGAACACGCCTTGCGTCACAAAGAGATGTTCGGTGCCAAACACATAAACCAATAACGCAAGGGGGGCAAACCACAGGGGCAACCAGATGGCCAGCTGCCACAAACAGTGCCATATAATCAAATCCAAGACGCATATCTCGGTCAAAACTTGCTACTTTTGAAAACAGGATCATCAATCCGATTTCCGTTTCCCATAGTAAGATCCTGACTTTTTACAAACCTATTCGGTGCGATTTGTCTCTAGATGAAGGAAGGAATCATTCCTGCGCAACATAAAAAACTGACCCAACCATTTGGACTCTGGTTGGGTCAGTTTGATTACGAATGATGATGGCTAAGAAAAAACGCACCAACTGCCGCGTTGCTGCGTTTATTTCGCTGCTTCGACGTACCTAAGTACGCTTCATTGCTCAACAAACGCGCGCCTTGCATTTGGCGCTTTTTGCTTAGCCAGCTAACCGGATACTTTTTGCGAAAGCATCAATGATGATTTAAAAAAATTCCCGCAAGCTTTCATCTATCCCCATCAGAGTTTCGTACCAAAACTCCTTGGCCGCATCAGCCTTGTCGCGATCAAACTTTTCAAGCCATTCCCCAAGGCGCGGGTCAGGGTCTTTGTCGACTTCTTTTTTGCGCTGCAGAAAACTCAGCAAATAGTCGATATTGGATTCCGATTCCCAGAAAATTGGGCTGTTACGGCTGTTAATCCGACTTGCAAGAACATCAATGGATTGCAGGAACTTATCCTTGCAATTATAGAGCGAGCCCATGATTTCCGGCATCATTTCCTCGGCCCATCCACGGTGAAAGCGGCAGAGGCCCATGTTGTCTATAATCAACTCTTTTTTCATCCGCTCTGCACACATCCGCCCTAAGGCCCGGGGTGGGATGAAGTCGTAGCTGTAGATCATGTAATATTTGCCCATCATCGCCATCGGAGCGAGAACACCGGAGACCCAATACTGATTGGGAACCATCCACCCTCGGCGATTGTGAGCGGTATAGACGAATCGATTATGTAGTGCCGTTCCTTTCGCCCGTGAATGAATACGGCTCCATTTACGCACCCCTTCTCTAAAGTCAATAATACCGCGACGCTCCAGTATAGCGTCGATCAGTTCGCAGCCAAGTTCGGCATTGTGCATCGAATCTTGAACGACATCGAATTCTGTCATTTCCCACTTTGGCAATCGTGTGACGCCGAGTTCTGCGAGGGATAAAAGTTTCCCGTCGAGCAAATCCATCAGCCAAGCCAGAACACCTCCGCTTGAGATGGCGTCAAAACCCATGGCATCACAGTGATGGTTGAGCTTTTCCGCCGCCCGTTGGTCAAAAATACCGCACAACGGCCCCATGGTTTGGTAGGGCTCAAAGTCCTTCTTGTACGTTCCATTCATCTTCTTGCATACAGCGACACAGGGCTCACCACAGGTGGCTTGCTGTTTGTTTTTGATGGTCTCGTCGTTGAACTGTTTGAGGTAGTGATCAACAACCAAATTCTGATGCAGGGAAAGACGTTCATCTTCGCTCCAGGAGTTCGTACGGTAATTGAAGGCCATAATTCGCCCCCCGACTGAGGCGTAATTAACGCCAAATGTTCCGCCAGTGTTGAACTTTTCGTCGAAGCGGTACTTGCTGGTCACCTCCAGATCTTTCTTCATCAACCGCAGATCATACTTGTTCTGAAACCACTCATCGGCCACCTTGCGATCACGGAAGTCTTCGTCAACCAGAGTGCCGCCATAGATAATCGCGACAATGCCGTGATTCTGCACCATCGCGCTACCAAAACCGCCACGACCGGCCCAGGTATCGACATGGCTAATCTCCCCCTTGTTAATTGGAACCGACATAATGCCGCCCATGTCGGTTTCCTGCGCCGACGGTCCGGTCACCAGAATACGCGGATCATTTTCGTAGCGCCCCTTGAACATCTCATAAACCTGGTCAGTGAGCGAGTACACCCCGGTTCTCCCGGAGTTCCAGATATTCTCAATATCGAGCGGAACAATCTCCACCTCAATCTCTTCACCATGAGTACGGTTCAGAAAAAGTACCGAGGGAACCGGAGCCTTGCCCACCAGGCTGAGCATGTTGATCCCCAAATTGTTGAAGACCAACCCTGCCCCTCCCATGGAACTGATATAGTTCCCTTGCCAGCAAGGGGAAAAGCCGGTCAGCATCAGCCGATTCGAACCCGGCAAGATGGAGCCGGCAAAGATGCCAACCCCGAAATTGAGACTGTGATGTTTCTCGGCCAGATGAATGCCGAGGTCAATCGGTCCGAAATATCGATCAAAACTGTATTTTTTTGTCTTGTAAAAACCGGTTGATGAATCGACCAAAAGTACTCTCTGAAACATATTCATGCTTAATCCCTATCCTTTTTCGGTAGCGGCATGCTGCTTCCAGGTATTGTCACCTCAACGCTCTTCCATTCAGAATGCGTGTATGAATATGGTTCTCTATCTATAAAGGCTATCAATTCCCTGCAGCCGTAATCAGTCACGCTGTATGGCTATACCAACGATTCTCTATGATTTGAAGAGAGGTAGAAGAGGTTCTCGCGGCTCGTGGCGTGAGAGTCTGCTGGCCACACTTCAAAGGTCACTGCAATCACTGAGAAGCCTACTTAATGCTTCTATCCATTCACGGGTTACGGAATAAACAAAACGCCAACAATAACCAACCCATCAGGAAAGTCATGCCACCAATAGGTGTCACCATACCAAGAGCACGTACGCCGCTGACAACCATCACATAGAGGCTGCCGGAGAAAAGAACAATCCCGGAAAACAGTAGCCATCCTGAAGCCCGCAACAGACCTGTCTGCGGAAACAGATGTATCAGTACCCCAAGTAAAATCAAACCCAGAGCATGAAACATGTGATACTGCACGCTGGTCTGCCAGGCCGCCAGCATGTCTGGCGAAACTTTACTCTTTAGCCCATGAGCACCAAAAGCTCCGAACGCTACAGCAAGAAAAGCGTTGAGACTCCCCATTACGACAAAAAGCTTCATATCAACTCCTTTATATTGGATACTTTCTCTACAGTATAATCAATTGGGCCAAAAAAGATTAACAATCCATAGTTGCGACCATAAGTACCGCAAATCCCCGCTCGGCGATCCAGGCGGAGATTTCTGATAGTGCAGGATTTCCACAAAAGGACCGTTGACCACCAAATACGCCGTCAAGTTTAATGCAGGACAAAATGTAAACATATCCAGTGCTCAGGGCTGGACCCAGGCTTGCTTGAGCTGGAATTAACCGAAAGCATGATCATGGATGATCCCCAGGGAGCCCAAACCGCCCTGATTGCGCTGAAAAAACTGGGGGTCTCATTAAGTCTGGACGACTTTGGTGCCGGCAGATGACATGGCCCGACTGTTACAGCAAGGCACCTGTTTACATGACCAGGTAGCCGGAGGCTCCGCAGAAAAAAATCATTTTTTTAGAAGAAAATGGGAACCGAAGCCCCTCAGTCAGAAATTTTTAGGATGTCGTCTGGTATGATGGTCAAGAATACCACCACAAAGAGCAAACCCGGAGCAATCCGGGGACGCAAAGCCACGGATCCCCCAGGGACAGCCGGGTTGCCGTAGACCCATTTGCAGATAAGTTTTCAATCGTCTGCTAACGGTTCTTCGTCAAGCACATGACAAGGTGATCTATTGCCTCATTGTCTCCGGGGAATGGTTATTTAAATGAGCAACGCGGCAGCTTGAAAACCGTCCTTGCAGCGTCGTTCTTGATCGGAACACAGGGGGTAACTATGACATCGTATGGCTTCCCGGCACAACTTTCTTTCATCACGGATCTTTTTTTCAACACCCGTTTGCGCCAGGAGTTCGTTGCATCGATCGCCGACACATTGCAGGTATGGACCACTGTTGTGCTTACTGATCACATCGGTGGGAGGGCTTCATGAAGCAACGATTGACAAGACATGCGCTAATCGCAGTGATTCTGTTGGCATTGCTACCGGCAGCGCTGTGGGGCAAAGACATCCCTACTATTCGTGTTGCCGCCTTCAACTATTACCCCGCCATCTTCCTTGATACCGATAATCGGGTTCGAGGATTTTATGTCGATATGCTGGACGAGATTTCGACACGGGAGCAGCTCCGTTTCGAGTATGTGTTCGGCTCATGGAGCGAGGGGTTGGAGCGTTTGCAACAAGGCGAAGTCGATCTGGTTACCAGCGCCGCCTTTACCGAAGAGCGGGCCACCTTCATGGACTTTGGCGAGCAGGTTCTGCTCACCGTCTGGGGAGAACTCTATACCCCCAAGGACGAACAAACTGTCTCGATTACAGGCTTTCAGAATCAACCGGTTGCGGTCATGCGAGGTGATCATAATGCTCGATCCTTCAAGGAGCATCTGGAAAAGTTCGGCATCAGCAGCCGATTTATTGAGTATGCTGATTTCGATGAGGTCTTCGCGGCGGTCAAAGCAAAGAAGGTCCGTGGTGGTGTCGTCAATTCAGTTTTTGGCGATGCCGCTGCGAAACAATATGAGGTGCAATCAAGCGGTATCGCCTTTAAGCCCTTTGATATCTATTTTGCTACCGCCAAGGGACAGAATGCCGGGATACTGAGGTTGCTGGATGATTATCTTTTGCACTGGCGCAACGACAGCGCTTCAGTCTATTACCATGCCCGCCTGAAATGGGGTGCCGGGCAGGAACCGGAAGAAGTCATTCCGGTCTGGGTCCTCAAGCTGGCGGCCGTGGCAGCGCTGGTGATTTTCAGCGGACTGGTGTTTATTGTGCTGCTGCGCCATCAGGTAAATAAGGCAACCCGCGAGTTACAAAAAAGCAACAACATGATTCGCCTGTTGCTTGACTCCACTGCTGAAGGAATTTACGGCCTCGACATTCAGGGCAGCTGTACCTTCTGCAATGCAGCCTGCGTTCAGATCCTGGGTTATGACAATGAAGACCAGCTCATCGGTCGTAACATGCACGACCTGATTCACCATTCCCATGCAGACGGAACGGCAATGCCGGCCGAAGAATGTGATCTGCTAAAAGGTCTGGAACGGAAAGTTCATTGTGACAGTGAAATGTTCTGGCGTGCCGATGACAGCAGTTTCCCCGTCGAGTACTGGTCACATCCTATTCGTCAGGAGGATCAAGTAATCGGCCTGGTGGTCTCCTTTTTGAACATCACCGAACGCAAACGCATTGAGCAGGGTCTCATTGAGCAGAAAAATGCTTATCAAAGTATTTTGTCCGCTTCACATGACGGATTTTTAGCCCTCGACACACAGGGACACATATTGGATGTCAATCCAGCTTACCTGACTTTTTCCGGTTACGATCGGGAGGAATTGTTGAGCCGGCATATTTCTGAAATGGATGTCAACGAAAATGCTGAAGACGCCGCTCTGCACGTTACCAAAGTGATGACGCAGGGGAGCAATTTATTTGAAAGCGTACATCAACGTAAAGACGGTTCGGTCTGGCCGGCAGAAGTCAGTACGACCTACAGTCCGGTGAATGGGGGTCGCTTTTTCACGTTTCTTCGCGACATCACTGAACGCAAGAAGGCACAATGGGCGCTGGAACTGAAAAACCAGGAACTTGAGCAATTTGTTTACAGTGTTTCCCATGATTTAAAAAGTCCCCTGGTTACCGTCAGGACCTATGCAGACATGTTACGACAGGATCTGCAGAGCAAAGATCAGCAACAGATCACCGAAGACCTCAAATATATCGACAAAGCCGCCAATAAGATGCAGCAACTTCTCGACGCCTTGTTGCACTATTCACGCATTGGCAGAGCAGAGACACATGCCCAAACCTTATCGGCCCACCAGTTGGTTGACGACTGCTTAAGCGCCCTGGCAGGCATCCTGGAAAAGCAGCAGATCAAGGTGTCAACCAGTGAACTGCCCCAGCAGTTACATGGCGATTCCCTGCATTTTGAACGAGTCTGGCAGAACCTGATTGAAAACGCTGTCAAATACAGGGGGAATCAGGATCAGCTCCACATCGAAATTGGAACAAAACAACAGGGGCAAGATGTTATTTTTTATGTCCGCGACAACGGGATGGGGATTGCGCCTGAGCACAGCGAGCGCATCTTCAATCTGTTTTCCCAGCTCAATCCGGGGAGCGACGGCAGTGGGCTGGGGCTGGCCCTGGTGAAAAAAATCGTCTCTATCTATCAGGGTCGCATCTGGGTAGAATCGGCAGGAGAGGGGCAAGGCAGCTGCTTTATGTTTACCTTACCCGGGGCGACGGTCAAAACAGCTAGCGCCACATGACAAGCAAAAAACAACCTGATTACTCAGCGGTCAAAGGATGTTGAGCTTTTAATAACAGGTTAACAACCTCGGACGAAATGGAGGGCAATCAGACGATGCCGATATTTGACATGTTTCGTCACTCCTGGCTGGTAGCCGGGCGGATTGCCCTGTTTTACCTGGTTTTTTCACTTATCTGGATATACCTGGGCGATCTGATGCTGTTCCATTTAATTGAGGATACTAACCGCTTGACCCGTTGGCAGACATACAAAGGAGCTTTTTTTGTTGTTTTAAGCTCGACTCTCATCTACGCACTGATACTCCATGCAGTCAAAACACTGAAGCGAGAACAAGCTAAAGCTGAGAAAATTCTTTCTAGTCGCAATACCGCACTTAAGCAACGCAATAGTGCCCTTAAACAGTTTAACTACGCCGTTTCTCATGAGCTGAAGACACCGCTGGTCAGCATTGAGTCCTCTCTGGGGCTGATTCACAGCTCCCTGCCGCAAAATATGGACCCTGAGCTAACCACAGCCATCGGGTATGCCCGTTCCGCCACTCGACAGATGAATAACTTGCTTGAAAGTCTGCTGCTGATGTTCCAACTGGATGCAGCAGACAGGGTCACAGGGGCAACCGCCCTTCGTGCTCTGGTGCAGGATGCCATCGATCAATTAACCAGAGGGGGCAAGCTGAATGGAATCAAGCTGACCATTGCCGATGAAGGCCTGGACTTCTGCGGCGACCGAAACAAGCTGGTGCAGATCTGGCTGCACCTGATCGGTAACGCCGCCAAATACATGGGAGACCAGAAACACCCGGCTATTGCTATCGGGGCTGAGCCAGTTGGTCAGGACATCCGTTTTTTTGTTCGTGACAATGGCAAGGGTATTGAGATGTCTTATCAGGACAAGATTTTTGGTTTATTCGATCGACTTGACAAAACCGCCGACGGCACGGGGTTGGGACTGACCCTGGTAAAACGGATAGTTGAGTATTATGGTGGAACCATCCGGGTTGAATCAGCGGGAGCGGGTCAGGGAAGTTGCTTCTACTTTACCCTGCCGGATGCTCTGATTAATAAGGATAGGACAACATGACAAAGGAGAATAGCAGAGTCATATTACATGCGGAGGACGAACCGGCTCATGCGGCCATCGTTCGGTTGGCACTTCGGCACAATGCTGGTGATGTGCAACTTAGGCAGGTTGAGGATGGCAGGTCGGCACTTGACTATCTCTATCGCCGTGGGCCCTATGAGAATTCGGCCATCTCCCCCAGGCCCGACCTAGTTCTGCTTGATTTGCGGATGCCACATGTCAGTGGGCTTGAAGTTCTCGCCATCGTCAAGAAGGATCCGGAACTGCAGACGATCCCCGTGGTGGTACTGACAACCTCTGATATCGAAGAAGACCGTTCAGAGGCACGCGCCTGTGGGGTGGATGGTTATTTAACCAAGCCGGTCGATTTTGACAAGTTTGTGAGCATGATCAGTGAACTATGTAATACGTGGCTTTAGCGATCAGTTGACAAACACTGAGTCAATCATCGACATATAATGAAAGTATTTTTCTGTCCCATAAACCACCATCAACAGAACACGAAACGCCCACAGATACCAGCTCGTGGGCGTTTGTTATGATGCAGGCCTTGTAAGAATCACTTGCTTCCGCCAAATTCTTAACCTCCACTCAATCAAAGATGATTTATAAGACGCCACCTCCTTCCCGTTCATTCGAGTGGCGCTCATTCAAACCCAACTCAGGGAAAAGTCTGTGTTGTGTTGCTCATGAGTAAAAAACCCCGTCCTCTGAGCGGGGTTTTTTACTCATTTGATTTGGGATTGGTATAGTTCATGCGCTGATACCCTGCTGACCTATGAACATATCAGGCCGGGTTGGGGCCGTTAGAGCCAACAGAGCTGTGACATCAGGAGCAGCCTGCAGACAAAGAGCCTGACGAGAGCTGAAAGTGTAGAAGATTCAACGGTGTCACAAAAAAACAAACCGCCGCGCTTTTTCTCTTGACTCTGGTCTATGGTCAAGGGTTTAGGCTTGAACCAACAAAGAAGACAAATACCACAGACTCACAACTTCGGGAGCAACCACATGCCTCACTCTCTGACCATAGGCAAGCTTTCAAAGCAAGCAGGCATCAGCATTGACAGCATAAGATTTTACGAACGGCAGGGCTTACTCGCCAAACCGGCGCGAACCGAATCCAATTATCGACTCTACCCCCTGGAGGCAGCGAGTCGACTCAGGTTTATAAAAAAAGCGCAGAAACTTGGGTTTTCATTGGGTGAAATCCAGGATCTTCTGGATCTGAGTCATGATCCGTCGGCTTCCAAGGCCGACGTCAAGAAAAAAGCGCAGGGCAAAATCGCAGACATTAAGAGCAAAATTCAGGATCTAAGTCGAATGCTCAAAGCTCTAGAGCAATTGGACGAGAGCTGTGATGGGCATGGTTCGGTAGTCGGATGCCCGATCCTGATCGCATTGGCTGAAGATGACGGCCAGGAGTGTCATCACTAACAACAATTGAGGTAATTTTATGGACGCAACATGGACAAACATTCTCTGGTTCCTGGTCATTGGTGCCCTCTTTTTCATGATGATGCGCAAAGGTGGATGCTGCGGTAGTCATCGCCAAAAAGAACAAAAACAGGAAGTCAAATCAAGCAAAGCCGATCATAAGAAGTACAATTAACGTTGCTTTCTTTTTTGGAAAGCACAGATAAGCCTCATCACTTTTTACACGCAAAAGGAGATCACCATGAAAAGAGTATTGGGTACCACCGTTCTCATCGGTCTATTTCTGGGGGCAACAGTCCTCACCGGCTTTGCCGCCAGCGACCATGAAGCACATCACCCCGGCGGCGAACAAACTGCCGCACCGACGTCCTCCGAGAAAATGATGATGACGCAAGCGGCGAAGAGAGGCCAGATGCCCTGCATGGCTGATTCAGCTTCCGGCTCCACGTCCCAGATGATGGGCATGATGGGTGGCAAGGGGACGGGTGGCATGATGAGCGCCGGCATGTCCGGAATGATGGGTGGAGACGGCAGGCACAGCATGATGCACGGAGGACAAATGGGCATGATGGCGCAAGGCATGGGACATATGTTCTATCTCGACCGTGCTGATGAGCTTGGGCTCTCCGCAGATCAGGTAAGCAAGCTCAAAGCGATTCATGTGGAAGGCCGCAAGGACAACATCCGCAACGCTGCCGAAGCGCACATCGTCCGGCTGGAGTTGGCGGAATTGATCGCCGGCGAAACCTGGACGTTAAAGGACGCGGAGTCGCTCATTCGCAAGGTACAAAATCTTGAAGGCGACATGCAGATCCGTCACTTGCAGGCGCTGAGCGATGCCCGCAAGGTGTTGACCGCCGAACAATTGAAGCAAGCCCGGACAGACGGCGGTACTGATAATCCTGAAAGCCTGTTCCAATAACTTTCCACCGAAAGGTTAGGTGTACATCATGCGCGATCCGGTCTGCGGCATGACCGTAAGTACAGAGAAAAACGCCGGCTCCCATAGCCACGAAGGGACAGAGTATCTGTTTTGCTCCAGCAAGTGTCTGGAAAAATTCGTGGCCGACCCTGACGCCTACCTCCATCCACAGCCGAAGACAAACGACTCGGCGGCGGCGACGCGGGAATATACCTGTCCGATGCACCCCGAAATTGTGCAGCAGGGACCGGGTAGCTGCCCCAAGTGCGGTATGGACCTGGAGCCGATGACCGCGTCGGCCGATACCGATGAAGAGGAAGAAGTGGCGATTCGGAGCTTAAAGCGCAAAACCCTGGTCGCCGGGCTGCTGACCCTGCCGATTATGTTCCTCGCTTTTAACAGCATGATTCCCGGGCTCTCCTTCAATGAGATCATCGCGCCAAAAACCCAGGGATGGCTGGAACTGATCCTGGCGACACCAGTCATTCTGTGGGCGGGCGCCATGTTTTTCACCAGGGGTTGGCGTTCCATCGTCAACCGCAGCCTGAACATGTTCACCCTGATCATGCTGGGTGTCGGTGCGGCCTATGCATACAGCATCGTCGCGGTATTGTTCCCGGAACTCTTCCCGACATCCTTCCGCATCCATGGGGAAGTCGCGTTGTATTTCGAGGCGGCAGCGGTCATCACGACCCTCGTCCTGCTCGGGCAGTGGCTCGAAGCCCGCGCCCGGCGGCAGACCGGCCAAGCCATCCAGAGTCTACTCAACCTCGCAGCCAAGACCGCACATCGAATCAAGGATGACGGCGCTGAGGAGGAAGTGGCGATCGACGCCATTGTCAAGGGCGACCACCTGCGCGTGCGCCCCGGCGAAAAGATTCCCCTCGACGGCGTCATTATTGAGGGAAAAAGCACGATTGATGAATCCATGCTCACCGGCGAGCCGATCCCGGTAAAAAAGGGCAAGGACGACAAGGTCATCGGCGCCACGGTCAACCAGACCGGCAGTTTTGTCATGCGCGCGCAGGCCGTGGGCGAGGAAACCATGCTCGCACGGATCGTGAAAATGGTCGCCGAGGCCCAACGTAGCCGGGCACCCATTCAGAACCTGGTCGACCGGGTCGCGGGCTATTTTGTGCCTGCGGTAGTGCTGATCGCCCTGTTCGCTTTCGGCGTCTGGGCCTCCTTCGGTCCCGCACCGGCCATGGCCTACGCCATCGTCGTGGCCGTTTCGGTGCTGATCATCGCCTGCCCCTGCGCGCTCGGTCTGGCCACCCCCATGTCGATCATGGTCGGGGTTGGCAAGGGAGCTCAAAACGGCATCCTGATCAAAAACGCCGAAGCCTTTGAACGCGCCGAGAAAGTCACGCACCTCATCACCGACAAGACCGGCACCCTCACCGAGGGAAAGCCGTCGGTTGTCGATATTCGCGTGCCGGACGGTGTTAACACCGACGACTTGCTGCGTCTGGCGGCGGCGGTTGAATCTCAGTCCGAGCACCCTCTCGCCCGCGCCGTAGTCGATCAAGCGACGCAAGTGGGCCTTAAACTGCCGGTCATCACTGACTTTAAGAGCACCACCGGAGGTGGCGTCCAGGCCAGGGTCGATGGCAAGATGATTCGCATCGGCAAGCGGACCTTCCTCGAAGTGGACGACATCACCATCCCCGGCAACTTAAGCGAGGAAGCCGAGCGTCTGCAAGGCGAGGCCAAAACGGTGATCTGGACGGCACGCGACGATCAGCTCCTTGGCCTCATCGCCATCGCCGATCCGATCAAGAAAACCTCGAAGGAGGCCATCGCAGCGCTGCACGAAATGGGGATCACGGTCGTCATGTGCACAGGGGATAATCTGCGCACCGCCAACGCCGTAGCCACCGAACTGGGGATAGACGAAGTGCATGCCGAAGTGTCCCCCGAAGACAAACAACGCATCGTCAACGAATTAAAGGCCAAGGGGTATCGCGTTGCCATGGCGGGCGACGGGATCAACGACGCGCCTGCACTGGCCGCTGCCGATGTCGGCATCGCCATGGGCACAGGCACGGACGTTGCCATCGAGAGCGCCGGCCTAACCTTGGTGAAGGGCGACCTGCGCGGTATTGTGGGTGGTTTGCGTCTCAGCCAAGCCGTTATGCGCAATATCCGCCAGAACCTGTTCTTCGCTTTTATCTACAATGCCACCGGCGTTCCCATCGCAGCGGGAGTGCTCTATCCTTTCTTCGGCATCCTGCTCAGCCCGATGATCGCCGGTGCCGCCATGGCCTTCAGTTCCGTTTCAGTGATCACCAACGCCTTACGTCTGCGCAAGTTCACGATATAACGAGACCCTGGACGTTAGAGCGACGACATACAGGAGTTGAGTCATGAATGAGTCGATCAGTCATACTGGGGCATGGGGTATCGCGATGATCGTCATCGTTTTGATATCCTGGTTTTTCTATCGCTATGTTGCGCCGTAGAACTGGCGTGAGTGGGCGAGCGCCGGGGCGGTACAGGCCTTTATCATCGCCCTGTATACGGAGAGGTTCGGCTTCCCGCTCACCAGTTATCTGTGGGTGCGCTTTTTCGGCCTCGACAGTGCATTCGTCAGCACCAGCCTCTGGTCAGTTGCCAAGGGAGCTGTTGATGTTAGACAGCTTGTCGGAGGATGATGTGCAGCTGATCTGTCAAAAAAAAATTCAGCTGTGATGGTGGAGGAGTGAATATGAACGTGCGAGTTCAAGTCGATGATTCAGAGCCGGGTGAAATTCTTCAATGCCGAGAAAGGCCCGGTCTGAATCGGCTCAGCGGACAAGGGGAAAATACCAGTTGAACCGGGCATGTCGCTTCAAAAATGCCATGTAACAACAACGCTTTCGTGACCGCCGTTCACAAAAAATCAGTTGTGTCCGGTTAGAAAATTGCATTTAACCGGACACTACTGAGTCTGTGTTGTACTTGTGTCTGCGCCAGGCGAAAGGCAAGTCGATAATGGTGCCCGGAGTTTCAATCTCGTAGAGCAGGCGCAGGCTCTCGGTGACAACAGTGCGTTGCTGAGCCTTGTTATGCGGTTCACCAACGGGATGGCCGAAGGGCCATTTCAGAAACACCGTGCGAGGAGGTCTGACCTGCTCGGCGTATTCCCGTACGATGGAAATACCGATGGTGGCGATCCCGACTTCTTCAATGACCCGCTGAATCAGTCCCACGGACTGATTGCAGATCCCTCAGCCAGGAGTTAGCAGGACAACATCGACCTTGTCTTCGAGCAGTTTTCGGGCAACCTCCACAGCGGTTTGATGGATCAGGGTATCAATGTGCGGCCCGTCGATATGTCCCATAAAAGAATAGTGGATAGTGGCCAGGCTGCCGAGTTTCTTTTCCTCAACCATTTCCCGCATACGATCCAGCGGCAGGATGATGTTGGGATCCTTATCGGCATCGCTGTGGTCGTAATAGTCATGGGTAATGGTAAAATCGGCGAATAACCGGTTGCCATCAACCGCCCGGTAACTCGGGTCACCATTGGGGTCGTTCATGTCAAAGGGTTGCTGCTCCGGGTGATGAATGCCTGCCGTCGTTACCAACGCCAGCTTAGCCTGGTGCAAGGGAACCTCGGGGCGAACCCAGGGGATATCCCCTGAGTTCGCGCGCGGAATGTAGCTGTCCGTAAATTTTTTTGCCAGGGCCGGAAAGCGGGTTGCCAAACGGGCCAGCAGCTGATTTTTTTGACGGGAAAATAGCATTTATGCTTACCTGTTCCAAAGGCCGGTAGCGGCCGGACTGCGATGTTGAAGGTCCCCATCAAGCGTGCCATCTGCGCTGATGATGGGCAGTGTTGGATTGTTTGCCCATTCAATCCAGGAACCATCATAGTTCTTTATCCGCTCATAGCCAAGGCCCATTAGTACCAGCGTTGCATAAGCAGAGCGGATACCGGTCTGGCAATGGGCGACGATCTCCCGGTCGGGGGTCAGGCCACGTTCATTGAGTAGAGTGATGATCTCGTCGCGACTTTTTAGAACGCTTACCCCATCAACATTCTGCTGTAATTCCGTCCAATCCAGATGAATAGCACCTGGGATATGTCCACCCCGGTTCGCCCTTACCTCAGAGCCCAGAAATTCAGCTGTTCTGCGGGTATCCCAGATAACCGTATAGGGGTGATCTATACGGGTTCTGATGTAGTCCGCTTCTGCCCGCACATCGGGATAGCTTGGCAGTTCAACCACTCTGTACTCCACTGGTTCAGGCTTTGTGCTGGATAAAAGACTGGTCGGATGTCCTTCTTTAGACCATTTCTGATAACCGCCATCCAGAACGTAGGCATTGCGATGACCGTGGTAATGCAGGGTCCAGACCAACCGTGCCGCATAGGGGTTGTTGTCCTCAGCATAAACGATAACCGGAGTGTCCTGAGTGGCCCCCAGACTGCCAAGCAGGATAGCGATGTCGGCAAAGTCCGGCACCAGACTTTTAACCTCATTGCGGGTCGAGAGGAACTGGTCTCGGCTGACATGCTGTGCTCCATCAATATGGCCAAGCCAGTAGAGGGGCGCATGGCGCACATCCAGAACAAGAGCCTGCTCGCGGTTGTCAACCAACCATTCGGTACTGACAAAGTAACGGTCGAGGGAAGCGTGACTGGTGCCGACACTGATGGCCAGTAGTGCAATTACAACAGTAAAAAACCTTTTCATGGGATTGCTCCTTGTTGAGTGTGTATATGGGGTTATACTTTCAGCAAAGTACTGTGTCAACATAAATAATAAAATAATGTTAAACACACCTATCATTGCGGTTAATCTTCAAGCGCGGGGATATTGAACGGAGGGGAAAGGTTGAAGGCAGGCTACTCATATCATCAGACATTCTCAGCCAGTTGAGCCAACATGCATGATTGACGCTGCAAGCGCAGCAAAACCACCTGAATGAACAAGTTGCATCGGCAAACTTTGAGAACAGCCGCTGTGATGTGGTAGCTTTTTTACATATTGGTATTGCTAGAAGGGAGGTGTTTCTATGGCTGAAATTATTCATACATCACAAATCACGAGTACCAGAGACCGAGGGCCACGCTCATTTACATTGAACAGTGCCCAGCAGCCATGAGTGTTACTGGCTGCATCCGGATTGAACATTCCCTTGAACTTGATTTGGAGCAACGAGACAGTGGTGATTGCTTGCGTCAGAAGCTTTTTTAAACTGCCGATGTTCAGGTTTGTGATAGGTGACGTACAGGTCAAATCCAAGTTGCTAAATCAGAAAAAGTGAAAGCCAGTTGCGGGGATTTCTGACAATACCGAAACCTGGCATCGCTCCCTGGATGCTTCTCTTTATTCAAGGACTGATGTTAAAGTCTAATAACTATGGTTTGATGCGAGCCTACAAGCCTAAAAACGGAGCCATCCATGTGCCAATTGCTTGGTATGAACTGTAATGTCCCCACCGATATCTGTTTCTCTTTCAGCGGCTTTCGCAAAAGGGGCGGAGAAACGGATGTCCATCGTGACGGCTGGGGAATTGGATTTTTTGAAGGCAAGGGATCACGGGTTTTCCTTGATCCGGAGCCTTCAGCGCATTCCGTTTTGGCTGAACTGGTACGCAGCTATCCGATTCGATCACTGAACGTGATTGCTCATATCCGCAAAGCAACAGAAGGGGACGTAAGGTTGGAGAACACCCACCCTTTTCTCCGAGAATTGTGGGGGCGTCACTGGCTGTTCGCTCACAACGGTCATCTGCCCGATTTCAGGCCTCCACTAAAAGGGATCATGACTCCGGTGGGAAACACCGACAGCGAGTGGCTGTTCTGCTGGATATTGGAAAAGCTTCGGTGTCAATTCGGCACCAGGACTCCCTCCCGTAATGACCTTTTTTCCGCTCTGCGTAAACTAACTCTCACCTTTGCTGAACACGGCATCAGCAATTTTTTATTATCCAACGGTGACGTCCTGGTTGCCCACTGTTCGACCCATCTCAGCTATATCGTCCGACAGGCGCCGTTTGGGGAAGCACACTTGGCTGATGAAGATATGTCAGTCGATTTTCGCGAACTGACTAAGCCTGCAGATCGTGTTGCAGTCATTACCTCGCTGCCACTGACCGACAACGAAGCCTGGGTTGATATGCGGCCCGGAAGTCTGTGGATGTTCTGCGATGGAAACATCTATGACCAATGCGACACCATTCCCAGCCCGTACAAAACAATGGCGGACCTGGCGACGGCAACAGCAGAGGGTTCCCGATTTTGAATTTGTTAAGTGGCTTGATGCAGATCTGATTTTTGGTGAGCTGTTCAGGAACCCCTGTGAGGTACCAGTAGGTATCACTTATTTTGGCATGTCCAACATAGATCGATAGCGCCAAAATCGCCTGATTATCGGCTATACCCTGCTCGCAAAAGCGCCGTAAGAAGCAAAAAAAGCAGAGAAGGCTGTTTTTTGCGATTTTTCTGCTAGCATTTGATCTGGGTCAATTTTTTATAGCAGGTTTTGCGGCAGTGTTACTCGCAAGCACTATGAATCATCTAGAGCAACTAAGCGCAACAACCTATAACCCGAAAAAAAAGGAGTCCGTCTTATGAGTATGTTCTGTTATCAGTGTCAGGAGACAGCCAAAGGAAGCGGTTGCACCATCGCCGGCGTTTGCGGCAAAAAAGAGGATACCGCCGGTCTGCAGGATCTGCTGGTCTTTACCCTTAAGGGACTGGCGGTTGTCGCCGAGGAAGCCAAAAAGCAGAACAAGCTTGATCCGGCCATCGGACTGTTCATCTGCCAGAGCTTTTTTGCCACTATAACAAATGCCAACTTTGATAATGCCCGCTTCGTTGCCCTGATTAAGGCATCGATCTCCAAGCGCGATGCGTTGAAACTGGCCATCGGCTACAGCAGTGACCTTGATGCGGTCAACTGGAACGGTCCTGAGGGCGATTATGCCGCTAAAGCGGCCGAGGTCAGCGTCTTGTCACAGCCCAACGAAGATGTCCGCTCCCTGCGTGAGCTGCTGATCTATGGCCTCAAAGGGATGGCGGCTTATGCCGATCACGCTGCCGTACTCGGTTTTGAGAAGCCGGAAATCTACGACTTCATGATTTCCGCCCTGGCTACCACCACCCGCGACTTGAGCGTTGACGAGATGGTCGCTCAAGTCCTCAAATGTGGTGAGGTCGCAGTCACCACTATGGCCCTGCTGGATGAGGCCAATACCACCACCTACGGCAATCCGGAAATCACCACGGTGAATCTGGGCGTGCGCAACAACCCCGGTATTCTGATCTCTGGTCATGACCTCAAGGACATGGAAGAGCTGCTCAAGCAGACCGAAGGCAGCGGCGTCGATGTCTACACCCACAGCGAAATGCTGCCGGCCAACTATTATCCCGCCTTCAAGAAATATGATCATTTCGTCGGCAACTACGGTAATGCCTGGTGGTTGCAGGACAAGGAATTCACCTCCTTTAACGGTCCGATCCTGATGACCACCAACTGTATCACCCCGGTCAAAGAGGCCTACAAGGATCGCATCTACACCACCGGTATGGCCGGCTGGCCGGGCGCAACCCATATTGCTGATCGCCCCGAAGGTGGCGTCAAGGATTTTTCGGAGATCATCGCCAAGGCCAAAACCTGTGCCGCTCCGACCGAGATCGAGACCGGCACCATCGTTGGTGGCTTTGCCCATGCCCAGGTCATGGCCCTGGCTGACAAGGTGGTTGACGCCGTCAAGTCCGGCGCCCTCAAACGTTTTGTCGTCATGGCCGGTTGTGACGGTCGTCAGCCTGGTCGTAATTACTTCACGGAAGTCGCAGAAGCGTTGCCGAATGATACCGTCATATTGACCGCCGGTTGTGCCAAGTACCGTTACAACAAGCTCAACCTGGGTGACATCGGTGGCATCCCACGGGTTCTGGATGCCGGTCAGTGCAATGATTCTTACTCCCTGGCTTATATCGCACTGCAACTCAAGGAAGTGTTCGGACTTGAGGATATCAACGATCTGCCAATCTCTTACGATATCGCCTGGTACGAGCAGAAAGCCGTCGTTGTGCTTCTCGCATTGCTCGCGTTGGGAGTAAAGCACATCCGCCTGGGACCGACATTGCCGGCTTTCCTGTCGCCGAACGTCGCCAAGGTGCTGGTGGAAAATTTCGATATCAAACCGACAGGTGATGTCGCCGGCGATGTCGCTGCGATTATGGCCGGCAACTGATCGATACAAAAGCAAGGCTATGCTGGATCCTGAGCTAAGTGCCGGGGCTGACCAGCAGTCAGCAAAAAAAAGGGGGGGGCCGGTGTGTTATACCGGCCCCCCTTTTTTAATAATAACAACCGGGATACGGCGGTCGCTCTGGTTTTTCGGCTCCCTTAAGGGATTGGTGCTGCTCGCTACAGATCGATAATCCTGATCAGATGCGGACTGACCACTGCTCAGCTTCACCAGCCGGAGAAAAACCAGTGGGTCGTAACAACAAGAAACATCTCAGCGGCAAACAATGGATAGTCATCTTGCTTGCCATGACCTTACTGTTGGTGTGGGTCGGTCACCATGTCAGCGATTATTCTGGCCATCGGCCTGCTGGTCGATGACAGCATTGTGGTCCTGGAAAATATCCACCGTTACCTGGAGCAGGGGTTATGTGCAAAGACGGCGGCGATCAAGGGAACCGCAGAGATTCTGGTCCCAAGCAGCGGCGGGACGATCACCACCCTGGCGGTACGGGTCCCGCTGACGCTGTTGGGAGGATTCATCGGCGCCCTGTTCCGCCCCCTGGCCCTGACCCTGATCTTTGCTCTTTCTGCTTCGCTGATTATTTCCCTGACCCTGGTTCCTCCGATTGCCGCCGCCTGGTTACGACCTGACACCGGGCAATCCTGCTATTACTGGTCGCCGCCATTTTCCTGTTGTGGATGGGCGGTAGTGAAATGATGCCCCGTTTTGACTCCGGCAGCTTAACCGGCAGGTTGAAGTTGGTAAGGGCCCCCTCCTGCCGGGCCCCATCTTGAAAATATCCCGTCCGGCAGTCCAGATCAAAAAAAACAACAAAAAATGTCATAATTGATCCCGGTCATGTTTTTGAGCGGTTTTTTCCCTTAGTCTGGCCTCAACAAACAATAAGGAGGTCAGCATGAAGTTGCATCAGGATATTGGGAATCAGGCGATTCAGGACGTCTTAACAGTCCATCCGCAGATTGGCACTATTCTCGAAAAGTTCGATATCGGTTGTGTCACCTGTCGTGTCGGCATCTGCCTGCTCAAGGATGTCGTGACGATTCACGCCCTTGGTGAAGAGGTTGAAGCACAAATCGAACAGGAAATTAATGATTACCTAACACCGGCATAAAAACCCACTTTAAACATCAGGAGAAAAATCATGAAAAATCTTGCATGCGGTTGTCCCGGCAGCCAGGTACGCAGCGTTGAAAAAGCCAGTTCGGCCAATCAGAATAGCGGACGGATCGAGACAGAACTGCGCCAGTGGCCGACCCAGTTACATCTGGTGCCGCCCCATGCCCCCTGGTTGCAGGGCGCTCATCTGCTCATCGCTGCTGATTGTACTCCCTTTGCCTACGCGGAATTCCACCGTGATTTCATCAAGGGGCGGGTACTGGTCAATGCCTGTCCCAAGCTGGATGACACCAGCAACTATGTGAACAAACTGACGGAGATCCTGCAGCAGAACGATATCAAGTCAGTGACCGTTACCATCATGGAGGTTCCCTGCTGTCGCGGTATGGCAATCATGGCGGAACAGGCAGTCAAGGCATCGGGCAAGGATATCCCCCTGGAAATTGCCATTATCGGCGTTGCCGGAGAAAGGGTAGCATAATGAGAACGGACATTACCCAAGTGATGGTTAAAGAGCATCAACTGATTCTGCGGATGATTGCACTACTGGAAAAAAACGTCGCGCTGATGGAGCAAGGACGTTTTCGCAACTGGCAGTTTTTCCTCGATGCGGTCGATTTTATCCGTAACTACGCCGACCGTTTTCATCACGCCAAAGAGGAAGATGTGCTGTTTGTCGCGTTGATCAATAATGGTATGCCGGAAAAACAGTCACCGATTGAGGCCATGCATATTGAGCACGACCAAGGGCGCGCCTTTGTCCGTAACATGGCTGATGCGGCGGAAAAAGCTCTGGCCGGTGAAGCCGGGCAGATAGGAATCATCGCCGAAAATGCTAACGGTTATATTGACCTGCTGCGCGAACATATCGACAAGGAGGACACCGTCCTCTACCCGTTAGCAGAGCGGATTCTGCCGGATGATGTACGGGCACAGATGGTTGACGCGTATCACCGGGCGGAGGAGCAGACGCTGGGACTAGAGGAAAAATATCAGCGTCTGTTGGCGGAGTATGAGCGTCAGGCGGCTGCTTAGCTTTAGAGAAAAATATCCGACTTTTCCTGGGGCGCAACCATTTGACGCTATTGCACTATCGAAGAGGATCTCTCAACAGCTTGGTTTATTGAGCTTTTAAGTCGGAATATTCAAGACATAATAATGCTACCGGCCGGTTGTTTTTATCGGCAGAGCTTTGAGTAACACCGGAATAATCACCAGGGTCAGCAGGGTCGAGGCGAGGATGCCGCCGATAATCACCGTGGCAATGGGGGAAAAACGTTCAGAGCCCACGGCCAATTCAAGGGCTAATGGCAGCATGCCGGCCACGGTAGACAGGGCAGTCATCATGACGGGTCGGAAGCGGGTCGCCACCGCATTCAGGTCAACGCTGATTTCGGCCTGATGGGTGTCCATGGCACCACGGCCGCCGAGATAGCGTGCCCCTTGTTCGTAACCAATGCGGGTGCTGATATTGGTGACGGCCTCTTCGCGTAACAGGGCCTGTTCGATGTCGGCGATGATCGTCTGGGTCTGATCCAGTCTGGTGCCGGGGATCACATCCACCAGTACGCGAAAGCTCAACACCAACGTAAAGACCCAAAAGGGCCTGCGCCAACGGTAACGTCCAAGTTAGCTGCTATTTTTTTCTTTTTCCAACTCGGCAATGCGCTCCTTCAGGGCTTTTTCTCGCGTCCAGGCGTCGGTGACATCACGCATGATCGAAGCAACTCCGGTTGGCTTTCCGCTATCGTCCTTGAGCATGACAATGGAAAAAGCACAGGACAGCTGATGCCCGTCTTTATGCAGGGCCGGCACCGCTAACAGTTTGGTTCCATAAGCACTGACGCCGGTTTTCATCACCTGATGATAGCCTTGCCAATGCCGCACCCGCAGTTTTTCCGGAATGATCAGATCGAGAGACTGCCCCAACGCTTCGGCTTCACTGTAACCAAATACGAGCTCACAACCGCGGTTCCAGAGACGGATGATCCCCTCGTGGTCGGAAAACAGAATCGCGTCGGGTGCCTGTTCTATAATCTTGCGACAAAAGTCAGCAGAAAGTGTCTCTTTCATCCTCTCATCCTTTCTTATGGGTTTTTGATAGAAGCGTAACACGTCACAGCGCGGTTAAAACCACCATCCAGCAACAGGCAAATGACATTGAACCATACCAGGCGCATTCCGGGGTGATGGCCTTGATCTGCTGGCCGCAAGATGAAGGTTCCATACACCGCGCCAGCCAAGGCCCAGCCGCTACCATGAGACCCTGATTCACTGCCACGGGGACGAAAAAGACGGATCCATCATCATCTGAAATGTGCAGGCAATTGTGGGGAGCAAGCATAAACAAAGAGCGGGATCCTTGCTATCGGAAGCCCGCTCTGTTATTCACCCCTTCGCTTAACGAAGGGGTGATTTTATTTCAGATCAAAACGATCCAGATTCATCACCTTGGTCCATGCGGCAACGAAATCCTTGACGAATTTTTCTTTGGCGTCGGCCTGGGCGTAAACTTCTGCCAGGGCACGCAGTTGTGAGTTGGAGCCAAAGACCAGATCGACGCGGGTTCCGGTCCATTTGAGGTCACCGGTTTTACGGTCGCGCCCTTCAAATACATCACCAGCTTCTGCTACCGGCGTCCATACGGTGCTCATATCGATCAGGTTCGTAAAGAAGTCATTACTCAAGGCTCCCGCCTGTTTGGTGAAAACACCATGCTGGGATTGATCGGCATTGGCCCCAAGCAGGCGCAGGCCACCAACCAGGACCGTCATTTCCGGCGCACTCAAGGTTAGTAACTGAGCTTTGTCTACCAGCATCTGCTCGGCAGGCACGGTATAGACGTTTTTCTGGTAGTTGCGGAAACCATCGGCTTCGGGCTCGAGAAAGTGGAAGGATTCGACATCCGTCTGTTCCTGGGTGGCATCAGTACGCCCAGAAGTAAAAGGCACCTCAATATGGTAGCCACCAGCCTTTGCCGCGACCTCAACGCCAACACCTCCGGCCAGTACGATCAGATCTGCAAGGGAAACTTTTTTACCATTTGACTGGGCGCTGTTGAACTCCTGTTGAATCTTTTCCAGGGCGCCCAGCACCTTGGACAACTGCGACGGCTGATTGACCGCCCAGTCCTTTTGCGGTGCCAGACGAACGCGTGCACCATTGGCACCGCCACGTTTGTCAGAGCCACGGAAGGTCGATGCGGAAGCCCAGGCAGCCGAAACCATTTCGGCCACGGAAAGACCGCTAGCGAGGATTTTTGCTTTCAGTGCAGCAATGTCGGCTTCATCGACCAGAGGATGGTCGACGGCGGGAATCGGGTCCTGCCAGATCAGATCCTCCTGTGGCACTTCCGGTCCAAGATAACGTGCCTTGGGGCCCATATCACGGTGGGTCAACTTGAACCAGGCCCGCGCAAAGGCATCAGCAAAGGCTTCCGGGTCCTTGTGAAAACGGCGGGAAATCGGCTCATAAATCGGATCAAAACGCAGGGACAAATCCGCTGTGGTCATCATTGGTCGACGTTTTTTAGACGGGTCGTGGGCGTCCTGAACCATGTTCTCTTCTTTAACGTCCTTGGCCAGCCACTGATAGGCACCCGCAGGACTCTTGACCAGTTCCCATTCATGACCGAAAAGGGTATCAAAATAGCCATTATCCCAGCTGGTGGGGTTGGGCTTCCAGGCGCCCTCAATACCACTGGTGATGGTGTCACCACCCTTACCGGTACCGAACGTACTCTTCCAGCCCAGACCCTGTTCCTCAAGGGGAGCAGCCTCAGGCTCCGGACCAACATGTTTGGGGTCACCGGCACCATGACACTTACCAAAGGTATGCCCACCTGCCGTCAAAGCAACGGTTTCCTCATCGTTCATGCCCATCCGGGCGAAGGTTTCACGCACATCCTTACCCGAAGCCACCGGATCAGGATTGCCGTTTGGACCTTCGGGGTTGACGTAAATCAGGCCCATCTGTACCGCTGCCAGGGGATTTTCCAGCTCACGGTCTCCACTGTAACGCTTGTCACCCAGCCACTCAGCCTCGGAACCCCAATAGATATCCTCTTCCGGTTGCCAGATATCCTCACGACCACCGCCAAAGCCGAAGGTTTTGAAGCCCATTGATTCGAGTGCGCAGTTACCGGCCAGGATTATCAGGTCAGCCCAGGATATCTTGTAACCGTATTTCTGCTTAACCGGCCACAACAGGCGCCGCGCCTTGTCGAGATTGCCGTTATCGGGCCAGCTGTTAATCGGGGCGAAACGCAGGTTACCGGTACCACCGCCGCCACGGCCATCGCCACTGCGGTAACTGCCGGCACTGTGCCAGGCCATGCGAATCATCAGCCCACCGTAGTGCCCCCAGTCAGCCGGCCACCATTCCTGCGAGTCGGTCATCACTGCCACCAGATCTTTTTTTACTGCGGCCAGATCCAGCTTCTTGAATTCTTCGGCATAATTGAAGTCGGTTCCCATGGGATTGGAAGCCGGTGCATGCTGGTGCAGAATCCCCAGATTCAACTGATTAGGCCACCAATCACGATTACTTGGCCCCTGACCTGCTACGGTGCTTCCAACTTTACCGGTAACCGGACACTTTAATTCGGTCATTCGCCTCTCCTTTGTTAGATGGTTTGCTATTGAATATAATGAGTGCTCCCTGTTAAAACCGTTTGCACTGCGAATAACAGCACACACAGATTAAAAGATTGTATCATCTTCCCGATCGATTACACGATCATCGCGAAAAAAACGAATTCATTGACAATCTCAATCCACTTATCAAGAATAATTACGAACTAGGAACATAACTTGAGCCTGACCGCCTGTCAAGGTGGCGGAGAAAAAAAAAGCGGAAAACCCTCTGTGGGGCTCTCCGCTTTCTATCTTGCTAAAGGAGTGTTTTAACGCCTTGACCGATCAGGCAAACCGCTTGATGGCGCGCATTTTCTTGCGCAGTCGGCGCTGGGCTTCCTTCTCTTTGCGCTTCCGTTTAATGCTTGGTTTTTCGTAAAACTTGCGCTGCTTCATTTCACGGAAAAGCCCTTCCTGCTGCAACTTACGCTTCAGGACTTTAATCGCTTTTTCGACGTTGCCGTCGATAACAGTGATTTCCACGAACAATCACCCCACTTTCTTCTCAATCTTTGCAAAAGCTTTGTGCTGGTGCAAGAGGTGGGACTTATACACTCTTAAGCCCGGACAAGTCAAGGAGATTTGCCCGGCTCCTTGACATAGAGAGAAACCCGGATGCCTCCGTGGGAGAAATTCAGCAGCGGGTGAATTTTAAGCTTTTTTATGTGTCCGGCAACCACGGCAGGACACAACAGGGCACATTTCCAGCTCGCGAACACCTCACCACACAAATATTCAATATCACGATAAAATGGCCGTAAATCAGCACTGCCTCCCAGCCTGGCACCATAGGGCGGATTGCCGATCAACAAACCGGTCGTCCCTGACGGCACAAGATCCTGTAGTTTAGCGTGACAGACCTCGATACCGGCACCAAGACCTGCGCGGGCAAGATTGGCATGCGCAGCGGCTATTGCTTTGGGATTATTGTCGACACCTTTAATCGGAGCATAACCACCACGTTCTCCTTTTTTTGCCTCGAGTAGCATCTGATGCCACAGCCGTTCACGGTATTTGGGCCAGAGCATAAAAGCAAAATCGCGACCCGTGCCGGGGGCCTTGTTCGCGGCGATCAGGCCCGCTTCAATCACAAAGGTACCGGAACCGGTCATCATATCGACCAGGGGTGATGAGCCGTCGTAACCACAGGTCAATAAGGCCGCCGCTGCAAGATTCTCACGCAGGGGGGCGGCGCTACGTGCCTGGCGATAACCACGGCGGTGCAGATGCTCACCGGAACTGTCGATAGAAACCTCGACCTGGTCATCATTGACCCGCAACAGGACCATTTGCGTCGGGCCGGAGCCCGCCACCGATGACCCTAGTGCTTTCCTGACGGCCTCCCGGCAGACTTCGACAATGCGCCCGGTGTGTGATAAGCGTGAACGCTGACTGACCGCCCGAATATCGCAGGCCGTCCCCGGTTTGATGTAGCGCCCCCAGGGCAGACGTACCAGCCGCTGATACAGGGTCGGAAAATCGCGGGCCGTCAAGGTCTCCAGACGCACCAGAATACGATTTGCGCTACGCAACCAGAGGTTGGCCAGGTAGATATCACGGACCCCGCCACTAAAACCGACACCACCGGTTACCGGCTCCCGCGGAAGCAAACCCAACCTGACAAGCTCCTGAAAACAGATGGCCTCAAGTCCAGGAGGCGTAACCGCGAAGCAATCTCTTGGTGAATCTTTCATGATCAAACCTTTTGCCTGTTCAGCAACAGAAACTGCTGCACCAATGAATACTGACTGTAACAATCTGCAGCTACTGAAAAAAGAGAAATACGTACTCCCCATGACCTTTTTTATGTAATATGGAGGGACTATCAGCCGTCAGAACCTGGATGAGCAAACGGACATACCGATGAATTTCAAACGTTACTTCAAAACCGATCAACAACTCGTCCTGCAACGTCAGAACGATCCATCATCGGCTACCGGGCGTACTGAGCTGCTGATTGTTTCAGTGGTAGGGGTGGAGGGCAATCAGCTGATCGTCAACTCCCCCTATGGCAGTGAGGTAGTTGAGCATTACGCTATCTCCCCCGAAACGGTTGTAGAAGTCACCACTGACGTCATGGGAATGGGTGCCCGCGTCAGCGGTCGTCTTGAAAAAAAACTCAGCAACAAGCAATTTTCCATTATCCTCAACTATGACATGTCGCTGTTCCAGCGCCGCGTCAAAGAACGCCTCGACTGTGATTTAGGCATTCGTTTCAGTCGCGGCGCCAGGACGTTGCCGGCGATGCGCGCCATCTGGGAAAAAAACCTCACGGTTCTCTATGGCCCGGAAGCGCCGCTGATTTTTCAGGGATTTCGCTCCTGTCGCGTCAATATCAGTGCCGGCGGGATCCGCTTTGCCATGAAACCGGCAGCCAATCAGGGGGATCTGTGCCTGATTCTGGTTCATCTTGATGACAACAAGCCACCGGTCTGCAGCATAGCTGAAGTTGTCTGGAGTTGCATGATCGGCGAAGATGCCGCAACAACCGGCATGCGCTTTATCAATATTCTCAAGGAAGATCAGGATCGCATTGACGCTTTCATTGGAAGAAACAAACAATAGGCTTTTTTAAACCGGACTGATGCAAGGGCTCTTGTTTTGGCAGAACGCCTAAGCTATAAAAGTTTCAACGCCTGATCGATTATTTGAACTGCCTGAATTACCGGACCAACGTGATGTCACATCTCTGTGAAAACGAAGTTTATCGTGCCTGTCGCACCCTCTTCGGACCTGAGCTTCAGGTCAACCGCAGTTTTTTGAGCTATCTCCAACCTTCCGGGGTGCGATCGGCCTATCGTCGCCAGGCCAAAGAACTTCATCCTGACCGTTTTGCTGTTGCCGCCGCAGACATTAGAAAAAAACAACACCACCTGTTTCAGGATCTCAATCAGGCCCACCAAACGATCCAGCATTTTCTCAAGTTGCGGCAAACCAACAAGTCAATCGGGACACCACCGGCTGCCCAGCAGCGGCCAAAGGCCTCACGCGCCAAACCCCAGGGGCGCAACAGCAACCAGCCACATCAGGGACTCCCCCCTTACCCGCTGCAGTTCGGCCTGTTCCTCTATTATCTGGGCATTGTCCCCTTCAAGGAGCTGATTTCAGCCATCACCAGCCAACGCCGCCAACGTCCCCAGATGGGTGACATAGCCAAACGCTGGGGCTGGCTGAACGATTTCCACATCCGTCAGATCATTGCTCACCGTGGCAAACCTTTGCGCTTTGGTGAGAAGGCCGAGCAGCTGGGCCTGCTCACTGCCCAGCAGGTTCGCACCCTGCTCTATTACCAGCGCACGCGCCAGCAGCAATTGGGGGAATATTTTGTTGAACAGGGATTGCTTGACCGCGATACACTTCACGATCTGCTTGGCCAACTAGCCGCACATAATCGCAAATTCCGCAAAGACTACAGTGGGCAATACTATTACTATCACGCCTGATGACGGCCTTGTCCCGGTTTTATTGACACGCATTCGTTGTCGATGAAATAGTCAGTTTTTTTAATCTCCTCACTAAAGGATTTTTTTCATGGGCTTTCTATCTGCCTCTACCAGTATTTGCTATTTCCAGGTCAAAGGCGCCGAAGAACTTCAGGGCAATGATGATCTGATCCGCAGTAAACTTGTCACTGAAGGCTTCCGTTCCATCGAACAATCGGCTGAAGAGCTGGCAACCGGCTGGGTCGCCTTTGATGACGATGACGACAGCGAATTCACCTCCCCCCAGAGCTACCGCCGTGATCAGTACTTCTGTTTCAGCCTGCGTCAGGATCGCCGGCGCGTGCCGGGAGCGCTGCTCAAACGCCACTTTGGCCACCTGTGCGGGCAGTTTCTGGCGGCTCATCCGACCTATCACCGGGTCCCCAAATCCCAGCGTGAACAGTTGCGCGAGCAGGCGCGCGACGTTCTTCTCGCCCGCACTCTGCCGACCCCTTCAGTGACCAATCTGATCTGGGACACCAATCTGCAGCTGATCCGTTTCTGTTCGTTGGGAAAAAACACCCTCGACAGTTTCCAGAGCCTGTTTCACCAAACCTTTCCCGGCCTGCGTCTGCAGCTCCTGCCACCACTGGAGCGAGCCGCACGGGTATTGCCGGAAGAACTGCAGGAATCCCTCGACCAAGCGAACCAGGCCCAAACCGACAGCACCCTTGAACAGATCGAGGCCAATCGTTGGCTGGGCAGCGATTTTTTCTTTTGGCTTTTTTACCGCACCCTTAACTCTGACTCCACCTATGGCATCAACCTGCCCGGTCCGTTACTTGAGCAGCAACCCTTCCATGCTTTTCTCGATAACCGCCTGGTGCTGGTGGGTGGCGGTCAGGAGGGGGTGCAGAAGATTGTGGTGGCCGGACCACAGGATCACTTCCTCGAGGTCAAGGCCGCGCTGAATCAAGGAAAGCAGATTGAAGAGGCAACTATCCATCTACGCCAGGACGAAGAACGCGCCTGGAAACTGACCCTTAAAGGTGAACGTTTTTCTTTCGGGAATTTTCTCACGCCGATGCTGCGCCCGGAAAAAGATCCCGACAGTGATCCGGCAGCAGAGGCAGAAGCCGCCTTTCTGACCAAAATGGCAGCCGTACTGGAAGGTGAGCAAATGTTCGACAGTCTGTTAAAATCATTTCTAAGGACCCGGCTTTCGCCTGACTGGATAGCGGAAGAGACCAGAATTTCCAACTGGCTCAAAGAATAAACCTGTATACTGTATCTGTTGGCAGGGAAAAACCCCAAAAAAACTTGTCGACAAAGGTGTCCAGACCATGAATTTTCGTACCAAACTGCTGCTTTTGCTCCTGACGTTCACCCTGCTCCCCCTGGGACTGAGCTTTCTCGCACAACGCAGCCTGGTGAGTTACTATGGCAACAAGCTGGCTGAGGACACCCATACCCTGATCAACGATAATGCTGTCAATCTGCTGCACGTACTGGTCGATGATTATGGTCGCATCCTCAGTCGTGATCATGCCATGGCGCGCTTTGCCCTGCAGGCCCAGGCTCAGGCGGTGAGACAGGCCTTTGTTGCGCCACAACCCAAATTTCAAACCCCGGTGTACCTGGCCGGAGATTTTGATCATCCGTTCAGACAACCGGCCGATTTAAGTCTGTCACCTCTTCATTTGCGTCGCGATCAGGACGGTTCATTACAGCCAATGGCGGTTTCCTGGAACCATCAGGTCTTCTATCTGTCGGCGGATACCAACCCTGCTGAGGTCGCCGATCAACTCCAGCGGCTGGCCGACATGACCCGAATTTATCGCTCTTTGCAGCAGATCGAGCCGGATCTGTTCCTGTGGCAATACACGGCACTGACCACTGGAGTTCATTCGAGCTATCCCGGCAAGGGGGGATACCCGGAAGACTACGATCCACGCCGGCGCCAATGGTATCAGCAGGCCGTTATCAATGGCGGGACCGTGCAGCAGGTGCTGACCGATGTTACCACCGGTTCGCTGATCCTGACCCTGGCGCAGCCGGTCTATGATGATGAGGGTGAATTGCTCGGAGTCACCGCTCTGGACATCGATTACCGCAAACTTTTCACCGACTGGAACATCCCCGCCCAATGGCATGGGGTCACCAGAAGCATGATCATGCGCCTCAACAGCGACCAGAGCGATCCGACCAGGCAACTTGAGATTCTCCTGACCAATCAGGACAACGCCGTTGCCCGCGACTGGGCGATGCCCTTGACCCCGGAATTCATTGATCTGTCAGACCCGCAGCTTGAACCGGTCGCCCACGATTTACTACAGGGACGCTCTGCCGTCAGAAAGATCGAATATGCCGGCGAAGAGGTACTGTTTGCCTATGGCGTCAGCACCGACGCCTCTCCTTTCCCGCTGGTCATGGTTCCTTATGAACAGGTCATCGCTCCGGCGGCACGAGCCCGCCAGGCGGTTAACCGCCAGATTACCCTCGGGCTCTCGTTCAGCGCCCTGCTGACCCTGGTTGCGGTGCTCGCCGCGTCACTGCTGGCCCTGCGACACGCCCGCCGCGTCACTGATCCGATTACCCAGCTGGCAACCGCAGCGCAGCAACTTACCCAGGGAAATTTTGATGCACGGGTCGATATCCGTACCAACGACGAACTGCAGAATCTCGGAGAAATCTTCAATGGCCTCGGCTGCCGTCTCGAGGAGCGGGAGCAACTCAAACAGTCCCTGGCTCTGGCTAAAGAGATTCAACAACAGTTACTGCCCCACAACACCCCACACTGCAACAACTTTGAACTGATCGGCGTCAGTCGCTACTGTGATGAAACGGGAGGGGACTATTACGATTTCATCTCCCTGAAGGAAGCCGACAATACCACCCTGGGCGTTGTGGTCGGTGATGTTTCAGGGCATGGAATCGGTGCCGCCCTGGTGATGGCCAGCGCCCGCGGCATGCTGCATGCTCTGATTAATCATCACAGCTCCGACCTGCCCGGCCTGGCAGCAGAGGTTAACCGACAGCTGTGTCGTTCTACTGATGATTCAAGCTTTATGACCCTGTTCTTCGGAACCCTTGATCCTGAACAGCGCACCCTCAATTGGGTTTCTGCCGGTCAGGCACCGGTATTTCTCTATCGCGCACAGCCCCCCGGGGGTCAGATTGTAGAACTGCAGAGTTCCGGTATCCCTTTAGGTATCATTGCCGCCGGCGACTACGAGATGGAGCCGGCTATCCATTTTAATCCCGGCGACATTCTGCTGATTGGTACCGACGGCATCTGGGAGACCCATAACTTCGCCGGTGAAATATTCGGCACCAGCCGCTTGTGCGATATTCTGCGGCAATCAGCCGAGCTACCGGTGGACAATATTGCCGAGCGGATTTTTGCTGAACTTGACCAGTTTCGCGGCGATCGCACGGTTGATGATGACCGGACCCTGGTACTGATTAAAGCAACAAGCGCCTTAAACACCAACCAAACCCTCTAATCGGCCAAAGATCTGATGATGAAAAACTCTCACCCTCGGCACCGTACGTCCCTGATCCACCACATGGTGTTGATCACCCTGACCTGCCTGTTGTTCTCTGCACCTGCTGCTGCGCAAGAAACACCAATACCACTACTGCGTTTTCCAACCCAATCGCTGACCGCCGGCCAGAGCGCAAGCCTGTTCGCTTACTACCACAATGAAACCATCGAGATCTTACCCCTTTCCCCTCCACCCTCTCTCATGCTGGAGTTGATCAACCACAGCGGCACGACGCGCCTGCTTGACGCCCATGCCACGACAGAAACACCAATGGTTGAACTGCTGCCCGGCCAATTTTACCGCCTTGAGTACCAGCTGGCTCTGCCGCAGGACCTATCCGCAATCCTCGACGTCCGACTGGCCGAGTACCCCGATGCCATCACCCGTATCAACGTCGAGCCCGCATTGCATCTGGCTGAGGCTGCCAATGCCGGCGATGGTAACGGTTCTGCAACTGTGACCTATCGGTCCCTCAAGGATATGGAATCCCTTTATCAGTCCTACACCGCTGACCTGTTCACTTATGAACCAATCTACTTTCTGGTCGGCAGTGATCCATCCAAGAGCACCTTTCAACTGAGTTTCAAGTACCGTCTGCTCAATCGCAGTGGCACTTTAAGTCAAAAGTATCCGTGGCTCAGTGGCCTATTCTTTGCCTATACCCAGACATCTTTCTGGGACCTGGACTCCGACTCCATCCCTTTTAACGACACCAGCTACAAACCGCAGCTGATGTTTCAGACGGAAAACTTAAGCCGATTGGATGCTATGGCCGGCTTTTTTGTGCGCTCCGGCCTGTCCCATGAATCGAACGGCCGCGATGGCAGCAGTTCGCGCAGCACTAATTACTTTTATCTCAAACCGATGGCGGTTTTTTACCATCAGGCATCACGTCTGGGCATCATGATCAGCCCCAAATTTCTGGTTTATGTCAATAACGAGGATGACACCAACCCCGACCTGCCCGATTACCGCGGCCACGTTGAACTGGAAACCCGCATCGGCCGGGCCCACAGCCTGATGCTGACCACCAACCTGCGCTTTGCCCGCAAGGGCACCTCGGTTCAGACCGACCTGACCTATCCTATCGACCGCCTGATCGGCAACAACCTGAACGTCTATCTGCACCTGCAATACAGCAACAGCTTGGCTGAAAGCCTGGTCGATTATAAAGAACGAAGCGAAGTTTTCCGTTTGGGGCTGTCATTTTTCCGTTGAGCTGCTCCATCCTTTAAGCAAACAGTAAAGGGCTTCGCCATTAGTGGTTGAAGCCCTTTAAGTTAACCTGTCAGCTTTCCTTTGCAACATCAGATATTCAAATACTTGCGGTGCTCCATGTCGGTAATGGTGGTGCGGTGATCTTCCCACTCGGTCATTTTGATGCGCATGTAATTATCGAACAGATCGGCGCCTAACACCTCAGGCATGAAGGTGCTGTTTTCTGCCTCCATCAACGCCGGGAAAAAATCACGCGGAATAAAGCGACGATCCAGCACCTTGGGGCGCTCACCGGTTGGTTTTTTATAGGCACTACCGACATCAGCCGGACCGGCGTCGGCTTTATTTTTAATCCCATCAAGACCGGCAAAAATCAGCACGGCAAACTGCAGATAGACATTGCCGGTGGCATCAGGACAACGTAATTCCATGCGTGTTGCCTTGGGGCTGGTGGCATGGGGCATGCGGATCATCGAACTACGGTTACGCAGCCCCCAACCCCGTACGATGGGGGCCTCCTTGTCGAGGACGTAGGCTTTATAGGAGTTAAAAGTCGCTGCGAAAACAATCGACGCCTCCCGCGCATGGCCAATAACCCCACCGACAAAATTCATCAACAGGGGACTTAAATGATGCTCGCAGTTTTCATCGTAACAAAGACTCTTGCCCTCCAGATCCGTGAAAGAGAGATGGATATGAAAGGCGTTACGGTTAAAGCCGGTAAAGGGCTTGGACATAAAGGTAGCGTGCAGACCATAGTGGGCAGCCACCTCTTTGGTGACGAAATCAAAGAGGATGGTGCGATCGGCTATCGTTAACGGATCACCCGGTTCGAGATTGATCTCATGTTGCGATGAGGTGACTTCGTGATGGGTCTTTTCGTACTTGACGCCGCACGTTCCCAGCACATTGACGATTTCCTGCCTGACGATCTCACCAATATCACCAGGAGAGGAGCCGAAATAACCAAGTTTATCGGTATGGATATCGCTGTGGATTTCATCGCCGTTGAGCAGGAAAAATTCATGCTCGGGCCCCAGCATGAACTGCATCTGATATTCGTTGACCCCCTTTTCTACTGCCCGCTCAAGGGCGTAGCGCGGATCGACACTGGAGCGTGAGCCATCCTGATTAAAAATCTGTCCAACAAAAAAACCGATCTTGCGATCACCAAAGTCAACCAGGCGAAAACTTTCCGGCACCGGCTTTAACATACGGTCACTGTTGTCAACCGTAGCGATCCCGGCAATCGAACTACCGTCGATACCAACACCTTGAGCAATAATGGTGTCAATATCCTGCGGATTGATAGCAAGGTTTTTCGACCGCCCATTGAGGTCGGTGAAAAATATTTTCGTGGTATAAGCCTGCGTTAACTGATCCTTGATCGCACTGATATCTGCGCCGCTCATCGTTTCTTCTCCCATGAAGAATATTACAACCTGATCATCATTGATCCTGTTGGTTGTTCTATCGAGCAAAAAAAACCGGTTGGCGGCAAACATGCCGACAACCGGGCTCAACGGATACGATCTACGCTGGCATATTGGGGATTTTTGTCGTTTCCCCTTTATAGTTGCGCAACGTATACTCTTTGTCGTTTTTGTCGACAATGTAGTAATCAGGCATCAGCGGAATCTTGCCGATATTGGTGGCCAGCACGTACATGGGCTGAGCCAGACCGGTGGTATGACCCCGCAGAGCATCCCGAATCAATTCCGCACCCTTTTCCACCGGGGTGCGGAAATGATCGATTCCCGGTGCCGGCTCGCAGTAGAAAACGTAGTAGGGGCGGATGCGGGTGCGCAGCAGCTTCTGGTGCAGCTCCCGAAACGTCGGCACATCATCGTTGATCCCTTTGAGCAGCACCGCCTGATTGCCGACGTTGATCCCGCAGCTGAGCAGCTCAAAAACAGCGCGCTCGGTTTCTGCGGTAATCTCCTTGGGGTGGTTACACTGGGTATTGATCCAAACCGGCACCTTGTGAAAACCGCCGATGGCTTTTTTTAGACCCTCGGTAATCCGCTGCGGCAAAACGATCGGCAAACGTGAGCCGATACGAATCATCTCGACGTGAGGGATCTCACGCAGAGCGCCAATCAGATAGCTCAGTTTTTCATCGGACAGCAGCAACGGATCGCCACCAGTCACCAGGACATCACGAATTTCCGGGTGCTCACGAATCCACTCCAGACCCTCCTCAACGTCAAACCGCAGTTTCAGGTCCTGATCGACCACCAGTTCTTTACGGAAACAGTGCCGGCAATAGATCCCGCACACTTCCGTCACGGTAAAGGCGATACGATCCTTGTATTGACGGGCGATACTGTCGGGACGCACCTCATCAGTGGCACGATTTTCTTTCCACATCAGGTAATCCTTCATACCGAATTCGTTGACCTGTTCCTTCATGGAAGGGATCACCTGCATACGAATCGGACATGTGGGATCATCTTTATCCATCAAGGACGCGAAATAAGGAGTCGTACCCCAGCGCGTTTTAAGAGTCGTAATGGCGTGGCGTTCATCATCGCTCACATCGATATACTGTTCCAGTTGTTCCAGGGTTCTTACTTCGTTACGAACTTGCTCCATCCATGTTTCTGCCATGTGTTCATCCTCCAGGTCACCTCATTGTGACCACTGTTAGGGGTTAATAAACAACCTTACGCAGTTCCCTACTGTTGTTACTCAAATGACTGTGACCGAATTGAGCGCCTGTACCGCAACAATTTTAGAACCGGTCTCGACATAATGAGCGCGGACAACCTGCTCAATCCGTGTCTTGTCCTGCGCTTTGATGCTGGTAACGATAGCACGGTGACGTTGTTCAATTTCATCGGGCCGATAAAGCATTCCCCAGTGTTTGTAAAACAGAACGTGAAGTTTCATACTCAGGCGGCTGGAATATTCCAGCAGCTGCTGATTATCACTGCGGGCAACCAGAAAATCATGGAACTCACCACCGATATCAACAACCTGTTTATGCTCACCATCTCTGGCTGCCTGCCCCATATCATCAACTAAACGATCAAGGCGTTCCAGCTCCTGGCGGGTAAAGTGTTCGCTGGCCGACATCACAGCATACCCCTCAAGAACCCCCCTGGTGGTATAGCTGTCGATAATCTGCTTGGGGGTCATCACCGGAAGAAAATTACCGATCTGGGGCTTGTAGTCGATCAGTCCGAGGGTCATTAGTTCTTTCAATGCCTCACGGATAGGGGCACGACTGATACCCATCTCCAGCGCCAGCAAACTCTCCTTGAGACGATCACCCGGCTTGAGTTGATCAGCAAGGAGCATCTGATAAATATGATCGATCACCTGATCCTTGTAGGTTTTTTTAACAATCACCATAACACCTCCGTCGTCGAATGTCGACATTAGACACATGCCCAGTTAATGTCAAGTCTTGTATTATGTTAGTTTTGAGATCACTCAGGAGAAAATAAACTGACCAACGGGCCGTAAGGGGGTACGGACGCCTGGTGCAGGTGGCTGGCGAACTGTTTGCGGGAAATCTCGCAGGCGCCAAAACTCAGGAGATGATCGGTGGTCTGCTGGCAATCAATCAATTCAAATTGACGCCGGCGCAGGTGTTCCACCAGATGACAGAGAACAATCTTTGAGGTGTTATCTTTGCGACTGAACATCGATTCACCAAAAAAACAACGACCGATGCAGATCCCGTAGAGTCCGCCAACCAGGTTCTCCCCTTCCCAGCATTCCACCGAATGGGCAAAACCGAGCTGATGTAAACGCTGATAGGCGTTTTTCATCTCGTTGGTAATCCAGGTGCCATGGCCGCCCGGCCCGGCCCGCAGACGCCGACACCAATAGATCACCGCAGCAAAATTTTCGTTAAAACTCAAGCGATAGGGATGCTTGCGCAGCACACGCCGCAGGGAGCGAGAGATGTGAAATTGGTCGGGAAAAAGGACACAGCGCGGATCAGGAGACCACCAGAGGATCGGCTCTCCCGGGTTGTACCAGGGGAAAACCCCCAGACTGTAAGCCAGCAGCAAGCGCTCGGCAGAAAGGTCGCCGCCAATAGCCAGCAACCCTGACTCATGGGCACGATCCACAGGCGGAAACCAGAGCTCGCGATCAAGCAGTACCGGCATGAAAACGGTCAGTGAAAACTGAAGGTAAAGGTACCTCCACGGATACCAACCCGCGCTTCACCACCCTGTTTCAACTCACCAAACAGAATTTTTCCGGCTAACGGGTCGCTCAGCTCTGATTGAATCAGGCGTGCCAGAGGGCGAGCACCAAAGAAGGGATCATAGCCTTGCTTGGCCAGTGCCTTTCGGGCTGCCGGGGAGACCTTCAAGTGCACTTCTCTTTCCGCCAGTTGCGCAGACAACTCGACCAGGAATTTATCAACAACCTGGAGCATCACAGTCTGATCGAGTGGTGAAAAATGGATAACAGCATCCAGACGGTTACGGAACTCCGGGGTAAAGGCTTTTTCCAGAGCAGCTTTGGGAGCCGCGGTAGAGCGATCACCAAAGCCAATGGGGACAACATTCATCTGGCGACTGCCAACATTGCTGGTCATAATCAGAATTACGTTACGAAAATCGGTTTCTTTGCCGTTGTTGTCGGTCAGGGTGCCGTGATCCATGACCTGCAGCAAGATATTGAATAGATCCGGATGGGCCTTTTCGATTTCATCGAGAAGCAGTACCGACCAGGGATTTTTGCCAACAGACTCGGTCAGCAGACCACCTTGATCGAAGCCGACATAACCGGGAGGAGCACCGATGAGTCGAGCGACCGAATGCTTCTCCATATATTCACTCATGTCAAAGCGTAAGAACTTAACCCCTAGTTGACTCGCCAACTGCTTGGCAACTTCGGTTTTACCCACGCCGGTGGGGCCGGTAAAGAGCAGGGATCCAACCGGCTTTTCCGGATGACCGAGGCCGGCACGGGACCGATGAATCGCTCGCACCAACGAATCAATCGCAGGATCCTGACCGAATACTACCCGCTTGAGATCGCGCTCCAGATGACGCAGACGCTGACGGTCGCTGCCACTGATCGATTTGATCGGCACCCGCGCCATCCGCGCCACCACCCGCTCAATCTCGTCAACGCCGACAGGACGATCGGGAGAACCGTCGAGACGGTGTTGGGCCCCAGCCTCGTCAATAACATCGATGGCCTTATCGGGCAGATGACGTTGAGGAAGATGCTTGACCGCCAGTTTGACCGCCGATTCAAGGGCCTCATCGGAATAACTGACCTTATGATACCCTTCGTAGTGGGAACGCAGACCACGCAGAATAGCAATAGTTTCTTCACTGCTTGGTTCATGCAAGTCAATTTTCTGAAAACGCCGTGACAGGGCACGATCCTTGCTGAACAGATTACGGTATTCCTCGTAGGTGGTTGAACCGATGCAGCGCAGTTCGCCGTTGCCCAGCGCAGGTTTCAGAATATTGGACGCATCAAGGGAACCGCCACTGGTCGCGCCGGCACCGACAATCGTATGAATTTCATCAATAAACAGAATCGCCCGCTCGCGCTTCTGCAAGGCACCAACAACCGCCTTGAGACGTTCCTCAAAATCACCCCGGAATTTGGTGCCGGCCAACAAGGCACCCATATCGAGGGTGAAGATCTCACTGTCTTTCAGGAGTTCCGGCACCTCGCCCTGTGAGACCCGCAAGGCCAGACCTTCTACCATGGCGGTTTTACCGACCCCCGGCTCGCCAACAAACAGGGGGTTGTTCTTACGCCTCCGACACAGCACCAGTATCGCCCGCTCGAGCTCTTCGCCACGACCGATGAGCGGGTCAATCTTCCCCTGGCGGGCACGTTGAATCAGGTTGATGGTAAAGGCCTCAAGGGGATCGACCGGCTTTTGTTTCGGCTTTGCCCGTTCCGAAGGAGGCCCTTCTACCGGACGCTCACCCGGTTTGGGATTACTGGTCGCACTGGCCCGTCCATGGGAGATATGATCGAGCAGATCAACCCGCTCAATCCCCTGATTCTGGAGGAAAAAACAGGCGTGGGAATTCTCCTCTTCAAGGATCGCCGCCAGCAGGTCACCCACGCCAACTTCGGTCTGACGGGCGGATTGCATGTGCATCACGGTACGCTGCAGCATCCGTTGCAGCGCCAGGGTCTGGCGCGGCACATCTTCATCTTCAACCCCCTCGGCCAAGTGCTCAAGGTGGGCATCAAAAAAATGCTCCAGCTGGTGTTTGAGCTCATCTGTATCGCCACCGCAGGCAAGCAATATCTGCTGCCCCGCTTCTTCAAACAGCAGGGCATAGAGTACGTGTTCGGTGGTAAGATACTCATGGCGACGGCGCTGAGCTTCACGCACCGCAAGAGTAAAAGCGATCTGGACATCCTGACTGAACATAATACCTGCCGTTTCTAAGCTCGCTGCTTTAGCAAAAAGTAAAACATCTTAAGGGTACATCTTTAAGCGTATCTGTTCAGCACCGGATCGGGAATCCTGTGGCAAGGATAGAGCTGAATCGTCACCTTTAAGCTTCTTCGAGGGAACAGCGTAGTGGAAATCCGGCTTTACGCGCTTTTAACCGCGCCCGGTCAACCTTGCTTTCCGCAATCGAATAAGGAAAGGTTCCACAGTAGCCCACCCCTTGAAAATGAATAGTCAGCATAATCTTTTCCGCCTCGGTAGCTGACTTGTTAAACACCTCCTGCAACACGTCGATGACAAATTCCATCGTGGTGTAGTCATCATTGTGCATCAGCACTTTAAACAACGACGGAGTCTGTGTTTTTTTCTCGGTGGCTACCCGACTCCCGATTTTGTTGCTGGTGTTGGTATCTGCGTTTTCCATGGTCTTTGATTCATTCCTGCGCTGAATATTTTGGTCTATCCTAACATAAAACCATTGCCCCAAACAATCGGGCACAGGTTGAAGAAATCAGCCGATATACAAGTTTCTTGTGGATTGGGTTACCCATTTGCTATTTTACCATCTTCACCGTTGCCATTGTTGTTACCAAGGAGTTTTTTGTGTCAATAATCCAAAGTCCGGAAGCACTGATTGTCCTGATTTTTCTTGCCGGTCTTTTGTGCGGGGGGCTGCTGGGAGTGACACTGACTCTGAGGCGTAGTCAACAACGTCTGACCGATGAGCGTCAGGCCCGGGGAGAAGCACTGCAACGCCTGGCGCGGCTTGAAGCACAACTGGAAGCGGAGAAGAACAGTACGCTGGAGAAGCTGGATCTGCTGGAAGAGATCCGTCAACGCTCAGAGAAAAACTTCCAACATCTATCGAGCCAGGCCCTCGCCGCTAACAACCGTAACTTCCTGGATCTGGCTAAAGCAACCCTGGAGCAACACCAGGGTCAGGCCCGCCAGGAACTGGAACAGCGTCAGAGCGCGATCGACCAACTGGTGCAACCGTTAAAGGAAGCATTGACCCAGGTTAATGGCAAAATCGCCCAACTGGAGCAAGCCCGCAGCGGTGCCTATGCCCGCCTGGATGAACAGGTCAAATCCCTGCTCGGCAGTCAGCTCAAACTCGAAGAGGAAACCGGCAACCTGGTAAAAGCCCTGCGCACCCCCACCGTACGCGGCCGCTGGGGGGAAATTCAGCTGCGCAAGGTCGTCGAAATGGCAGGAATGCTGGATTATTGTGACTTTGTGGAGCAGGAATCTTCCGCTGACGGGCGGGCACGCCCGGACATGATTGTCCGACTCCCCAATAGCCGAAATATCGTTATCGATGCTAAAGCACCACTGATGGCCTATCTTGAGGCGATTGAAGCTAACGATGAAAAAACGCAAGCCCAGGCCATGAACCACCATGCCCGGCATATCCGTAACCACATTATTAAGCTCTCGGGCAAACAATACTGGGATCAGTTTCAGCCGACTCCCGAGTTCGTTGTCCTGTTCCTGCCCGGCGAATCCTTTTTTTCAGCGGCCTTGAGCGTCGATCCCGCCCTGATTGAAGCAGGCGTTGAGCGCAAAGTGCTACTGGCCACCCCGACCACCCTAATTGCCCTGCTGCGCTCGGTTGCGTACGGCTGGCGCGAAGACAAACTGACCGCCAATGCCCTGGCTATCAGCCGTCTGGGACAGGAAATCCACGAGCGGCTGGCGACCATGCACCAGCATTTTGAGCAAATGGGCAAAAGTCTGGATAAAGCCGTCGACAGCTACAATAAAGGGATGGCCTCGCTGGACAGCAGAGTACTGGTTACCGCGAGAAAATTTACCGAATTAGGTGCGGCAAGCAGCAAAGAAATAAACGGAGCGATAGCAGTTGAAAAACGCACCAGAACCCCACTGATGGCGGAAGAGGATGAGGAATATCAACCTGAAAGTCCCGGCACCTCACCAGAAAACGGCGATTAAAATCACCCCGAGGACAACACGATAGATGACAAAGGGCTGCATGCCGATACGGCGGATAAACGCCATAAAGTAGTGAATACACGCAAAGGCGCTGACAGCCGACAACAGCACCCCGAGGAGAAGAGCGTTCCAATCGGGAGTTGCGGCAGAACGGAACAGATCCACAAGTTGCAACCCGCCGGCGAGAAAGATCACCGGAATTGACAGCAGAAACGAGAAACGCGCGGCCGCCTCACGATTCAAGCCGAGCAACAAAGCGGCGGTGATGGTAATTCCCGAGCGCGATGTTCCGGGAAATAAAGCCAGGGCCTGGGCGCAGCCAATCAACAGCATCCCCAGCCAGGTTAAACGGTAGACATCGAACTCGCCGCGACGGCGCCAGTCGGCCCACCCCAACAACAAACCGAACGCAATCAAGCCGACAGCAATCAGCAGCGGCGAACGCAGGTGGACCCCGATAAACCCCTTTAAGGTGATCCCCGCCAGCCCCACCGGGATCGTCGCCAGCAACACCCCCCAGGCCAGCCGTGCTGCGGGGGTCACCGTTCCGGTCACCAGGGAGCGGCTCCACTCTGTCGCCATCTGCATCAGATCATGGCGGAAGTAGATCACCACGGCCAGCAGAGTGCCGGCATGGACAGCAATATCAAAGCCCAACCCCTGATCTTGCCAGGGAGTCAACACCGGCACCAGAATCAGGTGGGCTGAACTGGAAACAGGGAGAAATTCGGTGACCCCCTGCAATACAGCAAGAACAATAATCTGAAGAATATCCACCGTTAGCCCTTCATGTCGCCGGTGTTAAAAATTGACACCGCTCTTCTATCCCTTGATCATCCCACTGTCAACAAAGTAACGCCGGCCAGACCTCATTGCAGCACTCAACATATTGCACAATCATCAAATATCCTCTATGGTTTCAACTATGAGTATCTATCTTGATTGTGCCTCGACCACCCCCGTTGAACCCGCTGTAGCACAGATCGTTCGACGGTTCACAGAAGAAGACTACGGCAACGCCGCCAGTCCCATCCACGACTACGGCTGCTTTGCGCGCATGGCAGTCGACCATGCCCGGGGCCAGATAGCTAAACTGGTCAAAACAAGACGCGATGATGTCATCCTCACCAGCGGCGCCACCGAAGCAAACAATCTGGCCCTTCTCGGTTTGCGTGAGTACGGCCTGAAAACTGGTCGGCGCCACCTGATCTGCAGTGCCATCGAACACAAAGCCGTGCTGGAACCGCTTGAAGCCCTGACCAAAACCGGTTTCGAGCTGACCGTGATCCCGGTCGGCAGCGACGGCCGCATTCTCATCGCCGCACTGCGCAAAGCCCTGCGCCCCGACACCCTGCTGGTGTCAACCATGCAGGTCAACAACGAAACCGGGATGATTCAGCCCTTGGCAGAGATTGCCGAGGTCTTGGCTGACCACTCGGCCTTCTGGCATGTCGATGCCGCCCAGGGGTTCGGTAAGGAACTTGACAGTATCACCCATCCGCGCATTGATCTGATCAGTATCAGCGGCCACAAGATTTACGGTCCGAAAGGGATTGGCGCCCTGATTACCCGCAAGCGCCATAGCGAACCGCCGCCGTTAAAACCCTTGATGTTTGGCGGCGACCAGGAACAGGGGTTGCGACCCGGCACCCTGCCGGTCGCTCTAATTGCCGGCCTGGGTGAAGCGGCCCGCTGTGCCCTGCGGGATCATAGCGAGCGGCTGGAAAAAGTCCGCCATATCCGCGCCCGGGCACTGAGCGCGCTGGCACCGCTGCTGCCGGTAATAAATGGGGATCCGGCATACTGCTTGCCCCACGTTATCAACATCTCCCTGCCGGGCATCCCCTCCGTCACCGCCATTCGCGCCCTGGCAAAAGTCATCGCCATTTCCAGCACCTCCGCCTGCACCAGCCATCATACCGCCCCCAGTCACGTTCTCAATGCCATGGGGTGCAGTGAAGCAGAGTCCTCCTCGGCGCTGCGACTAAGCTGGTGTCACCTGACCGACGATGTAGATTGGGATACGGTAGTTACGACATTGAAGCAGTTACAATATCAAAATCCATTCTAAACCACTCATCAATCGAGAAGAACCCATGGTGACTATTGATTGGGATAAGGCTCAATCGGCAACCCACGCTTGAGCCAACCGGGTCCGGCGGAGCTGCCAACCATCCCTTCGCTGATGTTGTAAACCTGACCGAAGCCACGCGCTACCAGCAAACGCTGAACCTGGGTTGTGCGATTGCCGGTGCGACAGATCAGCGCGATCGGCGCATCTGCGTCGCCATCAACCTGATCAAGGATCTCACTGACAAAACCGTCCACGCCACCCGGATGCACCATATTGACCAGCTTCGCATTTCGGGGGACCCCGGTCTGACGCCACTCCTCCGGGGTACGAATATCAATCAGGGTCACATCTCCGGCCGCTACAAGACGCTGCGCTTCGGGGGCCGTCAGTTCAAGATAATCAGCAGAACGGCTAGTCATCAGCACATAAACACCTGCCCCGGTTAGTACGACCACCACCAGTATCCATAATTTCACCGTCATTTCTCCTTCTTTTTGCGGTTATTTCATATTTTCTGAAAATCATATTTTCCCACTCCCTGGATCAACAGATAGCTGACCGGCTCAGTGCCTGCTGCGCTGACCCGATGCGGGCGCCCAACGCTGATTTCACAACGTTCACCCACGCTGAGGACTGTTGTTTCCTGTGGATCTGCAAGTTCGACTTTCATCTCCCCCTGAAGGCAATACATGGTATCAACCACCTGGGTATGAACGTGCCAGGGAACCTCTGCTCCGACCTCAAGAAACATCTGACGGACGCTGACATCGTCAGTCCGGATAATGGTTTTGTCTTTATAAGCCATTTGCCTCTTCCATTCTTAGGGAAGCCATTTTTACCATGCTACTATTCAACGACATAGGCACAGAGGCCACCCTTGGTACGATTTTGTGAACAAAACCCCGTGAACTATTTCTTCAGCAACAGAATAGCACCGCAGCCATACACCGATCTATTCCCACTTGTCGGGCAGTGGCAAGGGCCTGCTCACATGACATGCCAATGCCCTGATGTCGGTTTTTCGTCAAATATTGTAGCTGTTCAGCAGTCGATAAACTGACTCGCGCGATCAATCAGATAGCGGGCGATACTGCGTGATGGTGGCAGGATCGGCAGTTGATCCAACCGGTACCAATCAGCTGCGCACAGTTCCTTATCCCTCAGTTCGATCTCGCCGCCGGCATAGTCTGCGACAAAACCACACATCAACTGACTCGGAAAAGGCCAGGACTGACTGCCCAGGTAACGGATATTGGTAATACTGATACCGGTTTCCTCAAGAGCCTCGCGCGCCATCGCCTCTTCCAGCGATTCGCCAAACTCGACAAACCCTGCCACCAACCCGTAACGCCCGGTAGCCCAGTCTCCCTTGCGGACCAGCAGCAATTGATCGTCGCGCACAAGCAGACCAATGACACACGGGTGAATACGGGGAAAATGATGGGCACCACACTGCACACAGAATTTACCCCACTCACCGGCCAATCGTTCCATTTTGCCGTCGCAGTTGCCGCAGTAGCGACTGGTCATCTCCCAGTGCAGGATCATCAGACCAAGCCCGCCCAGAGAGGACAGGGACGCCGGCAGGGTTGATTCACTTGCCCGCAGATGATGGGACGTAAGCGTTGCCGGCAGGTCGGCATCTTGCGGGACCGCCACCAGACGACAGGGCTGTTCTTGCCACTGCCCCAGATACAGGCTACTACCCGCCAATGATGAAATCGGACAGTCGCCACCGGGAAGCTGTTCCGGCATCCCCTCCAGAGTGAACAGCCGCATCCCCTGCAGCAGGACCCAGACCCCGTCACCTCCGGGATCTCGATCAGGGGTTGACAGTTCAAAATAACCATCAAGACAGGTACGATTAAATGGCAGGGTTGAAATATCCATGGCGCATAGAGATTGATTCAGCATCAGACCCTCTTGTTCAAGGCATAACGCAGCAGGGCGACCTGCGTTTTGGCATCGGTGATCGCTCCTGCAGTAATCATCGCCAAAGCAGTTTCCAGATCAACCACCAGCGGTTCAATAAACTCATCCGGCTCGAGGGCGGTTTCAGTCTGCTCAAGGTCGGTCGCGACAAAGAGATAAATCTTCTCATCACAAAAGCCGATGCTGCTGTAGATAAAGCCCAGGCTCTCCAGCCCGGCGGCGTGATATCCCACCTCTTCCACCAGTTCACGACGCACACAGCCTGCCGGATCTTCGCCCGGTTCGAGGCGTCCGGCGGGGATTTCACAAATGGTATCACCGATGGAGGGGCGAAACTGGCGGATCAGCAGCAAGCGCCCATCAGCCATCACCGGCAGCACGGCGCAGCCGCCCGGATGACGGAGAAATTCAAAGGTCGATTCGCGCCCGTCGGGCATCCGATGCTGTTCGCGGGTAATATCAAAAATGCGTCCCTGGTAAAGCATCTCCTGTGTCAATCTGGTCATTGATATGTCCTTGGCAAATGGGTTTTGATGAAATCAGATACTTGTTACTGGAGATGATAACCTACAGCTGTTCGAGAAATATCTGCAAGGCACGATGATCACCACGGTAATGACAGGGCCATTTTTTCTCGTTGCGCTCTACCAGCCAGGTATCGACCAGAAAAGTCTGCATGCCAACTGCCGTTGCCGCCAGGTCATGACTGCTGTCGTTGCCGACCATCAGGCAACGCTCGGGCGGCACATTGATCAACGCGGCAATTTCTGCAAAGTACCCGGCCTGAGGCTTGCAGTAACGGCTGTTCTCATAGCTGGTCAGATGACGAAACAAACCCTTATCGAGTTCAGCCCAGGCCATCCGCGCCTCGATCATAAAGCGCGGGAACACCGGATTGGTGGCCAGCACCATGGGGATAGCGCGACGGTGGCAATCGTTGACGATTTGTTGGGCCAGAGGAATCGGGTGAACCAGAGGTTGTAATTCATCAAGATGATGCTCGGCGTAATGCGCAAGGCTCTCCAGCACCAGGGACTCGGCAATGCCCAACTGCTGGTTAAGCAGAGTAAACAAGCGCTGTTCATTACTGACCTGACCATCCCCCTCTTCAGTGATCAACCGGCGAATGGCATCCAGCATCGCGCGGGCAAAACGTCGGGGCTTGATATGGGGAGAACAATAAGCAGCGAGGCGCTCCACATAACGGGGGATAAAGTGCTCCATCTGCACCCGCAACAAGGTGCCATCGAGATCAAACAGAATGGCCTCGATCGGCTCAAGACCCTCTCTTCTTTGCATGATATGCTCCATCAAACCGGTTTTTTTCGCCAACTGGAAAAAACCTTAAGCTGACAAGTTTTTTAACACACTCCAGTCGTTATTCGCTATGCTTTCGGTATCTTTATGGGCATTACAACACTTGACGACAGCCCGCTTGGCAGGCTAAAAGTTAGCTTCCATCAACAAACACACCGGTTTAAACAACAGAACGTACCAACAGATTGGCGCTTTGCCACGCTCAACCACCGGGATATACTGGGGATCAATGGACGCCTTCAGAGCTGAAGTAAAAGAACTTAAAATCGGACAGACCATCCGCGACCTGCGCCAGGTTCGAAGGATGACTCTCCAGGATCTGGCCGTAGCCACGGAGCTTTCCAAACCGCTGTTATCGCAGATCGAAAACGACCAGGTGATCCCGCCGTTGGCAACCCTGCTGCGGATTGCCAAAGCGCTGAATGTCCCATTGCAGAAATTTTTTGAAGAGGAAGACGATACCCGCAAATGCCTGGTGGTTAAAGCTGGAGAAGCCGATCGCATGAGCCGTCGCCCGAGTCACGGCGGCAAGCCACAACCCTATTTCTATCACTCCCTGGCCTACGGTAAACAACACAAGCACATGGAGCCCTTCCTGGTGGAATTTGACCCGAGCCGTACGGAGCAATCACAACCGGTGCGCCATCCCGGAGAAGAATTTTTTTATATCCTGGAAGGTCAGGTGGAATTACAACACGGCAACGACACCTACCTTCTCGAAGCCGGCGATTCGGTCTACTGGGACTCCAACGAACCTCACAGTCTGAAAGCTTTAGGTAACGAAATCGCCCGTGGAATTGCAGTACTCTACACCAAAACCTGATCTGCCAGTGTCCAGGCAAGAGCGCCCTTGAATCGATCGATAAAATTGCAACCGGGATTGTAATAATTTGCCGAACCTGTTATTTGTTGCGACGGTTTTTCACTCCACCCTTTAGCCATTGACTGAGCAACAAGGAGAACTATCATGCAGAATTACCGCTGTGTTGTGTGCAACTACATCTATGATCCGGAAGTTGGCGATCCTGACGGTGGTATTGAGCCGGGGACCGCATTTGAAGATATCCCTGAAGACTGGGTCTGTCCTTTATGCGGAGTCGACAAATCGAACTTTGAGCCGGTCTGATCTGTTTAGATCAGTGACTTGAATTGCTAAAAAGGTTCGGCGTAAGTAGCACCGCCGGGCCTTTTCAGTTTAGGATGGGAAAAGTATACAACTGCTATAGATGAGGTTGCTTTGAAACAGAACGGCATCGCCAAACCGGACTGGTTGAAAGTTACATTCCCGGCCGGTGAAAATTATCGCCGCATCGACCAATACCACCGCCTGCAGGGATTAAATTCCGTTTGCCGCAGCGCTGCCTGTCCCAATCAGGGGGAATGCTGGAACAAGGGCACGGCAACCTTCATGATTTTGGGCAACCGCTGCACCCGCACCTGCTCATTCTGCAACATAGGCGACCATCCAACCGAAGCGCCCGACCCCCGGGAGCCGCAAAAGGTCGCCCAGGCGATCGCAGAACTTCGGCTCAACCATGCCGTTATTACGTCGGTGACCCGTGACGACCTGCCCGACGGTGGTGCCGGCCAGTTTGCCGCCCTGGTACGCGAGATCAAAAAGCGCAGCCCACACTGCACCATTGAGCTACTGATCCCTGATCTGCAAGGGGATAAGGAGGCGCTTGCAACGATTTTGCAGGAAGCTCCGCATATCTTGGGACATAATCTGGAAACCGTACCACGCCTCTATCCCCAGGTACGCCCGGAAGCCGACTACCACCGGTCACTCAATGTTCTGACGCACGTACGCACTCTGGCTCCAACGGTCATCACCAAGTCGGGTCTGATGCTGGGAATGGGAGAAGAATACGCCGAAGTAATCACTGCGCTGCACGATCTGCGTGACCATGGCTGCCGGATTGTCACCCTTGGTCAATATCTGGCACCAACCAGGCAGCATTACCAACTCAAACGTTATGTGACCCCCGCCGAGTTCGATGATCTGGCCGCCTACGGCAGACGCCTGGGTTTTGATCATGTCGAAGCCGGCCCTTTGGTGCGATCGTCCTATCATGCTGAAGAACAGTTTAGCGCCGGAAAGGCACAAACGCATGGATAACTTCACCATCGTTCGGCCGGAACACCTGAATCATCACGGCTACCTGTTTGGCGGGGTCATGCTCAAATGGGTTGATGAAAATGCCTGGTTGGCAGCTTCACGCGACTACCCCGGCTGCAATCTGGTAACCATCGGGATGGCCGCATGTCGATTCAAACATCGGGTTAAAAATGGCTCGATTCTACGCTTCAACATGCATAAGAACAATCAGGGAAGAACCTCGGTAACCTATGATGTCAAGGTATATGCCGACGCCCCTGGAGCCCTGAGCGAAGAAGAAGTCTTCAGTACCGCCATTACTTTTGTGCGCCTCGGTGCAGACGGCGAACCTTGCAAACTGCCGCAGCCGGCATAAATAATCGACAAAAAAAAACCGCGAACCCCATTACAGGGTAAAACGCGGCTTGATTGAACGTTGTGCGACATCGACGACTACGCGGGTCAGGCGGTTACATCCAGATTTAAACCTTTGCCGGTCTGCTCGGCGATTTCTAAACGCTGTTGTTCATTGATTTGCATTTGCTCAGTTTTTTCAGTGGTCTTTGTCAATACGTCAAAACCTGCTTGCGTCTTGTTGTTTGTCATATCCTGATTAACCAAACTTGCTGCGGTACCAATTTCTAACGCCATGGGCTGCTCCTTTCATTCATAAAGCCGGAGTTTACCCTAGCAGAATGGCCCACAGCGAGTCAATGAAATATTTAGGCCCTTTAATCTGACTCAACCTTTTATCCCTTTTGATTCGGTCGTTATTGCGGCAAATGATTGACTGCTTTATACTTGTCCGGATTTGAGCAGATATCAACCGTAATAGTTCACTTTTTTTCCTGCTAATGGTGATTAAACAGATGAGCATCACACACAATGTCAGCCCGGAGTGGCTTGAAACCCAGTATCAGCGCTATCAGGAAGACCCGGCACAGGTACCTGCAGAATGGCGCTCCTTCTTCATGGGATACGAATTCGCCGCCACTCGCGATGCGGCAACCGGCGACAATCGACCGGCGGCAGTGCAGGCTCTGATTCGCCGCTATCGGGAGCTTGGTCATATGTACGCCTGTGTCGATCCGCTGACCCCCTGCTCGCTGGATCACCCTTTTTTACGCCTCTCAGCTTTAGGCCTTACGGATGCGGACCTGAAACGCACTTTTTCTGTTATCGACTTTATTCTCGAGCAGGCGTCCCTAAAGGATATTGTTGATATTCTCCAGCAAACCTACTGCCGCACCCTGGGCATTGAGTTTATGCACATTCCGATTCCGGAAGAGCGCAGCTGGTTGCAAAAGCGGGTCGAAACCAACAGTAACAAACCAGAGGTTCCGCTGGAGAAAAAACTTGCCATTTATCATGCCCTACTCAAGGCCACCAGGTTCGAGAGCTTTCTTCACCGTAAATTTGTTGGCCAGAAACGCTTCTCCCTGGAAGGAGGGGAATCGGTTATTCCCTTGCTTGATCATATTGTTGAGCGTGCGGCGCAAAATTCCATTGAACAGATTGTCATCGGCATGGCCCACCGCGGGCGCCTCAATGTTCTCGCCAACATTTTTGAAAAACCGCTGGAGAACATGTTTGCTGAGTTTGGTGACAACGCCTGCTACCAGATCGTTGGTGAAGGGGATGTCAAATACCACAAGGGTTACACCGCTTACCGCAAAGTAGCCGGCCGTGAAATCCGCATCTCCCTGGCCTCCAACCCCAGCCACCTCGAGGCGGTCAATCCGGTGGTTGAAGGCAAGGCCCGGGCCCGCCAGGATCGCCACCCCAAAGACGGTCGCCGCCATATCATGCCCCTATTGATCCATGGCGATGCCGCCTTTGCCGGTCAGGGAATGGTCACCGAAACCCTCAATCTGTCGCAACTCGATGGGTACAAGACCGGCGGCACTCTCCATCTGGTCATCAACAACCAAATCGGCTTTACCACGGCCCCAACCGATTCTCGCTCAACCATCTATGCCACCGACGTTGCAAAAATGCTCAATGTGCCGATTTTCCACGTCCATGGTGATGATCCCGAAGCGCTGATTCAAGCTGCCAACATCGCCCTTGATTATCGTCAGCGCTACCGCAGGGATGTCGTTATTGAGATGATCTGCTACCGCCGCCACGGTCACAATGAAGGCGACGAGCCCTTTTTCACCCAGCCGCTGATGTACGAAAAAATCCGCAATCATCCACCGACGGCCGAGATATATAAAAACCAGCTGCTCATGGAAGGGGTCAGCGAGGACAAGCTTGACCAGATCAGCACGGCGGTTGACAATCGCCTTGAGGAAGCCTTGGAGCGTCAGGTGTGCGGCCTCCACGAAATCTTCCTTAAGCAGTGGTCACACATCTCCCGCAATTTCAGCTTTGACCGGGTAGCGACCGGGGTAGCCCGGCAGACACTGATTGATCTGAGCAGTCGCCTGACAACCATTCCTGCTGATTTTTCAGCCCACCGTAAAATCAGTGCGCTGCTAAAAAAACGCCATGCCTTAATCACTGAAGACAAAGGGATGGACTGGGGTACGGTCGAAGCCCTGGCCTTTGCCAGTCTGGTTCACGAAAGCACCTCAATCCGGTTGTCGGGTCAGGACTCACGCCGTGGCACCTTTAACCATCGTCATGCGACCCTCTACGATACTAAGGCAGCGGTTAAGTATACGCCTCTGGCCGAAATCGCCAAAAACGCCGGGGCCCGTTTTGACGCGTACAATAGTCTGCTGTCGGAAGCTGCCGTGCTCGGCTTCGATTACGGTTATTCGGTTGAAACCCCCGACGACCTGACTATCTGGGAGGCCCAGTTCGGTGATTTTGCCAACGGTGCCCAGGTGATTATCGACCAGTTTATCGCCAGCAGCCTGGCCAAATGGGATCGCCCCACCGGCATCACCCTGTTTTTACCTCACGGGTACGAAGGGCAAGGTCCGGAACACTCGAGCGCGCGCATCGAGCGCTTTTTACAACTCTGTGCCGACAACAACATGATCATTGCCAACCCCAGTACACCGGCACAACTGTTCCACCTGCTCCGTCGCCAGGCACGTCACCGCTACCGCCGTCCCCTGATCATTTTTACCCCCAAGGCATTGTTGCGGCACCCGGCCTGTGTATCTTATCTGGCTGATCTGGAAACGGGTCATTTTGCCGAAGTACTGCCGGATCCGCAACCGGTCAAAAAATGCCGCCGGGTCCTGTTATGTTCAGGAAAAATCTATTACGAACTGGCTGAGCGCCGGGACGAAGGCAAGCACAAGGATGTTGCCATCGTCCGCATTGAACAGCTCTTCCCCTTACATACTGAGCTGTTGCAGGAGATTCTCAGCACCTATCCGAACAAGGCTGAATATTACTGGGTTCAGGAAGAAATCGCCAACGCCGGTGGCTGGGATCATCTGCGGCCACGTCTGCGGGAGCTTATTGGCAAGGAACCGGTCTATGTCGGGCGCAAACCCTCTGCCAGCACTGCCGTCGGTTCGCATCGAATCCATAAGGAAGAACAGGACCAGATTCTTTTCAATGCCTTTGCAGCCCCAAAATAGAGGTTAAATTATGGAAATCAAGGTACCCCAGGTTGGCGAGTCAATCGTCGAAGCGGAAATTGCTGAATGGCTCAAAAAGGATGGTGACTACGTAGAAAAAGATGACCTGCTGTTAGAACTCGAAACCGAGAAGGTCAATGTTGAACTGAACGCCGAAGCCTCCGGAACGTTGACCATCCTTGCTCAGGATGGCGAGACGGTGAAAATTGGTGCGGTCATTGGACGGATCGATACTTCCGCACAAAAAACGGACAGGGCACAGGATGCGGATAGCGATAAAGAGCCCCAGCAAGAGGAAAAGACCACTGACAAAGAGACCCCTGTGGGTAAGGAAGAGAAAAAAGAGGCTAAAAGCAGCGAAAAGCCGATGAATCCGGCGGTGCCGAAAATTGCTGCTGAACGCGGCATCGATCCCCAGCAAATCAAAGGCAGTGGCCGCGACGGACGGGTTCTGGTTGATGACATTCCGGCCGAGGCCGAGCAGAAAGATCAATCGGAAGAACCGCAAAAACCAGCAGATACAAAGACCCAACCGGCAACCAAACCAGGCGCTGACCGCACCGAGCGAACTGAGCGCGTGGCGATGTCCCGCATTCGCCGCAAGATTGCTGAACACCTGCTCAAAGCTACGCAGGAAACGGCCATGCTCACCACCTTCAACGATGCCGACATGAGCCGGGTGATCGCCCTGCGCACCAGCTACAAAGAGGCTTTCCTGAAAAAGTATGATGTTCCTTTGGGCTTCATGTCATTTTTTGTCAAAGCCTGCGCCGAAGCCCTGAAAAATTATCCAGAAGTTAACGCCAGCATCGATGGCAGCGATATTCTTTACCATCACTATCGCGACATCGGTGTGGCCGTCGGCAGCAAGCGCGGCCTGGTGGTGCCGGTGATTCGCGACGCCGATCACCTCAGGTTTGATGAAATCGAAACCACCATCCGCGATCTAGCCGCCCGTGCTGACAGCGGCAAGCTGAGCCTGGACGAGCTGGAAGGAGGGACCTTCACCATCTCCAACGGCGGTATTTACGGCTCGGTGCTCTCCACGCCCCTGCTTAACCCGCCACAGAGTGCCATCCTCGGCATGCACGCGATCCAGGAGCGTGCGGTGGTACGTGACGGCGAGATCGTCATCCGTCCAATCATGAACCTGGCGCTCAGTTATGATCATCGCATCATTGACGGACAACAGGCGGTGAGCTTTTTAAAACAGGTTAAAACCTACATCGAAGCACCGGAAACATTACTGCTGAAGCTATAATGCGCCACGTCCCCTTAAAACTTACGGGTTAAGGAGTTTAATTATCCATGTCTGATACACATTATGATCTGATCGTTATCGGCGCCGGCCCAGGCGGTTACGTCGCCGCCATCCGTGCCGCACAGTTGGGATTCAACGTCGCTCTGGTGGAAAAGCGCGACACTCTGGGTGGGGTTTGCCTTAATGAAGGATGTATTCCGAGCAAGGCGTTGCTTGAATCAAGTGAACATTTTGCCCGCACCCGTCACGAACTGGCAGAACACGGTGTCGATGTCGGTGAGGTCAAACTGAACCTGAAACAGATGATGACCCGCAAAGAGGAGATCGTCAGCAAGCTGACCGGCGGCATTGCCGGGCTGATGAAAAAAAACAAAATCAAGGTTTATCAGGGGGCGGCCAAACTGTTGCCTAAAGATGGCGATACCTGCCGGGTGACCATCCGGGCGGACAAGGAGCAGGAACTTAGCGCCAAAAGGATCCTGCTCGCCACCGGCAGTGAAGCCATCGAACTGAAGCACCTCCCTTTTGATGGCGATAAAATCATCAACGCCCGTGATGCCCTGAGCCTGACGGACGTACCAAAGCGCCTGCTGGTAGTCGGAGGTGGCGTGATCGGCCTGGAGATGGGCTCGGTCTGGAGTCGCCTCGGCGCCCAGGTCACGGTGGTGGAAATGCTGCCCCAGATTCTGCCGCAAACCGACCCCCAAATCGCTCAAACCCTGCAGCGCAGTTTAAAAAAACAGGGGCTTGACATCCGTCTGAAGACCCGTCTGGATAAAATTGCTGTGGCTGACAAAGAGATTACCGCTACCTTGAATGCTGATGACAAACTGGAAGAGGTCATCTGCGACAAAATCCTGGTCGCCGCTGGGCGCCGCGCTCGTACCGATGACTTGAATCTGGAAGTGGTCGATTTACAACCCAACAAGGCCGGGCAGCTTGATATTGATGAAAATTTCCAAACGACAACACCAGGCATTTATGCCATTGGAGATCTGGTCGCAGGCCCGATGCTGGCCCATAAAGCCAGTGATGAAGGGGTCGTCTTTGCCGAACGTCTGGCGGGTCAGGCGGCAACCATCAACTATCCGGGCATCCCTGCCGTCACCTACACCTGGCCGGAGGTGGCTTCGGTCGGCCATACCGAGGAGCAACTCAAGAACAAGGGGATCACGTTCAACGCCGGCAAATTCTTCTTTAACGCCAATGGCCGTGCCCTGTGCAGCGGCATGAGCGATGGGTTCATCAAGGTCCTGGCCACTCCTGACAGCGGACGGATTCTTGGCGTCCACATTGTCGGACCCCACGCCTCGGAACTGATTGCCCCGGCGGCAACCGTCTATTCCTTTGGCGGCAGCATCCATGATCTGGCCGTTACCTCATTTGCTCATCCAACCCTGTCGGAAACGTTTAAAGAGGCTGCACTGGCCGTTAACAAAGAAGCTATTCATGCCTGATAGAAATCCATGGTAAGACTGCTCTGTTAACCACCAAATGAAAACACCAACTGCACCTGATAAAGGATCAAGCATTGAAATCGTTTAAAAAACTGCTACTTGTCGTCGTACTGATCGCCCTGATCATCGCCGCTATCGCCTATTTTCGTGACACCGCTCCACCCCAGGTTGCTTTGACTCCGGCCAGCGGACCGGTCTCGCCGGCGACCCCCTTAAACCTGTTGGTCGGTGATGAAGGCACAGGACTTAAAGAGGTCGATGTTTATCTGGTCCAGGGAGAGCTGCGTGTTTTGTTAAGTCGCCAGGAGTTTCCAGCGCCACGGGAACAGGAGACCATCGAGCTGAGCCTGGAAGGTCTGCGCCTGCGCGAAGGAGCTTTCACCATCGAAGTCACGGCCACCGATCAAGCCATCTACCGCTTAGGTAAAGGCAACACAGCTCAAGAAGTAGTTGAACTGATCTATGACTCCCGCCCACCGGCAATCTCGGTGATCAGTCGTGCCCACAATTTTACCCGTGGTGGTGCCGGGCTGGTCACCTATTCCCTGGATGAGCCCGTCAAACGCACCGGGATTGTCTTCGGCGAGCACTTCTTCCCGGCGTTTCAACAATCGTCAGGCAGGTATGTCAGTGCTGTGACCTTCCCCTACTATCTGGATCCCAAGGAATTTGTTCCACGGATAGTCGCTGTCGACCTCGCTGACAATGAACGCCAGGCCGGCATTTATTACCGTGCCAACAACCAGCAGTTTCGCCAGCGTCAGATTAACATCAGCGACAGTTTTCTCGACATGACCCTGCCTGAATTTACCCATCAGGTACCAAAGTTCGATACCCCACTGGAGACATTTCTCTACATCAACCAACAGATCCGCAAAGAAAATCGTGCCGCAGTAGCTGCCCTGGCGGCAGAAACTGCCGGCGAGCCGCTATGGGAAGGGGTCTTCCTGCGCCAACCAAGAGCGGCGCCATTGGCGCTTTTTGCCGATCACCGCACCTATTTATATAAAGACAAAGAGATCGACCGCACCGTTCACCTCGGCTATGACCTGGCGTCGATTGCTCAGGATGACATTGTTGCCGCTAACACCGGGAAGGTTGTCTTCAGTGATTTTCTCGGCATCTACGGACTCTGTATCGTCATTGATCACGGCATCGGCATCCAGACCCTCTACGCCCACTTGAGTCAGAGTCAGGTTGAGGTTGGTCAGCAGGTGCGTCGTGGCGACGTCATTGGCCGCAGTGGCGTCACCGGCCTGGCCGGGGGGGATCATCTACATTTTGAAGTTCTGGTTAACGGCATTCCGGTGCAGCCGATCGAGTGGTGGGATGCCAACTGGCAGCACAACAACATCGACAGTAAACTGCAAGTGGAATAATTGTTTTGCCGGCTCTTGCGGCCAGTTTGACTTGCAACAGCGGCTGCTGTGGTAATTTTTCCCCTTTTCTCTGATGCGTTAGAAGGATGATCCGATGAAAAAAACAATGGTAATGGCACTGGTTATACTCCTGTGCGGATTTGCTGGACCGGTTCTGGCACAGGACAAGCAGATCAAGGCAGGCTTCGTCTATGTTGGTCCCGTTGGTGATGCCGGCTGGACCTATGCCCACGACCTCGGCCGACTTGAGATGGAGAAACTCCCCTTTGTCGAGCCCTCTACCTATATCGAGTCGGTTCCCGAAGGGGCTGAATCGGCCCGGGTCATTAACGGCCTCGTCCGACGCGGCCATAATCTGATATTGACGACAAGTTTCGGCTACATGGATGCCACTATCGATGTTGCCAAGCGCAACAAAGATGTGATCTTCATGCATTGTTCGGGCTACAAAACTGCCGAGAATGTCGGCACCTACTTCGGACGCATGTACGAGCCACGTTACCTCTCCGGCATCATCGCCGGTAAGATGACAACCAAAAACATCATCGGCTATGTCGCCGCCTTCCCGATTCCGGAAGTTATCCGCGGCATCAATGCCTTCACCCTCGGTGTTCGCAGCGTTAATCCCGAAGCTCAGGTCCGGGTTGTCTGGACCCAGACCTGGTTTGATCCGGGGGTCGAGCGGGATGCCGCCGACAGCCTGCTGGATGTCGGTGCCGATGTTCTTGCCATGCATCAGGATGCTCCGGCAACCCTGCAGGCCGCTGAAGCTCGTGGCGCCTACGTCATCGGCTACAACAGCGACATGCGCCACTTTGCTCCCAACGCTTTTTTGACCGCGCCGGTCTGGAACTGGGGGGCTCTTTATACCCAATTAGCTGAAGCAGTACATAACGGCACCTGGAAATCGGAACAGATCTGGTGGGGGGTTAAGGACGGCCTTGTGGGTCTGGCCGATATCCATGCCAAGGTTCCTGACGACGTTAAAGCGCTGGTGCAAGAGCGTACCGCAGCTATTGTCGCCGGCACCCTCCATCCCTTCACCGGGCCGTTGAAAGATCGCGATGGTCACCAGGTCCTTGGCGCAGGTGAAACCATGAGCGATGGTGAGATGCTGAGCATGAACTTCTTTGTCGAAGGTGTTCAGGGGACTCTTAGCAAATAAATCGACCTCCTACGACGGCACGCCCGGTAACGGGCGTGCCGATTCTTTATGCCAGAACTGCTGCAAATCCAGAATATTCGAAAAACCTTTCCCGGCGTTGTCGCTCTTGACGATGTCTCCTTTACTGTTGCGCCTGGCGAAATCCACACCCTACTGGGCGAAAACGGCGCCGGCAAGAGCACCCTGATGAATGTCCTGACCGGGTTGTACCATCCTGACTCCGGACACATGCAGCTGGCCGGTGAGCCCGTCCATTTCACCAGTCCCCGTGATTCCCTGTCACGCGGTATCGGCATGGTCCATCAACACTTCATGCTGGTTCCGGCACATAGCGTCTTTGAAAATATTCTTCTCGCTCTGGAGAGGGTTCCCCAGTTCTATAACCGCAAGCACTATCAACAGAAAATGCAGAAACTGATCGACACCTTTGAACTCGATCTTGATCTGGATGCCGACGTGTGGAAGCTATCCATCGGCGCCCAGCAATGGATTGAGTTGATCAAGCTGCTGCTGCGCGATTGTCGTTTGCTGATCCTCGATGAACCGACAGCCGTTCTCACCCCCCAGGAAACCGACCGCCTGTTCAAGGTGCTGCGCCTGTTACAACAACAGGGGAAAAGTATCATCTTTATTTCCCACAAGATGCGTGAGGTCATGGAGATTTCCGACCGGGTGACGATACTGAAAAAAGGGAGCAGCATCGCCACTCTGAAGAGGGCAGAGTTCAATGCTGACATCCTGGCAAGGCTGATGATCGGTCAGGATCGCATCCCCGAGTGGCAAAAGAACCTGCAGATGTCGGAAAAAGTCGTCCTTGATATAAGAAACCTCTCAGTGCGCAATGATCGTGGTCTGGCAGATCTTGATGATTTCAGCCTGCAGCTAAAAGAAGGTGAAATCCTCGGCATTGCCGGGGTCGCCGGCAACGGCCAGAAAGCTCTGGCTGAGGCGCTGACCGGGCTTAAGGAAATAAACAAGGGAAAGATTTTCGCCGGTGATATGGATATGACCCACAGTACTGCCCGCGCCTCTTATATTTCCGGTATTGCCCACATTCCGGAAGACCGTAAAAGCATCGGCATCGCCCCCGATCTCGATGTTGCCGACAATCTGATCATGAAGAGTTTTAAAAATACCCTTTTCCGGCGTGGGGTTTTCCAGAATCGCCGTGCCATTCGCCGCAATGCTGAAGAAAAAGTATCACGCTTTGCGATCAAAGCCGGTCCTGAAGGATCACCGGTACGCTATCTCTCCGGTGGTAATATTCAAAAGGTCATCATTGCCCGGGAACTGTCCGAACAACCACGGGTGCTGGTAGCCCTTTACCCCACCCGCGGTCTGGATATCGGCAGTGCCGAGTATATTCACAAGGTCATTGTCGATGGTGCCGGACGGGGCATGAGCACGATTCTGATCGCCGAAGATTTGGACGAACTGCTCAAACTCAGCGACCGCATTGCCGTGATGTTTCGCGGCAGATTGATCGGCTATGCCGATCCCCGCCAGACCAGCCGCGAAGAGATCGGTCTGATGATGAGCGGCGAACAGCGGGAACAGCCCTGATGAAACTCGTCATTGAACGGCGCGACACCTCATCTGCCCTGCTCCGCTTTAGCGCCCCGATGGTCTCTATCGTGGTCGCCCTGCTGTTTGCCGGAGGGCTGATTCTGGCCGCCGGCATCAACCCCTTAGATGCCTATCGTGAAATCCTTTATGAGGCGGTCGGTTCAACCTACGGTCTCTCTGAAACCCTGGTCAAAGCAACCCCCTTGATCTTTGCCGGACTTGGTGTCAGCCTGGCTTTTCGTATGCAGATCTGGAACATTGGCGCCGAAGGACAGATCTACATGGGGGCGATGGGAGCGACCTGGGTGGCCCTCTTCTCAGGGCTGGAGAATCATTGGCTGCTGATGATCACCATGTTTTGTGCGGCCTTTATCTGTGGTGGTCTCTGGGCCGGGGTTGCCGGCGTGCTGCGCGCCCGCTGGCGGGTCAACGAAGTCATCGTCACCCTGATGATGAACTATATCGCCATTTTATTTGTCAATTATCTTATTTACGGTCCCTGGCGTGATCCACAAGGGTTTAATTTCCCCCTGACTGCCCAGTTCTCCGAGGCAGCCCGTTTCGCCAATTTTTTTGATACCCGGCTTCATAGCGGATTTTTTCTTGCCTTGTTCTGCGCGCTGTTGCTCTATCTGTTGATGGAACGCACCGTCTGGGGCTATCAGATCAAGGTCATCGGCAGCAATCCGCAGGCTGCCCGTTATGCCGGGATGCGCACCGGCGTCGCCATCTTTGCCGTGCTGTTTCTCAGCGGTGCGATTGCCGGAGTGGCCGGCTTAAGTGAAGTGGCCGGCCTTCAGTATCGTCTTCAGCACGGTATCTCATCCGGTTACGGCTATACCGCCATTATTATCGCCTGGCTCGCCCGACGCAGCGCCCTGGGCGTCATCATTGTCTCCTTATTGATGGGGATCCTGCTGGTCGGTGGTGACAGCCTGCAGATGCTGTGGCAGTTGCCTATTGCCTTTGTCTATGCGTTCCAGGGATTGATCCTGTTTTTCCTGCTCGGGTCCGATTTTTTCATCCAGTATCGAGTCAAGCTGATCAAAGGAGCACAAGGTGGTTGAAATTCTGCTTGATGCAACCGTGCGGGCGGGCACCCCGATTCTGTTCGCGACCCTGGGTGCGATCCTGAATGAACGGGCAGGTATTATCAATCTGGGCATAGAAGGATTGATGCTGATCGGTGCCCTGGCCGGTTTTGCCGGCACCTTCTATTCAGGTTCGCCATTGATCGGTATCCTGGCGGCATTTGCTGTCACCTTTGTCGCCGGCAGCATTCATGCGCTGATTACCGTACAACTGCGTGGCAATCAAATCGTCAGCGGGCTGGCTCTAACCATGTTTGGTATCGGGGTCACCGCTCTGTTCGGCCGCGGGATGGTCGGTCTAACCATCGGTGGCCTTGAACGCCTGCCGCTTCCCGGATTGTCCCAGCTACCCATTATCGGTCGTCCTTTTTTTCAGCAGGATCTGCTCATTTACACCAGCTTTGTCCTGGTGTTTCTGCTCTGGTTTTTTCTCTATCGCACCCGTACGGGTCTTGCCTTGCGGACGGTCGGTGAGAATCCGGCGGCAGCCGACACCTGTGGTATCTCGGTCAGTCTGTATCGCTTTTTTGCCGTCACCACCGGCGCCGGCCTGGTAGGTATCGGTGGTGCCTACTTAAGTCTGGCAATGACTCCTATGTGGATTGAAAACATGTCTGCCGGACGCGGCTGGGTCGCCGTCGCCCTGGTGATTTTTTCCGGCTGGTCAAGCGGTAAAGCCATGTTCGGCGCCTATCTGTTCGGTGGAATCACCGCCATGCAGCTGCGTTTTCAGGCCATAGGCACCGACATCAGTACCCATGTCCTGCAGATGCTCCCCTATGTGTTTACTATCCTTGTCCTGGTAGTATCAACCATCCGTCTGCAAAAAGGATCCAGCCAACAACCCCAGGGGCTCGGTTTGCCCTATGATCGTGAGGATCGCAAATGACAGTTGCCCAGGAGTTACTTGAACGTTTTCGCCGGGAAGGCTCAATTCAAGGGGATGTCGTCAAGGTCGACAGTTTTCTCAATCACATGGTTGATCCATTATTGATGGAGAAGATCGGCCAGGATCTGGCTGCACGCTTTGCCAACCAGCAGATTGACAAGATCATCACGGCTGAAAGCAGTGGCATCATGATCGCCCAGGCGGTTGCCACCGCCCTGAAGATTCCGTTCATCTTTGCCAAGAAAAAACGTTCCATCACGATGAAAAAGTTTTACACCGCCAGCAGTTATTCCTTTACCAAGCAGGAAGCGACAACCCTTTACGTTTCCCACGAGGTGTTGCAACCCGGCGAGAAGGTTCTGTTTATCGATGACTTTTTCGCCAAGGGAACAACCCTTAAGGCCCTCTCCGAAATCATCCGCCAGGCACGGGCCGAGCTGGTTGGCTGCGCGGTCATTGTCAACAAGTCAAAACGTGAGGATATCCTGTCGGTTCTTCATCTGGATGAATTGAAGGCGCTGTAACAATCCTGAAGGGTCAAAAGTTCTGCTAACGGTTCGCGCTAAGCGCTGGCGAAGTGAAGGCACGGCCTACTACCTCAATTTGATTTTGTTTTTTGGGGAAGCACCTGGCCCCTTTCCATCCGCTTGATTGCATTGTTAGGGCCTCTCTGCTATTGTGTACGGTACTGCCGTACCGAAATGGAGGTTTTCTATGGATACTGTGAGTGTCAACAAGTTCCGGGACAATTTAAAAAACTTTGTAGAGCAAGTTACTCACCAGCATGTGCCGCTGAAAGTCACTCGCCGAAGTGGTGAGGACTTTGTGATCATTGGCGCGGATGACTGGGAACGCGAGCAAGAAACCCTTTATGTTCTGCAAAACACCAGCCTTATGAAACAAATAGCCGAATCAACTCGGACACATAGCGAGCGTTCTGGGTACCCACCAACGACAGGGGAAACCAATGAGATCCTTGGTGTTTGAGGGTAACACTTGGGCCACCTATGAAGAACTCAGAACAAAAGATAAACCTATCCATAAGGCCCTATGCACCATTTTGAAAGAAATGCTCAGAGGTGATCCTGCTACCGGAACGGGGAAACCTGAAGCTCTTCGACACAACCTTACCGGCTTTTGGTCACGCAGGCTAAGTCAAAAAGATCGGGTTGTTTACAAATACGACGATAAATACCTTTATATTTTTGCAATCGGCGGACATTACGATCAATTGTGAGTCTTAACGGTTTGAGATAAGCGGCGGCGGGCGGGGCCGCGACCCCGCGGTCCTGGTGTTGATCTTCAACAATCACGCATCGAGCAACCGCTTCAACGTGTTACCAAGAATGACGTTATTGACCCCCATCCCCAGATACCCGGTCTGGCCGTAGGTATCATAGTGCGCGACCTGTTCAATCAGGTTTTCAATCTCCTGCTTTCTCGCCCTGAATTGGTCCTGCTGATCGATAATAAACTGCACCTGCTCAGCCAGATAATCAGGCAATTCCTGCTCATCCTGAGCGGTCTTCAGCACCATCTGGAGTTGCGCAAAAATCATTCTTGCCCCTCCTCCAGCCAGCGCAGGGTTCTGGCGATATCCTCGTGGTCATACGCCCACTTGCAGCATCCCGCTTCAGCATAGACATCATACTCGCGCACCTGATCCAGCAGAATTTCCACCAGGTACTCCTTATCTTCATAGTCCGTCGGATTGCATGCCACCTGAAGCACCGGGTCTGCCAACCATTTAGGCAGGTCACCATGGTCGTACTGCTCACGGGTTGCCAGTTCAAGTTCAGCGAAAACTTGGGACATCGTCACACTCCTTTTTTTCGTTGCATTAACAAGGATAGCGATTGTTGTGCGTTCATCATCAGACCAGGGGATATTCTAACATTATTGGCATCATCTGTGCTAACTCCTGCTGTCAAGAACGCTATGACGAAAGGGACAGCCATCGATGTTTCAGCAGAACCAGCTACTATTCCGCGCCCTGCTTGATATCGGCAAAGAACTCGCCGCCATCACTGATATTGATCCCCTCCTGCAGAGAATTCTGGAGGTATCTCAAGAGGTTTTCACCTTTGACAATGCGATCATCCGCCTGCTCAATCCAGCAACCAACACCCTGGAAACGGCCGCCAGCTATGGCTACAGCGAAGATGCGATCTCCCGCCCCATCGGCCTCGGTCAGGGGATCATGGGCAAGGCTGCCAAATTTGGACGCCCCTATCTGATTAATAATATTGCACCTGAGGATGACTACATCCCCGGCATTGACGCTGCCCGTTCGGAAATGGCCGTCCCGTTGATCGCCCGCGATAAGGTCATTGGAGTCTTTAACGTCGAAAGCCGCCAGCCGGACGCCTTTACCGCCCAGGACTGTGACACCCTGACGATCCTGGCCGGTCAGGCGGCTATCGCCATCGACAATGCTCACCTCTACCGCGACCTGTGCCAGGTGTCGCGGGAAAAGGAACAGCTCCACCACCTCAATGAACAGATCCTGACCAGCATCAGTATCGGTCTGTACACGGTTGACCAGCATCTGCGCATTACCTCATGGAATCCCAGTATGACGCGGATGAGCGGCATCAGCGCCGCTGAGGCCGGCGGCAAGTCGTTACTTGAACTGTTCCCGACCCTCGAAGAGGAAGGAATTGCCGAGCGCCTTCGTGATGTTTTAAGCAGCGGAGAGGCCCAGCAGTTGCGCATTGTTCACCGGGGTCAGAGTGGCCAGAACCGTCTGCAGAATCGGTTTTTATCACCCCTGAAAGACGATAACGAAACCGTAGGTGCCGTCATCGTCGTCGAAGATATCACCGAATTCGAGCAACTGCTGGCACAAACTATTCAGTCGGAAAAACTCGTTGAAGTCGGGCGCATGAGTGCAGGTATCGCCCATGAAATTAACAATCCATTAGCGGTCATCAGCTACGCCTGCCAGATACTCGAGGAAACCGAGACCCCTTCGGAACAGGGTCGCGAGCTGCTCGAACGGATCGGCCTGGAGGTAGAGCGTCTTTCCCATCTGACCTCGGAATTGCTGACCTATTCAGGGCGCCAGGAGGATCACCGCGCCCCGACCGATCTCAACCAGACCATCGAGGATGTGCTGATCCTGCTAACCTACGAGATTAAAAAACATCAAGTTGATATCATCAAGAGTTTCAAGGAGTTGCCGCTAGTTGATGTGGATGGCAACAAGTTCAAACAAATATTTATCAACCTTGTTCTCAATGCAATCCAGGCCATGGAACCGCACGGAACAATTCATATCAGCACCCACTCCACATCAGATCAACTGCAGGTCAATATCGCCGATACCGGTCCCGGCATTCCCGATCACCTCAAAGAGCAGATTTTTGAGCCCTTTATTACCCATCGCAAGGATGGCACAGGTACAGGCCTTGGCCTATATCTCTGCCGCAAAATTGTCACTGCCTATCAGGGCAGCTTGACGGTTGACGACAATCTGGGAGGAGGTAGCTGCTTCAAATTGCAGTTACCTCGGTGAACCTCCCTATCTGCTTGCACGTTTTTTGTCCAAGCGCCGGCTCAATGCACAAAAAAAAGGCACTCTTTTCCTAATGCCGGGTATCACAACGGGGCAAACAACAGCCTGAAGAAGTTGGCACAGACCATGCTAAACAACAGACTAGCTCTTCATCAATCAGCATCCTGATGTGGGCTGACCCATCACAACAGCATTATACAATCGGAATAAACTTGAGCAAAGGCGCTCTGCACCCACAAGGATGGGTTCATTGCGCCTTTTATATTTTAACACCGACAAAGAAGAGGTCAGCAGATGAAAAAAGTGGAATGCATTATCAAACCGTTCAAGCTTGAAGACGTCAAGAGCGCAATTTGTGAACGTGGTATCACCGGCATGACCGTTAGTGAGGTTCGTGGCTTTGGTCGCCAGAAGGGACACACCGAACTTTATCGTGGAGCCGAGTACCAGGTTGATTTTATTCCGAAAATTAAACTTGAACTGGTCACCAGCGACGACCGGGTGAGTGAACTGGTTGAAGCAATCAAAACCGCTGCGGGTACCGGACGCATCGGTGATGGCAAAATTTTCGTCAGCAATATAGAGCAATCAATCCGCATCCGTACCGGCGAATCCGGCGAAGAATCTCTTTAATCCTGGACAGACATAAAACCCACCCTATTTCGCGCAAAAAAGGAGAACGAGAATGAAAAAACACCTGATATTACTGGCCGGGCTGGTTCTGCTGCCGAGTCTGGCGCTGGCTGAAGAGGCCCCCATTACCGAGGTCGCCTACATCCTTAACAGCTTTTCCTTTCTGATCAGTGGTGTACTGGTCATGTGGATGGCCGCCGGCTTTTCCATGCTCGAAGCCGGCATGGTGCGCTCCAAAAACGTTGCGACCATCTGCCTGAAAAATATCTCTTTGTACTCTATCGCCGGCATCCTCTATTACCTGATCGGCTACAACCTGATGTACGCCAATGTCGACGGTGGCTTTATCGGTAGCCTTGGCCTTTGGGGGGCAGATGATGCCGCCGCCCTGGGTGGGGATTATTCCGGCGAATATGCCACTGGATCCGACTGGTTTTTCCAGATGGTGTTTGTCGCAACCGCTGCTTCGGTTGTTTCCGGCACCATCGCTGAACGTATTAAGCTCTGGCCTTTCCTGGGTTTTGTTGTCGTCCTGACCGCTGTCATCTACCCGATCCAGGGCGCCTGGAGTTGGGGTGGTGGCTGGCTTGATGAGATGGGCTTTGCCGATTACGCCGGGTCCACCATCGTTCACTCAGTCGGCGGCTGGGCCGCTCTCGCCGGGGCGATGATTCTTGGCGCCAGAACCGGAAAATATGGGAAGGATGGAAGGATCACCCCCCTGCCCGGTTCCAATATGCCCCTGGCAACCCTCGGGACCTTTATCCTGTGGATGGGCTGGTTTGGCTTTAATGGTGGTTCGGTTCTGGCCCTGGGCTCGGCCGACGCCGTCATCGAAATGTCAAATGTCTATCTCAACACCAATCTTGCCGCTGCCGGTGGTCTGGTTGCCGCCATCATCATGCTGCAACTGATCTACAAAAAGGTTGATTTGTCCATGGCCCTGAACGGTGCTCTGGCCGGACTGGTATCGATTACCGCTGAACCTTCAACGCCGTCACCCGGCATGGCGGTGATCATCGGTGCCATCGGTGGCATTCTGGTGATACTAGCTATTCCGCTGCTCGACAAGCTCAAAATCGATGATGTCGTCGGCGCCATCTCGGTTCACCTGGTTTGCGGCATCTGGGGAACCCTGGCGGTACCACTGACCAATTCCGATGCCAGCTTTGTGGTACAGTTTATTGGTATTATCGCTGTGGGTGCCTTTGTGCTGATCGCCAGTGCCCTGGTCTGGCTGGCACTGAAATACAGTGTGGGCATCCGCGTCAGCAAAGAAGTCGAGATGAACGGTTGTGACATGAGTGAACTCGGCATGGAAGCCTATCCGGATTTTCGTGGCGGTTCCTCTGCTGGTTCTTCCGGTGGCTCCTATTAACAACCGCCGAGTGCGTAACGGTATTACAGTAGCTGAACAGTTTCACCCGTAACCCGGACGTGCTGATACCTGCTTCAGGTGCAGCACGTCCGTCCTTGACAAGGATATCCCATGAAAAAAGCCCTGGTCGTTGATGACGAGCCCCTGATACGCCGACAAGTTGCAGAAGCCTTGAGCGACTACGGCTTTGATGAACTTTTTGAAGCGGCCGACGGATCCCAGGCGGTTGCCCTGGCATCAGCCCACCAGCCCCTGTTGATCGTCATGGATGTCACCATGCCGATCATGGATGGCATTACCGCTGCCGCCACTATCAACAGCAACCCCAGCGGCGCCATGGTGCTGTTGACCGGCACAACCGATAACGACACTGTGTCGCGGGCCATTGAGGCCGGGGTCCATCACTATCTGATGAAACCGTTCCGCGCTGACCAACTCAAAATTACCGTCGACATGGCCATCCATCAGTTTATTCAACTGTCTAATCTGCTCGATGAGGTCGCCGCCCTCAAGGAGAGTCTGGAAACCCGCAAGCTGGTCGACCGCGCCAAAGCGCTACTGATCAAAAACGGGATGACGGAACCCCAGGCTCATCGTAAGATCCAGAAACTGGCCATGGATAAGCGCAAAAGTATCGGTCAGGTTGCTGAAGCGATCCTGCTGACGGAGGGATGATCTGAGCGCCCATCGCAGCAGCCATCTCAGCGCCATAAACCTGAGCAATCTGCCCCCCTGGTTGATTGCCTCACACCATTACAACGAGAATCCGCAACGCATTCAGATCCAGGGGACACAAAGTCTCAGCAAGCTGCTGCCACGTCTCGACGGGATTTCCGACCTGCAGATGTGCGGCGCGCTGTTTCACGATTTCATGGATGTCACCTTTCAGCTTCATCAATGGCAACGGGAAGACTCGCCCAATAGCCGCAAAAGTCTCAAAAACAGCTACTTGCGATTTTTGCGCGGCTGGCTCTTTGACAGTAATTCGATTGAGGGGGCGGTCCTTAAGGGGTGGGTAGAATCGCGCCTCGGGCTGCTGCCGACATTCCACCGCACGACCGTCGACGGCATCCATTCAGAAGATTATTTCCGTTATCTGGTCGATCGGATGCGCGGCGCAGCCCGTACCAGTGCCATCCTGTCGCAACTGGATCTACTCTATGAATACGTTCAGTACCTGCTCCACCGCAATGCCCGGACAACACACCAGACCCTCTACCGGGGGATCAATGAATTGGAGGATCACATTATTCTCAAAAAAAACGGCAACTCCTGCCTGATGCGCCTGAACAATCTCAATTCCTTCACCGCCGACTTTGAACGGGCCTGGGAATTCGGTTCCCGGGTATTACAAACAAAAGTCCCCCTGACCAAGATTTTTTTTCTTTCCGGGGTTCTGCCCAGATCCTTGTTCAAAGGGGAAGATGAATATCTGGTCATCGGCGGGGATTACGACGTGAACATTTTGATCGGCGGATGAGCGACAACGAGCAACAGATGATTCTCTCACGCGGGCGCGCAGCGTTTCTCGGGCTGGCCCTGGGCGATGCCCTGGGGGCGACTACCGAGTTCATGCTACCGGCGGAGATCCGGGCTGCTTACCAGATCCACAACCGTATTATCGGTGGCGGTTGGCTTGGCGTTAAGGCCGGGCAGGTCACTGACGATACCGAAATGTCCCTGGCCCTAGGGCGCGCCGTAGTGGATTCCGGCGGTTGGAACCTCCAGCAGATTGCTGATTATTTTGTTGCCTGGATGCGCTCCAAACCGATCGACATCGGGGCTACGGTACGCAAGGGACTTCGCACCTATTTGCACCAGGGCACCCTGGAGATGCCGTTAAATGAGTGGGATGCCGGTAATGGTGCAGCGATGCGCATGTGTCCGGTTGCCCTGGCCAGCTACGGCAGTGACGATCTACTGAAGCGCTACACCCTGGAACAGGCGCACCTGACCCATCATCATCCACTGTCGGATGCCGGTTGCTTGTGTATCGGTCGTATGCTCCATACGGCCCTGGCCGGCGGTGATCGCTTTGCCCTGCACGAACTGACCCGGCAACTGGTGAAACAACATCCGAATTTTCGTTTTAACAACTATAACGGCCAGGCCTCAGGATACATCGTTGACACCTTACGTACCGTTTTCCATTTTTTGTTCACCACCGCTGACTTTGAAGAGTGCCTGGTGGGTGTGGTTAACCAGGGGGGGGACGCGGACACGACCGGAGCCATTGCCGGCATGATCGCCGGAGCCCTTTATGGAGAAGAGAGCCTGCCGCAGGCCTGGCTAAAAAAACTCAATCGTACCGTGCGCACCGATATTGAGCAATTGACACCTCAGTTGCTGGATCTGGCGCCGGCATTTAACCAGACAGACTGATCCTGCTAATCCTACCAAAGGAGAAGATGATGCCCACAAGTAAAGACATACCCTTAAGTGTCGCTGCGACAAAATCCCATTCAACCACCCTGAATCTGCTGATGCACATCAAGCGCGGCCTGCTTCCGGCGACCGAAGAACAGGGACAATGGTTTATCAACGAAACCGACCTGGAAGCCTTTATAGCCGACAACCGCAAGGCCGAGCCCGGTGAACTTGGGATTCACAGCGGCTGCGGTAAAGGATGCGGCAGTTGCGCCGAGGAATAGCGCCATGAATATCTCCATCAGTCCATCAGATTTATTCTATCGCTACCGCCACAAGAAACAGACCAGGGAGCTGCCAAAATTTCAAGGCAAGCCGGATGCGCACCCTTTTGATCGCGACGATCTCTACGAGGTTTTGCCGATGCTCGAAGCCGTCATGAATGAAATTGGCAGCGCCGAAGGACAAGTACTGGAGAAGATCGAAGAAATGATGCTGCTGCAAATGCCCGGCTTTATCCGCACCCGTGAACAGGTCTTTGATTTTCTCGTTGATTTCGCCAGGCAGCGCGGGATGCCATCATGACAACGCCGGACAAGAACACCATAGCGGCGGTTGGCAACAGAGTCACGCTTCATTATATCGGCACCCTCGATAATGGTGCCATCTTTGACAGCCGCGACAGCGATGACCCACTGACCTTTGTGGTGGGTGACGGCACCCTGTTCCCAGCTCTGGAGCAGGAAATTTGCACCATGCACTGTGGCCAGACCAGGAACATCCTGATCCCGGCGAACAAAGCGTACGGTCCGCGCAGCAATGACAATCTGCTCAAGATCGAACGATCACAATTCCCTCCGGATAAGATCCCGGAACCCGGCAAGCTACTGACCATCACCTTTAGCGACGGTGAACAGCGGATCATGCGCATCATGGGATGCGATGACAGCAGCGTGACCCTCGACGCCAATCACCCCCTGGCCGGATGTGATCTGACCTTTGCTTTAACCCTGGTCGCCATAGATCACTAACAACATTCGTCAGCAAACTGCCCAGAAAGTAGGCAGGAAATCAACAATGGCGCCTCATTTCTAAGCAAAAGCGTTCACCTAGAGCGAACATCAAAATAGTTGAAATTTGCTTTTTCGTTCAAAATATCGAAACGTTAGATACGTACCCTATTGACATCAAAAGTTGGCACAACCTGTGCTTATAAGCTGAGCATCACGATGTCAGGCCGCTACATTGCAGTAGCTCGCACCTGACCGGTAAAGAAGCCCGAAGGAATCCACATTAAGTGGTCATCCGTTCGGGCTTTGTTGTTTTTGCGTAACTATTCAGCACTACCCTGGCGCAGGGTCGGGGGTCCGGTGGCAAGGGTGTTTGTCACCATCGACGGCGACAACAAGGGGTCAGGGATGACTCAACGGGAACCAATCGCGTCCCTTGACATAGGATCACCGATCCGGTGCTGAACAGATACGTTTTTTCACACAGCAGCGTTTGTGAGCTGCTCACCTTGTAGAACCGCACGTCACCGTCGACCGCATTTCCTGGCTTCACTTTTTAAATAATCCGGCCTGCCGGCAAGACAGCCACATCAACGAAGATGCCGCCAAGCTGTTTTTTTTGTCCGGACGCCAACCACCGTAACGACGAATAATCGTCAACCCTAAGGAGAAACAATCATGGCTGAAAAAAAGATGAGACAAATTGCAATCTACGGCAAAGGCGGCATCGGCAAATCCACTACTACCCAGAACACGGTTGCCGGGCTCGCCCAATTGGGGAAAAAAGTACTGATCATCGGTTGTGATCCAAAAGCTGATTCTACCCGCCTGATCCTCCATGCTAAAGCCCAGGAAACCGTCATGGATAAAGTCCGTGAACTGGGTACCGTTGAGGATCTGGAGCTGGAGGATGTGCTCAAGATCGGCTACGGCGGCATCAAGTGTGTTGAATCCGGTGGTCCTGAACCCGGTGTCGGTTGTGCCGGACGCGGCGTTATTACTGCTATCAATTTCTGTGAAGAAGAGGGCGCGTACACCCCCGACCTGGATTTTGTCTTTTACGATGTTCTCGGTGACGTGGTCTGTGGTGGTTTCGCCATGCCGATTCGCGAGAACAAAGCCCAGGAGATCTACATTGTTGTTTCCGGTGAAATGATGGCCATGTATGCCGCCAACAATATCTGCAAAGGGATCGTCAAGTATGCCGCCAGCGGCAGCGTGCGCCTCGCCGGGTTGATCTGTAACAGCCGTAACACCGACCGTGAAGCGGACCTGATCGAAGCCCTGGCATCTCGTCTTGGTACCCAGATGATCCACTTTGTTCCGCGTGACAATCAGGTTCAGCGCGCCGAATTGCGGCGCATGACCGTTATTGAATATTCACCGGAGCATCCACAGGCGCAGGAATACCGTGAGTTGGCCCGTAAAATTGATGAAAACACCATGTTCGTAGTTCCGACACCGATTGAGATCGAAGAGCTGGAAGAATTGCTGATGGAATTCGGCATTATGGAAGCGGACGATGAGACGATTGTCGGCGTGGCGGAAAGCGCCTGATCGGCAGGAATGGTTACTGTAGGGGCAGACCTCTGTGTCTGCCCGCCGTTGAGTACCAGTGCGAACACACAGGTTCGCCCCTACGTCGGAACCATGGCAAACAAATAGAAATAGACAGGAGAAATCGTATGGCTGATAAAATAAAAACCATAGACGGCATTACCACCGAGGCCACTGAGGAATTGATCGAAGAAACCCTCGCGGCGATGCCGGAAAAAACACGAAAAAAACGCGCCTTGCACTTAGGTGCCAATGAGCCGACCTCGGCTACCTGTGCGGTAAAATCCAACAAAAAAGTGGTTCCCGGCATCATGAGTCAGCGTGGTTGTGCCTATGCCGGAGCCAAGGGAGTGGTCTGGGGACCAATCCGCGACATGGTCCATGTCTCCCACGGCCCCATCGGCTGCGGGGTCTACAGCTGGGGCACCCGGCGCAACCTGATGCAGGGGATTCCTGGAGTGACCTCCTTCCCTCTGGATTTCACTTCTGACTTCCAGGAGAAAGATATCGTTTACGGCGGTGATAAAAAACTCGAAAAACTGTTACGCGAAGCCGACGAACTGTTCCCGCTGAACAAGGGACTGTCGGTGCTTTCCGAGTGCCCGGTCGGGCTGATTGGAGATGACATCAATGCCGTCACCAAAAAGATGGAACAAGAGCTGGGCAAGTTTGTCGTTCCCTGCAACTGTGAGGGGTTTCGTGGCGTCAGCCAATCCTTGGGCCACCACATCTCCAACGACTCGATCCGCGATCATGTCATCGGCAAACGCGAATTTGCCGAACCTGCCGGGCCCTATGATATTGCTCTGATCGGTGATTACAACATCGGCGGCGATGTCTGGGCCGCCAAGCCGATCCTCGAAGAGATTGGACTCAATGTCAAGAGTGTCTGGACCGGTGATGGTGAAATCGAGAAAATTGCCGCGACCTATCAGGTCAAACTCAATCTGATCCATTGCTACCGCTCGATGAACTACATGTGCAAAGTGATGGAAGAAAAATGGGGAATCCCCTGGTTGGAATACAATTTCTTTGGACCGACCAAGATCGAAAAAAGCCTGCGCGAGATTGCCGAATTCTTTGACGATACCATCAAGGCCAATGTCGAAAAAGTCATCGCGAAGTACCGTCAGCACATGCAGGAGGTTATCGACGAGTATCGACCACGCCTCGAAGGAAAAACCGCCATGCTCTTCGTCGGTGGTTTACGACCACGCCATACCATCGGTGCCTACGAGGATCTGGGTATTCAGATTACCGGCGCCGGTTACGAGTTCGCTCATCAGGACGACTATGACCGCACCAGTCCGGAGATGGCTAAAGGAACGCTGATTTATGACGATGTCTCGGAATTTGAGTTGGAGAAGTTTGTCGAAAAGATGAAGCCCGACCTGGTCGGCAGCGGCATCAAGGAAAAATACGTGTTCCAGAAGGCCGGCATCCCCTTCCGTCAGATGCACAGTTGGGATTACTCCGGTCCCTATCACGGCTACGAAGGATTTAAGATCTTTGCCCGCGATATCGACATGGCGATCAATTCACCGACCTGGAGCCTGGTCAAAGCACCGTTTTGATCATGACGTTGTAGGGGCGTGATCAATCATGCCCTGACTCTATCTTCGGGCGCAATAAATTGCGCCCCTACAGGTCACCATGGATCAACCTCGGGCGCAATGAATTGTGCCCCTACGAAAAATAATATTCGCCGGCTCCCCTGCGAAGTCGACACACAAGGAGCAACATCATGAGCACTACGACCGCCGTCAAGCCGATGACCGAACACTCGGCAGAAGAAATAGAACGGGTTAAAAACTGGATTAACAGTGAGGAATATAAAGAGAAAAACTTTGCCCGCGAAGCCCTGGTGATCAACCCGGCGCATGCCTGTCAACCGCTGGGCGCGCAGATGGTTGCCCATGGATTTGAGGGGTCTCTGCCCTTTATTCACGGTTCGCAAGGCTGCGCTTCCTATTTCCGCAGTACCTTCAGTCGTCACTTTCGTGAACCGGCCAGCGCAACCAGCGATGCCATGACCGAAGACGGTGCGGTCTTCGGTGGCCAGAACAACCTGTTTGAAGGGTTGGAAAACGCCTACGCCCTCTATAAGCCGGCGATCATACCGGTGTTCACCACCTGCATGCCCGAGGTAATTGGTGATGACCTGAACGCCTTTATCACTAATGCCAAGAATAAAGGGCACATTCCGGCGGATCTGCCGACCCCCTACGCCAACACTCCAAGTTTTAACGGCACCCACATCAACGGTTATGACAGCATGCTCAAGGCGATGCTGGAGTATCTGACCGAAGGGAAAAAGAACGAGGCGGGCGCTAACGGCACCCTCAACCTGATTCCCGGCTTTGATGGCAACACCGGCAATCTGCGCGAGTATAAAAAGTACCTTGACGCCATGGCTATCCCTTACACCATGCTCGCCGATATTTCCGATGTCTTTGATTCGGTCTGCGACGGCACCTACCGCATGTACAGTGGCGGCACGCCCCTCGCTGCAGCAGCGGACTCCATCAACGCACAGGCCACCGTGTCGCTGATGAAGTATTCCACCTTAAACACCATGAAATCAGTCGAAGCAAATTTTATCGGTGTCACTAAAACCCTGCCGCTGCCCATGGGAATTCGCAGGACCGATGAGTTTCTGATAGCCCTGAGCGAACTATTCGATAAGCCGATCCCGGCGGAACTCAAAGCCGAACGGGGTCGCGCCGTTGATGCCATGACCGACGCCCATCAGTATATCCATGGCAAAAAATTCGCCGTCGCCGGGGATCCTGATTACCTCCTCGGCATCGTTTCCTTCCTGCTGGAGATGGGGGCCATTCCCTATCACATCCTCTGTTCCCGCTCGAATAAGAAGTTCAAAAAAGAGATGGAGGCCCTGCTCGCCACCTCTCCACTTTACGGCGCTCAGGGAACCGTTTATGTCAACAAGGATTTGTGGCATATGCGCAGCCTGTGCATGACCGATCCGGTTGATGCCATTATCGGTGACACCCATGCCAAATGGGTTGCCCGTGACGCGAAAATTCCTCTGTTCCGGGTCGGTTTCCCGATCATGGACCGGGTCAATCTGCATCGTAGTCCGGTCATTGGTTATCAAGGCGCTGTTAATCTGTTGACCATGATCGTCAATAAATTCCTCGATACGGTAGACGAGACCTGTGAGGATCAGTGGTTCGAGATGATGCGTTAAGGAAAAAAGCGATCTCACGCAAAGCCGCGAAGGCGCAAAGAAGAAATACCCCATGATGAGTTTTTGTCTTTCTTTGCGACTTTGCGCCTTGAGTGTGCACAGGAAACGAGCGTGAGATTGGTTTGCCTATGACCCGAATCAGGCGCTTCGACATTATCGACACCAGAAGAAAGCGAGGATTGCACATGAATGTTGCATTTGCCAGCACCGACAAAATTCACATCGATGAACATTTCGGGCGGGCGGAAGAATTCATGATCTGGAAGGTTGGCCCGGACACGGCAAGCTTCAACGGTATTGTCCAGGTCAGCACTTCCGGCGCTGATGAAGCCGATCGCATCGAATCCCGCTGTGCCGGTCTGGCCGACTGTGCCCTGGTCTATGTCGCGGAGATCGGTGGGCCGGCAGCGGCACGTCTGGTTGCCAAGAAGATTCATCCGATCAAAAGCAAAACCAAAGCTCCAATCAGTGACACCATCGAACAACTCCAGGAAGTGCTGCGCGGCAGCCCACCACCCTGGTTGCGAAAAGCCCTATTAAAAGATGTAGGGGTTTGATTCATCACGCCTTTGGATAAACAACCAGCAATGATCACGTCGGGGGTGTTTGAATGCAGCGGGGACTGTTTGAGGCGATAGCCGAGTTTTTCCCGCAAATGAAAATACCCCCGACGTGATCCCCAAACATCTATCATTGAAACATTTTAAAAAATCACAAGGAGAAATCTCATGGCCTTTATTACCGGAATCACCAAAGGTGGAAGCACCTGGACCCCGACCTTCGTCGAAGGCATCGATCACGACAAGTGCATCGGCTGCGGCCGCTGTTACAAAGCCTGCTCCCGCAAAGTGCTGGCACCGCTGGATATTGAAGACGAAGAAAACTACAGCACCCGCATGGTCATGGAGGTCGTGGCCGAAGACAACTGTATCGGCTGTGCCGCTTGTGGCGTCGCCTGTCCAAAGAAATGTTTCAGTTTTGCCCCAATGGCGGCATAGCAGGAGCTTAAACCCTCGGCTGTACAAGGAGAACATCTGATGCGCATTGCCGTCACATCCAAATCAGGGACCGAGGTTGACCAGCACTTTGGTCACGCCCGACGCTTTCTGATATATGACTACCGCAGCCACAATCCGGAACAAATTAGTGAAGTTGAAGTGGAAAAATACTGTTCCTTCGATCCGGATCACCCGTTTCGCCATCGCCAGTTCGATGCCATTGTCGATGCCATCAAAGGATGTAAGGCTGTCGTCACCGCCCAGATCGGTGAACTGCCCAAAATGGAGTTGGAAAAAATTGGTATTCGTCCGGTCATCGCCTCAGGACCCATCCTTGAGGCCCTGAAGCTTGCCCACGACAGTATCTGCGGCGGTCAGTGCAAAGGCAGCATGCGAACAGGGCAAGATTGTCCGCATTGATAACGTTGATAGTATGATTTGTCAGTGGATCAATCTTATGGCAGCTTTTTTAATTATGCCTAAATTTTAAGCAGTTTTATTGCAGGGCATCACAGTGCATTAATCAAATCGACTGTTTTTATCTGTCTGATGCTTGGCACATAATATGCTAAACAGATAATCATTAATCCATTAAACAAAAGTGGTTACGTTGATGTAGCACTTTTACCCAAGGCACAGTCGCCCCGAAACTCATCATGAGTTCTCGGGGCTTTTTTATCACGGGCCAGGCAACGGCGCTTTCCCTAACCAATTTTCAACCAAGGAGAGACTTATGGCGACCGGTTGCCCGATGATGACAGCTACAAAGATTTCCGACCACCCCTGCTTCGGCGGTGATCACAGCAAAGCCGGGCGTATCCACCTGCCGGTAGCCCCCGGCTGTAATATTAAATGCGGTTTCTGTGAACGCCGCTTTGACTGTGTCAACGAAAGTCGTCCCGGCGTGACCAGTCGGGTACTGACGCCGGAACAAGCGCTGGCGCGCGTGCGCCTGGTCAAAAGACACATGGAGATGAAGGGTGGTGCCGAACTGAAGGTTGTCGGCATCGCCGGCCCCGGTGACCCGTTAGACAATCCCAAAACCTTTAGCGCCTTTGATCTGGTCCGCAAGGAATTCCCGGAGATGAAGCTGTGCCTGTCAACCAACGGTCTGTTGCTGCCGCAGTCGGTGAATAAAATCATCGCTGCCGGGGTGACCAGCCTGACCATCACCATGAATGCCCTTACCCCACAAACCGGGGCAAAAGTCTATGAATGGGTGCGGCATGAGGGCAAAAAGCTTAAGGGAGAAGAAGGCGCGGCCATCCTGTTGCACAATCAGCTGGAGGGGTTACGTCTGGCAACAGCAGCAGGACTGATCGTCAAGATCAACCATGTCTATATCCCCGAGATCAATGACCACGAAACCCTGGAGCTGGCCATCAAGGTGCGCGAACTGGGAGCACAGATGATGAACATCACTCCGGTCATCCCGGTTGGCATGTTCAGGGACGTTATCCCCCCGACGGCACTGACCATGGACATGGTGCGCAACCAGGCCGAGCTCATCCTCTCCCAGGCCCGCCACTGCAAACAATGCCGCGCCGATGCCGCCGGTGTGGTTGGTCAGGATATTGATCTGGAGATGCTGGAGGGGGGGAAATAAAGCGCAGCGGGGCAATTGAGATAACGGTTCACGGTTCACGGTTCACGGTTCACGGTTCACGGTTCACGGTTCACCGTCATTAAAACACAACTCATACTCACTGCACTCACCACAAACCGGACTCTTGCACAACAGCCCCCCCTGCTGTTCACAGATCTGCTTGTAAAAAAACCGCTTCCAGCGCATCCCCTGATGATTGGCGGCAAACAGGGCCGGCAGATGCCGCTTGATCGCCGCACCGAGCTCCGCCCGCTCGAACAATCCCATGGCGACCCAGAGATGGCCGGGCCTGGCAGCACGGGCGGCGAGGATGTGGGCCAGCAGGGTTCCTGATAACCTGTTCGCAGGTTCATGCGCGGCCGGGATAAAGCCCAGCAACAGGCTGACCAGCTCAGGATCCATACTGACGGCCGATGAAACCCTTGAAGCAGAAATATCAGCAGCAACATCAAGGTCAATATCCGGAAAGTAGTTTTGCCACAGGCTGATAAACTGCTGTGAGGTCAAACCGAGAGCAATTTCCGGGGGACACCCATCCTCCTCCATGACGGCCGACAGACAGGCAAGCAGATGACGATCTGCCGCAACCATGTCTTCGGAACAGGCGCTGTCCATCAGTTGGCGGTAGCGCGGATGATCGCTACGGACCCTGGGCCCGGCGTGATCCTGATGCCGGGCTAAATTGCCGGTGACCCGTTCACCTTGACGCTCGCTGCCGGCAACCGCTGCCCGTAGCGCCTCGACGGCCAGATCGGCACAATAAAACCGATCAACCGGAAGGCCACCCAACCGTGCGTTGATAGCTTCACGGCTGATCCGGAGGACCTCGTTCATAGAGGTGTTTTCCGCAAGTTCTGCCGCGGCGGCGCAGGCAGCAATCGTGTAGCCACAACCAAACGCCTGAAATCGCACCATTTCAACCTGGCGTCCGGCAGTCTTGATAAAAAATCGGACAGCGATGCGCGCACCTCGCTCTTCTGCCCCCAGGCCGACTTCACCGATGCCATCGGCGCCGGCCAGCTCTCCGACATGGTGGGGATTGTCGGCATAACGCAGAATCTGTTCGCTATAACCACTCATCGCTGACCGCTATGATGCTGATGCCGGGTAATGACATTGGCCATCTCGCAAAGAAAATAGGCTCCCCCCTCATAAAGACAGTCATGCACCAGTTGATTGCCGAGCTGCTCCCAGTTGGGAAAACCGCGCAGCAGCATCCCCTTCCCCAGGCGATCGGCCAAAGCCTCCACATGGGTACCTCCGATGATCAGATCAAAGTCTGCTGCCGCCAGATCCTCGACATCCCCCAGGTCCCCAACTATCACCCGATCAGCCTTCAGATCATCCAGGGCCGATGAATCGGTGGCGGCGATCACCGCAGCGATTTTCCCTCCCGCCTCGCTGATGATCGCACACAGGGCGGCAAGCATATCCGGCTCTCCGGTCAGGATAAAACGGGTTTTACCCAGAGCGAAATGACAATCGAGCAGGGCATCACGCAGACGATCACGCCAGCGCCCGACCGGCAGTGGCGGTGCATGAAAACCGGTTTCATCAAGAAGGGTCTTAATCAGCTCATCGGTGGCGACCAAGCCTGCCAGATGGGGGAAATGATGGTGGCGTATCTGTGGATTTTTCTTCTGCAATTCATGGGCGCAGGGAATCATCGATGCGCCGACACTGACCACCAGTCCTGCTTGCGCCAGATCACGAATGTGTTCGACGCGGATGCCGCCACTGGAAAGTGCTGCCTGTTTCTCCCCAAGATGGCCATCGAGGGAGCTCGACAGATCCGGTAGGGTCACCACATTGAAACCGAAGGCGGTCATAAAATCAACGATCTTTTCCACCTCAAGGGGCGTCAGACTGACATGGGGGAGTAGCACCAGGCAATTATTGTCGATGCTGTCGGCAGGAGCCGTCAACTGCCTGATCATGGCACTGCAGGCCGCTGACCACCCCTGCTCCAGTCCCCCCTCGTAATCCGGGGTATTGACATAGACCAGCGGCACCTCCATCCGTTTGGCGATACCACTGACGTCATCCCCCTTGGTTTCGGTCAGACCGGTGGTATAAAGCCCGATCAGCTGCGGGGTGACCTTGTTGACGATATTTTTCACCGACTCACTGATGCTGTAATCACCGCCATCGAGGATCGCGGTGACATCGGTAACAGCGGTGGTCTGCAGAGCAATGGGTTCGGCAAAATGACGGGTATAAAACACCTTGGTAAAACTGGCGCACCCCTGGCCGCCATGCATCAGCGGCATACACTGATGCACCCCGAGAAAGGCCAGGGTCGCTCCCATCGGCGCCGACAGTTTGAAGGGGTTAATCTGTAACGACCTGGATGATTTGTGTCTGCTCCGGGTTTTTACCTGTTCCATGGGGCCCTCCTTCCAGCCAGCGAAAAAACCGGGCTTTCCAGCGCATGTCTGAGATCTTCGGCGAGGTTGAGCAGTCCGGCATAAGCACCATAGCTGATTTTTTTCTCCTGATTGACATCGATAAAAGCGATCCCCTTTTTGATTGCCGTATACAAGGAACGCCCCCCGGCCAGGAGGATATGGGCACCCTTTTCATCGATCAACTTCGCCTGTTCGGCACCGGGGTCCATCATCAGCACTCCATGTTCACCGAGATACTCGCGCGCTTTGGCGCGATCATCTTCCGTTGCCTTACGCACTGCTGTCGCCACCACCTCGATGCCAAGATCCTGCAGGGCAGCGGCGATCGACCAGGTTTTGTTGCCGCCGGTATTGAGTACCGCCTTTTTGCCGGCAAATAATTCGCGATAAGGTGCGAGTTGTTCCCCCAGTTTCGCCTCCTCCCTTGCTACCAGTGCCTGGGTGCGCTCGATCAAGGCCGGATCACCCAGGGCATCAGCAATGGCCAGCAATCCGGCCGAGGTGTCACGTTGGCCGTAGAAGGACAGGGAGATCCAGGGAATACCGTACTTATCCTGCATCTTGCGGGTGATGGAAACCAGGGATTTGGCGCAGACGATGACATTGAGTTTGGCCCGATGGGCAGTGCGGATCGCCGCAATCCGCCCATCCCCGCTCAAGGTCGACAGGATGCGGATCCCCAGTTCTTCAAGCAGAGGGGAATACTGCCACATGTCGCCGGTGACGTTATATTCACCGATCAGGTTGATATCGAAGGGGGTTGTCACCTCCGGCTCCAGGGTGCCGATCAGATGGGTCAGGATCGCTTCACCGCCTAAGCGGCTGCCGAGGTTCTTGCTGCCGACAAAGCCGGGGGCATGCACCGGCACACAGGGGATGCCATGGCGGGCGGCGGCCTCGCGACAGGCCTTGTCGATATCGTCACCAATCAGGGCGGTCACGCAGGTAGCATAGACAAACAGGGCCTGGGGATGATAGCGGGTAATGGTCTGATCGATAGCGACGGCCAGTTTTTCTTCGCCACCGAACACCACATCGTTCAGACAGGTATCGGTGGTCAGACCGACCTGGGTCAGATCTCTAGCGGGCCAACTGGTAGGTGTCGCCCGCGTTTCCCAGCTGGCACCGAGGCAGGTGATGGGGCCGTGAACCAGGTGGGCGGCGTCGGCAAAGGGAAACAGGGCAATCTGCGCGCCTTCAAAAGCACAGCCACCAGTGGTCGCACCAGGGATTGGGGCGTTACAGGCCGTTTTTTTAGGCTGATTATGCTCGCAGGCACTTTCTGCCAGCAGTTCTCTGATATGGGGTTTGGTAGCCACGACAGCTCCTTGAATGAGGGTTCAAGTCGCCCCGCCGCACCGTTGAGAGGGGGAAAATGTATTGGTATTGTTTTCGGCAGCAATGCCGAATTATTTATCAGGCACTATTAAATGCAATACTTCTGCCAAAACTGGCGGTTCACCAAGACAGATAAGAGTAGGGGCGTGATTCATCACGCCCGATTGAAATGGTGGCGTTCAAACATCCGGGCGCAATAAATTGCGCCCCTACCTAACACACCCCTTCTGCCCAAAATTTCACCACCCTGCCTCAAGAATCAGCAGAACATCCATTACTTCTTGCCATCAACCCAAGAAATTCCGCTATCCCGAGACAAGGCACACAACTTGCTTTGAAGTAAACGACGCACCATCAACCCGGCGACAAAGACGTCCCTTAACCCGATTCGGGGGTACGCCTATGTCCAGCAAAAAAATCCACATCGCCGACACCACCCTGCGCGACGGCGAACAGACCGCCGGGGTCGTCTTCAGTCCCAGCGAAAAAATCGCCATTGCCACCATGCTCGACCGCATCGGCGTCAGCGAACTGGAATGCGGCATCCCGGCCATGGGCAAGGACGAACAACGCACCATCAAAAAACTCGTCGATCTGAATCTCAATGCCCGCCTGCTGTCATGGAACCGCGCCCTGATTCCCGACATCCAGGCATCCTTGAACTGCGGCATTAGGGCCGTCGATCTCTCCATTTCCGTGTCTGACATTCACATCCGTCACAAACTGCGCTCCAGCCGTGCACAGGTCAAGGAACAATTAAAAACTGCCCTGGACTTCGCCAAACAGCATCAGCTCTATGTCTGTGTCGGCGCTGAAGACGCCGGCCGCGCTGACATGGAGTTTCTGCTGGAACTGGTGGCGATTGCCGCAAACCTTGGTGCTGATCGGTTCCGCTTCTGTGACACCCTGGGGTTGCTCGACCCTTTCACCACTTATGACAAGGTCAGCACCCTGGTCCGTCACAGTTCCATCGATCTGGAAGTTCATACCCACAACGACCTGGGGATGGCGACCGCCAATGCGATTGCCGGCGTCAGAGCAGGAGCGACCTATGTCAGCACCACCGTCAACGGTATCGGCGAACGGGCCGGCAATGCCGCTCTAGAAGAAGTGGTCATGGCACTTAAACTCGCCTGTGAGATCGATCCTGAGATTACGATCACTGATCTGGCTCAGCTCTCACGCTATGTGGCAACCGCCAGTGGCCGACCGGTGCCCCCCTGGAAGGCGGTAGTCGGCGAAAAGGTCTTTTCCCATGAATCGGGGTTGCATGCTGATGGGGTCTTGAAGCATCCGTCTACCTATGAAGGTTTTGATCCGGCAGAGGTCGGACTTAAGCGCCATATCATCGTCGGCAAACATTCAGGTCGCAGCGGCTTAAAACAGCGCCTGCAGGAATTGCAACTGGAACAACCGCAAATCGACTTGAATAAACTGCTGCAGCGCGTCCGCTCTCTCGCCGGACGACGCAAAAGGGCGTTGCTCGATCAGGAATTGATCGAGCTGTGCCGTGCCGGTTAACGTGTCGATGGTCCTTCAACCCTTATCAGCTGCCGATTGGAACCTTTTTTTACGCCTTGCCCGAGGCGAAGGCTGGCTTGTCCCGACCAAAGAGCAACTGCTGTTTCACCATCAGTGGCGCCCTTTTTTCCTGGCTTTGCGTCATTGCGGAACAACCTGCGGCTTCATTTCTGCTGTCAGCTACCACCATAGCGGCTGGATCGGCAATCTGCTCATCGCTCCTGAATTGCGTGGACAAGGTTACGGTAAATATCTGTTTAAAGAGGCGTTAAAGGTTCTGAACCAACCTCCATTGCAACGAATCTGGCTCACTGCCTCGAGGCAGGGGCGGTCCCTGTATCAAGGTTATGGATTCACGCAGGTTGATACGGTGACGCGCTGGAGTGCAACCGGCCGGGGCAAGAATCAACCCCTTACCGCCCTGGCAACGCTGGCATGTCTGATGGCAATTGAACAGGATTGCTGGGGAGAAGATCGCGGTGATCTGATCAGCGCGCTCGCCGCAGACAGCTTTCTGTTACAGCAACCGAACACTCTTGCCATGGTGCAAACCGGAATGGATTTATGGCAGCTTGGCCCCTGGTCCGCCGCAAAAAGTGATCCACGCAGCGCCCGCCTGCTGCTTGACCTGGCGGTGGCCGCAACACCTGTCAACAAGACTCTGTTCGTTGATGCTCTGGATTCTGCCGGACTTGAACTGCTGCTACGGCAGCGAGGTTTTACCCGCCATGGGCAAAACCTGCTGATGTATCAGGGAAAGATGCCCCGCTTGAGGGGAGTGATGGCTTTGGCCAGCTTGGGCAGTATTGGTTGACGATCATTGTCTTGACTAGCGCTATTTACTTTAGTATATAGCGCTAGTCAACCCCAACGTCAGGAAGAAATCCATGAGAGTCAGCGGCAATCTGTTACTGGGTAGCCATCAGCAACTGAATGAAAAACGTATCGAGTTGCTGCGCCGGATCGATCAACTAGGCTCCTTAAGTGCCGCAGCCAAAGCGGTGGGTTTGAGCTACAAGGGCGCCTGGGACGCCATCGACGCTATCAACAACCTGTCCGACCAAGAGCTGGTCTGTCGCGTCAGCGGCGGCCGTGGAGGCGGCGGCAGCACCCTGACAACGGAAGGGAAAAAAATCCTGCAGATGTACGATCTGTTCGCCGACGCCCATGAACGCTTCATGGAAGATCTTTCTCGCCACAGCGAAAACCCGCAGGACGCCTATATTTTTTTACGGAGAATGTCCATGAAAACCAGCGCGCGCAATCAATTCGGGGGGGAAATTATCAGTATCCGCCACGGTTCGGTTAACGATGAAGTGACCCTGAAACTTGGCGGTGGCGACGAAATTACCGCTATTATTACCCGTGACAGCGTGAAAAACATGGAATTGTCTGTCGGCAAAAAAGCCTATGCCCTGATTAAAGCCAGTTCCGTTATCCTGGCCGACGAAAAGCCCCATGGCATCAGCGCCCGTAATATTCTGTCAGGCACCATCGAGCGGATTGTTCTGGGCGGTGTCAATGCCGAAGTGATCCTCGCCCTGCCCGGCCAGACCCGTCTGGCAGCGGTGGTGACGCGTGAGTCGATAAGCAACCTCGAACTGCGTGAAGGCGCACATGCCTGGGCATTTTTCAAGGCATCGAGTGTTATTTTAGGTGTTTAATGTGAGCAGAGGCTAAACACCTCCTGTATTTTTTGTCTATCGGTATATAGACGACTTTATATCGAAGCCTTAATGGAGGACATTGTGAAAAAGATCCTTTTGTTATTTATTCTGCTCTCTCTAACCGTAAGCTGCGCCTGGGCGCAGTCCCTAACCGTTGTTGCCGCCGCCAGCTTGCGCTTTGCCATGGAAGACATGGCCAAAGAGTTTGAGCAGGTGCATCCCGGCAGCAAGATCGAGATTGTTTTCAGTTCCAGCGGTAAAGCCTATGCCCAAATTACCAACGGAGCCCCCTTCGACCTCTTCTTTTCCGCCGACATGCATTATCCGGAACGACTCCATGCCGAAGGGTACGCCATCGACGAAGTCAAACAATATGCCGTCGGTCGCCTGGTCATCTGGCAACGTCGCGGCGGGCCGGTGGATTTAAACAAAGGAATCGCAGGACTGGATCATCCGGTGGTTCAGCGACTTGCCATTGCCAACCCTGAGCTTGCGCCCTACGGTGCGGCGGCCAAAGAAGCCCTGATCGATCAGGACCTATGGGAAAAGCTGACCCCGCGCATGGTCATGGGAGAAAATATCTCCCAGACCGCTCATTTTGCTGCCAGCGGCGCCGCACAAGCCGGCTTGATCGCTTATGCCCTGGCCCTTTCCGATGATATGCAACGCATCGGCGAATTTGCCCTGGTCGATGAATCCATACATACACCCATGCCCCTTGGATTCGTTATTCTAAAAAGCGCGAAGAACATTCCCCTGGCACAAAAGTTCGGCGCCTTCGTTCTCAACCCCGAAGGCAAAGCAGTCCTATCCAGGTATGGGTTCTGACATGAACAGCATTCCCGGAACCATCGCTGCCATTGACACCGATGGCAACCTCTCCCTGGTGGATATTGAGGTGACCTCAGACTTCAGGATGTCGGCGCTGATCGTCGAAACCCCGGAACACTGCCCCTGGCTGAAAACCGGTCATAAGATAAAAATCCTGTTCAAGGAGACGGAGGTTTCCATCGCCCGCAACTTAAGTGGTCAGATCAGTTTACGCAACCGTTTTGCCGCGACCATCACCGACATTCGCAGTGAAGGGATGTTGGCGGAGATCACCCTCGAGAGAGCCGGACACCAGGTAGTTTCCATCATCACCAGTCGTTCAGCACAACGAATGGAGCTGAAAACCGGCGATCAGGTGGAATGGCTGGTCAAGGCCAACGAAGTGTCATTGACTGGAAATTGAAGGAATTTATATGAATCCCGACTTCACCCAAACCATGATCCTCACCTTTCAGGTCGCCGCTATCACCACCATCATTCTGCTGGTGCTGGGGATTCCCTTAAGTTATTGGCTCGCCTATACCAACAATCGCAGCAAGACCGTTGTTGAAACCCTGGTGAGCATGCCCCTGGTGCTGCCACCGACGGTGCTGGGTTTTTATCTACTGGTCTTCTTCAGCCCGGTCAATCCGGTCGGTGGTTTTCTCGACAGCTGGTTCAATCTACGGCTGGTGTTCAGCTTTGAAGGGATCATCGTCGGTTCGGTGCTGTTCAGCCTTCCCTTCATGATCCATCCCCTGCAAAGCGGCTTTGGCGCAGTTCCCGCCACCCTGCGCGAGGCGGCGGCCACCTTGGGGATCTCCCGGGTGAAGACCCTGTTCACCATCCTGCTGCCCAACATGAAACCGGGCATCCTCGCCGGGTGTGTGTTAAGCTTTGCCCACACCGTCGGCGAATTCGGAGTGGTGCTGATGGTCGGCGGCAATATCCCCGGCGTGACCCGCATGGCCTCCATTGCTATCTATGACCGGGTCGAAGCCCTCGACTATGCCACCGCTCACCAGTACGCTTTTGTCCTGTTCGCCATCACCTTTGCCATTCTGCTGCTGGTCTATATGGTCAACCGGCGCTTTGCCCGCATGGAGCTGACATGATTCAAGTCCATGTCAGCAAACGCCTGCACACCGCCGAAGGACCGATGGATCTGGTGTTCAGCGGCACCATTGAGCAGGGGGAATTCATCACCCTGTTCGGCCCCTCCGGTGCGGGCAAAACGACCCTGCTGCGCATGATAGCGGGGCTGACCACCCCCGATAGCGGAACCATCATTGTCGATGGCCAACCCTGGTTCGACTCTGGCCGCCGCATCAATCTGTCGCCGCGCCGGCGCTCCATCGGCATGGTGTTTCAGGATTATGCCCTGTTTCCCAACCTCACCGTTGCCGAAAACATCGGTCTGGCGCTGCCCAGGGAAAAACGCGGTGTCATCGTCGGAGAGTTGCTGGAGGTCGCGGGATTACAGGAGCTGGCCGGGCGCAAGCCGGACAAGCTCTCCGGCGGCCAGCGTCAACGTGTCGCCCTGGCGCGCGCCCTGGCCCTGAAACCCACCATCCTGCTGCTTGACGAACCCCTGTCGGCGCTGGACCTGCAGATGCGCCTCAAACTCCAGGATGAATTGCTGCGTCTGCATCAGCGCTATCAACCCACCACCCTGCTGGTCAGCCACGATCTGAGCGAGGTCTTCCGCCTCAGTCGCCGCGTCTTTGTCCTGGACAGAGGCGAAGTCACCCGCAGCGGCAGCCCGACGGAGGTGTTTTCACAATCAAAGATCAGCAATAAGTTCCGTTTTAATGGTGAGGTGGTACACATCAAACCCAGCGGCGTCGTCTACATCGTCCACGTGCTGGTCGGGCAGGATATTGTTCAGGTCATTGCCAGCGAGCGGGAGATCGCAACCCTGAAGGTCGGCAAACGGGTTCTGATTGCATCCAAAGCATTCAATCCGCTGATCATGCCGTTGGATGAATAGTTCAGAGGGTTATACAAATGCGTACCTTTATCGCGATTGAACTACCCACTGACATTAAACAACACCTCGGCGACATCACCCGGCAACTGCGGCGGAGTGATGTCCATGCCGGCTGGGTCAAACCTGACAACCTGCACCTGACGCTGAAATTTCTCAGAGACATTGATGACTCCCTGTTGCCGCAACTTGCCGAACAGATTGACCAATGTGCAAAGCAGCAGACAGCTTTTCATGCTGACCTGAATGGCCTCGGCTTTTTCCCCTCCCAGAAACGACCACGCATCCTCTACGCCGCCATCCAAGAGCCGCTGCCCTTGATGCGACTGGCGCAGCAACTCGACCAACTCTTAGCCCCTTTGGGCTTCGCTCCGGAACAACGCTTCCACCCCCACATCACCCTCGCCCGCATCAAGAACAGGAAAAATCTTGAAAAACTCCAACAGATGGCTAATGACATTGCACTTCGGCAAACCTTTGCCGTCACTGCTATCAGCCTTTTCAACAGCACTTTATATTCCGACGGAGCGCGCTACCGGGCGCTTCAGCGCTCATTACTGCGAGAACCGGGCCTGTAACCGACGACACATCCCAAAAAACGTCAATAGCACCTTACCTGCCCGGCAATTTTCAGCTACAATTCGGCGCCGATAACATCACATCTGCATCATACCCGGAAAGGTGGTTACAGCAGACATGCCTCTGTTTCAACATCGCAGACTTATTCATACAACAGGTCTGGTCGTTGCTATTGCTCTGTTATTTGGAATCGTCGCCCAGGCAAATGCCTTCATCGATTGTGCTCCCGGGCAGAAGCTCAACCCCCTAACCATGCGCTGTGAAGCAGCGCCCGATTGCCCTGACGATGTTGACGCGAGCACCGATGCTGCCTGCCAGGGAGTCACTGCCAGTCCACTGATTCCTGCCCTGACAACCGAAAGCTTCGGCTGGGGCAATGACCAAAATCCGGCCCTGACAAGCAGTTCAAAAGCAGCCTATGAAATTCTCTATTTCTGGGGCATCGGCTGCCCTTTCTGCGAACGTCTGAGACCACAACTCGAACAGCTTGCCGCAGACTATCCACAGGTTCAACTGCGCGATTTTGAAGTCTATTACGACCGCGCCAATCAGCAGCGCTTTCTCGAAGCCACCAGTAAATACGGCATTGATTCTCACAGTGTTCCCTTAACCCTTATCGGTGAGCGTTACTGGATCGGCTACCGTGAGCATTTTCCCGATGAGATGCGCGGCGAGCTGGAAAAACTTCTTGGCCTGCAGAGCGGTGCCGAAGCAGCCCCAACAACCGCAGCCGACACCATCAGCGTCCCACTGTTCGGCGATATCAACGTCGGCACCATGCCGCTCTTGTTGACAACGGTACTGATCGCCTTTGTCGACGGCTTTAACCCCTGCTCCCTGTGGCTGCTTACCATCCTTTTAGGCATCCTTCTGCATACCCGCTCGCGCCGTAAAATCATCGTTGTCGGACTGGCCTTTTTGCTGACCACCGCCGCCGGCTATGGAGCCTTCATGCTGGGGCTGCTCAATGTCTTTTTGTATGTGGGCTATGTCGTTTGGATCAAGATTGTCGTCGGGCTGTTGGCTCTGACCTTTGCCGTGGTCAACATCAAGGACTATTTCTGGTTTCAACAGGGAGTGAGCTTCACCATCTCCGACAAGCACAAGCCGGGAATTTTCAAACGCATGCGCAACATCATCCATCAGGATATGTCAACTGCCGGCATGGTCGGCGCCACCATCATCATGGCCCTGGGGGTGACCCTGGTGGAACTGCCCTGTACCGCCGGCTTTCCGGTTATCTGGTCCAACATCGCCGCCCAGCAGGGAGTCACCGGCATTGAATTCGCGCTATTGTTTGTGATTTATCTGACCATCTACTTAGGAGTCGAAATTGCCATTCTGGCAACGGCGGTCATCACCCTGAAAAAAAGTGTTTTTGAAGAAAAACACGGGCGCATTCTCAAACTGATCAGCGGTGTCATCATGCTGGTATTGGCCTACGGCATTGTGTTTGCCTACGATACCCTCGGCAGCCTCGGCGGCGTCCTCGGTCTGTTTGGTGCGGCTGCCGTGATCATCGCTATCGTCCTGATCCTCCACCGCATCATTTTGCCACGCTGCGGCATCAGCATTGGCTCAGAAAAGCAGAAGCCACCTTCTCACAAGTAGCTTTACCCATAAAAGAGAGGAGCCAAACATGACTCCATCCGAGCATCTCACCTTCTGCACTGCGCTGATCATCTCCCTGGTTAATGAAGCGCCGCAGAACCACCTCCATGGGTTTGATGAACAAGCCTGGGGCAGTCCGTTAATCGGCGTGGCGGCAGGCAATGATCCCCTGTTTACCCAGTACAAACAGATCATCGGTTCAGTGCACTGGACACCGGCAGAAGCATTTGCCCTGGCCTATCCTGAACAGCCAGTAACAGCGGAAGATTTACGGGTAGTGAGCTGGATTTTACCGCAAACAGAAAGCACCCTGGCAGATCAGCGACGGGAAACGCAACTGCCGGCTCCGCGCTGGATCTACTCGCGTCATTATGGTGAGCTGTTTAATGAATGGTTGCGACGTAAGGTTCGTGATGAATTTATCGACATAGGGCGCAAGGCGACGGCGCCGACCCTGCTACCGGGCTGGGGCTATCGCCAGACACCCCAGGCGGGGCTGTGCTCGAACTGGTCGGAACGCCACGCCGCCTATGCCGCCGGACTTGGAACCTTTGGACTGTCAGATGGCTTTATCAGTGAAGCCGGAAAAGCCATCCGCATCGGTTCGGTGATTGTCGCTGCAGACATTGAGGTCACTCCACGCACCGCTACCTCCCATACCGCCAACTGCCTCTTTTATGCCCGCGGCACCTGTGGTGCCTGCAGCAAACGCTGCCCCGTGGCCGCCATTTCCAAAGCCGGACACGACAAAATCGCCTGTCATAACTACATCCGCCAGGTCACCGCCCCTTACGCCAAACAGCTCAGCGGTCAGGAGGTGACACCCTGTGGGCTGTGTCAGGTGGGTATCCCCTGTGAGCGGCGCAATCCTCTGCGGTAAAATCGGGGACACAAAAAAATTATGAAATAATTGGAATTGTGTCCCCGATTTTACCCCCCCTGCGCAGCGATTCAAAATAGTCACGTTGACGCTGACCGACAAAGTTTTTTTGTAGCAAGGAGTAGATCCTACTGGCCCGTACCTGCAGATCAAGCTGGTTTTGGGCGCGCTGCAACACCTCAGGTTCAGCATCATAGCGGCGCTTGAGGATGGCCTGAATTCTGGAAAAGTTCTGAATCAAAGGGATTGTTCGCAAGGTTCGGCGCTCAGCCAGAAATCTCTCCCCCTGGTCACTGACAGCGAGAAGGTGCAGATAGGCAGGGGAAGCGGCCAGCAGCTGCCGTGCTACTTCAGCTTCAATGCCAAGCAGAACCGCCACTAAAGCACGCTGCACCCGGGTCCGGGTGAGGTGTCGAGCCTTGATATTGCTGATCAACTCTTCCAGCTGAGCTGACTGGTCGGCGGCAGCAATCAGGCGATGTTCGAGTCCCGCTTCAATCCACCAGTAACGGGTCAGATCATTTGCCTGCCGCACTATCTGTGCAGACAGCATCCGAAAATAAACGTCTTCGTCCAACCCCATGCCCTCAGCAAATGTCTCTCTCAAAAGATGAGCGACCGGGTCAGGAACCAGGCGGTCAATGTCGAGACCCTCAAGCAAACACTGACGGATGCCGGTAGCACTGGCAATCCCCTCTTTTGCGTCGAGATCGTGGTAACCGGCACCTATGCGCGTCAGGGTCAGTGGCACGACAGGACTGCCAACTTCACGCAAGGCCCGTAGATAAGCGAGGCCGAGGATATTATTCGGGTGGACAAACATCTCTTGGGTGTCAGCCTCCGGGCAAAGATCCGCCAGCGCTTGCGCCCGGGCCTGGGGAAATGTGACACCGCGACGTAAAGCAGCTGAGGTGCGCTGCTCAATAATGTCATGGGCGTCAGCCAGAAGATCAGCACAGCCCTGTAAGACATTGAGGTTGCCACTTTCGCTGCCGAAACAGCAGGCATCGACTCCCAGGGCGGTGAGCGCCTGAATTCCGCCCCGGGCAAAATCCGGAGCGCTGCTGCAAGCCCAGGGCAGCGGCAATTCAACCACGACATCAACCCCGGCGGCCAGGGCCATCTCCGCGCGCGCCCACTTGTCGATCAGCGCCGGTTCCCCACGCTGGAGAAAAGGACCACTCATCACCGCCACCGCCACTTCAGCATCTGCCAGTTCAAGACTGCGGCGCAGGTGGTACAGGTGGCCGTTGTGGAACGGGTTATATTCGGTGATCAGACCAACAGCACGCATAAATCTTGCTCTCACAGGCACGGAGTGCACCAAAAAATCTTTATCTAAGTATCTGCTTCACTCCAGCTTTGCCAAGCAGAGCGATCGAGATCGTGCAACCAATCTGGATCCTGCAACTTCGCGCAGGATGACACAGACGCAAGTCTCAGGAAAAGTACTAAACTGTCATTCTGCGCGGAGCGAAGCGCAGTCGCAGAATCCATTTCCTGTTTATCTTGGAGAACTTGGTGCCTTGGTGGCTAGAAGGGTTCTGTTTTTGGTCGGCGTTGACAGTTCAATATCAACAAGCCACCAAGACTCCAAGAGCACCAAGAGAGGCGAGAAGCCCCTCCGTCTCTGTGGTTAAAGTTTTACCATAATTTTCTCAGCCACCCGGTTTTCTTCCAGGGTGGTGAGGGTTTTGTAGGCCAGTATTTCAACCCCCGCCGCTGCCGCCTGACGCAACAGGCGTCCGTATTCGGGGTCAACCTTGTCTGCCGGGGAAAAATATCGGGCCTCGCTGCGCTGCACGAGAAAGAAAATGACACTGCGATACCCCTGGCGCAACGCACCCTCCAGTTCGAGCAGATGCTTCTGCCCACGTACCGTTACTGCATCGGGAAAGCAGGCAGTTTCGGCTTCGCAACAGAGGGTGACGTTTTTCACCTCCAACAGCACCTTCTCATCTCCCTTGGTCAACAGAAAATCGATGCGGCTACCACCATAGGGAAATTCGGCGCGCACCTGATAATCACGAAACTCGGGAATCCACCCCTGCTCCAGGGCTTCGGCCACCAGCTGGTTGCTGCGCAGGGTATGGGTATCGACCCAGTCGTGACCGACCTGGATCAGTTCCAGCGTCCAGGGGATGTTACGTTTGGGATTGTTCGCGGCGGAGAACAGTACCGGATAACCGGGGACTGCGCACTGCTGCATACTACCGGTGTTGGGGGTATGGGCGGTAATGATCGTCCCGTCGGGGCGTTCGATGTCGGTCAGAAAACGCTTGTAGCGGCGTAGCAGGGTGCCGGCAAACAGAGGTGCTGGTAGTTTCATGGGACTCTCCGGAGTTGGATTTCCCGTCATCTTAACGGGCTATCTCCTCATTTCACACGTTTCCCAAGGGACAGCTGTTGCGAAGGGGGATAGATCATCGTATATTAGCGCCTTCGATCTGCTGAGCCTGTGCCCTTTACCTGAATCACTACCATTTATCAAACCGCGAGGCCTCCATGACAGACAACCTGATAACACGTACCCCATCCGCCTACGACTATCCGCTGCTGATTAAAAATCTGTTTACTGCCCCGGCGGTCAGCAACCCGCACCAGACCATCGTTTACCGCGACCTGCAGCGTTTCACCTACGCTGATTTCACACAGCGGGTTTGCCGTCTGGCCAATGCCCTGACCGCCATCGGCGTGAAGGCCGGTGACACGGTGGCAGTCATGGACTGGGACTCCCATCGTTATCTTGAATGCTTTTACGCTGTGCCCATGCTTGGTGCGGTGCTGCATACGGTCAACATTCGTCTGTCGGCGGAACAGATCATCTATACCATCGACCATGCTGAAGATGATTACATTCTCGTCAACGAAGAGTTTCTCCCCCTGCTGGAACAGATCAAGGGACGAATTGACACGGTCAAATCTTACATTCTATTGCAGGATGAGCAAAAACAAGTGGAAACCAGCCTGCCCCTGGCCGGAGAATACGAAGTCCTGTTAAATCAAGCAACTGACGGCTTTGATTTTCCCGATTTTGATGAAAACACCAGGGCCACAACATTTTATACCACCGGCACCACCGGTATGCCCAAAGGGGTGTATTTCAGCCACCGCCAGCTGGTATTACACACCCTCGCCGGCATGGCGGCGCTGGGCAGTGTCGCGAGCCAGGGGCGCCTGCATCAGAAAGATGTCTACATGCCGATCACCCCCATGTTTCATGTTCATGCCTGGGGACTACCCTACATCGCCACGGCACTGGGAATCAAACAGGTTTACCCCGGCAAATATCTGCCGGAAATGCTGCTTAAACTGATTGACAGCGAAAAAGTCACCTTCTCCCATTGCGTACCGACCATCCTTCACCTGCTCATGAGCCATCCCCTGTTCAAACAGATTGATCTGAGTGGCTGGAAAGTACTGATCGGCGGTGCGGCTCTACCCAAAGCCATGTGTCAGGCCGCAAGGGCACGGGGAATCGACATCTACTCCGGTTACGGCATGTCGGAAACCTGCCCGGTGCTGACCCTGGCCCATGTTACTACGGAGGAGTTAAGCAGTGAAGAGGACCTGGAGGTCCGCTGCAAAACCGGCCGCCCGCTTCCCCTGGTCGATCTGCGGATTGTTGATGAGCAGATGCAGGATATTCCCGCCGATGGTCAGAGCGTCGGTGAGATTGTCGTCCGCAGTCCATGGCTGACTCAAGGATACTTGAAGGATCAGCGCAATTCGGAAACCCTGTGGCGCGGGAGTTACCTGCATACCGGGGACGTCGCCAACCGCGACCAGCATAACTACATCAAGATTACCGACCGGATCAAGGACGTTATCAAGATTGGCGGAGAGTGGATTTCGTCACTGGAGGTGGAAGATTTTCTCGCTGCTCATCCGGACGTTGTCGAGACAGCGGTCATTGGATTGCCGGACCCGAAATGGGGTGAAAAGCCGGTCGCCCTGGTGGTCAAAAAAGAGGGCACCGGGATCACTGAAAAGGAATTGCTGAACTATATCCGCGGATTTGTCGACAAGGGGCTGATTTCTAAACAGATCGTGTTGCTGAAGATCGAGTTTGTTGCCAGCATCGCCAGGACCAGCGTCGGCAAAACCGACAAAAAACTGCTGCGCGAACAATATCAACAATAGTGACGAAGTTCCCCGCGGGCCACCCAACCCGCGGGGGAAAACCATTAAATCTTCGATACTTCATCCACCGGCACATAATCGAAGCCAAAGGCCTCTGCCACCCCCTTGCAGCAGACCAACCCATTAACCACATTGAAGCCTTCAGCAATGCCCGGATCCTGGCGTGCTACCGATTTCCACCCCTGGTTGGCAATCTTGAGGGCATAGGGCAGCGTGGCGTTGGTCAGGGCCATGGTCGAGGTCAAAGGCACAGCGCCGGGCATATTGGCGACACAGTAGTGGAGAATACCGTCAACCTCGTAGGTGGGATTGCCGTGGGTCGTCGGGCGCGAGGTTTCAAAGCAGCCCCCCTGATCGATGGCAACATCCACCAGCACCGCACCCGGCTTCATCGTCGCAAACATCTCACGCGTCACCAGGCGGGGCGCCTTGGCACCATGGACCAGTACTGCGCCGATAACCGCATCAGCGTTAATCACCAGTTCCCGGATAGTCGCCGGCGAGGACATCATGACGAAGCAGTTGGCCGGCATGGTTTCATCCAGATAACGCAAACGGGTCAGGTCCTTGTCGAGAAGATAAACCTTGGCGCCAAGACCACAAGCCATGCGGGCGGCCTGGCTACCGACCACGCCGGCACCAATCACGACAACGGTTGCCGGCTCAACCCCGGGCACACCACCCATAAGGAGCCCGCGCCCTCCCTGAGCGCGTTCCAGATATTTTGCCACCTGTTGGGCCGCCATGCGCCCGGCGACCTCACTCATGGGGGTCAACAGGGGCAAACCACCCGCAACATCAGTGATGGTCTCGTAGGCGATGCACACGGCTTTGCGCCCCAGCATGGCCCGGGTCAGTTCTTCACTGGCGGCAAAATGAAAATAGGTAAAGACGATCTGACCCTCTCGAATGTGCTGATATTCCTGCGCTTGTGGCTCCTTGACGTGCATCACCATGGCAGCGTGGGCATAAACGTGCGCGGCCTCAGGCACGATTTGCGCACCAGCGCGCTGATAATCCTTATCGGCAAAACCGCTACCGACTCCGGCAGATTGTTCCACCAGAACCTGATGCCCAGCTGCAACCATGACCTCGACGCCCCCCGGTGTCATGCTCACCCGGTTTTCTTCCGCCTTGATTTCTTTGAGTATTCCGATAATCATCGTCACCTCGCTGGTTAAGTTCTGGCGTTACCAGCCGTTCGCTGTGCTCACTTGAGGCACAGAAACCCTGAGAAACCTGGGAACGCATGGCTTTTTATGATTTTCTCAGCGCCTTAAGTGGCTTAAGGGTAAATATCTTTTTTGATCTTGAATCGACAGTTTGAGTGAAGTGAATATCCAGGTAAAGAAAAAAATTTCCGAGGGATTCTGTTGCCACTAAATGAGACAAACTGTGCGTAACACTGATTACTTCCAATGGCGTTTCTGCTAGATTTGTCAAATAGCATACCGCTTTAGTTTTCAATTTCCTTGTTACAGGACAACCCATGAAACGCATCATCCGTTTTCTCTTGCCCCTGCTGATACTCTCAGGTGGCATCGCCATCAGTGCTGCGCTGATTGCCAGTGGTCCGGAGGCAACCCGTCAGCGCCCGCAGATCCCTCCGCCAACGGTTGAAGTCATCACCCTTAAGCCCCAATCTTACCAGGTCCAGGTTGCCAGCCGTGGCACTGTCTCACCCCGCACGGAAAGCACTCTGGTGGCGGAAACAGCCGGGCGGGTGGTTAAGGTAGCGGACAACTTCTACACCGGCGGCTTCTTTGAACAAGGCGATCTGTTGCTGCAAGTGGATGACCGCGATTATCAGAATGCCGTCATTATTGCCCGTGCCGAGGTAGCACAGCGCCAACTGGCGCTGGCCGAAGAGCAGGCGCGCAGCGATCAGGCCCGCCGTGACTGGCAACAGTTTCAGCAACAGAATCCACCGCCACCCCTGGTGGTGCGCACGCCGCAGCTTGAAAACGCCGCCGCAGCCCTGGCTGCGGCCCAAGCACGAATGCGCCAGGCCGAGCTGAACCTTGAGCGCACCCGCATTCTCGCCCCCTACGCCGGACGGATTCTGACCAAGGACGTTGACATCGGGCAATATATCACTACCGGTACACGCCTGGCACGGATCTATGCCAGCGACGCGTTGGAAGTGCGATTACCTCTCTCGGATGAGCAACTGAGCCACCTTACCCTGCCGGAAGAATTTCGTAACCGTCCGGTGGTTCCCGCAACCCGACAGGCAGGCGTCACCTTCAGTGTCCGCATCGGTAGCGACATCTTTACCTGGTCCGGGCGGCTGGTCCGCACCGAAGGCAGTATCGATATCAACAGTCGGCAACTCTTTGTCATTGCCCGGATTGACAACCCTTATCAGCAGACAGCAGACCGGCCCCAATTGAAAATCGGTCAGTTTGTTGAAGCACGCATCTCAGGCAGTCAGCTGGAGGCAGTTTATCGGATTCCCCGGCAAGCCATTCATGGCGAACGTACCGTCCATATCATCACCCCGGAAAACCGGCTGGAACGGCGCGAACTGGATATTGTCTGGCGCGACACCAACTATCTGGTCGCCAGCGGTCCCCTGCGTCCCGGTGAGCAGATTGCCCTGACGCGCCTGCCCTTTGCCGCTGATGGCATCAGCGTCCGCATCACCAATAACAACCAGGATGGACGCAAGGGACAGAACCAATGAACGGGATTATTGCCTGGTTTGCCCGCAATCATGTAGCAGCCAACCTGCTGATGGCATTGATTATCGGCCTGGGCCTGTGGGCGGTCACAGATCGAATTCCGATGGAGGTCTTTCCCGAATTTGAGCGGGACACAGTCATCATTAGTGCCGTCTACCGTGGCGCCACCCCGGCCGAAGTAGAAGAAGCAGTCATTATCCGCATTGAGGAAGCCATCGCCGCCATCAGCGGGATCGACACGATTATTTCCACCGCCAATGAAGGCAGTGGGCAGGTTCGGGTTGATGTCTTAAAAGGGTACAAACCGCGCGAAATCATGGATGATATCCGCAACAAGGTCGATGCCATCAGCACCTTTCCGGAAGAAGTCGAACGACCCACCTACAGTATCCTGGAGTTCCGCCGGGAAGTCATTTCGGTTGTTATCGGCGCCAATCTGCCCGAAGCCGATCTGCGCAAAATCGGTGAAATGGTTCGCGACGACCTGACCGCGCTGCCGGCTATCAGTCTGGCAGACCTGGTCGCGGTCAGACCTTACGAACTCTCGGTTGAGGTCAATCAGCCGACCCTCGAACAATACCAGTTGAGCCTGGAAGATCTGTCCCAGGCAATTCGTCGCCACTCCCTTGACCTGCCGGCCGGAGCCATCAAAACCCGTGGCGGCGAGATCCTGTTGCGCACTATGGGTCAGGCAGCCTCAGCCACAGACTATGCCCGCATCCCCGTGCGCACCACGCCCGCCGGCAGTCAACTACTGCTGGGTGATATTGCGACCATTCACGATGGTTTTGATGAAGATCCACTGGAGGCCGTGCTCAATGGAAAATCTGCGGTCATGATCGAGGTATACCGTACCGGTGAGCAGAATGCCCTGGACGTCGGCCGTGCGGTTCGTGAGTATGTAGCGGAAAAGCGTGAAATTCTGCCGCCGGGAGTTTCCATCGACTACTGGCGTGATCGCTCACGCATTGTCCAGTTGCGGTTAAACACCTTGACCAGCAGTGCGCTGCAGGGGGGCATTCTGATCTTTCTGGCCCTGGCTCTGTTCCTGCGATTTTCAGTCGCTATCTGGGTCTGCATCGGTATTCCGATCAGTTTCTTAGGCGCCCTGGCGCTGATGCCGACCCTTGGCGTGACCCTGAACTCCATGAGCCTTTTTGCTTTTATTCTGGTGCTGGGAATTGTCGTTGATGATGCCATCATTACCGGTGAGAACGTCTACCGGCGACTCAAGGAGGATGGTGAATCGATCGAAGGGATCATCGCCGGAACCCAGGAGGTCGCGGTCCCGGTCACCTTCGGGCTGCTGACAACGATTGTCGCCTTTACTCCGTTACTCTTTATGGAAGGGGTGCGGGGGCCGATCTTCGCCCAGATTCCACTCATTGTTATTCCGGCCCTGGCCTTTTCCTGGGTTGAATCGAAGCTGATTCTGCCGGCCCACCTGAGCAGTGTCCACATCACCAAGCCACCACGGGGAGCCTTGCTGATCTTGCAGAAACTGCAGCAGAAAATTGCCCGGGGGCTGGAGTTGTTCGCCCTGCGGATCTATCAGCCGGTACTCGAGCTCGCAGTCAGACGACGACATCTGACCCTGTCGATCTTCACTGCCGCGATCATCATTATTGTCAGCTTTGTGGTCAGTGGCCGTTACGGTTATACTTTTTTCCCCCGGATTCAAAGTGAGATTGCCCGCGCAACCCTGATCATGCCGGCCGGCACCTCGATCGACCAGACCCGAACCCACATAGAACGCATGGCGCAACATGCCTACGCCCTGCAGGCTAAACATCTGGAGCCGGACGGCAAGAGTTCGGTCATCCGTAACATCCTGGTGAGTACCGGCTGGACCGGTACCGGAAGTCCCGGCATGGGTGGCAAATCGGAACTGGGGCAGGTCACCATGGAAATGGTGCCGCCGGAAGAGCGCCTTAATCAGATCAGCACCAGCGAAGTAGTACAGGAATGGCGTCAACTGATCGGCACCGTTCCCGGGGCCAGGGAACTGACCTACCGGGCGGAAATCGGGCGGGGCGGCAACCCGGTTGATGTCCAGTTGACTGGGGCTGATTTTAACCAGTTGTCTGAAGTTACCGAGCTTCTGAAGCAGCGCTACAGCGAATATCCCGGACTGTTCGACATCCAGGACAGCTTTGACCAGGGCAAGCAGGAGATCCAGCTGCGGCTGCTGCCGGAGGCCAAACTCCTCGGATTAACCACCACTGACCTCGGCCGTCAGGTCAGAGCCGCTTTTTTCGGCAGCGAAGCCCAGCGCATTCAACGGGGGCGCGATGATGTCCGGGTGATGGTTCGTTATCCAAAAGAACAACGTCAGAATCTGGCCAGTTTGGAAACCATGAAAATCCGCACCCAGAGTGGCGTTGAAGTGCCCTTTAATCAGGTCGCGGCCATCGATATGCAGGCCGGTTATTCAAGCATCCGCCGGGTTGACCGTAACCGTGCGGTGAATGTCTCAGCCGATGCCGAAAAGGGGGAGGTTGATACCAACGCCATCGCCGCTGATTTGAGGATCTATCTCGACGAACTACTGCTTGAATATCCCGGTATCCGCTATACCTTCAAGGGGGAACTGGAGGAACAGCGCGAATCAATGGGGAGCCTGATCTACGGGGTTATTTTTGTCCTGTTTGCCATCTATGCCCTGCTCGCCATCCCGTTTCGCTCCTACCTGCAACCGCTACCGGTGATGCTGGTCATCCCTTTTAGTATCGGCGGTGCCATTGTCGGCCACATGATCATGGGGTTTAACTTAAGCTTCATGAGTCTGCTCGGTATTCTGGCGTTGTGCGGGGTGGTAGTAAATAACAGCCTGGTACTGGTCGATTTCATCAATCGCCGCCGCCGTGAAGGGATGCCGATGTTCGAGGCGGTGATGCTCTCCGGCGTCAACCGCTTCCGACCGATCCTGCTGACCTCCCTGACCACCTTTCTCGGGCTGACCCCGCTATTATTTGACACCAGCACCCAGGCGCAGTTTCTGATTCCCATGGCGGTATCCTTAGGCTTCGGCATTCTCTTCAGCACCTTTCTCAGCCTGCTGCTGGTACCGGCAACCTATTTGATTCTTGAAGATATCATCGGATTTTTCAGGGCAGAAAAACGCGTGTAAAAGCTAGAGCCGGGCCCATCCATCAGGAGCTGACGGATGGGCTGGTAGGGAAAATCTGATCACCCCGCCAGGAGGGTCAAGACCTTTTCTTCAACCTGACCCAAAAATTGCTCCAGGCTGCCGTCGTTGCGCAACACCATGGTCCAGCCGGTAAAGTCATCGAGGGAGTTTTCACTGCTATGGGCATTGGCGCCATTGAATCCCGGCCGTTCCACCCGGATCAAGACCCCGCCGTTACGCTGAACCGCCTCAACCTCATTGTGAAAACGTACATCATCAACCAGAATATGCGCCTTCGGATCCGTCAGTTCTAGCAACGCCGCTTCCCACGCCTTGGTCCAGTAATCAGGGTCCTGGGCGCGGCGATATTCGGTTCCCCACCATTGCAAAATGCGCCTGACACTCAGGGTCGTCATCCCCGGATGCTGCTGAATATCGTGATGTTCCGCAACAAAGCCGTCCCACGCCGGACACTGTAGCCTGGCGCTGTGCTCATCGATCTCGAAATGGGTCAGTTTGTCCTGCTGATCGCCGTAGAGTAAAGCCACCTTATCGGCTGCGCCGACCTGGCGCAGAAAGGCTTCCACCTCACACCGCAACATAGTCGCCATCGGCAACACCTGAATTTTATCGCCCAGCTTGGCCTGCAAATGTTTCGCCGCAGTGGTTTTTCCCGAGGCCGCCTTGCCGGCAAATCCAATAATCATGAGCAGAGTCCTTGAAAAAAAGTGATGAATGCAGACTCGTGGAGTCTAGCCATTTCGGGCAAAAAATCAACGGCGTTTATTGCCAATGATTCGAGTTCAAAAAACATTCACCACTGAGGCACAGAGGCACTGGGAAATTTATTAAAATACTTGGTTGCTCTGTGTCTCTGGACCTCAAGTGAGCGCAGTGAACGGGTGGTGAAAAGATTTATTGCCTGGCAGGCAACCGCCAGAGATGAAAAGACTCTGATCGGGACCGGGACTGATGAGCATTTTACTATTAATGTGGAGACGTTTGCGGGGATCTTTTGGAAGAAGTCGGGGAAGGGGTAGCTCCCGAGCTCCTGTTCTCAATCCAAATCGAAATTGCTATCGGGATCGATTCGATAGCAATTTCGCTTATTCTAAGGGATGCGCACCACGGCATAACCCTGCATCTGATAACCGATCACCGACACAAATCCGTTAGCCACGGAGTCGACCTCCGGGAGAATCGAGGCCGGATCGACTCCTGCCATCTTGACCGCATAGAGACAGACCTCAAACTTCACCCCGTCCTGCTTCATCTGCCGGATAGTGGTCTGAAACTGTTCAACCTCAGTACGCACTTCATCGGGAAACCGGGCCAGATTCGTTGAAATCAGATGCACCACTGGGCCATGAAAAACGACGACAATCCTGGGCACAAGTCCAAGATCCCGGACAGTTTGGTCCTCGTATGAATTTTTCACCGCCCAGAATACCCGGTTGGCGACCCCGGGATCACCGGACGTGAACTGGTAGACGGCATTAAAGGCTTTAATCCCTTTAAGGGCTTCGGCGTAACCTGAAGCCCAGGCAGGCACAAGACCCAAAACAAGAAGGATGACGACCCAGAGAACAGCAACACGGTTATGTAGGGATTGGTTTTGGGGTCGACGCATGGCACACACCTTGCCGGCATAACAGGCCGGCGTTAAAAGATTGTTTTCTCATTTTACGCCAGCGACCGGCGTGAAACATGGAGAGACACAAGGCTTTACCACTATTGCACAAAAATTTGCTAAGATAGTCAAAACAACCCCTCACATGATAGCTGATGGAAGGAGAGAGATGATGACCGAATGGAGCTGTGAAAATCCGGAAGAGCATTGTGATCTGCACGCCTGTCAATTGACAGCCAGCACCCGTCACCCTGAAATTGACAAAATGTTTGAAAACCCCCGCTATGCCTGCATCAACTGTGGAGCCAAGGTCCATGATGCAGCCAATGTCTGCAACCCCAAAGAACTCTGACCCACCAGCGGCGGGCAAACTTGCTGATACCAACGAAGTTTGCCCGCTGCGCTGATATCAGTTGCGCCATACCGCGATGCGCTGAACCACCGGATACACCGCCGGGCCGAACTGGTTATAAATGGCGACATCGGCGGCATCGCGGCCATAACCAATCGTCACATAGCCTCCCCGATGAGCGGTCTGGGTTGCATCAAAGGTGTACCAGCGACCACCGACGTACGCTTCAAACCAGGCATGCAGATCCATCGGTTCCAATTCACGCAGATACCCCACCACAAAGCGCGCCGGTATACTGATGCTGCGGCATAGTGCCACCCCGAGATGCGCCAGATCACGGCAAACCCCTGACTGGCGCTGATTAACCTCAACCGCAGAGATCGGCATATCACTGCTACCGGGGAGGTAGCGAATAAAGCGGCGCACCCAGTCCTCGATCGCTGCGACCTGATCATAGCCGGGCTGGGCATTGGTGGTGATTTCCGTTGCCATCTGGCCAAAGCGATCCGACTCGCAGTAACGACTAGGCAACAGGTATTCCAGCACGCCATTGGGAAGATTCTGAATCTCGATAAAGGGCGCACCCACTGCCTGATCGGTAGAATCTGCGGTCTTCACCCGGGCCAGGGTATGGATGGCAAAGTGTCCGGGCGGTGCGATCAAGCGCTGACAGAGGTTCCCATAACCATCGGTGAACTCGAACACGGGCACCTCGGGGTCAAGGCGGTATTCTTCCTTGGCTATCCACTGCTGGGCACCACTGCGTGGCCGCAACATCAGGACAAACGGCGTTGCTACCGCAATGTCAAACTCAAGATCACAACTGACCGTTAACCACATAATCACCCTTTGGTACGCACTTGCCACTGGTGACAAACCGCGTCTGAAAACCACATAAACCCGAGGATCAGCTTTCCAGCTTGGTCCGGAAAAACACCTCGTAGATCGACTCACCAACCTGGTTGATCCGGGTCTGGGTGACATCGAGGTATTCATGCAGGCCGTAATCAAAAATCTCTTCCAACGAGGCAAACTGAAACTCCGCCAGCAATCGCCCCAAGGTCTGCTGTGCCTTGTTGGAATAGGAGTCACTCTGACCGCCGCTGATCTCGTTGAGGGACTTCATTGCTGCTGCGAGTGAGTAATGGACGGCACGCGGGAAGTTGCGGTCAAGCAGCAAAAAGTTGGCGATATTGCGCGGAGCGATGCGGCCATATTGCTTGCGGTACATCTCAAAGGCACTGGCGGAACGCAGCAATGCTCCCCAGAGAATATTGTCATAGGGGCTGCCGACATAATCAACCGACGGCAACAGAATAAAATACTTCACGTCAAGCAACCGGGTGGTTTTGTCAGCACGCTCCAGCATCCGTCCCATGCGGCCAAAATGCCAGCCTTCACCATGGTTCATGGTCGCATCGGTAATGCCGATAAAGGCGTGGCTGGCGTTCATGATCTCAGCAGAAAACTGATGGGGCAGATCCATCACCGTCTCTTCAGATGCAGCGTTGACCATCAGATAAAAGGTGTTGAGCTGCTCCCACATCTCGGAACTGATATATTCACGGATTGAGCGGGCATTTTCCCGCGCTGCGCGCACACAGGAGTAAATAGAGTTGGTATTACGCCGGTCAAAAATCAGAAAGCGGATGGCGTTATCACGGGTTGCCTCCCCGTAGAGCTTTTTGAACAGCTCGTGATCACCGGTGGTATTGATCAACGGCTGCCACTGATCGCTGGCATCCTCGGGGAGATCGAGGGTCATATTGTAGTTGGCGGAAATAAAACGGGCAACATTTTCGGCCCGCTCAATATAGCGGTTAAGCCAATAAATAGAATTCGCAACCCGACTCAGCATGGCGCATCCTCCTGCATCTGATTCTGATCCTGTTCCTTTTTCTGCTCCTGCAACGGGGATTCGGGCGATGGTCCTTCCAGCGAATTGATCACCCAGGTATCTTTACTCCCCCCCCCTTGCGATGAATTGACCACCAGTGAACCTTTCTTCAGCGCTACCCGGGTCAAACCACCAGGCATAACGTAGATATTATCATCGCCGCACAAAATATAGGGGCGCAGATCAACGTGCCGTCCCTCAAAATGATCGCCCATTAACACCGGCACCCGCGACAGCGACAGGGTCGGCTGAGCGATATAGATGCGGGGTTTAGCGATAATCCGCCGGCGGAACTCTTCACGCTCGGCAGCGCTGGCGTGGGGCCCGATCAACATGCCGTACCCACCCGATTCGTTCACCGCCTTGACCACCAGCTTATCGAGATTTTCCAGCACATATTTGCGCTCATCTTCACGCCAGCAGGCGTAGGTCGGCACGTTGTTAATAATCGGGTCTTCCTGCAGATAATATTTGATAATCTCAGGCACATAGGCGTATACCGCCTTGTCATCGGCGACCCCGGATCCGGGAGCATTGGCGAGCGCCACTCGACCCTTACTGTAAGCTGCCATCAAGCCCGGCACACCAAGCATGGAATCGGCACGGAACACCTTGGGGTCGATAAAGTCATCGTCAATGCGCCGGTAAATCACATCGACTCGCTCCAGCCCCTTGGTGGTGCGCATCATCACTTCGCCGCGATGGACAACCAGGTCGCTTCCTTCCACCAGCTGTACGCCCATCTGCTGAGCCAGATAGCTGTGCTCAAAATAGGCAGAGTTATAGATCCCGGGAGTCCAGACCACGCACACCGGCGAGCGCACCCCGGACGGCGCCATCTCCTGCAACATATCGAGCAGACGAATCGGATAATCGGTCACCGGCTGGACACTGCAGGCGTCAAATACCAACGGAAAAGTGCGTTTCATGATCTGACGATTTTCCAGCACGTATGACACCCCGGAAGGACAGCGCAGGTTATCCTCCAGAACATAATATTCACCATCGCCGCCGCGGACCAGATCAGTTCCCGTGACATGACACCAAACCCCGCAGGGGGGATTCAGACCGATACAGGGCTTACGGAAGCCCTCAGCCGAAAGCACCAGATCGGCCGGAACGATGCCATCCTTGAGGACCTTCTGGTCATGATAAACATCATCAATAAACAGATTAAGAGCACGAATCCGTTGCTTCAGACCGATCTCAATATTCTGCCATTCCCGTGCTTGAATGATGCGCGGGACAATATCAAAGGGGAAAATCTTTTCCGTCTGGGCATCGTCACTGTAGACGTTAAAGGTGATCCCCAGGTTCAGTAACGCCTTTTCTGCTGCCTGCTGACGCCGCTGCAATTCTGAATCGGGTAACGCATTGATCCGCTTGACCAACAGATCGGCACCAGGACGTGGTTGCCCGTCGGCATCAAACAACTCATCGTAGAAACCTTCGGTATCATAACCAGTGAAATTCATTGAATCCTCCTTTATTTAAGGGGTCAAAAAAACACCTTCATTGTTACTGGCATCAGGTTCATGGACCCTGCCTCTGTTGTTGCTGATGCATCAACAAGGGTTGATCGGGCTGTCTTGCCACATCAACCGAAACGACCACCTGATGTTTGCCGCCTCCCAGGGCAATACCCTTCAAGGGGGAGACATCAGAAAAATCCCGTCCCCAGGCAACGGTAATATGCTGCTCCAGAGGCTGGTGGTTATTGGTCGGATCAAAGTCAAGCCAGCCATGGCCCGGCAGATAGACGGCAAACCAGGCATGGGAAGCATCGGCACCGATGAGGCGCTCCTGGCCGGGCGGTGGCAGGGTTTCGATATAACCACTGACATAGCGAGCCGCGAGCCCCAGGGAGCGCAGGCAGCCAATGGCTACATGAGCAAAATCCTGACATACGCCACGCCGCTTCTCAATAACTTCCGCCAGTGGCGTGGCGATCGTCGTTGATGTCGGGTCATAAGAAAAATCACGATAAACTCGCTGCATCAGATCCATCGTGGCGGCCAGCAAGGGACGACCCGGAGTCATCGAAACCCGCGCATAATCAGCCAGTGACGGCAATAAAGGGATCAGCGGTGAAGGGTAGCGGTAGGGCATCACCGCGACAATATCGGGAGTGCGCTGGGTACGCAACATCTCGACCACCATCTCCCAGGGGTGTGACTGCTCCGGCTTCTGCAGGTACACCCGCGGGAACACTTCCACATCGCTGACGGCGGTCACGGTCAACATTTCATGGGGCTGTTGAATCGCAAAATGGGTTCTGCGGTTGCCGAAAAAATCGTTGCGCTCATGGATATCTGTCGCTTCAGGGCTGATCTGCAGCACACTGTTGTGACAGCGCTGGTGCTCGGTCTGGCGCACCAGCAGGCAGGTCTCATTACGGCACAGGTTCACCGCTTCGCTGTAATGATAACGGGTGACATGACGAATACGGTATTTCATAGGGCCAATTCCCGCAACGGTGAACCGAATTGCTGCAAGGCAAGGGTCGGGCTGAAGTAAAGCTGGGTCAGACTGTCTGAAAGCTGCTGCAGACGCTTTTTCTGATCTGCCAGAAGGGCTTCCAGCAGCGGATAGGTCCCACTGTCGGAAATCTGTCGGGTCAGGGCTTTATGATCCGTCGCCAGTAATTGCTCCATGGCAGCGGAGATAATCGCTTCATCCTGACCTACCGCCGGTATATTGGCCTCATGGGGCAGTTCACTGATATGCTTTTTCAACTGACGCATCTGACAGGCCAGAGCCCGAGGATAGTTTTCATCCAGCAACAACAGCTCAAGGATCGGCGATAGCTGCATAAACGAGCGGTAACGCCGACGAAAGACCACCAGGCTGTTGCAGCTTGCCAGCACCGTTTCCATGATCCGCGCTTCGGTCGCACTGTCGTAGCAGGGCACCAGGGTCTCATTGAGCAGATCGATCAAATTGAGGGCACGCTCGAGGCGCCGGCCGATATTCAGCAGCTGCCAGGCCGTTTCCCGCGCCATGTTTTCATATGCCAGGCCGCTGAAGGCAGACAACTGGAGCACCAGCTGCTGAACGCTATCATACATCCGACCGCTGCCAATCAATGCCCTGCCGACGCGTGGATTCCATGATTGCATCTGGTCGACCATGCGCCAGGCATCTTCGGGAAGCAGATCGCGCACAGCCACGGCCGAACGTCCCAGGCTGCGTAACGATGAACGCAGACTCCCGGGGCGATCAATATCACGGATCAGCGACAACAACTCCGAGCGCGGATCGTCCAGTTTCGGCTGCGCATCTTTGCCGGTAAAGCCGGGATAGGTCAGGGTGACATGAGTCAACGCCTGGAGCAAATGATTCAGGCTGATTCGATCATCCGGATCACCAAATTCCCTGACTTCACGCAGCTTGACCAGAACAGAGCGCAGCAGGCGCGCGGTCTGCTCGGTGCGCTCGGCATAACGCCCGGCCCAGAACAAATTCTCTGCTGCGCGGCTGGGCAAGGGTGCAAAATGGGGTGAAAGGGCTACATCAGTGGCTGAGCGCAACCACAGGTTGACCTGCTGGTGGGGTTCCAGCGTCAGGACCCAGGTGTCCTTGATACTGCCCGCCCGTTGTCCGGCAACCAGTAGATTGTCACCGGCCGAGGCGACCCGGCTCAAGCCCCCCTGCATCACCAGGTAACTGTCGTTGTAGGCAGTGACATAGAGGCTGACCAGACTCTGGCGGGTGACCAGTTTTTTTCCTTCGAAGGAAGGAAAAGCAACATAATCAACCTGTTCCTGGCCGACAAAGAGGCGCGGGTTGGCACTGATCAGCTCCGACCAGCGCTTGCGCTCAATATCCGTCATCCGTCCCGGTGTTGCCTTCGGCAGATGGGCCAAGGGCTGAATCGGTTTGATAATCAGACGATCAAGATTTTCCAGCACATACTTACATTCACGCGGTTGTCCGCACCACCAGGTCGCAATCGACGGCATTTTCAGATCGGTTCCGAGAAAATAGCGACAGATCCCCGGCAAAAAAGCCTTCAGCGCCGGATTAGCCAGGACACTGCTGCCGATCGGATTGACCATGGCCACATTGCCCCGGCGCACCGCCTGCAGCAGACCGGGCACCCCACCATGACCAAGCAGTTCCAGCGGGTCGCTGGCGTCGTCCGCCAGGCGCGAAAAAATCACATCAACCTGACGCAGGCCATCGACCGATTTTAACCAGACACAACTGTCGCGCACCACCAGATCCCCTCCCTGCACAAGGGGATAACCCAGATAGGAGGCCAGGTAGGCATGTTCGAAGTAATCGGGGTGGGTCGGGCCGGCAGTCAGCACGACAATCCGTGGGTCATCCTGATTGTGCCGAACCAATTGACCAAAACGCTGGCGCACAGCACGAAAAAACTGGGCCAGCCGGTGGACCCTTAAACCTTCAAACAACTGGGGAAAGCTGCGCGTCATGATCACCCTGGTTTCGAGGGAATAGCCGGCCCCGAAAGGCTGGTTAACATGATCATCAACAACCCAGAAATTTCCGTCAGTACCTTTGGCAACGGTGGCAGAATACAGATTCAGTTGCTGTGGTTCGGGAAAATTGCCATCAGCACACGGGTAGAGGAAGCCACTGTGGGGAAATACCAGCTCCGGCGGCAACAAACGATTCTCAATCAGCTTGCGCGGACCATAGATATCCCGCAGAATCAAGTTAAACAACTGGGCGCGCTGGACCAGAGCCTGATCAAGATGGCCCCACTCAGCGACACTGAAAATCAGCGGCAGCGGGTCAAACTGCCAGGCACGGGTATTGTTACTCTGATCAAAGACATTGTGGATGGCTCCATTTTCCCGCAGTAGCCGTTGCGCCTCGCGAAAGCGGGTATGTACGCGTAGCCCCATTTTCTCGAGATTCTGCTGCAGCCGCTGCCAGTGCTCGGAAAAATCCCCGGCCCCCGCTGCATTGACGATTGCCCGGTAACTGTCAGCAACGCCTGGGGTTGAAATAGCTGTTTCAGGTTCACTTATCAAAGTTAAACTCTCATCACATGTGGGTTGTTTAGGGTGTTCATCAGCAACTCTGACTGTGACGGCGCAGATCCAGGGTCAAGGGAAATTCATCATCAATGTCAATCGGTGGTGGCGCCATGGGTCCGGGCACCGATCCGTTCGGGAAGAAACGTCCGAGGGTGCCGAAATCGGCGTGGGGAGCCAGTCGTCCCGGGGTATGTTCGGTCACAGTAAACATGGAGCGACGGCGTGATTCCGCGATCAACGGGTTCAAAGGGAAAACATCATAGCTGCGGCCGCCGGGGTGGGACACATGATAGGAGCAGCCGCCAATGGAGCAACCGTTCCAGGTGTCGATCACATCGAACACCAGCGGGGCATGGGGCTTGATCGTTGGATGCAGCGCCGATGGCGGCTGCCAGGCACGATAGCGAATGCCGGCAACAAATTCATCGCGCCGTCCGGTGCTGCGCAACGGCAGACGCATGCCGTTACAGACAATAACGTAGCGCTCTTCTGTCAGCCCGGTCACGTGCAGCTGCAAGCGCTCCACCGAAGAGTCAACGTAGCGTGAAGTCCCCTGGCTGGTGACTTCTTCACCGAGCACATGCCAGGGTTCGATGGCAAAACGCAATTCCAGCTCGATATTGTCGATCTGCACCGTCCCGTAACGGGGGAACCTGAATTCAAAGAAGGGATCAAACCAGTCAAACTGGAATGGATAGCCGGCACGTTTCAGATCGGCCATCACCTCTTTGACGTCCTGGGCTACAAACCAGGGGAGCAGGAAGCGATCATGCAGTGAGGTGCCCCAACGCACCAGTTTATGAGCATAGGGCTCGCGCCAGAACCAGGCAACCAGAGTGCGCAACAACAGATTCTGGACCAGACTCATGCGGGCATGGGGTGGCATCTCAAAGGCGCGCAACTCAAGGATACCGAGGCGACCAGCCGGCCCATCGGGTGAATAGAGTTTATCAATACAGAATTCAGCGCGATGGGTATTACCGGTCACATCGATCAGCAGATTACGCAGCAACCGATCCACCAGCCAGGGCGCAGCGACCTCCCCTTCCGGCATCTGGGCAAAAGCAATTTCGAGCTCATAAAGGGAATCATCCCGGGCCTCATCGATACGCGGTGCCTGGCTGGTCGGCCCCATGAACATACCGGAAAACAGGTAGGAAAGCCCGGGGTGATGCTGCCAGTAGGTGATCAGGCTGCGCAGCAGATCAGGTCGACGCAACATCGGGCTATCCGCCGGGGTAGCTCCACCCAGGGTGATATGATTGCCGCCACCGGTGCCGGTATGACGACCATCGAGCATGAATTTTTCCGTTCCCAGTCGACACTGGCGGGCCTCTTCGTACAGGCGCGTGGTATTTTCAACAATTTCCTGCCAGCTGTTGGCTGGATGGATATTGACCTCAATGACGCCGGGGTCGGGGGTCACGCTCAAGCGCTCAATGCGCCAGTCGCGCGGGGGTTCATAACCTTCGATCACCACCGGCAATTCCAGCTCTGCCGCCGTCGCCTCAATCACGGCAATCAGATCAAGATACTGCTCAAGAGCCGGCAGGGGAGGCATAAACAGATAGAGACGCCTGTCACGTACTTCAAAACAGATGGCGGTATGAGGAATCTCTTCCAGCTTGAGCTGTTCTTCGCTTTCCACAACCTGTCCGGGTACTTCCGGCGGCCAGGACGACTGGGGAAAATCTCCCAATGGCGGCAATGGCGCAAACTGGCTCTGCTCCATGAACGGCTCCCGTTTCTCCGGAGCAACCCAGGGCAGTGAATCCAGGGGCAGACGCATACCCATAGCGGAGTCACCGGGAATCAGATACATCTGCTCGCGCCGGAAATCCCAGTCAGCACTGATCCAGCGCCCCTCGAGGGGCTCCCAGCGTAGCGGCAATGCGTAGCCGACTGGTTGATCAAGCCCGTGGGTCAACACTTTTGCCAAGGCGCGACGCTCCATGCTGTCTTTCAGGTTGGCCGCTTCAGGATCAAGATTAACCGGGGTGGCGCCTTCTTTCCAGAGCCAGTAGAGCGGGTCTTCGTATCCGGCAACAAGATAATGGTCCTTAACCCCGATACGCTCAGCAACTCGCACGGCAAAGCGCTGTGCCAGGTCCTGGCTCACTGTCCCCGGCTTGCGGATATCGGCGAGCAAATCAGGATTCTTCCAGATCGGTTGCTTGTCCTTGCGCCAGAAGCAGTTATAGGCCCAGCGCGGCAACGGCTCACCGGGGTACCATTTACCCTGGCCATAATGCAACAAACCACCGCTGGTGAAAGCTTCTCGCAGGCGCAGCACCAGATCATGGGCGAGTTTGCGCTTGTGCTCACCATCAGCGTGAGTATTCCACTGGTCGCTCTCCATATCATCGATCGAGACAAAGGTCGGCTCACCACCCATGGTCAAGCGGACATCACCGGCAACCAGATCTTCTTCCACTGTTTGCCCCAAAGCATTGATCAGTTGCCACTGATCATCACTATAGGGCTTGGTCACCCGCGGATCCTCATGGAGGCGATGGACGGTATTACTATATTCAAAGGTGACGTCACAGGGACCGGTTGCTCCGGTCAAAGGTGCGGCGCTGGCCGGATGGGGGGTGCAGGCCAGAGGGATATGCCCTTCGCCGGCCAGCAGACCGGAGGTTGGGTCAAGACCGACCCAGCCGGCACCAGGGATATAAACCTCGGCCCAGGCATGGAGATCGGTAAAATCAGCGTCCGGCCCGGAAGGCCCATCAAGGGATTTTTCATCGGCGCTCAACTGCACCAGGTAGCCACTGACAAAACGTGCAGCCAACCCCAGATGACGTAAAATCTGCACCAGCAACCAGGCGGTATCACGGCAGGAACCAAGAGCCAGGCACAAGGTGGTTTCACAGGTCTGAACACCGGGTTCCATGCGGACCGAATAGGCGATGTCCTGATTTAAGCGACGATTAACCTCCACCAGAAAATCGACGGTGATCATTGGCTCGCGGTCGATTTTTTCCAGCCAGCGTGATAATCGCGGCCCAGCATGAATCTTCTGCAGATAGGGGATCAGCTCGGTGCGTTCCTGGTGGGTATAGGCGAACGGATATTTTTCAGCATATTCCTCAATAAAGAAATCGAAGGGGTTATAGGCGACCATATCGGCGACCACCTCGACCTCAATCGACAGTTCCTTGCTCGGCTCAGGAAACACCAGCCGAGCGAGATAATTGCCAAAGGCATCCTGTTGCCAGTTAATAAAATGCCCTTCCGGCAGGATCTTCAGGGAATAAGCCTGGATCGGGGTACGGCAGTGAGGAGCCGGGCGCAAGCGCAACACGTGGGGATAAATCTGGGTCGGCTGATCAAAGAGATAACGGGTCACATGGTGGCAGGCGATTCGAATCGGCATAAATATGTCCTTACATCTGCAAGTCGCTAAGGGACCAGCATGATCAATAAAAGAAAAAACCGGAAGCGCGGTCTATATTAGTTGAACAGAGCGTCAAAAGCGATTGAAAACCTCAAGGGTCAAGTATTCCTGCATGGCAGGCCGCACCGACAATCCCGGCCTGATTCAGCAAGCTTGCCGGCAGCAGCCGGGCACGGGTCTGCAGGTAGGGAAAAAACTGATCACTGCGCTGACTGACGCCGCCACCGATGATGATCAGATCCGGTGACAACAAACGTTCAACCGCAGCAAAAAATTGATTCAGGCGTCCGCCCCACTCCTGCCAGCTGAGATGCTCCTGGATCCGTATCGATGCCGCTGCGTATTCCTCGGCAATCCCACTTTTTAACGGAAAAGATCCCAACTCGAGGTTGGGAAACAGCTGCTGACGGCAAAAAAGCGCCGAACCGATACCCGTACCCAGAGTCAACACCAGCACCGTTTCATCATGACCCGCTCCGGCACCAAAACGCATTTCAGCGAGACCGGCAGCATCCGCATCATTAAGCACCACGCATTCCCCCGGGATGGCATTGCCAAACAGATCAACGGCATCGATGCCGATCCAGCTGGCATCGATATTGGCTGCTGTACCCACCACCCCCTCGCGCATCACCGCCGGGAAACCAATGCCGACCCGCCCTTGCCAGTCGAGGGCTGACACCAATTGTCCCACCTGGTCAGCGATTGCCCCTGGAGTCGCCGGGCGTGGCGTAGGAAGTTCAAACGGCACCCCCAGCAATGTGCCTTCGTTCACATCAACCAGAGCCGCCTTGATCCAACTACCGCCGATATCAATCCCCAATACCTGCATCAATCTTTCCCCTTGGGACGATCCGTCTTCTCATGTTTGAGAGCACATATGTCTGTTTCGCAATCCTGTCGCCGTCGGGGTAAAAGGTGCCGATAACGGGCGAAAAGCCGATAGCCCCCACGGCTGAGGGAATGGACCCCGGGCAAACCGCAAAACGCCGCCGCCAGGCGCCAGACTGAACCACTGGGAAACGCCTGCCAGATTGCAATAAAAGCATCGATACCGGTAGTAAAGTTGCCGTGACCATCGCGCACATGGAGCTCTGACATGAAGTCACCAAGGGATTTGCCATAGGCATCCGGACGGAAATGATCATCACTGATATCAATAAACGCCAGACGTCCATCCGGATTGTTACGCCGATAGGTTTCCATTTCAGCGCTACAAATCCGACACGAGCCATCAAAAAAAATTTGCAGCGGAAAGGTAATTGCCATATCTTGCCCCGTCGTCAAGGAAAGGTTAGGATAGAAACTCAAGGTCAGGACACCCTCAATGAACACCGATTGAAATTGTCATCATAGCACAAACTCCGCTTTTTACGCAGCTTCAGATTGATGATTAGGCGTGCAGGGCATTCTCGTTTAGGTTTTTAGATGCAGATTAAAGAGGAACAAAATCGGTCGATGTTCAGCAGTGTCGTGGTCATCGCCCTGATCATTTTATTCCATGTTGCCTTAATCGTCGGCTTAATCAGTTCCGTCATCCTGTTTAAGGGAATCTACGACCTGCGCTGGTGGATTCTGGCGATCGGATTATTACTGGTCATTGCCTCCGGCTATTTTTTCTACCGTCGAGCCAAGGCCGGCAAGCGTCGTCTGCGCGACATCATGAATGATCCTGCGTTCCAAAACCGCAGCGTCGAAATCAGCCTGATGGGAGGAATGGCGACCCTGCGCGTCGGTCACCAGGACCACCACCAGCAACCACGTATGATCGATATTGGGCATGACGGTGAGATCAAGCAACTGCCGGCCCCGTCATCCCATCAAATCGCCGAACTGACCGAATTGAACCGTATGCTGGAACAGGGGCTGATCACCAAAGAAGAATTTATGCGGTTAAAACAGGACATCCTCTAGATATCTCGCCGTCTTTTCCTCGATGTTTTTTGGAAGCCTCTCATTTTTCCAGCTTGACAACCTGCCCTTAAGCCTATAATTTTTACACACTATAGTATTCATTCCTTATTAACATTGAGTGTTTATGGAGAAGCCTGGTTTTATGAGTTGTTCGCCGGTTCGCTATCTGACAGGCTCAGCCGCCCTGATCCTGTTGGCAACGCTACTGAGTTCCTGCGCGCCGGCACCTGCCGGGGCGCCCTCTGTCGCTTTAAGCGAACAGCTCCAGCAGATTCGCCGACAACAACAGCAGCAATCGGAGCAACTGCAGCTTTTGAGCCGCCAGATGGTTCTGCTGCAAGAGGTGATGGGCATTGAGGAGATGAAGCTGGACGAGCAGGATCCCGTCGAAGCGCTAATTTTTTCGGCAACACCGCCCACTGATCTTTCCGGCCTGCCGCCGCAGACAGTCCCACAGATTGAACTCAACCCGGCAGTTGCTGCCTACCTTGATGCTTTTTCACATCTTGCCAGTGGTCGCCCCGACAGCGCTGAGCGCGGTTTTGAATTGTTCCTGCGGGAATTTCCTGACCACCAGCATTCCACCAATGCCCGCTATTGGCTGGCACAAGCGCAATCAGGCCAGGGCAAAAACGATCTGGCGACAACAACCCTGCGCCAGATTATTACCGACCCCAGAGCACAGTTCAAAGCTCCGGCAGCACTGATGCAACTGGCAGCCATTTACCGCCGGCAGGGGCTCAACAACCAGGCCGATACTATTGTCGAACAGTTGCGGGCCAGCTATCCCAATAGCCCTGAAGCGCAACTACTGATCCGGAAGGAAGCGTCGCAGACTGACAGTGACCTGAATTCCCGGCAGCGAGGGAACTGATGACACGGACAATCACCCGCAGATTACTCATTCTGATCCTGTTACTGGCTTTTTCTGTGGTCGCCACCTCAGCTTTTGCCCAGCGCGGTGCAATCTATACCGTGAAGAAGGGGGACACTCTCTGGGATCTGTCCCAGCGTTTCATTGAGGATCCTTTCTACTGGCCGAATATCTGGGCAGACAATCCGGAACTTATCACCAACCCCCATCTGATCTTTCCGGGGCAGCAGATCCGCATCCTTGATGGACGACTAGAAATTCTTCCCGCTTACACCCAGCAAGACACAACGCCTACGGTGGAAGAACCGGCCGGCGCGGCGGTCGATGAAATCTTTTCAATAACCGTTGCCACCCGCGGCAATGGCTTTATCCTGGTCGATGAACAGTCCCAGGGGCGGCTGGTTGACGCAACCGACAATCGCGTTCTGCTGACCGAAAACGACATGGTTTTTGTTGCCATGGATGCCGGCACAGTAGCCCGCACCGGCGATTCGTTCGGGCTCTACCAGCGCGGTGACACCGTGGTGCACCCCACCAACCGCAAACAACGGATTGGTACCCTGATGTACAACCTTGGTTCGGTGAAGGTTTCTGAAGTCAGAGGCAAAACCGTTGTCGGCCAGATTGACCGGGCGTTTCGCGAAATCACCCGTGGAGCAGAGCTGTTTTACTATGATCCACCGCGGCGCGACATCGCTCTGCAGCGTGGCACCACCCAGGATACCGGCGTTATTGTGGCTACCCAGGAAGAAAAGGGAACCATCTCCACCGGTGATATCATCTTTGTCGATCTCGGGCGCAACAATGAACTGGCAGTCGGCAACCTGCTCTATATTTCACGCCCTCGCCAGATCACTGATGAAGCGCTCAAAGGGGCGGAACACCTTGACCTGCCGGAAGAAGTTGTTGGTGCCGCCATCGTCACCGAGACCCGAGATACCACAGCAACCGCCCTGATCATCAAGAGTATCGACTCTGCTGCTATCGGCAACAGCATCACAGTAGTGACCGACTAACCGGCTGCGATCAACTACAGAATCATAAAAGAGGATTGAACTTTTTCAATCCTCTTTTGTATCTGTCCAGCACCGGGTCGGGAATCCGACGTCAAGGGACGCTTTTCGTCTTCCATGACCGCTTTTTGTCGCCGTCCATGGCGACAAAAACCCTTACCACAGGTTCCCCAACCCTGCGCGAGGGACTGCAGCTGAATAATGACCCTCTTTTTTTCTTACAACCAGCGCCACCGATCAATCATCTCATCAACGCCAGGGGGGGACAGATGAGACAATCGCAACTCGATTTATTACGACTGCACATGAATCCGGGTATTGGCCGTGCTACCCTGTTTAAGCTTTATCGCCACTTTGGTTGCTTCAGCGCCGCAGTGAAGGCTAGCAGTAGCGCCTGGCAGCAAGCAGGAATCCGGGCGGATTTGCATGCTACCCTGCTCAGTCCCTCGGCCCCGGCCTTGCGCGCGATGCAGGGTAAAATCGCTGCCCAGGACATCAGCATCATCAGCTATTGGGATGATACCTACCCGGCCCTGCTCAAAACCATCTATGATCCTCCGGCAGTACTCTATATTCGCGGCAACCTGCCCGACAGGGATTGCTTTGCCATTGTTGGCTCACGTAAAGCCACACCGGCAGGCCTTGAAGTAGCAAGGGAGCTGGCCGGCAAGCTGGCGGCACAAGGTATCTGTATTGTCAGCGGCATGGCGCGAGGCGTCGACAGTGCGGCCCACCAGGGGGCGGTGGATGTTCAGGGCAACACCATTGCAGTTCTTGGTTGTGGGGTTGACCATATTTACCCGCGCGAAAACACCCGGCTCTATCATCAGATTATCGATCGAGGCGCGGTTATCAGTGAACATCCCCCCGGCACCGGTCCGGTTGCCAGACATTTTCCCGCCCGCAATCGGATGATCAGCGGCCTGGCACGTGGCGTGCTGATTGTTGAGGCTACCGCCGGCAGCGGTTCGCTGATCACCGCTGACTTTGCCCTGGATCAGGGACGTGAAATCTTTGCCACCCCCGGTGCAATCCGTCACCCCAACAGTCAAGGTCCCCATCAGCTGCTCAAGGACGGTGCTCAACTGGTGACCGACAGCAGCGATATTCTTCAGGCGCTCTGGCCGGAACTGCTCACGGCCCGTAAACCGATCCGAGCTTCAATACCGCCAGCTCCTGCTCCTCGACCTCCGGTCAATCTGAATCAGGAGAGCCTGACAGTCTATCAGTTGCTCGGTGAAATCCCCTTGCATCACGACGAAATTGCGCGGAAATGCGCCTTGACTCCCATGAACCTTTCCGCTATTTTACTCGACTTGGAGCTCCGGGGAGAGGCGAAACAGCTGCCCGGAGGTCACTATATCCGTGGTTCCCTGTCAGCCTTTTAGCGGTTTCAGGCATGATTCAGAAAAACCATCCGGAGGTCTTTTGAACGAGCACGTTCTCGAGGTTTCAGACCTGATCATCCACGATGTTTTGAGTCCGGAAGACGCTCCCCTCTGCGCACCAGCACCAGCCGGTCACGCGAAACCGGTGCCCTTATTAAGAGCGACCGGAAGTTCATTGTTCGCCAGGTTTCCAAGGGTTGTGCCACGGCTGCAACCCTTTTTTCTTTCCATCACTGTCGCTACTGCTGGCGGCAACCTATAGAGGATATAAATGGCTCAATCACTGGTCATTGTCGAATCACCGGCTAAAGCTAAAACCATCGAAAAATTTCTCGGCAAGGGATATAAGGTTCTTGCTTCCTACGGCCATGTCCGCGCCCTGCCCAGCAAACAGGGGTCAGTTGACACTGAAAACGATTTCAAACCCAATTACCAGATCCTCCCCGAGAGCAGTAAACACATCGCCGCCCTAAAAAAAGAAGTCGCCAAAAGTTCCGAACTGATCCTCGCGACCGACCTTGACCGCGAGGGAGAAGCCATTGCCTGGCACCTGCTGGAGGCCCTGGGTCTCGATGAAAACGCCAGCAACCCGGTAGTCAAACGGGTTACCTTTAATGAAATCACCCAATCCGCCATCACCGAAGCGATGGCCGCACCCCGCACCATTTCACGTACCATGGTCGACGCCCAGCAGGCGCGCTCGATTCTCGATTATCTGGTCGGCTTTAATCTGTCTCCCTTTCTCTGGAAAAAAATCCGCTACGGCCTCTCTGCCGGCCGCGTTCAGTCTGTTGCCCTGCGCCTGATCTGCGAGCGTGAAGATGACATTGAAGCCTTTGAAGCCCGCGAATACTGGAGTATTGAGGCGATCCTTGCCAATGCTCAAAAAACCACCTTCAGTGCCAAACTCCATGCCCACAACGGCAAGAAACTCGACAAATTCGCCCTCCCTGACCAACAGCAGACCGACACGATCCTCAGCGAACTGGAGCAGGCCCTCTTTGTGGTGGATAAACTCGAGCAGAAGGAGCGCAAACGCAACCCTGCACCGCCTTTCACCACCAGTACCCTGCAGCAAGAGGCCAGTCGCAAGCTCGGTTTCTCTGCCCGCAAAACCATGAGTGTTGCCCAGAAACTATATGAGGGGATCACCGTTGGTGACGGCACCCACGGTCTGATCACTTACATGCGGACCGACTCAGTCGCCCTGTCAGAGACCGCCACCAGCGAAGCACGCTTGTTAATTCAGCAACAGTATGGCGCCGAATACGCATTGGCAAAGCCTCGCTTGTTCCGCAATAAAAGTAAAAACGCGCAGGAAGCTCACGAAGCGGTCCGCCCAACCAGCCTGATGCGGACACCGGCAACCCTCAAGCCCTTCCTTAATTCGGATCAGTTCCGTCTTTATGATCTGATCTGGAAACGTACCCTCGCGTCACAGATGGCGCAGGCGATTTTTGATGCTACTACGGTTGATATCGGTGCCGGCACAGACTACAGCTTCCGCGCCACCGGTCAGATAATTCGCTTCCCCGGCTTTATGACCCTCTATATTGAGGGCACCGATCAGCCGGAGGAAGATCAACAGGAAGGGCTGCTGCCACCCTTGAGCGTGGGGGAACAATTGCATCGGGAACAACTGCTTCCCCAGCAACACTTCACCCAGCCACCGCCGCGCTTTACCGAAGCCAGCCTGGTCAAAAGTCTTGAGGAATACGGCATCGGTCGCCCCTCCACCTACGCCAGTATCATGAATACCCTGGTCACCCGCAAATACGTCCGCCTGGAAAAGCGCACCTTTTTCCCCGAAGACACCGGACGGGTGGTAACCCGACTGCTGACCGAGCACTTCAGTCAGTATGTCGACTATGACTTTACCGCTGCCCTGGAAGAGGAGCTGGACGCCATTTCACGTGGTGAAAAAACCTGGATTCCAGCCATTCGCCAGTTTTGGGAGCCCTTCATCGAACTGCTTAAAATCAAGGAAAAAGAGGTCAGCAAAGCCGATGTGACCACCGAAAAAACCGACAAGATCTGTCCCGAATGTGGCAAGGAGCTGGTCATCAAGCTGGGTCGCGCAGGACGTTTTCTGGCTTGTTCGGGTTTCCCCGACTGTCGCCACACCGAGCCTCTTAGCGGGCAAGCTGAAGAGTCGGAAGAACCGGTTTTTTCCGACGAAAAATGTGACAAGTGTGGTAGTCAGATGCTCATCAAGTCTGGGCGTTTTGGCAAGTTTCTGGCGTGCAGCGCCTACCCGGAATGCAAGAATATTCAGCCCCTGGAAAAGCCCAAATCATTAGGAATCGCCTGTCCGACTTGCGGTGACGGCGAAATGATGGAGAAAAAAAGCCGCTACGGGAAGATATTCTATTCCTGTAATCGCTACCCCAAATGCAAATACGCCCTGTGGAATCCCCCCACCAGCGAGCCCTGCCCCAAATGTGCCTGGCCCCTTACCGAGATCAAAACCACTAAACGTTTTGGGACTGTCCAACGCTGCCCACAACCTGAATGTGGTTGGGAGAAGGTGATTACACCACCCGAGAAGAAGGCGGCAGCACCAAAGGCCACAGCGAAAAAGACAACGGCAAAAAAAGCGCCGGCCAAAAAAAAGACAACGACAAAAGCACCGGCCAAGAAGCCGGTCAGCACCAAAAAAACGGAAGAATAACGGCTATCTGGATAAATGATGAAGATGACTATCATCGGCGCCGGCTTAGCCGGTTGTGAGGCGGCCTGGCAGGCGGTTGCACACGGCATTCATGTTCAGTTGCTGGAAATGAAACCGCTGCATTTTTCTGCGGCCCACGAAAGTGCTGATCTGGCCGAGCTGGTCTGTTCCAACAGCCTGCGCGGCAGCGGCATGAATAATGCCGTCGGCTGCCTCAAAGAAGAAATGCGCCGCTGCGGCTCTCTGATCATTGAAGCTGCCGACGCAACCGCGGTACCGGCTGGGGGTGCCCTGGCCGTCGACCGCGATGCCTTTTCCCGCTATATCACCGATAAAATCACCGCCCATCCGTTGATTGAACTGCAACGAGCCGAGGTCACTGCACTGCCTGACCAGGGAACGACCATCCTGGCCAGCGGCCCCTTGACCTCAGAACGCTTGTCAGCGGCCCTGACTGAGCTGACCGGAAACGCGCATCTGTATTTTTACGATGCGATCGCGCCGATCATTGAAGCTGATTCCATTGATACCAGTGTTGCCTGGCGCGCTTCCCGTTACGGGCGTGGTGGCGACGATTACCTCAACTGTCCTTTGAGCAAAGAGGACTACGACCGTTTTGTTGCGGCGCTCCTTGGCGCTGACAAGGTGGCCGGACGGGAGTTTGAACAACTGACTCACTTCGAGGGATGCATGCCGATCGAAGAGATGGCCGCACGTGGCCATCAAACCCTCTCTTTTGGACCGATGAAGCCGGTCGGTCTACCTGACCCACGGACCGGACGACCGCCGTATGCGGTTATTCAGCTGCGCCAGGACAACCGTCACGCCACCCTCTACAACATGGTGGGCTTTCAGACGCGCCTGACCTATCCGGAACAAAAACGCCTTTTCACCATGATTCCAGGTCTGGGCCAGGCACGCTTTGCGCGGCTCGGCAGTATGCATCGCAATACCTTTATCAATGCCCCGCGCTGCCTGAACCAGACCCTCCAGTTTCAGCATGCTCCGCACATCTATGCCGCCGGCCAGATCACCGGGGTTGAGGGGTATGTTGAATCCGCGGCCTGCGGTTTTCTTGCCGGCCTGTTTGCCGCCTGCCACCTAACCGGCAACAGCGCCCCCATCCCCCCGGAAGAAACTGCCTTCGGAGCCTTGCTGGGTCATCTGGCGAACGCCGACCCCGATAACTTTCAACCGATGAATGTCAACTACGGTCTTTTTCCACCCCTGCAGGGAGGGCGCAGAAAACGCACTGAGCGCCGCCTGGCGATGGCGGAACGCGCCCTCGCAGCACTCCCGGACTGGTGGCAACAGATGCTGATGTTACGATCAACCGCGAAGGCAAGTGACAATGGATGATACCCTGGTCCTCGCATCCGCCTCCCCGCGCCGCAAGGAGCTATTGGCACAGATCGGCCTTGAATTCAGCGTCCGACCCAGCAGCGTTGCAGAAACCATCAAGCCTGCCGAGACACCTGGCGACCTGGTGATCCGCTTGAGCCTGGACAAGGCTCGCGACATTGCCGGGCGGTCCGACATCAGTGCCCGCTGGGTTATTGGCAGCGATACCGTCGTCGTCTGCGACGGGCAAATTCTCGGCAAACCTGCTGACCACCAGGAGGCAGCGGCAATGCTGCGCCAACTCTCCGGCATAAGTCATCAGGTGGTCAGCGGCTATGCGGTCATCGACCGCCGGCAGCAAATCGAACGCACCGAAGCAGTCAGTACCAAGGTTCATTTTCGTCAATTAACAGAAGCGGAAATCGCGCGCTACGTTGCGACTGGGGAGCCAATCGACAAGGCTGGAGCCTACGCTATTCAAGGTATCGCTGCCTGTTTTGTCAGCGGCATTGAAGGCAGCTACACCAATGTCGTCGGCCTGCCGCTCTGCCGCCTGACTCTGGCCCTGAAGGAACTGGGCGTCCCCTTGGTGATCTAAGGCAGCCAGCAAAAAAATCTTTTCACCACCCGCTCGCTTTGCCCGCTCATGCCACAGAGAACCTAGAGAAAACCTGGTTTTTAGTGAATTTCTCGGTGATTCAGTGATATAGTTGTACCTTACGAATCAATAGTTTGAGCTAAGTGATTAGCCAGACTTGTATTTTCTGGAGACCAGCCAATGACTCCTATCCGTGACAACCTCGATCGGATTCACTCCCGCATCGCTGATGCTTGCGCCAAGAGTGGGCGCAACCCTGCCGATGTCCGACTGGTGGCCGTTTCCAAGGTGAAACCGGCGCCAATGATTGACGAAGCCTTTGCGGCCGGCCAGCAGCTCTTTGGTGAAAGCTATGTGCAGGAGCTCCGGGACAAGGAAACCAGCGTTCACGGTCCGGTGGAATGGCACTTTGTCGGCGCGCTGCAGAGCAACAAAGTCAAGTATCTGAGCGGTAAGGTGGCGTTGATTCACTCGGTCGACCGTTTCTCCCTGGCCAAAGAGATCAACCGGCAATGGCAAAAGATTGATGCCGTTGCGCCGATCCTGCTCCAGGTCAACGTTGGCGATGAAAACAGCAAGGCCGGCTGTACCATTGCTGAACTGCCAACGCTCACCAGAAAAATTGCCGCCTTGCCGCATCTTTCGATCCACGGCCTGATGTGCCTTCCCCCCTATTGTGATGACCCGGAACAGGTGCGCCCGTTTTTCCGGCTGCTACGGGAACTTGCCACCAGGATCGAGGACGAGCAGATTCCGGGGGTGAGCATGAAAGAGTTGTCCATGGGAATGAGTGGTGATTTCGAGGTGGCGATCGAAGAGGGGGCAACCCTGGTGCGCATCGGCACCGCTATTTTCGGAGAACGTGACTGATTTGTTGGCAGATCCGCAACCCCAAATTCTGATCTTTGATCTCGACGGGACCCTGATCAATTCTATCCCCGACCTGTTGACCGCCATCAACCTGTTGCGTCAGGAGCTGGAACTCACTGCCTTGACCGCTTCCCAGGTTGCCCGCATGGTTGGAGATGGGGCGACCATGCTGGTCCAGCGAGCCCTGGGCGATGATCTATACGATAAACGCCATCTGGAGCGTTTCCTTGAGATCTATAGCCGGCACCTGCTTGATCAAACCCACTGCTACCCCGGCATCGAAGAACTCTTAATGCGTCACGACCCTCGGCGCATGGCGCTGGTCACCAACAAACCGATCCTCTATACCCGCAGGATTCTCGCAGGACTTGACCTTGCACGATTTTTTGGCGCGGTCATCGGTGGCGATTCTTTTCCCCACAAAAAACCTCACCCCTATCCGCTGCAACAGGCACTGCTCCAGCTTGATGGCCGCCCGCACCAGGCAATGATGATTGGCGATCATCATACCGATCTTTATGCGGCCCGCGATGCCGGTATCGCTACCTGTTTCTGTGCTTACGGTTTTGGGCACTGCGGCGATTACGTCCCCGACTATCAGGTTGCCGATGCCCGGGACCTGCTGACCTTGTTGCCCGGGAAAAGTCATTGACCGATCCCCGCCTGAGCTATCGCGAAATTGCCTGGTTTTTCTTTCCGCTACTGCTCAATGTGCAGCTGATGAGTATCTCCCATACCATTATCAATGGGGCCCTGGCGCGGATGGAAAACTACGTAACCGCTCTGGCCGGCATCTCCGTCGCCATGATTGTCCATCTGTTTATCTCTTCTCCTTCCTATCAGAACCACACCGTCACCATTGCCATGGTGCGCGGACGCAACTCGTTAAAGGGCGTCCTGACATTCATCATTCTGGTAGCGCTCTATGTCACCCTGATGCTCGGATTGATCGCCTTCACCCCGTTCGGTGATCTGGTACTCATCACCCTGCTCGGAACCCCGGTCGATGTGGCTGTTGAGGCGCAAAAAGCCCTGATGATCATGACCCTGCTCCCCTTTTTCACCGGTATGCGGGGCTTCAGTCAGGGCATGTTAATCCGGGCACGACGCACCGGTCTGGTCTCGTTGGCAACCGGCATCCGGGTTGGCGGATTGTTTCTTTTTCTCCTGGTCGGTCGCTACTGGTTTGATGGCGCCCAACTCGGCGCCTTTGCCCTGGTCAGTTGTGTGGTTACCGAAACCCTGGTGATCTCATGGATTGCCTGGCGAGTACACCCGCCCCTGTTGCGCCACGGTGGAGAGAAAAGTACCGCCGATATCCTGCGTTATGCCTTTCCTCTGGCCTACTCGTCTTGCCTGCAACAAACGATTCCCCTGTTGATCAGCGCCATTATCGGTCGTCTGCACGATGGTGCCCTGGCCCTGGCGGCCTTTGGTGTCATCCGCGGATTTCTGTTTCTGCTGGCCGGCCCGATGCGTAATCTACAGCAGACCTACATGACCCTGGTTAAATCAACAAAGGATTACCGCACCCTGGTCTATTTCAGCGGCAGCCTGTCTGCTGTCATGGGGGTGATTATTCTCCTCACCGCAGGCCCTTTCCATCAACTGGTTCTTGGCCGCTTTCTTGGCATTGAGAACGATTTACGCAACTATCTTCGCCTGGCCTTTGCCGCCTGTGCCCTGTTCCCTTTCATGTATGCTGCCAGCAACCTGTTGCGCGGCTGGTTTTCCGGAGCCGAACAAACCCACCAGCTGGGACGCTCAACCCTGATCAAAAGCTGTTTTCTGCTGTTACTCTGGTGGCCTCTGGTCACCTGGCAGCCCCCGATCTCCGGCATAGCGCTTGCGATTGCACTACTGCTTGCTGCTGAAATGCTCGAAGCCGGCTATCTCTACCGACAGCGAAAAAATCAACCCGCAGCCCTTCGTGCTCTTGCCCCTTATTAACCGTCGGCCGTAAAATGGTCGACATGACCATATCTTCAAAAAAACACCCCTGTCCCGACTGCCGCCAGTGTCAATGGTGTAGTGACGAACGGTGTCGGTTGTGCCTGAAATCAGCGGGCCCGCCGCGCTTGTCAATACGTGAACAGATCGCACTGTTCGAGCGTCTGAACCGTCACTGTAATGGCCCGCAGAATGAAGAGGATGAGCCCACATCAACGGGGTGAGATCCTGCCGTCTTCCCTGCATTTTTTTTCATGACAACAACTGTTTGACTGTGCTTAAATGCGCCCTTCCAAAAAATCGTGAAGGAGACCACCTATGTATAACTGTTCCGACCTGAAAAAAGGGTTGAAAATAATGCTCGATGGCGAGCCGCATGTCGTGGCCCAGTATGACTTTACCAAGCCGGGCAAAGGTCAGGCCTTGTACAAGTGTAAATTGCGTAATATGATTACCGGCAGCCTGTTCGACCGCACCTATCGCAGCGGCGAATCCTTCGAACCTGCACACCTGGAAGAACGGGAAATGCAGTATCTGTATCAGGATGATAACGGCTACGTTTTCATGGATAAAAAATCCTACGAACAGATCACTCTGACCGAAGAAACCCTGGCCGATGATAAATATTTTCTCGTCGACAATATGGACGTGGAAATTCTCATGCATGGGGATCGGGGCATCGGCATCAGCCTGCCGAACTTTGTCAACCTGCGCGTTACCCAAACGGATCCATGGGTCAAGGGGGATACCGCTGCCGGCAACAACAAACCGGCCACGGTGGAGACGGGCTATAGCCTCCAGGTCCCCTCTTTTGTCGAAGAAGGCACCCTGATCCAGATTGACACCCGCACCGGAGAATATGCCACCCGCGTCAAGCAGTGATGCTTTTGCAAAAAAATATCCGGTGAGCGAGCTAAGCAAAAAGCGCCACCCGCAAGACGCGTGCTTATTGGGCAATGAGGCGTACTTGCGTACGTCAAAGCAGTGAAATAATCGCGACTGGGCATAATCGGACGCAGCAGTTGGTGCGTTTTTGCGACGCCATCAAGGAACAAAAGTGGAACCTAACTGGCAACTGGCCCGCAAACGTAGCACGATTGAACACCGCGCCCGAATCCTCCACCAGATTCGGGCGTTCTTTATCGATCGTGGCTTTATCGAAGTAGAAACCCCGGCAAGGATTCCCGTCAACGCCCCGGAACTCCATATTGATGCGATCTTAAGCGATGGCTGGTATCTGCAAACTTCGCCGGAACTGTGCATGAAACGATTGCTGGCTGCCGGCTACGATAACATCTTTCAGATCTGTCATTGCTGGCGAGCAGAAGAACGTGGCCCACGCCATCTGCCTGAATACACTATGCTTGAATGGTACCGGCGCAACTGTGACTATCACCAACTGATGCATGATTGCGAGGGCCTCATCCATCACCTGGTAGGCCACAAGACGTTCATCTGGCAAGAACAAGAAATTGATATTTCAACGCCGTGGCCGCGAATAACCGTTGAACAAGCATTTTCGCAACACAGTTCTACTTTGCTATCGCAAATCACCGGCGAAAAAAAATTTTCGGAACTGATCAGCAATGAAATAGAACCTGCTCTCCCCAGAAATAAACCACTGTTTCTTACAGACTACCCCGCCATCCAAGGCTCACTTGCCCGCCCAAAAAGCGATGACTCCGGGTGCGTTGAGCGGGTTGAACTCTATATTGCCGGGCTTGAACTAGCCAACGGCTTTACTGAACTAACCGACGCCACAGAACAACGCCGACGCTTTGAAAAAGAGGAAAAACAACGTCAGTCAACCGGTAAAACGCCATGCCCACTACCGGAGAAATACCTTGAAGAACTGGGAGCTCTTACCAATGCTGCCGGAATTGCCCTCGGTGTTGATCGCCTGATCATGCTGCTCTGTAATAAGCCAACCATCGATGAGGTCGTTTGCTTTACCCCAGAACAACTATAATGCTCGATGAAACTCCCCAGCCGATACACTTGCGACCCGATCAATGCCCACGATTGCCCGTCAGCAACTAAACAAACCAGCCCCTCGGCGCCTGCCCCGCAAGAACGTTTCAATCACTCCAATCCATCTCCATGATCAAGCAATAAACGATTAGAATAGAACGCTATTTTGACAAGATAAACGCTGGTTTTGCACATTTTTTCTGTTGACACGTATATATAACAACGTATTATGACGCGGAATCTCAAAGCCATTATTTCGCATTTTTTAACCTCACTAAAACATAATCGGAAAAGTTCATTCAAATAGAGTTTCTGCTTGCCCCCCTGGGACATTTGAACAACCACTGAATATGTGATCAACCCCGATCACAACTTATAATGAACGAGAGGAGATTTTCTATGGGACACGGACCTGCCGTAAAGCTGGGCAAAGATGACGCTGCCAGCTTTAAAACCAGCCTTGGCGTTAAAATGTTTTTTGGCTACACCTTCTTTTACGTCCTGTTTGTGCTGCTCAATGTCTATTTTCCAAAGAGCATGGAGATCATCATATTTGGACAAACTGCTGCGGTTGTCTGGGGCTTTTCCCTGATTATTCTCGCTTTCATTATGGCCGTTATCTATAACCACTTCTGCACCCAGGCAGAAAAGCGCTACAACAGCTAGGGGAGAGCCAAACCATGATTTATACCCAATCACCACTGGCCATTGGCCTCTTTATCTTCTTTGTCCTCTTCGTCCTGGGTCTGTCCTTTTATCTGGCCCGGCGTACTAGTTCAGCTGAAGGCTATTACGCCGCCGGCGGCAACATCCACTGGATGACTAACGGCATCGCCTTCGCCGGGGACTACCTCTCAGCCGCTTCGTTCCTGGGCATCTGCGGCATGATCGCAACCTCCGGCTACGACGGTTGGATGTACTCTATCGGCTACCTTGGTGGCTGGGTTGTCGCTCTGTTCCTGGTGGCCGAACCGATGAAACGTCTGGGCAAATACACCTTCACGGATGCCCTCGACTCAAAATTCAACTCCAAGTCGATCCAGCTCATGGCAGCCATTTCAACCCTGCTGGTGTCAATCTTTTACCTGATTCCGCAGATGGTTGGTGCCGGTGTTCTGGTTCAGCCCCTGATGGGTCTGCCCCACTGGGTCGGTGTTTGCATCGTCGGTGTTGTCGTTACGTTGATTGTTGCGACTGCCGGCATGGCCTCGACCACCTATGTCCAGTTCTTCAAAGGCGCCATGCTGCTCCTTGTTTCTACCACCCTGGTAGTCATGGTGCTGTTCCGCGGCCTGTCAACCACCCCGGAAAACGATGGCAAGCCCTACCACGATTTCACCACCCTGTATGCTGACAATGCTCTGGTTCTGGAGGACAGCAGCTACCGGGTTATTGCCGGTCTTGACTCAATCTTCGGCAAAGAAGGCTTTGTTAAGCTGGAAAAAAATGGCCGTGAGTCGATCTGGAAACTCCATGCTACCGACAACGGCTACACCCTTGAAGAGACCCTCTTTGCTACGCGACTGAATGATGGGACGCGGCTCTACAACGGTTCACCTGCCGATGATGGCCACTTCTTCCCGGTTGGCCATATCAAGGAACTGATTGTCAATGGTGAAGAGGTTGCAGCGACCGGTCCCGTCGGACCGTTCAGTTTTCTATCAGCCTTAACCGAATCGACCATCGTCCTGTGGGGAACGGCTTATGTTCCCGATGCCGACGGCATCACCACTATCTACTACCAGAAGCCGACCCCAGGATCCCAGATTCTGCGGCCAGGTTTACGTTTTAAAGTCGACAATTCCACCCCGATGGAAAAGTTCAACTTTATCTCTTTAATGCTCGCGCTGTTCTGCGGTACCGCAGCATTACCCCACATTCTGATCCGTTATTACACGGTTCCAAGCCAGGCGGCCGCACGTAAGTCAACCATTGTCGCCATTGCCGGCATCGGCTTCTTCTACCTGCTGACCCTGTTTATGGGGATGGGTGCCATGACCAACGGCGTGATCAATCTGCTCGACAACAATATGTCGGCACCCCTGCTGGCCCTGTCTTTCGGCGTATTTCTCTTTGCCATCATTTCATCGCTGGCCTTTGCTACGGTGCTGGGTACGGTCTCCGGTCTAATTGTCGCATCTTCAGGCGCCATCGCTCACGATCTGCTCGATAATTTTCTCGGGTTAAAAATGAACGATCGGACAAAAGTCCGCGCAGGAAAAATATCGGCGGTCTGTATCGGTGCCATTGCTATCTATCTGGGGATTGTCTTCGAAGGAATGAACGTCTCCTTCCTGGTCGGCTGGGCCTTTGCTGTTGCCGCCTCGGCCAACCTGCCGGCCATTCTGATGCTGCTGTTCTGGAGTAAAACGACAGCTCGTGGGGTTGCCGCGTCAATTACCGTTGGTCTGTTCAGCTCCCTCGGCCTCATTCTGATCTCACCGGACATGTGGTTGCGCTATGGCAAGCTGCCGGCTGATGCTCCGATTCAATTCAACAGCCCGGCACTGATCTCCATTCCCCTGGCGTTTGCTGCTCTGGTTGTGATATCACTTATGACACAAAAAGATGTCAACGTAGGTCATGCAACGGAACTATCCAATAACTGATTGGATCAAACCAAAACAATGTCCTGTGAACGGGCCGCCACTGACAGGGCGGCCCGTTCTTTATGGTGAGCAATATGAATCGATTCCGTGTAACCCTGATTGCAGTCTGCCTGGTTCTTGCCTGGCTGGCCCATAAGGACATCAGTCTGTATCTGCGTAATCCGCAACCGCTGACAATATCAATCGGGGAACTCGAGACGCTGGAAAAAGCCCCGAGAGAATGGCTGGCTGTTTCGGGAGGTTATCCGGATTTTCTTCAAGGTATCAATATGACAGGGAGCATGGAATTTGAGGCATTTCTCGTTCCCCTAACCAGCTCAGCGGATGGTACCAATTACAAAGTGTGGTTTGAAACCAGAGACCCTCAAATCCTTGAGGCCTTATCAACCTATTATTTTCTTCTCGACACAAGAGCCCAGCAGCAACAATTCATCGAAGACAATGCCCACCTTTTTTCCGGCCAGCGGCATGTGACCGGGATGACGGCGGCAGAACTGGTCGCCAATTCTAACCAAAAGAAGCTCATCACCATGCTTGAACAGATGGGTGCCAATGTCACCGGCACCCCGATCTTTATCAGCGAAGACAAAGAGCCTGCTGTTTGGCGCGGCGCTTTATTTGCCCTGGTCGCATTTGCCGGCATGCTGAAATTGACCTGGGACGTTCGAACCAGACCCCAAACGCCGCGGATCTGACTTATTCCTCGCCCTCGTGCGTTCGGCAAACCATGAACCGTCATTCCTGAGAGTAAATCAATCCCGGCACACCACCAAATAATTTGCACACAGACATCAACAAAATAGCCGAACCCTTACAAGTCCGGCTATTCAACCTCTATTCAGATTTATGAAAACGTTCACGATTGACCAGGATTGTCTGATCGACTATCTCTCCACAGGTTGTACATCTCCAAGCATCATAGGATCTTACAAAATTGTAGTAGGTTTCTGCATGCATTCTCCCCTTACATTTGGGACATTTCATCAGTAGGCCCTCCCATGCTCAAATCAAGAATTCGAATTACAAAAAAAACAGCTACATTGTATTCAGCAGAAGTCATGCCAACCTTTCCAGAACCTGCTCTGGCGACCGAAGAATTCTATTTATTTCCAAATTTTTCAATATGTTACAGACTGATATAGATTTTTTCATATTATCTTTACCAAAGCCAGCCCTTAGATGTTCACGCCCAATCCGTCACTTTATTGACGGCAGAGGAGGGATTGACTTCAAGAGATCCGCTATTCTAATGAAAACATCAACTATCTAGAGCCCCATTCTTCTTTTATCTATGGCAATATATGAGGCAGAGTCGCCATTTATTTGACGGGTGTGGCAGAAAGCGTTCACATATTGACGCTTTTAGCTGGAAAGGAACCACATTGTGGCTGATCGGGACAGAAAAATACCCCCGCTATGGGAACGAGGGCACGCTGATGATTATTGCTGATCCTTGTATAGTTTGTAGGTGAACGCATCAGCCAGAGCCTGATAGGACGCCTCAACGACATTGCCGCTCACCCCAACGGTACCCCAGCGACTATCCTTATCACCAGTCTCAACCAACACACGGATCATCGCATCGGTTCCCTGGCTTGATGGGAGCACCCTGACCTTGTAATCAAGCAGCTTGATCTCTGCGAGCTGCGGATAAAAACTGATCAAAGCCTTACGCATCGCCTGGTCAAGGGCATTGACGGGACCATTGCCATCTGCAGCCATGTGTTCTACGCGGCCACCGACCTTAACCTTGATCGTCGCCTCTGATACCGGACACTGATCGCTCTCCCGCAAGGTATCGATCACCCTGAAGGCGGTAATATGGAAATACTGCTTGAGCTTTCCCATCGCCCGCAACATCAGCAGCTCAAACGAGGCTTCCGCACCCTCAAACTGGTACCCCTTATTTTCAAGTTCTTTGATCTGCTCAAGAATTTCAAGGGTTACCGGATCCTTATCATCAATCTTGATACCGCACTCCTGCGCTTTGGCAAGGATATTTGAACGGCCGGACAAATCTGACACCAACACCCGGGTTTTATTACCAACCCGTTCCGGTCGGATATGTTCATAGGTTTCCGGATGACGTTGAATCGCCGACACATGGACTCCGCCCTTGTGGGCAAAGGCCGAGTTACCGACAAAGGCCTGGTGCTTCTGGGGAGTCAGATTGGCCAGTTCGTAAATCGCCCGCGACGTACGCCTCAGATTTTCCAGTTTGCCCTGGTGCAGACATTCCTTATTCATCTTGAGGATCAATGAAGGGATAATTGAACAGAGGTTAGCGTTGCCGCAACGCTCGCCGAAGCCGTTCATTGTCCCCTGGACGTGGATCGCTCCCCCCACAACCGCCATGAGGGAATTGGCAACCGCACATTCGCTGTCGTTGTGGGCATGGATCCCCAGAGGGACATCGATCTCGCGACGGACATGCTCCATGATCATCGGTATTTCATAGGGCAAGGTACCGCCATTGGTATCACACAACACCAGGCAATCAGCGCCGGCCTGAGCCGCAGCCTGGAGGGTTTTCAACGCATATTCGGGGTTGGCCTTGTAACCATCGAAAAAGTGTTCGGCATCATAAATCACCTCGCCCAACCGCTCTTTCAGGTAGGCAAGGGAATCGTTGATCATATCCAGATTTTCTTCAAGGGAAACGCGCAATGCCTCGCGCACATGAAAATCCCAGGTCTTGCCAAAAATCGTCACCACGTCGGGGCGCGCCTCGATCAGCATCTTGATGTTATTGTCCTGATCCGGGGTCATCCGGGCCCGTCGGGTCGAACCAAAGGCGGCAATCTTGCTATGAGACAGGGTTTCTCTCTGGATGGCCTCGAAAAAACCGATATCCTTGGGGTTGGAGCCAGGCCAGCCACCCTCAATATAATCGATCCCCAACGTATCCAGATGTTTGGCGATACGTACCTTATCCTGAACCTGGAACGAGATATCCTCAGCCTGGGTGCCATCCCTTAAGGTGGTATCGTACAGATAAACCCTGTTACTCATGAACAATGACCCTTTCATCCAAAAAACGTAATCAGGCCTCTTGTGCCTGGCGATCGAGACCAAAAGCTTCGTGCAGGATACGTACTGCCAGCTCGGTGTATTTATCGGAAATAACGCAGGACACCTTGATTTCGCTGGTGGAAATCATTTCAATATTGATCCCCTCACGCGCCAGGGTATCAAACATGGTCGTAGCGACGCCCGTGTGAGAACGCATTCCAACGCCGACAATAGATACCTTGGCGATATTGGTGTTATGGCTGACTCCGCGGGCGTTGATGTCCTTTGCCACCCCTTCGATAATCTGCAGCGCTTTTTTACAATCGGTCTTGGGAACGGTAAACGTAATGTCGGTAGCCCCCTGGTGGGAAATATTCTGGATGATCATATCCACGGTAATATTGTTCAGACCTAACGGGCTGAAAATCTGGGAAGCAACCCCGGGTTGATCAGGAACACCAAAAATACTGATTTTTGCTTCGTCTTTATTGAATGTGACACCTGAAACCAATACGGTTTCCATTTCTTGATCCTCCTTCATGACAAGTGTTCCCTGCGAATCATCAAAGCTGGAACGCACATGGACGACGACGTTATATTTCTTGGCAAACTCAACACTGCGAATCTGCAGAATTTTAGCTCCCAGGGATGCCATCTCCAGCATCTCTTCATAGGAGATCTTATCGATCTTGCGGGCTTCGGGCACAATCCGAGGATCAGTGGTATAGACCCCGTCAACATCGGTGTAAATTTCACAGACGTCAGCTTTCAGGGCGGCAGCAACAGCAACCGCGGAGGTATCTGAACCACCACGCCCAAGGGTCGTGATATTGCCATCACTATCGATACCCTGAAAACCTGCGACAACAACAATGGTACCCGCTTGCAAATCTGCGCGGATATTCTTATCACCGATTTCCTCGATACGAGCCCGGGAATACGCCTTATCGGTCAACATCGGAATCTGTGAACCAAGGTAACTTTTGGCCTTGTAACCCATCGACTTCAGACACATGGATAACAACGCGATCGTCACCTGTTCACCGGTTGACACCAGCACATCGTATTCGCGCTCGTCAGGCATGTCAGAGATTTCGTTCGCCAGGGCGACCAGGCGATTGGTCTCCCCGGCCATCGCCGAGACGATAACAATGACCTCATTGCCTTCATCGAAGGTTTTGGCAACCCGGCGAGCGACATTCTGGATACGCTCGACGGTGCCCACTGAAGTTCCACCGTACTTCTGAACGATCAGAGCCATAACAGTTGTTTTCCTCCTTATCAGGAAAAACCGACAATGATTGTCGGTAGATAAATTTTTTCACAAGCATCCTTCATAACAAGAAACCCATGCCCGGTCAAAGCTATTTTTCCATCTCGCACAGTTCAAGCCCCGCTGATCTAAAGTGCGTCAGCATCCGCTGGAGGTGGCCCTGGGAGGTTGCGTCCTGAGCCGAAAAGGTCAAACGACGCTGCCCTGCCGGCATTGTACTAATTTGGATCCAGAGCCCGGCGATAGCCGGATTTTCCAGTTTTTCCGGCCACTCGACCAGAGCAACACCGTCACCAAAGGCGTACTCATCAAAACCGATATCCATCAGGTCTTCAGGACCGGACAATCGGTAGAGATCAAAATGATAGAGATCGATCCGGGCCGGGTAATGATTCATCAGGGTAAAGGTCGGGCTGGTAATCGGGATTCGGGTTGCAACCCCCAATCCCCGCGCGATTCCCCGCGCCAGCACGGTTTTACCGGCACCGAGGTCACCCTGCAACAGCATCAACAGGGGGGCATCAAGACAGCGACCAATCAGCCTGCCGATCTTCAGGGTCTGTTTTTCACTGGCTGAAATCAACGCCCAACCGGGCATCAGTCTTCCATCACCCGGATCAGATCAAGGCGCGCAACAACACCGACCATCTGTTCACCATCCATCACCGGCAGCAGATGGACCTTATGTTTACTCATCAGTCCGGCCAGTTCATTGACAGGTGTATCCGGAGTACAGGTCACGGGATCTTTCTGATAGAGATCACCGACTTTGGTAGCAGTTACGCGATCGACCTCTTCCTTGAATTTTTTTTCGCTGCCCAGAGCAAAGACCCCGTCAAACAAGGTCATCACCGTTGGGATATGGAGGGGTCGCTGGTATTCGATCAGATCGGTCTCGCTGATAATCCCAACCAGTTTCCCCTTGGCATCGAGCACCGGCATATTGCTGTAGCGGGTTTCAATAAATTTTTTCGCCAGATCTTTCAAACTGGTATCAACATTGACCGCCTCAACGGCTGAGGTCATGATGTCCCGGGCTGTTAACATATGGGTACTCCTTGGTTAGGGTTGTGCAAGTTCCTGCCGCACCAGTGGTAGCTTAAGGATTAATTCGCCGGCAGTCATTCCGACGGTTCCCCGATTTTCCGCAACCTGCTCGGCCGCCCGGCCATGCATCCAGGCGGCCAGGCTGGCGGCGGCAAAAGGATCGCACCCTTGCGCCAGTAAGCCACCGATCAAGCCGGTCAGGACATCGCCGCTGCCACCACTGGACAGTCCATTGTTACCGCTGGTATTAATATGGACCCGGCCATCGGGTGCTGCGATAATCGTCCGTGCCCCTTTAAGCAACAAAATAACCCGATGGCGGCGGGCAAAATCACGTGCCAGGTCAAAACGATCGGCTTCGATTGCAGCGACACTCATTCCGACAAGTCGCGCCATTTCACCGGGGTGAGGGGTCAGGATCAGGGGACCGTCCTGCCGCTCAAGCAAGCAGTCAAGCTGGCCGACCAACAGGTTCAAGCCATCGGCATCAATCACCAGGGGCAGATTCAGGGTCGTCACTAGCCGACGCAGCAACTGCCGCAACCCGTCACTCTGACTTAAGCCCGGCCCTAACGCCAGCGCCTGACTGGAAGCCGCCAGTTCAACGATCCGGTCAGCAGCCGCCATCGTTAACAAACCATCCCGATCCGCGAGCGGTACGGTCATGGCTTCTGTCAGCTTGACCTCCAGAATATCATGCACGGATGCCGGCACTGCGACCGTCACCAGGCCACAACCACTGCGTAGTGCGGCGTCACCAGCCAGGGCGGCCGCTCCAGTCTTGCCAGGGGATCCAGCCACCACCAGCAGATGGCCAAAGGTCCCTTTGTGGGCAAAGGCCGGACGTTCCGGCACCAGGGAGCGGGCCACGGCAGCATCGATCATCCGGGCATGGGGCAACAGGTCAGTGGGGCGTTTGGTTGCAGGGATGCCGATGTCAACAACCTCCAGCTCACCAACATACAAGGCCCCGGGGGTGCTGATATGACCGATTTTGGGGTGATCAAAGCTGACGGTGACATCAGCGCGCACAACACAGCCACAGATACGACCGTTGGAAGCATCAACTCCGGAAGGAAGATCAACGGCAATCACACGGGCCGTTGCCTTATTCATCAGGGCGATGGCAACAGCCGGCAAACCCCGGACCTCGGACGCCAGGCCGGTACCAAACAAGGCGTCAACTATCAGGTGCGGCTGCAGCTCGTCAAAGCGTTGAACTAATATTTCCTCATCGCTGATAAAAACAACCCGGCCGCCGCACTGACGCAGGATCTGCAACATAACAGCCGCATCACCGGCGATTTTTTCGGGATCCGCCAGCACCAGGGTGGTTACCTGCCAGCCGTGATCAGCAAGGATTCGCGCGATGACGTAGCCATCACCGCCATTGTTGCCCTTACCGGCAACCACCACAACCGGCCCTGGGAAACATTCCGCGTAACGTTCTTCGATGGACTGGGCACAGGCGCGGCCGGCATTCTCCATCAACACGGCACCGGGTAGCCCCAGGGTGTCGATCGCATAGCGGTCCGCCGCTACCATTTCCGCTGCACTGTAGAGCTGCATCAGGCCTCCAGAATAACCGTTGCTATGGCATAATCGCCATCGTGGGAGTAACTCAACAGGGCCTTGTGTGCGCCACGCTGTGCGAGCATTTCGGCAGCACGTCCGCTAAGAACCAGAGAAGGACAGCCCAGCTCATTGCGCTGGACACACACCTGGTGCCAGGAGAGTCCCTCGCGCATACCGGTTCCTAGGGCCTTAAAAAAAGCCTCCTTGGCGGCAAAGCGTGCGGCCAGAGCCTGAGCCGGATCACGCCGGGCCAGCGCATATTCCCGTTCGCCCGCGCAGAACACGCGCTCTAGTAACGGTGAATTATTATCAACGAACTGACGAAATCGCGCTATCCGAGCCAGATCAACACCAAGACCGACAATCGCCATGGCTAGGGGCGCTTCAGCAAAGCAAGCATCTCCCGGACTGCCCGCTCCATCCCGACCAGGGCGGCACGAGCCACGATACTGTGACCGATATTAAATTCTTCAAAACCGGGCAAAGCGGCGACGGCAGACACGTTACGATAATTGAGGCCATGTCCGGCGCTGGTACGCAGGCCCAGCTTGCGGGCTGCCGCACCGGCCAGTTCGATACGTCGCAACTGCTCCTGGCGCTCTTTTTCCGTGCGCATCTCACAATAGGTGCCGGTATGAATCTCGACCATATCAGCACCAACCCGGTGGCTGGCCTTGATCTGTTCCAGATCCGGTACGACAAACAGACTGACAGCGATACCGGTCTGTTGCAGCAGAGCAATCTTCTGTTTGAGCCCGGCTTTCAGCAGGTTGACGTCAAGGCCACCTTCGGTCGTCAACTCGTGGCGTCCCTCCGGCACCAGGGTGACAATGTCCGGCTGGGTCTTCAGAGCGATAGCCACCATCTCCTCGGTTGCCGCCATCTCCAGATTAAGCCGCACCTTTACCGTTTTGCGCAGGACCTCAACATCGCGATCCTGAATGTGGCGACGATCTTCGCGCAGATGAACGGTAATTCCATGAGCACCCGCCAACTCCGCCAGGACCGCAGCCGCTACCGGATCCGGCTCATCAATTCCCCGCGCCTGACGAATTGTCGCAATATGGTCAACATTGACACTTAACTTCGGCAACTCCTGCCTCCTTGTTTCTGCAATAACAAAAAAAGCCGATCAGACCCCGAGATGTTCACGCACAACCGCGGCCAGTTCCTCGGCGAGTTGATTAATCCGCTCCTGATTTTCCCCTTCTACCATGATCCGGAGTAATGGTTCGGTACCGGAATAACGTACCAGCAGACGCCCTTTACCGTTGACTTCCTGCTCAATCGCATCCATTGCCGCCTTGATCGGTGCGATCTTCCCCAGGACCGCCTTTTTTCTGACTTTGACGTTCACCAGAACCTGCGGCAGAGAGGTCATCACACTTGCCAGTTCCGAAAGGGGTTTGCCGCTGCGTTGCATGATCGCCAGAACCTGCAGGGCCGAAAGAACACCATCACCAGTGGTATTATGATCAAGGAAGATCATGTGCCCTGATTGCTCGCCACCAAGATTGTAGCCGCCTCGAATCATCTCTTCGACAACATAGCGATCACCAACCGCCGTACGCACCACCTTGCCGCCGGCCTGCTTGATCGCGATCTCAAGCCCCATATTGCTCATCACCGTTGCCACCACCGTTTTTTTCTTCAGACTGCCGGTCTTCATCAGCTCGGTGGCGCACAGGGCAAGAATATGATCGCCATCCACCTCCTGGCCCTGTTCGTCAACAAAAATCACCCGATCGGCATCACCATCCAGGGCGATCCCCAGATCAGCCCGATACTCCTTGACTTTAGCTGCCATGACCTCCGGATGCATGGAACCACAACCGTCGTTGATATTCAGTCCATTGGGATCAACCCCGATGGCAATAACCTCTGCACCCAACTCGGTCAATACCGCCGGGGCAACCCGATAGCCGGCGCCATGAGCACAATCAAGAACAATCCGCAAGCCTTGCAAGTCCAGGTCGCGGGGGAAAGAGTTCTTGAGGAAAACCACATAACGACCGATGGCATCGTCAATCCGAAAAGCCTTGCCGACATCCTCGGCAATGGGACGCAAGGCATCGATGCGATGGTTAATGATCAGGTCCTCAATCTGGATCTCCATGTCGTCCGGCAATTTAAAACCGTTACCTGAAAAAAACTTGATGCCGTTATCCTGATATAGATTATGGGAAGCACTGATGACGACCCCGGCATCGGCACGCATGGAGGAGGTAATAAAGGCAATTCCCGGCGTCGGCAGCGGCCCGACCACCAGGACATCAACCCCCATCGAGCAGATCCCGGCAACCATGGCATTTTCCAACATATAGCCGGAAAGCCTGGTGTCCTTACCGATAATAATCCGGTGGCGCCGCCCGGCATCCTGCTTGAACACATAGGCCACAGCACGTCCTAACTGCATCGCCATTTCGGCGGTCATCGGATCAATATTAGCGACACCGCGCACCCCATCGGTGCCAAAAAGTTTTTTTTCCATCGTTATGTGGTCTCCCCTGTCCATCGACTTTTTTCTATTCTATTGGTCCCTGACCATCTTCCGCTGCACTCTCAACAGCGATAATTTCTACCTGGATTTCCGTCGTACTCTCATCCTTGAACCAGCTGAAACGTCCCTGATGTTGCAGCGGGACAATTAATGAGAAGCTGCTGTTGACACCACTCAAATCAACCTCATTCGTAGTAACATTGGTGACGTTCTTGAGCTCACTTTCTGCTCCTTCAATGGCAACCTGATCGGGTATGGCGCGAACCGTTCCGACTCCGAAACCGCCCATAGGGTCTCCGGTAAGAAGGATGTTAATCGGGACCGTTTTCTGCTGAACCCGCTCCAGACGAACATCGACGAACGATGGCGAGAGTCGGGTCACGCGTAAGCCACTGGGCAGGTTGAGACGTTCTTCAAGACGCCGAAAGGAGGTCAGGCCCGGATTAAGACCGGTCAAGTCAACGGTAATACTGATATCATTGGGGCTGACTTTCATCAACAGGGTCCGGGGACCACTGATGCGGACATCCACCATGCTGGGGATCTCGTTAGCGACCATTAATTCCCGGGGCAGATTCTGCAATTCCAGCGGAACCCGGTAATTCACTTCAAGGCGTCGTTCACCCATGATGAAGAACCACAGCATCAGGGCAAAAACCAGTGACAACAGCTTGAGTGTCCAGTTTTCGGTGATCAGCTTGAACATCGTCCTAGCCCTTTTTCTTCAATTTTGATTTGCGCGGTTCAAGCAGGCGGCCAAGAACTTTTTTTAAACTGGTTGCATCAAGATTGCGGGTCATGCCGCCATTGACCGCGACCGAAATCTTACCGGTTTCTTCCGACACCACAATAGCGATGGCATCTGCCAGTTCAGTCAGCCCGATGGCAGCCCGGTGGCGGGTACCTAATTCCGTCGACAGGTTGCTCCCTTGGGTTAAGGGCAGAAAACAGCCCGCCAGACTCACTCGCCCCTGCTGTACCACCAGGGCACCATCATGTAACGGGGAGGTCGGCATAAAAATCGCGCGGATCAGATCACAAGAGATCTGGGCATCCAGAACGGTTCCCGCTTCGAGAATGTCCTTGATCCCGGTTTCGCGTTCGACAACGATCAGCGCTCCAATTTTACGGTTGGCCAGAGCAACACAGGCCTTTACCAGTTCTTCAATCAGCTGGGATTCTTCGTGGTAGGTCGCTCCCCCTAAGAAGGGGTTGCGGCCAACGTGCATCAAGGCGCGCCGGATATCATTCTGGAAAATAACGACGATGACAAGAATAATGGATGACAGGAAGTTGCTTAAAAACCAGTTAAGGGTATGCAGCTCACCAACGCGCGAGCCCATATAGACCGTGAGAACCACCGCCAGCCCGAGAAGCATCTGGACGGCGCGGGTACCCTTGATCAACAGAATGATCCGGTAGATGATGAAAGCCACAATGCAGATGTCGAGAATATCTAGTAATCGGATATTGTGGATGACATCAAACATTTAAACCCCCGCTAGCGGAATCAACAATGATCAGGAAAATGGATTGGTTCAGCACCGGATCTTCGGATGCTATGTCAAGGGACACTTTTCGTCATCCATGACCACTTGTTGTCACATGATCCAAAGGCCCTGCGCAAAGCCATCATTAGGGTAACAATGGGAATTGCTGCTCCCGGATCGCCCAGGCAACCAGAGCTGCCTCACACGCCGGCCGCACGTCATGGACCCGAAACAGCTGGACCCCTTGTGCCACACCAAGGGCAATGGTCGCCAGAGTTCCATAGAGACGCCGGCGCGGATCATCCTGGTGGAGAATCTTGCCGATAAAACTTTTACGCGATGTACCGAGCAGAATCGGACATCCCAACTGATGCAAAGCCGTCAGATGCTTCAACAGTAACAGGTTACCCGCAACATTTTTGGCAAAACCGATGCCGGGATCAACGGCCAACCGTTCGGTAGAGATACCGGCTGACCGAGCCCTGGAAATGCTGCCCTGTAAATACTGAAGAACCTCAATGAGCAGATCCTGATAGTCGGTATCCTTCTGCATCTGCTGCGGAGTCCCGCGAGTATGCATAAGAAAAAGACCGGCGCCGGCGGCGGCGGCCACCGCTGCCATACGGCTATCAAAACTCAGGCCACTGATGTCATTGACAAAGTTTGCACCAGCAGCGAGAGCAGCACCTGCAACCGTGGCTTTGTGGGTGTCAATTGACAAGGGGATAGAGGTGTGGCGTCGCAATCCCTCAATGACCGGAATCACCCGCTCAAGCTCAACTTCTGCGGACACGACCGGTGCCCCTGGCCGGGTACTTTCACCACCGACATCGAGGATGGCAGCCCCCTGCTCAGCCATTTCCAGGCCGCGTTCAATGGCCGCTGAAATCTCAATATAATCACCGCCATCGGAGAACGAATCGGGGGTCACATTGAGAATCGCCATCATGCGAGGTCGGGTCAGATCAAGAACACAGTCTCGTCCAACCAGAACAGTGGCGCGAGGTGACTCATTCACTCTTTTGTCGGTGTGTCCTTATCACTGTCCTGCTTGGCATCATGCTGTTCCGGTGATTGCTGTGGTCGCTCTTCTCCTGCAGGCTGCCGGGGAGGTTCTGACCCTGACGCAACGTCATCCTGCGAGGGCTTCCCTTGTCCTTCGACATCATGATCGTCAGGTTGCGGCGATGGTGTCTGCTCGTCGGTTTTTTCAAAAACAAAACTGTCGGCAGCCTGCTCACTCACCTGTTTTTGCAGGTAATCCGGAAGACCATCCGGGAATACGACAGCATGAATCTCATGGGTGTCAAGAGTTTCCTTTTCAAGCAGGAGTTCGGCCAGAGCCACCAGTCGATGCTGATTTTCCTTCAAAAGCCTGGTCGCTTCAACATAGTTCTCCTTGATAATGCGACGTATCTCATTATCGATATCAAGCGCGGTCGCCTCACTGTAGTTCTTGCCCGTGCTCATGTCGCGGCCAAGGAAGACTTCCCCGTCTTTTTCTCCGAACACAACAGGTCCGATCTTTTCACTCATACCCCATTCACACACCATCTTGCGTGCGATCATGGTGATCCGCTCGAGATCGTTACTGGCGCCGCTGGTCACCGAGTCAAAGGTGATTTCTTCGGCAATCCGGCCACCCAACATAGAACGGATACGGATATTAAGCCCCTTGTTGGTCTCGTTATATTTCTCTTCGGCCGGAAGATACATAGTCACCCCCATGGCGCGTCCGCGGGGGATAATCGACACCTTGTGAACCGGGTCGGAGCCGGGGGTCAGTAATGAGATCAGCGCGTGACCGGCTTCATGGTAAGAGGTAACCTTTTTTTCCTCTTCGGTGATCACCATCGAGCGCCGTTCTGCACCCATCATCACCTTATCTTTGGCTGCCTCAAAATCGACCATGTCGACCTCTGACTTGCCCCCTCGAGCAGCGAGCAACGCAGCCTCATTGACCAGGTTAGCCAGATCGGCACCGGAAAATCCGGGGGTACCCTTGGCCACCAGTCCGAGGTTGACATCTTCCGACATGGGAACTTTGCGTGAGTGGACATGCAGGATCTTCTGCCGTCCCTTGACATCGGGGCGGGGCACCACCACCTGACGATCAAAACGACCGGGACGCAGCAATGCCGGGTCGAGGACATCCGGACGGTTGGTCGCTGCGACCAGGATAACCCCTTCATTAGACTCGAATCCGTCCATTTCGACGAGCAACTGATTCAGGGTCTGTTCACGTTCGTCGTGACCACCACCCAAACCGGCGCCGCGATGCCGTCCTACGGCATCGATTTCATCGATAAAGATAATGCAGGGCGCATTCTTTTTTCCCTGGACAAACAGATCACGAACGCGGCTGGCGCCAACCCCGACAAACATCTCGACAAAATCAGAACCGGAAATAGTAAAGAAGGGAACTCCAGCCTCGCCGGCCACCGAACGCGCCAACAGGGTTTTGCCGGTTCCTGGAGAACCGACCAGCAACACTCCTTTGGGGATCTTGCCGCCAAGCTTGGTGAATTTTTTCGGATCGCGCAGAAACTCGACAATCTCTTCGAGCTCCTGTTTCGCTTCGTCAACCCCGGCGACATCCTTAAAGGTCACCTTACCGGCAGTATCGGTCAGGAGTTTGGCCTTGCTTTTGCCGAAGCTCATGGCCTTGCCACCACCCGATTGCATCTGCCGCATGAAAAAGATCCACACCGCGATCAACAGCAGGATCGGCCCCCATGAGATCAGCAGGGTAAACCAGAAGCCCTGGTCATCAACCGGTTTGGCTTCAATAATAACGCCGCGCCCTTTTAGTTGCGGCAACAGCTCTTCGTCGCGGGGGATGTGGGTCAAAAATTTGCTTCCGTCCTCCAGGGTTCCGGTCAGTTGACCCCCCTGAAAAAGCACGCTGACCACTCGGTTATCTTCAACCGCACTCAGAAACTCGGTATAGTTCATCGGTCTCTGGGTTTCCTGCTTTTGCGTCATCATATTGAAGAGCATGATCATCAACAATGAAATGACCAGCCACAAAGCTAAGTTTTTCTGAAATTGGCTCACGTATCGACCCCCTGTCGGGTAATTAAAAAACAACTTGGACGCTCGACTGCAGCTTCGAGAAAACAGCTGAAACTAGCAGGAAAACCTACCATAAAGAGAATGTACCCACAAGGCTTAATGTCTGCTTTTTCGCCTTATCACAACAACTCAAGCCGCACCGGCCTAACCGAGAGGGGAGTAACAACGCCAAAACCTGATCGCTGCAACCCGGCGACCCACAGCAGGGTTTCCCCCGCAACCACCAGGGGCGTTCGCAGACGCTCTTCTTTCTCGATTTTTAAATCAGAAAACAGCTGCTTTAGCCGCTTGTGACCGGTCATTCCCAGCGGCACAAAACAGTCCCCAGGGCGCCAGGTTCGTACCGTCAGGGGCCGATCAAGCACAGCCTGATCGACATACACCCGGTGGCGGGTTTCTATCTCAACTTGCTCGACCACTGTTGCCACCAGTTTGCGCCCATCAGGCAGAAGAATCTCGCCGGGAATCTGCAGCGCCACATCATAGCGCGGCGGCATCGCTGGGGCAGCAGTGCGCACCCACAAGTGTTCATAGCGACGCGCCACCCAGCAGCCCGGCAAATCAAGCTGGGCCTGACTGCGGGCACCGGTCAGCAGATCATCAATGGCCTGCAGATGAACCGCCTCGATGCCATGCAAATGACCACGAACCTCGAACAATGCCGCGCGCAACAAACGCAAACGCAGGGCGGGATGAAAACCGAGCAACGGCGACCGCTGCAGACGCAAGCCATCGTCGCAGGCGACCCGGATTGACGGGAAATGTGTTTCGATCTGATAACGCCAGAAATCTTCTTCGACCGCAACCTGGCGGCTCAGAACGACCATCCGCTCGGCAAACTGTGGGTTGATATCCTTAAGCCGCGGCACAATCTGGTGACGGATCCGGTTGCGAACAAACAGTGGATCCAGATTGCTGGCATCTTCGCGCCAGGATAAGGATTGCCGACGGGCGTAATCGAGCAATTGCCGGCGACTGCAAAAAAGCAGGGGCCGCCACCAGGGGAGATCAAGTTCTGCCATCCCACTCAGGCCGCTGATACCGGTGCCACGGGTCAGTCGCAACAAAAGGGTTTCGAGTTGATCATCACGATGGTGGCCTAGAGCGATTAACTGGGCACCCGTTTCTGCCGCCACCTGCTCCAGAAGTCGTCGCCGCGCGAGACGGCCGGCCATTTCCAGACTGATTTTTCCCTGCTGTGCCAACTTCGCTACATTACAGGATTCACTGTGGCAGGGAATATTGAGTTGCTGACACAAGGCCTCAACAAAGCGAGCATCGTCATCCGCTTCAGGGCGCATACAATGATTGAGGTGAACAGCGCGAAGGATCAGGCCGCAACGGGCGGCAACCCGCTGCAGCAGATGCAGCAGGACCACTGAATCTACGCCTCCTGACACCGCGACCACAATCGAATCCACCGTATCCGGCAAAGATTTCAGTATTGCTTGTTCGAGACAGGGACCGGTCATCAACAACCCCAGGTGAGCGCTAATAAAAAAAGCCCTTCCAGACGGGAAGGGCTTTTTTTATTGTGGTGGCGGTGCAGAGATTCGAACTCCGGACACTGCGGATATGAGCCGCATGCTCTAACCAACTGAGCTACACCGCCAAATCTATATCATCTCCAACCGTAACCGAAGATTAGTGATTTGGTTGCGGGAGAGGGATTTGAACCCCCGACCTTCGGGTTATGAGCCCGACGAGCTACCAGACTGCTCCATCCCGCGACATGAGCACTGGAAAATAATCTTCGGACCAGCAAATGTCAAGAGAAAAAAGCAGCTCAACACCGACAAGATCAACGGGTGTGACGGGTCACCAACCCCTCAATCTGCTCTTTATCAAGGATAACCTGGCGTGCATCTCCGGCGGTGGCTGAATCGGCAAAAGGTCCGATACGGACCCGATACCAGATCCCGCGTTCACCGAGATCCGCTTCAGCAAGAAACACCGGGTAGCCCTTGTCGAGCAAGCGCTGACGCAAGGAGGCTGCATCCGCAGCTGAGCCAAAAGAGCCGACCTGCACCACATGGCTGCCCTGCGCTGCAACCGGCGGCAAGATCGGATCGGCAGACGCTGGTGCAGCGGCTTTGGATACCTGCTGCTGTGCTGATTGCACCGGCACTGCCTGAGCCAAAGCTTGCGTCACGCTACCCCGCGCAACAATCGGTTGGTCTGCCAGCTCCAGCGGCGGCGTAATGGCTGGCGACCGGGCTTCTTCAGGCGGGGGCTGATTGATACCACTGCCCAAAGGGGAGGAATCACGAACCAGATCATCATAAAAACTCAGCCGGGCATTTTCCACAACCGTGTCAACGAGTGCCCCCTTTTCACCCCCTGGTGGGTCAACCCGGGGCGCAGTGGCAGCCGGCACCGGTGGAGCTGCCGGGACCTGAACGATTCTCACCTCTTCCTGCTGGTCCTTGACTTGCTGCGCAAAGCCACGTTCAGCACCACGTCGCCCAGTGGTTACCCCAAGCACGAAGCTGAGCAACGCAACCAGCAACAACAGCGCCAGAATAATAATGGTCTGACGCTTCTCCAAGCGTCTCTGGGTACGGGTTTTTGTTTCAGTCTGCATCATTTACCCCCTTGTTACGAGTCCCCTTTTTTACATTTTTTCCGGGGCCGACACCCCAAGCAAGCTTAAGGCATTCGCCAGAACAATCCGTACCGCATTAACCAGATACATGCGGGCACTGGTAACCCGCACATCCTCATCCAGCACCCGGTGGCGATTATAGTAGCTATGCAACAATGCCGCCAGATCCTGCAGATAGAAGACCAGACGATGGGGCTCATAATGCAGAGCCGCCCCTTCTACTGCCTCCGGAAAACGTGACAGCTGCCTGATCAGGGCAATCTCATCATCCAAGGTCAAGCGGGAAAAGTCAAACTCTTCCCGACTGGGCGGCGCCATCCCAACCTCGGCAGCATTACGATTGATACTGCAGATCCGCGCGTGGGCGTATTGCACATAATAAACCGGATTATCACTGCTGTTCTGCTTGGCTAACTCGAGATCGAAATCAAGCTGACTGTCGCAGCGCCGCATCAAAAAGAAGAACCGGCAGGCATCTCGTCCAACCTCATCAATAACCTCACGTAAGGTAACAAAATTACCGGAACGTTTTCCCATCACGAAGGGCTGACCGTCGCGCAACAGATTGACCATCTGGATCAAGAGGACCTCAAGGGCCTCGGCCGGCAGGCCAAAACCCTTCAGCATCGCTTTCATGCGCGGGATATAGCCGTGATGATCGGCACCCCAGACATCAATGACCCGGTCAAAACCACGGTCAAATTTTTCCAGGTGGTAAGCGACATCAGAAGCAAAATAGGTGTAGCTACCATCGGACTTGATCAGTACCCGGTTTTTATCATCCCCGAAATCGGTAGTACGCAGCCACAGGGCCTGATCTTCTTCATAGGTCAGCCCCTTTTGCTTGAGGCGCCCAAGCTCCTGCTCAACCATATTACGGTCGTAAAGACTCTGCTCGCTGTACCAGTTATCAAACTCGATACCAAAGGCCCTAAGATCACTGTCAATCCAGGCTAAAATCTGCTCTACGCCGAAACGGGTACAACAGCTGATCGCCTCTTCTTCACTGAGATCAGCAAGTTCACCTTGTTCCTGACGCAGGCGCGCCGCCAGTTCGGTGATATAAGCAGCCTGGTAACCGTCCTCTGGAAAATCAACGACTTCACCCTGTAATTCGCGCAAACGCAGCAGGATCGATCGCCCCAGGGTCTGCACCTGATTGCCGGCATCGTTGATGTAATATTCACGCTGCACCTCAAAGCCGGCCGCCGCCAGGATTGATGCCAACGCATCGCCTACCACCGCCCCGCGGCCATGACCGATATGCAGTGGCCCGGTCGGATTAGCACTGACAAACTCGACCTGAACCTTGATCCCGGAACCTACTTGTGACCGGCCGAAGGCGCCCTGCTCGGCATCGATGCGATGGAGAACAGTCGACCAATAAGCCGCCGCAAGGCGGAAATTAATAAACCCCGGCCCGGCAATGTCGACGGTGTCAAACAGGGCATTCGCACGCAGAGCAGCAACCAGTACCTCAGCAATCTGCCGGGGAGGCGTACCCTCATGGCGAGCCAGCATCAGCGCCAGATTACTCGCGTAATCACCATGTTCCGGATTTTTTGGCACCTCGAGCTGGATTTCAGCAGGATACTCCCCAGAGCTCAGGGTCCCTTGCTGATAACAGTTTTCCAGCGCCTGCTTGAGCGCTGATCGAATATCATTCTTAATCACTTACTGCCTCTTTCTTTAAGTGTTTCGGTCGGGACAAAATAGATCAGTTCCCCCTCGCGCACCATCCCCAGACGGGTGCGGGCAAGCTGCTCCCAGTAGTCCCGGTCATTATTAAGCCGTTCGATCTCCAGGCGCAGTTCCTGCTGTTGGGTCTGCATCTCTCCTAACCGTTGCTGCAGTTCCTGCTGTTGGCGCTGCGCCTGCACGATCCGCAGGACGCCGCGATTACCAAACACGGCATAGGCAGCCAGCAACAGAATAAGCACCAGCAGGGCAAGGGTCAGCAGATTATTCCTGCCGGACAACCCCGATTCACGTCCCGATCCCAAGCATCTCCCCGTTCATTTGAGTCATTATTGTCGCCTGTCACCCAGGGTCTCAAACCAACCGACCAGGGTCAATAACAACAACCATCGATTAACCACCGCCCAGACCACCACTGAAACCACCAACTGAACCGAGTCCAAGCATACTGAAGGTCAACATGAAGGATTGCTCACCATCGGTGCGGTCACGCAAGGTCAGCAACAGGCTCCAGCATTGCCGGCGGTATTCGATGCCGATCCGTTCCTCGAGGCGATCGTTGGTGAAAAAATCGTAGCGTTGCTGATAGGTCAGATAAATCGGCTGCAGAAACCCCAGTCCGAGATTGACCTCACCATAGTCAAGGTCAGTGCGGCGGTCAATATTGTAACTGACCCGCAGATAGTTTTCGGAACGATCGGCAACCTGCCCTTCAACCAGCAACTCTTTAAGTTCGTTGGTGCGTGAATCAACGATCACATCCGTCGCCAGACGCACTTGCGGCACCGGCAAGAGGGTTAGCTGGGCGCGAGCCTCACCGAAACCTTTCGCCGTCTGATCCTTACTCAGATGTTGCAGCAGGGACAAGCGCAGATAAAGCCAGTCGCGGTATTGCCGCTGACCGGTCTCATCGTCCAGGCGCGCCCGCAGGCGCTGCACCAGAGCATACTCAATTCGGTTTTTAGGGGCAATCCGGTCAAAGGAATCAAATCGCGGGATATGCTGTTGATCTTTTTCCGGAATATAATCATAGATGACTTCCGGATTGATGGCATGACGCACCCGTCCGACAGCACCAAAGGGCAGATCGTAGGTGCGTTGCAATGGCGGCGTTGATACCCGGGTAGTGACCTCGAAGAGTCCCGTTTGTTGCGTCGACGATTCCTGGTCAAGATCCCAGTAATAGCGCTGCCGATAGGCCACTGAAGGGTTCACGCTGAGCAGATTAAACAGCCGTGGATTAACGCTCACAACCGGCCGCACCATCAACCGTTGCCCGGACATCCCTTCACGCCGCCAGAAATGGGTATACTCGGAGCCCCACTCATAGGCCAGCGCAGTGTTGCCGATGGCAGTGCGGGCAATATTAAAATTGATCCGTGGCAACAGCTGCAGGGTCGTACGCTGATCGGTCTCAAGATTTTTGGTGTATTGCAATATACTCACCAGGTTCGCACGTCGCCAGTTACGGCTCAAGGAAAAGGTTGACTGCACCTGATCCCGATTATAGTCACCGGCAACCTCACCAAAATCCTTGAAATACTCGTCATCATTGACATATAGGGCGTCAGCCACCATCCGTATCCGACCCGGCAGGGTTCCGCTATGGATCCATTCAAGGGCATAACGCTCTTCGTCGACTCGCACATCATCGACCTCTTGCACGTCGATATGATAGACACGCGCCTCGCCGGCATTGTCACGACCAAAGATATAGCGGTATTCCAGCCCCTTGCCGATCCCCATTTTAGACAGGTAATCGAGATAGAAGGTGGCATCCTGATTGACCCCAAGCACCTGATAATAGGCAGCGCCGTAACTGAATCCACGTTTTTTGGAGTAGCCCGCAGAAGGTATCAACCAGCCTGATTCGCGTTCGGTTTTGGCCGGATAAACCATATAAGGAAAGTACAGCGTGGGGATATCCTTGAGATAAAAAACCATATGGCGGGCACGCGCATACCCCCCCAGGCTCACATCGATTTTACCGGCACCAAACTTCCAGTCCGGCACCGTACCATCACAGGTAGTAAAGGTACCCGATGTTATCCGGTAATCGTCTTCCCCCAGTTGCTCGATGGTGCTGCCGCGAACATGGAGATTTTCCTCCAGCAGATAAAAATAACCCTGGTCAACGCGACCGGTTCCGGCGTCAAGGTTGTAGCAGGCGGTAGATCCGGTCAGGGTTTCCGTCGGTGAAAGAAACTGAACATTACCGCTGGCTTCGACTTCGCCGGTGGCGCGACTCCAGCTCATCTGCTCACTGAGCACCTGAAGTTCACCCTGGTTCAACCTGACATCGCCGCGGGCCTGATAAAGCTCGGCCTCATGATCGTAACTCAGCTCATCGGCTTCGAGATAGACGGGTTCTCCCATGACCACCACGCGACTGCGTGCCTCGACGCCCGGGGCAGAAGAAAGACCAATCAGCAGCAGCAGTATCAGATGGCGAATCAGCATAAAAATTATGTCCAAAAGGTAATACGGATCAACGCATGATCGGAGTGACATCCGTTCGGACCACCAGCTGTTCACGAATGGCGGCAACCAGAAACAAGGATCCGGCAACCACAATCAGCTCATCCGCAGCCCGTGACTGTCTGGCCGCCGCTAAAGCTGCGATCGGTTCAGCAAAAGCCTGCGCCGCAACAGCATGATCAGCGGCGTGCCCACATAAAAGTTCGGTATCCGCAGCATCCTCAACCGGTGGCCGGGTAGCATAGAGCGCTTGACAAAAAGGCAGCAGCAGATGGAGCATCGGCAGCACCTGCTTGTCAGCTTTACAGCCAAAGATCAGATGCACCCTAGCCAGATGTTGCTGCCGCAGATAGTCAGCGAGAATCGCTGCGCCGGCCTGGTTGTGGGCACCATCGAGCAGCAACTGCGGCGACAGCCACTCCAGCCGCCCCGGCCAGCACACCCGTTCGAGTCCGGAACGAACAGCTGAGGGCTCGAGTTCGACTCCGATGTCACGCAAATATCCGGCAGCGGCCGCAGCCAAAGCAAGATTCTGGTGTTGATGCAAACCGGGCAGAATCGGTCGAACAGCCTTCAGTTCAAAGGAGCCGACCTGCACATCAAACTCCTGCGGCCGCGATTGCCAACTGTAATCGCGTCCAGGGAGCAGCAGCCTGCTGCCCAACAACTGCGCACGCTGTGCTAATACCTCCGCCGCTTCCGCGTCCTGACAGGCACTAATCACGGGCACCCCCGACTTGACAATTCCGGCCTTTTCCCTCGCCACCTGGGCCAGGGTTTCACCGAGATGACGGGTATGATCTAGAGCAACCGGGGTGATCAGGCATAGTTCCGGAACAACCGCATTGGTGGCATCCAGGCGTCCCCCCATGCCACATTCCATAATCGCCCAGCTGACACCATGACGTTGAAAAGCGAGCAGCGCCATGGCAGTCGTCACTTCAAAGAAGGTTGCCTGCAGCTGTTCAGCGTGGGGGCGCAACTCCTTGATCAGTGCTACGATCTCATCAAGCTCAAGCTGTCGGGTATCAACCCGGATACGCTCGGTAAATTGATGCAGATGGGGTGAGGTATAGAGACCTGCAGAGATTCCCGCAGCGTGAAAAACAGCGGCCAGGGCGGCGGCGGTTGAACCTTTACCGTTGGTTCCGGCGATGTGCAGGATCCGCAGATGGTGCTGCGGGTTACCAACACGATCCAGCAGCTCGGTGATTGTTTCGAGACCCAGTTTGATGCCGAAAAACCGCAGGGCATACAAGTAGTCAAGGCTGTCGCGATGGTCTGGAAGCATCGCCTGCGATCAACTTCTGGTGAAGATACGCAAAATCTGTGACAAGCTCTTTTTCATTTCCTGGCGTTTAACGATCATATCAACCATACCATGTTCGAGCAGATACTCGGAACGCTGAAACCCCTCCGGCAAGGTCTGGCGGATCGTCTGCTCGATGACCCGGGGTCCGGCAAATCCGATCAGTGCGCGCGGTTCGGCGATATTTAAATCGCCAAGCATGGCAAAACTGGCGGTCACTCCGCCGGTAGTCGGATCGGTCAGCACCGAAATAAACGGAATGCCGGCGGCTTTAAGACGCGCCAGGGCCGCACTGGTTTTTGCCATCTGCATCAACGACAGAATACTCTCCTGCATCCGTGCGCCCCCCGACGAGGAGAAGATCAGCACCGGAGCCTGGGTTTCCAACCCTTTTTCAATGGCCCGGGTAATTTTCTCACCAACCACGGAACCCATACTCCCCCCCATGAAGGAGAAATCGAACACGGCCACCACCACCGGCAGACCATCGAGTTGACCCTCGCCGCAGATGACCGCATCACCGTCACCGGCTTTTTTGACCGCAGCCTTGATCCGCTCCTTGTATTTTTTGGAATCCTTGAAATCGAGAAAATCGACTGAACGCATTTTGGCGTCCATCTCCACAAAAGTTCCGGCATCGATAATCAAATCGATACGTTCCCTGGCCCCGATGCGAAAATGGTAGTCACACTTCGGGCAAACGTTGAAGTTACGTTCAATCTCTTTGCAGTAGATAATTTCCTGGCAGTTTTTACACTTGGTCCAGACCCCTTCAGGGACCTGAACATTTTTTTTCTCCACTGAAGCCGTCAACGACTTTTTCTTACGAAACCAGACCATGCTCAACCTCTTTAGTGGTTCGTGAACCAGCAGATGTCATGCTTTTTAAGCAGCTCCAACACTTAAAATGAATCGTCAAGCGGGAATCACAACCTCTTAATTTGAATTGTTTTTTTTGCAACCCTGCTTCAACGACTCGGTAAAGGCTGCAACCTTGTCCAGCAAAGCCTCATCCGACCCATGCTCGCCGATGATCCTGACCAGGGCACTGCCGACCACGACCGCATCGGCAAATTCAGCCACCGCCTGAACATCGGCAACGGTACTGATCCCGAAACCGACGGCTACCGGCACCGGGGACAGGGTTCTAAGCTCTACCACCACATCGCGAATAGCTGCCGGCGCTACTGCCTGGGTTCCGGTGACCCCGGTCATCGACACATAATAGATATATCCTTCGGCAGCCGCCGCCAGGCGCTTCGTTCGTTCCGGCGGGGTGGTCGGCGCCAGCAGGGTAATCAACGGCAAACCGGCGGCGGCGGTCGCCGGTTTGACTTCATTGGTTTCTTCCGGTGGCAGGTCAACCAGCAACAAACCGTCGACACCGGCTGCCACGGCATCTCGGGCAAAGCGCTCCACCCCATATCGAAAAACCGGGTTGTAATAACCCATCAACACGAGTGGAATCTGCAGTTCACGGCGGGCCTGGGCGACCATGTCCAACACCGTCGTCAGGGTCGTACCGGCTGCGAGGGCGCGTTCCGAAGCCGCCTGAATCGTCGGTCCATCCGCCATCGGATCAGAAAAGGGCACACCCAGTTCGATGATGTCAGCACCGGCGGCCGCGAGGGTTCGAATCAACTCAAGGGTCCGCTGCGGGGAGGGATCTCCGGCCGTGATAAAGGGAATCAGCGCCGCTTCGCCCCGTTTTTTTAATTCCTCAAAGGTATGTTGCAGACGTGACATAACATCCTGGTTCATGAGCAACGTTGGCTAGACCATTAACATTTTTGACAACGACAGATCACCATAGACGATTCTGCGCGCGCGTTTCAATCATTTTTTGTAACTACGGGTTATTACTGCGCGGCGTTCCCGCCGCTACCACCCGGGCCCGAGCCCCCCGGCTTTTTGCTACGCCGTGGTCGACGGCGCTTGCGCGGGTCGACGGGCTTTTCCAGCACCGGTCGCTTTTTTTTCGGCCGCGCGCGTTTATAGGTAAAGCAGAAATCTTCATCCACCGGAACGTCACTGGGGATCTTAAAGCCCAGATAATCTTCAATTTCCGGCAGCACATAGACGGTTTCTTCATCAGCAAAGCTGATCGCCCGCCCGGCTGCGCCCGCCCGCGCGGTACGCCCGATCCGGTGAACGTAATCTTCACGATCCTGAGGCAGGTCATAATTAATAACATGGGTTACCTGATCAACATGAATCCCGCGCGAAGCCACATCGGTAGCAACCAGGTGGGTGATACTGCCAAGCTTGAACTGATCCAGGATCCGCATCCGCTTTTTCTGCGGAATATCCCCGGACAGCACAGCACTGGACAGATCGTTAACCTGCAGCAGGGCATCGAGCTTTTCCGCCTCGATCTTGGTATTGACGAAAATCATCACCCGCTCGGCGTTCTTTTCCTTTTTCAACAACCCGAGCAACAGAGCGAATTTTTCCCGCCGGGTGACATGGTACAGCACCTGCACAATCCCATCCGCGGAAACCTGTTCGGGCGCAATTTCAACCCGCTCGGCCATGTTCATAAACTCATAGGCCAACTCCATCACCTGGGGCGACAGGGTTGCTGAAAAGAGCATGGTCTGGCGTTTTTCAAAGGGGGGCAACTTGCGTAACAGGTAGCGCAGATCCTTGATAAAGCCCATGTCAAACATGCGGTCAGCTTCATCAATCACCAGCGCCTCAACCTGATCAAACGAAAACACTCGCTGCTTGAAGTAATCAATCAGCCGGCCGGGAGTGGCAACGATAATATCGACACCATCGCGCAGGGCCTGGCGCTGCTTTTCGTAATCAACCCCGCCAAAGATCGGCTGGATCTTGATCCCGGTATGGCGCCCGAGCAGCTCGGCATCCTGACAAATCTGCACCACCAGTTCACGGGTAGGTGCCATCACCAGGGCCCGCGGGCTGGAACCGGACGGGCGTGGATTTGCCAGCAACCGGCAAAAAATTGCGATCAGAAAAGCGGCGGTTTTACCGGTACCGGTCTGGGCCTGGGCGGCGATATCTTTGCCCTGCAGAGCTAAGGGTATCGATTGTTGCTGAACCGGGGTTAAATGTTCGAATTCGGCATCCGCAATCCCCTGCAGTAGTGTTGCAGGCAAATCTAATTCGGTAAATCTCATTACAACTCGACTTTCATCGCTTGCGCGACCGTATTGATATCCTTGTCTCCCCGACCCGAGAGACATACAAGGATGATCTGATCTGGGCTCATGGCAGGGGCCATCTTGATCACCTGGGCAATCGCATGGGCACTTTCAAGAGCGGGAATAATCCCTTCGATCTCTGTTAACTTACGAAATGCGGCCAACGCTTCGTCATCCGTCACGGCAACATAGCAGGCGCGCTCAATATCATGGAGATGGGCATGTTCCGGGCCGACACCGGGATAATCGAGGCCGGCAGAAATGGAGTGGGCATGCTGAATCTGACCGTCAGCATCCTGCAGCAGGCTGGTTTTGTTACCATGGAGAACCCCTGGCGAACCGGCGCCGAGGGAAGCCGCATGTTTGCCGGTTTCGATGCCCAGCCCTGCCGCCTCAACCCCCAGCAAGCCGACCTCGGAATCGCCGATAAAGGGATAAAACAGACCGATAGCATTGGAGCCACCGCCGATACAGGCGACCGCAGCATCCGGCAACCGACCCTCGGTAGCCAGGATCTGCTCTTTGGCCTCAGTACCGATAACCGCCTGGAAATCACGTACCATCATCGGGTAGGGATGGGGACCGGCCACCGTCCCGATGACATAAAAGGTATCACGCACATGAGTCACCCAGTGGCGCAATGCATCATTCATGGCGTCCTTCAAGGTTGCTGTGCCGCTGGTGACTCCGGTCACCTTGGCCCCGAGCAGCTTCATGCGAAAGACGTTCAGCGACTGCCGCCGGATATCTTCCGTGCCCATGAAAACTTCGCACTCCATGCCGAACAGGGCCGCTACCGTCGCAGTAGCCACGCCATGCTGGCCGGCCCCGGTTTCAGCAATGACCTTTTTCTTGCCCATGCGCCGCGCCAGCAGAATCTGGCCAACGGTGTTATTGACCTTATGGGCACCGGTATGGTTGAGATCTTCACGCTTGAGGTAGACCTTTGCCCCTCCCAACTCGGCGGTCAGACGCTCGGCAAAGAACAGTGGACTGGGACGACCGACATAGTTTTTCAGATAATAATCGATTTCCTTCTGGAACGCGGGATCGTTGCGCGCCTCGGCGTAGGCGGCCTCCAGTTCAAGGAGAGCCGGCATCAGGGTCTCAGCAACATAACGACCGCCATATTGCCCAAAATGTCCACGTTCGTCAGGATATTCGTAGCTCATGCCATCCTCACCTGTTCAATAAATTGGGCCACCAGGGTCAGGTCTTTGTGCCCCGGTTCCCGCTCAACACCGCTGGAAACGTCAACGGCATAGGGTTTGACCAACTGAATCGCCGTAGCCACATTAGCCGGATTAAGACCACCGGCCAGAATCAGCGGCTTGTTCAGTGTAGCACGACGCACCAGTTGCCAATCAAACTGACGCCCGGATCCACCGTAATGTTCATCACTCCAGGCATCAAGCAATAACGCCGCTACCGGATAGTCATCCAGACGGTTGAGAGAATGCTCATCCCGCACCCGCAGCGCCTTGATGACCGAATAAGGGGGATGAAGATGACAGTCGGCGGCCGTTTCATCACCGTGCAACTGGATCAGCTGCAAGCCGGTCTGCACCATAATCTGATGAATTTTTACCGCCGGCATATTTACAAACAGCCCGACAGTTGCAACAAAAGGCGGCAGAGCAGCGACCATGTCAGCAACCGCTTCCGGTTCTACATAGCGCGGGCTGGCCGGGTGAAACACGAAACCCAGGGCATCGGCGCCGGCCGCCACAGCTCCTTGAGCGTCATCCATATTGGTGATACCGCAAATTTTAACACGGGTAACAGCCATCGCCTAATCCGATCCCAGCAATTCGCGCAATTTCCCGGCAATATCGGCTTCACGCATCAAGGTTTCTCCAATCAGAAAAGCCCGGGCGCCGGCCGCCTGCAGCCGTTCAATGTCTGCGCGCGAGGTGATGCCACTTTCTGCAACCGCCAGCTGGGCTTCCGGCACCAGCGCCGCCAGAGACTCAGTGATCCCCAGATCGGTGCTAAAGGTGCGCAGGTCACGATTATTGATCCCGATCAGATCCACCGGCAGCTTGAGAGCCCGCTGCATTTCAACGACATCGTGGACCTCGAGCAGGGTATCAAGGCGCAAGGCCGTTGCCTGCTGGGCCAGTTCCAGCAGCTGCTCATCGTCAAGAGCCGCAGCGATCAGTAATACCGCGTCGGCACCAGCGAGCCGCGCCTGATACAACTGATAAGGGTCGATAATAAAATCCTTACACAACAGCGGCAGGGACACCTGTTCACGAATCAACCCCAGATAGCGCAGGTGACCATAAAAGTACTGCTGATCGGTCAGCACCGACAAACAGGTGGCGCCAGCGTCCTGATAACCCGCGGCGATAGCCACCGGATCAAAATCAGCGCGGATGATTCCTTTGGATGGCGACCCCTTTTTCACTTCAGCGATGATCGCTGTGCCTCCCGATGCCACCATGGTCCGCAACGCCCGAGCGAAACCACGCGGTATATCCTCCAGGTCACCGATGCGCGCAGCCAAATCCGTAAGGGAACGCTGTGCTTTAGCGGCGGCGACTTCCTTTTGTTTGGTCAATAGAATCCGCTCCAGAATCATGCGTTTGTCATCCTTACCAGGTCAGCCAACACCGCTGCCGCGCGACCGTTGTCGATGGCCTGAGCAGCCATGGTGATGCCGTCGGGAACTATCTCCACCAGTCCGGCCGCCAGCAACGCATAAGCGCTGTTCAATAAGACAATATCCCGTTGCGCGCCAGGCGTTCCGGCCAAAATGGCGCGGACAATCTCGGCATTGCGGGCTGCGTCACCCCCCTGCAGATCAGCAAGGGCACACGAAGCAAAACCGAACTGTTCCGGCGTTATGGAGGACAGCGTCACCCCGCGGCGGTCAATCGCGGCGATCGTCGTCGCACCGGTCAGGGTAATCTCGTCCATGCCGTCACTGCCATGGACCACAAAGCCTTTACGACAACCAAGAGAGAACAGCACCGTGGCCAACTTTTCCACCAGGTCAGCGCGATAAACCCCCAACACCTGACGGTTGGCGCGGGCCGGATTGGTCAGGGGTCCCAGGATATTAAAAATGGTGCGGATACCGATCTCGCGGCGCGGACCGATGGCGTGTTTCATTGCACCATGCAGGGCAGGCGCGAAGAGAAAGCCGACACCGATCTGATCAATACACTGGGCTACCAGCGTCGGGGGCACATCCAGGTTGACTCCGAGATGCTCCAGCACATCAGCGCTGCCACAGGCTGATGATACACTGCGATTACCGTGCTTGGCCACCTTGACCCCGCAGGCGGCAACCACCAGAGCGACGGTTGTCGAAATATTAAAGCTGCGGGTGCCGCTGCCGCCGGTACCGCAGGTATCAAGGATGGTTTCCCGATCCAGGTTGATATCATCCCGGTCAAGATCAAGGGTCGTCTTCACCTCAATCGGCGTCGCATGAGCGCGCATCACCCGCGCGGCACCGACGATTTCCGGAATGGTCTCGCCTTTCATCCGCAGCGCCGTGATAAAAGCCCCGATCTGGGCGGCGGTCGCTTCACCCCCCATGATCATGGTCATCACTTCGATCATCATGTCTTCGGACAGATCCTGTCCTTCGACCAGCATGCCAATCGCCTGTCTGATCATGCGGCTTTCTCCTTGCTGCTGAGGTCGAGGAAGTTGCCCAGCAGGCGTTTCCCTTCGACCGTGAGGATCGATTCAGGATGGAACTGCACCCCCCAAACCGGCAGTTCGGCATGTTCCAGAGCCATGATTTCCCCTTCTGCTGTCCATGCCGTGACCTTGAGAGTTGCCGGAAAATTTTCCCGCCGCGCCAGCAGCGAGTGGTAACGGGTGGCAATAAACGGATTGGACAAACCGCAAAACAAGCCGCTGCCGTCGTGCTCGATGGGACTGGTTTTACCATGCATCAGGCGTCCGGCGCGCACCACCTCGCCACCAAAGGCTTCGGTAATGGCCTGATGGCCAAGGCAGATGCCAAGCATCGGGATCTGTCCGGCAAAACGCGCAATGGCCGCAATAGAGATACCGGCCTGGGCCGGGGTACAGGGGCCGGGGGAAATCACCAGGCGGGCCGGTGCCAAAGCGGCGATCCGGTCCAGACCGATCTTGTCGTTGCGGTAGACCTCAACCTCTTCCCCCAGCTCCATAAAATACTGGACCAGGTTGTAGGTAAAAGAATCATAGTTATCAATCATCAACAGCATGGCATCCGTCCCATTTCACCGACATATTACAACAAACCGCGATTGGCCATTTCTATCGCACGCTTGACCCCGCGTGCCTTATTGAGGGTTTCCTGATATTCCAGCTCCGGATCACTGTCGGCGACCACCCCGGCACCGGCCTGCAGATGCACCTGCCCCTTTTCAATCTGCAGAGTACGGATAGCAATGGCCAGGTCCATATTGCCACTGAACGAAAAGTAGCCGACCGCACCTCCGTAGACCTCCCGGCGAACTGGCTCGAGCTCGTCAATAATCTCCATCGCGCGGATCTTCGGTGACCCGCTCAGGGTGCCGGCGGGAAAAGCAGCACGGAATACGGCAAAGCTGTCGAGCTCCGGCCGCAGTCGCCCGCGCACATTGGAAACAATATGCATGACATGGGAGTAACGTTCGATCACCATCAGCTCGCTGACCTCAACACTGCCGGCCACCGCCACCCGGCCAACGTCATTGCGCCCGAGATCGACCAGCATAATATGCTCCGCCAGCTCTTTCGGGTCCGCCAGCAACTCTCTTTCCAATTCCTGATCCTCTGCCACCGTCCGGCCCCGCGGGCGGGTACCGGCAATCGGGCGCACCTCGACCTGATCACCCTCCTTACGCACCAACACTTCCGGTGAAGCGCCGACCACCAGGGATTCACCAAAACGCAGGAAATACATGTAGGGAGAAGGGTTGATGGTCCGCAAGGCCCGGTAGATATCAAAAGGATCAGACTGCAAGGGGCCACTGAAACGTTGGGACAGAACCACCTGAAAGATGTCGCCGGCGCGGATATACTCCTTGCACTGCTCGACCGCCGCCTTGAAGTCGGCGCGGGTGAAATTCGGCACCAGCTCCGCAACGGCTGACGTGTGGGCGGTCGGCTGGGGATAAACCAGCGGGCGCCGCAGCTGCTCAATCAACTGATCAATCTGTTGTTGCGCAGCGCTGTAGGCCTGCTGTGGGTCATCGCCGTCACGCAGGTGAACATTGAAGACCACCTTCACCTTCTGGCGCATGGTATCGAAGATAATCACCCGGTCGGTGATCATGAAGCAGGCATCCCAGCCACCGATGCTGCGCGGGTTCGAATCAGGCAGATCCTCGATAAAGCGCACCATATCGTAACCAAGATAGCCCACCGCGCCCCCACAGAACAGGGGCAGGCCCTCGACTTCAACCGGGCGGTAGACCGCCATCAGGCTGCGCAGGTAAGCCAGAGGATCGTCGACCGTGCCGGATTCTTCGCGTTTGTTATCAAACAGAATTTCGTAATAATCAGCGCGGCAGCGAAAAACCCGCGCCGGGCCACTCCCCAGAAAAGAATAGCGGGCCCATTTTTCGCCCCCCTCAATCGATTCCAGCAGAAACGCGTTCCGTCCATCGTCTATTTTGCGAAAGGCCGACACCGGGGTTTCCATATCAGCAAGAATCTCACGATATACGGGGATCAGATTGCCCTGCTGAGCCAGGCGGCAAAAGTGGTCTTGGCTGGGGAAGTACATAAAAAATCGATGTCCGAAATGCGCAGGCAGTAATCTCAAAGGATGTGGCTTGAAAGTTTGGGTTTTTACCACCCATGGGCAAAACAAGTCAAGACCGGCGACCTTTTGCTGCGGCCTTAACCCGGCGAGAAAAACCGACACATTCAAGTCAACCACACAAGGCTGTTCCGGACAGAACGCTATTTACCTGGCGACTGGTCCCCTATATGAAAAAAAATACCATTTCATTTTCATCGGTTTTTCGTCACACAAATCCGAAACAGGGTTATATTATAGTGTAAAAAATCACCAATCAGAGCAAAAGAAGAAGGCAAATAGTAAACATTGTTATCAAAAAAATACATACCGAATTAAAAATGATTTTCTTTTATTGTTCAGGACCTTAAATGCTGAAAACTGGGCCAGATCCGGCAAGAAAAAAAGGGGCGTTTTAAAAAAATAAAAAACCATATTGACAAAAATATAACAGCGTATTACTGTTCCCGCCATCAGCCTCCCCAGGTGAGGCAAGAGTTGCCAATGAGAATAATTGACCTATTATTTTATAACCAATCGGTTTCTCTCCGAGGGTGTTTATGTCAGGCAGGGATAAAGATTCTTATAATATCCGCTCCGTAGAAAACGCGTTGCACCTGCTCGAGGCCCTGGCAAGCGACGGAGACCGGTACAGTCTGGCACAACTTAGCGACAGGCTCGATATGACCAAAGCCAGCCTCTTTCGCCTGATGGCGACCTTCGAAAATATGGGCTATGTCGAGCGCGGCGAGCACACCGGCGAGTATCAGCTGGGGATGGGCGCCTTCGAAACCAGCCAGAAGCTCCTGGCGCGCATGCCCTTGCTGCGCCACGCCCGCCCGGTCATGTCCCATCTGGCGCGTCAGTGCGACGAGTCGGTTTATCTGGTTGTACGCCGCGGCCAGGATGCTCTGTTCCTGGAAATGGCCGATAATGATCAGAAGGTCAATGTCGCTCCGTTAACCAGTCATCGCTTTGCCCTTGAACGTTGTGCCCCCGGCAAACTGATGCTGGCCTTCTCCGAGGGCCCACTAGCAGCACCTGAAAATACCACTTCTGACCAATCACAGTACCGTTCACAGCGCTATTGTGTGGACCATAATGGACTCGGTGAAGGCAGCAGCGCCCTGGCCGTTCCCCTGTTTCAGCAAGGGCAAAAACTAGCCGGTTGTCTGACCATCGTTGCTCCAACCTTCAGAATGAACGATCAGCGCATCAACAGCGAGCTCCTGCCGGCCCTCAAGGCTGCCGGCGATATGATTTCGGCACGGCTGGGCTACAATCTTTACAGCCCCAAAGGGCTGACATGAACGCAAAAGAACAAGCACTCAGCCACACCAGGCTGTCAACTCTGTAGTTACCGGATTTCAGATCTGGCATTCACAAAGAAAGGAGGCCGCGAATTCGAGAGTAAATTTTGGGCGAACATCATGATTTTGCTCACGCTTTAACGGTTTCAGGCTGTCACCATCACCATGAATAAAGAGGAGGAAAACAATGGAAGATCAAGGTAAAGCTTACTGGTTCGCAACGTTAAAATTGATTGCGTCTATTCTCGCTGTCTGGGCACTCGTCTCCTACGGTTTCGGGATTCTTTTTGCCTCGGCATTGGACAACATTTCCCTTGGGGGGTACCCCATGGGTTTCTGGTGGTCTCATCAAGGCGCCATGTATGTCTTTATTGCGTTGATTTTCATCTACGCGAAATTACAGGACAACGTCGACAGAAAATTCAACGTTCACGAAGAATAAAGAGGAGGAAACCTAATGAGTCTGCAATTTTTAACCTATCTAGTTGTTGGCGCGACCTTTGCGCTTTATATCGGCATCGCCGTCTGGGCACGTGCCGGCAGCACCGGTGAGTTTTATGTTGCCGGGGGTGGCGTTCACCCGGTTGTTAACGGTATGGCGACAGCAGCCGACTGGATGTCGGCGGCCTCCTTTATCTCTATGGCCGGTCTGATTGCCTACATGGGCTACGGCGGCGGTCTGTTCCTGATGGGCTGGACCGGCGGCTACGTGTTGATGGCAACCGTTCTTGCCCCTTACCTGCGCAAATTCGGACGCTTTACCGTGCCGGCCTTTTTTGCTGATCGCTACTATTCCAAAGCGGCAGCGGCGACAGCCGTTATCTGTCTGCTGGTGGCATCGATCACCTATATTATCGGCCAGATGACCGGTGTTGGTGTTACCTTTGCCCGTTTCCTCGGCGTCACCAATGAAATGGGGATCTACCTCGGTATGGGTATTGTTTTCTGTTACGCGGTGTTCGGTGGCATGAAGGGGATTACCTACACCCAGGTCGCTCAGTACTGCGTGCTGATCTCGGCCTACACCATTCCGGCAATCTTTATCTCCTTCCAGCTCACCGGCGTACCGATTCCCCAGTTAGGTCTTGGTGCTTCTCTGGTGGGTGAAGACATCACCCTGCTGGCCAAGCTGAACCAGGTGGTTACCGAACTCGGTTTCGGTGAATACACTACCGCGCTTCCCGGCAGCAAACTGAACATGTTTGTTTACACCTTCTCGCTGATGATCGGTACGGCCGGTCTGCCCCACGTTATCATCCGCTTCTTCACCGTTCCTACGGTTAAGGATGCACGTCTTTCCGCCGGCTGGGCCCTGGTTTTCATCGGCATTCTTTACACCACCGCCCCGGCTGTTGCCGCCATGGCACGCTACAATCTGCACGCAACCGTCAGCCCTGAAATTTTGTCCGGCGCCCCTCTCGTTGCAGAAGGTGCCGGCCTGCTTCATGCAGATCGACCCGACTGGATGAAACGTTGGGAGGTTACCGGCCTGCTCTCGTGGGAAGACAAAAATAACGATGGTCGTATTCAGTACTACAATGACAATTCGAAGGATCCCAAGTTCGCTGCCGCCGGCTGGCAGGGCAACGAGCTGACGGTTAACCGCGATATTATCGTTCTGGCCAACCCGGAAATCGCCTTGCTGCCCAACTGGGTTATCGCTCTGGTAGCTGCCGGTGGTGTTGCTGCGGCATTGTCGACAGCAGCCGGTCTGCTCCTGGCAATCTCTTCAGCCATTTCCCACGATCTGCTGAAGAAGATCTTTGTTCCTGACATGAGTGAAAAGAACGAGCTTCTGGCCGGTAAACTCTCCATGGCAGCGGCCATCGTTCTGGCCGGCTACCTGGGTCTGAACCCGCCGGGCTTTGCTGCCGGTACCGTTGCGCTGGCCTTTGGTATTGCCGCCTGTTCGATCTTCCCGGCCTTGATGATGGGTATTTTCAACAAGAACATGTGTAAATACGGCGCTATCTCAGGGATGGCAGTCGGTCTGTTTATCACCCTGTTCTACGTATTTGCCCACAAGGGAATTTTCTTCTTCAAGGGAACCGAATACCTCGGTCTGATCGGTGGTGCCAACTCCTTCTTCGGTATCACTCCGGAAGCCTTCGGTGGTATTGGCGCCTGCTTGAACTTCTTGACGGCCTACGTCGTCAGCAAGTTCACTCCGCCGCCGCCTGATCATATCCAGGCAATGGTTGAGAACGTCCGTACCCCGCGCGGCTCCAGTGCTGTCACCGGCGGTGGCGGTCACTAACCCTGAAATCCTGATATTGCCCCTGAGGCAAATCTGATTCCTTGCCCCGTCGGCTTGACAGTCGACGGGGCCTTTTTTTGACCCACCAGACGCTACGGGGTTGTTTATTCTTTTCCCCTCAGGTAAAAACATTTTCCTGATACTGCAACTAATAAATTTTTCTTTTATCGCGGAGCGGATTCATGCAATTAATGTTCGACGCCACTACTGTTATCACCTGGCTGCTGTTTCTGGCAATGTTTCCCCTGTCATTTTTCTGGTTGCGACGCGCCAAGCGCATTCTGGTTGACAAGAATTATTCCGAAGTCGCCCTCAAAGGTGGATTGCCGCCGGAAAATCCGGCGAAATACGCCTTGATTGCCGGCCTGATTAACCTGATCGCCGGCGGCACCGCAGCCTGGGTCATCATCGGCGTCCCCCTCTACATCGCGACCGGTATTACCATCGGGCCCTTCATCGCCTATCAGGACTGGAGTGCTGTCGGTGGTGTAACAATCTGGTCCAAGCTGATGGCCGATTTTATCTTAAGCCGCTATGCTCACCCTTTCCAATTCGGCAAGAAAAAAGACAACTGATCCGGAAACAACACCTCTTTCGCTGTCGGCATCATCTGTGATATTGTCCCAAATCGATACGGGCAAGTTTCTACTCTAGTGGCTTGCCTCTGCGTCTTTATTTCTTGACCGACGAGCTGAACTTCATGGGACTTATCCAATCCTTGCGCGACACCCAGCCTTTTGATCAATTACCCGATGCGGTTTTTCAGCGCATCAGTGAATCAGCAAAGGTGCAGAAATTTCCGGCGCAGATCCACATCTTTAATCAGCACGACGAGCCGACCGGGTACCTCTACGTGATTAAATCCGGCCTGGTGGAGATTGTTGTACTGGCACCGGGCGGGGTTGAAATGACCGTCGACCTTCGCAAGGAGGGCGCTTTTTTTGGCGGCACACCGATCTTCACTGATGGCGGCTATACTGCCGGTGCACGACCGGCGACGGAGACGGAATGCTATCTGATTCCGGGCGATCTGCTTGCTGAAATTGCCGCCAGCTATCCCCACATCACTGACTATTTTAATAAAACTGTCTACTCCCGGGTGCGCAATCTGTATTCGGATATGGTTAACGAGCATGCAAGCAACACCCTGACCCAGGTTGAAGCCTATCCCTTTAAAAAACGTTTATCAGAAATCATGTCCGCTCCGGCAATAACCTGCACCCTGGACACACCAATCCCTGAAATTGCCCGGCAGATGACGGTTCGCGGGATTGGAGCGGTACTGGTATGCGATGCCAACAAACGATTGACCGGCATCGTTACCGAGCGGGACCTGGTGTCCAAGGTGCTGGCCCGGCAGATGGCTAATTGTAAAACCGCCACCGCCGCTGAGGTGATGACCTCCAACCCCCACACCATGAGCCCAGAGACCTTCATGTACGAAGCGACCACCTTCATGATGGCTCATAAAAATAAACATATTCCGATCCTTGATCGCGATACCATTGTCGGTATTGTTACCCTGCAGGATCTGATGAAATATCGCAGTCAGAAATCAATGCTGCTGGTTGGCAATATCAACAAGGCACGCACCATTGAGGATCTGATCATCGCGCGTTCGGAAATCGTTAAGGTGGCACGGGCGCTGATGGGTGAATCCCGTTCCCACGTCGAGACCATAGAGATTATCTCCTATATCCACCACCGCATCATTCGCCGTTGTTATGAAATTGTGCTGGATGATGCAAAACGCCATGGCCTGACCCCCCCGGATATTCGTTTCTGCTTTTTTATCATGGGCAGCGGTGGCCGCAAGGAGATGCTGCTAGGTCCGGATCAGGACAACGGCTTGATTTATGAGGATTTCCCTGACAGCAAAAGCGAGGAAGTAGAGGCCTTCTTTGCGCCCTTCGCTGAAAAGCTGGTCGGTGCCCTGGCACGCATTGGCTATCCGCGCTGTAAGGGCAAGGTCATGGCCAACAACCCGATCTGGCGTGGACGACTTAAAGAATGGAAAAAGCGGATCGCTGACTGGATCAGAGTGCCGGAACCCCAGAAGGTACGTTACTCATCCATTTTTTTCGACTTCATGCCGATTGCCGGAGAAGCGACCCTGTGCCAGGATCTGCGCGATATTGTTCATCGTCATATCAAAGAGCATCCGATTTTCCTCTACCACATGATGGAACTTGATTTTAAGCACAAGGTTCCCTTAAGTCTGATTGGTCGCTTTACCACCAGTCGCGAAAAAGAGCATAAGGGGACCCTCTCGGTCAAAGAAGCCGGCAGTATCTTCATCGTCGACTGTGTTCGTATGTTCCTGCTTGAACAGCAGATCGATGCCACAACCACCAGTGAGCGCATCGACGAACTGGTCAAACTGAAAATCTTCACTTCGGAAACCGCTGAACACATCAAGGCCGCGTTCGAAGCCTTTACCTTTTTGCGTTTACGCAACGAAATTGCCATGATCGATCAAGGCAAGTTTCCCTCACATTTTCTCAACCCCCATGAACTGTCAAAAAATGAGCAGGACCTTCTCAAGGAGGCTTTCCGTGTTGCAGGCAAGTTGCAGGATTCAACCAAACGCCATTTTTCCAGACAGATCAGCTGATAAGGCCGTTTTTTGCACCGCTTGATGCATCACTGCTGCAACTTGATATCCAGTGTCCAGGCCCGGATTCGTTGCTTAAACAGGAAATGATTCTTTACAACGAGGTCCTGTCAAGCTACCATTAGCTCATCTTTATTGAGTGAAACCCCACTCCCTGTTGCCGCCAATGCGATGAGGCCCTATGGACAGAGAGCAGCAACTGCATTCTTACTGGAAAGAGACTCTGAAATACGTCTTTATCCTTTTATCTGTCTGGTTCACCGCCTCCTGCCTGTTTGGCGTGTTACTGGTTGAACAACTCGACCACTTCAATCTCTTCGGTTTTCCCCTGGGCTTCTGGTTCGCCAATCAAGGGTCCCTGCTGATCTTCTGCATCCTGATACTCGTTTACGTTCGCCTGATGAATCATCTCGATCAGAAATACGATGTCTATGAAGACTGATGGCGTCGCAAAAACTCGCCATCTGCGGCGTTGCTGTGATCGTCTCCCCGCTTCGACGTACGCAAGTACGCCTCATTGCTCGACAATGACGCGCCTTGCATTTGCCGCTTTTTGCTTATCCATCTTATTTAGTACTTTCTCCGAAAGTATCAAGACTAAACCCGGCACCGGGCGAAAGGACCTTTCGTCATGAGCATACTGGCCTGGACCTGGGCTCTGGTTTCCGTCACCCTGCTTTTGTACATTGCCATCGCCCTTTATGCCCGCAGCACATCCACCAGCGATTTCTATACCGCTGATCGATCGCTGCACCCGATCATGAATGGCATGGCAACCGGTGCGGACTGGATGTCGGCCGCCTCCTTTCTCTCCATGGCCGGACTCATCTCCTTTATGGGGCGCGACGGCTCCATGTATCTGATGGGCTGGACCGGCGGCTATGTGCTGCTGGCGATGCTGATCGCGCCCTATTTGCGTAAGTATGGGCGCTATACGGTTCCTGAATTTATCGGTGATCGCTACTATTCCCTGTTTGCAAAAATCCTTGCAGTACTCTGTGCCATCCTCATCTCCTTTACCTATATCGCCGGACAGATGCGTGGGGTGGGTATCGTCTTTTCACGCTTTTTAGAAGTACCGATCAATACCGGTGTGGTCATCGGCATGTTCGTGGTTTTTTTCTATGCCGTCATCGGCGGGATGAAAGGCATCACCTACACCCAGGTTGCCCAGTATTGCATCCTGATCATTGCTTACATGATTCCCGCCATCTTTATCTCGATCATGATGACCGGCAATCCGGTCCCTTTCTTCGGGATCGGCAGCACCATCAGTGCCGATGGGGCGGCAATTCTAGGTGATGCCGGCGCCCAGGGCCGCCACCTGCTGGCGGTATTGAATGATCTGCATACTGATCTCGGGTTTGCCGAGTACACCTCCGGCATCCGACCCAAAATTGATGTCCTGTGCGTGGTGATTGCCCTGATGCTTGGCACGGCAGGGTTGCCCCACGTTATCATCCGCTTCTTTACCGTTCCGCGAATCCGCGACGCCCGCTCTTCAGCGGGGTGGGCACTGATTTTTATCGTTCTGTTGTATGCCAGTGCACCAGCGGTGGCAATTTTTGCCCGCACCAACTTCATCGGCAGTATCCACAATGTCCACTACAGCGACGCGCCTGCCTGGTTTAAAAGCGCTGAGTTAAACGGACTGGTTGCCTGGGTCGACAAGAACGGCGATGGTCGCATGCAATATGGGCCCGGCGATGCGATCGTCGGCAAGCCCAAGCAGATCGGCCATCTGGGGGCCTTTGGTCAGCAGACCGTCAAAAATTCAAGAACCGCTAACAGCAACGAAGTGTATATTGATCGCGACATTATCGTTCTGGCTAACCCGGAGATAGCTCAGCTACCTAACTGGGTGGTTGCATTGGTCGCTGCCGGTGCCCTCGCGGCTGCCATGTCGACAGCGGCCGGACTGCTGCTGGTCATTGCCTCAGCCATTTCCCACGACCTGATCAAGGGGGTCCTGATGCCAAGCATCTCTGAAAAGGGGGAGTTGTTGTGGGCTCGCTGTGGTGCTGCCGGAGCGGTTGTTGTCGCCGGACTGTTCGGCATTTTCCCCTTAGGTTTTGTCGCTCAGGTCGTCGCCTTCGCCTTTGGCCTTTCTGCCTCGACCTTTTTTCCGGTTATTCTGATGGGGATTTTCAGCAAGCGGGTCAATGTTTACGGAGCAGTAAGCGGCATGCTGGGAGGAGTATTGTTTACCGCCGCCTATATCGGCTTTTTTACCCTATTCTATCCAGAGTTGAACTCAGCGGATTATTGGTTATTCGGCATCTCGCCCGAAGGGATTGGTGCGATCGGCATGCTGATCAACTTTACCCTGCTGGTTATTGTCTCACGTTTCACCGCGCCGCCGCCGCTGGAGGTCCAGCATCAGGTTGAGAATCTGCGCTATCCGGTTGACCGCGATCGCGGTGAAACGAAAATCGCCAGCAAGACCCGACGCGCCTACTAATAATTTAATGGATAGAGATACAGGAACCCTGGGATACCCGGTTTGTATGAATTTCTGAAGGCCTCTGCGATATAAAATACCCCTGAGAACCATTGTTCATCAGGGGTATTTTACCAACAACAATGCATTTAGACAAAACTACAGTAGGTTCTTCACCGCATTCAGAGCAGCATTATAATCAGGCTCGGCGGTCACTTCAGGCACCAACTCAACGTAAGCAACCTGGTCATCGGCATCGATAACGAAAACGGCGCGTGCCAGCAACTTGAGATCTTTGAGCAGAACGCCGTAATTCAACCCGAATGAACGCTCCTGATAATCGGAAAGGGTCTTGACCTTGTCGATACCGGCATTGCCACACCAGCGCTTCTGCGCGAAGGGCAGATCAACGCTGATGGTATAAACAACGACAGCATCAGGCAATGCCTCAGTATCCTGATTGAACTTGCGGGTCATGGCGTCACACACCGGGGTATCAAGGGATGGCACCACGGTGATCAGGCGGATCTTCCCCGCATCGGTAGCCAATGTTACCGGCTGCAGGCCGTTATCAACAACATGAAAGTCAGGAGCAGCATCACCCACCTTGATTTTCGGTCCCAGCAGGGTGGCAGGATTTCCCTTGAACTCTACGGCCCCGTCACGTTCCAGATCTATACTCATCATTTTTCTCCTTCATTTCTTTTTTGTTGGTTTGAGGGCGTTTGGCGGCACAATCATCACCGGTCGGTGAGACTTGCGCAGAATTTTTTCTGCGACACTGCCAAGAAAAGCGTACTCCAGACGTCCTTTACTGTGGCTTCCGATAACAATCAAATCAGCATCAATACTGTCAGCCATGGTCAGAATCATCGGCACCGGCTCGCCGTGATGGACTTCGACCTTGGGTGGATGGGCAACTTCTTCCTCCAAATATTCGGCTTCTTCAAGAATCAGTTCATGAAGCTGCTTGCGGGTCTGCGCAGCCAGTTCCGCCTCGTTTTCCTTGTTGAATTTTGCCAGTTTGTCAGCCCCCATTGCCAGGGACACCATGTTCATCACCGAGGCGTCAACGGTGGGCATAACGTGTAGGACATATATCTGGGCGTGGAACTTACAACCGAGCTCGAGGGCATAACGGATGACCCGGGCCGAATCTTTGCCCAGATCACGGGCTACCAGGATGTTCTTCATTCTGACTTCCATCGATATATCCTCCTGAGGGCTTTCGGGTAAACTGCTCATATCAACCATCTCAATTATAGCGCAAAAAAAGCTGCCTCAACCAGAAGCCAACTGTTGTTTTTTCCGCCTCCGGAATTGAAGGATTACCACCCCGGCCAAAGCTCCAAGAATGGGAATATACAGTAACTCCTTGGGAGGGCGATCAGTCGGCACCTGAAAATTGAGGATTTCCTGGTCAAAATCGATTCCTGCGCGCGCAGCCGGACTGGCAAAAGCCACCATATCAACAAAAATCCGCCCGTCAATTTCGATGGTTTCTATTCCCAGAGCAGCCAGACGTTCGGCGCCGGTCGTCTCATTGCCGACAGTCAGCATAATTGCTTTGGTATATTCGCGTCCACTCAGGCGTTCACCCTTAAGGGTCAGGCGCAAGGCCTCACCCGACTCCATGTCACCGATCCAGACGGCTAATTCCGACGGCGGTTCTTCCATTAACGGTGGATATAACCGGTCCCAAATAATCCCGGGACGAAACAAGCCGATAGCAATCAGCAGCAGCAACGCCGATTCCCATTTGCGATTACGAGTCAGCATGTACCCCTGGGTGCCCGCCGCAAAACATAGCATAGCTATCAATGCCGTTATAATGACAATGATCAGATGAAACCAGCCGGTCAGCCCGATCAGCAGTAACTGGTTGTTGAAAATAAACATGAAGGGGAGAATGGCCGTCCGCATGTCATAGGTAAACCCCTGAATACCGGTACGGATCGGATCGCCGCCAGAGATCCCGGCAGCAGCGAAGGCCGCCAGACCCACAGGCGGTGTATCATCGGCAAGGATTCCAAAATAAAAAACAAACAGATGCACAGCGATCAGCGGAACAATCAACCCGTTTTGGGCCCCCAGCTCAACAACAACCGGAGCCATCAGGGTCGAGACAACAATATAGTTAGCAGTGGTCGGCAGTCCCATTCCCAGCAGCAGGCTGATAATCGCAGTAAACAACAGCACCAGCATGAGACTGCCACCAGAGATAAACTCAACAAACTCGGTCATGACCAGACCGATCCCGGTCAAGGTCACAGTACCAACAACAATCCCCGCTGCTGCCGTCGCCACACCGATACCGATCATATTGCGGGCACCGGCCACCAAGCCGTTGATCAAATCAGTTGCACCGGTAAAGACTGAATAATTCTCACCTTTGGCTTTGCGGAAATAGCCCTTTAGAGGACGCTGGGTCAATAAAATAAAAATCATCAACATCGTGGCCCAATAGGCCGACAATGCCGGCGACAGACGTTCCACAACCAGGCACCACATAAGAACGACAATCGGCAATAAAAAGTAATAACCAGCTTGCGCGGTTTCTTTTAGAGGTGGCAGCTCCTTGATTTCTGTCGTCAATTCCAGATCCGGCACTTTGCAGGCAAACCACAGCAACAGCAGATACGCAACGAGCAGAATCGCAATGACGATATAAAAAGCACCATCTCCGGCAACGATCTTTATCCAGCCAAGGCCATAATAGGTGACAACAGTAATGACCAGCAGCAGCACAATCGCCGTAGCAAAGGTAAAAATCTTACGCATGAACGAGGTTACTATCGGACGTTTCATCCCCTCGAGCCCCATCTTGCAGGCTTCAATATGAACAATGTAGAACAGCGCGATATACGAAATTACCGCCGGTAAAAACGCATGCTTGATAACCTCGATGTAGCTGATACCGACATACTCCACCATCAGGAAGGCTGCCGCACCCATAACCGGTGGCATCAACTGACCGTTGGTAGAACAAGCCACCTCAATCGCACCAGCCTTTTCTGCCCTGAAACCGACCTTTTTCATTAAGGGAATGGTAAAGGTGCCGGTGGTAACGACATTCGCAATGGAAGAACCGGAACACATGCCGGTCAAACCGGAAGCGACAACCGCTGCCTTGGCCGGCCCTCCGCGAAAATGGCCAAGGGCGGCAAAGGAGGTACGGATAAAATAATTGCCCGCACCGGCTTTTTCGAGCAGGGCACCAAAGAGCACGAACATGAACACCATCCCGGCGGACACACCAAGGGCAACCCCGAACACCCCTTCGGTTCCTAACCAGTAATGAGACATCCCTTTGGCAAAGCTGGCACCTTTATGGGCAATGATGTCGGGCATATATTGCCCACCAAAGGTATAAATAACAAAAATAGTGCCAACAACCATCAAGGGCGGTCCCAAGGCCCGCCGCGTCGCTTCGAGCATCAGCACCATGCCGATGATTGCCACCACCAGATCCATCGTTGTCGGACTACCCGGCCGAATGGACAGTTCCGCATTGAACAGATACAGATAGCCGGCACAAAAAGCTGCAATCAGGGCGATGATCCAGTCCTGCACAGGAATATACTTTGATGGTGAACTTTTTAGAGTGGGGAACGCGGTATAGGCCAGAAACATGGCAAATGCCAGGTGAATAGAGCGCGCCTGGGTATCATTGAGAACAAAAACATTAAAAAGGTAGGGCAGTGGTGAGGCGTACCAAAGCTGAAACAGAGACCAGAACAGCGGAACAAAAAAAAGAATTTTTTTAGGCACTGCCCCGGTCGGGTTACGCGCCCCCCCTTCCGTTTCGGCCATTACCTTTTTGAGTTTATCGTTGAGAGTACTGGTCGCTAACGTGTCACTCATGATCATGCCCCTTCATTCGAACAAGCACCGGATACGTATCCATCAACGCATTCAAATTGATTAACCTAGAGCAACTGTTCAGCACGATCCTTGCACCGGGTCGAGCAGCCTGTGGCAAGGGTTTTTGGTCACCATGGACGGCGACAAAAAGCGGTCATGGATGACGAAAAGCGCCCCTTGATCCTGGCCTGGTGCTGAACAGATACAAATTAGATAGATGGTCCCGGGCTTTCTGCCGGTTTTGAGCAGGCCGCAACGGAAAAAATGCACCGCCGAAGCGGTGCATTTTGTGGGTGTTTATTAAAGTAGACCAGCCTCTTTGTAGTATTTAATAGCGCCAGGATGCAATGGGGCAGAGAGACCATCCTTGACCATCTCTTCTTTTTTCAGATTTTCAAAAGCTGGGTGCAGACGCTTGAAATCGTCAAAATTATCGAACACGGCCTTAACAACATGATAAATCACATCTTCAGGAACCTTGGTGGAAGAAACAAAGTTCGCACCGACACCAAAGGTTGTCGTAGTCTCGCTATTGCCGCGATACATTCCACCCGGGATCGATGCGGCACGATAATAATCGCGCTCGGCAACCAGCTTGTCGATTTCAGGGCCGGTTACGTTAACCAGTACCGAGTCACAAGCAGTCGTTGCTTCCTGAATCGAACCGTTCGGGTGGCCAACGACGTAAACAATGGCGTCAATACGATTATCACACATGGCAGCAGACTGCTCGGCAGGACGCAACTCAGAAGCCAGACGGAAGTCACTAACGGTCCAACCAAGAGCGTCAAGAACAACCTCGGTGGTGCTACGTTGACCGGAACCGGGGTTACCAATATTCACGCGCTTGCCCTTAAGATCCTTGAAGTTGCGCACACCGGAATCAGCACGGGCAACAACAGTGTAAGGCTCGGGATGAATGGCAAATAAAGAACGCAGGTCTTTATTGGGGCCGGCAGCTTCAAAGGTGCTGGTACCGTGATAGGCATGATATTCCCAGTCAGACTGGACAACGCCGAGGTCCAGATCACCGGCGGCAATGGTGTTCAGGTTATAAATTGATCCACCGGTACTTTCAACCGTGCAACGGATACCGTGATCTTTACGATCCTTGTTGACCAGCCGGCAGATCGCACCGCCAGTGGGATAGTAGACACCCGTGACGCCACCGGTACCAATGGTGACAAACTGGTTGGCGACCGCTTCGGGGACAGGAGTCATCCCGATAGCTACGGTCAGGGCGAGGGCATACATAAACAGCTTTTTCATGGTTTTCAGCCTCCTAGATCTATGATTGATGAAAAAAGCCCACCCGATGTGGGCGAAAATATAGATCGAAAGCGCCACTATAACACAATGACCGGCACTGACAGGACATTTGTTGCTTAAAACAGTCTGGTGAGGTGGGGACCGGGCGCATCAGGCAGACACAAAAGTCCTCAAGCAGCAAGCAGTGCCGGAATTATAACCATTAGAAGGACAATAATCAAGGCGTTCAGACAAGTGCACAACGCTTGCACAATAGCCGGAAGTCGGCCCGGCACCCGCCTGACTGAGAGCTAAAAACGCGCATGACCTGGAGTGCGTGGGAAGGGAATAACGTCACGAATGTTTTCCATGCCGGTCAGATACATGAGCAAACGCTCAAAGCCGAGACCGAAACCGGCATGGGGACAACTTCCCCAGCGCCGGATATCCAGATACCAATCCAGGCTGGCGGGTTCAATTCCGTGCGCGATCATGCGCTGTTCCAGCACCTCCAGGCGCTCTTCACGCTGACTGCCGCCGATGATTTCACCGACCCGCGGCACCAGCAGATCCATGGCGGCAACGGTTTTGTTGTCATCATTGCGGCGCATGTAAAAGGCCTTGATCTGCTGCGGGTAGTCGGTAACAAAAATCGGCCCGGCAAACACCTCTTCGGTCAGATAACGCTCATGTTCCGACTGCAGGTCCTGTCCCCAGGCCACCGGAAACTCAAAGGCTCGACCCGACTGCTCCAGCAGTCTGATCGCCTCACTATAGCTCACTCGGTGAAACTGCCCCCCGACAAGCTGTTCGAGGCGATCAATCAGCCCCGGCGCAATACGCTCGTTAAAAAAAGCCAGGTCATCACGGCAATGCTCCAGAGCGTAGGTAACCAGATAGCGGAAGAACGCTTCGGCCACCTCACAGTTCCGCTCCAGGTCGGCAAAGGCCATCTCCGGTTCAATCATCCAGAATTCACTGGCATGACGACTGGTATTGGAATTCTCAGCCCGGAAGGTTGGGCCAAAGGTATAGATATCGGCGAAAGCCATGGCGAACAACTCACCCTGCAGCTGACCACTGACCGTCAACCCGGCCCTGTTGCCGAAAAAGTCCTGTGCCCAATCGATCCGGCCATCAATCATGGGAGGGGTAGCAGGGTTCAGGGTGGTTACCCGGAACATCTCACCGGCGCCTTCGCAATCATTGGTAGTAATAATCGGGGTATGGACATACAAAAAACCCCGCTCCTGAAAAAACTGGTGCACAGCAAACGCCAGGGCACTACGCATGCGAAAGACCGCACCAAAGGTATTGGCCCGCGGACGAAGATGGGCGATGCTGCGCAGATATTCAAAGCTGTGGCGTTTTTTCTGTAACGGATAAGCGGCATCGACCCCACCGAGCAACTCCAACTGGTCGGCCTGCAGCTCCCATGATTGCTCGGCGGCCGGTGATGGCACCAGATTTCCCTGCACAGCAATGCAGGCCCCGGTGCCCAGTGCGGTCAGCGCCGGCGCCTCCAGCAGGGAGGCAGCAACAACGATCTGCAGTGAACCCTGGCAGCTGCCATCATTCAGGGCAATAAAAGCAATATCCTTTCCCCGGCGCACCGACCTGACCCAGCCGCAGACGCGGATCTGCGGTTGTTGCTTTGAACTGTTGAGTAACTCCTTAACTGTGGATCGAGATGTCGACATCTGCATACCAGTCCTTTGGTTCAGTACCACCAGCGAACGACGTGAACGACCAGCGGTCGTTAATCAACAAAGCGTCCGCCACGCGACTCGATAAAAGATCCATATCTTTTATCCACCTTCACTATATGCTCAAGCAGCCAGGTACGCAAAAAATTCAGCAATTCTCGGGCGGCGCTCTCATCCATGGCAGCATGGTCGGTTTTTCGTTTTTCTACTGCAGCAACAAGACGTTGATGCTCCTGCTGATGTTCCTCGAAGCCGGAGAACTGATATTCCTGCATCAGCCTTTCTTCGTGAGCAAAATGCTCCAGCACATAGACATCCAACATCGCAACGACATCGGCATACACTTCATTCCCCCGTTTGTCGCGCACCGCCTCAAACAGGACATTGATCTGCTTAACCAGCTCTTGATGTTCTTTGTCCAGCACCACGATACCGGTTTCATATACCTGTTTCCACTTGATTATCGCCATCTTCACCCTCTGCTAATGCCTGCTAGTTTTCATTAAGCGTCGGCAGGCAAACCTCGAAACTGCTGCCGCTACCTGACTCCGACGATACCGACATAAAACCCCGATGATTCTGGGTAATAATATGATACGCAATCGATAAACCCAGGCCCACCCCCCGACCTACTTCCTGCGTGCTATAAAAAGGATCAAACACCCGGCGACACACCTCAGGGGACATCCCTGTGCCGTTATCTCTGACTTCGAGGCAAACATAACTGCCTTTAGCTTCAAGTCGCAGGGTAATCTGCGGATCAGCATCAACATTCACCAGCGCTTGCGCGGCATTTTTCAACAAAATCAGGATCACCTGTTGAATCTGCCCGGCATCACAGACCACCTCCGGGATAGAATGATAATTACGAACAATGGCGATGCGTTGAAATTTCAGCTGGCGGCGCATGTCATAGTCGCTGACCGCCAGATCCAGGGTTCGTTCGACCAGATCATCCAGAGCATGGCGCGAGAAATCACTGCCCGATGAGCGGCTGAAGGTCTGAATATTTTCAACGATTTTTGCTGCCCGGGTACCGGCTTCGGCAATCGAACCAAACATGATGTCACACTTCTTCTCGTGTAGATAGGCAGCAATGGCCTTCATCGAGGTGCCTAGCTGTTCAGCTGTTTCACAGTTTTTACTGAATTCCGGGGACAAACGTCGCTGAAGAACCTGCACTGTCTGTAAAATCACCGCCAGTGGATTATTCAGCTCGTGGGCAAAGCCGGCCGCTAGTCCGGCAACGGATTCTATCTTTTCTTTCTGAATCAGGATCTGTTCCAACGCTACCTGTTCCGTCACATCATCCATATGAATGACCGCGCCACCGTCCTGGGAACTGGGCAGAGGATAAATCAGGATATTATAGTGCCGCTTCGCTTTGCTCCGGTCCTGCCCATACCCTTCAACCTGTTGCAGGCGAACCGGTTTCTGGCTGGCCAATGCAGTCTGTAACGCGGTCAGGATGGTTTTGTATTTAATCAGCTGGAGGGCATCCTTCAGGGCGATTCCTCTAGCGTGGGAAGAGCTCAATCGGCATTCCTGCTCCGCCCGCCGATTCCAGAGCGTTATCTTCAGCTCCGCATCCACCGCGATCAGAATGGACGGCATGGAATCAATGATGCGCTGAAGAAAGTTTTTCAACTGGTTCAAACTTTCTTCAGTGGTCTTACGCAGGGAAATATCCTGCATGGTTCCTTCGATAAACAGGGGTTCCTTGTTATCACTGTAGACCAGATGATTATTGAGCGCCATCCAGAAGAACTGGCCATCTTTACGCTTTGCCGGCACTTCAAAATCTTTGCTGGCGCCATGGTCATATAGCAGGCGGAGCAACCGCCGACGATCTTGCGGATTGACGTACAACTGGTTTTCAAGATCATCATAATAAGCAAGAGCTTCCGCCTCTGTGGTGTGTCCCAGCATCGCCACCGCAGCCGGATTCAGGGCCAGGAACCGACCATCAAGACTGGCGCGGTAGATCCCTTCGGTAGCGTTGGTGAAAATTTCGCGGTAGCGGCTCTCTGAGTCCCGCACGGAAACGAAGCTCTTTTCAAGGCTGCCCAACATATCGTTGAACACCGACTCGATCTGATCCCATTCGTCGGAACGTTCCAACCGCATAGGGGTCGAGCGATCGCCCTCCTGAAAGGCCCGCAAGCGCTCCCCTACCTGCCCCATCGGCTGTTGCACGTGACGGATAAACAACCAGCGATGACTGCCCAGAACAGCTCCTATCAGGACAAAACAGACGGCCAGCGCACCGGCAAAAACCTGACGCAAGGTAGTGCTGATCTCCTGTCTGGCTGTTCTGACGGCGCCACTGGCTTGCAGATCGAGATCCTGCATCGCAGCCGTGATCCGCTCGGTCAGGAGGTTAAGACGCTGCCCCTGTTCGCTCAGCAGGGCAATGTCACGCTGATGTTGATGGAGCAGATAAGCCATATGGTCAATCCGCCCAAGCAACTCACGTCCGAACAGATTGGCGGGAAAGTCTCTGGCGGAAAACTTACCGGCAATGGCCTTAATCGGTTCAAGTTGGGCAAGGATGGCGCGCTGATCCAAGGGCAGGAAAATCTGCTCGTAGGTGCGATCAACCGACAAAAACATCGTCAAAACTTGCTGAAAACCAACCCGTAACTGGCGCAGCTCGACGAAGGTCTTCATCACCGTATCATCAACAGATCCTGCCATGATCTGCCGCATAAGCCCTTCGCTGTTGAATATCAGCAGGTCATCCAGCCCTTCTTCCTGCCACCGCCGTTGTAAAAAGGTATAGTTTATCCAGTAAGCGCGATGAAGAAAATGTTGATATTCTTCCTGCAGCTGATAGAGCAGATGGCGCTGCTCATGATCCCTGACCTGTCCGGCCAGCTGTTCAATGAACGCTTCCAACGCTCGACCTTCAGTCGCAACCAGGTCCCGATTCCCGTAAAAAGTAGCACGGAACACCCCCAGACGCGCTACCAGCACACCAAAATCAGAACGATTCTGTGAATTATCGAGGGCCTGCTCAAAACGATTCCCGATCAGTTGGTCAACATTGTCCTGCAGGCGTGCCAACAGCAGGAAGACAACGACCGTTGTCAGCAGAAAAATCAGCAGAGAGAAAATCGAAAGGATCCTAAGACGTGAATTAATAGAGGTGAATTTGCTGTGAACAACCACCATAAGAAACCTGTCGTCTTAATACCTAAAAAAGATAAAAGAAGAAAAAAGCACGTAACTGTTCCGCACCGGATCTTCGGATCCTATGTCGAGGGACGCTGTTCGTCATCCATGTCCGCTTTTTGTCGCCGTCCCTGGCGACAAACACCCTTGCCACAGGAGCCCTGACCTTGCACAAGGATCGTGCTGAATAGTTAAGGCACATCGCCAAGCGGAGAAGAGATAATTAGCATGCTCAAACGTTATTTACAAGGATCAAGGCATAAAAATAAGCAGCCCGGGACAAATCGCCACACCTGCATCTTCCGCATGCCGGAACTACCGGAATCTCAAGGTGAAAATTACTTATATTCGCGCGATTTGAGAAACTCGATCCCTTCCCACTGTTCGAGGGTATGCTGTAAACGCCACTCACTGGCGGCCAGATAGGTCAGCTCCCCTTCGGCATCGATAGCCAGATTGTTCTGGTTTTTCTTCTGGAACTCTTCCAGGCGCTTGCGGTCTTTGGCACGAATCCAGCGAGCGGTGGTAAAATCGACACCTTCGTAGACCGCGTTAACATTGTATTCGGCTTTCAAACGCTCCATGGTCACGTCAAACTGGAGAACGCCCACAGCACCCAGGATAAACTCAGCACCATTGACCGGCTTGAACACCTGGACGGCACCTTCTTCGGCCAATTGGATCAAGCCCTTTTGCAACTGTTTGGACTTGAGGGGGTCCTTCAGCCGGACGCGACGAAAGTGCTCCGGCGCGAAGCTGGGTATGCCCGTGAATTTAAGGGGTTCCTTATCGCTGAAGGTGTCACCGATCTTAATCGTGCCATGATTGTGCAGACCGATGATATCCCCGGGAAAAGCCTCTTCCACATGGGCGCGATCCTGGGCCATAAAAATGGTCGCATTGGCCAGGGAAATATCCTTGCCGATCCGGTGGTGGCGCACCTTCATGCCACGGCTGAATTTCCCCGAACAGATCCGCAAAAAAGCAATACGGTCGCGGTGAGCCGGATCCATATTCGCCTGGATTTTAAACACAAACCCGGAAAACTGCTCTTCATCCGGCGCCACCATCCGTTCGGCCGCCGCCCTGATCCCCGGCGGTGGTGCCAGTTCAACAAAGGCATCCAGCATCTCCTGCACACCGAAGTTATTGATGGCGCTACCAAAAAACACCGGCGTCTGGTTAGCACGCAGATACTCATCGCGATCAAAGGGGTTGGCCGCGCCCTGAAGCAATTCAATGTCATCCCGCAATTCCTGCGCCTGGGTACCGAGCAATTGATCAAGTTCGGGACTGTTGATGTCATCAATGCTGATGATGTTGGTCTTGCGGCGGTCTTCGCCGGGGCGAAACAGGTGCAACTCGTTGCGGTAGAGGTTATAGACCCCTTTAAAGCGCTTCCCCATGCCGATCGGCCATGACAATGGCGCACATTCGATCTGCAGCTTTTCCTCGATATCAGCGAGGAGATCAAGGGGGAATTGCCCCTCGCGGTCGAGCTTGTTGATGAAGGTCAGCACCGGGGTATTACGCATCCGGCACACTTCCATCAGTTTTTCGGTCTGGGGCTCGACCCCTTTGGCACTGTCGATGACCATCAGGGCACTGTCCACCGCGGTGAGAACCCGATAGGTATCCTCGGAAAAATCCTGGTGACCGGGGGTATCAAGAAGGTTGATCTCAAAATCACGATAGTCAAACTTCATCACCGAAGAAGAAACAGAAATCCCCCGCTCCTTTTCAATATTCATCCAGTCACTGGTGGCGTGACGATCCGACTTGCGCGCCTTGACGGTTCCGGCCATCTGGATGGCGCCACCAAACAATAACAGCTTTTCGGTCAGGGTGGTTTTACCGGCATCCGGGTGACTGATAATACCGAAGGTGCGGCGTTTGGCTATTTCCTGCTGCAAAGTCATCTGTAATTTCTCCGTTTAAGCAATTAATTACCTTGGTTGCTCACTTCACTCAAGTTATTGATTCGGAATGATAAAGCATTCACCACTGAGGCGCTGAGAAATTCATAAAAATCTGATGTTCTCTGTGACTCTGGCGAGCGCAGCGAACGGGTGGTGAATAGCTTTTGCCCTCACTGGGGACAAGGGCATAAGCTGGTTTTTACGTCCTGTTACTTCGTGATGTTAATTTTGCGCCAGCGCTTGTGCAGCCAGAACCATTGGCCGGGATCGCGGCGGATGGCCTGTTCGATGATGTTCGTCAGATACTGGGTATTTTCAGCCAGTGCGGCCTCACCGTCACCCTCAAGCAGTAGCGGGGGATCGATCCAGACGTCATAGCGATTATCCGGCCGGCGCAGACAAAAGGTCGGCACAATCGGGATCCTGTATTTCATCGCCATATTGGTGATGGCGGTCGTTACGTACGCTTTACGACCAAAAAAATCGACCGGCACCGAACCCGGTGGCGATATATGCTGATCGAGCAACAAACCTATAGCGCGTCCCGATTGCAACGACTTGAGGATCTGCCGGGCACCCTTGCGACTGCTGATAATATCGGCACCGAAGTGGGTGCGAATCCGTTGAAAGTAAGCGTCCGTCAGACGATTTTTTAACGGTTTGGCGATAGTATCAAGCGGCACGCCCAGGGCCGGGAACACGTAGTTTCCCGCCTCCCAAAAACCAAGGTGACCGGTCAGCAGAATAACGCCGCGTCCCAGGTCCTGAGCTTCGCGCAGATGCTCAACGCCACGGATCTCGAAATATTCCTCGGGCGTATCGACAGCAAACAGATCAAGGCGTAGCGAATCGACCGCGGACATCCCCAGCTGTTCAAAGTTGCGCTTTACCAGCGCCGTAATTTGCTGCGGGGACCAGTCTGGAAAAGCCTGGTGCACATTATCTTCCGCCAACTTGCGGCGCGCCGCCAAAAACCAGCGACTTAAACTGCCGAGCCGGCGGCCAAAACGCAATGCCGCCTGGCGCGGCAACGCACGGATCAGCGGCGCAACAGCCAGCAGAGCCGCGTATTCAAGCCGATGTCTGAACAGAACAGGTTTCAGGTTCTTTGCAGGTTTTGCCATTTTTATAGCCATTTCGATAACATGCCGACCGGTGACTATAGCCTATCTTTACTCGCAGAAGAAAGCCTCTTGTCAGCAAAAAGCACCTCTGTTTCTCAGCCCATCGACCAACTGACTCGACAGACACTGAAATTCTTGACCGATCAGGTCGATCCTTTTATGCTGTGCGGCGGTAATTCCCGCCCTCTTTCAAGGAGCAATGACATGGCCGTCCATGAAGTCAACCATCCTCTGGTTAAACACAAACTCGGACTGATGCGCCAGCACGACATCAGCACCAAGGATTTTCGCGAACTCGCCTCCGAGGTTGCCCGACTGCTGACCTACGAGGCGACCAAAGATCTGGAAACCGAAGATGAAACCATTGCCGGCTGGAATGGCCCGGTGACGGTACAGCGGATCAAAGGGAAAAAAATCACCGTGGTGCCGATTCTACGCGCCGGCCTGGGGATGATGGACGGAGTGCTGGATCTGATTCCCAGTGCCAGGGTCAGCGTTGTCGGACTTTATCGCGACGAAGAAACCCTGCAGCCGGTGACCTATTTTGAAAAGTTGACCAGTTCGATGGAGGATCGTACCGCACTGATTCTCGACCCGATGCTGGCCACCGGCGGTTCTCTGGTCGCCTGCGTTGACATGCTCAAAAAAGCCGGTTGCACCAGTATTCGTGGCCTTTTTCTGGTAGCGGTTCCGGAAGGAATCGAGCGCGTCAGCAAGGCGCATCCCGATGTCGACATCTATATCGCCTCCGTCGATGAACGCCTTAACGAAAACGGCTACATTATCCCCGGCCTGGGTGATGCCGGGGATAAAATTTTCGGCACCAAGTAACCACTTTCATCCGCTTCAGGAGACCCAATGAAAAAAGTCCACGCCCCTACTGACTACCACTTTCGCCTGCAGGATGGTCTGCTGGGTGCCCAGATGCTGTTTGTTGCTTTCGGCGCCCTGGTACTGGTTCCGCTGCTGACCGGGCTCGATGCCAATGTCGCCCTGTTTACCGCCGGAGTCGGCACCCTGGTGTTCCAGATCATCACTCGGGGCAAGGTTCCGGTATTCCTGGCTTCCAGCTTTGCCTTTATTGCTCCGATTATTTACGGGGTTGGCCAATGGGGAATTGCCGGAACCATGTGCGGTCTGCTGGCCGCCGGTGGGCTCTATATCGTTTTGAGCATCCTCGTGCGCATTTTCGGTAGCGGCATTCTCCACCGGTTCCTGCCGCCGATTGTGGTCGGGCCGGTCATTATGGTCATCGGCCTGGTCCTTGCTCCGGTAGCCATTCATATGGCCTCGGGGCGGACCGGCGACGGGTCCGCCTGGCTGGTTCCTGAAACCACGGCTTACATCATTGCCGGCATTGCCCTGACGGTGACGGTGCTGGTGTCACTACTGGGGCACGGCATGTTCCGCCTGATCCCCATTCTCTGCGGTATTATCGCCGGCTATGGTGCTTCCCTGCTGTTTGATCTAAGCGGCCTGACTGCGACACTGCATGCCTCTTTTGATCCCGGTGATCTCCCCAACTGGACGGGCCCAGCGCTGATCTCCATGCAGAAGGCGATCGAAGCGCCCTGGCTGGCCATCCCCAATTTCACCATGCCGGTGTGGAATCTGGAAGCCATCCTCTTCATCGTCCCCATCGCCCTGGCGCCGGCCATTGAGCATTTCGGTGATGTCATGGCAATCGGCGGTATCACCGGCAAAGATTATGTCCGGGACCCCGGTATCCAGAACACCCTGCTCGGTGACGGCGTTGCCACCAGCGTTGCCGCACTGCTCGGTGGCCCACCCAACACCACCTACTCCGAAGTTTCCGGCGCCGTTGCCCTGACCCGTTCCTTTAATCCGGCCATCATGACCTGGGCAGCTATTGCGGCTATCATTCTGGCTTTTGTCGGCAAGCTCGGTGGCCTGTTAAGCACCATCCCGGTTCCCGTCATGGGCGGTATCATGGTTCTATTGTTCGGTGCCATCGCCGTTATCGGCATCGGCACGCTGGTCCGAGCCGGCACCGATCTGATGCAACCCCGCAACATGGCCATTGTTGCGATTATCCTGGTCTTCGGCATCGGTGGCATGACCTTCGACCTGGCCATCGTCAAACTCGGCGGCATCGGTTTGGCCGGTATTATTGGCGTCGTGCTCAACCTGATTCTGCCTTACAGCGTCCACGATTAACCCCCATCACGACAAAGCGGCTCCTTACCCACAGGAACCGCTTTGTTCTAGGACAGGGAACGACGGCCATTTTTCTGCCCATCGCTACCAATGAAAATCTCCGATCCGCTCCGGCTGATAAAAAATCTCTTCAATACGCTGGTAACAATATTCTTTGAGCACTGTCAACCATCTTTTCGTTTCAATCCACGCCCCCGCGCGGGGGGCGACGCCGACCGATACCATGTCCTTTATCATCTGTTTTTGTTTCAATCCACGCCCCCGCGCGGGGGGCGACCTCTTGCTGGGCAAAAAAAGGGACCTCACTGAGGTGTTTCAATCCACGCCCCCGCGCGGGGGGCGACCGCATGCTGCTAAGAGCATGATTCTACTTTGTTTTTTTCTTCTTTTTCGCGCACCTGTTTTCTTTGTCGCAAATGCACGTCAATTTTTTCCATTGGTCAGACTTTCTATTTGTTTTTCAAAGACCTGCGTCCGCGCGAACCTGCCGGGAAATCACCCACAGCTTGGGGTTCGCTACAGAATCAATGGCCCTTCCTGATCGACCCCTTCCTTGGCACCAACATGCTCAACCCGCTTTCTCCAGTTTGCCCCGAGAAAATAGAACCTCAGGCTATCCTGATGATGATCGATGACGTCAATCAGTTGTTGGCGCATCTTCGTCCACTGTCCCGGATCGACAATGCATTCAAAAACCGAGTATTGAACCCGCTGACCATGATTCTGACAAATTCTTGCCACCCGGCGCAGTCTCCTCGCTCCCGATTTTTCCATGGTCGACACGTCGTAACTTACCAGCACCATCATGATTCATCTCCACAGAAACGGGGGATACTCATCGAGATCGCCACGTAAAAAACGACTGAGCAATTGGGCTTGGGCAATAACCAGCATTCCGACCGGAACTTTCTCTTGTAAAAAGGGGTGCTCAATCTCTTCCTGTTTACGTTTCTGGTAGGCGACCAACACCTCCTTTCGAGTTTCGTCCGACATTTTCACTGCGCCGGATTCGGTTAGGGTAAAACCCTTCTTTTTCACTTGTCCGAGATTGATCAGTGACAACACCAAACGATCCGCCAGCATGGGACGAAACTCTTCCATTAGGTCCAGAGCCAGGCTTAAGCGCCCCGGTCGATCCCGATGCAAAAAGCCGACTGCGGGGTCAAGCCCGACACTTTCCAGAGCAGATCGTGCATCGTGATAGAGCAGTGAATAAACAAACGACAGCAAGCAATTGACAGGGTCGAGAGGGGGCCTGCGATTGCGCCCGGAAAAAACGAAATCATTCTTATTCGTAACGATCAGGTGATTAAACTGATCAAAATAATCCCTTGCAGTTCGGCCTTCGAGACCACGAACACTATCCAGATCACCCTCCTGCAATAAGCGCTCGGCGTAGCGGGAAAAACTTTTTACTGTCTGTTCAATCCCGGAATTCCCAATTTTATCGCCATGATCACGCAAGGCTCGATGAATACTGGTTCGGGAATTGATCACTTTGCCGAAAACAAACATCCGGGCAAGTTGCGCGGAGTGTTTGTCGCAGTCCGCCCGACGATACTGTTCCCGCCGCAGCAACACATTGCCCGAAACCGACCCCTGAACCCGTGCCAGAAAGCGACCGTATTCGGTCATGAAGCTGACGGAAACATGATTCTCGGCACAATGCCCGAGCAGAAAAGGACTGCACAGCACATTACCGAAACACACAATCGAACCCAGAGTGTGGATCGGCAGGCGCAGTCGGGTTTCACGCTCAACATTAACGACGACGGTTTCCCCTTCTTTATTGAGATAAGCACCCTGGGTGGTGACGTAAAGGGTATTGAGCATTTTTCTCATGGCAGCCCCTCCAGAGCGCGGGCAAGATAGTCCGTAACGGATTGATGTCCCTGACAACTTTTCGGCATGCAGAGTTGCAACAGTGAACATTGCTCACATTTCTGTGAATAGATCGCCTTTGGCGTTATCCCACCGGCAATTAGCTGGTGTGTGTTCTGAATTGTTGCGCTGGTCAGGCCTCTGAGGTTCTTGTCGAGCGCGATCTCCTTGCGCCGGCGTTTCTGCCCGTAGTAGAGGGCACCCTGGGGGATTTCAACCTTCAGCATTTCCTCCAGACAGAGGGCCTGGGCACAGAGTTGCACTTCGTCGCACGAGTCGGCTTTGGGGCGACCGCGTTTATACTCCACTGGCAGCACACTGCCGTTATCATGAAACTCAACCACATCTGCTTGCCCGCTCAAACCGTAATGGGCAGAGCAGATCGACAGGGTACGTACAACCCGCAGTGATCCTGTTCGTTCGCTTTTTCCGCTATCGGCACGTTCATGCAGAACCCTGCCCTCGGCAGTGTAGCGATTTTCCGCCCACAGCTGCTCAATGTGGATCAGGGCGCACTGGCGCGGACAGAACAGGTAGTGCTGAAGGGCGGAAATCATGATGTAGTCGGATTCTGCGTACATATCAGTCTTTACGTAATTGTTTTTGATAATCTCTGTTCAACTGTTCCATCAGCTCCTGTGCCTCCGCCTGCCGACGGTAAGTGTTTTTCGATTTTTCCGTTAGATGACGAGTGCCTTTGATGTCCGTTTCCTGTAACGAAAAGGCCCAACCACCGAGCTGACGCGAAATGCTCCGCGCCAGCGATTTCAGATCTGAAATTTGAGATCTCAGATGATTAAACGCCGCCATGCGTTCAATCACATGGCAGATTGATCGCACTTCACCAGCGGAACCTTTGGCGTAATACAAAAACTGGATCAGCTCCGGGGTTGTGCCGCGTTCGAATCCTTCCGCTATGTTGTTCGACACCGACAGAGAGGCCCGCTGAATCTGGTTGGCAATGTCACCCCGTCCGCGAAAAGCGGAATTTTCCGTCACCTCAAAAACCTTTACGGTCAAGTCCACTCCGGACTTCCAAACCGGTACATCCTCAAAATTTTCGTATTTCATCTTTCCCCTCTCGCCGTTGTGCATAGCGCTGCACAACGGCTATTTCAAATTTGAAATTTCAGATCTCAGAACATTGACAGCAGCCTCTGTGAAATATGCAATCTGAGATCTGAAATCGCCTGTCGCATGTGCGACAGGCGTTACAGTTTCTCGATTATCTCAACCCCCGCCGGGGCCGTGCCGACCGTCACGTCATAATCCTTGAACGACCGCGCTGGACCTTCGGTGCGGTTGTTGCGTTTGATGTCGATCAGGTCGAAGAGTTTGTGCGCGGGGGCGTTGCCGCAGCGTGATCCAAAGCAAAAATCAAAGAAGAAAGAGTTTTGCCGCCACCGGTTGGAACCGTCAGGGAAAAAATCTGCGGTGGTAAATCTGCCTTGATGCGGCATTGTGTCAGGATTTCGTGACGATACTGATTGACCGATGTTGGTGCTGCTCCCTTAACAAGATCGACAAGGTGATCATCCAATTTCTTTTTCAGTTCTGACATCTGGCCCGAGATTACAACTGGTCTGTCAGCATTTTTCTCAGGATCACAGAAAGCCTCGGTATCAAGAAAATCGGCATCAACTAAGCAGGAAAAAATCATCCGGGCAAAAAAAGTCAGGCTGAAACCGACAGGGTCTTTACTGTTTAACCGAAATGGTGGCAAAAGATCCCTCTTATTATCGACAACTGGGATCAACTCGGCATCCTCTGGAACCTTGCCGTATTTGAGGCGGTAGTGAAGCTCCCTTTCCTGCAAACCACCATCCGGCAAACCACCATGGTGTCCGGCAATTATGTAGGAGATTAGCAGCCCGAGACGCCCTCCAAACTCCTGCGCCAATCTTGCCCCGAATGTCGAATGATCGACCCGCTCAGGACTTCCTTCCAAACGTCGCTGGAACGCTGCAGTCGCTTTTCCGGCATCGTGCAACAGACCAGCCATCCGCCCCCACTCCCCAGCGTCAAAGACAGAAGCAAACTCCTCCGCCAATTCCGCCACTCCCAACAGATGCTCTTCCAGCCCCTGCCAGTCCGACTTATCCGGATTATGCCCGGAATGCGCATAATATTTTTCCACCACTCTCTCCTCTGCCCCTCGCCCAACCACCCTACCCCACCCGAGTGTCAATCAAAGTCACACCTCTTAACAAAAACGACAAAAAAACCGCAACGCACCGGCTTTTGTTTCAGCCGGTGCGTTGCGGTTATGGTTGTGGTTCTGTGTGTTCATGCCGCCCCCCTTCGCCAAGAGGGATGTTAACTTTTCGCGGGGGCATAGGCAAGCATAGCTTTATTAAACGGCACCGCCCCTTGCATCATATAGACGCAAAGGGCGGCAATAGCACTCTGAGCAGTTTTCCCTTCAGCCAATCACGACCATAGCAATAAGATAACCGACGATACAGGCGGTGGGGACGGCGATCAGGCCGGGCACCATGAAGCTGTGGTTGAAGTACCATTTGCCGATTTTTGTGGTTCCGGAACTGTCGAAGTTGACGGTAGCGATATCCGACGGATAGTTGGGGATGAAGAAGTAACCGTAGGATGATGGCATAATCGCGATCAGCAGGGCCGGCGGCAGGCCCAGGGACAGACCGACGGGGAGCATCATCCGGCAGGTTGCGGCCTGGCTGTTAACTACGACAGAAACGATGAACATGGCAAAGGCGAAGGTCCAGGGGTGGTTGGTGACAATTTCAGTGATACCGCCCTGAAAGCTGGGCAGGGCAAACTTGAAGTAGGTGTCACTCATCCAGGCGATACCAAAGATGGCGATGGCGGCAACCATACCGGATTTAAATACCACCCCCTCGGGAATCAGCGATGCTTTGGTTTTGGTAACGATCAGAATCAGACCACCGAAAGCCAGCATCATCATCTGAATGATAACGGCCATACCGATCGGTTTATCTCCCACATTGAGAGTACGCAACTCGGGAACCATGGCGACGACAACAATGGAGGCCAGGGCCAAAAGAAAGATCAACACCGCAGTGCGCGCCGAGGTCGGCAGGGTTTCACCGAGGGTTGTCGCGGTGGTTTCTTCAATCCGCTTTTTCCACAAGGGATCTTGCAGACGACGCTGATATTCAGGGTCTTTCTCCAGATCCACACCACGACGCATACTGTAAAGAGACATGAGCAGTACTCCGGCCAGGGTGCCCGGTACCGTGACCATGAGAATCGACAGCAGGGTCAGGTTGGGAACCAGATCGGTCATCTGCGACAGGTAGTAAACAACAGCGGCTGAAATCGGGCTGGCGGTAATGCCCATTTGTGATGCGACCGAGGCTGACGCCATGGGGCGTTCCGGGCGGATGCCATTTTTCAGGGCAACGTCGCCGATGATCGGCATGATGGTATAAACGGCATGGCCGGTACCGAGCATGAAGGTCATGGTGTAGGTAACCAACGGACCCAGGATGGTCACCATTTTCGGTTTGGAACGCAGCAACCGCTCGGCGATCTGCAGCATGTATTTGAGACCTCCGGCCGCTTCCAGAATGGCGGCACAGGTGACCACGGCAATAATGATCAGCATAACGGTAATCGGTGGACTGGTGGGTGGCATTTTAAAGATAAAAACCTGAATGCACAGACCGATGCCGGAAACGACGCCGAGACCGACACCGCCATAGCGGCTGCCGACATAGAGAATCAGCAGCAAGAAAAAAAACTGGATATACAACATGGCAGACTCCTTGAGGAAACAGGTGAACAGTAAGCCGGGAGCAGAAACCCCGGGACCTTGTTGTCACCAGACTAGGAGTCGTTGATCAAACTGTAAATATTGTGGAATTAAAAAGAATTTATTCTTTTGCGGGGATTATGATGATTGTGTTCACGACCAAAATAACAGGTGCCCGTTTAGCGATTGCGCACATAGCGCCGTTCCGGGCGACCGACAACACCGTAGAGCAGGTCGGCAGTTAAATACCCTTCCGTGGTTAAATATTCCAGATAACGGCGCGCGGTGGAGCGACTGGCACCGATGGTCTTACCGACATCTTCGGCACTCAAATCAACTACCCGTGGATCAGCAAAAGCCTGCCGCACCTTGTTCAGGGTTAAGGGGTCGATCCCTTTGGGCACCGGCATGGAACCTGCGTCCGCCGTCACCGGAATCTGCGCATGCAGGAACCGATCAATATCTTTTTGCTCCAGGGAGGACCCACTGTGGGAGGCCAGATGAAGGGTACGGAAATTCCGCAGCGACTCCTGAAACCGCGGAAAAAATACCGGCTTGACAATATAGTCGAACACGCCGCCGCGCAGGGCATTTTGCAGGGTGGCCATTTCGCGCGCGGCGGTAATCAGAATCACATCGCAGGGCTGATCACCGGCACGGATATGGCGCAACAGATCCATGCCGTTGCCTTCAGGGAAGAACAGATCGAGCAGCACCAGATCGGGCTGCAGCACCTCAATCATCTCCAGCGCATCGTCAATCCGCACGGCGATACCGACAACCTCGAACCCCTCCAGCTTAGCGACAAAACGCTGATGCAGATCGGCAATGCGCAGATCATCCTCCACCACCAAAACTCTGATTTTTTCTGCGGTCATCCGTTGGCCCTTTGCTGTTTGGGAATCATCACGGTAAATAAAGCTCCACCAAGCTCCCCCTGGCCGTAGGTAATTTCCCCTTGCAGTCGGGTAACCGCATGCTTGACCAGAGGCAGTCCGGTGCCGCGCCCCGTCCCTTGTTTGGTTGTCACGCCCAGATCAAACAGATTCTCAGCAATGGCAGGAGCAACGCCTACGCCGGAATCTTCCACTTCAATCACCAGGTCGGGTCCCAGATCGGTCAGATACAATCGAACCAGCATCGTCTCGCCTCGCTCGCGCACCGCTTCAAAGGCATTGTTCAGCAGATTTCCAAGGATGGTTACCAGCGCGTCACGATCCAGATGGGAGGGCAGATCAACGAAGGAATTCTGCGGATCAAATTCCATCGTGATCTTCAGCTCGCAGGCGCGGTTGTATTTACCCAGGATCAATCCGGCAATCACCGGATCAGGAACCGCCTCAGCCAGGGTGCGCACCAGTTCCTGATAGCCGCTGGACTCGTTAATCACCAGATCAAGGGCTTCCTGATAGGCTTCGAGCTGGAGCAATCCGGCGATGGTGTGCATCTTGTTGGAATACTCATGGGTCTGGGTGCGCAGCAGTTCGGAATACTCCTGGACGTGGGTGAGTTCCCGGGTCAAACGGTCGAGTTCATCCTTGGGGCGGAAGCTCACCACCATGCCACCATCCACATGCTGCAGTGGAACAATGTTGACCAGCATCACCCGTCCGGCCAGGAGCATCTCCTGATCGAGCACTGGTTTTCCGTCCGCAAGAGCTTGCGCCAGATCGGGGCAGGGACAGACTTCGGCCAGAGGCCCCCCGCGCAGATCATCCATATCGCTACGCTCAAGGTATTTCAGTGCGGCGGCATTGACAAAGGTCAGATATCCACGCCCGTCCACCGCGATAATCCCTTCACGTACCGCTCCGATAATCGCACTGCGCTCCTTGAACAGGGCTCCGATCTCATGGACTTCAAGGCCCATGATGGCTGCCTTCAGGCCACGGGCAATGAGGGTTGCACCAAAGACACCAAACAGCAGGACAATCGCAACATAACCGATAATTTCATTGCGTTGTGACCGGATCTGATCATTGATCTGACTGGTCAGATAACCCACCGCGACAAAACCGATTACGCCCCCATCACCATTTAGGACCGGGACAATTCCTCGTAAGGACGGGCCAAGGGTGCCGACCGCTGCGGAAACGTACGATCGTCCTTCGCTCAGGGCCGGGCCAAGATCTCCCCCAACAAAAGCCCTGCCAATCCGATCCGGCTCCGGGTGGGACAGACGAATTCCCTCGCGGTCACCAACGACGACATATTCCGCTCCGGTAACGGCGCGCAGCTTCTCGGCAAAAAGCTGAACAGATGCCACATCCCGGTTTTTTATCCCCGCTATAACCACCGGGTTTATCGCCACCGACTGGGCAATGTTCAGTGCTTTGCGTCCGAGTTGTTCGCGCAGGGTGCGCTCGGAAAAATCGGAAAACAAGGCTCCGATCAAACTGACCAGCATCATCAGCAGAATCGTCACGAGCAAGCTGAGCTTGACCTGCAGGCGCCGGGGCAAAAGGCGATCAATTAACTGGAACAGTGCATCCATCCGGTGTTTCCGCCCTGTTGGCAACAACTGATTAGTTCGCAAAACCAGTCAACTTGTACAAGCAGTCTCTGGTAGCCGCCGGATCACGATGGACAAAACCCTGCCATCCACAAGCGATGGCACCCTGGATATTTTCTTGTTTGTCATCAATAAACAAGGTGTATGCGGGCTCAAGGGCAAAGCGCTGTTGTGCAGCGTGGTAAATGGTGGCGGCGGGCTTCATGGCGCCGACCTCAAAAGAGGCCAGGCGGTCGTGACAATAGGTATCAAGTGCGTAGGTTGCTGACAGAAAATCCCAGTGGAGCTTGCCAATATTGGAGAGCAGATACACCGGATAATGGTTTTTAAGCTCAGCCGCTAATTCAAGCATTTCAGGTATCGGAGCAAAGAGACCGTTCCAGGCTTGCATCAATTGTTCTTGAGCCAGGGGCCGGGCGAGCAGGCCATTCATCCCGGCGAGAAAATCGTCACAGGCTAAATAGCCGTGTTCGTAGTCATGCAATCCGGCCTGCAGCAAAAAATCTTCCACCCTGGCCGCTTGCAGGCCGTGTTCACGTAACAGGGCAAAGAAATCGACATAGCTGTAATCAATCAGCACCTTGCCCAGATCGAAGACAATATAGTTGACTGGTACCGCTCCTTTCATCATGCTTTTTCCGCTCTGATCCGTCGACATTCAAAATAAAAGCGCTTTTCGTCGGCCTCGCCCATAGAGAAGGTTTTGCGCGGCAGGGCGCCGTCAAGCACAATGGTCCGGAACAAGTCATGTTTGGAGATGGAAGGCAGATAGAATCCGGCGTTGTGCTCTTTGCTGCCGAGTTCGGCCACTTCATGATCTCCATGAATATAGTCAATGCGAACCTGCGGGTTAGTACTTAAATATTCGTCAAGGAAAGCCTGCAAAGAAGCAACCTCAAGGGTGTACTCCGGATCAGCGATATCGCAGGCAAAATAGTGACTCTCCACAACCATCACAAAAGTGTGCTCCCCCTGAATTTCATCGAGGCAGGCTTTGGCTCCTTTCAAATCACTGCAGGAGGAGATGGTCAGAGGCGTGCCGCGCTGGGCAAAAAAAGTCTCCATCTGTTGCTTGAGTCCCTCACCATCAACATCAAATAATACCCGGTGAATTGCTTCGAATTCCAACCCCGGATCATGCACATTGACCAGTTCCACCAGGGCAAAGCGTGCCGGATGATCCATCACCAACTGCGGATCACCAGCCTCTTGTTTGAGCTTTTCCCAGATTGCCTTGGCGGTGGCGAACGAATGATTGCCGTCCCCCATGGCATAGAGCATGACCTCCCCTTCGACATTATAGCGGGTTCGATAGGATGGCGGATCGGCGAGTTTTTCCAGCGCGGCAACAACCTGGTCAAGCAATTCCGGTTGATCAACGCGATACCCCTTCAGCTGCCCACCCTGGCACAGCAGCTCGATATCATAAACCTTCTCCAGCTTCTCCTCGAACAACGGCTCGATCACCGTGCACTGCGGGTCATCGATCAAGACCATGATGTGGGGCAGTTCAATCGGTGCATTTTCCCGTACCCGGATACGTGGCGGCAGCCGTTCAACAATGGTTCCTTCGGTAGCACGAATCAGACTCTTAGAACCTGGGCGATAATCATAACGCTCCAGATCAAGGGCTACCATCAGACCCTTGCGTGAGGGCACGGCAGAAGTACGGCGATCCACCAGGATCAAACCCGGCGGCTGTTCTTCCAGAACCCCTTGCGCCAGATAGCTTTCCATGGTGCGGTTGATCGCCTGGATGCGCTCCTCAACGTCCGCATCTTCAAGGTAGACTTCCGGCAGGGTCAACCGTAAGGTCGAGGGCGCCAGGCCAACCTGCTCGTCCAGATGCCGCCAGTAGTCACGGTCGGAGGTATACTGATCGCAGGCAATCACCGCCCAGCGCTGCATGTCGACCCCTTTTTTCGGTAGCAGAATTTTTGGCACCTGCAAGCCGATATGTTCATAAATCATGATTCGATTCCTTTCCTTCCAACATGATTGAATGATAGGTAGAGCCATTGTAACTAGTTACTACCGTCCTTGCGCAGGATCGAGGTTCCTGTGGCAAGGGTGTTAGTCGCCAGGGACGGCGACAACAAGCGGTCATGGATGACCCGGCGGGAAACAATCGCGTCCCTTGACATAGAATCCCCGAGCCGGTGCTGAACATATACGAACAATCTAACATTTTTACATATTTCAACCACCCTTGAAAACACCTACCGGAGGATTAATTCTTGACATCTTCCCGCTTCAGTCCCTATAACGATCCACAATCGAACGTTTCGCCGGTGCCGCAAGGCTTGTTACTCTACCCTGGGTAGGACAACAACGGGAAGTGAGGTGTAAATCCTCCACGGACCCGCCGCTGTAAGCGAGTTAGATCTTGGACAACAAAGCCACTGGTTTTTTCAACTGGGAAGGCCGTCCGGGGCACCGGCAATCAGCCGGTAACTTGCAAGTCAGAAGACCTGCCGTCGAAACATCCACTTTAATCTCCCCGGGACAGGGAGCGTGGGCAAGCGCGGCTTTAAATTCGGAAACCCGCCCCTGTCTTTGCAGGTGGCGGGTTTTTTATTGCGCCTCTTGCGTTTCCAAAATGGGAAACAGGAGAGAAAAAATGCACATCATGGAAGGGTTTCTCCCGGCTGGTCACGCAATCGGCTGGATCCTGGTGTCGGCTCCCGTTGTTGCCTACGGCGTCTATTCCCTTGGTAAAAAAGTCAAAAAACATCCGGAGTATCGTATGCTCCTCGGCGTTGCAGCGGCCTTTACCTTTATTCTTTCGGCGCTCAAAATTCCATCGGTTAGCGGGAGCAGCTCCCACCCAACCGGAACGGGATTCGGCGCTCTGTTGTTCGGTCCCACGGCAATGGCACCGATTGGACTCGTGGTTCTGCTTTTTCAAGCGCTCTTACTGGCCCATGGTGGCATCACAACGCTGGGTGCCAACGTTTTTTCCATGGCAATTGTCGGGCCCTTTGTTGCCTACGGTGTATTCCGGCTGGCGCGCATGGTCCGTTTACCCTTTGGACTGGCCATATTTCTTGCTACCTGCAGTGCTAACCTGATGACCTATCTCACGACGTCGGCGCAACTGGCACTGGCGTTTCCCGATCCGGCGGGCGGCTTCGTGGCTTCTTTCGTCAAGTTTGCTGCCATTTTCGCTTTCACGCAGCTGCCACTGGCCATCATCGAAGGGTTGCTGTCGGTGTTGATATTTAATGCGCTGGCACGCTTTAACCCACAGGAACTGCGGCAGATGAACCTGCTGCAAGCGCCCGAGGCACAACCATGAAAAAGCACCAGAACCTGCTGTTAATACTGGCAGTCATTCTGCTGGCGCTAGTGCCGCTAGGGGTGGTGCAAACGGATGAGGAGGAGACATTCACCGGTGCAGACGGCGAGGCCATGGTGGTCATTAACCAAATTGCGCCGGACTACGAGCCCTGGTTCAGCCCGTTCTGGGAGCCCCCCAGCGCAGAGGTCGAATCCCTTCTGTTTGCCTTACAGGCCGCTCTTGGCGGCGGCTTCATCGGTTACTATCTGGGCGTCTCCATCACCCGCGTGCGGATGCGTCGTGCATGGCAGCAAGGGCAGCCATGCGCATAGAGCGCTTCAGTCACCAGAGTGCCTGGCGACATGTTGCGCCGAGTGCCAAGGGGATTTTTACCCTGAGCGGTTTGTGCGCGGCCTTTCTGGCTGCCAGCGTGGCGGCTGCCGCCGGCGTAGCGCTGACGTTTGCGTTCCTGACGCTGGCCGTGGCGCGGATTGCATGGCGCTCTTATCTGCTCATTCTCGCTCCGGCGCTGTTTTTTCTGGTATTAAGTGCATTTTCCATCGCCCTGTCCATCACCTGGGGGGAGTCATGGCGTGATGTTTCCTTGTCTTTTCCGGCGGAGCAGCTCAAGCAGGCGACGCTGGTGTGCACCCGCTCCCTCGCCTGCCTTTGCTCCTTGCTGTTTCTGCCGTTGACCACCCCGTTAGGGGATTTGATGGCACTGTTGCGGCGCTTGCGTACCCCTGAGTTGCTGATCGATATCATGGTGCTGGGTTATCGTTCGCTTTTTGTTTTCGCGCAAGTCGTCAGCGCTACCCGTACGGCGCAAATAGCGCGCCTGGGATATATCAACACCCAGCGCGCCCTGCGCTCCCTGGGAATACTGATCGCCCATACCACCCTGCACCTCTGGCAACGGGCGGAACAGTTACATGCCGCTGCTCAAGCACGATCAGGCGAGGGCCCTCTGCGTTTTGCCGATCAGACTTTTCCCCATGCCGGGCGCGACGGCCTGATTGCCCTGCTGGCGGGAGCGAGCCTGAATATCGTCGTGGTGATCGCTGGATGACAGGCGCTATTCTCGAATTTCAGGCGGTACACTACCGCTACCCGGACGGCAGCAAAGGCCTTGATGATTGCACCTTGATGATTGCAGAAGGGGAGCGGACCGCCATCCTGGGGGCTAACGGTGCCGGCAAAACCACCTTATTGCTACATACCAACGGTCTGCTGCGGCCCCAGCAGGGAGAGGTGCGCTATGATGATCGGCTCCTGAGCTACCGCCGCGCTGAACTCATCCGCCTGCGTACCGATATTGGCATGGTGTTCCAGAATCCTGACAGTCAGCTTTTTTCTGCCAGTGTGCGCGAAGATGTTGCTTTCGGGCCCCTTAACCTGGGGCTGTCAGCAGATGAAGTCGGGCACCGGGTTGACCGGGCGCTGGCGGCCGTTCACCTGAACGATTGCGCCCACAAACCGGTGCAGCACCTCAGCTTCGGGCAGAAAAAACGGGTCTGTCTGGCCGGCGTGCTGGCCATGCATCCCCGCGTGCTGATTCTGGATGAACCGATGGCCGGACTCGACCCTGCCATGCAACGTGAATTTCTGAGCCTGCTCGACGAACTCCACGCGAGCGGATTGAGCGTTTTACTGGCGACCCATGATCTCGATTTTGCCTATCAGTGGAGTGATACGATGGTCATTATGGACGCCGGCAAGTGCGTGGCGCGCATTGCGACTGACACCCTGTCGGCGCAGCAGGAGGTGCTTACCCGCTTCGGACTCGGGATTCCCCAGGTGATGCAGGTGTGGAATGCGCTGGGCTCTGCCGAGGATACCCCTCCCCGCAGTGTCGAGGACCTGTGTCGTTATATTGTTGACAACGGATACAAATAATAAAGGAGCCGTGATGTTAAAGACCATCATTGAGACCATAGAACCCGTCAGCGCCGCAATCCGTACCGCCGCCCAGACGCACATCGACAGTCTGGTCAAGCCTCCCGGCAGTCTGGGAAAACTGGAAGAAATTGCTGTGCAGGTGGCCGCCATCAGCGGCACCATCACCCCTGCGCCCCGTAAAAAATGCACGATCGTCATGGCCGCCGATCACGGGGTTGTCGCAGAGGGGATTGCCTGCGCCCCCCAGGAAGTGACCGCTATCCAGTCCATCAATATGCTCAAGAACATCACCGGTATCTGCGTCATCAGCGCCGCTAACGGCGCCGACCTGCGCGTGGTCGATATCGGCATTAAGCCGACCATCTCTCATCCTGGCCTGATCGAACGCAAAATTCGTCCCGGCACCGCCAATTTCGCCAAGGAACCCGCCATGGAGCGCCGCGAAGCGGAGCAGGCCCTGCTGGTCGGTATCGAGATGGTCAAAAGTCTGGTCGCCGAAGGCTATAATCTGATCGGTACCGGCGAAATGGGAATCGGCAACACCAGTTGCAGCAGCGCCGTCTACATGGCCTTTACCGGCGCCCATGCTGATGTCGCCGTCGGCAAGGGTGGCGGCATCAGTGACGAAGCCCTGGCGCGCAAAAAACAGGTGATCAGCGCAGCCCTGGCACTCCACCAGCCCGATCCGAACGATCCGCTGGACGTCCTGGCCAAAGTTGGCGGTCTGGACGTGGCGGGCATGGCCGGTTGCTTTCTGGGTGCCGCTCATTGCAAAGTACCGGTGGTCATCGACGGCTTTATTTCTGCCGCCGCCGCGCTGGTAGCCTATCGCCTCAACCCGCTGGTCAAGGAGTACATGATCCCTTCTCACCTGTCGGCGGAACCCGGCTACGTTCATATCATGCGCGAGCTCGGCCTGGAACCGATGCTGCATCTGAACATGCGTCTGGGTGAAGGCAGCGGTTGCCCGCTGGCCTTCGGCATTATCGATGCTGCACTGGGCATGTTAACCGATATGGCAACCTTCGACGAAGCCATGATCAACGGCGACTATCTGGTGGACATACGATCATGAAGCAGTGCGAACAGGAGACTCTTACAGCCATCGTCCTGGCAGCCTTCGGTACCACCTATCCGGCAACCCTGGAACCGATTCTGGCCATGCTGCACGATGTCAAAGAGCGTTATCCCGACGTTCCTGTCCGCCTGGCTTTCACATCCAACATCATTCGGCGCAAATGGCATGAGCGGGCTGGAGACGCAAACTACCGCCGTGTACATCCGGCCATTCCCAAACAAATTTATACCGTCAAGAACGTGCTGGGCGCCATGGCCGACCTGCAGAATGAGGGCTATCGGCGGATCGTCGTCCAGCCGGCACTGATCGTTGACGGCGAGGAGTACCGTGACCTGGCTGCGTACGTCGAAGCTCTGGGCGCGATCAGAACCAGCAAACCGCAATGGCAGCCCTTCGAAAAAGTCGCCCTCGGCAAACCCCTGCTGGGCGCTTTTGATCATCGCGAGCAGCTCAATGGCCTGGTGCGGGCGCTGAAGCCCGATATCGATGCGGCACGGGCCGTTGATGCCACCCTGGTCTACATGGGTCACGGTAATGAGCACATGGCCCAGGGCGCCTATTACGAACTGGAAATCCTGCTGCGGCGTGCATATGGCATGCCCGTCTGCATCGGCCTGGTGGAAGGGCTGCCCGACGTTGAAACCGTGCGGGAAAAACTGGCCGCCGCCGAAACCCGCAAGGTGCTGTTAAAGCCGCTGATGTACGTAGCCGGGGATCATGCCCGCAATGACATGGCCGGGGACGAGGAGGACTCGTGGCTGACCCTGCTTGAGAAGGATGGCTATCAGGTTACCCCTGTCTTCGAAGGTCTCGGACAGAACCCTGCCGTACGGGCGATTTTTCTGGAGTTACTAAAACAAGCCGCACAGCAAGCGGCCATCGATTTGTGAGATAAGATGAGCGAACTTATTATCGTCGGCGCCGGTTTGGGCGCACAATCCATCACCCTTGCAGGGATCGAAGCGATCCGCCGGGCCGAAGTCGTCCTCTACGACCGCTTGATTCATCCCGCCATCTGCGCGCAGATCAGCTGTGAAGCCTTGGACGTCGGCAAGCGCCCCTACGACGCTCATTGCCGGACCCAGGTCCAGATCAATGCGTTAATTATCGAGCAACTGCAACGGGGCAAGCGCGTCGTCCGCCTCAAAGGGGGTGACACCTCGGTCTTTGCCCGCACCGTGGAGGAAGTAGAAGCCGCCCGCTCCGTCGGTGCCCGCGTCACCCTCATCCCGGGTGTTACCTCGGCCTCATCCCTGGTCGCCAGGGTCCAGGGTGCCCTGACCGATCGCCGCTCTGCGGCAGGAGTGGTCTTTATCACCGGTCACACCAAGGTGGATAACCTGGAAACCAGCTACCGCTGGGACGCCCTGGTAAACCTCGGCTTTACCATCGTCATCTACATGGGAGTCAGAAACATGCCGGTCATTCGAAATCAGTTGCTCAAGCATGGCATGGCAGCCACCACGCCGGTGCTGATCGGTCAGAGTCTGGAAACCGAGCAGGAGCGGATTTTTTCCACCACCCTGGACGAGGTATTGTCCTGTATCGCCGACCGGCAGATCAGTCACCCTGCCACCATCATTATCGGTGAAGTCGCGAAGCTCGCGGAGGTTTAGATGCCTGCCCAAGGTTATGTGCAGATTTACACCGGCAACGGCAAAGGCAAGACTACGGCAGCGCTAGGACTGGCGGTACGCTGCGCCGGAGCCGGAGGGAAAGTCTTCTTTTGTCAGTTCTTGAAAAAGGGGGATTCGTCGGAATGGACCGCCCTGCAGCACTTGCAGGAGCGCATCATCCACCGCGCCTTCGGCACCGGGGAATTCATCCGCAGCACGCCTTCAGCTGAAGATCGGCAGCTTGCAAAGTGCGGCATAGCGGAGGCACAAGCGGCATTGGCATCCGGCGCCTACGACCTGATCGTGCTGGATGAACTGCTCGGCCTCCTGGCCAAAGGACTGGTCAACATTGACGAGATATTTGATCTGCTGCACTTGCGCCCGCCGCGCACCGAACTGCTGCTGACTGGTCGCAACGCCCCGGCTGAACTGGTGGAGAAAGCCGACCTGGTGACGGAAATGTGCGAGATAAAGCACTATTATCAGCAGGGCGTCGCCGCGCGAACAGGAATAGAGAAATAGGGGGTGGGGTTTCTCCACCCTGGAACGCGCGGTTCCCACAAGGAGCACGAAAATGTCATACACAACCCTGATCACCGGCGGCGTCGGCAGCGGCAAAACCCATCATGCCCTTGGCCTGGCGGCTCCAGCGTTGCGCAAGGCATATATCGCCACCGCACCGACCAACCTTGATCCGGAAATGGATCGCAAAATCCGTGTCCACCAGGGAGAACGGGATGCCTCCTACACCACCATTGAGGAACAGCTGCAGCTCGCCGACGCCTATCAGCGCGCCCTGGAGCTTCCCTGCGACACCATCCTCATCGATTGCCTGACCCTCTGGGCGAGCAACCTGGTTTTCACCGCAACAGCAGAAAATGAGCCCCTGGATGAATTTCTGGCGCTGCTTGGCACCTCGACGCGGCGTACCATCATCGTCACCAACGAAGTCTCCCTGGGGGTGATTCCGGCCGATCCCATGACCCGCCGCTACTGCTCCCTGCTGGCACGCATCAACCGCTGCGTCGCTGCGCTGGCCGATGAAGTATTGTTGCTGGTCAGCGGTATTGCCGTCCCCGTCAAGGCACAGCGATGAAGGGCTTTCTCAGCGCTCTGAACTTTCTCACCATTATCCGCCTGGGCTCCGCACCCTTCGACGGCGCCAGGGCAACCGCCGCCTTTGCCTGGGTCGGGCTGCTGATCGGTGCCGGGCTGGCGTTGCTGCACTGGCTCACCCCGGTTACCATCGCGCCTTTTGTCCTGGTGCTCTATCTGGTGGTGATCAGCGGCGCTCTGCATCTGGACGGTCTGTGCGACAGTGCCGACGCCCTCTTCTCCCACCGCGACCGTGAAAAAAAACTGGCTATCATGAAGGATGTCCACGCGGGCACCATGGGGGTGGTGGCGATTGTCCTCGTACTTGGTGCCAAAGGGGTAGCTTTTGCCCATCTCAGCAATATGGCCCTGCTGGTGCTGATTCCGGCACTGTCGCGCTTCGCCATGGCCGTTGCCATGCACCGCCTGCCCTACGCCCGCCAGGACGGGCTGGCCAAACCATTCTTCACCGGTGAACGCTCCGGGCTGATCGTCCCCGGCCTGATCTTGCCGGCGCTGGCCTTTTTTGCGCTCCCCTTCGGGCTGTTTATCGGCATTCTTGGTGTCTATCTGGCGTTTCTTGCCCTGATCCTGTGGTGGTATCGGCGGATGATCGGCGGCGTCACCGGTGACATGCTCGGCGCCCTCTGCGAAGTGTGCGAGGCAGTATTGTTGCTGGCGGCGGTTGTGCTTGGAGGGTAAATTGATCGTGCACCAGCAACATCACGGCGGCAACATCTACCGGGCAGCGGCCATACTGGGTTGCCGCCCCGATGCCATTCGCGATTACAGCTCGAATGTCGCCGACAGCCAGCCGGCAGTTGTCAAAGACCTTGATCTTCCGCGTCTGCTTGGCCGCCTGCCGGAACCCCACAGCCACACCCTGCGGGCGGCCCTGGCTGCTCACTACCAAATTGCGCCTGAAAACATCTGTGTTAGCGCCGGCACCAGCGAGGCCATCGAACGGCTCTGCGCTCTTTTTGCCGGCAAGCGGGTCACTATTTTTACGCCGACCTACAGTGACTACCAGCACTTTGCCCACGCCGCTGCTCTTGACATCACATCGGTTGTCGCGCCCGCGCCCGATTATGCCTTTACCCTGGACGATATGTGCATCGACAGCGAACTCTGTTTTCTGTGCCAACCCAACAACCCCACCGGCACGAGCGTGGCGCGCACCGACCTTGTCGCGCTGATCGCCCGGCATCCCGCCACCCTGTTTGTCGTCGACGAATCCTATCTGCCATTTCACCTTGAGGAAGAATCCCTCAGTTTGACAACCCAGCTCAGCGCAAATTTGCTGGTGTTGCGCTCCTTCTCCAAGATTCACGGCCTGCCGGGGCTGCGACTGGGGTTCACCCTGAGCGGCAACCGGGAATTAACGGCGGAGCTGGAGCAGCGCTGCTCCCCCTGGAACGTCAACTGTCCGGCTCAGGAGCTCGGACTGCGGCTGATCGATATCGACAACCGGCCGATGGCACAACGCATTGCCGCCCAGCGACGACAGCTGCTCAGTGAGCTGGACAGCTTCCCCTGGCTGCAGACCCTGCCGTCAACGGTAAATTTCATCCTCTGCCGGCTGCAGGGACGACGGGCAGCGGAACTATTCGAGCATTGCCTGGCGCGCCGGGTGTTGATCCGTGACTGCGGCAACTTCGAAGGACTTGTCGGCGAGCACATCCGCTTCAGCATAAAAAACGATATGACACCGCTGCTGACCGCCTTTCGGGAACTGGCATGACAACCTTCATCGCCCTCAACCTGTTGTGCGTGTTTGTCGCCCTGCTGCTTGATCATGTCATTGGCGATCCGCGTACCTCCTGGCACCCGGTCTGCCTGCTGGGACGTCTGAACCGCCGGCTGGAACACCGGCTATATCCCCTTGGCTTCAGCGGCGGCGCGCTGCTGACATTACTGTCGACAACGGTCGCCGTCGCCACGACCCTGATTCTACTGTGGGCGGCAATCCGCATCCATGTTGCCCTCTATCTTGTTGTCAATACGCTGATTATCTTTTTTGCTGTCAGTGCCCGCTCCATGGTGCAACATGCCCTGGCGGTTCACGCCCCGCTGGTTACCGGTGACCTTGAGGGTGCCCGCCGGGCGCTGGCCATGATCGTCAGCCGCGATACCGCCGGCATGGATCAGGCAATGGTGATTCGCTCCACCGTCGAATCAGTAGCGGAAAACTTTACCGACGGCGTGTTGTCGCCGGTTGTGTTTGCCGCACTAGGCGGCGCGGCCGGGGCGATGCTGTTCAAGGCCGTCAGCACGCTGGATTCAATGGTCGGCTATCGCAATGTGCGCTACGAGCAGTTCGGCAAATTTGCCGCCCGTGCCGATGATGTCCTCAACTTCATTCCGGCGCGACTGGCTCTGGTGCTGATTCCTGCCGCGGCGTTCGGCAGTCGCCTGAACCCGGGCAATGCCTGGCGTATCGGTCGCCGTTTCCGCCTGGCCCACGCCAGTCCCAATTCAGCCCATAGCATGGCCGCCTTTGCCGGCGCCCTTGACACCAGCCTCGGCGGCGCAGCGACCTATTTCGGCATCCGCAAGGAGAAGCCCTGTATCGGTGACGGAGCCCGGATCGACGAAACGGCACTGATCACCGACGCCACCGGACTGTTCACCAGAACAACCGCTCTGCTGGCTCTGTGCGCCGCAATCCTGTACCTCACCCTGCTCATTGTAATGAGGTACCCATGCGCATAGCGGCCCCTTCCTTTATTATTCCGGCAGAACGTCTGGCGAATGTGCAATATGTGCGTGGCCTGGTGGAGGAAATCGAGCTGCTCTATTTTTGCAGCCGGCAGCCGGAAGACTTGCCCGACGAGCAGGAAGTGACCCAACTGGCGCTGGAGCCGCTGCGCTATAACGTCCACCTGCCTTACGACCGCGACCTGACCCTGGTGGCATCATGGTCGACGCTGCAAACCTTCGTCGATCGGTTGCGACCGCTTGGAGCGCAGACACATACCCTCCACCTGCAACCACAGCGCGAATTTTTTCGTCAGCTGGAGACTTTTGCCGCCTCAAATGCAGGGATCATCAGTGTCGAAAACAGTGGTGACGACGCCCAACTGTTTGACCAGGCGGCAGCCTTACCCGTCGATTTTTGTGTCGATGTCGGTCACATGATTCATTTTAGGCAGGATGTGGAGGCGGTTCTGTCCAGGCACCGGGAGCAGATCACCCTGCTCCATCTGCACGGCAGCGACGGCCGGCGCGACCATCGCAGTCTCAAATGGATCGACCCGGGCCTGCTGCGGACCATCAAACAATTTGCTCTGGAAAAAGAGCTGACCATCTGTCTGGAGATTTTTCAGGAAGCGGGACTACGCGAATCAATCGCTCTGTTGCGCGACCTCTGATGGGGGAAACAGGGCGTCACCCCTCTTTCGGCTTTCCCTGGACAATGGCGGTGGACAGATAACCGGCAGCTTCCGGCGGCACCTGGGTCAGCAGGTCGTACACCTGCTCGTCGCGCAGGCTGATACGCTGAAACAACCAGGCCTGCGCCAGGTCGGCCTGACGCACGAACGCACACAGGGCGGGGAGTCGCTTATGCACCTTCATCAGCACAACCGAGGTGAAGCGCTCAAGCAAGGCGGAGAGTTCAGCCACTGATTCAGGCATTTCGATGACACAGAAGGAGCCATCCTTTTCGCACAGGGGCAAGCTCCGGGCGTTGGCGGCCGCCGAAAAGGCCGAAATTCCCGGCACCATCTGCGTGACGATCCCCTGCTCCAGCAGCTTGTCACGCAGATAGTTAAAGGTGCTGTAAACCGGGGTATCACCAATGGTCACGTAGCAGATGCGCTTTCCTTCATTGGCCCAGCGAGCCATTTCACCCGCCAGTGCGCTGTAGCGGATATCCAGATCAGCCCTGTTGCCGGTCATGGGAAAGTGATACATATGGATTTTTTCGGCGGGAACATAGTGGGCGACGATATCGGCGGCGATACTGCGCCCGGTCACATCGGACTGGGGCACGACCACGAGATCGGCCTGTTGCATGGCACGTACGGCTTTCATGGTGACCAGTTCCGGGTCACCGGGACCCAGACCGACACCGCAGATCATTGTTGACGTCATTGGCTAGCACCTCATGTCAATAGGAGTGAAAAAGGTTTTGCAGAATACCCCAAACAAACGCAAAGTGCCATCTATCATGTTTCAGGGCACCGGATCGGGCGTGGGCAAGAGTCTGATCACGGCCGGCTTCTGCCGTCTACTGCAGCAACGCGGGGTGCGGGTGGCGCCCTTTAAGTCTCAGAACATGGCCCTGAATGCCGGGGTGACCGCCGATGGGCTGGAGATGGGGCGTGCCCAGATTCTTCAGGCTGAGGCAGCGTGCCTGGCGCCCGACGTGCGCATGAATCCGATCCTCCTCAAACCCCAGGGGCAATCCCGCTCGCAACTGGTGCGCCTGGGGCGCGTGACGGGAACATACAGTGCCCGCGAATATTACACCCTCTCCAGTGAAAATCTTGCTATCGCCAGCGCTGCCTACGATTCCCTGAGCAGCGAATATGACTTCATGGTTCTGGAGGGAGCGGGGAGCCCGGCGGAAATCAATCTGCAGGGCACCGATATCGTCAACATGCGGATGGCACAATACGCCGGGTCACGGGTATTTGTGGTGGGGGACATCGATCGGGGCGGTGTTTTTGCCTGGCTCAAGGGCACCTACGACCTGGTGCCCGACGCTGCCAGATCGCTGATCCACGGTTTTCTCATCAACAAGTTCCGGGGCGATGTCAGCCTGCTGCAACCGGGAATCGAGATGTTTGCCGACCTGGTGCCGGTGCCGATACAGGGAGTGATCCCCTGGCTGCGCCTGAGCCTGGAAGAAGAGGATTCTCAGGATCTGGCGTCGGACACCGACAAGGGGGATGCCTCGTTGCGCGTTGGGGTGGTGCGACTGCCCCATATCAGCAACTTCTCCGACTTTGCCCCCTTAAAAGCCATGACGCAGGTACGCCTTACCTATCTGCACCATCCGGCGGAACTGGCGGAGTGCGATCTGATTATCCTGCCCGGCAGCAAGCACAGCCTCCACGATCTGGATTTCCTGCAGCGCTCAGGGTTTGCTACTTCCTTGCAGGCGCTGGCAGGACGCGTCCCCATCATGGGCATCTGCGGTGGTTTGCAGATGCTGGGTGAGCGTCTGGAAGATCCCCATGGCGTTGAGGGGGAACCGGGAGCCGCCGAGGGACTCGGACTGCTCCCCCTCACTACCGTCATGGGGAATGGGAAAACGCTGCGTAAAGGGGTGTGGTGCGGCGCAGGGCAGTGGAGTGGACAGATGATCAGCGGCTACGAAATGCATGTCGGCCGCACATCGGTCGGCTCCGGCGTCGAGCAGCTGAGCGTTGACAACCTGTGCCTGTGGGATCGCCGCAAGAGAGTTTTTGGAACCTATCTCCACGGTTTTTTTGAAACGACAACCAACCTGGCGGCGCTGGGAAAACTTCTTCATCTGCCCCTGCAAGCCGTAGACTACCGGATAGAAAAAGAACGACAATTGGATCTGCTGGCCAAAACCCTGGAAGAACACTGCGACATTGACGCCATGTTGGAAGGACTGCTGTGAAACTCGTCTACTATCCCTTTTTGATCCATATCAGCGGCAAACGGCTGCTCTTTGTCGGCGGCGGCAAGGTGGCCGCCCGCAAGATCGGTGCCCTGCTGCCCATGGAGCCAGCTATCCGGGTGATCGCCCCGCGCATCGACGACGAGCTACGCGCCCTGGCCGCCGCCGGAACCATTGAAACCATTGAGCGCGAAGCCCGTGAGGATGATCTCAATCACTGCGATTATGCTTTTTTGTGTACCGACAAGCGCGAGCGCAACGCTGCCTTGGCGGCGTGGGCCAAAGAACTGCGCGTGCCGGTCAATGTGGCCGACGACCCTTGGCTGTGCGACTTCCACCTGCCCGCCGTGCATATGGACGAAGACGCCGGGCTGGTGATCTCCGTCTCCACCCAGGGGAAAAGTCCCTCCCTGGCGCGACGACTGCGAGATCGTATCGGCGAACTCCTGGACAAAGGGGGTTTGCCGTGAAAGGTGTGTTGATTGGAGCCGAGCGCAGCGGCTCCGGCAAAACCACCATCACTACCGGCATTGCCCGCGCCCTGAGCCGTCAGGGACTGCGGGTGGCGCCCTTCAAGTGCGGCCCCGATTACATCGACAGCCGCCATCTGGCTCGGGCCGCCGGCAACCCGGTGGAAAATCTGGATTCCGTCCTGCTCGGCGATGCGACTCTGGGTCAGATCTTCGCCCGGAGTTGCCAAGGTTGTGACATGGCTCTGGTGGAAGGAGTGATGGGCCTTTTTGACGGCATTGAACCACGCCGTTTTGGTGGCAGCTCCTATGACGTGGCCGTGCAACTGGGGCTACCCGTGGTGGCAGTACTGAACGCTGCCTCCTGTTCCTACACCATCGCCGCCCTGCTGCGGGGGTTACAGAGCCTTTGCCGATCCACGCCTCTGGAGGGAGTCATCATCAATCAGCTGGCGTCAAGCAACCATGAACGGCTGATCCGCAGCGCTCTGGAGCAGCATACCGACATCCCACTACTTGGCTGCGTACCCCGTCAGGCACAGCCCCTGGCACCCACCCGGCACCTGGGGATCGCCACGTCGGCCGAAATGGATGAAAGCTACTATGAAGCCTGCGCTGACCTGGTAGAGCAACATATCGACCTGACGGCGCTGGCTGCCATCGACCTGACCATCCCCCCGGCAAGCCGGTGCGAAGAAACCATGCCGGAAAGGTCACGCATCTGCGCTGTAGCGCGTGACCAGGCCTTCAGCTTTTACTACGAGGCCAACCTGCGAGAGATAGAGCGCCGCGGGTACGCTTTGCGTTTCTTTTCCCCCTTGGCCGGGGAAACCGTTCCCGACGCCGACTTTATCTACATCGGCGGCGGCTACCCCGAACTGTACGCCGAAGCCCTATCCACCCGCCAGGAACTACACCAGTGGCTGCGCCGCCACAGCGCCGCCGGACGTCCCCTGCTGGCGGAATGCGGCGGCATGATGCTGTTGACACAAGGCATTGTTGACGGTGAAGGCCGACACCACCCGATGACCGGAATTTTTGACGCTCGCTGCCATATGACCGGCAAACGACAAGCTCTGGGATATGTTCAGATCCAGGAGCCAGCCGCCCTGACCGGGCTGGTAGGACACGAATTTCGCTACTCCACCCTGGAGGACGTCAATGAGCCCTACGTCTTTTCCCTGGAGAAAGTGACCAATGGCGCGCGCAGCCACGACGGCTTCAGCAAGGGAAAAACCCTGGCGGGCTATGTACACTTTCACTTTTTATCCCAACCCTCGCTGCTGGACTGGTTGCTGGAGCGATAAATATTGGCAGATAATGCGTAACTGTTCAGCATCTTGAGAAACAACTCAGCAATGAGCCTGCAATTGGTATGTTTGAACGCTGCGGAAATTTGTTTGAGCGAAGCGAGTTCATTTTCGCAAGTGAAAATATGCCAATTGATAGGCTCTCGCTACGAAGCTGAATAGTTACGATAATCGCATCCACCAAAAAACATAGAACATGGAGCATGCAATGGACAAAGGCCTACAGATAGAGCAAGACAGTTTCGCCATCATCGACTCTGCAACCGACCTCAGCCGCTTTAACAGCGCTGAGCAAGTCATCGCCCGCAAACTGATTCACACCACCGGCGATACGGAATTCGCCGAGTTGACCTGCATCCTGTCCGGCGCTATAGAGGCTGGTGTCGCGGCCCTGCGTCGTGGTGCACCCATCATCTGTGATGTGGAAATGGTGCGGGTCGGGATTACCCGCCGCTACCTGCAGAGCTATGGCAATCAGGTGCACTGCTTCATCAGCCAGCCGGACGTGCTGACCCGCGCCGCTGCCGACAACCTGACCCGCGCCGAAACCGCCATGCTCTACGCCGCCGAACGCTACCCCGACGCCATCTTCGCCATCGGCAACGCCCCCACCGCGCTCTTGAAACTGCTGGAACTCACCGCCACCGGCAGAATGCAGCCCGCCTTTGTTGCCGGACTGCCGGTGGGGTTCGTCAAGGCCGAAGAATCCAAGGATCTGCTGCGCCAAACCACTATCCCCCACGTCACCAATCGCGGTCCCAAGGGCGGCAGTCCCTGCGCCGCCACAGTGATCAACGGGCTGCTGGTGGTGCTGAATGATCTCTTGTCAGCTGAATAATCCCGGCATATCCACCATTCCCCATTAACCACCAGCAAATCTGACTTCAGGAATGAATCGATCATGGATAAAATCAAATCCCATCTGCAAGCCGAAGACGTATTTTCTGCCAAAGAAAAAAAAGGCCTGTTCAAGGCGATTTTCAGCCGCAGGGATGTGCGCGGTCAATTCAAACCGGATGACGTACCTGATGAGGTATTGGGCCGGATTCTGAACGCCGCCCATCATGCTCCGTCGGTGGGCTTCATGCAGCCGTGGAATTTTGTCGTCATCAAAGATCCCGACATCAAACAGTCGGTATACAATGACTTCGCGCAAGCGAACCGCGAAGCGGCAGAGATGTTTGAACCGCTTCGCCGCAGTGCCTATCAGGGATTCAAGTTGGAAGGTATTCGTGAAGCGCCGATCAATATCTGCGTTACCTGTGATCGTGAGCGCACTGGGCCGGTGGTAATCGGTCGCACGCATGTGGAAACGATGGATCTCTACAGCTGCGTCTGTGCCGTCCAGAATCTGTGGCTGGCGGCGCGGGCTGAAAATATCGGTGTCGGCTGGGTCAGCATCCTGCATGAGCAACGCCTCAAGGAGATCCTGGATATCCCGGCAAGGATCGTCCCCGTCGCCTATTTATGCCTTGGCTATACCGATTTCTTTTTTAACAAACCCGAACTGGAAGCAGCCGGTTGGCAACCCCGCCTGCCGCTGGAACAGCTTGTTTTTACTGATCGCTGGGGACAGTCTATCGATCCGGCAGGGGGAGGATTTGCTTGACGCGGCAAAGGGAGGGGCATAGGTTGTGATTTGTTTAACGATATTGTTATCAGTTATCAGGGCGAGATTCCTTTGAAACTGAAGAATTCGATCACCGTGCGAATGACAATCGCCACAGCGGCTCTTCTTGTGGCGGTGCTCGCAGTTGTCAATGTGTGGCGCGATACCGGCGTGGTGGCACGATGGCAAGCGGAACTGCAATCCAAATCGGCGTTGACGGCCAACCTTGTCCTCCGCAGTTTCGAAGCGGTCGATCCGGACAAGTTCCCGGTTCACCAGGACTACCTGGCGCGGAATCTTGTCGAGCTTCCAGATATCCATGACATTCTGGTCGTCGCAGCCAACGGGCGGGTCGCTTTTTCTCATCACCCGGAGGAGATCGGAAAGCTCTTCGACCCGACGACTGAGCAGGTATGCGGAGGTTGCCACACGGCGGGTGGAATCCACTCTGAAAGCCGAGAGTACACATCGAGGAATGGTCAGCCGATTTATCACGAGGGCTTTCCGATCACGAACGGGAGCGCATGCCGACGTTGCCACGATTCGCGCCAGGAGATCCTTGGGATGCTGCTCATGTCCCTCGAACTCACCCCCTTCTATGCTGAACTCACTCGCCGGCATATCTCCTTCGTCTGGTTGGCGGTGGCAGTGGTGCTCGCTTCTCTTTTGTCCTTCTGGGGGCTCTTCCGAGTGCTGGTTCGCCAGCCGCTGGCGCGCCTCGAGTCGGACATCCGGAGTCTGGAAGGGGGCGACTTCCAACATCTTCACGGGCCGCGGGGGGAAAACGAGATTGCGATCCTTCACGCCTCATTCATCACTATGGCCGGTCGGCTGCGCGAAGCCCGTGCAGAACTCGAAAATCGGGTACGTGAGGGAACGCAAAGGATCGATTCCCTGAGTGGTGAACTCGACCTGGTCTACTCGAATCTCATGCATTTGGAACACCTCTCGGCCATGGGGACCGTCTCGGTCGAAATCGCGCACGAGATTCGGACGCCCTTGAACGCCATGGCCTTGCACCTGCAGCTGCTGGGGCGCAGTCTACAGCGCGGTGGCGGTGATGACGAAGAGATTGGCGAACTGTTCGGCGACATGAACCGGGAGGTGCAGCGGATCGTGGAGACGCTGAATCAATTTATGGCGCGCGTTCGGCGACCCATGCCAAAGCCGGATCCCGAGCCGCTCGGACCGGTCGTCGAATCTGCGATTTTTCTGATGGGGGCCGAAGCCAGGCACGCGGGGGTGGTAATCGAGAAGCAAATCGCGCCAGAGGTTCGTTTGCTTCCCGCCCACGCAAACCACATCCGCCAGATCCTGACCAATCTCGTAAGTAACGCCGTGAAGGTCACTCCGCACGGAGGTCGTGTGCGCGTCCGGGCCTTTCTTGACTCGGAACGGGTCCGGATTGCCGTCGAGGACTCCGGACCCGGTGTTCCGCAGGCGATGCGCCAACGGATACGGGAACCATTTTTTACGACGCACCCGGATGGCACTGGTATGGGGCTTGCAATTGTGGAACACATTCTTCAGGACTGCGGTGGTTCTCTCGATGTTGGGGATGCGCAAGATCTGGGCGGTGCGGCCTTCATTGTTACCCTCCGGGATTGCGCCCCGGCAGCGGGTTGCGATACGGCTTAGGTATCAGGTTTTATCTATGGAGGATTCAAAAATGGCCGGTGTTCGAGGGCGAGTTCTCTTTGTTGATGACGATGCTTCAACGCGCAAGGCGATGACGCGCGGACTTCGTCAGGACGGCTTCGAGGTGACGACAGCCGCATCCGCTGAGGAGGCCCTCACCCTGACGCTGGGTGCACCGCTTGACGTGCTGGTGACCGATGTTCTCATGGGGGGCATGAGCGGCATCGGCCTTCTTCGCAAGGTGCGCCAGATCCGTCCGGGGCTCCCGGTTGTCGTCATCACAGGATACGGGAGCGTCAATGTCGCGGTCGAGGCCATGCGTGAAGGGGCGGCAGACTATTTTGCGAAGCCCGTTAGTTTCGACCATCTCGCTCGCACTCTCGATCGAGTCATCGGCAACTGTCGCCGACACGGCGAGATCGTTTCCCCGGTCCCGCCGGCAGAATCGCCCCTTATCGGCCAGTCGGACCCGATCCGCAAAGTTCTGCAGCGCGTCGCGGTAGTGGCCGGCACGGACGCGACGGTTCTGGTTCGAGGGGAGTCCGGAACCGGCAAGGAACTCGTTTCACGGCAACTTCACCGCGCCAGCCGGCGCCGAACCGGTCCCCTCGTCATCGTCAACTGCGCTGCAATCACTGAGTCGCTCGCGGAAAGCGAGCTTTTCGGGCACGAGAAGGGGGCCTTCACCGGCGCGGTACGCCCTCGTGCCGGCAAAATAGAGCAGGCGAACGGCGGCACCCTGTTTCTCGATGAGATCGGCGACCTCTCGCCGATTATCCAGACCAAGATCCTGCGCGTACTGCAGGACCAGATAGTAGAACGGGTCGGCGGGTCGACCTCTCTCAAGGTGGATGTGCGACTTGTGGCGGCGACAAACCGCGACCTCGAGCGGATGATCCAGGAGGGAGGATTCCGCGAGGACCTGTATTACCGCCTTAAGGTCGTCACCATCGACATCCCCCCTCTCCGGGACAGGATCGACGACATTTCGCCTCTCGTGAACCACTTCCTGGAGGAGCTTGCGCATCGTTATGAACTTCCGGCAGCTCCGGCACTCGGCAGAGGGGTTATGGATGCGCTGCGCGCCCATCCCTGGCCCGGCAATGTCCGTGAACTCCGCAACCTGATCGAGGAACTGGTGATCACCGGTGCCGGCGAGCGAATCCTGCTGGTGGACCTGCCCCACCATGTGCGCGGACCTAGCGTCCCCAGCAGCGATGAGCCGTTGCTCGACGGTACTCACGGACTCGACGAGATCGAGCGGGCCGCGATCCAGCGAACACTGACCCGAACCGGCGGCAACAAGACAGAGACGGCACGCATCCTCGGAATCGGGCTCAAAACCCTCTACCGCAAGCTCGGAGCAGAGTAGAACCGCCCACTTTACTGACGTTTTCCCATCTGAACCTCAAATTTTTGTCAAAATGACATAGCTAATTGTCCAGATCAGACATTTTTTCTCAGAACGACAGGGTATCCGCGCTGCTTCTTCCGATGAAACGTCAAAACAGCCCTTCACCCAATTACGTAGTGTCCTCAATTTCAATCTCCCGGCCGCTTCTCCTTAGGTAGAACCCCCCGCACAAAGTCTGTCCCGTTCCCGGTTGAATAGGGCTGATCGGCACGCAAGATCGAAGAGTCACGTCACAGAAAAGGACGGCACGGCTCTTGCTGTAACCTTAATCCGACTACACGGTTCCTGAATGAACCTGACCAGGGACTGCACAACAAGTCAAAGAGATACGACCCCGGAGCTTAATCCGACCGAAAGCAGAGACATTCGGCCACAACCGAGAAGGAGGTTTTATGCAGGTTTTTTACAAAAAATGGAGATCGTTGCCGGCACTGGCCGTAGCGCTGACTCTGGCAGGAGGGCTGCTCGCTTGCGGTTCTTCGCGCTTGTTCACTCCGGTCGCTACGCCAGATCCGGTAGCTCCTGTTCTTGCGGCCTATGTGGGTGCCGATACCTGCCAGGCATGTCACCCCGAAGCCTACGCTGGATGGCGGGAAACCCTGCATCCTGAGGCATTTAATGGCTTTAACGATCTGTACAGTTTCGGCCTCAAGACAAATGACCTGTTTGGTCTCTGGATTGAACGGTTCGGCGACACCCCAGGCAATCCGGTTTGCTATGATAAAAACGAGGATACCGGGATATCCGGGACCAAAGACTTCTCTTTGAGCGACGGTACGAAGCTCACGGATGTTGACGGTGTTTATGTCAAGTACGAGGAAGGAAAGTTCCTCGCCCGTTTCCTCAACGAAAGTGGAACGGCAGTTCACACAACGGATGTGATGGTTTTCGGCCACGGCAAAACGAACCGGCAGACCTATGTCGTAAATGTCGGTGACGGGTCAGGCAACCGCCTTCTCAAGTGGCATTTCAGAAAAGACCGTGCCAATGAAAAAAATCCGCTGGGAAGGTGGATAGACCGCAATGACGACCGCATCTGGCAGAATAACTGCGTCGGCTGCCACGCTACCGGCTATGACATCGAGAAGTGGGAAGCCGACTCGAGCCTGACAGCCGGCGAGATTATTGCCGACATCGGTGTCGGCTGTGAATCGTGCCACGGACCAGGCAGTGATCATATTGCAAACCCGCTGGTGAGCAATATCGTCAATCCCGATGACCTCACCAAGACGCAGCAATTCGACGTATGCGCCCAGTGCCATACCCGCACGACTACCCATAAAGATTTTGATCCGGAATACCGGTGGGGGGACGCCCTGGGCTTCCGTCCCGGTGACAAGGTGGAAGATTTCGTGGAGACAATCGTCCCGACATGGGGTAAAGCGTGGAGGAGGGTTTCCGCAGACGGCAAGGGGCGTGGAGACCATCAGATGACCTTTGATCTGAAGCTCGGACCCAAAGCCGATTGGTCCTGCACACAGTGTCACAGTCTTCACAGCGTAAACGGCGAAGGGCTCATGCTCAAAGAGTCGCTGGTGGATACCTGTGTTACCTGCCACAGCGACTATGACACCCCGCAGAAAATTTCCGCCGTCATGGACGGCACCCGCGGATGGGATGGAGACGACGCCGGATTTGCAGGGAAAAAGAATCAGCACACCTTCCGTCTGGACGCCGAAGGGCGGGTGATTGGTTTGCCTGAATCCGAGTGGCCGGCGGAAAACAAGTGGCCCTGGCAGGTAGCAGAGACGGGTGTGAATAAAACTGACAAGATGTTCGCAAAATCTCCGAAAACAACTGATGATACTAAAGTTATCGCAAAAAATTTAAAGGAGAACGAAGGTGCTGCAGGCTCAAATAAATAAATGCTTGGGCTGCCATGCAAAATTCAGGGACTGGGCAAACACTCCCCATACAGTTAAGCCTTACGGCGAAGGAGTGCCTAAGGAATTGTGACGTTCAGACGAAAAATGGCCGTGGGAGAAGACAGGAGTTTGACCTTCGCCTGAACATACCGGGGGTATAATATCAATTTTGACATTGATTGGTATTATGCCCCCGGATTTCTACGCTTTCTTTGGGCCTGACGGGATAGGACCAGGCCAACCCACCGATATCAGGTCACGACCTTTCCTGCACATTCCGAGCATCTGCTGAAAACCTGTTACTCTAATTTTTTGCACAACTGGCATTGCTATGTTTACCTTCCCCTACCCCCAGACCAACCTCCACCACCGGGGGCACCACATCCTCCCGGCCTATCAATACCTCTCGGGACAGCTGGTCTCTCCATCCTTTCCAGCCTTTCAAGCTGGTCCGGACGTTCCATTCTTTCTGGTTTCCCAGCAGGAATCTCGCCTTTGGCCTTGACACATTTCACCACCAGCGGTTTGTGTTTGCGTAGCATTTCGGCAACTTTTTTATCGGTTCCAAATCGGTTTGCAGCGTTCTGGTCGCCCAGTTATCTGATCCTGGGGACATGCTTAAATGGTTGACCCCCTACCCGATCACCACCAGCTCGATCCCCAACTCTCGACAGGCCTGCCGCTTCTGTTCAAAGCCACTTCCCTCGCCGCTGTTCTTGGTCACCAGGCCGTCGATGCGGTACTCGCGACAGAGGGCCAGGTTGAACGCCGTGGAAAACGGCCCTTGCAGGGCGATGATGCGCGAGCGAGGAAATCCGGCGGCGACGCATTTGGCGATGGAGTCTTCAAAGGGGAGGACGCGGGCATAGCCGCGGGTGGCGAGGTGGGCGAAGCGGTCAATGCTGTTGCTGCCGGTAGTGAAGAGGATGCGTTGATGGGGGGAACTCAGCAGGTAGGCGGCGGCTTCATCGGCGCTGGTGCAGGTCACGATTCCCGGTTCTACTTGGAGTTCGGCGACCGGGCGTACCCGGTCTTCGCAGACGATCGCACACTCTTCGGCAACCCGGCGGGCGATGGCGCTGATTTCCCTGGCGTGAGGGTGGGTGGTGTCGATGATCCGGGTGATGCCCTGTTCAGCGATAAAGCGTGTCAAACTCTCCAAACTGAAACGGGTGTGGATGACCCGTCCCGGATAGCGGACGCCGAATTCCCGCAGACCGTAGTCGGTGGCGACACTGATGATCAGGGGCTGCTCTTCCGCTTCGTCCAGTTCAGCGACCACCTGATGGGTGGTGGAGGTGCCGCCCAATACGAGGATCATTCACGTTCTCCGTATTTGGCAGTGTAACCGCGCGGCGTGACCAGCTTGCCGTTTTTAAGGATGGTGCGGGTACTGCCGACCATAACCAGGGTGCTCATGTCGATGTTTTCCAGATCAAGCTGACTTAAGTAGCCGGTCCAGGTGTGTTCCCCCTCCCGGTAACAGTGGCGCACGAAACCACAGGCGAGGTCACCGCGCTCCGCCATGAAGCGCTGCACCGTGTGGGCGAGCTGGCTGGTACGCTTTTTACTGCGCGGGTTGTAGATGGCGCAGACGAAGTCACCGCTGTTGACCGCCTCAATGCGCTTCCGGATCAGTTCCCAGGGGGTAAGCAGGTCGGACATGGAGATGATGGCCAGATCGTCGGCGATGGGGGCCCCGAGGCGCGCCGAGGCGGCCATGGCGGCGGTAATGCCGGGGATCACTTCGATGGCATCGGGGGCGTGGGCCAACTCGAAAACCAGCGAGGCCAGGGAGTACAGCGACGCATCACCGCCACAAACCAGAGCAACGCGCTGCCCCTGCTCCATGGCAGCCAGGGCCTTCTCCACCCGCTCCTTCTCACCGGTCATGCCGTTGCTGAAGACCTGAGCGGTAGCGGGGATCAGATGCTCTATCTGTTCCAGATAGGGTTTATAACCACAGACGTAGTCGGCGCTTGAGATGGCGTGACCGGCGGCGGGAGCCATGTAGGCCTCTGATCCGGGGCCGGTTCCAACCACAAACAGAATTCCATCAGGCATGAATGAGTCCTTCCCGGGCGATGGCGATGGTGACAGAATCGATAACGGTGCGCGGCAACAACAGGCGCGGGTTGACGGCTGCCAGCAGGGCCGAGGGCTCGGCCACACCGGGAATCCCCAGATGGCGCATGGGACCGTCGTGAACAGTAAAATGATAGAGGGAGTTCTCATAGGCGCTGCGGGGCAGAAAGCGCAGATAAAGCCCCAGATCCACGATCGCATCCAGCAGACCCGCTTCATCCTGCTTGAGCCAGGCCGAAGTTACCAGCCGCAGTTGATCAGTCGTAATCCCCGCCTGTTCACAGCCACAACGGATAGCGTGCAGAATCGCCGCTTTGTGGGTGCCGCGACGGCAGCCGATCCCCAGCACATGGCAGCGGTTGGCCTCGGTAGCGGTGGTGATGACCGGGGTTGCACCGGTGATAGACGCCACAGCGTGGGCAAGATGGTTGGCACCCCCTTCGTGACCGGAAAGGGTACTGATGGCGAAGCGTCCCACCTCGTCACAGGTGACCACGGCAGGGTCCTGGTATTTGGACTGCAGGTGGGGGGCGATCATACGGGTGACGATCCCCTGGGCCATGACCGCGACAATCCCGCGCTTGCTGCCGCCCATCAACAGGGCGAACTGGTCGGCGAGGGAATCGTAGGGGCCGGCATCATATGCCGTGGCCATTCTTCGAGGTAGATGGAGACGACCGCCCAGTCCGGCGCTGATTTCCGCCGCCAGCCGCGCCCCGGCCCCGGTGACAGCGATGACTGCAACTTCAGGGGCGGGTGCCATGGCTGAAATCCCGGTCATAGAGTTTTGAATAAGCGCCGATGGCACCCAAAGGCTTGCCGATAATCACCACTGCATGCTTGTTGACACCGCTCTCGGCAATCTGCCCGGCCATATCCGCCAGGGTGCCGCGCCGCATCAGCTCATCGGGCCAGCTGGCGCGATAGACCATGGCTACGGGAGTTTGCGGGCTCCAGCCCTGGTCGAGAAACTGCCGGGCAATCTCGCCGAAGCGATTCACCGAAAGGTAGAAACAGAAGGTGCCGCCATGGCAGGCCAGGCGCGCCACCTCTTCATCCTCGGGCACCGGCGTGCGCCCGGCAATCCGGCTGATAACCAGGGTCTGGGACTGTTCCGGCGCGGTCAACTCGGTGCGCAGGGCGGCGGCCGCCGCGAACACCGCCGTGACACCGGGAATGACCGAATAGGCAATATCCCGTTGATCGAGCTCGGCCATCTGCTCCTGAATGGCACCGTAAAGGGAGGGATCGCCGGTATGCAGACGCGCCACGCTGTGACCCTCGCCGGTGGCCGCGACCATGACGGCAATAATCTGCTCCAGATTCATGGAGGCGGAGTTGTGAATAGCAGCACCGGCAATGCAGTGATCAAGGATTTCCGGAGCCACCAGACTGCCGGCGTAGATAACCGTCCGGCAGCGCTTGATGGCGTTGATTCCTTTAAGGGTGATCAGCTCCGGATCGCCGGGTCCGGCGCCGATAAAATAGACCTGAGGACGCTGACTGTTATCCATCAAATTGACCTTCCTTCTCTTTTTTTATTCCCACCACACAACTCAAGGGACCTTCAGGGATGACCGTTTTCCTGGTTACGGGGACGATCATTTGATTATCAAGGCTGAGGTTACTCATGACCCAGAGGTCAAAGTGCTCAAGAAGTAGACTGTAGCGCTCCAGAATCGTGCGGGGATGGTGGCTGTGATCGCAGAGCAGCAAAAAACGTGCGCTTGCCATGATAGCCGCAATGTCCAGCTCCTGCCGTCCGTGAGCAGAAAAGAATCGGGCCTCCTGCCAGGGTTCGGCAATAGCGGCAAAAGCGGCCTGAACGACGCTGACGCCGGGAATAACCGTCACTGATTCCCGTCCAAAGGCCTGCACAACGGCGCGGCTGAGGCTGTAGAACCCGGCATCACCGCTGACCAGCACACCGATGCATTGGTCCGGATGGTTACGGATATACGCGATCGTCCCGCTGACCAGCGGCACCGGTTCATGACAGGGGATCGTCAGCCCCCCGGTCAGGCGCGGCGCGCCAACGGCCAGGTCGATGGTTTCCAACGCCTGACAGGCGCGTACCGTCAGCAACTCGGGGCTACCGGGACCCATGGAGATGATAAAAATGCGGGGTTGTTGATTCACAGATCACCTGAATTTGCTGTGGGATAACTTGCCAAAAGTATTCCCGCCATATCAAACAGCAACACCTCCACCCGCGCAAAACCGAAATCCCTCTGCACCCGTTCGGCAATGCGCTGCGCCACCGGAGCAAAAGATGCCGGATAGCGCTGACAAATTTCCTCGACGGTGTTGAAGGTCCCGGTCAGCTCCAGCATAGCGGCGACAAAACCCTGCGCCTGGGGGGAGGCGTTGGAGTGGGTGTTATAGCAGCCCATGGCTAATTTAGCCAGCTTGCCGGGATGCCCGGCGAGGGTCAGTTTTTCTACCTGTCGCCGGCGCAGATAAGCCAGGGCCTCGGCAAAAGCGTTGCTCACCAGCACGGCACTGGTGCCGGGGTGCAACGCCTGCAAATACTTTTCACCGATCTTGCCGGGCACCAGGGTGATGGGATGGCCCTCAGCCAGTTGTACGTCAATTTCACAGCGGATGGTGTCCACCAGCGCCTGAACGCTCATGGGTTCAACGATTCCGGTGGTACCGATGATGGATATTCCCCCCTCAATACCCAGACGCGCATTGAAGGTCCGCGCCGCCAGCCGCTTGCCGTCCGGCACCCAGAGAGTCACGACAGCGCCGCGAGCCGCACCGATCTCCGCCCGCACATTGGCTTCGATCATGGCGCGGGGGACCGGATTGATAGCGGCCTGCCCGACGGGAATCTGCAAACCGGGGCGCGTGACCACACCAACCCCTTCGCCGCCGACGATATGGATAGCGGTATCGTCCTCACGCAACGCCACCCGGGCCCATATCGCTGCGCCGTGGGTGACATCGGGATCGTCACCGGCGTCCTTGATGACCATGGCACCATGGGACCGGCAGACAACAGGGACACTCAGCCTCCCTCCGTCAGGGAGCATGACGTCGACATCATCGCCGTTCAGCTGATGAATGATGAACCGGGCATGGGCTCTGGCAGCGGCCGCTGCAGCGGTTCCGGTGGTAAATCCTTTTCGCATGGGGAGCGATGGTGTGCTGAATAAACATGCCTGTCAAGACTTTTGCACCGAGATAGTTCAGAATGTAACTTTATTTGGCAACAGCTTCGCTGAACAGACCATAGTTCAAGATATCTGCGTCATTTTAACCAACTGGTGGGGAGGGAAACCTGAGCTGTCTGGATCTGGCACTGGAAGCGCAAACATTGGGCAAACCCGTCTACCTGATTGATCCGCAGCAAAAAAATAACTTTACCGACGGGCGCTGCTGGCGCAAAATTGAGCAGTTGCTGCAACAGGGGTCTGTCTCTTTACGCAACGAGGATCATTTGTTCGAGCATCTGCAGGTTGGGACATAGTTTTTGATTATAAATAAAGGTCGCTGCTGAAAAAACCATTAAGGGAGATCATCTCATGCCCACCACTGACCGCTGCCGCATCCTGATCGCCGATGCCGACCTGATGGGTGTAGCCAGCCTGATCGGAACCTTGAAGGATCGTTATCATGTCGTTACCGCCAACTCCAGCGATCAGCTGTTAACACTGCTCCATCAGCAGTCCATTGATCTGCTGCTGCTGGACACCAGCCTGCCGGGGGAAGAACCCTTCCAGCTCTGCGAGAAACTTCGGCAGGAGGATAAAACCACTCACCTCCCGATCATCTTTGTTGCACCCCAAGCCTCACCCCAACAGGAAGAGAAGGCCTTTGAGTGCGGAGCCTCCGATTACATTGCTCGTCCCTATACCGCCCCTTCGGTCAAAGCGCGGGTCAAAAATCAGTTAAAGCTCAGCGCCGCCCTGGCTGAACTCAAGCGTCTCAACACCCTGGCGCTGGATGCCAACCCCAACACCGGTCTGCCGGGCAACAACAGCATTCATCAGGAGCTGGAACGGCTGCTGAACAGCAATGAAGAATACTGCGTTATCTATGCCGACCTTGATCATTTCAAACCCTATAATGATGTCTACGGCTTCGCCCGTGGCGACGAGATGATCATTTTTACCGCAAACGTAATCCGCGTTGCCCTCCACGCTGCCGGTTGCGGCCATGCCTTTCTTGGCCATATCGGCGGTGATGATTTCATGTTTACCCTGCCCTCGAGTGTTGCGGCGCGGGTCACTGATGATATTTTACGGCGCATCGATCTGGAAATCCCTGAATTTTATTCCCCCGATGATCGTCAACGCGGTCACATCCTGGCGGCTAACCGTGAAGGAGTTGAACAGCTTTTTCCTCTAGCCAATTTAAGTTTGGGGGGTATTGATCTGGCGGTGCGACGCTTTAACAGTGTCCTGGAAATGATCGACGCCTGCACCGAGATGAAAAAGCTGGCCAAACAGAGCTCATCCAGCAGCGTTCAGATTTGTCGCCGGCGAGGGTAAGGGGGATGAATATTCCTTCAGAAGTGTTCGGGATAACGAAACGACAGATTATAACGTCCCAAAAAGTTCTGCAGCAGGCGGTAGGTGATCCCCCACAGGGGGCGATTGCTCCACTCGGGCAATTCAATGACCGGATGGCGACGCCCGGCGCCGCGATAGTGAAACTGGTGCAGGCGATTGCGCGCCGGATCAAGCAAGGTGCGAAACGGTACCCAGAATAGGTCGACCACCTCACCGTTGAGGCGAAAAGCAGGTTCGTTGTCAAGCTGATAGACAAAGCAGGCAATGTGAATTGACAAATAAGCCCCGGCCAGATCATCACTGCGACCAAGGTACTGGTATGGGGCAAGCTCCAGCCCGATCTCCTCGAGGGTTTCCCGTTCGGCTGCGGCCTGTGGACCGGGATCTGTCGGATCAACGCCGCCCCCCGGAAAAGCCAGATCCCCCGACCAGGGATCGAGTTCATGCTCGGCGCGCCGGATAAACAGAACTTGCGTTTCTCCGGCCTGCTCACGCAGCAGCATGGCCACTGCCGCCCGGCGGAAATCCTGCTGCGTCAACAGTTGTGGCTGATGTTGAGTCAGACCGGTTCTGATCTGTTGCAGGTCAATCATGGCGACTAAGCCCGGGAAACGAAGCGGCGCTCCCGGGTATCAACCTTGATTTTTTCCCCACTCTCAAGGTAGCCCGGCACCTGCACACTGATGCCGGTTTCAAGCACGGCCTCTTTGGTTTGAGCAGTGGCAGTAGCGTTACGAATCGCCGGCGCGGTTTCGGTCACGGTCAATTCCACCACCTGCGGCAGATCAATAGTGACAACCTGATCGTTATAGACGCCGAGGGTGACTTCGGCTCCTTCAAGCAAGTAACCGCGAATATCCTCATAGATATCGCCGCCCAGCTCATACTGTTCGAAACTTTCATTGTCCATAAACACGCCATGATCATCGGCAGCGTATAAAAACTGCCCCTTACGACGGGAAAAATCGGCCTCGTCGAAACGGTCGCCTGATTTGAATGAACCAGTCAACACCTGGCCGGTCAGCAGGTTGCGATATTTGGTTTTGACCAGGGTGTTGCCACCACGCGCTGTCGGCGACTGGAAACTAACATCCACCACCAGACAGGGAGCGGCATCATGCTGAAAAATGACACCACGACGAAAATCACTTGCTTCGATCATAAATTGGGATACTCCTTGGAATGACATTACGACGGACAAAAAATATACTTTTATTATTGTATCTGGTCAGCTCTATCCTTGCGCAGGGCCTTTGGATCCTGTGGCAAGGGTTTTTGTCGCCATGGACGGCGACAAAAAGCGGTCATGGATGACCCAACGGGAAACAATCGCGTCCCTTGACATAGGATTCAAAGGCCAGGTGCTGAACCACTACCCTTCCTCAACCTCCGACAGCAGCGATTCGCTCTTGCGATAGGCGGTTCCCTAAAACTGAGCGATCAATTGCCCCTGCTCATCATGAATATCAACCTGGTACACCCCGAGTCGCCGATTGCAGGAAACCTCCCGTGCCGTAGCGACAAGGGTTCCAGCAAGAGCGGCGTTAATAAACGCCATGCTGGTATTGATTGCCAGGGCCAGCTGTCCGCGGCTGTTCACCGCCACCGCAAAAACAAAATCGGCCAGGGCAAACAGAGCACCACCATGAACGGTGTTGGCACCGTTAAAGTGAAATGGCCGGATCACCATCTTCGCGGTGGCAAAACCGGGCTTTACTTCGAGGAGTTCGAAACCACAATGCCTGGCAAAATGATCGTTGGCGCGAAAAAAATCAAGATATTCCTGCACCATCACCCCCACAAATTGTCGGAAAACTTTTTTGCCATGGGGCGCGGGTTATGCAGATGCTCTGCCTCATTGGCTTTGGCACCGCATTTACCACAGACGACCGTCGGTTTATTTGAGCGGCGATCGATCTCTTCCATCAGACCTTTGGCCTTGAGTTCACACATTTTTAATTGAGCCAATCCATCTTCCATAAAAAGCTCCTGTTGAGGTTTTGTCATTTAAGATGAGAATCATAGCTGCATTGGGGGCTTGAGCGCAAATCGAGGCGGCGGCACGGCGTGAAGTAAAACTAAGCGGGTGGTTTATTGCGCGGTACCTTGCGAAAAACTCCATCGCTGCCGCGGCAATATTGAGGTTTTTCTTTTTCCAGAGCACGGTGATAGAAAAAATTAAACGAGGGGGTTTTATTCGGCTTGGCAACTACCGGACGAACTGGTGTTGGTGCCACCGGAACCGCGTCCGGAGTAAAGATCGCATCAAGCAGCGAAGTGACAAAGCGGCTGAACTTTTGCGCCGGATCAAGGCTCGACGCTGGTTTAACCGCAGGGGCAGCGGCTTGACGCTGGTTGCGGTTGGCCCGTTCTTCATCGTAACGCACCCGCCGCGGCGGATCGGAAAGAATCCGATAGGCGTTGTTGATCTGACGGAAGAGTTCAGCTGCCGCTTCCGAGCCGCGATTGGTATCAGGGTGACAACGCTTGGCCAGACTGCGGTAGGCACTTCTGATTCGCTGCTGATCCGCGTCAGGCGGAATCCCCAGTAATTTGTAATAGTCTAATGCCATAACAATGCCCTGAGCTCTGCCCAATGAACCATACAAACCGACAAGCAAGGGTCAAAACCCGGTCGTCCTTGTACTTGTCGGCTGCATCGCGCAAAAACTTTAACCGGCAGCAAAGCTCACGGCGACATCCTGACGGTGTTCGGGATCAATAATCCAGAGAGTGCGCGGTTGAAACTTGAACATGTTGGCAACCACCAGATCGGGAAATTGCCCGAGCCGGGTGTTGTAGATGGTTACCGAGGCATTGTAGAGTTCGCGCCGGTCGGCGATCTGATCTTCGATTTCAGTGATCCGATAGCTGAGTTGACGAAAACCGGCATCGGCTTTGAGATCAGGATAACGCTCCACCACCATGAACAAGGATTTCAGGGTATCGCTAAGCATATTCTGGGCTTGCAACTGCTGCTCGTCGGTGCGTGCCGAATTGACCATGGAGCGCGCCTTGACCACCGCTTCAAGGGTTCGCTGCTCGTGCTGCATATAGCCTTCACAGACCTTGATCAACTTGGGCAATTCATCGTAGCGCTGCTTTAACAGCACGTCGATATTGCTCCAATCCTGGCTGATGGTGTTTTTCAGGGCAATAAAGCCATTGTAGATGATGATGGTGTAAACAATCACCGCGGCCAGCAGCAGCAACAACACCCCCAAGATGATCCAACCGGTCATAATCAGGCTCCTTTTTTATGGAAGAGAAAACGGCTAGTTTAAATAATCAAGCAGTAAATAGATGGCCGCTCCCAGCAGCATGGTGCTTAACAATAACAAAGCAATGGCCGTGTTGCGATATTTTCCAGTCAAATGGGTCTCGCAGTGGGTTTCAGCGATAATCAGCGGCCGCCCGGGCTGGCGCCCGATGACGATATGATCTTCCTGGCGGCGGCGCTGTTGACTGTGCTGGAGCAACCGCTGATGGTAGATCTCTTCTTCCATCTGGGCCCGCGCCGCATCCCATTCATCAACACAGATTTTTCCGTCACCGTCAAGATCAAACTGCTTTAAACGCGATGGATCCTGTTTGAGATCACGGAGCGATTTCTGCACCTCTTCACGCAAAGATTCGCCTTCTGCCGGCTTGTTAGATGCGAAACCGAGAACATAGAGCGGGGTCCCTTCAACAATAATTTCTTCTTGCCATTTTTCCGTCTGATCGGAATCAAAACGGGTCAGGCCGACCTGACCGGGGAAACCTTCCTGCCGGGTTCCGGCACGTACCCGACCACCGGCAGGATTGATTTCGATGCGACCGGTGCCATCTTCAAGAAAAAAACAAGCGCTATCGCTGGAGGCGACACTGATCGCCTGCCACCGGTTATTTTTGTCCTTGCGATATCGGGTCAGGCGATAGTACACACAGGGGGTATGCGACATGGGGGCCACCAGGGCGTACTTGCGCCGGGCGTTCCCCTTGACCTCTACCATTCCCATGGCAACGGAGCGGATCCGGCTGGTGGGGGTATTCTCGATCTTGCGTTTGATGCGCAGATGGTAAAATCCATAAGCAAAAGACAAAACAGCCAGAACAAAGGGCACCGCACCGGAAGCAATACTGTGGTAAGCGATCTGGTCAATCAGATCACTGCGATCAGCCAGTAACAGCAGGAAGAAGACAATAAAACCACCAGCAACCAAGATCAGTGTCCAGGTACGTTGTGCGGTCCAGGCCGCGGGGGAATTTGGCGGAGGCGCCGGCAACATCGGGATCGTTGACCGCCGCGCAAAGTTCTGCCGGTTGTTCGATCCGGCCTTGTCAGGATCACCCGTAGCGGCGGTAAATTCATCCCTCAATTCATCCATCAGGGGATGCGCCCCCAGCGTTGCTTCCCGGTCTATTTCTCCGCTGGCCATTAGTGGGGCCATTAGTAGGGTTCCCAACCCGCCTGGTCCTACACTCTGATGCAGGTTGCCGCCGGTCTGGCGCGGCAGTGAACCATGGCGCCACAGATCAGCCATCAACCAGCCATAGCGGGTCATGCCATTGAGGTTCTGGCGCAGGGCATCCTGATCATTTTTATCCGCGCGGCGCAACTGACAACCGGGCAACAGGGCCACCCCGAGATCGACATGGAGTTGAAAAGCGGCGGATTGTTCCTCCATCAATGTAAGCAACGCTTCAAGATTTTTGCGACTGCTCAAGGTGGCGGCTTCGCCCAGTCCCTGGGGGTTGAAACGCCCGGGGAAGACCCGCACCGCTGCAGTTATTTTTTTGTTTTTGTCGAGGCGATAGAAATCAAGAACAGGTTGTCCCTGGAGAATCATGCTGAACAGTTGCTGCGGGCCTTCAGCTTGCATCGCCTCACGTCCGCGGTAGGCGTTGCCGGCCAGCATACGTGCCATGAGCTTGTCCGCCAGCCCCCCAGAGACATCAGCCAGCACCGCCAGCACATTTGTACCTTGAGCAAACTCGACCTTTTCATCCCGGCAGGCGAACACCACCCCGCTGCTGCAGGTTTCGAGTCCATAGATTCGTCGGGGGGCAAAAGCAGGCGGCACCGGGTCTATCAGCCAATGAACATGACCTGCTTCGGCCAAAGATGCCGAGATCTGTTCCAGCTCATTGCGCGCCCCCTGGGCCAGCTGGGCCAGGCTGCGGCCTAGCAGCCGCTGACGACTCTGAAACAGGTCAAGCTGGTGGCGCTCGAACAGCAGGCGCAGAAAATCCTCAAACCGCTCCGGCGGCTGAGGATATTGCTGGACAATAAGAAGGGAATTTTGGGGCATACGACCCGACCTGGGCATTGGTTAAGTTTTATGAGTATAGTCACATAAATCGTGGCGCGGCAAGCATTAAGTAAACACAATAACCATTTGGCGTTGCGCCAGACAGATGCTAGTATGCGAAAGTTCACTGATAAATGAAAATCGAAAATCCTGGCATCAGTACTCATATTGAGAGGCCCTGTATGCGTCGTTGGCTTAAGGGATCTATCGGCAAAAACCTTGCTTTGCTGCTGATCATCGCATTGATTCCCGCCTTCAGCATTCTGCTGTTCAGTGGTGTTGAACAGCGGCAAATCGCCATTAAGGGGGCTGAAAAAAACGTTCAACTCCTGACCCGCAGTATGGCCCAGACGCAGTTTGATCTGGTCAATACCAGCCGCAGCATCCTTTCCACCCTGGCGCTACTGCCGGAAATCCAGAACGTTGATCTCGCCGCCGGCGAAAAGATATTTCAATCCTTGATCAAACAGAATCCTGAATTCCAGAATTTTACCCTGACCGATTTAAACGGTGAGGTCTTAGCCGCCGCCTTGCCCTTTGAAAACATCAATCTGGCCGATCGCAAACATTTTCGCGAAGCCATTGCCGACAATGATTTTGCTGTGGGTGAATACATCATCGCCCGAGTTGGCATCATTGAACCCGCCCTGGCATTTGCTTATCCGGTCAGAACTGCCGACGGGGAAGTCCGTGGAGTATTAACCGCCGCCGTCAACCTGGCACGTTTTTCCGCACTGCAGGACGTTCCGCAGTTGTCGGAGAAATCCTTTATTGCTGTCACCGATCATCAGGGAATCCGCCTGTACTATCAACCCAGCCGCCCCGCTACCAACCCGATTGGTCAGCCTATAGCGCAAGAGGCATGGGACAAGTCACGCGCGGCGCGGGAGAATGGGATATTCAAAAGTATCGGATCAGATGGTATCCAACGTGTCGTTGCCTTTGAACCGATCAGTCTGAGGCCTGACACGCCCGCCTATGCCTATGTCTGGGCCGGGATCTCGGAGCAGGAAATTCTCCAATCTGCCAACGCCATTCTGACCCGTAATCTATTGCTGCTGCTGGCGGCCATGATAGCAACCATGATCCTGGCCTGGCGCATTGGGCGCGCCACCCTGGTCAAACCGATCACAACCCTCGCCAGATTCAGCCGCAACCTGGTTCCAGGAACCCTTCTGGAACGTCCCCGGATTGGGCTTGTTCCAAAAGAGATCACAACCCTGTCCGATACCCTTTTCGACATGGCAACCAGGATCGAAGTCAATCGTAAAACCTTAAGTGACAGTGAATCGCGCTTTCGCCTGATCATGGACAGCCTTGATGCCATGGTCTACGTAGCCGACATGCAGACCTACGAAATTCTTTTTATCAACCGCCACGGCAGGAAGATTTTTGGTGATATCACCGGTCAGATCTGTTGGCAGGCCCTTCAATCCGAGCAATCAGGACCATGCCCTTTTTGCACCAATCATTTATTGATTGACGCACAAGGAAAGCCAACCGGTATCCACACCTGGGAATTTCATAACACCAGAAACCAGCGTTGGTACTACATCATGGATCGAGCTATCAGTTGGATCGATGGACGGATCGTGCGCCTGGAGATAGCGACCGATATTACTGACAAAAAAGATAGCGAGCGCGCTCTTGCAGCAGAAAAAGAGCAACTCGCTGTTACCCTTGACAGCATCGGTGATGCGGTTATCACCACCGACACCAAGGGTCACGTGGTACGGATGAACCCGATTGCCACAGAACTTACCGGCTGGAACATCAATGAAGCGACCGGTCGGCCCCTCGCTGAAGTTTTCCATATCATCAATGAGCAAACCGGTGAACTGTGCGAGAGTCCGGTGGAAAAAGTCCTGAGCTCCGGACAGATTGTCGGCCTGGCAAATCATACGGCTCTGATATCCCGTGATGGCCAGATGCGCAGCATCGCTGACAGTGGTGCCCCCATCACGACCAACAGCGGCGAAACCATCGGGGTGGTCCTGGTATTCCGTGATATTACCGACCAATATCGCCTCGAACGTGAACTCGAAAAGGCGCGTAAAATTGAGTCCCTCGGTCTACTCGCCGGGGGTATAGCCCATGATTTCAACAACATGCTTTCCGCGATTCTTGGTAATATCGATCTGTCTTTACTGGATTCCAACCTGGCTGAAAAAACCCGTAAACGCCTCGAGGATGCGACCAAGGCATCCCTGCGTGCCCGCGACCTGACCAGGCAACTCCTGACGTTCGCCAAGGGGGGGCAACCGATCAGGCAAACCGCCTCGCTGCCTGAGATTATCAAGGATTCAGCAGAGTTCATTCTCCATGGTGCGGAAGTGTCCTGCTGCTACGATTTCGCCGCTGAACTCCCGCTGGTGGATATCGATACCAATCAGATCAGCCAGGTGATTCAAAACCTGATCCTTAATGCCGTACAGTCGATGCCTAAAGGTGGGGTTCTTACCCTCTCCTGCGCCGTTGCAGCCGGGGATGAAATAGTCGACACACCTCTTGATCCCACCAGACCATACGTGCGAGTGACCATCAGCGACCAGGGTGAGGGGATCCCCGCTGACATCATCGACAAGGTCTTTGACCCCTATTTTTCCACCAAACCCCAGGGCAGCGGCTTGGGGCTATCGATCGTCCACTCGATTATCAGCAAACATGACGGCCATATTCAGGTGGACTCATCACCGGGGCAAGGAACCACCTTCAGCATGTACCTGCCGGCCTCAGCGAAAAAGCGACAGGAAGTCAACATTCAAGCCGACAAACCTGTGAACAACAGACTACAAGGCAAAGTGCTGGTGATGGATGATGAGGAATCGGTACGCCATACCATCTGCCTGATGCTCGAGGAATTTGGGTTGGAATCGCTGGCGGCGACCGACGGAGAAGAGGCCGTTCGTCTGTATCGGGAACATCTGGGCCAAGAACCCCCGATCGGCCTGACCATACTCGACCTCACCGTACCCGGTGGCAAAGGCGGAAAAGAAGCCGCACAGGAAATTCTCGCCCTTGATGCTGATGCCCGCATTGTGGTGTCAAGCGGCTACTCTCAGGATCCGATTATGGCTAATTATCGAGAACACGGGTTCTGTGCGGTTCTGGCAAAGCCTTTTGATCTGGATGAACTTGGCAACGTTCTCAACATCGGGTCAACCGCAAGGTAGCATGCATGTTACTTATTGCTCCCGGTAATGATCCAGGGAATCAATAAACCGATACAAGGTTGAAAAATACTCCTGCGCGTTGACGAACATGATGTCGTTATGATTACCCTGGGGGAAAATCTTCAATTCCTTACGCCCAGAAGCCCATTGGTATAAATGTTCAGCGTGGTGAACCCCCACCAGCCCATCATTGCGCGTATGCATCACCAACAGTGGGCCCGGATAAGCAGCGATTTTTTGCTGGTGGTTGAGATGGGCATCGACGGCTCGATCAAATTCCGGCAAACTGACTCCCAGTTCCTGTGGATGCACCCGTAACAGCAGACGTTCACGCACGTCGGCAATCCCGCTTTCGATTACCAACCCGGCCACACCAGGAAACAGCCGAACCGCCTCAAGGGCAAAGATCGCACCGACACTGCGCCCGAAGATAAGCAACTGCTCAGGCGGAAGCTGCAAAGCGGCAATAGTTGCCTTGACATCCTCCAGCATTTTACCCAGCTGTGGTTCGCCGGTTGAACTGCCGTAACCACGGTATTCGGCCAAAAAACAGTTGCACCCAATCTGAGCGATGGCTTCGACAAATCCGTCCAGCCAGTCATCCACAATCTCGCCATTGCCATGAAAATGGACCAGCGTTTTGGCCTGGGGATCAACTTCATGATAGTAACAGGCGAGCTGTGCCCCTTCGACCTCCACCACAACAGGCTCAGGCAAAAATCCCCGCCGCGGGAAAAAATAACGCTGTGAAATTAACGGGTGGTTGAGCAGATCATGCATGAGGAGCCTCCCGGGTAAGACATTGCAGCAACAGGCTGTCGCAACCGGCGGTTTTTTGTTATGATTCCGGCACAATGAAAATGTATTGTAACTATTCAGCTCTGCCCTTGCGCAGGGTCGGGGATCCTGTGGCAAGGGTGTTTGTCGCCATGGACGGCGACAACAAGCGGTCATGGATGACGAAAAGTGTCCCTTGACATAGGATTCCCGATCCGGTGTAAGAACAGACACACTCAATGAACAGTATCTCAATCAGATAGCGCCGCCGTCAATGAAACCATTATTTTCTCTGCCTGATATCCTTGACCTTGAATTTCTGTTCAAGCGCGATGAACCACGCCTTGAACAGGGCGATGATACTGAACTGCGCCGGCGCGACCGTGCCATTTATCTTGCCACCGGGCTTGATGTGAGCGCTGATCCTGCCACCCGCGAGCTGGCCGGCCATTGGCTTTGTGCCCGCCGTCAGGAATATCAGCGGCAGCAACTACCTCTGCCGGGGCAGATCTGGCAGGAAACCACCACCTTCAGCGCGTTTCTGTTCTTTTTGCTCAGCCTGCTGGCGGGGGTCGGTATGGCAGCATCTTTTCTCCGGTATGACGGCACTACGCCGGTCAATGTCTCCGGTTTTTTTGCCATCTTCATCCTCGTGCAACTGCTGCTGGTCATGCTCAACCTCGGGCTTTTCGCGTATCGTTTAGTGCCTCGGGTTAAGGTTCCCAAGTCCGTTCTCTATGCCCTGCTCAGCCGCGCCCTGGCAAAACTCTTTACCTCTGTTTTCAAACGTTCACAAAAACACCTGCCTGCCACCCGGCGGCTTGACCTGCAAGCCGTAGTCGGAAGCTTGCAACAGCTTCGACACCTCTACGGCAATCTGCTGCTATGGCCGGCCTTTATCCTGCTGCAGTTAGCCGGCATTGGTTTTAATCTGGGGGTATTGCTAACCCTGCTGGCTAAAATCAGCTTCACCGATATTGCCTTTGGCTGGCAGTCGACCCTGCCGTTGACCGACGCCTTTCTTGCCGAGCTGGTGCGCTGGATTGCCCTGCCCTGGTCCTGGCTGCTGCCACCAGAGTGGGCCTACCCCGAGATTGAGCAGATTATCGGCAGCAAAATTGTCCTGATTGAGGGCAACTGGCGCCTCACCAGCATGGGGCTTGCCTCCTGGTGGCCGTTTCTGCTGTGTGGCGTCCTGATCTACGGGCTGCTGCCGCGCCTGTTGCTGCTGAGCTGGGGAAGGTACCAGCTGCGCGCCGGACTGAAACATCTGCCCTGCGACAATGCCTCTTTTCGCCAGTTGCGCCGGCGCATGCTGACGCCGTCGGTGCAGACCGCAGCCAGCCACAGCATTGCCCCTTTTTCTCCGTCCCCATCACCGGCAACAGCTACGCCCGCGCAAAGTGCGCTCAAGCAACACACCAACCGTCGGGGCTGGCTGCTGCTGATTCCCGATGAACTCTGGGAGCAGTGCCCGACAGAGAAGATAACACCGTATCTGCACCAGATTGCCCCGGATGAACCCTTAGTGTCACTGCGTTACGGTGCCCTTGATCAGAGCGGTCAAGCCTTTCTGGAGCAGCTGATAGCCATCATGAACAACGACAAGTTGGCGGGCATCATGTTGCTACAGGAGGCATGGCAGCCACCGATTCGTGAGCTCACCACCCTGCTGCGCCAATTGCGCCAACTGACGACACCGACAACCCCCCTGGCCCTCGCGTTGACAGGAAGGGCACAGCGGGGGGAGATGATCACAGCGGTTCCATCTGCGGACTTGCAGCTCTGGCAAAAAACCGTAAAAACGCTGGCCGATCCCTATCTTGAAGTCTTTACCCTGATGACCGAACAATGACTGACAATATTCCAACCTTTGCCATTATCGGCCACCCGAATGAGGGGAAATCGTCGGTGCTGTCGACCCTGGCTGAAGACGATAGCGTCCGGATCAGTCCGATTCCCGGTGAAACCACGGAAATTCAGGCGTTTCCGGTGGTCATTGATGGCCGGGAAGTGATCCGCTTCATCGACACGCCGGGGTTTCAAAACCCGCGACAGACCCTGGAGTGGATGCAACACTATCAGGGTGCCGACGACCACCTGATTCCGACCTTTATCGCCGCACATCAAAGCGACCCGACATTCTACGATGACTGCCAACTGTTAACCCCCATCGCTGAAGGGGCCGGGGTTATTTTTGTCGTCGACGGCTCACGCCCGGTGCGCAATGTCGACCGCATGGAGATGGAGATCCTGCGCCTGACCGGCGCTCCGCGCATGGCGGTGATCAACAGCAAAGGCGACGACAGTGTTTACCTGCCCGACTGGCGCGCTGATTTCCGCAAACACTTTAACGCCATCCGCATCTTCAATTCGCGTCAGGCCAACTATGCCCAACGCATCGAACTGCTGCAGAGTCTGCAATCCATCGATCAACATCTGGAGCCGGTATTAAAAAAAGTGATCAGCACCTTTCAGACCGACTGGCAAGGGCGCAATCAGCGCACCGCCGAACTGATCCTGGAGCTGCTGAAAACAACCCTCGGTTATCGCACCACAGCGGTCTGTCGGCAACAGAGCTCAGAAGACAGTTTGAAGCAAAAACTGGTACGGGACTACATGGCCTACGTCAGCAAGCAGGAAAAAACCACTCATAAGGCGATTCGATCTCTCTACAAACACAACATCTTCAACCTTGACCTGCCGCAGCACTCGATCCTGCAGGAGGATCTGTTCAGCGAAAAAACCTGGGAGTTTCTCGGCCTGACCAACAACCAGCTGATCCTGGCAGCCACCATCGGCGGCGCCACCATCGGTGCCGGTATTGATCTGGCCGCTGCAGGGGTCAGCTTCGGGGTCTTTTCCGCCATCGGCGGGTTACTCGGCGCAGCGGGCACCCTGTTTAAAGGGAAGGACTTGATCGACAACTTCCATCTGCTCGGGCTGAAGTTCGGTGGTGAATCGGTGCAGATCGGCCCGGCAAAAAACATCCAGCTGATGTTTATTCTGCTTGATCGCAGTCTGCTGTTCTACTCCCATATCATCAACTGGGCCCATGGGCGGCGCGACTATGATCAGGAGATGCTGCTGAAACAGCAGGATCGGTCAAAAGAAGGCTTCACCAGCGGCTGGAGCAATGACGACCGCAAACTCTGCGCCCAGTATTTCAAAGCACTGCGGGATCAGGACAACGATGATCTGCAACGAGCAGCAACCCGCCTCCACCAGATTCTGGTGCGACAACTGGAGCAGATTGCCAGACAGTAATGAGCGTCCGGCTCAACTCCTCAAGTCAATCATCCCGCGCCACGGCGATTGACAGGCTGTGGCCGTGGCGATACCTTACAGCCGTATTACTAAAATGCAATACAACTGGCGAAAGCTTCCTCATAACTCCAGCGACAACCGAGCGGAATGATTTCTAAATGAACAAAGAACAACTCAAACAACTTGAAGCCGACCTGTGGGCAGCGGCTGATAATCTGCGTGCCAATTCCGACCTCAAGGCTTCGGAATACAGCACGCCGGTGCTCGGGCTGATTTTCCTGAAGTTCGCCGATATCAATTACCGCCGTCATGAAGCAGCGATTCTGAATGAATATCAGACGCTCAAAGGCACGCGCCGCGAAAAGCCGTTGCACGAAATTGCCATTGCCAAATGCGGCTTTTATCTACCGGAACATGCCCGTTACCGTTACCTGCTGAAGCTGCCGGAAAACCAGGACATCGCCAAGGCCATTGAAAAAGCGATGGAGGCGATTGAGGAATACAAGCCGGAGCTTGCCGGCAGCTTGCCCAAGGACGAATATTTCCGGCTGACCCGCACTGCGGAAACCCGGCTGCTCCCTTTTGATCTGCTGCGCCAGTTTGACAATATTCCCGATAGCGCCACCGGCGATGTGTTCGGTCAGATCTACGAGTATTTCCTGGGCAAGTTTGCCCTGTCGGAAGGTCAGGGTGGCGGCGAATTTTTTACCCCGCGCTCGGTGGTACGGCTGATGGTGGAGATCATCGAACCCCACGGCGGCACCGTATTCGACCCCGCCTGCGGTTCCGGCGGCATGTTCGTGCAATCGGCGCAGTTTATCGAAAAACACCGTGAGGTGTTTGAAGCCCAGGGTGAAGACACCAGCGTGTTTGTCTCCGGGCAGGAGAAAAGCTCGGAAACAGTCAAACTGGCACGGATGAACCTGGCCGTTAACGGCCTGCGCGGGCAGATTCTGCAAGGGATTTCCTACTACGACGATCATTTTCACTCCTGCGGCAAGTTCGATTACGTGCTTGCCAATCCGCCCTTCAACGTCGATGAAGTGTCGCTGTCCGGGGTGGAAAAAGATCCACGCTTTAACACCTACGGCATTCCGCGCAACAAGACCAAGGCCAAAAAATCCGAACAGGGCAAGGAGACGGTGCCCAACGCCAACTACCTGTGGATCAACCTGTTCGCCACCTCCCTCAAAGATCCCGGCAACAGCAGCCCCGGCGGTCGCGCCGCGCTGGTCATGGCCAACTCCGCCTCCGATGCGCGTCATTCTGAAGCAGACATCCGCAAGTCGCTGATCGAGAACAACCTCATTTACGCCATGCTCACCCTGCCGTCCAACATGTTTTATACCGTTACCCTGCCTGCCACTCTGTGGTTCTTCGACAAGGGCAAGACGGACGAGCGCATCCTGTTTATCGACGCGCGCAACATCTTTACCCAGATCGACCGCGCCCACCGGGAATTTTCGCCGGAGCAGATCCAGAATATCGCCATCATCAGCCGCCTGCACAGAGGTCGTCGCGATGAATTTGTCGCCCTGATTGAGCATTACTTTGAACAGGGCATGACGCGGTTGGTGGAAAACCGTCAGCAGGTCGAGCCGGTGGCCGAACAGCTGCTGGCGGTGCTTGATGACGATGCCGGCAAGGCCGCCGTAGCCGGACTGGTCGCGACCTGGGACAACCTCGCGCCCTTGCAGCAAGCCTGGGCCGATTATCAGCAGCGGCGTGGTGATGAGACAGATGTTGTTCAGAAGAACGCCGCCCAGCAAACCCTGCGTGCCACCTTTGATCCATTTTTTACCGTCCTGCATGAGAACCTCAAGCAGATCGACAAGGCCGTGCGCCGCCACGAAAAGACGCTGGCAGAAGCTGCCAATCAGGTCGGTAAACGCCGGAACGGCGACCGTGCCATTCGGCACCTGAAAACCGCGCTGGAAGAACTGCACCGGGAAGTGAAAAACGCCGAAAGCAGCTTTGGTCATATCCACTGGTTGCAGGAGCGATTCCCGCAAGCCGAATACGAAGATGTCACCGGTCTGTGCAAACTGGCCAGTCTGGAAGAGGTGAAAGAGCAGGATTATTCGCTGAATCCGGGGCGTTATGTGGGGGTGGTGATTGAGGAGGATGGAAAGACGGAGGAGGAGTTTATTGAAGCCCTGGCAGGCATGACAGATGAGCTTGTCCGCCTCAGCAAGGCTGCCTTAGAGCAGGAAAGAATCATTCTCCATAACACATCAAACATTACTGGTATTGACGAGTGAAAAACAATCTCGGTTTTTCTAAGCTGGAAGACTTGGGGACAGTGGCACGCGGCAAATCAAAGCATCGTCCTCGCAATGACCCATCGCTTTATGGTGGTCCTTATCCATTTATCCAAACCGGAGACGTTAAACACAGTAATTTCTACGTCACAAAATACACACAAACCTACAACGAGAAGGGGCTTGCGCAGAGTAAACTTTGGGAGCCGGGGACTCTTTGTATAACTATCGCAGCCAATATTGCCGATACTGCCATTCTTGTATTTAGTGCATGTTTTCCTGACAGCATTATTGGTTTCATTCCCAATGAGAAGCGATCTGATGTCCGCTTCGTCAAATATTGCCTGGAAAGCTACAAGTTTCAGATTCAGGGGATCTCGCAAGGGACAACTCAAGACAATCTTAGTCTCGAGAAGCTGCGTTCAATCAATTTCAGAGTCCCCGATCTCCCAACCCAACGCAAAATTGCCGCCATTCTGACGGCCTATGATGATCTGATTGAGGTCAACAAACGCCGCATCGCGCTGCTGGAAAAAATGGCCGAAGAACTCTACCGCGAATGGTTTGTGCGCATGCGCTTTCCCGGCCATCAGGACACCCGTTTTGTAAAAGGTGTGCCGGAGGATTGGGAGATCTCTCGTGTCGATTCCCTCGGGAAGGTTGTTACAGGGAAGACGCCATCAACCGTTGTCCCGCGCTACTACGGAGACAAATATCCATTTATCAAGACTCCGGACATGCATGGAAATATGTTTGTTTCGGAAACTAATGAAAAACTGTCTGAGGATGGCCTTCTCTCTCAGCGATCACAGACAATTCCCAAAAACAGTCTATGTGTAAGCTGTATTGGAACTGGAGGAGTAGTTTCAATCACCACGACAACGTCACAAACAAACCAGCAGATCAATACCGTTTGTTTGTACAGAGAAGAGGATTTGGAGTGGGGATACTATGTAATTTGCGGGCTAAAGGAGTCAATTTGGCTTTTTGGCTCGACCGGCACCACAATGACGAATCTAAGCAAAGGGAAATTTTCGGGGTTAAAGTTTTTGTCGCCAACAATAGAATTGAGAAATAAGTTCCACGAAATAGTAAAGCCGATATTTTTGGAAATTAATCAGTTGGCTTCGATGAATCGTAATCTCACCAAAACCCGCGATCTTCTCCTCCCGCGTCTGATCTCCGGCAAGTTATCGGTGGAAAACCTCGATATCCAGTTTCCACCCAGTATGCACAAGGACGCTTCAGCCACCGCAGTCGAAACCGAGGCCGGGGGCTAACGTTTGCAAGGATCGTGAAAAGGGTATTGCTCAAACAGGCGCAAATCTGAGAAGATGCAATACGACCTGCTCATAAAGACTGATTATTGAGCAGGTCGCACACTCCTCCACGCCGCAGGGGTACACAATGACACTGAGTATCAAGGATCACTTCCCCCCTAAAGAGCCGCTCGAATCCCCGGCCGTGTTGCGCGCGCTGGTGGCGGCTCACCGCCATCTGGCCGAGCTGAAGGGGGTGGCTCGCAGTATTCCCAACGAACGGCTGCTGGTCTCCACCCTGGCGCTGCAGGAAGCGCAGAGCAGCTCGGAAATTGAGAACATCATCACCACTCAGGATGCCCTCTACCGCTATCAGGTGCAGCCCGGCTCGGTCGACCCGGCCGGCAAGGAAGTGGCCTGGTATGCCCAGAGCCTTGAGGTCGGTTTTGGCGAGGTGCGCGACAGCGGGTTGCTACGGCTGGAGACGATTCTCAAGGTGCAGGCCATCCTCGAAGGCAACAATGCTGGTCTGCGCCGCACCCCCGGCACGGTATTAAAGAATGAGCGCAGCGGTGAGGTTGTCTATGTACCACCAACCCCGGAAAAGCTGCCGGCGCTGATGGACGAGATGGTGGCCTGGATCCATGCCGACAACGGACTCGATCCACTGGTACGAATGGCGGTGATGCATCACCAGTTCGAAAGTATCCACCCTTTTTATGATGGCAATGGTCGCACCGGCCGTATTCTCAATATCCTGTTTCTGGTACGCGCCGGGCTGCTGGATTCACCCATCCTCTATTTAAGCCGCTATATCAGTCAGACCAAGGCCGGTTACTATTCTGAGTTGCAGCAGGTGCGCGACACCGGCGAATGGGAAAGCTGGCTGTTGTATCTGTTGCGCGGGGTGGCCGCAACGGCTCGTCATACGACCGCGCTGGTGGAAGCCATTGCCCGGCTGCTGCAAAAACACAAACACCATATCCGCGCCCATTACCGCTTCTACAGCCAGGATCTGATCAACAACATCTTCCGCCACCCCTATACCAAGGTGGCCTTCATCGAGCAGGATCTGGGCGTATCACGGGCCACCGCAACCCGTTATCTGGACGATCTTGCCAAAGGCGGCATTCTCGACAAGCACCGACTGGGGCGCGAAAACTATTATGTCAACCGGGATCTGGTGCAACTGCTATTCAATCTTCCACCCCTGGATATCGACGTGGAGCACTAGCCGATGCCCAATTTCCTGACCGAAGACGCCATCGAGCAGGCGATGGTTCAGCGTCTGCAGCATCTGTATGGCTATGATGCGCTGGATTGCTATACCAGCGATCCGGCGGATATGAAGGATGGTTCGGGGCGTTCGGACAAGCGCGAGGTGATTTTACGTCATCGTCTGAAAGATGCGGCTGTGCGCCTTAATCCGGAGATCCCTGAAGCCGCCATCGAGGATGCGCTGGATCAGGTGTGCGACCGGCGTCAGGCCATGGCCACCATGGTTGCCAACCGTGAACTGGACAACCTCATCCGCGACGGGGTGCGGGTCGTGTTCAGGGACGCCGAAGGGCGCAACCGTAAGGAACGGGTCCGGTTGATCGACTTTGAGCAAGCTGACAACAATCATTTTCTGGTCGTCACCCAGCTATGGATTCAGAGTACCGGTGCGGCGGCCAGGGCGGGCTATCGTCGCCCCGATATCCTGCTGTATGTCAATGGTTTGCCATTGGTCTTTATCGAGCTGAAGAATTCCAATGTCAAACTGCAAACCGCCTACCACGACAACCTGACCAACTACAAAGCCGACATTCCCCAGTTGTTTCTGACCAACGTCTTCTGTGTGCTGAGCAATGGAATCGAAACCCGCCTTGGCAGTCTGAGCGCAGCGTGGGAGCATTTTTTCCACTGGCTGCGCCCGGAGGATGAAAAGGAAAAAATCCGCCGTGACCAGATCCGTGCCGAAGGCACCAGCGCCGAGCGCTTTCTGCAAGGACTGTGTGCCAAAAGCAAGCTGCTGGACTATGTTGAAAACTTTGTCATCTATCACAAGGGTTCGCAGAAGATCATTGCCCAGAACCACCAGTTCCTTGGTGTGAATAAGGGTTTTGACAAGTTTCTGCGGCGCGAGGAATTCGGCGGCAAGCTGGGGGTGTTCTGGCATACCCAGGGTTCGGGCAAGAGTTTTTCGATGATCTTTTATGCGCGCAAGATCATCCGCAAGGTGCCGGGCAATTACAGTTTTGTGGTGGTGACTGATCGCGATGATCTGGACGGGCAGATTTATCGTAACTTCCTCAATACCGAAACGGTAAAAAAAGCCGATGCCGCCCAGCCCAAAGACAGCGAGCAGTTGCGCACCTTTCTTGGCCAGAACAAAAAACTTATTTTTACCCTGATTCATAAATTCCGCTGGCCCAAAGGCAAGCGCTACCCGCTGCTGTCAAAGCGCGACGACATTATCGTGATTGTCGATGAGGCGCATCGCACCCAGTACAAATCCCTGGCGGAAAATATGCGTGCCGGGTTGCCCAATGCCCGCTATCTGGCCTTCACCGGAACCCCCTTGCTGGGGCGTGAGCGCAAGACCTACGAATGGTTTGGCGATTATGTGTCGGAATACAACTTCAGTCAGTCCATGGATGACGGTGCGACCGTGCCGCTGTTCTACAAAAAACGGGTGCCGGAGGTATTGAATCAGAACGAGGACTTAAGCGACGAATTCTACGAAATTCTGGAAGATGAAAACCTCGATGAGGCACAGCAGGAAAAGCTGGAGCGTCATTTTGCCACAGAGCTGCAAGTGATCAAACGCGATGACCGGCTGGAAACCATCGCCAAGGATCTGGTCTATCACTTTCCGCGCCGGGGTTATCTTGGCAAGGGGATGGTTATCACGGTGGACAAGTTCACCACCGTGAAGATGTACGATAAGGTTCTACGGTTGTGGAAAGATCAAATCAAAGCGCTGCGTGGCGAGATCAAACAGACCGAGGATGAAGTCCACAGGCTGCGCTTGCACAAGCAACTCGAATGGATGCGCAAGGTGCAAATGGCGGTGGTAATCAGCGCCGAAAACGGCGAGGAAGAAAAGTTCGACGCTCAGGGGCTCGATATTCGCCCACACCGCAGACGTATGGAGCAGCTGGACAGCCACGGCCACGACCTGGAATACAACTTCAAAGATCCGGAGCATCCGCTGCAACTGGTCTTCGTTTGCGCCATGTGGCTGACGGGATTTGATGCGCCGACGATTTCGACCCTGTACCTCGATAAGCCGCAGAAAGATCACACCCTGATGCAGACCATTGCCCGTGCCAATCGGGTGAGTTCGCATCGCATCAACGGCGTGGAAAAGGCCAATGGCGAAATCGTCGATTATTACGGCGTGATCGGCAGGTTGAAAAAGGCAATCAAGGATTACGGTCAGGGCGGCGACGGACTGGATGAACCACCGGTCAGGGATAAAGAGGAATTGTTTGTCTTGTTGGCTGATGCCATTGAGCAGGCGCGTTCCTTCTGTGCCGAGCGCGACATCGTCATTGACGCGGCACTGGCCGCGGATGACGTATTCAAGCAGGTCAGCCTGTTTCACGCATGGGCCGATAGGCTGCTGTCAAAAGACGAGTGGCGGCAATCTTTCAAGGTGTACGAAAACACCATCACTGCCCTCTATGAAGCCTGCAAGCCGGAGATTCTGGGCGCTCCGGTTATGCGCAAGGTGGCCCTGTTCCAGTATCTGCGCGGCGTCATCGACAGCGTTATTGAACAGCAGGATATTGCTGCGGCCACCCGTAAAGTCAACGAACTGCTTGATGAAAGTCTGATTGTTGATGATGAAAAATTCACCGGGGTTAAAGAAGAGCGCGGCGGCTATAAGATCGAACAAAAAGGCAGGGGTTGGGACTTAAGTAAAATTGATTTCGACAAACTCAAAGCGGGGTTCAAACAGGTCACTTATAAGCATATCGAGATTGCCGACTTGCGGGCGTTTCTGGAAAAGAAACTGCAGGATATGCTCAACCGGAACTGTACCCGCCGGGATTTTGCCGAGCGTCTGCAGGAGATCATCGACAACTATAATGCGGGGAGTAATTCGGCTGACAGTGATTTTGCCGAGCTGGTCAAATTTGCCGAATCACTCAAGGAAGAAGAAGCTCGACACGTCCGGGAGGGACTTACCGAAGACGAGCTGGAAATCTATGACCTGCTATGCAAAGACAACATGACCAAGACCGACGAGAAGAAGGTTCGACTGGCAGCCAAGGCGTTACTGAAACGGCTGATTGAGGAAAAACCCAAGGTGCTGGTTCAGGACTGGTATAAAGACAGTCAGACCCGCCTGTCGGTGCGGGATGAAGTAGGTGCGGTGCTGGACAGGTATCTTCCCGAAGACACCTATGATAAAGACCTTTTTACCCAGAAACGCGACAAGGTGTTTGAATTGACGCTGGACCTGGCCATCAATCAACAAAGATGGGCGGCATAATCAATCATTTAAGCAGAGATGAGCCTTTTATTCAAAACCATCATCAGGGCTGCTTGATGTGTCCCTGGCGCACCATCTGATAAGCCGCCAGCGCCCGCTTTCGTGAAGTTTTCAGATCAACAATCGGCAATGGATAATCGACCCCCAGCCTGACATTCGCCTGCTCCAGCATGTCTGCCGAAGCTGTCCAGGGAGCGTGGAGATAGCGGGTCGGCAGTTGCGCAAGTTCAGGGAGATAACGACGGATGTAAGCACCGTCGGGATCGAATTTCTGCCCCTGGGTAACGGGGTTGAAGATTCGGAAATAGGGAGCAGCATCAGCACCACAACCGGCAACCCACTGCCAGCTCGCCGCATTGCTTGCCAGGTCGGCATCCACCAGGCAATCCCAGAACCAGCTTTCCCCCTGCTGCCAGGGGAGCATCAGGTTTTTGACCAGAAAAGAACCCACCACCATCCGTACCCGGTTGTGCATAAAGCCGGTCTGCCACAGCTCGCGCATCCCCGCGTCGACCAGCGGATAACCAGTCAGCCCACCCTGCCAGGAGCGTAAACCCTCTTCATCCTTAAGCCAGGGAAAGCGCTGAAACTCAGCACGCAACGGCAATTCCGGCAGGTGCGTATTATGGTAAAGCTGATAATAGGAAAATTCACGCCATGCCAGTTCGCTGAAAAAATGGTCCAGATCAGCCGCCGAAATATTTTCCGTGGCTGCCGCCGTCAATAGAGTCTGACGAATCTGATGGGGAGAGATTTCACCGAAGTGCAGATGGGGGGACAATCGTGACGTCTGCTCCAACGCTGGAAAGTCACGCCCCTGACGATAACCGTCAAGTCCGCCGGCGATAAAGTCATTGAGCCGCTGGTGCGCTCCTTTTTCCCCTGGTTGCCAGTGTTGCTCCAGTTTTTTATGCCAAGGCTGAGAAGGCAACAATGCCAACGCAGCAAGAGGACAGCCGTCTGATATATTTGTTGTGGAATAAAAATGCAGGGCCGGTGCCTGCTCGAGAGGTGATCTCGGAACAGTGCGACCGAGACAGCCTTTACGGTAGTAAGGGGTAAAGACCTTGTAGGGAGTAGCGTCCCCCTTGAGCACTTCCCAGGGTTCCCATAATAGGGAGGCGTTAAAACTCTGAACGCCAATGCCCGTTTGGTTAAGGGTCTCCTTGATCCGGCGATCGCGTTCAATCCGCCAGGGTTCATAGCAGCGATTCCAGAAAACCTTTTCTGCGCCGACCGCCCTGGTCAACCGCTGCAGGATCTCCTCGGCCTTCCCGGCAAAAAAAAGCAGGCGCCCCTGTAACTGCTGCTCAAGCTGATGCAACGAACGGTGCAGCCACCAGCGGCTGGCACTCCCCATCCGCCACGTGCCGGGCTGTTCATCATCAAGGATGTAGACCGGGATGACAGCACCCTGCTGAGCGGCAGCTGTCAGACCCGGATTATCAGCCAGACGCAAATCCTGACGGAACCAGAAAATCACCGGGGCATCAATCATCTCCACCTCCAGGGCAACAATAAAGCGGTTGACATTCAATTTTTTTGGAATATTACGCTAAGCGAATAACTCAACTTTCGCACCACCCAAGGTGCTGCTAACAGATTAAAATTACATCGTTCTTTTACAATTGACAGGCCGGAAGTAGCAACGATCGCCGCAAAAGGCCGGGGATTTCTTCCATAAATGCTACCAGCATGGCCTTGATCGGTGCCACCATTTTGTCTGCAAAGCTTTTGATCACCTGCTCCAATAGGTTCATCAGCAGTTGCAGTGCTTCGACAAAACTGACTTGGCGCAGTTCATCACAGCCGGCATG
>NZ_JACWUN010000040.1 GCF_014773365.1 Pelovirga terrestris
AAGAGCCTATTGGTCTCAACCCTGCAGGATTTATTTGAAGGGCGCAGGGAGCTTTTCAAAGGACTCGACATTGAAGATAAGTGGGACTGGGAGACGACTTACCCGGTGATCAAAATCAGCTTTGGTGGTGGCACGGCTCGTAACCTGGAATCGATGCAGCGCATTGTGGGTTCAGTCCTGCGTTCAAGCCAGGCGCACCTCGGTGTTGAGTGCGCTCACCCTGAACATGGCGGTGTCTGTTTCCAGGAGCTCATCGAAGCAGTTTACAGAAAGACAGGCCAGAAGGCTGTCATCCTGGTTGACGAGTACGACAAATTCATTGTCGATAACTTGGATCAGATCGAGGTCGCTAAGCAGGGAAGAGAGGTCTTGCGTGACCTTTACTCCGTTATCAAGGACAGCGATGCCTACATCAAGTTTGCTTTTCTGACCGGCGTAAGTAAATTCAGCAAAATGTCGGTCTTCAGCGGTCTTAATAATTTGAAAGACATCAGCCTTGACGAGCGCTATGCCACCATTTGTGGCTATACTGAAAAGGATCTGGATACGATCTTCGCTGCACACCTGGAAGGGGCTGATCGGGATGAGGTACGGCGTTGGTATAATGGTTATAACTTCCTTGGTGAGAAGGTCTACAACCCTTTTGATGTCTTGCTGTTTATCGATAGCGGCCAGCAGTTCGACAACTACTGGTTTGCCTCGGGTACCCCTAATTTTCTGATCACGTTGATCCAGCAGAACAACTATTACATCCCCCGACTCGATAACCTCAAGGTCAGCAAAAGCCTTATCGACAGCTCTGATATTGAGAACATTCAGTTGGAGCCGATCCTGTTTCAGGCTGGCTATCTGACCATTAGCGAAGTTGAACAGGCGGCGCGAGGTGGACTTCAATTTATCCTCGATTTTCCCAACAAGGAAGTCCAGCTCTCCTTCTCTGATGTCATCATTGACTATCTCACCAACCATCAGAACCAGCGAGCTGATTTCCAGGATGAACTCTACCTTCAGCTTCAAGAAATCGATCTGCCCGGCTTCGAGCAAACCCTGAAAAGCCTGTTCGCCGCCATCCCTTACAACAACTACGTCAACAACACCATCAGCAACTTCGAGGGCTACTACGCCAGCGTCATCTACGCCTACCTGGCCAGCCTTGGT
>NZ_JACWUN010000041.1 GCF_014773365.1 Pelovirga terrestris
GCGCCGCAGGACCTTCCGCAGGGGTTGATAGAGCGCTTTATCCGGTCGCGTAGTGATCCTGTCGCCGGGCTGATCAGGTGTCTGCAGGCGCTTTTGGATCCCGTTTAATGGGGGAGGCGCCATCAAGCACATACCTCACGCAAAAGATGGGCCGCTGTCTGACAGACGCATCTGTCGTATCACCTTCGTTGATGGGCCGCTACCGTCGTGACCATGCCGGACACGGGTCAAGCGGCCGGATGGAGGTGATGATGGCAGAATTACACCCGCCCAGGTGGCAAGTCTGGGCCCACTTTCGTTTCTCGATCATCGGCGGACTGCTCTCGAACCCGCCGGAACCGGGACAGCTGAAGCAGCGACTGCAGGAACTTGCTGAGAAAAACTGGCAACATCCGTTGCGACCGGGTCTGATGCGTGTCAGCTTTTCGACGCTGGAACGCTGGTACTACCAGGCCAGGGACGCTGCCGATCCCGTTGCTGCCCTCGGTCGCAGGATCCGCCGTGACCACGGTAAGCGTCAGGCTCTTTGTGACGCCTTGCTCAAGGCCCTCGAAGAGCAGTATCACCAGCACCGGCGCTGGTCCGTGCAATTGCACTACGATAATCTGCGTGCCCGGATCGATGGACAGCCGGAATTAGGATCACTGCCCAGCTACCAGAGCGTCCGCCGCTGCATGCAGGAACACGGCTGGGTGCGGCGACGTGAACCGGCGCGACCAACCGCCGGACAAAGCCGCGCTGCTGATCGGCTTGAACAGCGTGAGGTGCGTAGCTTTGAAGCGACCCACGTCCATGCCCTGTGGCATCTCGATTATCATCAGGCCCGAATGAAAATTCTTGATACGGCCGGACGCTGGCAGAAGCCGGTCGCTCTGGCCATTATCGATGACCGCTCCCGATTGTGTTGCCATCTGCAGTTTTATCTGGCAGAAACGGCAGAGACCCTGATCCACGGCCTAACCCAGGCCTTCCTCAAACGGGGTCTGCCCCGGGCTCTGTTGACCGACAATGGAGCTGCCATGCTCGCCGAGGAGACCCGCCAGGGGCTGGCCAGGCTGGCCATTGAGCACAAGAC
>NZ_JACWUN010000042.1 GCF_014773365.1 Pelovirga terrestris
GTGACCGGCAATTGGCTGGTGACGATGGTCGATCGCTTGCCATATCGATCCTCCAGCAGTTCGAGCAGATCCCGGCGGTGTAGATCGGTCATTGGCGCAAGACCCCAGTCGTCCAGGATGATCAGATCGGTTTTAGCGTAGCTGAGCATCAGCTTGCCATACCGCCCGTCGGCTTTTGCCATGCGCAATTCCTCGAACATTCTTGGCAGGCGCAGATACAGGACTGAATAGCCTTCCAGGCAGGCCTTATGGCCCAGGGCGCAGGCGAGGTAGCTTTTGCCGACGCCGGTCGGACCACAGATCAGCACATTGATACTACGAGCAATCCAGGTGCCGGCGGCCAGAGTTAAGATCAGCGTCTTATCCAGGCCCCGGGTGGCTTTGACGTCAAGATCTTCCAGACAGCAGGAGTGTCTGAGTTTGGCCTTATTCAGCCGGGTCTGAAGGCGGCGGTTTTCCCGTTCCGTCACTTCCCGGTCGACCAGCAGGCCGAGCCGCTCCTCAAAGCTGAGGCTGTCGATGTCCGGCATCTGCTGTTGTTCGTTCAGGGCCTTGAGCATGCCATTCAGGCGCAGGGTGTGCAGTTTTTCCAGGGTGGGGTGAGTCAGCATCATGATCTCCTTAGTGGTAGTAGTGGCCGCCACGGATATTGTCGTGGGCGATGGGTTGCGTGGTTGGCAAAGCGTGTTGTCGGGGCTGCTGATCCAGCTTGGTTTTCAGGATCGACTTGACGCTTTTATAGTTGGCGGCTTCACCTTCCAGCGCCAGTTCGCAAGCCGCTTCCAGTCGCTGTGGCGTATAGGTTTTCGCCAGGCTGATTAAGCCCATGGCACTGCGGAAGGCCTGTTGGGCATGTTGCCGTGAGGCCAGGATGATTTCGGTCACAGCGGCCGTTTGAGGACCCATTTTAGCGGCCCAACGGATCAGTCGCTGCGGGGTCCAGTCAGCATACTCCTGATGGCCTTTGGGCATGTGGTCGCTGACCGTGGTGTGACGACCCTTCTGGTAAGAGCGGACATGGGAGGCAACCCGTTTGCGCTGCA
>NZ_JACWUN010000043.1 GCF_014773365.1 Pelovirga terrestris
GTGCGCCCGGCAGGGCGCGTGGTGCTCAAGCACCATCCATTTGGCTGTGGTGACCAAATGGTGACTTGGAGGTGAAAGTCCTCTGCGGACCCTGATGACGGGAACCGCTAGCCGAACGGCAAGGGTGTCCACCGCGAGGTGGAATCTGAAGGAAGCCGCAGGCAAACTCCCGGCCCGACGAACAGAAATCACATACGAGGCAGCTTCATTCGGGCGAGAAGGCGTAGATCTTCAAAGCCCAATAGTCATCCGGGAGGGTGAGGCTGTATATGTGGCGGGTATATGGGAGGAAGGTCACGCGCATTACCCGGGGAGATCTGTTGGTCTGCCTTGTGCTAGGAATATCGAGAGATGTTCCGATGGATCGACAGAAGTCAGCAGATGCCATAGTAGCTGGGCTAACCACCTTAAGTGAAGGGCTGAACACGAAGCGTTGGACAGGAGCCGAAGTTTCGATGACCACTGAAGTTGCAGAAGACCGGATTGAGATATCCGGTGCCATGGCAAAGGGTAGCGACCGGAAGTCGCCAGAGTATGCCGATGGTGTGACAAGGGGCACGGCAACCGAGGAGCACCCCTGCCCGGAAGCACAGCGGCTGATGGAGAGAATCCTCAGCCGTGAGAATATGCAGGCCGCATTCAAGCGGGTCGTGAGCAATAAGGGAGCCGCCGGTATCGATGGAATGATCGTCAGCGACCTTAGCGCTTACCTACGGCACAACTGGCCCTGCATCCGAGAACAACTGCTGGCGGGCGAGTATCGGCCTCAAGCGGTGCGCAAAGTCGACATCCCCAAAGCATCAGGGGGAACGCGCGCCCTCGGGATACCCACCGTCCTCGACCGGCTTATCCAGCAGGCCATGCATCAGCAGTTGATGCTCATCTTCGAACCGCACTTCTCCGAAGCGTCCTACGGGTTTCGTCCCAGACGCAGTGCCCAGCAAGCCGTCCGAAAGGCCCGGCAGCATGTTGCTGAAGGCTATCGCTGGATTGTCGA
>NZ_JACWUN010000044.1 GCF_014773365.1 Pelovirga terrestris
TGAGCGTGGCCAAAAAAATTGATGGAAAAATAAGAGATATTTGACAAGATACGTGGGGGAATAAAAAAGGAGCCCCCTCAGTTATCTTGGCGGATATCAAGGGGCTCCTTGCCATAAGAAAGGCAAGGACCATGATAGACCATACCATCCTCCGAAGAACATCATTATTTGCCCTGCTTCACAAGATTGATGTTGATCTGGCCGAACAGACCCGGATCAAAGGCTGCCCTTCTGCAGGGGACCGCTACATCAAGCGCCTTACCGGCGCAAACCTCGTGGTGGTCCCCCGGATCTTCCTGAAGACTATACTCTACGCCTGAGCCTGTGCTGCGGGCATTGTCGACGTCGTACCCTTCCTCCATCGGTTCTGTATTGGGGTCGCCGAGTGTTTTGGCGCGTGGCTGTGCTGGTGATCAGTGCCTTGCGTCAGGGCGGTTATACGCTTCGTCGTCTTCATGGTTTGTTCTGTCTGTCTCGCTCAACCCTTGAGCGCTGGCGGCGCTATTTTCATGAACTGTTCCCACCAAGCCGGTGTTGGCAACGGTTGCGCGGGCTGTTGTTGCCGGTCGTTGCGCCGCAGGACCTTCCGCAGGGGTTGATAGAGCGCTTTATCCGGTCGCGTAGTGATCCTGTCGCCGGGCTGATCAGGTGTCTGCAGGCGCTTTTGGATCCCGTTTAATGGGGGAGGCGCCATCAAG
>NZ_JACWUN010000045.1 GCF_014773365.1 Pelovirga terrestris
TCCACGGCCTAACCCAGGCCTTCCTCAAACGGGGTCTGCCCCGGGCTCTGTTGACCGACAATGGAGCTGCCATGCTCGCCGAGGAGACCCGCCAGGGGCTGGCCAGGCTGGCCATTGAGCACAAGACAACCCTCCCTTATTCTCCCTACCAGTATGTGGCGCAAAAAAATATGTGGCGCCTTGCCTCGGGGGCTTGATAGCTTGCCGTCGAAAGACATTTGGGCGCCACATAAGTTCCCGGTTACAACCCGCGGAGAAACTCCATCAGGCCGGGTTTGTCTCGCCAGGGCTTCACCTTGCTCCCTGTGTCAGGGGCACAGGTGGCCAAAGCCCGCGCTTTGGTTTCGAGGTCAGTCTCAGCGTAGATGTTAGTCGTATTGTTGTTTGCCCCAGTAAATGGCCATAGATTGTCTAACTATATGGAACCATTAGATAGATTGTCACATCAATGGACTTTTGTCACACCGTGACCGGCACTCGCCGGTCACGGTGGTAGTGTTAAAAAGGTTCTTCTTCTTTCGGATGTGATCTGGAATCAGCCATATCCTGGTACGCTTGATGCGTGTTGATGATGTTCCGCAGGCTGGCCGCCATCAGACTCATCACCAGTTGTTCCACCAGGGCCGTCAATTCATCGAAGGTCGTTTCAGTATTCTGATCCTCGTAGATATTCATCGCACACCTCCCTT
>NZ_JACWUN010000046.1 GCF_014773365.1 Pelovirga terrestris
GACTCATCACCAGTTGTTCCACCAGGGCCGTCAATTCATCGAAGGTCGTTTCAGTATTCTGATCCTCGTAGATATTCATCGCACACCTCCCTTAAAAGATTTCCGTACTGGCTGCCTGGACATGCTCGGCGGTCACCACGCTTGACTCGTTTCTGGCAGCAACAATGAGTGCGCCCCGGGCCAGGAAGTTGGCTTTGCGATAAAGTCCTCCTGAACCTTGATGAATGGCGGTCACGGCAGCCTCCTCAAACAGCATGCGATCGCAACCGGCTATCTGCAGGTGATGGCGCAGATAGTTTTCCATTGCGCAGCGGTCAATACCGGCCAAGTGGCAGCGAGTGACGACCCGTGAAGCCAGAGGCTTGCTGGCGCGATAGCTGAGGTTGTCCACCAGGTTGGCCTGACCGGCGAGAATAACCGGCAGGTAAGGTTTGGAATCCTGCTCGAACTGAGTCAGGGTGTGGAGCTCGGCAAAGACATCGAGGCGTAAGAGGGACGCTTCATCGATGACCAGCAGAGTTTTCATCTTCTTGCCGGTGACCAGATCGAGAATCTGCTGTTTAATCCGGTACGCCATCATGGCCCGTGAAGCACCGGCCTTGGTAATGCCCAACGCGGCGAGGATCTGGCGGTAGAGTTCGAGGA
>NZ_JACWUN010000047.1 GCF_014773365.1 Pelovirga terrestris
AGTTGATGCTCATCTTCGAACCGCACTTCTCCGAAGCGTCCTACGGGTTTCGTCCCAGACGCAGTGCCCAGCAAGCCGTCCGAAAGGCCCGGCAGCATGTTGCTGAAGGCTATCGCTGGATTGTCGATCTGGATCTGGAGAAGTTCTTTGACCGTGTCAATCACGACATTTTAATGACGAGGATTGCGCGGAGAGTCAAAGACAAACAGGTGTTACGGCTCATTCGTCGTTACCTACAGGCAGGTCTGCTCGAAGGAGGAACTGTCTCGCCACGGATGGAAGGGACCCCGCAAGGTGGGCCACTCTCCCCGCTGCTGTCGAACATCCTTCTCGATGAATTAGACAAGGAACTGGAACGCCGTGGCCACCGCTTCTGCCGCTATGCCGACGACTGCAATATCTACTTGCAGAGCAGACGCAGCGCACAGCGGGTCATGGACTCGGTGAGCCAGTACCTCGAAGAGCAGCTGAAACTCAAGGTCAATCGGAGCAAAAGTGCCGTAGACCGACCGTGGAACCGCAGCTTCCTCGGCTATAGCATGACCTTTCACAAAAAGCCGCGACTCAAAGTTGCACCAGCCAGCGTGAAGCGT